>JACNKX010000113.1 GCA_014381825.1 Planctomycetota bacterium
ACATCCAATGAGTACGGAGTCGATAGAACTACGACGACTCGATTCCGGCGCAGCGAAAGGAGCTTAACCGCCAAATACTAAACTTATCAGCCACCGCAACATCATAACGATAAAGCCAACCGCCCCCGCCGTGTAAACGATCGACGCGACTACAATCAACAGCCGCGTGGCAACCGAGTAGTTCGTCTTCCAATAGACCGGAATTCCAAGTAGCCCAACGTGCAACAGCAACACGACGATCACCCACGGTCGATCCAGCAGCTGCTTCAGCTTCTCTTTGGACGCGTTTGGTGGCTGATTCGCAGTCGCCCCACCACAATGCTGACACGTCGCGGCAGTCGCTGCCAACTCGGCACCGCAGTCCGAACAAATGATCGTCGTAACATTGACCGTGTTCATCGACATCTTCCCGGAGCCTACTCTTTGGCTTGACCGTTTCCTTCTCGTTGCCGGACGCGATCCAACTGAGCTTGCAGCGACGCGTGCTCGGCGGTGTGTTTGGCGCGAATCTGACTGTAGTAAAAGAAGCTGCTCACCATATCCGCGAACGCCAGCAGCAACATCCACACGACCAGCGACAGGACAATAAACCATAAGATGGCTGTCATGAGCGGGTCGGTCACAGCAAGACCAACGACGACCGTGATTCCCACAACACCGATCATCGCGCTAGCCTGCATCCGCCGCCGAAACTGCCGTCGCCGAAAATCAAGCGCGCCTTCGTCAAGCTGTTCATTTTGCGAACGGCCCCATGCCCGCATGTGGACCAAAAGCAAAATGCCAGACGCGCCAAGGAGAAACGCCGCGAATACGAGATGGGGCCACATAGTCGTCCGCCGTCGGTCGCTGGTTACTCGCGAGTTTGTTCGACGCCCTTGAGCCACTCCAGCATAACCCATCCGACTTTAGCAAGAGACAGCGCCGAACACTTGTCGGGCGTGTCGGCTTCCGTATGCCAATAGCTCGCGGCGCGCGGGCGCGGATAGTCGAAGTCAATGACGTCGCATGTTGGGATGCGAGCGATCGTGTTTAGTGCTAGATGATCGTCATTGATTTCATAACCCGGCCGCCGGATGAACTCGCGCACCCCGAGCCGATTCGCCGTGTTCCAAATCCCGTTCACGATGGAACGAGCGTGAAACAGGCTATTGCGTTCCTGATAGAACTCCAAATGAGCGTCGCCAACCATATCGAGCAGGACTCCCGCGCGATAGCGATGCGTTGGCGGAGCGGCTACGTACTGGCGAGCAAAGTGTTCCGATCCGAGGAAGTACTTATCGCGATCGGCGTCGAAGATAAACTCCTCGGCATCGAACAGCACAAAATCGACTCCGTAAGGACCTTCCAACGCGGGCATATGTCGACCAAGTTCCATCAACAAGGCAACACCACTGGCCCCATCGTTTGCACCGACGAATCTGCCGCGGGGATTTCTGCGGTCTTGATCAGGATACGGTCGCGTATCGTAGTGAGCACAAAGCAACACTCGCTGCGTCCGATCCGGGTGCCATTGGATGATCATATTCGCCATCGTCACAGCCGATCCGTCTTCCGGATGCCGTGTGTCAAACGGTTGCAACGCGACCTTCGCGCCCAGATTTCCAAAGTGCTTCGTGAGAAACTCTTGTTGCTTGAGCATTCCAGGCGAGCCACTCGGACGAGGCCCGATATCGCAGATTTTCTCAAGATATTGAAACGCCTGAGTCCCATCGAAAGGAATGGTTTCAAGCTTAATCGGCCTGCCGCGCTGGACTTCATTTTCCGCGTCACCGCGATTATTGAAGACTGCAAGATACGTAACCAGTACGAGAACCATCGCGGCGGCGGCGAGGAAAATCGTTTGGCCGTCTGGTTTTCGCATCACAATCTCCTACGGGGGCGAAGCCGCAACAAAGTAGGATGGAGTACGACTCCGTCCCGCAAACTTCGCCGAAACAGCTTGCAGCCGCATTCTAGGCCAATCGGATCGGTGCGGGAAGGGAAACCGTCCGGTGCCTGTGTCTCAGGACACCGAGCGATGTATTCATCTGGCGTCGAAGCGGCAGAGACGCCAAAATGCATTATCGACAAGCCCCTATCGAGAACGTCGAATGCGATTAACTCTGATCATTCTACTACTCATCATTAGCAACCGCGGTACGCCTGCCGCTGCGCAAGATGCACCACCGACCGCCGGAGAGATCGACGCTTGGGTCGTCGAGCTAGGTGCAGAGCGTTTCACGAAACGCGATGCGGCGACAAAGAAGTTGATTGAAAGCGGCATCGCGGCGATCGAGCCGCTGATGAAGGGCATCGCATTGCATGGTCTGGAAGTTACCACACGAGGCATCTATGTACTGCAGCAGTTGGCCGTGGCGGGAGACGAAGCGACCGAATCGAAGGCGCGGGAGTCGCTTGAACAGCTTGCGGCAGCACGCGTGACGGCGGCAGCACGACACGCCCGAGACGCCTTAGACAAGCTCGATGCCCTTCGACAGCAACGCGCGCTCGACAAGCTACAGCAGCTGGGTGCCGTCGTTGCACGCAACCACCAAGAGCTTTCGTCGACGATGGGACCACTATTTGCGATCGAGATCCACGGTGATTGGCGAGGAACGACGGACGACTTGCGATGGCTCAAGTATTTACATGACGTACAACAAATTTCGTTTATCGGTCCAAAGGTCAATGATGAATGGTTGCCCCACCTCGCCGGTATGCCAAACATGCTGCTAGTAAAAATCAAACGAGCCAACATCACCGAAGCGGGACTAGCCCCGCTGAAGACGTTAGCGCGACTTGAGTTCATACGATTGATGTACATGGATATCGGCGATGACGCCATCGTTCACCTGGCTCGATGTCAACATGCGGCGAGAATCGACCTCTTCGGAACAAAAATAACTCGCGATGGAGAAGCCAAGCTGCGCGAGTCGCTCGGCGCTCGAGTCGAGCTGAAACGCGGCGCGTTTCTTGGAATTGCGCCGACGCAGATCGACAACGCAACATGGGAGATCGGGCTCGTAACGCCCGGCACTGCAGCCGACAAAGCAGGACTGCGAGTCGGTGATTTAGTTGTTACCTACGACACGAAAAAAGTTGGTGACTTCCTGTCGTTAAACGCGATGATCGCCGAACACGACGCCGGACAGGTCGTCGATGTGACGCTTCGTCGAAACGGCGAGATCATCGAACGACGGATCAAGCTTGGCGAGTGGGACTAGCGTTTTGTCAATGCTGCGAGGCGACCCAAGAACAGCTGCGGCGACTTCATTCGCCCTCGTCTTCGCGAAGTCGCCGAAAGAGACGGCGAACGTCAACCGCTCCGCCGATCGTGACAATCACTGCCATGAGCGCAAAGCAGCCGATTGAAAGTAGCAAGACGACTTTCCAGAGCAACATCCACGACATTAGGCCACTCCTTCCGATGAGTTTGCCGGCTCACGATTCGGGGAATCTGGAAACAGTAGCGAGACCACGACGAAAACGACGAGCGTGAAGCAGATTGTTCCCAGGCCAACACGCGCTGTCGTTAGAAACTCGGCCGACGCTGCCGCAGAAACGTCTCGACCGAGAGCGGCTAACATCAATCTCGCAACGGGCTCGCGAATCGGCCCTAGCCCAACAATGGCGGAACAACCAGCGATCAGCGCACAAAATGCGCCTGTCGAACTGGCCCGCTTCCAATACAATCCGCCCGCCAACAGGGCAAACGCACCCGTGAAGTAGATCGCTCCAGTAATCGCCATGTAGTCCCAGATGTCGTCGCCTCCGTTGTAGAACAGCCCCCACATCCATATATAAATGCCGATGACAACAATCGAAATGCGGGTAAATAAGACTCGGGTTTTTGTACCAAGTGGTTTCGGCGAAAGTGGCGCGATAACATCCTGAACGATCACGCTGCTCCAGCAAAGCAAGTAGCTGTCGTGCGTCGACATGAACGCTGCGATCATCGCGGCGGATACGATTCCGATCACTCCCGCTGGCAAGAGCCGCCCAACAAATAGAGGCATCGCGTACAACGCATTGGCTGGCTCGGTGTCGTCAGGTAACGGCTCGCTCCCAACGCCAAACGCCGTCGCGAGTGTTGGCTCGTACTGAACAAAGAACACTAAAGCACAGATGCCCCAGAAGTAAGGAACCAGAAACCGGATGGTGAACGAAATCGACGACCAACGAAAGCCTCGCTTGACAGCTGCCGTACTCTCCATCGCTAGCGCGCGAGCTACGGCCGTCGGCCAGAGAGCGCATCCGACGATGCCGAGAAACGCCATCCACAGAACGTACTCGACGCCGAAGTGCCCTTCGGAGACGAACGGATCGAATCCCCCCTTTCCCATCGTCGCTTCAACGGTCTCGAAGATGTTCTCCCAACCGAGCTTTGCAACAGCGAGCCACGTCGCCAGCAAAAGTCCGAAGGCCAAGACGACAAACTGAATGTAGTCCGTCACGATTACCGAGATCATGCCACCGAGTACGGTATAGGTGAGTACCAGTGCTAATAAAGCGGTCATCACCATCGGCAAGGCAATTCCCTCGTTGGACAAGCCCGTTACGCCTACGATGAACATCGACCCAACCTTGAGAAACAAGCCCATGTTCAAAATGCCGCCGCCTGCCAATATGATCCCGCCGAGGATCTGAGTTCGCTTGCCGTAGCGGCGTCCGTAGTACTCGGGAATCGTCAGCACGCCTGCTTCTCGCAGCGGCGCGACAATGAAACCTGTGACTCCAATCGCGAAAGTCACGATCCCCGCGAGTATCGCGATGTGAAACGCGGCAAAGCCTCCCTTGAATCCCTTTTCCGCCGAATACATCACCGTGACCAAACCCAGTTCCGTCCCGGTCATCGATGCCACGCCGAGCCACACGCCGACACTTTGCCCCGCGGCAATATAAGACGACATGCTGGTCGCATATCGCTTCACCACCAATCCGATCGCTAGCGACATCAGTAGGTAAGCACCGACGATACACCAATCCATCGATGTGAAGTTCGTTTTGGTCGCGGCTGCGGAAACGAGTTCGTTCATAAGAAAATGATCTGTTAACCCGTAGCGGTTGATCGCGGTTTGACAAGTGGCAAACGACGACGCTGGAAAGATAAGAAGGCATTGGAGGGAACAACGATGATCATGTCAACGACTTATCTGCTGTATCTCGCCATCAGTGCGGCGATCACGATTTGGGTGGCCAGAACGTTGCACGACCGAGGACGCATCTTTCTGGTCGACTGTACGAAGGGGAATGAGAAACTTGCAGATTCCATCAACGACCTGCTCGTGGTTGGTTTTTACTTGGTGAATTTCGGCTACGTGACCCTTGCGTTGAAGTACGGCACGAAGCCGACAGACATCGTTGAAGGCATCGAGTTTCTATCGACGAAGGTCGGACTCGTGCTTCTGATTCTCGGAGTAATGCATTTCTTCAACATCTTCATCTTCACCCGCATGGGTCGAAAGAAGCCACCGCGTCGCGTTGAAGGCGGAAGTCCGTTCGCTCCTCTTACGGACCGAGCAAGCGGGCAGATGTTTTCGCCACCGTAGACGTCGAATAACAGTAGCCATCACTCTCCGAGTGATGAGCGCTCGTCGCTCGGAGAGTGACGACCACAATCAAGATCCTTCATCGCAACACAGAAACAATAAGGAGACAAATCATGTTCGACGCCATTACCATCATGCCCGCTACTCATCTCTTCTACGTCACCATCGGCATCGCTTTAACCGTTTGGGTTGGTAGAACGCTTCGCATCCACGGACGAGTGTTCCTCGCCAAAGGCTGCAAAGGGAACGAAGAACTCGCTGATTCGCTCAGCCATCTCCTGTCGGTCGGTTTCTATTTGCTGCACATCGGCTGCATCTTGCTCACACTGAAGATGGGTGGTTATGCGATCGATCTGGTCGAAGCCATCGAGCTACTCAGCACCAAGACGGGCATGGTCTTAGTTGTCCTAGCCATCTCGCACTTCGCTCACATCGCGTTGTATGCAAGGATTCACGGGAAGCCTCGATACGCAAACGCTCCCACAGGATTCGAGCGAGCAACAACGGCCGAGATCCTATAGCCCTAACAATCCGATGATCAGACGAGCCCGGTGATTCAGCGCCGGGCTTAGTCGTTTCTTGACATCGACGAGCCATTGGCGTCGCAGAAACGGACCACCTATACTCAGACGCGGCCACTTCACACAAAGATGGCAAGTCAAAGAAACACGCCGGCCTCGGAGTCACACCATGAAACCACTCACACTTCTGCTCCTAACGACTGTTGCTACGTGTACGTTCCTGTCTAACCTACGAGCCGAAGAGGACGGCAAGCTGCGGATCATCGCCTTCGGTGCGCATCCCGATGACTGTGAGTTCAAGATGGCGGGAACGGCCGTCAAATGGGCGCAGCAAGGTCACCATGTCAAGTTAGTTTCGGTCACCAACGGAGACATCGGCCACTGGCGAATGGCGGGCGGACCGCTTGCAAAGCGACGGACTGCGGAGGTTCATGAAGCAGCGAGGCGCATTGGCACAACGGCCGAAGTACTCGACATTCACGACGGCGAACTGCTACCAACGCTCGACAACCGCCAGAAGATCACGCGACTGATTCGCGAATGGAATGCCGACATCGTGATCGCGCATCGCCCGAACGACTATCATCCCGATCATCGCTACACGGGAATTTTGATCCAAGATTCAGCCTATATGGTCGCCGTTCCCTTCTTTTGCCCGGACGTTCCGCCACTGAAGAGCAATCCTGTCTTCATGTACTACTCAGACGGTTTTCAAAAGCCGAATCCGTTTCATCCCGACGTGATTGTTGCGATTGATGATGTCTTCGAGAAGAAGATGGACGCCGTGGATGCGTTGGTCTCGCAAGTCTACGAAGGCGGAGCACTAGGTTCCGAAGAGACATTGCGCCAACGCCACGCCGACAATCCGATTGCCCGTCGCGAATGGGCCACCGCAAGCTGGCAGAGGCGACAAGGTAGAATCGCAGACAAGTATCGCGAAGCCTTGATCGAATGGTACGGCGATGAAGCTGGCAAAGCGGTCAAGTACGCTGAAGCATTCGAAGTCTGCGAGTACGGACGCCGACCGACTCACGAAGAGTTGAAGAAATTGTTTCCGTTCTTTAGCGAATGACGCAGCGCGGGCGACACAAAAGATAGGCCCTGGAACCAAATTACTCAGATTCCAGGGCCCCGTCGCTTACAACAAGTTCACGACTCGATCCGCCAAACCCTTCTCGCCAAGTACGACGTTCAGGTTGCCGGTCGATGCGATCTTTTCCAGAACCTCCAGCTCGCGCAATCGCATGAGCGTCGGGTTGCTGTCCAGGACCTTGGCCGTGTTGGCTTGACTGCGCATGGCAGCCGTTTCCTCACGACGCACGATCAAGTTGGCCTCGGCAGCCTTCTTGGCTTCCGTCACCTTGTTCATCAAGTCCTTCATGTCGCCCGGTAGGATCACATCGCGGATTCCGATCGAGACAACTTCCAGACCCAAATGCGTCGCGCGGTCGCGAACCATCTTCTCCAGCTCACGAGCCACTTCATCCTTGGCTGCCAAAAACGAATCCAGCTCGCTCGCACCGACAACAGCTCGCAATGCCAACTGCACATCGCGGTACAGCGCCTGTTGCGCGCCTTCGGACACCGTGACCGCTTGTCGAGCATCGACGATGCGAAAGGTTACGACCGCGTTCATACGCAGCGTCACCTTGTCGGCCGTCATGATCTCTTGACCACCGACGTCCAACATCGTCTCACGCATATCGACCTCAACAACCTTGGCCACAGCAACGTCACGCCAGAACGCGTACAAGCCCGGCGACAGCGTGTCGATGTACTTGCCGTCCTGAAACAAGACGCCAACGTGTTCTCGCTCAATTCGGCAGATCTCAAGCAAGCGAGCCGCATGCGCCGATTTTGCCATCACCGAAAGCTCGGCGTGCTGGAAACGCACTTGGCGCGCGTCGAGAATCTCGACGCGCACGTCACGCGTGTTCTTCCAGTAGGCGTACAGACCAGGTGACAGAACGACGCTGAATCGACCATCGATCCAGACCAATGCTCGCTCGTGATCCTTCAGGTCAAGCACCTCTGCGCGCTCGGCGAGCGCACCTGACTTGACGATCGTGTCGAGCTTGTCGTGAACCAACCACGGGTCACGCTGCGAAACGATGCGCACTCGCACCTTGTACAGCGGATCGAACAACCAGTGTCGGCCTTCCGTTAGCAAGCCCTTGAACTCTCGGTCGCGGAACAGCAGACCGATCTCGTCGCTGCGGATCTTGATTCGCCTAAATAGGATC
The DNA here is from genome assembly GCA_014381825.1 of Planctomycetota bacterium. Taxonomy (GTDB): domain Bacteria; phylum Planctomycetota; class Planctomycetia; order Pirellulales; family Pirellulaceae. Next base: position 8,293 of record JACNKX010000113.1, read on the forward strand.
ATCTTCTCCTCCAAAGTAGCCATCACTCTCCGAGTGATGAGCGCTGTAAATTGTCGTTCTAAAACTCTAAGTCGTTTCGATCTCGAAGCTGCTCTACGCGTCATCGTTTGCCGTAACAATCAACCGTTGTTTGTCCTCAACTCGAACGGGCTCATCACTCGGAGAGCGATGGCTACGACGCCTTCGGCCGGCGAAACGTACTTCGAGTCACGTTTGTGAACGCGGAGTGTCGCTTGAGTGATTGATTTGCTTTGCAGGCTGGTACGTGATCAATGCGTTTGTTGACAAGCCAAACTCATCAATCCTCACATCTCCCAATCGCATCGTCCTACAAAACTCATCCAACACCGCTACGCACTACAAGGCTTTCGCTTACGCTGCTGCGATTTGACTCTCGCGGACAGTCGCTCGATGTCTTACACCAGCCAATTGGCCGATGATCAAATCACCTCACGTCGCCGGAGCTGGCAAACAGCAGCCGACTCATCAATACGCTCGCCGTCCTCCAGCTTCCTGTTGCGTTTTCCAACGCTGGTCGGAGACAGGTTTTGAGCCTGTTTTTGGTACGGGAATCGAACCCGTGACAGCCAGATTAGTGGTCTGGTGCTCTAACCTCTGAGCTAACCGTGGTGGATCACAATGCCTTTGTCATAATCATCACAGAACACACATCACCAACTGGTCAATCGCGACACGCGGCGAATGAGCTGCTAGTCCCAGCACTTCTAACCCTTGCTTAAAACTTCATACAAAGAGACGCCGGTGGGAGTCGAACCCACTTGAAGCTGCTTTGCAGGCAGCCGCCTTACCGTCTGGCTCCAGCGTCATACGAAGGATGAACAGAATGTTTCAGCCTTCCACCTTCATACTTCAACCTTCTCCAGCACCCCACCGAGGAATCGAACCCCGTCTGACAGATTCGAAGTCTGCCGTGCCGTCCATCACACTCGTAGGGCAAAATGGCGGAGTGACTAGAGCCGAGTGACTAGAGCCGGAGCATGCTTCCGGCTCTTGACGCTTCCCACTCGACTCTCGACCTTCAAAAGCAGGAGTGCAAGGATTCGAACCCTGTCTGGCAGTTTTGGAGGCTGCCTGCTCTCCCAGGAGCACACTCCTATAAGGAAGGAGGAAGTGAGACGGCTGAAGGGTGAATTACCATTCTGCCATTCTCATCCTTCATCCTTCCGACTTCATCCTTTCAGCTCCGCGTTCCAGTACGCTTCGCTGAGAAACTTCGTCCAACTTTTGATCGGTACGCTGTCTGTTGCGTATACCGGCTTCCAAGTCGGACGTACCGGTTGCTTCCGCAGCCGGATGCGTGCTTGCTCGGGCGTGCGATCCGCCTTGCGGTGGTTGCACGCTAGACACGCCAGCACACAGTTGTCCCACGTCGACTGGCCGCCGTGGGCTCGCGGAACTACGTGATCAATCGTCAACTCGTCCGTGCCCGGTTGCACTCCACAGTACACACACGTGAACTTGTCACGCTTGAAAATGTTCCGGCGGCTGAAGGCGACTTGCGCCGACGGCACCGCGTCATATTCCGTCAGCGTCACAACTTCCGGAACACGAATCTGTCGCGATACGCCTTGGACGAACGCGTCGTCATCCGTCGGACGAAGTTGCGCCCAATCGCCCCAGTCGTACGTCTGGTAGTCACGCGGGTCGACCGCACGAGCCGTACCGCGATACAACTTGACCAAAGCGCGTGCTACCGTCGCGATGTGGACAGCTTGCCAGTTGCGGTTCAGCACCAGCGTCGGGCGTTGCAATACGTGCGTCATGGCCTTTGCGTTCCGCTCCTTTACTTGGTCATTGTGATTTGGAAATTGGAATTTACATTAAGGGTGTCCGGGGGGAGTTGAACCCACCACCTCGACTTTCACAAAGTCGCGTGCGAAGCCGCTACACTACGAACACCATATTGAACATCGAACGCTGGACGTCGAACTTCCAACATCGAAGTAATTCAGCATTCGACGTTGGAAGTTCGATGTTCAACGTTCACAGCGCCCCGACCAGGATTCGAACCCGGAACTTCTCGTTAGAAGCGAGAGATGATTATCCATTTCACCATCGAGGCATCTTCGTGGCGACGAGCATCTTGCTTGTCGATTCGCAAGCTGGAAGCTTACGCCACATAGCGGAAGGCATGGGATTCGAACCCACATCTCCTGACGGAGGCACTCATTAGCAGTGAGGCCCGGCGAACCGTATCCGGCTACCTTCCGAGTTTGGAGAAGTCAGAGTTCGGTAGTCAGATTCTGTTGCTGACCGCTGACTCCTGACTTCTTTTCTTCAAGTGGCGGGCATGGGGGTCGCACCCATCCGTCCAGGCTTATGAGGCCCGGTTGAGCACTGGCTCGCCCGCGATGTTTCTTGAGAGGTCAGGGATCAGAAGTCAGATTCTCTAACTGACCTCTGACTTCCGATCTCTGACGTCTTTCTTCCCAGTGGCGCGGACGGGAATCGAACCCGCGTCGGCGAGATTGAAAGTCTCGCTGCAAAACCAACATCGCACCGCGTCAAATGTTTTCAGCATCACAGTGGGTTGTGAAGGAATCGAACCTCTCGTCGCCACCTCACAGTTTTCTGACAACGGGGCTACAACCCGCCGCGAGGAGCACAACCCGTTGGCACATGACCAAATGCGAATGGCCAGTGATCAACAAGTAGCACGGGTGGGAGTCGAACCCACAAACAACATCACGAAGGTTTGAACTTCGTCGCTTTGCCAGTTTGCGTACCGCGCCGAATTTGAAGGTTGAAGGAGGAAGGCAGAAGGAAGAAACGCCTCTATCATTCATCCTTCTAACTTCAAACTTCTTCCTTCTCAGAAGCGTCCCCGGTGGGATTTGAACCCACGACCTCCACCGTGACAGGGTGGCGAGCACTCCAGACTGCTCTACGAGGACAGGAACGAAGGTGGAAGGATGAGGGATGAAATTGATTGGGCTTCTTCATCCTTCGGCCTTCATACTTCATCCCTCAATGAGTAGCTCGAGTGGGATTCGAACCCACAGCATCTCTGGTTCTAAGCCAAAGTGGTCTGCCAATTGCCTACCGAGCCGTATATGCCGTCAGTGCCCAGAGCAGGAGTCGAACCTGCAATCATCTGGGTTTAAGCCAGACCGCTCTGCCGGGTTGGCGTACCTGGGCATCCGTCGCCATCACACTCCGAAGGACGAGCACCTGTCGTTAAGGGCTCGTCTCTTGGAAAGTGACGGCTACTTAAGTAGTCCTGGAGGGACTCGAACCCCCGATCGTCTCCTTGTAAGAGAGCTGCCGTTGCCGCTGGGCCACAGGACTGAAATAGTTTTCAGTTGATAGTGTTCAGTATTCAGTCAGCTTGTACTGAACACTGAAAACTCGAAACTGAACACTTACTTCAAGCGGAAGCCGTGAGACTCGAACTCACAAGCGGTTGTTGCCGCCACCTGTTTTCAAGACAGGGCCCTCATCCAGCCGGATGACTTCCGTATGTCGTCATGGCACACCACGACGCACGCTCCTCTCAGTTCGTTAAGAGTCCACCTAACGGAGTGAGGCGACTACACTAGCTCGGGGAGAAGGACTCGAACCTTCACCTCCTGCTTCAAAGGCAGGCCGCCTAGCCATTAGCAGATCCCCGATCGAAGAGAGTGCCCTGCGGGAGTCGAACCCGCCTCGCCAGGTTGGAAGCCTGGAACCTTTGCCGCTCGGCCAAGGGCACATTTCAATAACAAGCTGCGGTGGAAGGACTCGAACCTTCAATCGTTGGCTTAACAGGCCACCGCCTTACCGTTTGGCCACACCGCAGTAGATGAATCAGTCACGATGGTCGGATTTGAACCGACGGTCCCCAGTTCCCGAAACTGGTGCGATGCCAGACTTCGCCACATCGTGAGACCAGAGCGCCCAGCGGGAGTTGAACCCGCACTTCCGCCATGGCAAGGCAGTAGGCTACCGCCGACCAACCTTCGGTCGGTGCCCGCATGGGCGTTTGGTGCTGAACCGAATTGTCAAAGATCAGAATAGCCATCACTCTCCGAGTGATGAGCCCACCCCCCAATCGCTCGGCTGCCAATGAAGTCGGCTTGCAATTTAGCCATTAGCACTTCAACGGGCTGATCACTCGGAGCGTGATTGCTACTTTCAAGAGCACCGGGTGGGACTCGAACCCACGTAACCGCTTTACGGGAGCGGTGTCTTGGCCGCTAGACGACCAGTGCTTGCTTCGTTTTCAGCAATCAGTGTTCAGTTTTCAGTCTCTTTGGCTGAACACCAAAAACTTCTTACTGAAAACTTCGACTCAGTGGGGCCGGAGGGATTCGAACCCACGCCGTGCGGTTTAAAAGACCGCTGTGCGACCACTACACCACAACCCCAGATTGATGTGGGGCTGCGTTTGAATCGTTGCCGGACAGTCATTTCCTCTGGCTCCTGAATTCTGTTCTCAGACGTCTTCCGCGAGTGGATCGGGAGGCGCTCGAATCCTCGTCTGCAGCTCTTCAGACTGCCGCTAAACCTTCTCAGCTACCGATCCGTAATTGCGCACGTTGAGCGCAAGATTCGTCACTCTCTGTTTTGCATTGGGGATTGTCGCGTTGCCCGCGCTTCGACCAGGCGCATGAAAAAAGGCCTGATGTCTTTGTGACACTAGGCCTTTGGTTGCCTTACCCTAAGGGGCGAGTGTCACATGCGCAGCGCGAGTGGACTTTGTTCATTATCCACACTGATATTCCTACCCGCGTTGTATGTTGAGCTTATGAGACTCGACTGTAAAAACATCATCTGTTGAATCCTCCGACGAACAAGACGCGCTCGTCGCATCTTTTATTTCCTTCGTACAGAGAAATAGACGAACTTCTTCCTAGATGGTTCGCGATTCGTCGAAAAGAAAGTTTGTTTAATCGAGTTCGTCTATTAGACGATTCCACAACTCGCGTTCATGACGGGGCTCAACAAGAGGGAGCAGCCGACGGCAACATCGCTCAAGCTTGGCATAGAACTGTTGATCTTGTTCAGCTCGTTGCAACATCACACGCAATTCGCTTGCATCGCCAACTTCGAAATAACCAGGATAGTCGTCACCGAGCAAACCGATCGATCCAGAAATTCGTGATGCAATGATTGGTGTGCCAGCTGCGACCGCTTCGGAGACAACATTAGCACCGCCTTCGAGTCGCGAACTCAACACCAACAAGCGCGCCCGAGCGAGTCTTCGCTTCGTCTGCGACGGAGACAACTCGCCGATCCATTGATAACGTGAGTTGCGATCCATCTCGTCACGCGCCCGCTGGGCCATCGATTTGCTGAGTGCAGCGCCGATGTGTACGATGCGGATGCGAGACGACTCAGGCAAACCTCTCGCCGCAATCGCCGTTCGAAACGGATCTTTCACTGGTCGCAAGTGCCCTACAACCGCGATCTCAAACACGGAACTCAATGGAGTCGGTGGCTTGGACAATCCGGTCGCGGATTGTTGAATGACTCGAGCCTTCGCTTGAAGCGGCTTTGGCAACGCAATCACACCTGCTGGCTGCAACAATACCAGACGGTCGGCCAGTTCAAGAGACTGCTGAGCCACACGGCTCGTCTTGATGTCACGATAGAGGTCCGTCCCCGTTAACGTGAGAAGCAGCGGGGCCTCCGAGCGCGCCTCGTGAAATCGGCGGACGGATTGCGCGCTACGCCTGGCGTGCAGAGCGATCATCAAATCGCACGGTTGCTGAACGAAGGACTCCGCCAAGGCAACTCGATGTCCCAAGTCGCGCAGCAAACTGGCCCACCGTAGCGCGGTGATGCGGTTGCCCTTGCGAGATCGCGGTGGCGCGGGAGTAACAATCAGAATCCGCATGCACTCGCTTTTTAGCCAAACAGCTCGAGAACTGGCTTGCCTCCGTCGACAATCGGAACGGGACGGCGCTGCGCGTCAATGATGCGGGCTTCCGGATCGATGCCGAGCGCGTGATAGATCGTCGCGGCAAGGTCTTCGGGCGAGACTGGATTGCTGACCGCGTAAGCCGCATCCTTGTCGGTCTCGCCATAAATCATGCCACCACGGATTCCCGCGCCGGCCAGAACAGCCGGAAACAGCGTACTCCAGTGATTGCGTCCCCACTTTGCGTTCGCCTTGGGCGTTCGGCCCATCTCGCCCATCGCAACGACCAGCGTCTCGTCGAGCAAGCCGCGATCATCAAGATCAACAAGCAACGAGGACAGCGCTTGATCTAACCCAGGCAGCAAGTGCTTCTGGACATCGTCGCTATGCTGATGCGAATCCCAACTGTAACCATCGACACAATCGTAATGCACAGTCACGAAGCGAGCGCCCGCTTCGACCAGTCGCCGCGCGACCAGCGTCGATTGTCCAAACAAATTGCGACCGTATTGATCGCGAAGTTTGCCAGGTTCCTTGCGGATGTCAAAAGCGTTGCGAGTCTTTTCAGACGTAACCAGCTCCAGTGCCTGCTGTCTGAATTTGTCGTACGCCTGAACAGAACCATACTCTTCAGCCAAACGACGCTGGTCATCAAGCTGTTGCAACAACGACTTGCGTTGGTCGAGCCGGTCGAGCGTCACGTCCGCTCGCGCCTCAAGTCCCTGAATTTGATAATTCAACTCGTCGTCGGCACAATCTCGCCAGTACGGGTTATCTTTTGCATCCTTCTTATCAATGCGAGTGTTGAGCGGATCGAAAGCCCGGCCAAGCCAACCTGCCGTCTCTCCAGGGCGTCGGAGTTGGACTCGGTAGTCTTGCAGTCGACCAAGAAAGTTCGGAACGACAACGTAGGGCGACATCTCCCGCGTCGAGTCGTTGGGAACTTGCTGCGAGAAGTGCTTGACGACTGATCCCATCGCGGGCCAATCGTTCGGTGTCACATTAAATCCGCCACCGATCGGAATCTGCCAGCGATGTCCCGTCTGGATATAATGCCCGCCACCACTGTGATCGTTGAAGTCATGCGTCATTGTCTTGATGACCGCAAACTTGTCTGAGACTGCGGCGCACCGCGAAAGAGGTTCGCTGATCAAGAGGCCCGGCGTTCGACACGCGACTGGTTTGAACGGCCCTCGAATTTCTTCGGGCGCGTCGGGCTTCATATCAAACGTCTCAAGCTGACTCGGCCCGCCAAAGCAGAACAGAAAGATCACTGACTTTGCGCGGGCATTTCGAAACGGCAGCTCTTCTTCCGCTTGCAACAACTTTGGCACGGACAACCCGAGAAGCCCTGCGCCTCCAGCCTGAAGAACCTGTCGGCGAGTCGTCCCGTCGCAAACGCGAGCTGGTCTTCCTAGTACATTCAGCACTGCTTCGCTCCTACGCCGTCGCCGGTTTGAAATGTCTGTTGGAGTACAGCCTTTTAGGCTTCCACAACAGGCTAAAGCCTGGACTCCAGCAATCGGCTCCTACAAATTCATCCTGCTGCCAAGGTACTCGTTCGCGAGCTAGCAGGCAACCTAAATACACTTGCTAGCGACACCCTGACGATCCGAACGATCTTGTTACGCAACGCCAGATCGTTTACAAGCCGCCACCCCTCAGTAGGCTAATCGCGACGGAAGAGTTTAAAAAATGCAAAAGATCCTTCTTGTAGTTCTTATCGGTTCCTTGCTTGTCCCAGCATTGGCTGCTCAAGAACCAATCGAAGCACCAACCATCGAAGCGAACGTAGCTGGCCTCAAGACTCAACTTGAATCTGGCCTCAAGGCGCGTCGACCAGAAGAGTTCGCGTTTATCACAAAAGTGGTAACAATGGTCGGCAACGATCAACTTTCGCTCAAACTCGTAAAGAGCACGTTCCAGTGGACGCGGCAGAATCCCGCCGCCAAAAAATACCCGTTCTTTTACTTCCAACGGGCACTCCGCGAGCGAGCAAAGAAGCTTGGGATCACCGTGTAGCCGTCACGCTCCGAGTGACGAACGACACTGTCCAACGTTACGTGATCACCACACGGAGAGTGATGGCTACTATCGAGTCGCCCAGTAGCCGCCACGAGCATGATCGTAATTTGCTTCGCTGCCACGACGCGACTCGTCAAACGCTCCGTCGCGGAATACTTCGTGCCCCATTACCCATGTCCGCACGGGCCAACCTGTCAGCGATTCACCATGCCAGGGGCTCCACTTGCTCTTCGTTTCTTGCTCTTCGTTGCGAACGACAGCGGTCTTGTCGAGATCAACAAGTACAAGGTCCGCGTCGTATCCGACGGCGATGCGCCCTTTATCGACAATATCCCACACACGCGCCGGCGCGTCGCACATCCATTGCACTACTTGCTCAATCGTACAGCGGCCTTGATGGACTTGGTTGAGCATCAACGCGAGTGAGTTTTCGACCGCGGGTAACCCAGATGGTGACTTTGGATACGGCTGACGTTTCTCTTCCAAAGTATGCGGAGCATGATCGGTTGCGACGACCTGAATCAGTCCGTCGAGCAACGCCTGCCAGAGCTGTACATTGTCTTCCTTGTTCTTGATCGAAGGATTCATCTGTACGAATGAGCCTAGCCTCGCGTAATCATCGACGTTGAAAAAAAGATGATGCGGACAAACCTCTGCCGTGATCAAGTTGTCGTGGTCAGCGAGTAAAGGAGTCTCGGCGCCGGTCGATACGTGCAACACGTGAAAGCGATGTTGATGCCGCTTCGCGAGGTCGATAGCGCGTCGGGTCGCGATTATCGCGGCTTCGTGGTCACGGATTCGTGAATGGTCGGTGATATCGGTCGTGCCGGCAAACCGTTCGGTGTTTGCTCGAACAGTTGTTTCGTCTTCACAGTGAGCACACACGGGGAGAGTTGACTCGGCGAAGATGCGTTCGAGTGCTTCCTGTTCATCGACAAGCAAGTTGCCGGTACTCGAGCCGATGAAGATCTTGATGCCTGGAGTCCGATGTGCCTGTTTGAGTACATTGGTGTTGTCGGGAGTCGCCCCGATGTAGAAGCCATAGTTGACGAGGCTCTTCCCTGCGGCCAGCTCCAACTTACTCTCTAACGCTTCTTGCGTGATCGTATTTGGATTCGTGTTTGGCATCTCCAGAAAAGTCGTGACCCCACCTTTCGCACACGCACGACTCGCCGTGTAAATGTCTTCCTTGTGAGTCAGGCCCGGGTCGCGAAAGTGAACTTGATCGTCGATCACGCCTGGCAGCAGGTGAAGCCCTTCTGCATCGACGATGTTATCTGCGGCGATTTGAGCCGCTGGATCGATGTCGACGATTTTTGTCCCTTCGATCAAGACGGATAGGCGCGACGTCGAATCGGGGAGCATTACGATGGCATTCTTGATGAGCGTTTTCATCTCCGAACGCTACACAACATCAAGCACTTCATCAATCGCCCATCGCGAAGAACGCTTCTAACTTACGATCAACAGCTGGAAGCTTATCCCAGGGACGCTGGCGGATACGGCGTATTCGTGAAATAATGACGGAAATAGTTGCTTGGGACACAGAATCAGAGTTTACCAATGGGCAAACATTCAGAACCTTCCCTCGGAATCGATCTAGGCACGACGTACTCCGTCGTCGCGCATCTGGATCGCGATGGCAAACCAATGACACTTGCAAACGACGAGGGCGAGTTGACGACGCCCAGCGTCGTCTTCTTCGATAAAAGTGGCACGGTTGTCGGTCGCGAAGCGATCAAGGCGGCCGAGTTCGAACCGCAGCGAGTTGCTCGGTTCGCGAAACGAGACATGGGAGAAGGGTTTTATCACAGGTCGATTCTCGGAAATCAACTTCCACCGGAAGTCATTCAAGCATTGATTCTCAGGAAGCTCAAGCAAGACACCGAGCTGCGAATCGGCGCTTTCACCAAAGCGGTCGTCACGGTGCCGGCCTACTTCAACGAGCCTCGTCGTAAAGCAACTCAAGACGCAGGACGGCTGTCAGGCATCGATGTCCTCGACATTATCAACGAGCCGACCGCTGCTGCGATTGCTTACGGCGTGCAGCAGGGTTTTCTGTCGACGAGCGGCGAAGCTCACGAACGAGAACTCGTGTTGGTCTACGATCTTGGTGGCGGGACATTTGATGTCACGTTGATGGAGATCGTTGGTCGCAAATTCAACGCGATCGCGACCGCTGGCGATGTGCATCTGGGTGGCATCGACTGGGATCAAAGCATTGCCGAAATGGTGAACGACCGATTCAAGGACGAGCATGGCGCCGACCTGCGGAAAGACACGACCGCTTCGGAAACGCTGATCGACGAGTCGATTCGCGTTAAGCATGCACTGACGGCTCGTGACGAAGCCACGATTCGATTCGTACATAATGAGAAACGATTGCAGCTTGATTTAACCCGCGCGGAGTTCGAACTGCGCACCGCCGGTTTGCTCGATCGGACTCGAATGACAGTCAAGCGTCTGCTGAAAGACGCGCAGGTCACTTGGTCGGATCTAACGCGATTGCTGCTCGTCGGTGGTTCGACAAGGATGCCAATGGTACAGACGATGCTCGAACAGGAGTCCGGTTTGAAAGTTGATCGCTCGCTCTCGCCGGACGAAGCCGTCGCACAGGGCGCGGCAATCTATGCGGGCATGTTGCTGGCGGGTGGCAAAGGCGTCAAGCAATCGTTCGATGTTCAAAATGTCAGTTCGCACGACCTCGGTGTAATGGGAGTCGATCCAACGACCGGCCGCCCTCGTCGTCATGTCATGATCCCTAGAAACTCGCCATTGCCATGCAAGCGAGCAAGCCTCTTTAAGACGGCAAAACGGGACCAAAAGAGTGTCGTGGTTCACGTTGTCGAGGGTGGTACGGATGCCGGGCAAGGCGCGACAGCCATTGGCAAGTGTGTCGTGCAAGGACTTCCCAAAGAGCTCCCCCAAGGTGAACCAGTGAAGGTCATCTTCAAGTACGGAAGCGATGGCCGTTTAGCCGTTCGTGCCGAACTGCCCGATACTTCTTGTGATGCACAATCGATTATCGAACGAGCAGTCGGTATGTCGGGCGACCAGATCAACGCGTGGAGTGAACGGCTTTCAGGGGGCTTAGTACTCGAACCGGAGCAAGTGCCCGACGAACCGGCCGATGTAGGTGAAATTGAAAGTTTGCTCGAGGATGACGAGGGCGAGCTGGAGTTTTCCGACGACGATTCGGAGATGAAAGAAGAGCCAGAATCCCAGTCAGACCAAGGAACTGGCGACGATGCGCTGGATGATTTCCTGAAGGGAATCGGTTAGGCTGGCTGAATCCAACGCTATGCCTCGATTCGCGCAATAAATAAAGTTCATGTCTGACTTCGATCCGTACCACAAGTGGCTCGGCATTTCGCCGCAGCATCAGCCACCCAATCACTATCGACTTCTCTCGCTCGACTTGTATGAGTCTGATCCCGACGTCATCGAAGCTTCGGTTGATCGAATCGCCTCCTTTCTCCAAGACGTCGCGGCCGGCCCGCAGGCGAAAGAGTCGCAAAAGCTACTGAATGAGATCGCTGCGGCGCGACTTTGCTTGCTCGCCGAATCGCAAAAGTCAGCTTACGACGAAGTATTGAAGGCTGAATTGGCACAAGCGATTTGGCCTCCGGAGGACGAAGGCGAGCGCACACCGCCGCCACCAGTTGCGCCAGCCTTCGCAATCGATACGAACGCTAGTACCACCGCGAAGCCACCGCCTGCTCGCAAAGCAAACCCGAAACGACCAACCGTCGCTGCATCTCCGAAGCGGTCATCCAGCGCACCAGCAGCGAAGAAACCGAAGCAACAGAAGCAGCAAGCATCGCCGCTGCTGCTGCTCAGTTTCGCTTCCGGTGGCGTCCTTTTGATCTGTGCGATTGCCTTCGCCATGTTCGGAAGCGACAGTGAGGCGAAGCGCCGAGCTGCCGAAGAAGCGAGAGTCCGGGAACGCCAAGAAAGCTTCGCCGAGATGGGACGCCAGGCCGAGTCGATGATTCCTGACTTCGAAGCGAACTTCGAGTCCAACACGGCTGCGCCAGCAAGTTCGAGACCGAAGAAGAAACGGAAAAAGAACAAGAAGTAACCGCTGCTCGCTCGTCAAGGAATTGTGGCCGATGTTTTATCGATTGATCGACAATGTTCGCTGTCCCTTCGTCTTCGCATGCCTATGCTTGATTGGGGGTGGACTTCAGGCTGCTACCGGCGCCAACAGCAAGCAACCCAATATCATCTTTTTGATCGCCGATGATCTTGGTTATGGCGAATTGGGCTGCCAGGGAAACGCCGAAATCCCGACGCCGCACATCGACTCGATCGCCACGAACGGAACTCGTTTCACGCAAGGCTATGTCACGGCGCCGAATTGCAGCCCGTCGCGAGCGGGTTTCCTGACCGGACGCATCCCAACTCGATTTGGTTACGAGTTCAATCCGATCGGTGCTCGAAACGAAGATCCGGGAACAGGGTTGCCGAAAGCAGAAACGACGATCGCCGAGTTGCTGCACGAACAGGGGTATACGACCGGCTTAATCGGTAAGTGGCATCTTGGCGGTGCCGCCGACTATCATCCCCATCGTCACGGCTTCGATGAATTCTTTGGCTTTATGCACGAGGGACACTACTTCGTGCCACCTCCTTATCGTGGCGTAACGACAATGTTACGGCGGCGAACGCTTCCCGGCGGCGGCCAAGGGCGGTGGTTAAGTGACCGGCTGATCTATACGACTCACATGGGTGGCAACGAACCCGATTACGACGCGAATAATCCAATCGTTCGCAGTGGGCAACCTGTTGTCGAGAACGAATACTTGACCGACGCTTTCACTCGCGAAGCCGTTGACTTTGTTGATCGACATGCCGACAAGCCCTTCTTTCTGTATCTCGCGTACAACGCCGTGCACAGTCCCCTCCAAGGCGCAGACAAGTACATGGATCGGTTTTCGCACATCGAAGACATCCACCGACGAATCTTTGCCGCGATGCTTGCCAATCTCGACGATAGCGTCGGTGCAGTACTCGCCAAAGTCCACGAGAAGCAACTCGAAGAGAATACACTCATCTTCTTCATGAGCGACAACGGCGGACCGACTCGCGAACTGACGTCAAGTAATCTTCCCCTTCGTGGCGAGAAGGGAACGATGTATGAAGGTGGATTGCGAGTGCCGTTTATGGTTCAGTGGAAAGGAAAGGTCCCCGCCGGGAAAGTCTTCGACAAGCCTGTTGTTTCCGTCGATATGTTTGCAACCGCAGCACAACTTTCCGGTGCGAAGATACCGCAGAATCTTGACGGCATAGATCTCATGCCCTATTTGACCGGCAAGCAATCCGACATTCCTCACGAGACTTTTTACTGGCGTCAGGGGGCGAAGATGGCATTGCGGCACGGCGATTGGAAGCTCGTAAATATGCAACGCAATCGCAGCCGACCGAAGTGGGAACTTTATAACATCGCGAACGATCTTAGTGAGAACAATGACCGAGCCGGAGAGAAGCCTGCAATGCTCAAGGAATTGCAAAACATATGGCGTCGCATGAATAATGAAATGAAAGAACCACTTTTCTAATTAGTCGTCGGTAAGCGACTCGTATGCGATGTTAAACACTTCCGGGGCGTAATACGTTCGAGGCTGGGCACCCGGTAATTCTTGCAGTATTCCAGCTGAAGCGAGTCGCTCCAAATCCGACTTCGCAGTCGGGTAAGTGACGCTAAGTTTCTTGGCAAGATCTGCGACTTGTACAAATGGCGAATGAAATATCGATTCGACGATCTGATTCAACCGCACGTTACCCCCAACTTTCACAAGCCGCGCGCTAAAATCCTCTCGGATCGCCAACATTCTCTCACATCGCTCGATGGTCTCTTTCGCCTGCGTGATCGTTGCATTAAGACAAAACTCAACCCATGCCGACCAATTAGCGTGCGTGCTGACGTGGAAGAGATGTTGAACATACTCATCGCGGTAGCGATCGAAGTACTCGCTCAAGTACAGCCAAGGCTTCGACATTTCACAGCGTTGTTGAAGCATGAGCGCGAGTAAGAGTCGACCGACGCGTCCATTCCCATCGTTGAATGGATGAATCGTCTCGAACTGATAGTGAACCAAGAAGCACTCCACTAATGCGTCAAACTTCGGTTCAGCTTGATGGAAATACTTCTCTAACGCGTCGAGACAAGTCATCACTTGCTCTGGCGGGGGCGGAACAAACCGACGCGTCGAACCAATCGCAACTTGGATCTTCCTAAATTCGCCCGGAGCGCGATCCTTCCCCCGAACGCCCCTCAACAGTATCTCGTGCATTTCCTTCAGGAGCCGCAGAGACAACGGAAGGCTACTTTGCGTCCCATGATGAAAGGCGAGGCGATAATTGAACACTTCACGTTGATCGTTGGCAGGATCACCTTCCGAGAGAGACTCGCGTGGAGCCAGTTCGAACAGTAAGAGTTCCTTTGGCGTGGCGTAGGTACCTTCCAGGCTTGACGAACGAATTGCTTCGCGATCTTCCAGTGGTCGCAGCAGGATCCCAGGGTTTGGCAAATTACGCCCCAGTCCCTCGAGGATTCCAATTTGATGCTTAGCTTCTGCCAGCAGCGGCCACAGCCCATTGGGGAACTCCCAGTCGGGCGGAAGCTGATCCGGAACAAATGCGTGCTCATCGCCCATGATAGGGATGATACGTCCAGGTCTTGCCTCAGCAAATTGCTCGACTTTCATTGGGACATGCTCTTGCGGCTCACGAATCGGACCGTGACAAGATTTTAACGACTTTTCTAGTGATTAAAATATATGGCTATATATTTTAATGCTATTTCGTTGATTAAAATAGCTCCTAACGTGTTGTAGTTACACATGTTAACAACGATACTTAGCGACTTTTCCGGGGAAAGAGTGGGCTGGCATTGCTAGGACCAGTGACTGGCATCGTCCGCCTGTCCCAGTTAATTTGACAAAATTCGATTCCGATCATCGCCGAGAACAAGCAGATGTTGAGCCCCCACGAAACACGAATAGTCCAGTTACAAGCCCGTCGACTCAATTGGACGGGCCAGCTCGTTTGCACCCTGACAATTGCTTTCTCGCTCGCCAACGCAACACCGTCGCTGGCTGAAATTGATAGCGACCTATATCCAAACATTGTCGTTATCATGGCGGACGATATGGGATTCGGCGATCCTGGTTGCAACAATTCCGAATCAAAGATCGAGACCCCGAATATCAACCGGATTGCAAACGAAGGGTTGCGATTCACCGACGCGCATTCGCCAGCTTCGTGGTGTACGCCAACACGTTACGGTTTATTGACCGGTCGGTATCCGTTTCGAACATCGCTCGGCTGGCGCCATCGCCCAGTGATCGAAGAGAATCGACTCACGTTGCCCGCGATGCTGTCCGCACATGGTTATCGCACGGCGATGGTCGGAAAATGGCATCTCGGATTCACGGTCGAGGATCTGGCCGAGGTGCATCAAGGCGGGCCGGTCGATCGAGGATTTTCGAGTTGGTTTGGCATTCCCGCGTCACTCGACATTCCGCCATACTACTACATCGAAGGCAAGCGTGCCGTTGCGCCTCCGACCGATTCGATTGGCGACATGAACACCAAAGGCTGGAGCCCGATTCAAGGCGAGTTCTGGCGGGCAGGTGGATTGGCACCTGGCTTCAAACACGTTGATGTTCTGCCGACACTGACCGCGCGTGCCGAGAAGGAGATTCTGGCTCATGGCAAGTCGAACGCGGACAAACCATTGTTCCTTTATCTCGCGTTGCCAGCGCCACACACACCGTGGGTGCCTACGAAGGAATTCGCTGGGCGTAGCAAAGTGCCACTTTACGGCGACTTTGTCATGCAGGTCGACGCGACAGTCGGTCGAGTCCTCGCGGCACTCGATGAAGCGAAGATGACCGAAGATACGCTGGTTGTCTTCACATCAGACAACGGCCCGGTGTGGTACGAGGAAGATGAAGTTAAGTACGGCCATCGCGCGACGAGCATCTATCGCGGGATGAAGGGCGACGCATGGGAAGGCGGTCATCGCATGCCGTTCGTCGTGCGCTGGCCAGCTCGCATCAACGCTGGTCGCGTCACCAATCAACTCGCTTGCCACACCGACTTGTTTTCTACGTGTGCATCCATCGTGGGGCATGACCTCCCCGAAGATGCCGCCGAAGACAGTATTGATCTATCGGGCGTACTCACAGGAGAGGCAGATGAATCCAAACGTTTGCGTGAAACACTGATCGTCAATTCGACGGGAGCTTTTCTGACGGTGCGCAGCGGCTCGTGGAAGCTGATCCCATTTCGCGGTTCGGGTGGCTTCAGCAAGCCGAGGGTCATCCGCGACGTTCCGCGAGGTGAACCCAAGGGCCAGCTCTACGACCTCGCCGCTGACCCAGCAGAAACGAAGAACTTGTACGACGAGCATCCGGAGATCGTTAAGGAACTCACGACGCTGACTAACGAATCTCGGAAGTCAGGACGTACGAGATAGATCGGCTTTGCGTTCCACCGTCGACGTGTTTTCATCAAAGTAGCCATCACTCTCCGAGTGACGAGCGCCAATTGCGTGGGCTTATCACTCGGAGAGTGATGGCCACTGTAGATGCAGCCTACTTGATCAGCCCCGAGGCACGCATCCATTGCTCGCACCGTTCGGGCCAGTGTGTCACGGGCAAGTCGGTTTTACGCAACCCGTAACCGTGACCGCCTGTTGAATAAACATGTAACTCGCCGCCGACCCCCGCCTTCTTCAATTCGGTAAACAGGAGGATGCTGCTCAACGGTGTTACCCGGTCGTCGGCGGCATGAGCGAAGAACATCGGCGGCGTGTCTTCGGTAACGTGGATGTACTCACGCAACTTTGACTCGTCCTTCTCGGCGAGATAAGCCGGATAAACCAAGATCGCAAAATCCGGTCGACAGGAGACCTCGTCCGTCTTATCAATTGGATCGTACGTTCGGTCATTTCCAAATAACGCCGTCAATGCAGCCGCTTCGCCACCAGCCGAGAATCCGCAAATGCCGATGCGAGCGGGATCAATTCCCCAATCATCAGCTTGACTCCGCAGAAGACTCATCGCTCGCTGTGCATCCTGGACCGCAGCTCGCCATCGCTTTTCCGGCTCGCGCGCCGGCACTCGGTACTTCAAGACAACGCCAGTCACTCCGATTGATGTTAGCCACTCGGCGACCTCGGTTCCCTCCAGGTCGTACGCCAGGATGTGATGCCCGCCACCAGGACACACGATCACAGCGGCTCCCGTATCAATCTCGGCCTTCGGGCGATACACCGTCATCGTCGGGGTTGAAACATTTCCGAGTCGGATCACTCGACGACCCGCAACTAAATTGGCATCGGGCTTGGTAGTATCCGCTTCCGGTGGCAGTTCTTTCGTCTCGCCCGGAGGCTTTGCTGGCCAGAGGTTGGCGGTGGCGGGCCTCTCGGCCTGCGTCGGAATCGATACGCAACAAGCAAACAGCGACAACAAGACGATGAAAATACGTGGCATTAGCTCAACTCGCATCTAGGGGTTCGACATGAAGTCAGAGTCACAACGGATTGGATGTATCTGGGGTACAAGTACAGGTATCGTACAAGATCGAAGTGCATAACGGTTGTCAAGATCGCGAGCGTTCCATGAGACCGTGTTGGAGCCTCTGACGAACTGGATATCGCAAGTTGGCCCTGATCCCACGCGCGTGATCAGTGTTCTACTCGATCGTCGCCTCGCTGAATCTAAGCCAACAAGAAAGTCGGGCACGTAAAAGATCTGAATATTTTCTCTGGATTTTTCTTGCAAACAGATTTGAGATCAAATAGGTTGCTCCCCAAGTGAACCGCGGATCGGGTGCATTCCTGGGCAGGGAGACCGCGGTAACGAATGGTTTGTGTCTTTATCGAATCGAACTTTGGCAGACAACTAGGGTGGAACTATGGCAGATCTCAGCATCCTCGCGCGTCGATGCGCGAAGAGAAGTCGGCGCAGGCAAAACACAAGGCGACGAAAATTCGGCAATGCGATAGGTCTCCGCCTAGAGTTACTCGAGAGCCGACAGCTTCTGGCAGTTCTCGGAGATCCGATCGTCGACAGCGATCCAACGAGCGATGACAGCATCACGCTCTTGCAATCTCCCATTGAGGCTGATGAAGGAGGCACTGCCGCAGAGTCAGACTACGAAGGGGCTGACTATTCGTACTCGACGGATATGGCGACAGAATCTGGAATCGTCGCTGAAACTCTAAGTTATCAGGACGACGTGCCCGCTGGTCTGGAAGGTTCGGCGGCAGAGGATGCAGCGGCGTACTTTGATACGCTGCGAGAGTATTACGACGAGGCAACCGTTACGTTCGGCGTCGATGATGACACGGATTGGAGCGAAGTTGCGCTGGCGCTCGACGAACAAGCCACTGATATTGAGATGCCCGACGATGACTCGTTCATTGTGTTTAACTCGTTGGCGACGATTGATGATAGCTCGCTTGGGACGGATCTAAATGCGTTGGGGGATTCTTCGTGGGCCTTTGGCGACGATCCGTTGTCAACCATCGCTACGACGGATGCGGTCGACGTCGGCTCGATCGCAAATTGGGAAATCGTGGATGCGCTTCCCGACTCGCTCGACGCAAGTTCATTGCCAGAAACTCCTGATGACATTTACGTGTCGATACTCGATGGTCCCACAGAATCCAATGCGGAAAACGAGGAACAGCAAAACACGAGTGCCGGGGTTAGTGAACCTCTTGGGGCGAGTCTTGTATCCGGCGTGTTCGCTAGTCCCCAATATGGCGCGACTGGCGGAACTCGCGTGTCGGTCAGTGATACGACGTTCGGCATCCTCGCAGGAATTCAAGATCGTTGGGACGCGGCTCGCAATGGCGATGCAAGCCAAGACAATGACGAAAGTGATTCACCACTCGCAGCGGATTCGGAAAACAGTGTCGAGCCACAGACCGAACCAAATGGGACGCTCGAATCGAGCGGCGAGTCGAATCTGGTATCACCCGTTGTACCCGGAGAAGTTGCACCCAGTGAAGTTGCAACTGGAGAATCAGCGGGCGACCCGGCGGAAGGGGAAGGTCCTCCCGTCGTAACGAACACGACGGGCGAGTTTGCTATCGATGCGCAGAATCTCTCGTTGCCCAAACTGCCCGACTTCAGCGCAACGGACCCACACCTACCTGGACTTGCGCATTCTGGAGACCTGACCACATTTCAACCGCCCTCAGGAAACATCCCGCGCACTACGAACACGAGCAACAACACAACCACCACGTCATTCACCGACGATCTCGGCGGCAACTGTACAGCGACGATCGACCGCACCACAACCGTCACGCAGGAAGCGTCCGAACTGCCCGCGTGGTATCTCGAAATCCTGCGAACGGAATACTTGGTAGTTACTGACTGCGCTTACCCTGACGGAACGGCGCGGACAACCGATCAATCGGGTTCGAGCTTCTATCAGCTTCAGATCTCTGGAGAATGGCCTCACATCGATTCGATCTACCTTGAGGACAACACACGCGACGCCTTTGTAGATACGGTGACACAGCGCTGGAGTGGCACGGGCGCGAGCGGCACGGGCGCGAGTGGCACGGGCGCGAGTGGGGCCGTGAACTCTGGAGCAACGGTCACTCGCCGCGACGGTTGGATCGAGAAAACTTCCCAGTACGACCGCGACTTCACGCTCGCTGCGGATGGCGTTACGAAGCTGGAATCCTTCTCCAAGTCAAAAGAGATCCGGTTGGATGAGGTCAGCACAGTTGATTCCAATGCCAACTACGACCGCTCCGACCCGACGCCTGGAGTCGTCAACTTCGATAAGGGTTACGCGTTCGTCAGCACGCGAGACCACGTCTACTTCTCAACCGGCGAGGCCGAAGGGCGTGCGTTTGATGGCACGATGACTTATATCAGCCAGCCGATGAGAATGCTCGCGGATGGGACCGGTCATTCAGGTGTGTTTCTGAATGGAGCGGAGTACACCGGCGAGACGATTCCTAATGGCACAACCTGGAACGAGTACAACTATTCGATTGTCAATAGCGACGATTACGGCTATGACCGAGGCATCGAGGGCAAACGCGCTAACGACGGTAGCGGTTGGAAAGATGTTCCATCCAAGAGTTGGAGCTATCAGAGCAACTCGACCAAGACCGAATTCAAGGTCTGGATCGACGCCGGGAGCAAGGAAGACATCGCGGGACCTCCTGCGGACATTCACCACGAAGACATCGTTCACTATGAAGTGTGGTCGAAAGACGAGTCGTCGTTGGATACGAATCGAGACGTGCTGTACGATGCTTCGGGGGGCGAGACCGTCAGAGGTTCCGGAGGTGCCAGCGGCAACAGCAGCGGCGGAAGCGAAGTTCGGTACGAAGGAAAGTTTACCTATGATGCCGTTGAAGGTTCGCTAGCGACCGGTGGCGATGGGGCTGACGATCACCAATGGGCCGATTACAAAGTCCACGACATCAACACGTACTCGTCGTACTACGGTGTCGGCACAACGACTACGACCAATGGCGCAACCGGCGAGGTCGAGACGGCCGGTGGCGGCAGTGGTGGTAGCTCCATGAACGGCGACTCCGGCGCTCGCTTCACCGGTGGAGCGACTTACGACTTCGTCGACACGACTGGCAGCAGCACGGAAGTCGCAAACACGTTCGTCAGCTATGCAACGAATTCGTTCGACAAGTATTCGCGCGACGACACCTACACGATCACGCTCCAAGCCGACGGTGAAGTTGCCACAACGACCCATCCACCACTTGCGAAAACGTGGGGCGGCAGCAAGTCAGAACTCGACGCATGGGGCAAGTACGCATTCGACGATGTCGTGGGGAAGCTGCCGCTGGGCGATGGCGAAACGACGCACGACCACAGCGGCTACTTCGTCAACGTAGACGACGAATACAACTACGAATTCCGCTTCGACACGCCCGGTACCTTGGCCTCGCTGGGAGTCATTTCCAACACCTACAGCCATATCGATGGCAAGGGCGCATCGAACTTCAAGGCATGGGGCACGTACGATTACGACTATCGCAAAGACACCAAAGAGGTCCACGATTTCATTGGCATCGATGTCAGCGACGATGCGTCCTATGAGTACGACTTTACGTACGGCGCGCAAGTGAAAGATGACGGCGCGTTGTCGGTCGGTGGTGGCGGCTACGACAACTCGAAGGAAGATGGCGAATCAAAGTTCTATGGCTACGGCAGCTACGACGACAGCCTGGAGACGGGCAGCTTCGCGAGCGGCGGTGATGGCAGCCGCTTTGCTGAAAACCACGGCTACGAGTTTGAGTTTACCGACGAGTATTTGTACGAGAGTAAGACGAGCGCTCAAGCCAAGACGACCGGCGTGGCAATTGATGAGCGCGGTGGCTATTTGAATTCAATCACGGAGAAGAGTGAGTCCAGCTACAAAGTCTGGGGGTCTGTCGAAGAAGAGACCAAACAAGACAAGGATAATACCTACGCTCGCATCGATTACGAGTCGTGGGGCAAGAGTGAATACAAAGCTAATGACTTTGAGATCGGCACGCCGATTGCGCACGACTTCCTTCAGATCGAGGGGAAGGGGACCGTCTTTTCTGTCAGCGAAGGCGGCACCAAAATCGATGGCCACGGCCACGCGGACTACTACACCGATCACGGCAGCTACTCCGCCGGGGATGGTTGGGAGGCCACGTCGAAGAACACCTGGTTGGTCGATGTCGACGACAAGTATTACTTCACCACCAGCTTGAACAACGACCGGAACAACTTCCAGTTCTCTGGTCCGTACAGCCGTACGACCGGAAACGACTTTGGCAATGTGCAATACGATGCCAAATACGTGTCCCTGACCGACAGCACCTATGACGAGAAACGCGATGCGGCTGCCTACGAATCGCACAGCACGACCACTCGCGAAGTGAAAGCGAACGACGAGTATCGGCACTTCTTCGACTTCAATCACTCGATGTACGCGGACACGAATAATTTCACAAAGGGCACATCAATGCCCGTTGGCAAAGCTTACGAACGCGCAAGTTCTCAAGGCCACGACAAATCGTTTACGATCTCCGACGGAAAGGAATACTGGACGACGAACTGGAGTTCCGGCAACAGCTTTGATAACTATACGCACGACTCGACGTGGAACAGCTACAACGATACCGGATCAAGCTACGATTCAGAATTCGAAGTCGAAACAACAAAGGCTCCGCTGTCGGGATGGCGAACGAGTAAGTCGCATGACAAGGGGCAGTCGTGGGCGATCGGAGAAAGTAAATACGAAACGAAGGACGATCATATTTATTCATACTACGATCCCTATTACTCTTCCGGTGGTGAAGAGAAACTCCACTCGACGGACGAATCGAAATACCAATACGATTCGAAGTACGAAAACAAAAGCGAAACCCAAGCGGATGGCACCGTAACGAACTCGAAAGATTCGTCGACGAGCGATTCGTCCGAACAGACGTACTCGTGGAACAACACCTACACAAATTGGTATACCGATCCTCTCATGGGCGTGACGACCATGAGTTGGGTCGACGCGGATTCCAATACCTACAGTTACGTGTTCTCGGACGCGTCCTCAAGCAGCGAGACAATTCCCGGAAGTGGTACTTCAGGTGACAGCAAGGAAGCCGATCTCAAGGACCCATGGCTTGGCCTCTTCCAAGCCGGCCTTGGATCGCCCGGAAGTTCCTCCGGACGATGGTGGAGTCCTTGGCGCTGGATGTGGACCGGCGATGGCCATGCGTCGGACGAAATGATGAATGTATCGCTCGTCGCGGCAGGCAATTCCGTGAAGGACAATCAGGCTCGCAGCGCCCTGAAAGTCATGGCAACGGTCGACCCCACGCCTCTGTCCGGTTGCGTCGAAGCAACGCTCAGCGGCGTCGAGAACGGAGACAGCGTAACACGCATCGCGGCCAATTGCGCGATCGAAGCCGTTCCGATCCCTGGGTTCGCTGAAGCCAAGAAAGCAGCCAAAGCGGGGAAGAATTTAGTCAAAGAAGGTGCCCAGAAAGCGACGAAATACTCCGACGAGATCGTGACAAAACTTCGCAAAGGAAAGTCGACGGCAAAGATCAACTGCTTTGTTGCGGGTACACCAACCCATGTCGTGCAAGAAGGGCAGTCACATGCAGTTGGCAACGTCGTGATGGCGATCAGCTTTGGCGTTTTCGTCACAAGCGAGTATGTTGATCGCAAGCGGCGCAAAAAACACGGCCCTTGGTCGCCCCAAGATCTTGACGATTGCGGAATCGGCTCAGCCATGGACGAACTCGAACGGGATGACAGCTTCAATGGCATGAGTAGCGACGAACACGACTTGTTCCGCGACACGGTTGATGTGTTATTCGGCGAGTCCTACGAACAGGAAGCATTGGAAACAAGCATAGCCACACTCGTTCGACCGTCCCGTTGTCGATCGACCGCACCGTACGACGGATCTCCGAATCCGTCGATCCAGTCCAGGTTAGCAGTTTCGACGGTCTCGGAGGGCTATCGTACTTTTGCCAGCAGGCCCACAACTCGCTCAGATTCGAAGCCGTCTGACGACATCACGTGGACACGCACTCTCGGCATCATGGCTCTGTGCGCGGGCCTCCTCTTCGGCTTGTTCTCGATCGTCCCCAGTGGTCGAGGCCCAGCGGTCACGACCAAGCCGATCGAGCAGGTGCGCGTCGGACAACGGGTGCTGGTCGATGCACCAGAGGAAGCTCTAGCCGCTGACTTCGCGCGGCTGACCAGTACGGCATTGTTCTGGGACCAAGGTGATGGAAGCTGGAAACTCGAAGCAGACGCCGATCCGCTACGCGAAATCCAACAAGCCACGTCGCAACAAATCACCAAAGCCGATTACCGCCTGGTCAAGCTTAAAGCCCATTCCGTTTGGGAAGACGGCACGGTCGACACGATCAACGTCGAGACGCTGCAACCGTGGCAGTGGATTCACCATCACGAAGCCCACATCGGTGCATTCGCCCCGCTTCCCATTGATGCCCTCGAAATGGGCTTACCCGAAGATCTAACCGGCAAGGTACTCGACATCTTGCCATGTCCGCCGTTGCGAGCTGGTCCCGGTCGAGTCGTTCTGACAACCGTTAATCACCTGAACAAAGACGTCGTCGAACTAACACTGCGCAATGCGGATGGCGAGACTGAGACACTTCGTCCAACCGGGACTCACAAGTTCTACAGCGTCACGCACGGCGAGTGGCTCTCCGCGTCGCAGCTTACCAAGGGCGAACACTTAGACGGCATCAACGGCAAAGTCACGGTCGTCGATCTCCAGCATCTCCCCGGCACCCACCGCGTCTACAACATGTCGGTGCAAGGCGAGCATTTGTATCGCGTCGCCGAATGCGGAGTGTTGGTGCATAACGAAGGCTGCAGTGACATCGTTTCAGAGAATGGCATCTCCGGTAGCGGAAGGAAGATTGATGTTGCAGCGTCAAAGGGGAAACTTGGTCCAAGAGGTGGGAGGCATGGTGACATGCCGTCGCCAAGACCGGTTGACGCACAGTCTCACCACCTGATTGCCAACAGAGCAACAAGAGTATCGCGTTCAGATGGCGCGGCAGTGTTAATGAGAAAGAAGGACCACGCTCTCACCAGTAGTTACAAGAATGCCAGGGCAGTCGCGCACGAACGCAAAATGCTGGCAGAGGGGCGTGCCGCTGAGTTATTTGAGCAGAATATCGACGAGATCATGGAAATTGCGAAAAGGCAAACTGATATCCCAAATGACTACTACGATGATGCGATTTTGGAGGCCTGGGAATACTTTCTAAAACACGGCCCAGAAAAGTATGGAGCCAATTGATATGCCTCGCTTAGACGTTCGGCGGTTGCAGCGAAGTTATCCCGACGGGCAACTTCCGTGGGCGATTAAAAAGCTCTGTGAATATCAAGAGAACTATCAGCATTACGAGTATGCCGGAGAATTCATCCTCGATGAAGGTGCCGTGGATTTTTTGGACGATCTTCCCCACAAAGATGCGTTTGCAGGATTTGGAACTGACGCGACAGGTTCAGTGTTTGCTCATTGGTCCGGTAGCATAGAGTCATTGACAGCTCAATCGATCGAGCGGTGTCCCATCGTATACTTGGACTCTGAAGCCGTGTTTAGTTCCGTGATTGCCAGTGACTTTGGCGATTTCATCGAGTTGCTGCTCTTGGCGACTGACGATCTCGGAAATCTAGCGGCCGAGGACGAGGAACTGCGCGCCGAAGAAAGCACCGACCAAGTCACGCACTTTAGGCAATGGGTACTCGACACATTTGGCATTTCAGTGCCCACGGAGCCCCGTAATATAGTCCGGAAGGCAAAGTCAGTTCACCAGCACGCATTTATTGACTGGTATCGATTGTGGCAAGGTGAGAATCCTTGGACTCCTATGGTTTGATGCGAGCCGCGCGGGATGCGTGAAAGGGGGGATAAGATCGAATGGCATTATGGATTTCGATAAGGTGCATGCAAAAGTGAAATGCAACAACTGCATGTCCGTTCATTCAAATCGACGACGTTTCTAAAAAACGCAATTCATTTTCCAGTTTCATTGGTGTTGATTAGGTCCGATTGGTTGTGCAATAAAACGTAAGATGCCGGCGACGACGGGTGAGAACGATTTCACGGCGGCTCAAGAGGTAGTGGCAGAACTCGAATAAACGAAGGAGATTAAAACAATGACAGACAATTTAGCTAACCAGAACGATGAAGGCGAAACGGCTGGCGTCGGCGGCAAAGAGGCCTACAACATAGTGAGCGATACGGTAACAGGAGCGAATGTCCGCTGGAAAGACAACCTGTTTCAGGCGCTGTCGATCTTGGTCTGTATCCTCTTGGGAGCTGGGATCGGAGCTTTGTCGATCGAAGAACGGATTGGCGGAGCGTTAGTTGGTGGATTCGCTGGGATGATCATTGGGGTACTCGGCAGCGGCACTTTCCTGATGGTGTTTCGAGCCATTATGCACATGCGCGGACGCCATCGTTAACAAACCTGACGTTAGCGGCTCTCGTGAGTATCGCTGACGAATTGTCGGGCAGATCAATCGTGGCAGCTGTCGCGTTTGTGCCCGAACGAGCCTGAGATGGTGGGTAATACGGATTCGGTAGGGCATCGCCTTGGGCAGTTGCCGCACCGTCGGACTTTCTGAGATCTTAACGAGGCAGACGAATGGCGAACTCAACTACTGATGAACGAACTTCCTACGACGAAGTCCCCTACGACAGCTTTCCATTTCCGCAGTCGCATCCCAATCGACTGGCAACGATCGCAACGTTGCTCGGCATGAGTCCGACTCCCTTGGCGGCCTGCCGGGTGTTGGAACTCGGTTGCGCTTCGGGTGGGAATCTGATTCCGATGGCCACGGCCATGCCGCAAGCACACTTCACGGGAATCGATGCTTCGAGCCGACAGATCGAACAGGGCATACAAACCGTCACGGAACTCGGGCTTCAGAATATTGATTTGCTTCATCTCGATATTCTGAACTTCGAGCAGCGCGTTCCGAGATCACGGGGCGGTGCAACAAACGATCTCACCACCGAGTTCGATTACATCATCTGTCATGGAGTTTATTCGTGGGTGCCAGATTCCGTTCAGGAGAAGATTCTTGAGATCTGCGCCGAATACCTAAGTCCGCAAGGCGTCGCTTACATCAGTTACAACACGAATCCAGGCTGGCGGATGCGTGGCATGATTCGAGACTTGATGTCGTACCGCGCGGACTTCTTCGAGACGCCCGATGCGAAGACCCAAGAGGCGCGAGCCTTGCTGGACTTTCTCGCGGCCGCAGTTCCCACTGAACAGAATCCTTACGGCTTGCTCTTGAACAACGAATTGGAAATGCTCCGCACCAAGGCCGATCACTATCTGTTCCACGAGCACCTCGAAGAACACAACGAGCCGCTCTACTTTCATCAGTTTATGGAGCGAGCCGCAGGGAAGCAGTTACAGTATCTTGGCGAAGCCGAATTCAGCATGATGGCCGCCAGCAACTTCCCTCCCAAGGTGGAAGCCATGGTGCGACGATTGGCGAGTAGCAGGATGAACGACTCCGCGACAACCGAACGTTCAGGCAAGCCTCGCGTCTCGCGGGACCAATCGCAATGCGAAGAGCTAGACACTATTCAACTCGAACAGTACATGGACTTCGTGCGAAATCGAATGTTTCGCCAGACATTGCTATGTCGCAGTGATGTCCAGGTTCACCGGGCAACGGCACCCGAGCGATTGCTCGGCATGCATGTTGCTTCTTCGGCCGAACCAGTGCAGCCGATCCAAGATCTTAACACGCGAGAGTCTGCCGTCTTCCGACGCCCCGGTTCCTCGCTCGCCACGGCTGATCCACTCGTCAAGGCGGCGATGATTTCGTTGCGAGAAGCCTGGCCGGCATCAGTGCTCTTTGAAGACCTAGTCACGCAAGCGATCGAGAAACTCTGTCCGGGCCCTCTGCTTGTCGACACAGATCAATTTCATCGTGACGCCATGCGAATGGCTCAACCGCTGCTGAACTGCTACGCAACGGGACACATCGACGTCTACGTTGAACCTCTTTCTTTTGCGTTGAGCATTGCCGAGTACCCAGTGGCGAGCGCGCTTGCCAGACTCCAGGCGGGGCAAGTCGACTCGGTGACCACTCTGTCCCACAACATGACACGACTGAACGATTTGGAACGCAGGTTACTCCCGCTGTTGGATGGTCAACACAATCGAGCCGCCCTCGTTGATGCACTTCGAGAAGACGTTGTGTCGGGAAAGCTCGTCCTGCGAGACAAAGGCGGACCCGTGAAGAGCGACGATCGTGTCTCCGAGATCCTCGAAGACATGATCGACAAACAACTCGCCGCAATCGCAAAGCGAGGTCTGCTTGTTGCCAACTAGCGACTCCAGCCGCGAACGACTACTCGTACTTCCATTTGATCGACCACGGATCGTTCGTGCGATCTTGGAAGGCCTTCAACTCCTTGATCATTTCGGCAAGCAATTCTTTGTGTTGCGAATCGGCGGCGAGATTGTGGCCTTCATGCGGATCGGCCTTTAGGTCGAATAGCTCGAACTTGGGACGGTGCATGTACGAGTCGACAGTCTTTGCACCGTAAGGAGCATCTGGGCCGATCTTGTATTGGGCTTGCCACGTCGGCGCGGCCCAAAGGTCAGATGCAAAGGGAAACGAGAGCGGATGAGCGATGTTCCAAATCAGTTTATACTGCCGCTGTCGAACGACTCGCATCGGGTAGTACATCTGAATCTCGTGGAAGGTATGAGAGGCGTAAACGGTGTCCCAACCTTCGGAATGTTGTTGCTCGAGCGTTGAGAGGATCGAACGACCGTGAAACGTGCCGCGTTTCGTCTTAGGCGTCTGCTGTGTGCCTCGTTCCGGCTGATCAAGCATCGCAAGAATCGACCGCTTCACAGTTCCGCTCTGTTCGTTCAAGATGCCGGCAAAATCCAGGATCGTCGGCGTGATGTCAGTCCAACTGACCATCGCGTTGCTCACGACACCTCGTTTCTTGTTATCAGGATTCCTGACAAGGCATGGCGAGCGCATGCCGCCTTCGTAGACGGTCGTCTTGGCACCGGGCATCGCGATGCCGTGGTCCGAGATGTAGATGAACAGCGTGTCGTCCCATTTGCCTGCATCGTTCAAGATCTCGATCAAGCGGCCGAGCCCCTGATCGATTCGCGAGACGGATTGATAGTACTGGGCGATCTCGGCACGACAGGTTGGCGTGTCCGGCAAGAATCCGGGAACGAGGACCTCGGCGGGATCGTAGATTACTTCTTCGATGCCAGGATATCCCTTCGAATCTGGCTTGGGATTACCAAAGCGATTCGGCTGATGCGGAAGCTCCGTGGCTTCCCCGCCGCCGCGATGCGGATCAGACGTGCAAAAGTACAGAAAGAACGGCTGATCGCTGTCTGCTGCGATCAATCTTTTGCAGTTGTTCGCCATCTCGACCGGGCTGCGCGAATTGCCTTTGATGAACTCGTCGAAGGCGTAGACCGATTCCGGCGCGACATGGTACTTGCCGCAACTGGCCGTTCGATAGCCGGCTTTGCTCAAGTAAACCGGCAGACCAACGATGTTCGTATACGCATTAAACTTGTGGTACGAATGCTGATGGCCATAGTGTCCGTTGGCGTGATTGTGCAGACCGCTAAGGATTACAGAACGACTGGCCGAGCAACTGGCTGTCGTACAGAAGGCGTGCGTAAAGCGTGTACCGTCTTTCGCCAATGCATCCATGTTGGGAGTCTGGATGACAGAGTTCCCGTAGCACCCCATGTCTTGGCTTTGATCATCGGTCACAAAGAGAACGACGTTGCGCGGGGCTGCATTGACGAGCGATTGAATAAGCCCAATCAACAGGGCGACGAGTAGCAGGCGACGGCGCATGTATTTGCTCCAGGAACTCAGTTGGGCTTCATTCGATATGCGAACGATGCAGAGTAACTGGAATCGTGTGACAAATCAACGAACGGGGATCGACAGTTCAAGTGTCAAACGAGCTAAGACGTCGTCCGGTAGCAGTGCAATTGAACTTGATCCCACGTGCCTGTTGGCAAATCGCAATCCCAATACAACCAATCGCATTTGGCCAATACGTTTGGCTCGTCGCGCGGCTGAAGATAGAAGATACTAATCTCGCGTCGTGCAGTCGCGAGCGAATCGCGTATCCTTTCGAGGACTGCGTCCATCACGTGCTCGCTGAATGGGTTGAACAGAAACAGCACGTTGACATCTTCGGGAACAATATAGTTCATCGCATTTTCGGTCACGATTTCAACGTCGCGACACCGAAGATGCCGCTCGGCTCGGCGAAGGTTCGTTCGAGCGATGTCGGCAAGCGACGGTGCGAACTCGATGCCGATCACTCGTCGAAACGAGTGCGTTGCCGCGACAACCACCGCGCGACCCTTGCCACATCCGTAGTCAAGGAACACATCGTGGATCGGATCGATCGAAAGATAACCGAATACTGAGTCGAGTGACGAGTAATTCACGACCTGATAGCAATGGCACGCCGGATCCGAACTTAGTTCTCGTCCCGGAACGTCCCCCTGTGTGTTGATTCCAAGCCGTCGTTCTCGAACTTCCTCGGCAATCCGCTCCCCATAGATCGCTACGGCTCGTCGGACGCCAATCGTGCGGAAGTTATCAACGACTCGCAACGGCAGCCTTAGGGCTTTCAACACGAAACGAGACAGTTTTGGCATCATCAACCCTTCGCACGAATCGACCACGAGGAGTTCAACTCTAGAATTTTGCGGAAACTCGTGCTGCGGCCACTCGGCAGCAGAGGCTAAAACCGACGAATTAGCGCCGTACTCACACGCGCAATCGTTTCAGTTGGCAGAATTGTTGCCTCGGTTCCCAGCTAGCGCTGGCCACCGCCTTCCGGAATCGGCCAATTCCAGCCAGCCGTATATCCGCCGTCGACGTAGAGTGTCTGACCGGTCATGAATGAAGCTGCTGGCGAAGCCAGAAATATCGCGGTGCCTACCATATCTTCGGGAACACCAAGGCGTTGTTGCGGCGTATTTGTCTTGCCCCATTCTTGCATCGTTTCGTCCGACCAAAGCTTCTGCGTGAGATCGGTCAGAATGAAACCTGGCGCGATCCCATTCACTCGCACACCGCTCGGCCCCCATTCCAAAGCAAGACCGCGTGTCATGTGAGCGATGCCAGCTTTACTCATCGCGTACGGCAAGACGTCTTTCAGTGGCCGATCGGTGTTGAGCGATGCGATGTTGATTTGACACCCTGAGCCGCGTTCGACCATGTGTCGGCCAACGGCTTGTGAGAGCAAGAATGCTCCCTTCAGGTTGATGTCGAGAATGAAATCGTAATCGTCTTCGGAAACATCGAGCGCTGGTTTACGGCGATTAACTCCGGCTACGTTTACAAGCGTATCGATGTGTCCAAAGTCCTCGATGACCTGGGCGACGAGTTGTTCGATATCGTCGGGCTTTGCCACGTCGCAGACAACTGGCGTGACGCTTCCGCCACACGTGCCGATCTCTTCGACAGCGACAGCCAGCGACGACTCGTCGCGACCCGTGATAACAACTTTTGAGTCGCGTTCGGCGAATCCCTTAGCGATTGCTCGCCCAATTCCGCGACTGCCGCCCGACACGATGACAACTTGATCGCTGACGGAGAAAAGAGTGTCATTCATAACAATATCGGACCAGGACAACGGAAGCGAACAGCGACGTGGGTAGCATTCTGCGGCTCGGCGAGTGCTTCGTCAACCTGCGCGAGCGACGGCGAGTGACGGCAACCCCAATCGGCACACGAAATGCAACGAAAACAGCTGGTGATGAGATTTCAACTCGAAGGAGTGCAACGATGGCAAGTCCCATGTTTCCTGTGCCTTCGGGCACCGAAGATAAAGGTGCGACGGATGTGAAATGGTTCGCAGGGCTGGCGATGCAAGCCATCATCAGCAAACAAGGGCTCCCGGAATCAGAATCTGCGCGTGACGAATTTGCTCTTTGGGCGTACCGAATGGCTCAAGCGATGGTCCGCGCCGAGCAAGCGCTTCATGCTTCCGAAGACTGAGCATTCGGCTACGAAGAAGGCTGACCGCACTGTGTGCGTGACGCTTGCCGACCGTCGCCTCGTGCGTATCCGCTCAATTATGTCCTCCAGTCTTCAGACTTTGGCGCGTTGAGCATGTCGCTGGCACTTCATCCGTACTCCCTCGTCGGCAATTCCCCCGCCACGTTTCACACCGTCGGTGCTGGCCGAATGAACACGATTCGATAGACTGCGAGCTGGCTGGTATTCGTTCCACCTCAGAAGTCCAAGCTCATAGAAAGACGCACATGCCACTCGCCCATGTAACGCTTGCAGTTCGCAATGTGCCGCAGACAGTCCAATTCTTCGAGAACGTATTCGGCTGGCAACCAATTCATCGGCCCGATAACATCGCTGGCACGGCAGGTTGGTTAGACATTGGGAACGACAATCAGATCCACTTATTACAGTTTCCCGACTTCGAGCCGTCGGTATTCGAGGCCGAATATGGCCGCCACATCGCCGTCTTCTTTCCAGGCAGCAGGTTCGGCGAACTCAAACAGCGGTTGGCCGATGCGGGTGCTGAGTTGATCAACGCGAAACGTCCGACACCGTTCGAGCGGTTCTTCTTCCGAGAACCAAACGGATATGTTTTCGAAGTGATCGATCAAGACGGCTATAACGCAAAATAGCGAAACGTGGCGGTTGTGTCGGAGCAATATGCTCCCGCCACTCGCTAAGCGATCACGGGTTCAGCGTCGATGTGTACGCGTCGCGTGGGATACGTCAGCCATCGGAGCGAATCGAGCAGTTCGAGGGCCTCGGATTCGCTCTCGTGGGATTGCAACTTGTGGGTCAACAGTTTGAACATCAACCGACCAGTCGGCCAACGAACTTGCATTACTTCCCCACAAGTTTCTAGTAGCTGGTAGATGCGGGCGCGCGTGACGCCTAACTCTGACGCCTGATCGCG
This sequence comes from Planctomycetota bacterium, assembly GCA_014381825.1. Lineage (GTDB taxonomy): Bacteria > Planctomycetota > Planctomycetia > Pirellulales > Pirellulaceae. Next base: position 40,691 of record JACNKX010000113.1, read on the forward strand.
AACACCTTCTGGAAACGCTTCGACACCCAATCGCCCCGCTGCCAAACGATGAACCGTTTCGCCAGCGTCGCGTTCAATCTGATTTAGAACGGGCAATACAAGATGCTGGCGGATGTCTTGCACCGATGGAACGTCTTCGCTTGCGAGGGCGCTATGCAGCCATTGTTCGATAGGCGGAATGAAAGCCGGTGTCAACTGAGCCACGACGCGAGTCGCTGCTTGCGAGCTGCCGAGCAACGTGTGGACGACATGAAACACTTCGAGCACCGCATTCACGCGTTTGTTACCGTGAGTCTTCAGCAAACGCAATTCGTCGATCGTGTATTGCAAATACTCGCCCAGCGTCTTGTTCCAAATCACCGTCTGCAGAGACTGAAGCGAGGGAGCGAGGCGGCCGAGCGTTTCGTCGTGAAGTCGATGACGCCGGACTGTCTCTTGCCACTCAGCCCACATCAACTGCGATACATTCTCGGGATCGAAGACCTCTTGTTGCAGCGAGATCGAGTCAACCGCCGATGGATCAACTTCCTCACGCGATGATACTTCGGCTGTTAGCGATCGCTGCATTAGCGTCACGAGCGAAGCGAATTTCTTGTGTCCAACACCAGGTGTCGCGAGCAGGTGATCATAGGATGCGGTGGTAAGTTGCCGAACGGTCAGATCCATCAACGCATACGGTAAGCGACGATCGGAAGCCACCGCCCAATGAGCAATCGGTCGATCGAAGTGGCTCGCAGGCGCTGCGGCTAGCCGAGTCACAAGATCCTCGAACTGAGCCTTCAGGGCGAAATCTTCTGTCGAAACCGTTCGCCGAGGCGGCGAAGATGGTGAGCTTGTTGCGTACATCCGTGTTGCATCCATGCGGTGATTTTGTGGCAGTTGAGGCGGCCAGTATCTAGGTAGGTACCTTGCGGCGGATACTAACTAACGAGGCTGCTTCGTCAAATCTAGGTGGGATAGGCAAAATGGTGTCTGCTCCCCAACCATCGCCACCGTTATTCTGGAGGTGAAGCGAACAAGCGTCAAGGAGGTGATGGCATCCGGACGCAAAACAAGTCGTCTCAATCAGTTGCGCCACTTGGTGCGAGTCGAATCCTGATAGTCCGGATGGGTTGTGGGCCGAAGTCCGGTCGGCGTTTATATTCAATCCTCCTACCTAGATCTGTCGCTGGCCCATCAAGGAACCAATGCGGATGAGCACCAATCGAATCGCAGTCTATTCTGGCGACGGGATCGGTCCCGGGGTCATCGCCCAGGCGTTGCGAGTCCTAAACGCGGTTCAACACGATTGCGCGGAACTAACGTTGGAATTCGAGCCGCTTGATTGGGGAGTTCAGCGTTGGGAACGGACAGGAAGTGTCGTGCCCGATGATTTTCTCGATATCCTTCGACCGTTCGATGCGATCCTGCTGGGAGCTGTCGGCTGGCCCGACAAGATTCCCGATCACGTGACGTTGGCTCCGCTAGTTGCCATCCGACAAACGTTCGATCAATACGCTTGCGTTCGTCCCGCGCGATTGTACCCGGGTGTTCGAAGTGTCCTCGCGGACAAGGGCACTGATGATATCGACTTTGTCGTGATTCGAGAAAACTCAGAGGGCGAGTACGTCAACAACGGCGGTCGATTACGTCGTGGGCAGCCCGATGAAGTCACCATTCAAACAGCGTTGCACACGCGGCGCGGCGTCGATCGAATCCTGCGATACGGATTCGCGATGGCCCGCACAAGGCGTTCCAAGCTGACGATGATTACGAAGTCCAATGCGCAGGCTTATGCCTACGTATTGTGGGACGAGATTCTTGAGGAGTTATCCGCGGAGTTTACTGATGTCGAGACCGATCGCCAACACTGTGATGCGGCAGCGATGAATCTGGTTCGCCGCCCAGAGAGCTTTGATGTGATCGTGGCATCCAATTTGTTCGGCGACTTGCTGACGGATCTGGGCGGAGTTATCGGTGGCGGATTGGGACTAGCGGCCAGCACAAACACGAATCCAGAGCGAAACTTTCCATCTATGTTCGAACCAGTACACGGCTCCGCTCCCGATATCGCCGGACAAGGAATCGCGAACCCGGTCGCAGCGATCCTCAGCAGCGCGATGATGCTCGATCATCTCGGTGCTGCATCAAGCGCGCAGCAAGTACGTCGTGCGGTCGAGAAGACGCTGGCCGAGGGATGCCATACACCGGACCTTGGCGGGACTTTGACGACGGAGCAAGTCGGAGATGCCGTCTTGGAGCGATTGGATGCGTAGATGGGTGTTGTGGTGCGGCTGAGGCCGGCACCCTTACATGTTCGCGGCTACTATTCGCCTTTACTCTGCAGCCACGTCACGCCGCGGATCAGCCAGATGATCGCGATTCCGCCAACTGCGGCCAACAAAGTACCGGCTCGAAACACAGCTTGTGCGGCGTTCGCTGGCTGGTTCCGTGAAAACATGAACAAGCTCACCGCGAGTCCGATCCAGCAAAACATCTCGATTCCCTGGTACCGCTGTTTCGCCTTTGGCTTCGGCACATCCGGTGTTGCGACCGCCAGTCGCTGTAACCGCACGAGTTCACCATCGCTGACAGGAACGTAAACGCCACGCTCCACGTTAAACGCAAAGTTCTCCTTCTCGTACTCGCGGAGCATTTCTTCAAGTTGATTCGCGTCGTACACCGTGACGACGGACGACGACGACGAATTCAATCGCGCCAAATGCCGCTCTTGGACTTCCGGCATCGGCTTTCCAGCGTGAATTTCTCCTAGAATGTGCGGCGGTGAATCGAGATCTCCTTTCGATCCGGTTGTCACCAAAGCCGTGCCATCGGTAAGACGGCTCATGAATGCAAAGACGACTTTCTCATCCACAACAACCTGTGTCCAAGTCCTGGCGTAAACGATCAGTAAAACACTACGACCGTCTTCGCTAAAGAATGTTGCCGCCGCCCCTTCGATGGTACCGACCGTCGGAAGCCAGTAAGAAAATGCGTACTTTAGATTCAGAGCCAACGCTTGGTCAGCGACGGGCTTGATGCACTCTCTTGCTCGAACCGAAAGATCTTGCGGCGCGATGCGCTGAAAGTGACGTGTGTCGGCAAAGGCGAACGACATCGGCAGTCGGATTCGCAGGGTCTTGAGACAAAGGCCAATCACAAGCTCGATGAAGTTCTTCGAGATGCGGCGATACTCGTTCAGGCTCAGCTTAGTGCTAAGCGGTTGGTAATACGTCAGCGAAGAAAGCGATGCTTCATATCGAGGAGTTTCATAAGGATTCTGACTCATGACGGCGACTCCGGCTTTCGACTTGAACGTCTCTCAGGCACGCGCTCGTATTCTGTCAGATGCATTTGCGATTGCAACGCTAGGTTCTGACGCTTCAGTCGATTACTATATCCCTATTCGTTCAGGCCACTCATTCAGATTGCGGAGTTCGTTATGGGTTTGCATCGTCGAGACTTCATGAAACATGCGTCAGTCGGAACGCTGACGGCTGGAACGTTTGCTGGTTTAGGATCGCAACCAACCCGCGCCGCAGAAGCAACAAAGGAATCCACCGGATTACCGATTATCGACACCCATCAACATCTGTGGGATCTGTCCAAGTTTCAACCTCCTTGGTTGAGCGGTGCGCCCGAAGTACTTTCTAAGAGTTATGTCACGAAGGACTACTTAGCGGCGACGGCCGGATTGAATGTCGTAAAGGCCGTCTATATGGAAGTCGATGTTGCGCCGAAGCAACAAGTCGAAGAAGCCGAACATGTCATCGCTCTTTCGAAGAGCAAAGATCATCCGACGGTCGGTGCTGTCATCTCGGGTCGCCCCAACTCGGCAAGCTTCAAATCTTACATCACGCAATTCAAGGACAGCCCTTACATCAAAGGTGTGCGACAAGTGCTTCATGCGCCGAGCGCGGCGCGAGGATTGTGTAACGAGAAGCAATTCGTCGCTTCGATGCGTCTGCTCGGCGAACTAGGGATGAGCTACGACCTTTGCATGCGCCCGACGGAACTCGCGGACGGTGCCAAACTGGCGAAGCAATGTCCCGATACACGCTTCGTCGTCGATCATTGCGGCAACGCAGACCCCAATGCATTTATGCCTGACTCAGCAGAAGAACCCTCCCACGAAGTCGATCAATGGAAACGAGACTTGGCCAAGCTCGCCAATCAGCCGAATGTCATCTGCAAGATCTCGGGCATCATCGCTCGCGCCCCGAAGGGCGAATGGAAGTCAGACATCCTCGCACCCGCGATCAACTTCTGCCTAGACGAGTTCGGCCCGGATCGAGTTGTCTTCGGCGGCGACTGGCCAGTGTGTTTACTCGGCGGCAGTTATCGACGCTGGGTAGAATCGCTGAAAGAAGTGATCAGTAATCGCAGCGAAGCCGATCAACGAAAGCTACTGCACGACAATGCCGAGAAGTTCTATCGGTTGACGTAGTCGCTAGCGGCTGAATCGCTGCAATGCATCTCGATTTAACTCGATCCCAAGTCCCGGCTTATCCGGAATTGTGAGACAACCTTGCTCGTCAAGTTGAAAGGGTTCGACGAGTATCTCATCAATGTAGGGAGCCGGCGTTAGGAACTCGACGTAACGAGCGACGGGAATAGCAGCAGCGAGATGCAAGTCGGCGGCAAGGCCTACGGCGGTGTTCCAGCCATGGCTGACGAATTGGATGTTGTGATCATACGCGTGCCAAGCGATGCGTCTTGCTTCCGTCAAGCCACCGCACTTGGTTGCGTCGGGCTGGACGATGTCGAACGCTCCGCGCTCGATCCACGATTGAAAAGACTGCCGCCGCGTTAGCACTTCGCCACCAGCAATCGGCAGCGGAGCATTGTTGCGAAGTCGAATGAACCCTTCGATATCGTCGGGCGGCAGCGGCTCTTCGAACCAGCCAACGTCGTACTCAGCCAGCATCTGCGCCGTTCGCAAGGCCCATTTGTATCCGTGCGGCCAAAACTGTTCGCTGCCGCCTGCGTCGACCAAGATGTCAATTTCTGGTCCAACGGTCTCGCGAGCCGTACGAACAAGCAACTCGTCGAATTTTGCATTTCGTCGTCCAAACGGTCGCCAGCCCAACTTAATCGCGCGAAACCCTCGCGACGAAACGCTCTTCAATCGTTCGGCCAATACGTCAGGTTCGTCGAACAACATCGAGGCGTACGGTTTGATTTTGCGTCGGTAATATCCCCCCAGCAGTCGAGCGACGGGCTGGTTGCATGCCTTGCCAAACAGATCCCACAACGCGATATCGATTCCGGAGATCACATGCTCGAGCGTGCCGCCGCGTCCCTGCCAGAAGCTGCTTTGACGCAACTTCTCGCTGACGCGTTCTGGTTCTAATGCCGACTCGCCTTCCCAAAATCCCCGCAAGGTTTCCACGCCAGCATAAGTCAGGGCGGAGTTTGTAAAGACACTTCCAACTCCCGTTAGTCCTTCGTCGGTTTCGACTTCAACAAGGGTATGAAGGTCATCTTCCGGTTCATGCCCTTCCGGCCAGCCGCCGTCAACGGTGCCACCGATCAGCTGATGAATCTTGATGTCGCGAATTTGCATTGATGTATTAACTTTCTGACCGACGAGGCTGATCGATTTAACGTGAATCGGAATTTACTGGCTGCGCCGCTTTCGTACTATGCAAGTTTCAACAGCTGCCTTGCATTGTCGCGAAAGATTTTGGCTTGGACCTCTTCTGGCAGTTCAAGGTTTTTCTCGAAGAGCTCAAACTGTGGAACAGCTTGCCCGGGCGACAAGAAGTCCGTACCGAACATGATGCGGTCCTGTCGACGGATCAAGAACTCGCGACCGAATTCGAGATTGCGACGGATTGAATTCGCACCACTTCCGGCAGACAGTTCGCCGTAGATATTCGGGTAACTCTCCATCAGGCGGTCAATCGCTCCGCCCTCCACGGTCTTACCTTTCGGATAGCCACCAAGATCGGCTTGCGTCGCATCACCAGAAATGGATCCCCACCACCCTGGACCATGCCCAATGAAAGTCGTTTCGGGATTCGCCTTCAACACACGTTCGAGACCGGGCAATCCAGGCACGTCGGTATTCCGTTGGTTGTCCAAGTGAAACAGCACGGGCAAACCGGCTTCACCACATCCAGCGAAGATCGCCATATTTCGCGGATCATCGAAGGCAATGCCGGGCTTGTGTTCGCCAAAGCCTTTCGCGCCTGCATCGATATACAGCTTCAGCATGTCGACCAATCCCTTATGCCCGCCACGATAGGACGTGCGAGGATCGATCGAACAGAAAGGAATGAGGCGATCGCGATAAGGCTTCGTTTCCGATAGCACAAAGTTCGGGGTCAGCGGGTAACTCGACGACTCCGGATTGATCAACGGAAGGACAACGGCCTGTGCGATGTCGTTCGCATCCATCCAACGCAACAACACCTCGGCGGTAAGCACTTGCGTGCTGTTCCAAGTCTGGCCGAGATGTGTGTGCATGTCGAAGTATCGCCCCTTGGGAAACTTCGAATTGGCGGCAAGCAGCGGAGACGCTACGGCAGCTACTGAAACGCCGGACAAAAACGTTCTACGAGTTAACATCGGCAATCCCTCTCAATGGTGCAACTGTCGCGCGAGATGGTTACATCGGAATTCGTAAGCGTAGTCTAACGCATCGACTGGCGGTATTCGATCCAAGGGCATTGCCACGGCCTTTCAAGCGAATTCACCCTTCGGTTGCCTGGAGTGAACATCCTGGTACGATGGTCGCGTCCGCCCCACGACAGAAGATTCACGCGCCGCAGGTGTTTTTGCAGTCGCGTCAAATAATCCCGAGGTAACGGAAATGAAACTCGCCATCTGTAACGAGACCTTTCAAGAATGGCCCTTTGAAAAAGCGTTCGCCTTCGCACGCGAATGTGGTTATACGGGCGTCGAATTCGCTCCGTTCACGATTAATAAAGACGCGTACAAAATCACCGCCGAACAGCGAGCCCAAGTGCGAAAGCAAGCCGAGGACGCTGGTCTTGAACCGATCGGCCTGCATTGGTTACTTGCATTTACCGAGGGCTACTACCTGACATCGCCCGACGCGGACGTCCGCCAGAAAACCGGCGATTATCTCGCCGAACTGGCACGACTTTGTCGAGATCTCGGTGGCAAGGTATTGGTACTTGGTTCCCCGATGCAGCGAAATCTGTTGCCCGGAGTCGACCACGATCAAGCGATGGCAAACGCTACTGAAGTAATTAAACAAGCGATTCCCGTGATGGCTGACTGTGGGGTTACGCTGGCACTCGAACCGCTCGGACCGGAAGAAGGAGACTTCCTGCGAACAGCCGAATTGGGCATTCAACTCGCGGAGATGGTGGACTCGCCAAACTGTCGACTGCATTTGGATGTAAAGGCGATGTCCTCTGAGGAAAAACCAATCGTCGACATCATTCGGGACAGCACGAACTGGATCGAGCACTTCCACGCGAACGATGCGAACCGACGAGGCCCGGGCATGGGTGAGATTGACTTCGTGCCGATCCTGCAAACGCTTAAAGACCTTGACTACGACGGCTGGGTGTCGGTCGAGGTCTTCGATTACGAGCCGGGAGTTGAATCACTCGCGAAGGACAGCATCGAGTATCTGAAAGCGTGCTTGGAGAAGCTGGCTTAAGCTCCCGCTTTCAGCTCGGCGAGATGCTGGGCCGTTCCGACGAGTCGGTCCCAGTTTTCGTAGATGTACTCGGGAGGTCCGCCGATTTGCGCAACAACTTGAGCGACTTGCTCGGTCGGCACCATCTCGATCGCGTCCCACGGACAAACGAGCAATTCGTACGGGTTCGATTTCTTCTGAGGGATGTGGACGCAAACTTCACATCCGACACATCGCTCGATATCGATTTCGCACCAGGACTGGTTCCCCTTGACGCCCCAATTCATCGTCTTCATTTCGATGCAATCGACCGGACAGACCTCGAGGCACGACTCACACCCGGTGCAGTTATCCGCATTGATAACGGCCAATTCCTTCGGCAGCTTCTTTCGCGGTCCCTGTTTTGCCATCGAACGTGTCCTTGGTCGCGTATGTAAGTCCTGATTAGTCAGGATGTTACGAGCCAGTAAGCTCGTCGCCTGAGAACTTTGAGATTTGCAAGTATAGGTAGTGATCGACCGCCAGCCAACCGGTTCTCCCGGAATTCGAAGGCGACCAAAGCGATGCCATGACCAGCTTTCAGACAGATTCATAGACGTCGAATCTCGTCTGTCAATCACGCGGCGGAATCGCCTCACCTCGCATCAGGTCGTCGTAGGTTTGCCGTGCGCGAACTAAGTGAGTTCTTTCGTCTTCGATCATAACCTCGGCGGCCATTGGCTTCGAGTTGTAATTCGACGACATGACAAAGCCGTAAGCTCCGGCACATTCGATCACCAAGTGGTCGCCGACGCTGGCGACTGGCAGCGACCGCTTCGCAACAAACCCGCCCTCTTCCTGCGTGAAGATGTCGCCAGACTCGCACAGCGGCCCTCCAACCACAACGTCATGCGACGGGCGGTCCAAGTCATCAGAGGCCGGTGCGATTGAAATCGGATGGTATGAGCCGTACATGATCGGGCGAGCCAAGTTGTTGAATCCGGCATCGACAACGTAAAATGTATTGTTACCCATCTTCTTGACCGCGCGGATCTCGGCGATCAAATAACCGCTTTCGGCGGCTAGGTAGCGTCCTGGTTCAATCTCGAGAGAAATCTTGTGGCCAAAGCTCGCTTCAAGCCGCTTGCGAGTTGCATCCCACAAACCGAAGTACTGCTCGATGTCGATGAACGATTCGTCATCCTTATACGCGATCGGTAGACCACCGCCGGCGCTAATGTTCGTCACGGTTCGACCGACGGTCAACGCGAGCTTCTCCATCGCGCCACACACCTGCGCCAAATGTTCCAGATCGGTTCCTGATCCGATGTGCATGTGCAAACCGGAGACACCAATTCCATATTGGTCCGCTCGCCGCAAGCAATCATCGATCTGTTCGTGCCAGATGCCGTGCTTCGACTGCTCGCCACCTGTGTTCGTCTTCTGACTGTGTCCGTGCCCGAATCCAGGATTCACGCGCAACGTGATATTCCGCCCCGGAGCAACTTCTCCCAGTTGGCTGATCATGTCGGGCGAGCCGCAATTCACGTGAATGTCGTGTTCGACGACCAGCGCGAGCGCGTCGCGATCAAAGATATCGGCCGTGAAGACGATCGCCGATGGTTCACCACCCGGCTTGTAACCCGCCGCAAAGGCGCGATGAATTTCGCCGGCACTCACGGCATCGACGAGCCCACCGTGTCGTCGCACGAGATCAACAATCGCGATATTCGAGTTTGCCTTTTGAGCGTAACGCACGGCATCAAAGGCGCTCAAATCATTTAGCCGCTCAACGATTTTTGCCGCGTCATAGACATAAGTCGGCGTCCCAAATTGCTTCGCCAATTCGCTGACCGAAATCCCGCCTATTTCCGTCCGTATCGTTGAGAATTCGCTAACCGCAGGCATGATCGTTTGCACCTCTCGTACAGCCCAATTTTTAATCAACTGTTAACTTGCACGGTAGTCAATCGTGACAGCAAAGAGAAGTCCCCAGCGGCATTCACACTGCTCTCGGTTAGCAATTCACACGATCTGCAACGTAACGGCTTGCGCCCTGATCTCTTGCGTGACGACGTTGCCGAACAGCGTGTATGCCGTTGCGTCGTAGACAGTAATCGGCAGCGTTTCGCCGATCTGTCGGCGATTGCCGTCAAAGACGACGATCCGATCGCAGTGCGTTCGCCCGGTCAATTGAAGGACCGAATCGTCTTCGCTCCCATCTTTCATGGAGCGTTTGCTCGGGCCTTCGATCAAGACGTCGACCGTGCGACCGATGAAGTCTTGATTGTCTTCGCCGCTGATCGCCGTTTGAATGGCGAGCAAGTCGTTGTTGCGCCGTTGTTTCACTTCAACGGGAATGTCGTCCTTCAAATTCTCCGCGCCTTTCGTCCCAGGACGCTCGCTGTATTTGAAGATGAAACTGTTCTTGAAGCGACATTCCTTTACCAACTCCACGGTCTGCTCGAAATCCTCATCCGTCTCGCCGCAAAAGCCAACGATAAAATCGCTTGAGACGGCATAGCCGGGAACGGTCTCGCGAATGCGGTGCATCATGTCGCGGTAGTCTTGAACCGTGTAACCGCGCTTCATGCGTTGCAGCACGGTATCGGAGCCGCTTTGTAATGGAACGTGCAAATACGGCGACACCTTTGACAGATCGCGAACCGCTTGCAGCAACTCGTAGCCCATGTCTTTCGGGTAATTCGTCACAAACTTTAAGCGTTCGATTCCATCAATTTCCTGCAGACCATGCAGCAAGTCGGCAAGCCGAGTTGTTGTGCCGCGATCGACATACTTGTAGCTGTTGACGGTCTGTCCAAGGAGCGTGATCTCCTTGCAACCCTGATCGGCCAAGATGCGAGCCTCGTCGTAAATCTGTTGAGGCGACCGACCTTGTTCTGGACCACGCGTGGAAGGAACGATGCAGTAGGTGCAAAACTTGTCGCAACCGATTTGGATCCGCAGGTAGGCTTGAAAAGGAGTCGGGCGCATCGAGGGATCACGTAGCGGGTCGAACGTCTCGTGGCTCCGTTTGATCTCGTCGACCGAGCCGTCACGTCGGCCAAGACCAACTGCCATCTGGCGCTTCGCTCCAGCTTCGATCCGCTCGACGAGTTCGGGAATCTGCTGCAATTGGCCGGGGCCGACAACGAGATCGACGTAAGGCGCACGTTCAAAGACCACCTTTTGGTCTTTCTGCGCCATGCACCCCATTACACCGATGACTTTCTCCGGGTTCTTTGTCTTGAGTTTCTTCAGGTGGCCGAGGGCGCTGTAGGTCTTGTCCTCGGCATGTTCGCGGACACTACATGTATTGAACAGTAAGGTGTCTGCCTGCTTCGGATCGACCGTCAACTCGTAACCGTGCTTCCGCAAACTCGCCACGACCATCTCGCTGTCGAGGACGTTCATCTGACAGCCGACGGTTTCTATGTACAGGCGTTTGGTCATAGCATGTTAGGTGTGAGATAGTCGGCGGGCGAAATCAAGCAGCTCCACGTCGTCCGCGCTGCTGCTCGATCACTTGCTCGCGGGCCTTTCGTTGTCTTTCTTTTTTGCGTTCCTCTTTTAGTCGTTCCTGCTCTAACTCGACCTGTTTGGTCAAATCTTCGATGATGTCCTCCCGGCGGCGGCGCATTAGCCGCACCAACGTGATCACCGCCAAATACGTGACGGCGGCGAGCAGTATCAGGTCCAACGAACTCATTCCGAACATAGCGATCCCCTCGTGCAATCCTTTGCTGAGCGCAGGTCCACCATCTTAGCACGCGCCCACGGATCGCCGCGAGGGGGATTTCCAGGCGGCAGAGCCAAAGAAATGCGCAATTTCGATACACTAGCAGCATGAACGACGAAGCGGCCTACATTTGCGACGCATGCGGCGAAGAGATCGTTGTGCCAATCGATCTCACGCAGGGAACCTCACAGGGCTACGTCGAGGATTGCCCCGTTTGCTGTCGCGCGAATGTGATTCATGTTGAACTGGAACGGGACGGCGATGTTCGTGTATGGGCTGAAGCTGAGTGAGGCGAGCGGTGGATTCTTCAGGGACTTCCTTGCTTCATCGAATCCAAAACCATCGCGAGCTTCTGTCGCACCACTTTCATCTCGGCTGTGTCATCGTTTTCCAGGATCGGTCGTTCTTCGAGCTGATCGATTGGTACGTCAATCAATCGTCCATCGTCGTACAGCTTGTAACGTTTGTCGCGAGCGAATCGAACCAACCGAAAGCGATCCTTATCCCAACCCGGACGGGGATCGAAATGGCAGAAGACCCATGGTCGTGTGGCGACGTCTTTGCCGAGCAATTGCGGATAGAAACTCAATCCATCGGTGAACGCATCGCTGGGCAGAGGACTGCCCGCTGCATTTAGAACGGTTGGCAAGAAGTCGGTCGAGTCGACGAGGTTGTCATTTACTCCAGGTTTGATCGTTCCGGGTTGCCGACAAATTAGGGGCACATGCGTACCAGCGTCGGTGGTCTCGCCCTTGCCTCCTGCAACGGGGCCTGTGTTCGTCTGTGACGTTACTTTCAAGTGCGTTCCGTTGTCGGCGAAGAAGATGACGAGCGTGTTTTCCGCGATGCCAAGTTGATCGATTTTGTCAACAACTCGTCCCACGCACTTGTCGGTGTACTCGGCCATGTCTTTGAAGAACCGCACTTCTTCTAGATTTCTTTTTGAAGGCTCCTTCCATTCGGGACTGTCCGGTGTGGGGACCATCGGCCAATGAGGTAGCGCCATCGGATAGTAAACAAAGAATGGTTCGTCCAAGTTGCGTTCCATGAAACCGTTGATGTACTCGACCCAAATGTCGGGGCCGTAGCGTCCTTTCAGATCTTCGCGAAACTTGCCGTTCTCGAGAATCACCGGGTCGGCATAGCGCGACCCTTTGACTTCTGTGTGGCCGGTGTGCCACAGGCAATACTCGTCGAAGCCTGCATCTTCAACTTTCATTCCAATCCCGCGTCGCTTCGCCGCTCCCGGATAGTCCGGTGGGTCGTAGCTTTGCAGTTGCCATTTTCCTGCGATGCAAGTTTTATATCCCGCCTCCTGCATCCAGTGCCCGACGGTCTTTGCCGTAGGATCTAGAATGCCAAACGCGATCCAATTGCGGTGGTTGTACAAGCCGGTCATCAGTTGGAGGCGAGTGTTCGCGCAAAGTGGCTGCGCGTACCCGTGTATAAAACGAACACCCTCGCGAGCCAGTCGGTCGAGCGCCGGAGTCTTGTAACTCGTACCGCCATAGCTCCCCAATCCTTCCACACCGAGATCATCCGCCATGATCAAAACGATGTTCGGGTGCCTGCTCGACTCGGCACGAGTGGCCTGACCCCAAATCAGCTGCGAAGTGAGAAACACAATCGCCAACGCCGTCATTCTGCACAACAAGTGACACGAGGTGAAGTGATCGCGATTGGAGTGGGTAGCCGTTTGTCGACCGTACATGATGAATTATCTCGTTAGACTCGCCCGAATTCGCTAACAGCGGGCACCTAACGACTAGGAACTGAAACCGCTTACGGCTTCAGTATCTTCACTAGAATTTGCTGGGTCAATTCCCAACCACAACTGGCAAGGAAGCGAAAGTAACGACCACAGCAGCACGGCTCGCGATGGTAATGAAGGTCTGTGAGTTCAAAGAGAATCGCTTCGTATATGGCTGCAGCAACACACGACACTCAGTGGGCTGATGAGGACAACGATCCGCTTTGGGAGTCCCTCGGGAAAGAGAAACAAGCAAACGTTGTGATCGAGGCTTTTCTAACTTACAAACTCCTGTGGATTCAGCACAAGCGCCATTCGTCCACCGCCAAGTTGTGCGACACCTGTGAATGCGGTGGTATTTGGTAGCAGATCTTGCAGGCCATTGATTACGACTTTGCGCTGGCCAATTACGTTATCGACTAACAAGCAGATACTCTTGCCTTTGTGTGTTAACATCACAGCGTTGGTCGGCCCGTCGCCCTGTGTCGTCCGCGAACTCGTCGCCAACGCCTGGCCCAAGCGGATTGCCGCAAAAGGCTCGCCGCGAATTCTGGCTACTAACGATCCCTGAACCGTCGAAATCTCGCTCGCTTTCAACTCGAAGATCTCACCAACGTTGCCAAAGGGCACAATGAACGTGTCGCCATCTTGGGCGAGCAACAATCCGTCCACCACGACGACTGCTGCTCGAAGTGGAATCGCTATGCGAAACGTCGTTCCTACGTCGACCTGAGAATGGACTTTGATATCGCCTGAGTGATCGCGAATCGTGGTCCGCACAACATCCAACCCAACACCGCGCCCTGAAACGTCCGAGACCTGTTCCGCGGTGGAAAACCCAGGATGAAAAATCAAGTCGACCGCCTCATCATCCGAAAGTGAATTCGCCTGGGCCGCGGTCATAATTCCTTTGTCAATCACCTTCTCTCGCAGACGCTGTGGGTCGATCCCGCGGCCGTCGTCCTGGACAGTGATGATCACATGAGTTTGCGTCAACTCGCATTTCAACCACAGGTTACCAGTGTCGCAGACGCCGCGCGAACGCCGCGATTCTGGAGTGTCGATCCCGTGGTCGCATACATTTCGGACCATATGCATCAGCGGCGAGTCCAAGTCTTCGATAAGCGATTTATCAATCTCGTTCTCTTCACCCACCAAGTGAACGTCCAATTGCTTTCCAAGGTCGGTCGCCAGAGTCCGAGCGACGCGCGGAAATTTGGAGAACAATCCGCGCGCTGGGACTTTTCGGAGAGCCACAACACTTGATTGAAGTGCCATCGTCTGCCCGGAAAAAGTTGCGTTAATCTGCCGCAATTCGTCGACAAGCTCACTCAATTGCATCTCGCGGTCCATGCGTGCCTGCAAGTCCTTCAAACGCTCGCATGTAATGAAGAGCTTTGATACGTCGTTCAAGAACGTGTCGACTCGCTCCTCGTTGACTCGCAGAAACCTATTTCTCGGTGGTGCGGTCTCACCTGTCTGCGTTTGGGTTGGTTGGACGTTTGCCTTGGCTTCCCTCTCCGGAGTGTCCGTCGGTGTCTCTTCCGGGAGCGGTTCGCAAACTCGAAGTTTGTCCAGTTGCCGTGCAAGCGTCGACCAGATGATCCCGAGCAAATCGGAGTCGATATCGAGAGGGCTAGAGAAGATCGTTTGAAAGTCGGACGCGGCAGAGTTCAAAGGCTGAATGAGCCAATCAGCCTCCGACGTCTCAGCCCAATTGGCGAACTCGCGCGCCGCTTCCAAAAATGACCTGCCGTGTTCTTCCTCGTACTCTCCACAAGCAGTGACACGGAACAACTCCAGCAACCGGTACACACGCTCCGAAACATCATCATTGGCATACCTAAACCTCGCACCATAGAAAGTGTCGATATCCGGCTCGCCTACCTTGGCCTGCTCTTCAAACGCATCGTCGTCACTACGATTTGCAACGAGCGCGCGCAACCGATCTGACCAATCCAGTGATTGTGGAAGCCCAGCCGCGGCCATCTCATCTGCCAGCGACGACACTTCTTCCAACAATCGCTGTTCTTGCAACACGTCGCTAGAGTAGTCATTTGCTTGTTGCTCGATTCTCGCGAGCAACTGAACGTAGTCGTCTTTCAGCGTCTTGTCAGTAACGCCATTCAGTGCCTCATTCAACATGACGTCAAGATCGTCGAACGCTTCTATGAGAGATCGCGCGAGATCCTCGCCGAGAGACGACTTCCCGTTTCGAATATCATCCAAGGTGTTCTCGACAGAGTGGGCGAACTGCTTGATCGCGCTGAGCCCGAAGAAGCTGGCGCTTCCCTTGATGCTATGAACGCTGCGGAAGACGGAATGCACCGCTTCGGCATTCTCCGGGTTGGCGCGGTACGCCTGAAGTTGCGCTGGTAACTCGCGCAACGACTCCAGCGACTCGTCGACAAAGTCGCCCAACAGACCTTCGCTTTGTGAGATTGACTCGCTCATGGTGGAAATCACTAGGTATTGCTACTTGGCTTGGTTACGACTGGCTTTCCTCAAGACAGCTAGTTGCAAGACGTTTACGATTCGTCAGGTCTCGTAGTGTTTCCCACCAACGATCTAGTTTCGCAAAAGCTTCCTCGACTGCGGAAGCGAGTGGCTTAACGTCCGTCAAAGGCTTAAAGAAACACGCTTCCGCACCCCATCGCAAGGATTGCAGTACCACGGTCATCGAGACAAAACCGGTGAGCATGATCACCTGGATTCCGCCATCCTGTTTCTTGATTTGTCGCAGCACATCCAATCCGTTATATCCGGGCATGTCGATATCCAAGATGACAACGCGGTATTCATTTTTCAGCAGCATACCGACTGCCTTCGACGGATTGTCCAATGAGACAACTTCGTATCCAAGACCCTTCAATTGGTGTCGGATCATCCGTAATACTTGTGGGTCGTCATCAATGTGCAGCACGGTTCGGCTGGTTGAATTCGTCATTGTTCTAACTCAGGCTGAGAATAATGCTGTTTTTGAAGCGGTCGCATGTATGTCTTTCAATAACCGACAAGAGCTGCTCACGGTCGAATGGTTTGGACATGTATTCGTCACATCCGGCATCAAGACATTTTTGCTGATACTCCTGTAGCGCGTGTGCTGAGAGAGCAACAATCGGACCACGATATCCTTCCGCTCGTAGCTTCTGTGTCGCATCGTAACCATCCAACACTGGCATCTGCATATCCATCAGCACGAGATCAAAAGGCTGATTACTCACTTCAGCAGCTAACACAGCCTCGACGGCAAGGAGTCCATTTCCGACGGTGGTCACATCAGCGCCGGCTTTTTTAAGCAAGAACGAGATCAGCCGCTGATTGTCAGGATTGTCTTCTGCCAACAAGACGCGACAGTCGAGTCTCGGCGGCGTTGAGGCCGCTGGTTGGATTATTTGTGCAACTCGCGAGTGGTCGTCGGGCGAATTCGCCAGAAGCTTGCCCTCATCGAGACACTTCGCAGGAATTGTGACGCGAAATGTCGAACCGTGTCCCGCCTTGCTGTTGACGGTGATCGTGCCGCCCAACAACTCGACGAGTCGCTTCGAGATGGTCAGTCCCAAGCCGGTACCACCGTACTTGCGCGTGGTGGAAGCGTCTCCCTGGACGAACGGCTTGAACAATTGCTCCATTTGCTCTGCAGTCATTCCGATTCCCGTGTCGATAACGTCGAACTGCAATTTCGAGTTATTGTCATCGGAGTGAACCAGTCGTGTGATAAGTCGCACGCTCCCTTGCTCGGTGAACTTAATTGCGTTGCCAATCAAATTGACGAGAATCTGCCGGAGCCGAGTTGGATCGGACTGGATTGTTTGAGGCAGCGGCGAATCGCATTCCGTTACCAACTCAATGCCTTTCGCTCTAGCCCGATTCCCCATGAGCGAGACGGTATCCTCGATAATCTGAAGCGGTACAAATGGGACTAGTTCCACATCAATCTTGCCGGCCTCAATCTTCGAGAGGTCAAGAATGTCGTTGATCAATTCGAGAAGATAATTGCCGTTTCTTGCGATCGTTTCGATCGCTTCGATGTTCTCGGCCTTTTCAAGATTGTCCAGCAAGACTTCTGCAAAACCCAGAATGGCCGCCATGGGAGTGCGGATTTCGTGGCTCATGCTTGCAAGAAAGCGACTCTTGGCTCGATTGCCTTCCTCGGCAAGGTTCTTGGCCACTTCCAGGTCCTGAAGGGCTGATCGCAAGCGACATTCATAATCGTGCATGGCAACTTCAAGTCGCTTGCGTTCGATTGCCTGCAGAATCAGACGCATCAGCGGCATCGGTTTCAGTTGACCTTTGACAACGTAGTCAGTAGCACCCGCCTGAATAGCATTGACTGCATCCGACATGTGGTCGTTTGCCGATAGCACGACGATGGGACGCGTTGGCGCGGCAGCACTCGTTCGGCGCACTGTATCGATACCGAGGCTGTCGGGAAGGTGTAGATCCAGCAGGATGAAATCGAAATCGCAGCTAGAAAGCTTCCGACAACCGTCCGCGAGATTGGTGACATGCGTGATGTCAAGACGCAGGTCCATTTCCGGCGCGACTGCCGACAGCCCATCTTGAATCACCGCGCTGCTAACGAGATCGTCTTCGACCAGCAGCGCCGAGATCGACTGTTTCGTCGCGAGTTTACTTCTTACCATTCGTTCTGCCCACCTGCCAGAATTGGAGTACTTCGATCATCCAAGATCGAGTGCGTTCTATTGAGTGCAACGGTTAGCCGTTTGAGGACTTACCGCCATATCCGTCGATAACAGTCGGGCATCTGATTCCTGTTGGCTCGCCATTGGCAACCGGAAAATGAATCGCGTTCCGCCGGTGCTGCAATTTTCAACATCGATGGTCCCCTGGTGGTGTATCACGATTTCCCGTGCGAGTGCTAGGCTCAATCCTTGCCCTTCGGTGTGATGGTCAACGTCGACCGCGCCGAACTCGTCGAAGATGTAAGGAAGCCGGTCGGGCTCGATTCCCGGTCCTTGATCTGTGACACTTAAGCAGACAGTATCATTACGATCCTCCACGTCGACTGCGACAACGCCTCCACTCGGACTAAAGCGAATTGCGTTGCCGATTACTGACTTGATGGCAGTAGAGATTCGCTGTTCGTCGAGCATCACCGATGCCATGCTAGCGCTACGAACATCAACGCCGACGTTCTTTTCAGTTGCGAGTCCTTCCAGCGCAGAGACCGCTTCTCGTACTACGCGACCAAGCTCTGTCGGCACGAATTCTAATTCGTATAGGCCTGACTTAATGGCACATAGATCAGTGACCTTTTCAAACAATTGATGAATGCGTTGCGCATTTCGATGGACCATTTCTGCCAGCATCTTACGGTGGCCTTCGTCCACGCTCTCGTCAGATGCAAGCATCTCGGCCGGTGAAATCAAGCCGCTCAAAGGCGTACAGATCTCATGGCCAATTAGTGTCAAGAAGCTCGTTTTTAGTTGATCCATCTCCTCAACTGACTTGAGGCGAAGATAGACGCCAACTTTAGCCAGAAGCTCGTCGTGATCAAACGGTTTAGAGACGTAGTCATCGGCACCCGCCTCGTATCCTTCTAGCCGTTCCTCGACCATCGCTTTGGCCGAGACCATAATGATTTTGGTCTCACGCGATGCCAGGTTGTCTTTAACCCGCCGACACACTTCGTACCCGCTCATGCCTGGCATCATGATGTCCAGTAAAATCAGGTCCGGTCGGAATTCGTCGACGAGAACTAACGCTTGGTCTCCAGACTCTGCCGTTCGCAGGTCATAGTTGTCGCGCAGTAGTGTTTCCAGAATCACGAGATTCGTCGGATTGTCGTCGACGGCCAGGATTCGATTTTGTAGCGACATGGGCTGATCTCTTACTATGTTTTGATTGTCGTGGCGCGAGTCTCGTCATCGTTGTTCTTCTCAAGAGTGTTGGGCGCTGTTTGGTTGTTATCACCACGACCTGCAAAGCTGTAGTACCACGCTATTAACTCGATTAGCGGTCGTTGCTGGACTGGTTTCGGAAGATAAGCGTCGCAGCCTGCGTCGATGCACTTCTCGCGGTCGCCAGGCATTGTCTTGGCCGTGACGGCAACGATCGGTCGGTCGTAGCCCGCGGCACGAAGCTTGCGAGTCGCCTCATAGCCATCGAGTACGGGCATCTGGATGTCCATCAAGATGATGTCAATCGGCTTCGCGCTGTCGCGAGCCTTTATCGCTTCGTCAAATGCAAGTTGGCCGTTCTCAGCGATCACAACCTCAGCACCCACCCTGCGCAGAATGAACGAAACCAGACGCTGGTTGTCCGGACCATCCTCAGCAAACAAGATGCGGCAGCCTGATAGGGCGAAATTTTCAGTCGGATTAGTCATGCTGAGATACGATTTTTCCGTGAAAGGTCTTGACGAATTCCCACGCCGCGCAGGTCATCGTTCACCTTGCGATCTTCGCACGCTGAAAGTGCGTGAGAAAACATACAAGCAGAAGGGCCAAGGCAAGGATCTAGAACTCATATTTTGCGGGAAACCACGGGCGGAACGGTAGTTGGCGCAAGAACTGGCACGCTGGCCGGAAATCTGTGATTTGTATATTCACCAGACAACGTTCTGACTTAGGCTTGCATGGTTCACAGTTATCCGCCGGGGAAGCACCTCAGGCCGAAGGGCCAGGAATTCCTGAGGACGATCTAGAAACGATCTTTGAGAAATTCAGACAGTCGAGCGCGACGAAGACTGGGGCGGAAGGAACGGGTTTGGGATTGGCTATTTGCCGCGAAATTATCGACGCACGCAATGGTCGGCTGTGGGTCGAGAATATCGCGACCGGCGGAAGTGTGTTCATCTTGGAATTGCCGGTGCGATGCGGCGATGAAGTTAGCGTCTGCCATGAAATCGTCGTGGAAGTTTGAAGAGCGAGTTGTTTCTAGAATCGGAGCAGAACATGAAGTCGAAAGGCAGAATACTGATCGTCGACGACAAGCCGATCAATATTAGTATCCTTTGCGCGCTATTGGAGCCGGAATTTACGTTGGAAACGGCGGGGAATGGGGAAGAATGTCTCGAGAAATGTCGTCGGTTCGAACCGGACCTAGTCCTCCTCGATATCGTGATGCCGGGCATCAACGGATACGAAGTATGTCATCGTATCAAATCGAGTCCCGTCGGAGGCTTTACGCAAGTGATACTCGTCTCCGGGAGGGCATCGCCCGAGGAGCGTCTCCAAGGCTACGAATCCCAAGCGGACGACTACATCGTCAAGCCATTCGATCACGACGAGTTGTTATGGAAAGTTCGCGTACAGTTTCGACTACGGGATGCCCATGCCAGACTCTTCAAATTGTACGGGCAGATCGAAGCGAACAACGCCGAGTTGGAACAACGCGTGGCCGAAAGAACAGCTGAGGTTACAGCAGTACAGGATCTGGTGGTCTTCTCGCTGGCGAAGCTGGCTGATTCGCGTGATCCTGATACTGGCGAACACTTGGTTCGAATACGTGCTTACTCACAAATCCTCGCCAAACAACTGAGCCGCAAGGGACCCTATGTCGACGAAATTGACGATCGGTTCTTGAACGATCTGTATCGCGCTAGCCCGCTGCATGACATTGGGAAGGTAGGGATTCCTGACGCGATTCTTCAAAAACCAGGCCGGCTCACAAACTGCGAATTCGAGTTGATGAAACAGCACGTAATCATTGGGGCCGAAGCGTTGGAGAAGGGGTTGAAGCAAAGCTCGGCGGCGCAGTTCCTGCAGATGGCTGTCGATGTTACCCGTTACCACCACGAACGATTTGACGGAACCGGGTATTGTGCAGGGCTATCGGGTTGCCAAATACCTCTTTCTGCCAGAATCGTTGCCTTGGCTGACGTCTACGATGCCCTAACTTCAAAACGCACCTACAAGCCGGCATTCCAGCTGGACACTGCTTGGGAAATTATCGTAGAGGCTTCCGGCTCGCATTTCGATCCGGCCATCGTTGACGGATTTCGAGTGTGCTATGACGAGTTTCTGCAGTTCGCCAGCCAGGATGTGGCGGAAGACCTACAAGTACAAAAAGAAATTGCGTGTCTCGTTGGCGCGTGATGCTGCCTGACCTATCAGAGAGCGAATTGGATTGCTCCACTCGATGACAGGCGACAAGCATAGGAAGTGATTGAGCCGACATATCGTTCACAGGAATCCGCATAATCCCTACACGTCAACTTAATCACTAACCTCAGTTAGGGCACCGACGTGGTTTGCCACTAGACCGTGTATTAGTCCGCGATCTCTTTTCGTTTCTCGGACGATGTACGATCAAACGATGGCGTTTGATGGGACTACTCGATAATAGCACCGAATGATATTGCAAATTTTGTCATAGACGAATGTTGAGAGGAGGCCGTGATGAGAGAAGGATCTTTCGTGTGCCGGAGTCTGATGTGCTTCGCTCCGTTGCTATTCATAGCTTGTTGGGCAAGTGAATCGCCGGTGCTAGGCCAGTTCACGGACGAGTTAGAACAAAGCGGTGCTGGAGCATTCATCGACCCGAGCGACCTCGATAGTTTGCTTGACGCTGTCGAGCAAGATATCGGTCAGTTGACTAATGTCAGCGTCCTCGCGCCGGCCCTGCAAACCGAAGTTACCACGGTGAGCCGGCAAACGAGTACGGTCGGTCGATCGCCCGCGGCGGTGTTCGTGCTCACGAACGAGATGATTCGCCGGAGCGGGGCGCGCAGCGTCCCCGAAGCTTTGCGGATGGTACCAGGGATACATGTCGCGCGTGTGAATGCGAATCAGTGGGCGATCAGCATTCGTGGATTTAACCACCAGTTCGCCAACAAACTGCTCGTACAAATCGATGGTAGGACCGTATATACTCCGCTGTTTTCCGGTGTTTTCTGGGACGAGCAGCAGGTAATGCTGGAGGATGTTGACAGAATCGAAATCATCCGCGGGCCCGGCGCGACCGTGTGGGGTGCCAACGCAGTCAATGGAATCATCAGCATCATCACCAAAAGGGCTCGTGATACGCACGGAGCCGTTGTCCAAGGTGGCGGCGGAACCGAACAACGTGGCTTTGGAGCGGCACGCCTTGGTGGAACAATTGGTGATTCGCTTCATTACCGCGTGTACGGCCAGGGCTTTAGCCGAGACAGCGCCTTCAATCCGCGCGATGCTCAAGATGAGTGGCACCAGGGACGTGTGGGAGCCCGAGCAGACTGGGACCTGTGCGAACATACAACTTTGACAGTCCAAGGCGATTACTACGAAGGAACGTCTGGCGCAAAGGTTGATGAGCAGATCCCCACACCTCCCTTCTTTGCGATCGGCTCGAATCGAGATGATGAGATTTCCGGGGGGAACGTCATCGCCCGCCTTTCACGAACGCTCAGCGAAGACTCGGATTGGCAAGTTCAAGTCTATTACGATCGCACGGAACGAACGGCCGATAACGTCAGCTTTTCACAGAGCATGGAGACGTTTGACCTGGACGCCCAGCATCGCTTCGCACTGACCGACCACCAGTCTTTGATATGGGGTTTCGGATACCGAAATCAAAAGAGTGTCACCGATGGCAACTTTGTCATCTCTTGGGATCCTCCGGTGCGAACGTTCGATCGGATCAGTTACTTTGTCCAAGACGAGCTTGCGTTTCGTGATGATCTCGTCTTCACGGTGGGATCGAAATTCGAGCATGGTGACCTAGGTGGCTTTCAGTACCAACCCACAGGTCGTTTACTGTGGCTTCCAACGGAGCGACACGTCGTCTGGGGCTCCGTTTCTCGTGCAGTACGTACACCTTCACGAACCGACATGGATCTCCAAGTTATTGGGGCTCCGGTTGCCTTTTCGTTTGCCCCCCCTCCCCCAAAAGTCACTTTCATGCAAGTCCTGGGTAATGACGCCATCAAGGCGGAAGAAGTCATGGCCTACGAAGCAGGTATCCGCGCACAGCCGCACGACGATTTCTGGTGGGACGCCACCGTCTTCTTCAACAAGTACCGCAATCTCGTGGCCACCGTGCCAACGACTCCCTTTCCGCCAGCACCGAGTTTCCCTCCCGCGTTTTGGGACCAGACATTTGCGAACGTAATGGATGGCGAAACCTATGGGTTCGAATTGGACGCAACGTATCAGGTCAATCCGTCCTGGAAACTCCGAGCCGCATATACATACCTGCAAATGCAACTGCACGGGTTTACGGACGAGGCTGAAGAGCTGGAAGGAGAGAGTCCGCACAATCTCGTTTATGCGCAGTCAAGTTGGGACATTGGCGCAAACATTCAGTTCGATGTCATGGGCCGTTATGTCGACTCCGTCCCGCAGTACCAGATTCCGAGCTACGTCGCGATGGACATCCGACTCGCCTGGCTTCCCACGGACAACCTGGAAATGGAGGTCGTTGGCCGGAACCTACTCGATTCTCACCATCCAGAATTCTCTGAACGGTCGTTCTATCCCTCGGAGATTCAAAGTGAAGTTTATGGCATGGTGACATGGCGCCGCTAAGCGGGGCATCACGGTACGCACAAGACTCATGCTTCAAGATCCCATCGTACAACTCGAATCAAGCAGCCGGGGGCCGCGCCGTTCCAAAGCGCGCGCCCGCCGTTCGATGTTGTATGGTCGGATGGCTCGTATCCTGAGCGCGCTATTGTTGTTTTGTGCCATCACGGACAACGGTCAGGCCCAAGCACCAACCGTCGTGGATCCAGGTTACGAGTACAACGTAAAAGCTGCGTATCTCTACAGCTTTGGGCGATACGTGAAGTGGCATGCACAAGCACTCGCGCGGCACCACAACGAGTTTGTCATTGGAGTTCTCGGCGAGAACCAATTTGACGGGGCGCTCGAGAAGATTGCAGAAGCAAAGCAAATTCAGCAGCGGCCAATCAGAATTCGCTACTGGAACTCGTTCGACGAGTATGAGCCTTGTCACATTCTGTTTGTGACGAACACAATCGACTTCGAACAGCAGCTAGAAGTGATTCGGAAGCTGGCAACCGACGGAGTGCTGCTGGTGGGTGAAACCGAAGGCTTCGCCAGCCAAGGTGGCACGGTAAATTTCTACGTCACCCAGGGAAAGGTGCGTTTCGAGGTCAACAAGAACTCCGTTCAACGTGAGGCGCTGACAATCGATGCCAGGCTATTGCGTCTAGCGACGCCGGTGGATGGCCAATGATCACTAGAATTACACGATTCTTGCCCAGGCTCTATGACGGGATCTCGATTCGCGCCAAGCTGATGCTACTGGCCACTGTCTCCGCGAGTGTTGCACTCCTGTTGTGTTGTGCTGGGTTCGCCTTTAGCCACGTCGAGGAGATGAAGTCCGCTCGACTCAAGAACTTGGAATTGCAAGCAGGACTTCTGGCCTTCAACGCGACTGCCGCATTAACTTTCGACGACCCGCAGTCAGCGGAATTGCTCTTGTCATCGCTACGGCTACAACCCTCAGTAGACCAAGCGCGTTTGTACGATAAGGAAGGACACATAATGGCCTCCTATGTCAGAGAGGGTTGCCTGGAATTGGCGCACTCCTTGTCGAATCGCGATGCTCACAGTTGGACTACATCCGGCGAGATCGAACTGAATCGGATTGTGTTAGACGACGGCGAGTTGGTGGGCACTTTGTATGTACTGGCAAACGTAGAAGAACTAGAGAAACAGTTGTGGGAATACACACGACTAGCCATCGTTCTATTGTTGTTCTCACTGGTTGTGGCAATGCTCCTGTCGTTTGCTTTGCAGAAAAGGATTTCGGCACCCATCTTAACCCTAGCGGACGCAACCAGAAAAATTGCGGCGGCAGGTGACTATTCGATCCGAGTGAATCCAACATCTCAGGATGAACTAGGTGACTTGTGTCTCGCTTTCAATCGCATGGTGAATCAAATCGAAGTGTCCGAGAATGCGTTACAGCAATCCAACGAGCAACTCGAAATACGCGTTGCCAAACGTACTACTGAACTGAAGGCCGCAAAGGACTTTGCAGAAAACGCCAACCGAGCCAAGAGCGAGTTTCTGGCAAATATGTCACACGAGCTACGAACACCGCTGCACGGGATTCTCAGTTTTTCTCGCTTCGGCAATGATCGGTACGCCAAGGCCAAACCGGGACAGGTGCGAGAGTACTTTGCGCGAATTACCGAAAGTGGCGAAACGCTTCTTGATCTGGTGAATAGTCTCCTCGATCTCGCCAAGCTTGAAGCGGGAAAAGTGATCTTCGAGTTCAAGACGGTGCAGCCAAGCCTCATTGCTGCCTCCGTCAACGATCAATTCCAAGCGATCTGTTCGGAACGACAACTAAACCTTGTGCTAGAGGATTCAGAGGACGTCGGCGAACTCCTGCTGGATGCGGAAAAAATCAAACAAGTGTTGCGAAACCTTGTCAGCAACGCCGTCAAATTCTCACCTGATGGCGGAACGATTCGCATGGTCATCTCGCAAAGAGACGAGCAATTGCGGATCTCAGTTCAGGACGAAGGGCCAGGCGTTCCCGAGGACGAACTAGAAGCGATCTTTGAAAAATTCAAACAGTCGAGCACGACGAAAACTGGGGCGGGAGGAACGGGTTTGGGATTGGCTATTTGCCGAGAGATTGTCGACGCGCACAATGGTCGGCTGTGGGTCGAGAATGTCGCGACCGGCGGAAGTGTGTTCATCTTGGACTTGCCGGTGCGATGCGACGCTGAAGTTAGCGTCTGTCATGAAGTCGCTGTAGAAGCTTGAAAAGCGAGTTGTCTCTGGCTTCAGGGAAGAAAGTGAAGTCGCTATAAACGGCGATCCAACCGCGAACACGAGCCCCTTCGCTTTGAGTTATCATAGGAACGTCGTGCCAACGTAGTTTCGATGGTGAAGGAACAGCCGCATGTCGGAATTGTTAATCGGGTTCCTCCTGCTGGTCGCCGCTCCCGCGTTGATTGCGATTGGGATGCTCCTGGGCCGGCTCTTGTTCGGAAGAAACGAATCGCATCCAACGCGACTGAGTGACGCGGCCACAACATCGAGGACCATTCAGCGGCTGGCGAATGACGGTGCGATCGACGAGGAGACGCGAGCGAAGCTAGTCAACGTACTTCGCGAATCGTACGCCCAAGGACTCGATGTTCCTGCTCCACCCTTGCGAACTGTAGAGCCACCGCACGCAGAACTCGTCCAAGATGGATCAGTGCCGCTCCGGACGACCGAAGCGCATGAGCCGCCTGAGTCCGTGAACGACGACGCGGAAGTTCCTATCGAAGCTGAGATCGTCGAGGAAGCTCCGTCACCGCCGGTCGTTCATCCGCTCGACGCTCCCGAACCTGTCGCGGAACTGGGCCCCACTCGTCCGCAGCAACATCGACGAGCATTTGCCGATGTGCTTTACGCGTTCATGCAGGATAAGAACATTCGCTGGGGCGAATTGGTCAGCGGTTTACTCATTGTCGGTTGTTCGATTGCGTTGGTCATCAGTCTGCGCAGCGAGATCGAGAGCCTCAGCGAACGCTTCATCTATTTGCCAGCGCTATTGTTTATGCTGGCAACGGCGGCGATTCACGCGGCGGGAAACTACACGCTGCGACAGTGGAACTTACAAGCGACCAGCCGCGGGGTACTGATCATCGCGACGCTGTTGATCCCGATCAACTTCCTCGCCGCCATCATTGTTACCGGCCCGGAATCGCAACAGCTTCCTCCGTTTCATCCTCTCTACCTGTCGGCGGTTGCCGTAGGCATTCTCGCTTTCGGCACGATGGCGTACTTTGCTAGTCAGGCGTTAATGCGTGAAGGGTCGTGGCGATTGTGGGTCGGCGTGATGGGCACGTCCGCCGGACAACTGCTGATCAACCGTCTTGCGGATCGCGGAGCCACAGCGATCACGGCCAGTCTACTCGTCAGTTTGCCATTGATCGCCTATTTGGTTGCGATGATCGCCCAACTGCGAGTTGCTTCGCGGCGTCCTCGCATTGGAATGACCCTCGCCACCGAGACGCTCCTCTTGCTTGGCATCACGAGTTTTGCTCTGGCATCGTCGGTCGGGCTGCTGCTTTCAAAGTCCGATTCCGTGCGAACCGCGCTCGCTTGGCTATCGACGCCGTTAAGTTTGCCCGCCGTCGTGATACTCGCGACAGGCCTAGCGTTACACCGACGGCTGCTGTCGCGGCGATTGACGACGCTAAAAACGGTCGGCACATCACTGACGATGACCGGCGGAGTGATGATGTTGGTCGCGGTCTTGCTGGCTTGGCCAGAACCACAGCTTCTGATCGCGGTCGGAGTGTTTACGTTCACTTCGCTCACCTTGCTTGCAGGCGTTGGCCGGCTGCCCGCGTTACATGTGCCGGCAATCGCGTGCGGTTCGTTAGCGTTGCTCGTCGCGTTCCACGCGGCGCAGAGTTCGTTTGTTGGCTACGAAGGCAACTTGTCTCGCCGCATGTACGAACTCTTCTTCTTGGGGCGCAGCGGCGTCATTTTGACGGTCATCGCAGTCGTCATTGCCGGCGCGGCGGCAGTGTTGCTTCGACAAGGTCGCCGTGCTAGCGCGTTCAGTTACCTCGTGGGTTGTGCCACGATCGCGGGATTGAGTGTTTTGCTCGCGGTCAGCGTCGGCTTCTTTGGTGCCGAAGCCCAGGAATCGAATCTCGCCTCGCCGGTGCTGCTCTTTTATGCGGTCGCGTTGTTCGTCGCAAGTTACTTCGTACCAACGACAGCGCTGACATGGACCGGTTCGACACTTTTACTGATAAGCTTCGTCCACATGGGAGGCTGGAACACGGCAGTTGAAGGTTGGCTAACTACTGCCTCGCTTTCGCCGACGCGCCCGGTACTGCTGGCTACGATACTACACGGGCTTGTGGCTGCGACCATCGCATGTGTACTGGCCAAGCGCAAAGCATCACCTTCGATCGACGAGCCTGCGCTCCGCTGGCGACAACTCGTCACTCCGCTCACGCAGTCTGCGTTACTTTCATCGGCGTTGGCTTTGCCGTGGTCAGCGCTAGTATTCGACCAGCAATTTGGTGAACACGCTTGGTATATGGCGGCGTTGTCGTTGATATTTTTGGCAGCTACTGTGATTCAGCGATCCTCGTTGAACTTTTCTATCTTCCAGACGCTGGCAACGGTCGCCGTCATCTTCACGACGACCTCGATCTGTCAACGACAAAGTTGGTGGAGTGAACAGCTTCTTTCGCCACAGCATCTGCAATCGCAGTTTGGCTCGCTCGCCGTGTGGTGTTTGGCGTGGAGCGCCGGTCGGCGACTAATACGCCGTCGGTGGCCGGGCGTCGCGCGGCTGATGCGATCGAATGAACAGACGGTGGACGAATTCGTCTTAGCAGCAACCGTCGTCGCGATGATCGTGATGTGCGTCATCGGATGCGCGTCAGGCGCTGCTGTCGAACTCGGCATTGGAGCGGCTACCAACTTCGAGAGCTCACAATCGTGGCAACTCGTCTTCGGAACCAGTTCTTGGGTCGCATCGGCACTGCTGCTCGCGGCAGCCATTGGTTCGCTAGTCGAACGATTTTCGCTACAGGCGTTCTGCACGTTATTCTTGATCGCTGCGACTGGCGCCTCGCTGGCGGGAGGCCGCGCGTACGAATCGATTGCCGTAGCGTCCGGGCTCCGTTGGTCGTTCGCCTCCATTGGCGTTTTATTGACGATCGCGGTTTGTATGAGTTTACGAATCGAAGCAACGATCCGACGACTGGCATGGCTCGAATGGGACGAATTGCCTAAACACCTCAACCGCGTCGCGCGCTGTTGGACCATCGGGATCAGCGCGATCCCAATTCTTGGACTCACAACCGCAAGTCTCGTTCAAGCAGCAACCGGCGTCGCGCCCAGCGGACCAACCGCTGACTCGTTCTTCACTCGAATCGGCTCGGAGCTTTCCTACGGCGTGCCGTTGGCACTGCTTTCCGCCATGCTGATCGCCCATGCTGTACGCGAGAAGAAGACAACTCTGATGCTCGCGGCCTCCGGAGTGTTTCAATACCTTGTTAATCTCGCGTACCTCCTGCCCATTCTGAAAGACCCCGGCGCGAAGCTCGACTGGTCCGTCGTCATTGGTTGTTTGCAATGGAACGCGTTAGGTCTCGCAGTGTTTGCGCTGGCTTGGTTGAGTGTACGACCGTGGCTTGACACTCGGCATAGGGTCACTTCACCGGGGGCCACTTTACCAGACACGTTTGATCGCTGTTTGGTAATACAAGTCGTCGCCGCACTCGTGGCGGTCACAGCGACAACCGGTCTTGCGACGGCGGTCGTTGTTGCGTCGCCACAAAACCTGACTCGCTTTGGCGATCTGGGTAGCTGGCTCAGTTACCTCGTCTGCGTACTCGGCTTTGGAGCGGCGACATGGCTGACTCGATCTCGCCAGGAAAGATTTGGCATTTCGCTGCTGCTTGGTTTCTTATTCGCAATCGGCGGACCCGTTGCCGTATCACTCGAAGGCCGGCGCGGCGATTGGCAGGCGTTCCACGCTTTGATGCTCGCTTGGTTGATTATTGCCAGCGCAGCCACGATCTTGGCCTGGGTTTCGCTACGTTGGCGAAAGAAGAAACAACTCGTCACCACTTCCGTCCAGTGGGCGACTATCTTCGTCGGCCTCTCGGTTTTACTTGCGCTGCGTGCGACACCGTTCGATCCGGGAACACCTTGGTGGCCGTTCGCAACGACGTTAGCTGCGGCAGGTTTGGCAGGAGCACTCGGATTCCGCACGCGCTGCCAAGGGTATGCATACGCTTCGACTTTGTTATCAACGGTCGCGGTCACCATCGTCTGGTGGGGAGCCTGGCCGAACGACATGGTACAGGGCGTGATCGAGTTCGTGCAGTTGAATCTGATCGCCGCCGTTGTGGTGTCGATCGTTTGGTTGTTCGCTGAAGTCCGGTGCCAAAAGCGATTCGGTCGCAGCTTTGATCGATTCTCAAAAGCTCCGTTAGTACATCATGTCGTACCCATCGGCGCAAGCCTAGTCTTGCTCGTCTTCGTATCGCTCGGATTCGGATTGACCGGACTGCTTGACGCTGCGCGAAAAGATATCGACATCGCGAACCTCACCGGTTGGATTCTGTTGCCGCTGCTTGGCGGCTTGGTGATCGGCTCATTGTGGGACCAGCGGATGAAGCTTGCGCTGCCGTTGCTGTTTGCGTGGGGCGTGATCACGATGTTGATGTCGCTGGACCAAGTCGATCAGCGGTTCGAATTCGATAGCCAATCCGTCTTTGTCGCAGCGGGCATAATGATTGCCGCTTACGTCGCCCTCGCCGGGCATCTTTGGAAGTACGGGGCGAACCTGGCGGCAATCGGAAATCGTCTGGGGATGCCTGATACGGTGCGCCAACTCAAACGCACACGCTCTTGGCTTCCCGTCGTGACACTGCTGCTTACAGCAATCATCCTTGTCGCCGAATTGGCTGTCGTGCTGGCTTTCCGAGAGAGATGGATGCGAGTCGGCGCGGCCTTCGCACCATTGTTATTGGCGTACGCGGTCAGTTGCCACGCTCAACAAGCTCGGCGAATGACGATGCAGTACGCGAGTTTGATACTAGCGAGTTTGTCGGCTGTGTTCGCTGTGTGGGCTGATATCGAGCCGGGTTGGCGAGCGACGTTTGCGTTAGAACGAGCAGTTCGCTTGCTGATGGTCGTGGCGGGAATGGCGTTCTTGTATGCGATACCATTCTCTCGTTGGACCAAGCAGCGCGGCGGTGATTGGTTTCCAGTCGTGCGACGCATGGCGGCAGTTTGTGGATCGGCGGCTATCGTTGCGTTGTCCGCCGTCCTGTTGCTTGAGTTGGCTTTCTTCGAACCGGGGATCGGTGCGCCGTTCGGTCATCCTTACGAAGTTGTCGCCGTCGTGGTGGTTCTCGTCGGATTGATCATCGCCTTCATCGCCATGGCCTTGTCGCCCGAGCGTGATCCGCTGTCGCTCTCCGAGCAAGGACGCATGGGATATGTGTATGCGGCACAGGTCGTCGGAGCACTTCTGTTCGCGCATATCTACCTTTCCAATCCTCAGATTTTCGGGGCGTTCGCGGCGTACTGGCCGTACATCGTGATGGGAATCGCATTTGCGGGAGTTGGTGTTGGCGAGATTTTCCAACGCAGTAATCTTCCAAACGGGGGTTCGCGCGTACTGGCGGAACCATTACAGCGTACGGGCGGTTTTCTGCCGTTGTTGCCGGCACTTGGGTGGTGGTTGAATCAACGGTTGGAGATCGAAGCTGCGGGACACTATTCGCTGTTGTTGTTCTTTGCTGGGCTATTCTATCTCGCCTTGAGCATGCTGCGGCGTTCGTACATCAGCGGCGTCGCGGCAGCAATAGCAGGCAACGCCGCGTTGTGGGCGTTGATGGCCGATTACGAACCGTTCTCGCTGCTCAAGCATCCGCAGTTCTGGCTCATTCCGCCCGCTTGCTCGATGCTTGTTGCCGCTCATCTCAATCGGCGTCGGCTGAACGAAAGCCAACTAACGGCCATCCGCTACGCGTGCCTGTTAGTGATTTACGTCAGTTCGACTGCGGACATCTTTATCGAAGGCGTCGGCAACAGCCTGTGGGAGCCCATGGTTCTCGCGACGCTGTCGGTGATCGGTGTGTTTATCGGCATCGGCTTGCAGATTCGCGCGTTCCTTTACCTTGGCGTGACCTTTGTTTTCCTATCCGTCGTCAGCATGGTTTGGCACGCGTATGCGAACATCCAACACGTCGGCATCTGGTGGGGCTTTGGAATCCTACTCGGGCTATTAATCCTGACCATCTTCGGCGTATTCGAGAAGAAGCGACCTGAGCTATTGCGCATGGTCGAAGAGATGCGGCGATGGGAACAATGATGATCGTTCGTTCGTCGCGTTGCCGATCTAGTTCTTGCCCTTCAGCGTCTGGCTTGCCGCGTGGCTCATCTTCTCGCCGATCAATGCAATTTTGTGATCATGCAGCCGCTTTTCGTTCAACCAGTACGGGCTGGTGATTTCCTTGAAGGCGTAGATGGCCGCTTGAATACCCTCGGCCCAGGCGACCGCGATCAGCTTAATGTCGCCGTGAACGTCACCGACGGCGAAGATGCCGCGACGACTCGTTTCGTAATACGGATCGATGGCGATGCTGCCGTCATCATTCAGTTTCAGGTTGAGGCGCTCAAACGTCTCCTTGGCGGAGAGAAAGCCGATCTGGACAATTGCGTGGTCGCACTCGATTTGCGCGTCGCCCGTCAAAGTTGCCGCGATTCGATCACCGGCAAACTCAGCCGAAATAACTTCGGTATTCGTATGCACTCGACCTCCTTGTTGCACGACGCGAGCGAGCGTATCGGCCTTGCCGCTGGTTGCCTCGCCGCGCACGATCAAGTCGACCACTCCGGCACGTTGAAGGACCATCACTGCAGCGTCCAAAGCCGAATCGCCACCGCCGACGACGATTACTTGGTTGCCTTCGTAGTCGCCAATTTTTGGGATCTTGTAATGCACCTTTTTCGAGTTCAATTGATCCAACGCGGCCAGCCGACGTGGATAGTGAAGCAGGCCGCAAGCCATAATCACTTTCCGGCACAGGTAGCTACCCTGACTCGTGATCACTCGCTTGAGAGGATCATCCTTTTCAAGTTGCTCCGTGTCTTCGATGGTGACTAGTTCCTCGTTGAATCGGAACTGAACTAGCGCATTGGTTGCTTGGCGAAACGTCCGTTCCGACAACTCCTCGCCAGTAATACCGTCAGGGAAACCTGGAATGTCGACGATTTTTTTGTCGGAGTAGAGGAACTGAGGTTGCCCACCTGGCTTGTCCTTGGCCTCGACAACAAGGGTGGTCAATCCTCGATGGGCAGTCGTCAAACTCGCAGCCAACCCGGCGGGTCCTGCCCCGATGATCACGACGTCCCAATAATCGAGACTGTCAAAGTCGAAGTCCGCATCAAGTTCCGTCACCTTGAAGTCGGCCACGATATCGTCCTTTCGTCAGTAGGCATCCGTGCAGAATACACGTAAATCTTCCGCGTGAGAGATTCTTAGGCGCAAGCGGAACAATTGCAAACTCAAGTTACCACGGGCGGCGAGCGAAGAGTCGGGTCGGTCGTGTTAGGGAACCCGCGAGACTACAATGCGTACCGATAACAGTAATATCGACCGAAACAGTCGACGGGAATATCTCTGGTCTACCACGAACTAAATCGCACACGAACTAAATCGCAAAGTGAGTTCTTTCATGAGCAAAGCAATATTCAAGTTTGTCGTACTTCATCTCGCCTCGCTGCTAATCCTTCCACTGACGACGCTCGACGTCGTCGGCGAAGACAGACCGCTCAAAGTCTTCATTCTTGCAGGCCAATCAAACATGCAAGGGCATGCTCGGATCGAGACGTTTGACTATATCGGCGACGACCCGTCGACCGCGCCCTTGTTAAGTGAAATGCGTGGGCCGGATGGAACGCCGCGAGTGCTGGACGGTGTCAGGATCTCGTATTTGACTGGCATCGGAGAAAACAACGGAGAGGCCTTCGGAAAGCTGACGGCTGGTTACGGGGCACGGCGTAACCCGACTGAGGACGATGGCAAGATTGGCCCCGAGTTTACGTTCGGGATCACCATGGACCAGGCGTTCGAGGAGCCAGTGCTATTGATCAAGACGGCCTGGGGCGGCAAGTCGCTTTACTACG
The DNA here is from genome assembly GCA_014381825.1 of Planctomycetota bacterium. Classification (GTDB taxonomy): domain Bacteria; phylum Planctomycetota; class Planctomycetia; order Pirellulales; family Pirellulaceae. The sequence goes on from JACNKX010000113.1 coordinate 74,353, forward strand.
ATTTCCGTCCGCCGAGTGCTGGTCCGTACAAACGTTCTGAAAAGGACATCGAACGAAATCGCAATGCTGAGAGCGGCTCGGGCCACTATTACCGGCTGATGATCGCGCACGTCAAGAAAGTTCTCAGTGACATCGAGCGAGTCGCTCCGGATTACGAAGCGAGCCGCGGATATGAGATCGCCGGATTCGTTTGGTTCCAGGGTTTCAACGACATGGTGAACCGAGACGTATACCCGGTCCCGCCGAAAGAAAGCACCGAGAACCGCTTTGCGAACTACAGCATTTGGATGGGCGATTTTATTCGCGACGTTCGCAAGGATCTCAACGCTGCTGAGATGCCATTCGTAATCGGAGTCATGGGAGTTGGTGGGGAGAACGCGAACCCAGACAACTTAAAGTTTCGCGAGGCGATGGCAGCACCGGCAATGTTACCCGAGTTTGAGGGAAATGTAGTCACGATCCCGACCGCGCCGTTCTGGGATGCTCGCCTGGGAGCGATCGATGACAAGTACGGGAAAGTGCGACAGATGGCGTATCTTCTGAGAACCGAGAACAAGAACCACGCCAACAAAGACGGCACGATGAGCAAGGAAGAACAGAAAGCTTACATGAGAAAGTTCGAAGCCGATCTGGTGACTCCCGAAGAGGTCGCGCTGCGTCAACGCGGCGCTTCCAATGCCGGGTATCACTACCTGGGCTCTGCGAAAACATTTGCCGTCATGGGTAAAGCCTTCGCGGACGCGCTGCTGGCTTTGATGGATTGAGCAAACATCGCAACCCGATGCGACCTATTCATCCTCATTCAAACTTGGCGGAGCATTCGCCAAGGTTACGAAACGATCTTCCCCGCTCGCACGACTAACGTTGCTTCGAGGCAACCACCTGGCCGTCGCACATCTCGCGTATCAACGAGTGGTGCCGCCGAGCAGTTGTTGGTGAGCAACGTCACGTCGGCGCACGATCCAGGCGCAAGCGTTCCGATTTCGCGGGAGAGTTGTAGGATCTCTGCAGGCCGCGCGCCGACTCGCGAGAAGACCTCATGCTCCGGCATTCCTGCGGCCAGGAACTTACTCATCGTTCGCGGCAGGTCGTGCTGCGGTTGCGAGCCAACATGTATCGCGTACTGGTCGGTCGAGATTGTGTCTGGATAGAAGCCATCTGCGATGGCCGCTTCGGCAACGTGAAACGAAAAACTATTCATTCCGTGGCAGGCGTCGAACAATACACCCCGTTCGCCGGCCTCTCGAACTTCAGGAAGCACACGACCATCATCGCCGACGATACTCCATTCATCGTCGCGAAATATATAGGTAACAACGTCACCTGGGCGCAGCAACGCAAGCTGTTCCGCGATCGGCCAATTGGGTGGATCGTGCATGCCGTAAAGTAGAGGCTTGCCCGTCCGCTCTGCCACATCCAACCCGTGACGCAAGACAAGCCGGGGGTCGAGGGCACATGAGTTCCGGCTGACATTGACGGCGATGCCCCAAATGAAGTCTCCTCCCTCGCGAATGGTCCGCGCACAAGCATCTACGTCAACCCAATCGATTTCTCGAAAGCACAGTCCTCCTTCGGGCTCGCCCATTTTCGAAAGATTGATAGCAAGTCGTACTCGCGTGCGGCTCCCTTCGATCGTTTCATTGCGGTAAGCCGTCCAATTCTCCGCGCCGACGTCTCCTTGCGAAAGCGCGGTCGTCACGCCGCGGGGCAGGAATTCAATATCGGGATCGACTCCGTACTTAGATCCACTCTTGGCGGGATGTGCGTGCAGATCGACGAGCCCAGGCAACAACAACGCTTCGGGAAATTCCAACAAACGCTTGGCAGTTCCGTCGACTTCGCCACCGGATGCGACGATTCGATCGCCGCGAATCGCGACTGCTCCGGGCCCATCGAGCCCCGTCTGGGTGCAAACGATACGCCCGGCTCGGATCAAGAGGTCGAAATCGCACTCGGCCATGCTACCGCTCATCGCTGTAAGTTATTCGTTTAACGCGACTGACAATGCTATCTGGATGAACCCTCACATTACACCTCCCTTATGCGTTACCATTTCGTTTGAATCCACTTGTCTCCTTCAAGACGGTAGAACCAACGACATGAAGATTACAGAAATCGTTTGCCAGATCCTTCGAGTTCCTGCCATCGAAGCAAAAACAGCGAGCAGCCAAGATGCGTGCATCGTCCGAGTGCGTACCGATTCTGGCTTAGAAGGAATCGGCGAGGCGGACGCTTCCCCCGAAGTGGTTCGCTCGATCATTGACGCACCGTTCAGTCACAACATTGCATGTGGGTTGCGTGAGATTCTGTTAGGCCAGAATCCGCTCGAAACCGAACGGCTGTGGCAGGACATGTATCGCCGCACGATGTACTTCGGTCGAACGTCGGTAACCATCGCCGCGATGGCAGCTGTCGATCTCGCGCTGTGGGACATCAAGGGAAAACATTTCGGCGAACCGATCCACCGGCTGCTCGGCGGGAAGCAACACAATTCGATCAAGGCTTACGCATCGATCCTGTTTGGTGACGACGGCGCCGAAACCGCCGACATCGGGCGTCGCTGGACCGAAGCGGGATATCAGGCAGTTAAGTTCGGCTGGGAGCCGATGGGGGAGAGCGAAGCCGTCGATATTGATCTCGTTCGCGGAGCGCGTGAGGGCATCGGCGATGCCACGCTGCTGATCGACGCAGGCTGCGTTTGGGATACTCGAACCGCGCTGCGACGTGCCCATTCGTTTGCAGACTTTGGCATCGAATGGCTTGAGGAACCGCTGCGCGAGGATAACATCGACGGCTACGTGTGGCTGCGTGATCGCTCGCCCGTGCCGATCGCTTCTGGCGAAGGCGAATGCGGTCGCGAGGCATTCCGCCCGCTGATCGAGAAGCGCGCACTCGATGTTTATCAAGTCGATCTCTCGAGAAACGGCTTCACCGATGCGTCATACTTACGATCCCGCATTGAAGAAATTGGAGCGCGGCCGTGCAACCACTTTTACACTTCACCAATAACCGCCGCAGCCAGTCTGCACTGGTTAAGCACGTGTCGAGACGCCTTTCTCTTTGAGGATTGTGTGGAGGATTCGCCGATTCGGAACGACCTGTGCCACGAACGAATCCAGGCAGAGAACGGCTTCCTTACCGTTCCCGATCGTCCAGGCTTGGGCGTGACGCTCAATGAGGAAGTCGTTTCGCAATTCTTGGTGGCTGAATCCAAGTAGATGGAAGTTGCTCCGGCTTCGGCCTGATTCTGAAAGTTTGAAGAGTCAACGCTGCAGGACTAAACTACTTCGAACCTCCGCCCACCCTCGCCACGAAGGAAACGATCCATGCTCAAGACAAGCGGACTTCAGCTCTGCGTCATGATTCTCTGCGTCATGATTCTCTGCGTTACGATCGCAAAGCACATTCAAGCTGCTGACGAAATGTTTGGCAAAGCGCAGCAGGCCGCAATCGCCGACGTGGATAGCCATGCTGACGAATTGAAAGCCGTGAATCAGGCCATCTGGAAGCTGGCCGAAGTCGGACTCAATGAGCATAAATCAAGTGAGCTGCTCATCGACAAGCTGCGAGCCGCCGGGTTTGAACTCGAAACGGGAATCGCTGGAATGCCGACAGCCTTTGTTGCGAGTTACGGGCAGGGAAACCCAGTGATCGGCATCCTTGCGGAGTACGACGCCTTGCCGGGAATGTCTCAGAAAGTCGCTCCGCAACGTGAAGCGGTCGAGGACGGCAAGCCCGGCCACGCATGCGGGCACAGCGGGCTGGGAACTGGCGCCTTGGGTGCCGCAATCGCGGTGAAAGCGGCCATGGAGAAGCATGATCTTCCCGGAACCATTCGGCTGTACGGCACTCCGGCTGAAGAAACCGTGATCGGCAAAGTCTATATGACGCTCGCGGGCGTGTTCGATGACTTAGACATCTGCTTGCATTGGCATCCAGGCACAAAGAACGAATCTTGGTCAGGAAGTTCCAAAGCACTCGTCTCGGCGAAATTCACCTTCGACGGAACTGCGTCACACGCTTCGGTCAGCCCGTCGAGCGGACGGAGTGCGCTGGATGCGGTCGAGTTGATGAATGTCGGTGCCAACTTCATGCGCGAACACATCAAAGAAGACGCCAGACTGCACTACGTCATCATCGACGGCGGAGGCGCTCCCAACGTCGTGCCTCCCAAAGCGACGGTTTGGTATTTCTGTCGCGCCGATGCTCATGAAGATGTCGAGTACAACTTCCGCTGGTTGCAGGATATCGCTGCCGGGGCGGCGAAGATGACGCGTACCAAGCTGAGCATGAAGATTGATACGGATTGTCACGAGATCATTCCGAACGGCCCTTTGTCGCAAATGATCACTGGCAATTTGGAAGAGATCGGACCGCCTGAGTTCAGTGAGGACGAGATCACGTTCGCGCGGCGGCTTCAAGAACCATTGGTCACTCAATTCGGCAAGCAATTTCCGCTGGCAATCGACAGCCGTGTGCATCGCATTCCCGCGAACCCAGAACCAAGCAAAGGCTCGACCGACGTCGGCGATATCAGTTGGCGCGTGCCGACTGGAGGACTGCGCACATCTTGTCTGCCGTCCGAGAGCCCCGGTCACAGCTGGCAAAACGTCGCCAGTATCGGGTCGACGGTCGGAGAGAAAGGAACGATCTACGCCGCGAAAGCGTTGGCCGTCACAGCGATCCAGCTGCTCCAGAATCCCGACGCCATCGCCGCCGCTCAGGCCGATTGGAAACAGCGGATGGAGGGAAAGAAATACTTCTCGTTCATTCCACGCGGTCAACAACCTCCCAAGCAGATTAGGTAGCGCGTTGCCGCGATTCAAAACTGCACGAGCTTAAAGTCACAGAAATTATGACGCATCAGAACTCGCGATCACGCTCGCCGCTTAGGCCAACATTCTTGGTGATTGTGCTCGTATCGCAATCGTTAGCGTGGACCGTAAGTGCCCAGGAATCTGCGCCGTCTTCAAGCGAGGCGGATCGCGACGCTGCATCCGTGGCGACTGCGTTCAAAGAACGCGTGCAACCGCTGCTGAAGACTTATTGCGTGCGGTGCCACAACGCGGACGAAATGAAATCCGGCATTCGCGTGGATCAACTGAGCGGCGATCTTGAGGAGAGGCATCTTCGTCTATGGGAGGGTATCCAGCATCAGATCGCGGACGAAGTAATGCCGCCAGAGGACGAACCACAGCCGACGACCAACGAACGGAAGTTGCTTGTCGAGTGGATCGAACGGGGACTCAATGTAGCTCGGTCCCGGAAGACAGAACGCAACGGATCGATCCGACGGCTGACAGTTTCTCAGTATCGAAACACGCTCCGAGATCTGCTGGGACTGGAGGACAATCTCGCGGACGTGCTACCACCCGACGCATTATCTAAAGACGGCTTTACAAACAACTCGCAGTCAATGCGGTTGTCGCCATTGCAAGTCGAAGCCTATTTCAACATCGCCGAGAAAGCGCTCGACATCGCCATTGTCGATGAAAGCAGCAAACCGAAGATCCAGAACTTTCGCATGGATCTCGGCACCGCGATCAACAACGAACCGTGTCCGGACAACCTCATCCTCGGTGCCAACAACCATCTGTTGCAAAACAAAGACTTCATGGTGACACAGCTGTCGCTCGCGAAGCCATTCGACTATGAACCGTTTTTTATGCGAACGAAGTATCGATTCATTGAAGGCTACGAAGGTAATTCAACCGTACGAGGATGGCGGGAATATGACAGCATCTACCATTCAGTATTTGCCTGCATGCGAGGCAACGAGGGCTATCCAAAGGGACGCGCGTATCAGACTATTCCCGAAGGACTGCTTTTGCGACCGGCGATTCCCAGTGCGGAATTGTTTGGCGTAGAAAGCACGTATGGCCCAAAGGCGAACTTCAAAATCTCGCTACGCGAGTTGCCCAATCACGGAAGATTTCGTATCACGGTAAACGCCGCCAAGTACGATGATGGCCTGCTCCTCGACCAAGGCACAGAAGCGCAGATTGAGCCTACTGAGGGAGCGATCACCGTCACGAACCTCGCCGCATCGCAGATGATCGAAATCGAGAAGGCCGGGGTCTATCAGATAGATGCACATCTGCGCTTAACACCCGAGGATTCGATTCCGCCGGACGCATCGAAGTTGCACGAAGGACTGATCGCATCCTGGCCGCTAGACGGGGACGCGCGGAGTCAGTCGGAAGAGAATGGATTTGTCGGCGAACTTGTTGGCGGCGCAAAGTTCACCAAGTCACCTTTTGGCGAAGCGCTTTCTGTTGACGGCACATCCGGCGCCGTCGTGGTCCCTCGCAATAATGCCATGAACGTTGCCGATGGCGACTTCACGATCGCGGCATGGATTCATCCGCGAGAGTTGCGTCAGGCGGGCATTGTTTGTTTGGGTGGCTATGGCTATACGCACGGTTGGTTATTCGACATGCCAAACGGGAACGGAGTCATCCGGTTGGAAACGGCGAAGCAGGGCGGACTCTCGAACGGTACCGTACAGTCGCGGGCGGGCGTCGTTCGAGTCAATAAGTGGCAACACGTCGCGGCCGTTGTTCGCCGAGGCGAGAACGCGACTCAGCTGTATGTCAACGGTTACGAAGTGGGTGTCGGCGCCATCGATGTCGACAACCTTGACAACCCGAATGTTGCGTTGCACATCGGTCGCATTCCAAACGCCAATCTTTTTGCGGGCGAAATCGATGAAGTGCGATTCTACCGCCGAGCTTTGGAGGTCGCGGAACTCAGAGCCCTGGTTGCGCCGGGCAGCAAGTTCGCCAAAGCGCCGCCTCGCGAAGAGCCGCGGAACCTATCGCTGCAGCTTGGCCACCGTCACTTCTCTACACTCCTGACTCAACCGGCATTTATGGCCGTGCGTCTACCCTCCGGTCCATTCCCGTTCACTGCTAAATACGACGGCAGCACGATATTGGAACGCATCGTATTAACTCCGCTGCAAAACACTCAGGGAATAACCAAGCGATTCGAACGCTTTGAACAACGTTCCCCTCGGATTGGCGTTCACGTAGGACTACGTCGCGATTGCGGAAGTACGCTGACCGCGGTTGGTCGACCGCAACCAGTCGCCTCAACCGCGTTGACCGGGCTTGTATTCGAAGGAGCGATCAACAATTTCCCCAGTCCCGATGTCGAAAAAGGCAATGTCAACTACCTGGCGGGCGTTCGCGAAATCGGCGTGCGTAGCGAATACACCGACGGCCGTGACATGCCGCGCGTGTTAATTCGTTCCATCGAGTTTGAGGGGCCACTCTACGACTCCTGGCCGCCAAGGATGCACCAGAACATTCTCTTCGACTCCAACCTGAAAGACGATCCGCCAGCTTACGCCCGCCAGGTGATTCGGTCTTTCGCGACGCGGGCATTTCGTAGACCGCTCACTGAGGCTGAAGAGGCTTCGCTCGCGGCTGTCTTCGATAACTCTTTCGATGAGACAGGTGATTTTCGTCGGAGTATCGAGGACGCACTCCTCGTCGTTCTGACATCTCCGCAATTCCTTTTTCTGATCGAGAACAGCAGCGGCCCGGAAGCGGAAGCACTTGATCCCTACGAACTGGCATCGAAGTTATCGTACTTCCTTTGGAATTCCGCACCTGACAAGCAACTTCTCGATCTTGCCGCGACAGCTACGCTGCATCAATCGCTAGACGCGGAGATTGACCGGATGATCGGCGCTCCGCAGTTCCGAATGTTTGTGGACGAATTTGCGGCGCAGTGGCTAAGCCTTGATAAGTTCGACGTGGTCGAAGTGGATCGAAAACGGTATCCGAATCTGACGCGTGACACCAAGAAGCAACTACGCGAAGAACCTGTGCAGTTTCTGCGGTATCTGCTCCAACACAATTTGCCTTTGGGAAGTCTCGTTCAATCCGATTTCATCCTCGCTAACGAGGTCGTTGCAGATTACTACGACCTTGCCGACCGCACTGAAAGCGGATTTCAATTCGTTCCGATCACACATAATGACGAAAATCTAGGCGGCCTGCTCTCTCAGGCAAGTATTCTCGCTGGACTATCGGATGGGCGCGAGTCGAATCCGGTCAAGCGCGGTGCCTGGCTGGCGCGCAAGATCATCGCCGAACCGCCAGACGATCCGCCGCCAAACGTGCCGCAACTTCCGGAGGGAGATGAAGCTCATCTGACGCTTCGACAGAAATTGGAACAGCATCGGAATCAAGAGGGCTGTTCCAAATGTCACTCCGGAATCGATCCCTGGGGATTTCCGTTCGAGAAGTTCGACGCTGGTGGCCGATTTAAGAAAGACCCCAGCGTGGATGCAAGTTCGACGCTTCCAGACAAAACGGAGATCGTCGACCTGAACGAATTGAAGGACTATTTGGCGAACGACCGCATCGATCAGGTAGCATTCAGTTTCCTGAAGCACTTGGCTACCTACGCCATTGGCCGCAGCTTAACTTACAATGAGATTGTATTTCTTGAGGAACAGGGCCTAGAATTGAAGCCCGATGGCTACCGCATGCAAGACATGATCCGGTTCGTCATCAAAAGTGAGCTGTTTCTAAAGAAGTAGCAGATCAAACAACGAATTTCCTGCCGCCTGGATGTGACCATGACAAATCTTTCAAAACTCGATCGTCGAGCGGTTCTCAAAGGTATTGCCGGAACGACGCTGGCTCTGCCGATCTTGGAAGCCATGGGAAAGGAAGTTGCCGAGCTAACTCCTCGCCGCTTCTGTGCGCTCTACACCGCCAATGGTATGTCACTGCCGAATCCAGCCAACGGAATCGACGAGTGGAGTTGGTTTCCAACCACGGAAGGTAAGGACTTCACTTGTGGCAAATCGACGGAGCCGCTGAGTTCTTTCCGTGAGCAGATCAGTTTCCTCGGTGGTTTACAGCACGCCAACGGTGCCAAAGCCGATCCGCACGTGTGTTCAGACATGTGGCTGACCGGCGCTCCGCTACACGATCCCAAACCAGGCACGTACAACTCCGTCGCGCTCGACCAACTCATCGCGCAACACACTAAGCAACATTGCCGCCAGCCTTCCTTAGTCCTTTCGATTGACGCGGGCGTTGGGTTTCTGTCTCGCACCGGAACGATTTCCTACAACGTCGAAGGAAAGCCGATTCCCGCGGAGAATAATCCGCGTCGCGTTTTCGATCGACTGTTCCGAGGCGACCGAGCGTCGCTCGAATCGCAACGAGCGCAGTTGAAACGGCGCATTAAGCTGGTGGATGCAGTACTCGAGAACGCGCGGTCGCTGAGCAGACAGCTTGGTCAATCCGATCGACAAAAGATGGATCAGTATTTGACGTCGCTGGATGAACTCGAATCGCGACTGACCGCATCCGAGAAGTGGATCGACATCCCGATGAAGGAGCAGGACCGATCCCATCTAAATCTTGACGCAACGACCGAGGGCGAGCCCGGCGAGTACTATCGCAACATGTTGGATCTGATCGCCTTGGCGTTCGACGCGGACATCACTCGTTCCGTCGCGTTTATGCTCAACCGAGAAGACGGCATGGGGATCAGCGATACTTTTCCGTTGAAGCTAGGTTTGAGCCGAACGCATCACAATCTCTCACACGCCGGAGACAAAGACGGACAGTTGGAGTTCGCCAAGTACGACTTGTTCCTCAGCGAGCAAATGGCTTACTTCCTGAACCGCCTCCAACAGTTCAAAGACGCCAGCGGCAGCGTGCTGGATAACAGCATCGTTTTGTTCGGCAGCGGCGCAAGCACGACGCACAATCCGACCAACCTGCCAACTCTCCTGGCAGGCGGCGCGAACATGGGCCTCAGGCACGGCACGTATTGGCGCAAAGCAAAGACTCCACTCGCAAACGTCTACCTCAGCATCTTGCATTCGATGGGAATCGAGCAAGAAGCTTTCTCGGACAGCACGGGCGTGCTGAGCGATTCGATCTTCGCTGCGGTCTAGCTGATCGTAGAAGGCCGAGAACAACTGTGTCTCCGCATAGAGTGAACCATGCGCACCCACACCTACCTCCCCGCGGCAGCACTGCTAATTTGGATGCTCGGCACGAAGAGTTTGAACGCCGAGGATTGGCCGCATTGGATGGGGCCTCATCGCAACAATGTCTGGGCCGAGTCCGGAATTCTCGAATCATTTCCCGAGCAAGGTCCGAAAGTTCTGTGGCGGACGCCAATTGCCGGTGGCTTCTCGGGCCCCGCGGTGGCAAACAGAAGAGTTTTCATTACTGATTACGTGACGAGTGACAACGTCAAGGTTGCCAACTTCAAACGCAACAGTTTTACAGGAGTCGAACGAGTACTTTGCTTGGACGAGAGGTCTGGGGAGATCCTGTGGCAGCACGAGTACGCCGTCAAGTATTCGATTTCCTACCCGTCCGGCCCTCGTTGTACACCCATCGTCGACGACGATGAAGTTTACACGTTAGGCGCGGAAGGAGATTTGATCTGCTTCGCCGCAACAACGGGTGAGGTCAAATGGTCGAAGAACTTACCGGACGCATACAACACGAAAACGGGGCTCTGGGGCTACGCGGCGCATCCGTTGGTTGATGGCGAGCGGTTGATTACGCTCGCTGGCGGTGACGGCAGTCACACCGTCGCGCTTGACAAAATGACAGGCAAAGAAATCTGGCGTTCCGGTACGGCGTCCGAACAAGGTTACGCGCCACCGACGATTATCAGCTACGCAGGAGTCCGGCAGCTGATTCTATTCAGCCCCGATCACGTTCGCGGCGTGAACCCGGAAACTGGAGCCGAGTTCTGGTCGGTTCCGTATGAAGCTTCCAACGGCTCGACGATCATGTCGCCAGTGCGATGCGGCAAGTACCTGTATGTCGCAGGATTCTCGCAACGCAGCTTACTGTTGGAATTGACGTCGGACAAACCGGGAGCGAATGAAGTTTGGCGTAACCGGCGAAAGGATGCGCTCTCGCCTGTCAACGTTCAGCCTTTCTTCGCCGATGGCGTTCTCTACGGCTTCGATCAATCAGGCGATTTTGCTGCCCTTGCATTGCCGTCGGGAAAGCGACTCTGGACGACATCACAACCGCTGGCCGATCGAGGACAGGACTCAGGCACGGCCTTCCTCGTTAAGCATCAGGACCGTTATTGGATGTTCACCGAACACGGCGAGCTTATCATCGCCGAGCTTGACAAAGACGGATTCCGCGAACTCGACAGAACGAAAGTGATCGAACCGAGTAACGTGGCCTACGGACGCGACGTAGTCTGGAGCATGCCAGCGTTCGCAAATCGGCATGCCTATATCAGAAACGACGACGAAATCATTTGCGTTGATCTGTCGAAGTGATTGATCGTGATTCGGCACTTGTTCGCGTTCGCTGTACTACCAGCAACTAGGAGACGACCGCTATGCCATTCATCGATTGGATCAACGAAGAAGATGCGACTGGGGACGTCGCGGAAGTTTATAACGCCTGGAAGGCTGCGAATCCTCAGCGAGATCGAGTTCCCGAAATATTGAAATGTTTCAGCCTAAGGCCGGACTTCCTGAAGGCCGTTGTCGACTTTTCGTACGAGCTGCACTTTCAAGACGGCCATCTAACACGGCGCATCAAGGAGATGATCGCCACTTTCGTATCCGCTTTGAATCAATGCCCCTACTGAACAGGTTCTCACGGCTACTTTCTGCAGTTGCAGGAAGAAGGAAAGACGTCCGTCGAGGCATTGTGTAAGGGAGATCTCACATCCACCTCGCTACCTGAGAACGAACGGATTCTTCTTGAGTTTGTCGAATTGCTGACACGTCATGCTTACCGCACGACACAAGCGCGTGTGCAGCGAGTTCGTGACGTCGGCTGGACCGATGAACAAATTGCCGAGTGCGTATACATCACCGCGTTATTCGCATTTTTCAATCGTGTCGCCGATGGATTTGGGCTGGCGGACCCTGGCTACATGCAAATGCAGGTAGAGGGTGGCCAGCCACCTTCCCCCGCCAGCCAATCTCGACCCTCGTAACTACTGGTTTCTCTCGTCGCAAGAGAATAACCTATGCGTTCTTGCCCAGAGACACCCAACGGAGATCCACGATGCGACCGTCCTACACTTTGCTGATGCTCGCGGTATTACTTGCATGTTACGTTGCACGAGCGGGTGAACCGGAGTACTTTCGGCGCGACAGCGGCGTCTTCAGCGGCAAGCAACCGTTGCCTGATAACTTCACCGACGGGGCGACAGCCGTGTGGCGCACTGAATTGCCTCCAGGCAACTCGACGCCTTGTATTCACGGTGATTCGGTTTTCTTAACGACCTGGGATGCGAGCAAAAAAGAACTGGCGACCGTCGCGCTCAATCGAATTTCGGGAGAAGTGCTTTGGAAACAAGTTGTTCCGACAGCGGAGATCGAGTTGGTGCATCCTGTTGGCAGCCCTGCATCATCTTCGCCCGCGTGTAACGGCGAGCAGGTGTTCGCCTTTTTTGGCAGCTATGGATTGTTGTGCTACGACCTGGAAGGCAAGCTGCTGTGGGAAAAGAAGATGGGGCCGTTTCAAGATGAATTCGGAGCATCCAGTTCCCCGATTCTCGCCGACGGATTAGTCATATTGAACGAGGATCACGACGTCGACAGCTTCCTCGTCGCCATCGATCAAGAGACGGGGAAGACCATCTGGAAGACGCCGCGACCCGACTCCACTCGCAGTTACTCAACACCAATCGTCTGGAATGCCGGTGATTCAAAGCAAGTCATTGTGGCCGGATCTCTGCAGTTGGCGGGCTACGATCTTGCGACTGGAAAAAAGCAGTGGTGGGTGAACAGCCTTTCTCGAATCGTTGATCCCACGCCGAACTTATACGACGGCCTGATATATGTCGCGACATGGACTCCCGGCGGCGATCAGACCGAGCGTATCGCGATGGAACCGTTTCCCGAAGCGCTCGCCGCGTTGGATAAGGACAATGACGGTCAAGTTGCGAAATCCGAACTGCCCGAAGGGAGTCCGGTTATCCCACGTTTCTTCCGAGTCGATCTCAATCAAGACGAGAAGCTGAACAAGCTCGAGTGGGACCGCCACGCCAGCGTGTTCGCACGCGCTCAGAACGTCGCGATGGCGGTCAAACCTGGTGGCCAAGGCGACGTCACCGAGCAGAATGTCAACTGGGTCTTCCATCGTTCACTGCCAACCGTGCCGAGTTCGGTCGTCTATGAGGGCGTGCTGTACATGGTGAAAGATAGTGGCATTATCACGAGCCTCGGCGCTTCTGATGGCAAAATGCATAAGCAAGGCCGCGCCCGCGGGCGAGGCAACTACTACGCGTCGTTAGTTGCCGGCGATGGAAAGGTTTACTTAACCAGTGAGCGCGGAGTGATCACGGTCTTGAAGGCTGGACCGCAATGGGAGGTCCTTTCCTCGCATGACTTCGGCGAACGGATCATGGCTACACCTGTTGCCGCAAAGGGCCAGTTGTTGATTCGGACCGACGAAGCGCTGTACTGTATTGCCAAAAAATAAGAGGTGTTACGTTGGGAAGCGAGTTCGACGGACGCGTTGCTTTGGTGACAGGTGGTTCGAGAGGGATGGGGCGAGCCATCGCGATCAAGTTGGCCCGCGGCGGAGCTGATGTGGCGATCGGCTATGCTTCGCGCCGCGAGACGGCCGAAGACGTTGTCAAGGAGATTGAAGCGCTCGGGCGCAAAGCGATTTACGGCCCGTGCGATCTTCGTCAGCAAGATCAGATCGACGCGTTGGTCGCTCAGACACGTGAGCATCTAGGGCCAATCGAATTGATGGTCAACAGTGGCGCGATCAGCAACTTCGCGGACCACAAAGAGATGACATACGACCTGTGGTTCGACACGCTGGACGTCAACCTACACGGAGCGTTTCGCGTTCTGTTCGCCGTTAAGGACGAGATGATCGAACGAAAGTTTGGCAGAATCGTGCTGATCTCATCGATTGCGGCCTACACTTTGCGACCGCAACAATTCCACTACGCGACGGCCAAGTCCGGCGTGATCACAATGACCGGTTGCTGCGCGGAGGCGTTCGGACCTCACAACGTGCGAGTCAACTGTGTCGCGCCGGGACTTGTCGATACCGAGATGATGCGCACGGTGCCCGAACACCTGATCGAACAGGCCGTCGCAACAACGCCGCTGCGGCGAGTCGGAACACCTGACGAGATTGCCGATCTAACGACGTTTTTGCTCAGCGAAAAATCAAGCTTTATGACCGGCCAAACGGTGATCGCGTCTGGCGGGCGAGCTATCAGGCATTAGCAGCTATGTGGCTGCCGCTAGATCCGATCTGAAGTGATCGGTCGCGAAGCGTTCACCATCCAGAAGCATCCTATGAACTTCTGATTTCTTAGAACTCTCGGCCAATAGGTCACTTCGAGAGAATAGCGATCTGTGTATGGCTTCAGAACACGACGACTTAGCGCCGGAAATTGACGAGTTAATGGCTGACGCTGCGGCGGGCAATCAACGGGCAGCAGAAGAGCTGCTTCCGCTTGTGTATTCGCAATTGCGGGCCGTCGCGCAACAGCGGATGTCGGCGGAGCGATCTGGCCACACATTACAGGCAACCGCACTCGTGCATGAAGCCTTTCTTCGACTGGTCGGTCCACGTCGCATTCCATGGGAGAATCAGGCCCAATTCTATACGGCCGCCGCGGAAGCGATGCACCGAGTTCTGTTGGATCACGCGAAATCTCGCGGTCGCAACAAGCGTGGTGGCAGCAAGAGTTATGTTCCGTTGAGCGTTGTTGATTTGGCTGAATCCGGAGATTCTGAAGATGTTGTGGCGTTGCATGACGCCGTTTGTCGCTTAGAGGATGAAGAGCCGGAAGCAGCACAAGTTGTGAGGCTTCGCTTTTACGCCGGTTTAAGTGTCGATCAGACGGCCGAGGCCCTCGGGCTATCGCCACGAACGGTCGACCGCCGCTGGAAGTTCGCTCGCGCTTGGTTGTTCCGCGAACTGTCGTAGAACTTTTCGGCAGGGCGTCGCTCGCCAACGCACCTTTGGGAGGACAAGATGGAAAAGCAACTTCAGAGGAAATTGATTGTTGGGCAAACGCTTGTTTGGGCATCTGCCATGATTGGCAACGCGATCGTACTCGTCATTCTTGACAACTGGGACGGTCGCTTCACATTCGCCACGGTATCAATGTTCAGCCTTCAGTTCATCATCTTCTCTTACATCATCGCGCACGCTCATCTCCAGTCTATTCTTAAGCGAGTAAACGCCGGTAGCTCAGATGGCGAACAAGGCTCGGATTCTCAATAAGCGTCCGACGCGAACAATACTTAGTGATGTCGATTCTCCCAATCAACCGAAGATGCCGCAAAGAAGTCAACTGACTATGAAGAATCGAGCACAAGAGATATTCGAAGATGCTTGCGATTTAGACGCTGCGAATCGTTTGACGTTGTTGCGTGACGCATGTGGTGACGACATCGCGTTGCGCGACGAAGTCGACTCGTTGCTCGCAGCGCATGATGGGGCCGGAAAATTCATGTCGAGCGCGACGTCCGAATTTGTCGAACCAGCACCCGTCGAGCAATCGATTCCGGAAGAGCCCGGCAAGATGGTCGGTCGCTACAAACTGCTTGAAGTCATCGGTGAAGGTGGATTCGGTGTCGTCTATATGGCTCAACAAACGGAACCGATTCGACGTCGAGTTGCGTTGAAGATCATCAAGCTCGGTATGGATACAAAGCAAGTCGTCGCTCGTTTCGAGGCGGAACGCCAAGCGTTGGCGATGATGGATCATCCGAACATCGCTCGCGTGATCGATGGCGGAGCAACCGATACCGGGCGTCCCTTTTTTGTAATGGAGTTGGTTCGCGGCGACTCGATCACGGACTACTGTGACCACGCGAGGCTGACGACGCGAGCACGGCTGGAGTTGTTTCAGCAAGTCTGCGTCGCGGTTCAACACGCCCATCAAAAGGGAATCATCCACCGTGACATAAAGCCCAGCAACGTCCTTGTCACGATTTCAGATGATAAGCCTTTGGTGAAGGTGATCGACTTTGGAATCGCCAAAGCGACGAATTCGGAACTGACAGAGAAGACTTTGTTTACTGAGTTTCGACAATTGATTGGCACGCCACAATACATGAGCCCTGAACAGGCAGAGCGATCGGGAGTCGATGTCGATACACGTACGGACATCTACTCGTTAGGTGTGTTACTTTACGAGATGTTAACGGGGCGAACTCCGATCGATCCGACTGTTCTAAGTTCGGCAGCCTGGCACGAACTGCAACGAGTGATCTGTGAAGAAGAGCCGCTGCGACCATCGACGTTAGTTTCAACAGCTAACGCCGGTCAAGCAGAAATCGCGAAGCGACGGTCGACCGAACCAACACGTTTGGGCGGAATCCTTCGCGGCGATCTCGACTGGATCGTACTCAAGTCGCTCGAAAAGGAGCGATCACGTCGCTACGCCAGCGCCAGCCAACTCTCGGAAGATGTCGGCCGCTATCTGCGGGACGAACCTGTCGAAGCGAGTCCGCCGAGCATGACGTACAAATTTTCAAAATTCGCAAGACGCAATAAGGGATTGTTCGCGACCATTTCGATCACGTTGCTCGCGCTTTTCGTCGGCCTGCTTTCCACCAGTTACATGGCGATGTGGGCAATGCGAGAACGAGAACGCGCCATGCTCCAAAGCCATCTCGCTCGCGAGGCCAGCGAGCAAGCGCAAATCGCAAAGCAAGATGCCCAACGATCGGCGATCATCGCTGGTGCCTCGCCACTGCTTCCCGAAGACGAGGCCCTAGCCTTGGCGAATGTATGGCGTACCGAGATCGAGAAGCTGCGCGCCAATGCGAATGAAGAGAGAGAGCTTGCCCAGCAGGAGGCTTACTTCGCCACTTGGTACGGCAGTTGGTTGGTGCGACAGAACAAGGCAGCGCAAGCTCTGAAAGTGTTGACTGAGTTCTACGACCATGTAACGCAAGTCATTGGCCGAGAGAACGCCAGCTTTTTCGCCCTCTCGAATGCGAACATTCAAGCACATGTACTTGCCGGTGCACCCGCAGCAGAGATAGCTCTGCTGTATGAAGACATTCTCATCGCCATGGATCACGTTCATGGACCAGACTCATCGACACAGCTTTACCCAGAGTATGCGACGACGCTTGCCAACGCGGGGCGCGGGGCCGAGGCGGCTGAGATCATGCGCAAGTATTTAGAGGTCCAAGGAAAATCCAACGCTCCCATCAGCCAACTCGACAAGCGACGCCTCGACCTTGCACTCGACGGTCTTGTAAAGTGGAGTGGGGAGCAGCCTGATCTATACAAGCAGTTGAAGGATTATCGAGCAACAGGCAATGTCACTGCCGAACTCGCGGCTCGCGAAGTCGATCCTGAATTGGCCAAAGATCTCGAATCGCTACAGGGAGCTTGGGATACGGAAGATACGGGCGGCGTTCCAAACGCGGTACGTATGGAGCAAAAGATCGATGGTAACAACGCCACAGTCAAGTGGTATGACGCCGAAGGCGAAATCGTTCACGGACGTGACGGAACAATCAAGTTAAGTCGCAGCGGAGCGTGCAAGGTATACACGTTTTACTTCGCAGGCGATGACTACGCCGAATCGGCATTCATCTACATCATCGAAGACGATCAACTCAAGCTCGTCTCCGGAATGCTCGCCAACCGCCAAAGCCAACCCGGCACGGCACTCAGGGTGTTGGAACGAGTGGCTGCAAGTGAGGAGTAGGAGACAAGGACTTCGTCGTCTGCGCAACTTGCTTTTTGGGGGCTACCGAAAGATAATCGGCCCAATCAACGAAAGCCCACTATGTTTTCGTCGTGCGCGACGATCAGATTTGTCGACATGGTGTGACTAAAGAGACATGGTGTGACTAAAGAACAGTTGGACGTTCGGAATGCGAGTCGATTCAGCCCCATCTTCGCAATCGCGTTGCCCTGATTCGTACTGACAAACATTTGGTAGAATAACAATTAGTTGTTCCGTGTCGCCACTCACGGCGACCGAAACGAAGACCCGTTGAGTGGCCTCCCGAGTGACAATTGCATGTGGCGTTGTTCAAAATGCGAAGAATCAAGTAGCGACACGTTTGCAGTGTGCTGGCACTGTGGCACGGACAGACATGGGAAGGAAGACCCTACCTTCCTCGTTGACGCCGACGTTGGAGACGCGATTGCCGAGCAGGAAGTCACCACCAGATTTCAATTCGGGCTAAGAAGCATCTTCGTTGCGACGGCTTGTGTGGCACTCTTCGTGGGCTTCGCTCGCGGATTACCTGATGTCGTTGTGTTGAGTCTCGCTGGGATTGGTGCGGCGAATCTGCTGGGTCTGATCGCCGGGGTTTTCGTCACGTATGTGCTTCTGTTCCCGAACGATGGGTCGTTGAGTTGGAATGAGGATGATGAAACGCCTTCACAAGACAACGATCACAACTAAATCGAAATTGGGCACCGAGTGATGTCGCCTTCCATGTTTATCACCGACGCAGGCGATACAATCATTTCTCCATCGGCGCAGCCGACAGAGTAGTGCCTCCGTTCGTTGGACCAGGTATGGACAAACTCGTAACGATCGCGACATTCGACTTTCCCGCTGAAGCTCAGACAATTAAGCTTCTCTTGGAAGAACAAGGAATCGAGGTTTTCCTCGCCGATGACAGTTTGGTGGGGATGAACTGGTTCCTTGCCAACGCGGTTGGCGGCGCTAAACTTCGAGTTCTAGAATCGTACGCCGAACGTGCCAGACAGTTTGTCGAAGAGTATCGACAAACGTCTCGTCAAAGTCATGAGTTTGAATTACCTGCCGTCGACTTCGACTGCGAGGAATGCGGACACGCCTTGACTTTTCCAGGGCAGCGTCGCGGCGGCGTGGAGACTTGTCCGCATTGCAACCAATACGTGGATGTACCTGAATAGAGCAAACACATGGGTCTAGACAACGAAACTCCCACCAAGTCGGTCCTCATCACCGGTTCGTCGACTGGCATTGGAGAAGCTTGTGCGATTGCTTTGCACGACAAAGGCATTCGTGTTTTTGCCGGTGTGCGACGGCAAGAGGATGGTGAGCGATTAGTGAAGCAGACTTCGGCTGCGTTGATTCCGCTGCTGCTTGATGTCACCGACGAACAAGCGATCAAAAAGGCAACACAGCAGATCACAGATGCGACCGCAGGTGGCGGATTGAGCGGGTTGGTGAATAACGCTGGCATTACAATAGCATTCCCGCTTGAGTTTCTGCCGATGGACGTCCTTCGGAAGCAGTTGGAAGTCAATGTGATCGGACCGGCTGCCGTTACGCAAGCGATGTTGCCGCTGATCCGACAGGGCCAAGGACGAATCGTTAATGTGAGTTCAATTAGCGGTTTGGCAGCGGCCCCGTACATTGGGGCCTATGCCGCATCGAAACACGCATTGGAAGCGATGAGCGATTCGCTCCGCGTCGAGCTTCGCAACTTCGCCGTGCCCGTCTCGCTCGTTGAACCCGCCGATGTCGCAACGCCAATTTGGGAGAAGTCGCGGCAGGCGGCGAACGACTTGCGGTCAGAGGTCATGGATCGCGGCGAAGGGGACGATGTGTCGGAGGAAGTTCGCGAGGCCTACGCCCGCGACATCGCCGCCATGCGTGAAGCGACCAGCAAGAGCGAAAAGCAGGCGATTCCCGTCAGCCACGTCGTCAAGGCAATCGAGCACGCGTTGCTCGCTCGGCGACCGAAGACCCGGTATCTGGTTGGCGGCAAGACTCGTGCTGTGAAGTTCTTCTTGCGACACTTGCCGGATCGACTTCGTGATCGCATCGTCATGAACAGCTTGGGTATGAAGTAAACTGTTTAAAGCGAAACGACGCACGTGAACTGCGACCGACGAAACCAACAGCAAGGCGTTTGCCAGTGATAAGCGACGTTCAGGAGAAAACGGCTGCGATAACCGGGGCGGCCGGCGGATTGGGTACACGGTTTTGCCACCAGTTGGCCGAACAAGGCTACCGGTTACTACTGATCGATCGCGACCGGACGGCACTCGATGAACTCGCAGCAGAGTTAACCAGCCAGTTTGATATCGCGGTCGACACGCAGTGCGTCAACTTGGTTGATGAAGAAGCGGTCAAGGTGCTGGCGGAGCATCTAGCTTCACTACCGGAAGTATCGCTGTTGGTGAACAACGCTGGTTTTGGTCAGTCAAAGTATTTTGTGGACATCGATATCGAACATCATGTCGACATGGTCAACCTGCACGTCCACGCGCCCGTGCGTCTTTGCCACGCGGTCCTGCCCGGGATGATCGAGCGTGATCGTGGAGCGATTATCAACGTTTCGTCGCTCTCAGCCTGGACGCCTTGCGCCGGCATCGTGCAGTATTCAGCAACGAAGCAATTCTTGGTCACCTTCTCCGAAGCGGTGAGAGAAGAGTTGAAAGGGACACAGGTGAAGATTCAAGCCTTGTGTCCGGCGTTCGTGAAAACCAAGTTCTTCGAAACCGACGCGATGGATACCTTTACCGAGAAACAAGTGCCGAAGTGGCTTTGGATCGAACCAAATAAAGTGGTACGCTGCTCGCTTAAGCGACTCGCCGCTGACCAAGTAATTGTTATTCCAGGCTTGGTGTGCCGAATTCTCGGGCGGCTTATGCGCATGCCGCTTGCTCAACCATTCGTCCGTCGGCTGGCTACGAACAAACGCGAAGTGAACAGCGGTCCCTGATGCGACGTTCCGACTTTTCCGTATGGCGATAACGGTTGTGTCGCTCCGACAACAGAATTCGTAGCCATTGCACTATGATCAGCGACGACAAATCTAACTCAACAGACTCTGGCATCCTGTCTGCTTCTTGCGATGAAGATTCGCGCCCACGGCATCCCGCAAAAGCGAATATCATTCTGTTGAGTTCGACAGCGTTAATGCTCCTATGGAAGTATTTCGGCAATACCGATTTCTACGCGGATGTTCTTGCAGACGAGATTACCTTCGGCAATCCGGAAGCGCTGGCGGCCTTCTACCAGTTCAGCAGCTGCCTGGTTTTGCTCGGACTAGTGCCCGCCTTGATTGTGAAGCTAGTGCTACGCGAACGGCTCGCCGACTATGGGCTTCAGTTTGGAAATCCACTGTACACGATTCGCTCGTTCTTGCTCGCAGCGCCGCTGCTGGTCATCGGCGGCTACTTGGCGGCCATGGACCCCGGCATGCGTGAAGCCTTTCCCGTTAACAAACAAGCCGGATTGGCGACCCCATTCGCGCTCCACGTTTGCACTTACCTCTTGTTCTATCTTGGCTGGGAATTCCACTTCCGAGGGTTTCTTCAGTTTGGTTTGTCCGACTCGATGGGTCGCACACAGGCGCTGCTGATTCAGGTGATGGCATCTTCGCTGCTGCACATTGGCAGACCATTTACCGAGACGGTTGCAGCCATCGGCGCAGGTATTCTGTGGGGTTGGCTGGCCTATCGAACCAACTCCATCCTGTCAGGAATGATGCAGCATATTCTGATCGGCGTGGTCGTTGATGCGGTGATCGTCTTTTCTTAATCGCAGCTGACCAAAGCTGTGTCCAGTCTCGCGAATTGAGAGGGATCACGACGACCTTGAGCGTCCCGCTCCGGCTCGCGCCGTCATCATTCGGACGACATCACCAACTCTTCTTGCTGCCGCCCGCGACGCACTGCACTAACTTAAGTGCTTGTATCAACATAACATGCGCCGCAATGTTGATCTTCTGGCACGACGTCTGCGATTGAGAACTGGCGTTAAAGAAGGGCGATCGCACAGTTCGCCAATTACAAAACTGTTTTCAATCGACCTGAAGGAGAAAGCCATGAAGCGTATTGCCCTTTGTTTCGCTACCGTCGCCGCATTGGCTGTTTGTAGCCACTCGGCAGATGCATCGGATTTCAGCAAGCTGCTGCGAAAGGCTTTCGGCACCGAACATCACTCGTATCACCATGGCGCTCAGTTCACTCACGCCCAACATCTTGCCGATTTGGAACGACGCGCGATCGAGCGTGAGTTTGCTCACCGTTCGGCCCATCAACGACCACTAACCAGATCACAGCACAATGGATTGCACCGCCAACTCGACCGTGCAGCTCACTACGACGAAATAGAACACCGATCGGCTCACACCACACGAGCCTACTCGCCGTATTACGTTCAGCGCAGCCGAGGTACTTTTTCTGGGTACGGCACTCGATACGATTCGCCACAATACCGGTCGTCACAATTCCGCGCATCGCAGTATCGCCCCTACCAGTTGGAAAGCCGACCTGGCTGCTTGCCGTACGTCGGATACTAGTTGGACCAACGCTGGCAGAGACGCTTCGAATTCGTCGGCGGTATTGCTTCCTCTTCGCCCGCGATCAACCGGTTTTCCGTTGACCGCGGGCGACTTTGTATAATTCTCTCGCGACGGGCGCACAGCGCTGACGTTGAGGTTAAACTGGTCGGTTTCCTGCCAGAATCTGCACACACGCTAAGGAGCCTCCGCCATGAGTCTAGCTGTTCGATTCATCTGTTTGTTCACTGCCATCGCTACCGCGAGTCACGCCCCCTGTTTCGCCGATGAGTATTTGAATGGAATCAAATGGGAGCCGCCTGCGATTATCACGGTCGGTGAAAACGGAGTACCGTCTGACGCACTCGTATTGTTCAACGGCACCGATCTATCGGCCTGGGATAATGCGGACAATTGGAAGATCGACGAAGGCGCAATGGTAAGCGGAAAAGGCGACGTGCTGACCAAGGAGTCGTTCGGTGATTGTCAATTGCACATCGAGTGGTCCGCCCCAGTTCCCGCCGAGGGAAGTGGCCAAGGTCGCGGAAACAGCGGCATCTTCTTGATGAATACATACGAGATTCAGGTACTCGATTCGTACGAGAATGAAACGTACAACGATGGCCAAGCCGGAGCGATCTACAAGCAGACTCCACCGCAAGTTAATGCGATGCGCCCGCCGGGCCAGTGGAACGTCTACGACATCATTTGGACGGCTCCCCGATTCGATGAGGACGGTTCGCTGGTGTCGCCCGCCTACATGACCGCCATTCACAACGGAGCGTTGATTCTGAACCACTTTGAGCTAAAGGGGGATACGCCTTACACACGTCCTCCCAAGTACAACAAGCATGCAGATCGATTGCCCATTCGGCTGCAAGATCACGGTAACCCGGTCCGCTTTCGTAACATCTGGATCCGCGAAATCAAGCAAGCTCAAGGTGAGCAAGTTCGTGAACCATTCTTACGTGATGGCGAAGGCGAAGAGCGACCGATCGAGAGTGAGTAATCACGTTGTCCGCCAAACAATAATTCTCGGCAAGATCCGGTCGAGTTTAAAAGACTCAATCGGCTCTCGCACTGTTGAGGAGCCCAGATCGCATGAACAACTTCATTAGTCACCCGTCTATCCGAAAACATCGATGGACGTGCCTCGGCTATCTTATCGCGGGAATCGTTGTTGTTGCCTCGATGCCGCGCGTGAGTGCGGACGATCTTCAATTAACGCTCCCTCCAGTCATCTACGCCGTCCCTGGAATGGAGTCGGCGATTTACTACGACAATCTAGTTTTGACGCAATCGCCGGATACATATCGATTTGAAATCTCGTGCGATCTCGGCACTCAGGAAGCGACTCGGTGGGCTGTCACGCCAGCGACCGCTTCTCGCGGTGACCATGCGGTAACGATCCGCGTGACCGATGCGGAGGGAAAGGATCTTGCCGAGGCAAGGACGATCCTGCGTGTCGCAGCACCAAACGCGGGTGATGGAAAGGAACTGCGATTATTGACCGTCGGCGATAGCCTTACTCATGCGAGCGCTTATCCAAACGAACTGCTCCGCTTACTGAAGCAACCCGGCAATCCGAAGCTAACAATGCTGGGAACTCACAAGCCCGATCGTGCCGCGGAAGGTGTTGCTCACGAAGGCTATGGCGGTTGGACCTGGCAGCGATTCGTGACCAAATACGAGCCTGACCCTGATGGAACATACCGCAAGCGAAGTAGCCCCTTCGTTTATCTTGGCGAAGACGAGAAGCCATCGCTCGATGTGGCGCGATACATCGCCGAAGAGTGCGGTGGCGATCCACCTGACGTCGTCACGTTCTTGCTCGGAATCAACGACTGTTTCAGTGCGAATCCAGATGATCCGAAAGCGATCGACGCTCGAATCGACGACGTCTTTCAGCACGCAGACAAATTGATCATGGCTTTCTCGAAAGCCGCCCCCAATGCGAAACTCGCCATTTGCCTGACGACTCCGCCCAACTCACGACAAGCAGCCTTCGAAGCCAACTATCAAGACCGTTACACTCGTTGGGGCTGGAAGCGAATTCAACATCAACTTGTCCAACGGCAAATCGAACGCTATCGCGATCGAGAGGCAGAACAGATCTACATCGTTCCGACCGAGCTGAATCTAGATCCCGTCGATGGTTATCCCATTAACAACGGAGTGCATCCCAACGAATTGGGTTATCGGCAAGTCGCTGCCAGTATTTACGCGTGGCTCAAAGCGGAACCCTTGCGATGACGGCAAACAGATCAGCGCATGCTAAATCGGCTGATCACAAGTTAATAAGAAGGTGCCGTTTCGGTTAGAACTGGGACCAAAGGCTCGCTGGACGGCAGCGCGCGTCTGGCCAAGCTTGCTGGAGTTAAAGCTGATGATTGATCGCATCGCGCCAACTCGCCGACCGCCTGGGAGCATCGCCGGTTACCAAAACTGGCGTTCGTTGCTGTTCATGCACTGGTCAGTACCGATCGAAGAACTACGCCGGTTGGTTCCTCACGACTTGGACTTGGACCTTTACCAGAACGAAGCGTATGTCGGCGTCGTCCCGTTTGAAATGGAGAACGTTCGCGCGCGGTGGTGGCCTCGTTCTTGTGCGATGAACTTCCTTGAAACAAACCTGCGGACGTATGTCATCTGTAACGGTCGTCCAGGGATCTACTTCTTCTCTCTCGAAGCCACCTCGCGCCTCGCTGTATGGGGTGCAAGAACTGGCTGGGGCCTGCCGTACCACTATGCTCACGCGAGCATGAAGCGAACCAATGACGTCATCGAATATGAAACCCAGCGCCCACGTAACGGCCCACGCCACTGGGTTCGCTATCAAATCGGCAACAAACTCGGGTCGTCCGAACCCGAGACATTGCAACACTTCTTTCTGGAGCGTTACTTGTTGTTCGTCCGGCGACACGGCACGATCTATTCAGGCCAGGTGTATCACACTGCGTACCCGGCGTTCGAAGCAACGGTACTTGAAGTCGAAGACGAGTTGATCGCAACCACTGGCCTTCCTCCGGTCGTCGCACCGCCGGCCTTCGCACATTTCTCGCCAGGCGTCGACGTGGAAGTGTTTCCGCTATCACGTGCTCGGTGAGTGACGATCGACAAACGCGCGACGCTCGCTCGTTTATGCCTGGAAGGGTCGTGCTGAGATGCCAAAAACATAGCGAATCCGTGTACGAGTGACTTCCTTTGGGGCAATCCAAGCCAGCCCAATCCGGTGGCACTTCCGTGTTTCGCGATACTTAATTACGAACGGCAAGAATCCTCGAAATGCGAGTGCACGTTCGTGGCCAGTCGTGATAGAATGGAGCCACCGTAGGTTGCATTCGCTGCCGGTGGGTTGCGGCCCAAAGATCGTCCATGCATGACGTGTCTCCGAGTATTTCATGCAAGTTTCCAAATCGACAAGTGACTTCATAACGCTCCTCAAGAAGAGCGATTTGCTGCAGCAAGCAGATTTGCAAGATGCTGCGCTCACGGCGGCGCATCTGAATGAACCGACGCAACAAGAGATCGCTGACGTCTTGGTGGAAGATGGGTATCTCACTCGCTTCCAAGCGGACCGCTTGCTCGAAGGTTCGTTCCGTGGCCTCGTGATCGATGGATACAAGATCGTCGAAGTGTTGGGGCGTGGTGGTATGGGATGGGTCTACATCGCGGAGGACTCGGAAACGAATTGGCGCGTCGCGCTAAAGGTTCTGCCTGACGAAGCGCGGCACGAGGCCGGCACGTTGGCGCGGTTCCGGCTAGAAGCACAAGCTGGGATGAGGTTGAACCATCCGAATATCGTTCGAAGCCACAAGCTGGGCGAAGCCGAAGATCGTTACGGACCGGTTTCTTATGTCGTAATGGAGTTAGTCCGTGGTGTGAACTTGTTCGAGTTCATGTTGATGAAGAAGAAGCTCGATGTTAGCCACGCATGCGACATCATCATGCAGGCCGCCAAGGGATTGTCGTACGCTCATGAACAGGGTCTCGTTCACCGGGACATTAAGCCCGAAAACATCTTGGTCTGTGCGGACGGCACGGTAAAGATCTTGGACTTTGGTTTGGCAATGATCGACGAGAACGATGAAGAGTTCTCAATGGCGATGATTTTTGGGCAGAACCGCCTCGGGACAGCGGATTACATTTCGCCTGAACAGTATCTAGACAGCTATCAAATCGACGCGAGGGCGGACTTGTACAGTCTGGGATGCACGTTCTATTTTGCCCTAACTGGGAAGGTCCCATTCCCGTTCGAGACATCCGACCAGAAGCTCAAAGCGCACCTTAAGAAGAAAGCGACGCCGATTCAAGAGTTGCGTCCCGACGTACCGCGAGCGGTCACTGCTCTGGTTGCCAAGTTAATGGCGAAACGACCGGAGAATCGTTTGCAGACATCGGACGAGGTCGCTCGATACTTGCGACCGCTTGCCGAGCGTCAGGCAACGGCTTTCAATTTCCGCTCCGTACTCAACGCGCGGATGGCACATGCCAATCGGAAGGAACAAGACAAACAGGCCAAGATCCGCGACCGGGGCAGCACAGCTCGAGCATTGAGCGATGCCGTTAAGCCAACGCCCGATGAAAAGCGTCAATCCACGATCGAGACGATTGTGCGAGAAGAAACGATGCTGAATCAGAAAGAGCTCCGCAAGAAGCAGGAGTAGAGTCGCTTAAAGAATCTCGCTCGTCTTCTCAGCCTGCTCGAGTGTTTTATCCGTGCTTGTCGAATCGACTTGGCGACAAGATTCAACCAAGCGATCTGTAATCTCATCCAGCTCGGTGCGCCATTCATCCTCGGTCGTCTCAGGTGGACAAATCTGCTTGAACTCCGCGAGCAGCAAGATCATTCGCAGCAAGTGCCGAAAAATGACACCCTCTTGTTTCTGTAGTCCGTTGCTCGTGATGAAGTTATTGAAGTCCCCACCGAACTCAAGCAACTCGCCTGCTGCCCACACTGGCACGACCCGTACGTCGTGAACACCAGGGAAGTCGTGGTCGAACAGAATTCATAGCTTCTCGGCCAGCGTCAACACCCAGACTCGTTCCTCTTCGAAGATGCCATCGCCTTGACGCCGCTTGTTGTCTTCCTCCTCCTCTTCGGCCGCTCCAAGTTGCTCGAGCGTCACTAAACCGAGCTTGAGCAGTTGAACATCCAAGCGCGTCGTAGCGAGTGGACCCGGAGGTAATTCTTCATGCTTCGGTACTCGCACGAATCGTGCGACCGAACCTGGAATCTCTAGGATGCTTTCAATGGCTTGAATCCGCTCGGCGCGATCGGCGACTCCGAGATGATTGAGCAAGAAGACTCCATACAACGGATTGACACCACGAAAGTGCAACAGTCGCTGCATTGTCTCCGTGGGGTGAGCAAACTGCGGTCGATAGATGTAGGGCGTAGGGGGGACGTCCGGGACATCATCGAGCAGCTGAGGTCGAGGCTTCACGACTTCAGCTGAGACAAAAATCCGAGGACTCGATGAACTGCCCCCAGGCTCCTCATCGAGTTTGATCGCTCCTCCCACCTCCTCTTCGTCCTTCGGAGGTTCCGGATCGAGCGAGACATAGCCTGCTGTCCAGAGTGTCATCAGCATTCGATCAAGTATCTTCTGACCGGCCTCGAACTGCTTGCCTTCCTGCAATCGTTTGTCGATCAGTGTTCGAATCGGCTCTAGATCCGATGACACATCGAGCATGTGAGCTAAGAGACGCCAAGGGAGAGCCCCGCGACTGGCGAGTTTGCTTGATGGCGCATCGTAAAGCTTCTCGAACTGCTGTTCGGTCCAA
Source organism: Planctomycetota bacterium (assembly GCA_014381825.1). Lineage (GTDB taxonomy): Bacteria > Planctomycetota > Planctomycetia > Pirellulales > Pirellulaceae. Next base: position 102,356 of record JACNKX010000113.1, read on the forward strand.
TACTGCTGATTCGCGCGACGCTTCGGCATCTTCTTCTTCAGCGCCTTCTTCGCCTTGCGCAGCCCGGGATCCTTGGTGTCTTCAGGGATCTGATCGTACTTCACTTTCCAACGAAGATGCTTCACATCGTCTTCGTGAGCCAGTGCAAATACATGACCTTGTGAATCGAACTGCGGACGCCCGGCACGACCAAACATTTGATGCGCCGCACTCGGTTCGATCAGCTTTTTTTTGTCCGGCGGGCCTTTCAGCAATTCCGGGATGACTACGCTTCGCGCGGGCAAATTAATCCCCGCAGCCAGCGTCTCGGTACAGACACAAACGGACAAAAGCTTCTGCTGAAACAATTCTTCGACGATTCGACGATACTTTGGCAATACACCCGCATGGTGGACTCCCACGCCGCGATAAAGAATCTGTTTCAGCTTTGGTCCCGCTCCCTGAGACCAATCGTGTGCGTTCAATTGCTTTCCCAGCTCCGCTTGCTGACCGTCGTAGAGCAGCTTTTTGCCTTTCAGTTGCTCGGCGACGTTCCAACACTGTTCGCGATTAAAGCAAAAGACTAACGCTGGTGTATACCGAGCTTCTTCTTCACCTGCCGCCATCGATTCTAGATGTTCTGTCAGCAACGCGTCGCCAATCCAGTGATGCGTGAGGGGCACTTTGCGGTCATCGCTCTGGACTAACTCGATGTTGCGGTCGTGGGCTCGCCGCAGCCAACTCGTAAACTCGTATGCATTTCCGACCGTCGCCGAGAGTAACAACAACCGCACATGTTCTGGCAATAATCCGAGCGTTAACTCCCAGACGATGCCGCGTTCTGGGTCGTTGAAACTATGAAACTCGTCCATCACAACGGCACAGACATCGTCAAATTCAAACTGATCGCGATGAAGCAAACGATTGAATAGAATCTCGGCAACGACCACGAGAATCGAGGCTTCAGGATTAACGCGTCGATTGCCCGTCACCAATCCGACATCGTCGGTGCTAAACCCCCAGCGAACAGCAGCCGCTTGCATCTCTTGCAGCTTTTGTTCGGTCAGAGCGATCAAGGGGGTCGTGTAATACGCACGCTTACCGGTCTTCAACGCCTCGAACAAAGCCGCTTCGGCGATCAGCGTCTTTCCGGTCCCCGTCGGAGCACAGACCAAGACGCCCTGATCGGAGGCGAACCAGTTGAGCAGGGCATCTTCCTGTACGGGATAAGGTTCGAACTCCAACTGATCGAAGTAGTCACTCGCAAGTTCGTCGCGAGTCGGAGATGCAAGAGTCATGCGAATCCATTCGATGGGCAGAAGTAGGGTGTCGGCGTCAGCCGCACCTTCATTACAAGTGACTGTGGAGTGAGTATGAACTTCGCCGAGACGGGATGTAACTTCTACAAAATCAGGTATGCCCCGTGATTTCGCCAACTAAGAACGTTACGGCCATAACCTGTGTCCCGACAATCGATTGCGTCTATTTCATGATAACGACTGCGTCGCCTTGGCATACCTCTTGCATATGATTGTAGCGAACGGAGTGATTACAACATATCTTCCAAGGCGTTCTGCCTTGCATCTACGAGGGAGTTGAGTGATGCGAATGATCTGGCAAGCTATCCGAGCTGTGACGATCGAAGTGATGGGTGTTGGTGCCGTGATCTTCCTGTTGTTCGGTGCCGCTGGATGGACAGTGGAAAGTGCCGCAGTGCAACCCAAGCAAGAAGTCGACCGCGCGTGGAACTGGCTTCGAGAAACCTCTGATGACTTCACTGCATCGATCCAGCCAAACTTGACCGCCGATGAACGCGAAAGCTTCGCCGCTGAACGACTCGACTACTACGGGACTTTCTACGGCGAAGCAGCCGACAGTTATGCGAATCGAGCCGTGGAGCATTTGCAGCGTCGCGCCGAGCCAGCTGACCAGAAGCCCGCCCTACCGACAAATCAACTTCTCGGAACACTTTGACGCGTCGCATTACATTGAGCGTCTGGCAGTCATCAAAATGCCAGTGGCTATGCAAGTGATGCGCGAAAGGCGATTCACTCAGCGGCGTCTGCCTCACATTCCAAATGGAAACACCTCATTCTTGCCCTACTCTCGCGTTGTCCATTCGCCTTCTCGATAGACCGATTGGCGAGGATCGAATTCGGTAATCGTTACGAGTGCTCGAGACTTAATGGGCTGGGTGTCATCACGGGCGATGAGTTGAGACCACGGCGCAAAGCTGGGCGGTTCATCGCTGGCTTCGGTCGTGACTGCCGCGGAGAGCGTGAGTTCTAGCGTGAGGAACTTACGGAGAAGACGGGGCGAGAGACGACCCTCGGCGAGGCTGGCTTCTTTGTATTCACTTTCGGAGACGATGTGCGAATAGTACGCTGCCGCGGCCTGTACCTGCGGACGTGAGAAGGAGCGGCGGGCTTCGACTAATCGACCCGTTCGAAGCATCTTTAGCGTGATCGTCAGAGCTTTGCGATCAGCCTCGGTGATTCCGGTGAAATCAGCAACCATCGACTTTGGAGCTTTGAGCAGCGACGGATCGTGGTCGGAATCCAATGAAAACGCCATCGCGAGGAACGCCCTCTCCTCATCAGGCGTTCGTGCGAGTCCCGCCATCCCAAGCAAGCAGCTGCGCCCAAGTTCGTCAGGGCGGAGATGTGCGGCAATCAAGTAGAGTCGGATCGCCATGACGCGTGCTTCCGGATCTTCGGTCTTGACCGCGAGATCCTCCGCATAGGTTCGATAGTCTTCGGGAGCTTCCGGTTCTAACGCTGCAAGTCGATCGAAATCAACGGCCCGAATAATGTCATCGATGGAAACTCGCGGCAGTATGTGTTTGCGAAGAGCGCCGCTGGGAAGTGGCTCGTGGACTTCGATGCTGACCGCGTTCTCGTTAATCAAAAAGCCGCGAATCGGCTCGTCTTGATTCTTCTGAAAGACAATCACGCCCCAACAAGGAATGGAGATCGCACCCATTCCAAGAAAGATCAGAAGCGTCAACAGTCGTATCATCTCGAGTCACCTAATTCGTTCGATTTAACAGCAGCCACATTCGCAATGTAGTTTCGTGCCCATCTCGCAATTGCACCAAGACATGTTTCGCGTCGCGATCACGTAACGCCAGTTGTTCGCCTAACGAATCAGTCTCCGCCTTTAGCGTAGGCCGCCTTCGAACACACTCGACGGCCAACAATTTCAACCATGCGCGGTCGAGCAAGACGAGCCTCTGGAAATCGTTCGTCGCCAAGTAGTCAATCGCTCGCATTTCGACACGGCTCTGTTGAACTTGTTGCTTTCCCGCCGGCGAAAGCGCCGCCTCAAGCAACTGGTTCGTACGCCCTTCGATCATTGCCTGGACCACGACAGTAGGAGTAACCGGTTCGGCCGGCCATTCCGTCACTCGAAACAAGATCGCCTGCGCCGTGTAGAAATCATACAACGATTGCGCCGCATCGTTGTACACCTGAAAATTATTCTGTCCGCCGACATCTTCTTTCTTTGCGTCAGCCAAGACGTCGCGGAGCAACTCGTCTCTCAGAGCCATGCGCCCTGCGTCGCCTTTACCAACTTCGTACTCGCGTCCAAGCAATTTCGAAGCAATCTCTTGCAGTTGCTCGTCACTTACTCCGACTTCTTCAATTTGATCAGCGACCGCCAATCGCACTTGCTTCCACTTTCCAATCTCTTCGACGTGAGGGAGCGTCGCGCGATACTCTTCGATTCGCTTCTTGCCGAGCAAATAAGTTGCCAGGGCGGCAGCTTGTTCCGGCGCCAGATCGTCCACCCGATCGGTGTGCCCAGCAATTGTCTCGACGAAGCCGAAGCGAGTGACCGGGCTCGTCCGAGGATTCAGCAACATTCGCAACCGTTCGTTCAGCATCCTTAACGTCGTAGGTTCCAGCGGCGTTGGTTCATCGCGAGCCATCGGCGCGGTCGTCTCGTCCGCCGTCAAGAACGCGGCGGGATCTTGTGCAGCGAGCGTGTCAAACGTTGCCTCACCTGCATTTCCCTGTGCAACGGCGCACCCAAGCGTGCTGTGGTAGGCGAGATTCACAATTTCGGCCAACAGAGCTTCCGGCTCGCTCACTTCGACACGTGGTTCGTCGAGCAAGCTGTTCGCTCCGACAACGAACCGAGTCAATCGTTTGTTGTCGACATCTTCCACCGTTGCGCCGAGCGACTTTCGAACTGCACTGGCAATTCCTGCGACGTCGCTCGATTCGGGAGCCTCGGCCAGCCGCGCGATCATCGCTTCCGCGAGAAACTCCTGTAGATCGAGATCTTTTGTCTTTTCATACACTTCCAGTATCCGAATTACATTGATGGGACTCTCCGAGGCGACCGTCTTGATTATCAGCGTCTCATACTCGCGCCACGTTTGGCTCGCGCCGGAAAGGACGAGAACCAGGAAGTCAGTGTTCAGCTTTTCAAGCTTCGTCTGATCCAAGTACTCCGTGGTTTGTTTGGCAATCACAGCGTGGGCGGGTGCCACCAGCGCTGGCTCGCTCTTAGCCAAGGCAATTAACAGGCGATAGAGCCGCTCGGCGACGCCTTCGTAAGCGTGCTGCTGGAGCATGTGCGGTTCGAGACCTGCGTCGATCGTACGTCCAATGGCCCGTCCCAATTCCGTCGAAGCATCGTCTTGCCGTTCATCGACTGTTTGAGTAACCAGACTGACAGCAGCTTGCGTAGCAAGAAATGCGTGCGGAAACAGCTCGTCGTTCGCTCGCAGATCGCGCTCCGATCTTGGAATGCGAGCGATCAGGTCGTCGAGCAATCGACGCGCGGCTTCTTGATCGGGATCGCGCGCATAACAAAGCGAGATCACACGCATCAGCAGGTCGCGTTGTTCATCGTCGTGAACGTCCGAGAACAGTTCTTTAACGAGTTGTCCGTAGGCAGAGCGGCGCGTGGGGGCCTCCTTCGACTCGATTTGGATAAACATCGGGCGCTGCGAACGCATTTCGCGACGAGCGCTGCTGATGGCAAACTCCAATTCTTCGCCCCACCACGCCGTATCAACGTTCGCATCATCGACGACAATCGGAGCGGGCACGCTCGGCGGCAAGGGACTCACTTCGACGGGGGGCAGGATGGTCAGGTTGTTGTTAATTGCCACCCAACCAAAGAACCCCACGACCATTAAGGCAGCGACGCCAGCCGCCAGCAACGCACCGTGCGTGAAGTTGCGTTCTGAACGATGGCGTTGATCCTGCATCCGTGTTCGTTCTTTAATGATCGCCGCCACCTGCTCCACACTTAGCCCCCACTGCTTCCCCTCCGATTCGATGCGAGTTCGGACGTCGTCCGACAAACGAACCGACTCACCGAGTTTAGAATCAACCAATTGTTCAATATGTTCTCGCGCCTGTTGTTCAGAAATCTGGCGAATACCGAGAGCGACGCATACGTCACGGAGAGCGCTCGCAACCAGTTCTGTCTTGATGCCGTGACGTTCTTCGCCGTGACGACGTAAGTTCTCTTCGATATCGAAGGTGAGTAGTTTTCGTGGCAAACTGATCAGCGCGCCTTCGACCAACTCTCGGAATCCGACCAGTCGCTCCTGCTGTTGGGCGTCCGTATCTTCACGAGGTGTCGTTGACCGAAACTGAGACGTGGCAACCGCTCGGTCAACTTGCTCTTCAGTGAGTCCTAACTCGGTGGCAATCGCATTCAGCAAGACTCGACTCTTGGCGTTGATGCCACGATGCTGAGCCAGAATAGGAGCAGAGCGTTCGAGAAACTGTTTGACGTTCACATCGGTCGAATCGTTTTCGTCCGACGTCGTCAACGGTGAATCAGCATCCGCTTGTCCCGATTCAAATTGCAAACCCTTCTCGGCGGCTTCGTCGTACACCACATGTTGGGAAAACGTCTGTGCCAAGCCCAGCACGGACGTCCCATGTTTAACAAACTTTTGTTCCAACAACGTCGGTACTATGCCGTCGGTTATTTGTGCCAGCGAAGCACTCAAATAATCACGATAAATCGCTTCTGGATTTCGCGGCGGAGGTGGAGGTTCCGGAGGCGGCGCACCCTCCACTCGCCAACGCTTGCTTTGCTGCAACGCTTCGTCGGACTCCGAGTCGTCCGCAACATCAGCGTCCTTCGCTCCGTTGGTTGGAGGCGGTGGCGTCGGGGCGGCAACAGGCTCGCGGTTCAGCGACCGCAGGGCGTTTGTTGCCTCTTCTTCGCTAAGCCCCATCTCGTCGGCCGTTGCCGCCAACATCATCTGCGTTCGTCCACCGAGTCCTCGCTGCTCGGCGATAATCGCTTGGGCACGCTCGAGATAACGACGATCGCGTTCCTCGCGTGAAGCATCAAGCACGGGCTGCTTTGGCGGTGCCTTTGATTGAGCTTGCGGGCCACGTTCCGACTTCGATTGCGGGACGGGTGGCGGCGGCGGAGGGACCGGCGGCGTCAGTGAAAAATCTCGCTCCGGACCAGCTTGTGCAGAAACGTCCGCCTTGGCTTTGCTTTCCTGGCTTGGTAACGGTGGCGGTTTCAGTGGACTTAGATCGATGTCTGAAATGACGCCTCGTTGGCGCAGATCGTCGATCGTGTTCCGTAGCTCCTCGTCACTCAGCCCGAGCTCTTCTGCAAGCGATACCAGGAGCCGCCAGTGCGCGCGATCTAACACCGGACGTTCAAGCACAATCGACGAAGCACGCTCGAGAAAGATCTGGATCTTTCTTTCGTCGTCTGGCTGAAGAGTTTGCGGCGGTGGCTTGGGCTGATTCAACGCGGGATTCCGAGAATTGATGAGCATTCAACGGCGATCCCATTCGTCAACTCAATCGTATCAACAAGTGGGCCGCCAATGATCAATTCTAACCGCCCTGCGCCATTAGTGCAGTGCCTTGAACTTGTCTCGCCACTCGGGCGGCCCGAGACTTGGGTAAAGCAGCTTGAACTGATCGTTCGCGACACGGGCCTTGTCTGCGTCGAGTTCGAACAGGCACGCCAGCTGATGGAATTTGGCTTCAAACCGCTGGGAGGGAGAAGTGACGAAGGTCCGAATGAATGAACCGGGCTACTCTGCTGAATCGCGGGCTCGGCTTTCAGGCTGACCCAAGAGTGCCTGCTCGGTAGCGCTGGGAGGGAGCGGTAGCCGGTCCACATCGCAGCCAATCGGTTCACTGTCTTGCAACCCGGACCGATGTTCTTGTATCCACTCGCGACTGAGCCGCAAGTCGGATGGCTTGACGCGAGCAAAGTCGCTTATCACGGGAACGACATCACCTCGTCGATCCTCGAAAGAACCGCTGTCCTGCCACTGTTGTTGCCACGCCTCGAGGTTACTCAGAGGTTGCGTCTTGATCGGCGCGGCGTCGGGCAACAAGTGCTCTTCGGTTAAGAAGTGCTTCATCCTGACATAGCCGTTGTCGCGACCGTGCCAGGTAATCAAGTCGCGCAGCTTCGGCAGCCGCGAAACCGAAGTAGCCGTGGCGTGCTTGTGCCAGAGCCCTGGACCGGTCGCGACACTCCGTTCCATGCTAACTTGAACACGTCTCCACACATCATCATCACATCGGACCAAGAATTTGCTGCCGTTGCTGTTCTGGTCGCTGTACATGATCGTTTCCCAAAACCGAAGTTGGTGCGGAGTTGGTGAAGACTGTGGGGTCTCAAGGTCGTTCCACAACATCCAACTCACTTCAGGGGCAACCCACAGGCAGCGAACACAAGTCATGTGCAGCGGTTGCGACACGGCATGCAACGTCGGCCTCACGTTGCGAAAGAAGCAATTCTCTAGCCACATCTGGGCGGGATTCTGATGTTCTGCTGATGACTCCGCGATCACAGCGAGGTACGGGTAATACCGTATGTCTTTGATGTGTGCCGTGACCGTGCAGTCCTCCATCACCACCGTTCCTTGCGGGGACAGGAGGGCCACGGCATGGTCCTCGCCGGTCGTCGTCCAGTTATGCAGCACAAAGTGCAAGCCTTGCAGATTCACTGCCGCACCGGGTTGGATGGTCAGCCAAGCCCGATCGGGCATATGGTAGTGCCTATTCGTCGCAGGGTTCGCAGCCACGGGCACGATCGGCTGAAAGCCATTCGCTGCACGGATCGTTAGATCGCCTTTGGTCCATGACAATTCGGACTCGATCTCGCATTGCGCCATGGCGATCTCGATGACGTCTCCCGACTGCGCCGTTGCCAAGGCATCGCCGAGCGAGTGAAAAGGACCATCAGCAGAAACTCGCAGCGTGCCGCGATTCGCCTTGGTGACTTGAGGCATCTCTGTCGGATCGACGCGACTCCAAGTGGGCCGAGCTGTTTCGTGTTCGGCGACTGGTTCGCTGGCCGACGGCGCGCCCCTCGGTGAATCGCTGGCTGGAAGATCGGGCTGAAAGCCATCCTGAATCGCCGCGAGCCCAAACAAGAGTAGAACCACGACCGCGATGGCTCCAGTAGTCAATGCAATCGGATTCCGCAGCAGTTTCGATAATCGCTGCTCGGAACTTGCCGCCGACTTTGCCAGCGTGACCTCCCCATCCAGGAACCGTGTCAAGTCGTCTGCCAAGTCTGCGGCGGTTGCATAACGGTCCTGCGGGGCCTTCGCCAAACACTTCAGACAAACGGTTTCCAGGTCTCGCGAAATGTCGGGACGCGAGTGCCGCGGCGGGACAGGTTCGTCCTGACAGACGGCGTGAAGTGTGGCCAACGAGGACTCGAGTTGGAAAGGCGGTCGGGCCGATAGTAATTCGTACAAGATCGCACCAAGTCCGTAGATATCTGTTGCAGCGCCGATGTCCTTGTTGCCTAACGCTTGCTCTGGCGACATATAACTTGGCGTGCCAAGCAACGCGCCAGTCTGCGTCAAGCCAGCCGGCGCGTCACCATCCGCGAAGGGCATTTGCTTGGCGAGCCCAAAGTCGGTGATCTTCGGAGTACCGTCTTGCTTCACCAAGATGTTCGCGGGCTTCAGATCGCGATGGACGACTCCTAACTGGTGCGCGGCTTGCACGGCCTGCGTTAAAGTAAGTACTAACTCTGCAGCTTCGCGGGCGGGAAAGCCATCTTCCGGGATCTGTTTGTCCAGCCGGATGCCATCGACGAACTCCATCGCCAGATATGGACATCCACGGTGATCGCCGACCTCGTAGACATGGACAATGTTCGGGTGCTGTGGCCGAGCTGCCGATTCAGCCTCGCTACGAAACCGAGCTAGCTCGTGGGGACTTACGTACGGCGACCGAATCATTTTCAACGCCACTACGCGATTCAAGCCTTGTTGCCGAGCCTTATAGACGATTCCCATGCCGCCTTGACCAAGTTTTCCCAACACCTCGTACTGGCCGATCCGCTCGCCGGGACGGATCGCGTCTTCGAATCGCTTCAGCGTTTCGCCTGCGACCGCCGTATCCGCAGCTTCACTCCCGAGTACGTCATGGACCTGGAACAGTTGGCCGATATCTTCTCGCAGCGTAGGGAATTGATCCTGCCAAGTCTGTAGCGTTGGAGTTTCGCCAAGTTCCTGCCTGACGATGAACTCGGTGTAGATGAGTTCGAGTACTGCCTCCTGCTGCTCCATCAGATCGGGAAACTCATCGAGAAGCTGCGTGGCCGTACACGATTTGCCAGCTCGCAGCTGTCGTTCAAGCTGCGCGCACGCTCGGCGCAATTGCTCGTCGATGCCGAGTTTGTGCGGTACGTGCATCGGTCAGACAGGACCTACGAATGTTAGGCGCAGCTATATGTTACATTGTAATGCCACAAGGGGTCTCAAGTGTTACAGGTTTTTTCGGATGGGCGAACCAACGGACGAATTCGCAGCAACATTGGCATTAGCGAAGCAAGGCGATCCGTCTGCGATCGCGAAGCTGGTGGAACAATACGAGCCGAAAGTTCGCGTCGTGGCTCGTGTATTGTTGGGCCGGGCTTTGCGGCCGTATCTCGATTCCGTCGATCTTGTCCAGTCCGTGCATCGCAGCTTGATGGTCGCTCTTCGCACTCACGATTACGATCTGGAGAACCCCGAGCAACTCGTCGCGCTGGCAATCACGATGGTGCGGCGGAAGACGGCGCGACATTGGCGGAAGATGCAACGCCAGAAGCGAGTCGGTGAGGGTGGCCGCGATTCGGGTGACTTGCCCGATGTGTTGATCTCGCTCAGTGATTCTCGCGACGATCCGGCGAAGGCAGCTCAGTTCAACGATCAGATCGAGCGTCTTTGCAAAGAGCTTGACGAAACGGAGCGCCGCATGCTCGATCTGCGTCTGCAAGGCTACACGTCTGCCGAAGTCGCCGACGAACTGGGCATGCACGCCGTCGCCGTGCGAGTCCGCTGGACGCGGCTGCGTAAGCGACTGCAGGACAGCGGCGTTGTAGCCGACTGGATGTAATTCCCGTGCGATCACTCGTCGTGTGATGCTCATTCATTGATCCGTTGCTAACGTGTTGCGGCGTAAGTTGCCCACCGGCTTGCAGGCCTCCACACAAATCTCGGTGTTTTCTGTAACACCTTCACCTGGAAGTGGCATTCCTAAGTTGACCCACTCTGCGGCGTTTCTTGCCGAAGCGACCCCGTTCACGCAGTGAGCATTCTTATGAAGGCACACCAAGACAATCGCCGTGTTTCATTCCGCCGCAAGTCAAAACGCACTCGAAGACAACGGTTTCTGACCGATCTGCGAATCGAGAGGCTCGAAGATCGCCTGGCTTTGGCAGCCGACATCGAGTTCGCCGACACGTCCCTGCTGCATGGACTCGCGTTCGAAGCCAATCTAGGGCAGGTCGCTTCCGACGTTGATTTTGTCTCGCGTGGCGAAGGTTATTCGTTGTATCTCGAACCGACCCAGGCCTCGCTTTCGCTCTTCTCGCCATCCGGCGAGGAGAGCGCTGGTATTCAAATGCACCTCGTGGGCGGAAACCCAGCAGCGCCAGGAAAGGGACAAGATTTGAAACCGGGCGTTAGTAATTATCTGATAGGCAGTGATCCGAGCCTCTGGACAACGAACGTTCCGAACTATTCCGCCGCGCAGTTTGACGACGTCTACGTCGGCGTTGACATTGTCTACTACGGCAATCAAAGACTGCTCGAATACGACTTCCACGTGGAAGCAGGTATTGACACGAGTGTGATTCGGCTGGCATTCGAAGGGACAGACCAGATATCCGTCGATGATATGGGAGACTTGCTGCTGACGGTGGACAGCGGTGAACTCCGATTGCACAAGCCGATTGCGTATCAACAGGTGGGCGATCAGCGGCAACAGATTGGTGCCAGCTATTCAATCGATGAACAACAGCGGATTGGTTTTGAGTTAGCGACGTATGACGAAAGTCTTCCATTGGTCATCGACCCGGTGGTGGTCTACTCGACGTTCCTGGGCGGTACGAATCAGGAATTGGCATACGACATCGCGACCGACGCTGCGGACAATGCGTTCGTGGTCGGTCACACTCTGTCGAACGACTTTCCGGATCAATCTGCGCTACAAGGTTCCCACGGTGGCGGTTTCGACGTGTTCGTATCGAAGCTCGATCCGACCGGCACATCGCTCGTTTGGTCAACCTACCTTGGCGACAGCGGCAACGATTTTGGTCGAGGCATAGCGCTGGACGCCACGGGGAATGTTTATGTGACAGGGGACACCGATTCGCTGAACTTCCCCACCACACCGGGAGCGTTTCAACACGTGAAAGTTGGGGTCGACACGGACGCGTTTGTCGCCAAGCTGGATCCGACGGGGTCGACACTGCTGTACTCCACTTACATCGGTGGCAGCAGCCAAGGGGCGAACGCGCGCGGCATTGCGGCCGACAACGGCGGGTTGGCCTACATCACCGGCCGCACCAGCGCTGCCAACTTCCCCGTGTCCCCCAGCGCGTTCGATTCATCGCTTAACGGGCTGACCGACGGATTCATCGCCGTGATCAACACCGACCCCGTCGATGCCAGCCCGGCTGATCCGGGCGACCCGGCGGATTTGGTTTACTCGTCGTTCATCGGCGGTGACATCGCCGACGCGGGCGATTCGTTAGCGCTCGATGCGGCCGGCACGGCGTTCGTCACCGGCCAGACAAACTCCGTCAACGCTTTCCCCACCACGGCGAACGGATTCAAAACCACCAAGACCGCCGGCCACAACGATGCGTTCCTGGTCCAGGTTGATCCGTTCCAATCGGGCGCGGCATCACTGGTTTACGGCACGTACATCGGTGGTGATTTAAATGAAGAGAACTCAACGGCGTTCTACGGTGGCGTGGCAGTGCATCCCAGTGGCGATGTATTTGTCGCGGGTCACACGCGCTCCGACGACTTCCCCGTGACCCCTGGAGCGTTCGACACAACGCGCGACGGCTCGGATGCGTTCGTGATGCGCATCGATCCGACACAGGCGCCGGCTTCGCAGGTTGTTTACGCGACGTTTCTGGGCGGAACTGGCGCTGACGACGCGTACGACCTCGCCGTCGATGCGGCGGGCAATGCTTACGTTACCGGTTCAACCGACGGCTCGGGAACGTTCCCCGTGACCGGGGACGCATCACAACCCGCCGGCGCAGGTTCCGTCGACGCGTTCATGGCGATCATTGATCCGACGGGTTCGCAACTGGTTCACGGCACATTTCTGGGTGGAGGCACCGACACGGACATCGGCTACGGAATCGCGCTGGATGCGGTCGGCGACATCTACGTGGTCGGCGACGCGGGTTCAGCGTCGTTCCCCACAACCGCCGGCTCCCTTCAGCCCGGATTCGCTGGCGGGTTCCGCGACGCGTTCATCACCAAGTTCTCAGGCGTTCCCAGCGGCGGCATACCCAACTCGATCGACCCCACGGCCGCCGACCAGATCTTGTTCGCGCCCGGCCACTCCACTCACACGATCGCCGCCAACGAACCGAATCGGCTGTTCCAATTCGCTCTCGACTTCCCCACCTTCGAAGGAGACGTCACTCTCGACCTCGCCCCCGCAAACCCCGCCTCCCCGTCGCCCGCCGGTCTGGGGCTTTATGGGGCGGGGGGCAATTTGTTGTATTTGGTTGATGCGGATTTGGATGTGGCCAAGCCGGGGATGGAGTCGTTGGAGGTGACGGTTCAAAGCGGTCAGCGGTACGTGGTCGGCGTGTTCTTTGGCGACGGAGTGGTTGACGATTTCGAGTTGACCGTATCGGCGGATCAGGTTGTCAATTCGGGATTGACGATCGATCCTGGAACCGGCGCGGCGACGCGCGCGGCGGCCGGCGGCGACGATCAATTCAACTCCCCGCGCGACGTCGATTACTATCCGCTCGACCTCACCAACGGCGCCGAAAGCGGAACCGTCACCGTGGCTCCGCAAGCGCTGGGAGTGGCCGTGGCCGGCACTTTGTTCGGACGTCTGGACGACGGCGATGTGTGGCAACCGCTCACCACCGTCATCGCCGACCCCAATGGCTCGCCCATTCAACTTCCGCTGACCCCATTCAATGACCTCAGCCTCACCGACGCCGAATACTTGTTGGCGGTCGCGCCGGCCGACTTCAGCGCGGCGGCCAGCGCGTATCAGGTTGATGTGGTGACCACGCTTGTCGGGCCGGCGACGTCGACCGGGTTCAGTAACATTGATAACCAGCTCACCTTGCCGCCGGTTGCGCTGGGGCAAGCGAGCTTGGAAATCACCAACGACCTGAACGGCGTCGACCAGCGCATCGTTCAGTTCCGCCTGCCGCCGACGCTCCCGGCTGACACAGTGCTGACAGTCAACCTGACCAGCCAACAGTTCGCTCCCGTCGTTTCGGTCTACGACGCAACCAACGGCGACCTGATTGACATCGCCACCCGCACGGCGCCGGGCACGGTTCAGTTGCAACTCAGCGGCTTATCGGCCGACGCCGAGTACATCGCTCGCGCGGCGACGTTGGACAAGGGCGTCGCCGACGCCGAACAGTTCACACTGACCATTCAATCCGACTACGACCCGACTGTCATCGCCCTGCCTCAACCCACCCTCGAACTAAACTCCCTCACCCTCGGCCCCACCCAAGGTGCCGAATTCCTACGCATCGAGCCCAGCGCGGACATCGACGTGGTGTCAGTGCAATTGACGCCCGACACGAACGGCGTCAGTCTGATCCAACCGCAAGTTATGATTGTCGGCCCGAATGGTCCGGTAACATCGGGCACGACAATTTTTCCAGGCACGCCGCTTTTCCTGGCCTTCGAAACGGGCGGCATTGGTCCGTTCGACATCTTCGTCGCGGGTCTGTCCGGCAACGACCCGGCCACGGTGCGCATCGGGCAACTCGACGTGCCCGACACATTGCTCCCCGGCCAGTTGCCGTCCGAACTCATCGACTTGTCGACCAACCAACTGACCTTCAATGGCGCCCTCGGCGGGTTCGGTACGTCAACTGGCGTCGAGTATTTCCAGTTGCTCACTCCACCCGGCGCAACGACAACCGTCACCACAACCACCGCAGTCGACGCTGATCCGTTGACCGCTGTTTACGCCGAAGAAGAAGGCTCGTTACGGCTCAAACAAATCGCCCTGCCCAACTCGCCGCAATCAACGCTTCACACGACCGCGCTGCCCGCCAACACCTTGACCGCCGCCGTCGCCTTCAACATCGGCCTTGACCCCATCGCCGCTGCCTCGGCCACAATGACAGTGGTCGCACCGGTTATTCCAGTGCCGGTCGGCATGGTGCCGGATTTGAAACCCGATCCGGCGCTCCCGGTGGGCGAATTTCAATCGATCCTTCAGATCGATCCCGTGACGTTGGAGGAGAACTTTCAGCGGCACTACTTCAGCACACTGTTGCCACACAACATCACCGGATCTCCGACAGTGTTCTTCACCCGTTCCACGCCGGACGGACCGTTACAGGCAACCGTCAAGATCTTTGATCACAATGGCAACATCATTGGCGGCAGCAACATCGCGAACCCGGGCATGTCGGCCATCGGCGTCTCGGGCATCGTGGACAACTTGCGCGGCCGCGAACTTCGGTTCGTCGTCGATCCCGCTCCCGGCCAGTTCATTGGCGACGGCACGTACAGTTTGAAAATGAAGGTCAAGACCGATGAGCCGTTTCCGTTCGAAGTGATCGAGAAGGCATGGCGGTTTCCTGGAAAGTCCGTCACGGTCACGCTGAACGATCAATCCACGGTGGCCAACCATGAGGACGGCGGCGACTGCAACCCAGTCAATCTGACCGCGCCGCTGGAAGACGACATTCACAAGGTGAATGACCCGAACGAGGACAACTACGGTCAAGGCGGAGGAACCCACATCCCCTGCGTCGGCACTTTTCCGTCATTGGAATTAGTCAAGGACATCGTTCAAAACCAATTCGGCGACGGCATCGCCACCGGCGAGTTCACCAGCACGTTACCGTACTTCGAGACACCGCCCGGATCGTTCTTCAACGGATCGGCCGGCTCAATCGACGTCTTTCGGTTCTGGGCCGCCCCCGGCCCCGTCGTCGTCCGCACCCTCGCCCAACCCGATCCGCAGGCCCCCGACGCCTTGCCAGTGAACACGGCGTTGAAGGTCTATCGCGCTCACTTCGATGAGAACACGGGCGAAGTTGATTATTTGAACGAAATCGAAGACGTGTTCGGTAGCCGCGACTGGTTCCCCGCCGATCGGTCCATCATCGACGCCCAGACCTACATCAACGATTCCGACGCGATTCAGTATCCACCCAGCCCGCCCAAGAGTAGTAGTGGTGGCGGATTCATGTACTACGTCGTCGTCAAGAACCAGGAAGCATCGCTCGGCAAATATCGCCTTGAAATCGATGCACCCAACTTCGCTCGACGCGTCATCACCAACCAAACGACCGACACCGTCGCCTACCTCGATCCCGTCAACGGGGGCGCGGTCAACATCAATATCGACGATATTGAAGACTACCCCGAGTTTGTTGGCTACTACACGATTCAGGTTCCAGATCGTCACGACGGCTCGCTCGCCGTCGTTTCAGCGCTTTCAACCACGCAGAATCCATGGGACTTTGCCCTGTTCAACGAAGACGGGCTTCCCGTAACAGGCTCTGAACAAGACCTGAACGGCCAAGTTTCCCAAACCACAGCATCGTTCAATCTTCGCCCGGGCCCACAGACGGCGTATCTGCGTGTTCAAGAAAGCAAAGTCAATAACAGTGAGGCGTCCATCGACGTCTCCACAAACCTCACCATCCCGTTCGGCGAACTCGCCCCGCCGGCAACCCTGCCCGTGTTTCTGTTCCCCGACATCCTTCCCACCAACCCATTCGGCGATGGCTCGGTTGACGGTACCGTTTCCGCACTCAACAGCACCCAGGCATACACCTTTCCCGCGCCGGGCGGAGCGATGGGGGTGACGGTGACGCCGGATGCGGCAGCGGACGCGGTGTTGCAATGGGGTGTTTATGTGGATGGTGAGTTACAGGCGTGGGAACAGAATCTGACCGGTGCAGCGGCCACACACGAGGTGACATTGCCGGGTTCGCAGGAGGTCGTCGTGGTGGTGAAATCGTTGAACACGCCAACCAACGGCAACTTCAACCTAACCGTCGATAGCGGCATGCAATCATCTGTCTGCGATCCGATCAACCTCGACGAACTGGCGGCCAACCCAACCGCGCCGCCTCGGTATCCGTACACCGCCTTTCCCTTCAACGAACCCGCCGATCGTACCGCCTCACCGCACCTCCAAGCGTCCAGCCCGACGTGTAGTCTTGCGCCGATCCCGACGCAACGGTTGATGATCAATCCGTTGACCGGTATGGGCGAGTTTCCGGAGCAGGTGGCGCTGATCGTGACGGGGCTGGATTGGATGACGCTGAAAGTACCACAGGGGATCGATGGTGTGCCGTTCTTGAGCGTGTCGCCGCAGACTTTCACGACGACCGCGCAGCAGGTGCAATTGGAGGTGTTTAACAGTGACGGGGAACTGGTTCAATCAACCAACGCCAGCACCAACCCGCCCGCCACATCCAGCGTCAACTTCGGATTGCCGAATCTGAGCGGCAGCGAGCTTTACCACGTTCGCGTCGGAACGACGAACAACGCGACCGGTCCTGTTTTACTCAACTTGTCAGCCAGCATTCCCAAAGCAACGTCGGGCAAAAGTATCCCTGACAACCTGATCCCGGACGCTGAAAATCGTTTTGATCGGCTCGACAACTTGGGACCCGACGGCCAGTTTCCTGGGGGCCAGGCAATTACGTTTTCGCAGTTGGCCTCGTTAAACCACTCCCTCGCGTTCTGGGTCGGCGCCGCCGGTACGGCAACCTTCAACGCCAACATCGGCGCGATTCCGGGCGGAACGTCCAGCGACGAGTTTCTCGCGTTGTATCGCGCGGACTATGACTGCGCTGAGATTACGGGATGTCAGCTTGATTTGACTTTGGTCGACTACCTCAACGAGACCGACGGGCCGTCCACGAATTTCCTTTTAGAGTCCTACGTCGAACCAGGCCTGTACGTCTTGGAATCCGGCCGAGCCAGCGGAAGCGGCATTAGCGGATTGACCGTGTCATTTGATTTGCCCGATGTAACGCCCGAGCGGATCGTGTTGGATCCCAACTTTGGGACCAGTTACGGCGTGCTACAAAATGTCGACCGCGCCACGCCGATCAACGCCACGAACTCATCATCCGCGACCTTAGCCACAAACTACAGCACGCGGTTCTTTGCCGCCGAGTCACCCGTGGGCAGCTTGAACGGCACCACGGCTTTCGGCATCAACCTGTCCTGCGCACCGGCCGACGCGGATGGCGACGCGCTGGTGTCCGTGTGGCACGGGACCAATGGTCAGTACAGCCATTTCGACAGCAGCACAAATCTGATCGACCCGCCCACCGCTGCCGACGATACGAACACCGTGAAGCAGTGCGACGACAACACGGAAAATCACCCGACCAACCCCAGCTTGGCAGTCGTCCAGCCGCTGGTTAACGGCGAACCGCTCCATGCCGACCCGTTCGATGAATTCATCCTGGCCGTGCACCGCAACGACCTGTCCACCAAGATCGGCGTCCAATCGATGTTTGTCGTGCCGATATCGGGCACGCCGGACCTGGTGGTCGAAACGCTCAACATGTTGCCCAACGACGGCGAAACCCTTGTGGTCGTCGGCGTCCGTAACGTCGGATACGCGCCCTCGTCGTTTACGACGGCTCAAGTTGAGTTCACGAATTACAACCTGCCGATTGAAAAAAACGAACTACCGCTCGGCCCGTTCGCCAGCCGCACCCAGGCATTTCCGTGGACGCCGTCGGAGCCCGAAGATCATGTCAAGTACACCACCGACTTTGCCGGCAAGATCGACGAACTCGACGAAGGCAACAACTCAATCGACCGGCAACTGAAAGAGGTCGATGCACACTTCCCCTCGGGCCAAATTACGCTGGCGGATGACGCTCTGCGTGGTGCCACGCCCGACGGACAATGGGGCCGTTTCGTGTCGGGTATTCCAGGCCTCGATACCGCTTACGTTTTTCAAATGATCGATCTGGATTTTGACATGGACGCTAAGACCGACACTGACGGGGATGGTATCGCGGATTACTTCCAAGCCGACGTGACCTTCCCGCTAGGCACCTTTGGCCAGACAGGCAAGCTGACCTACGGCCCAGACGCCTTCCATCAACAACCGGTCAGCTTCGGCAACTTGTTCCCCACCGTGCCGGCCAATCCAAACCAGGTCACGATGCTGGTAACTGACCGCTACGGATTGAAGAGCGAACTGTTGGTGCAGGACATCTTCGTCGCCCCGAACCCTGGCTGGCTAAATGGCAGCGATTCGAGTATCACGTTCAACGGCGACAAAACCAACAATCCCGGTTACGACGTCGTCTTCCACAACGATCTGATCAACTTCCCCGAACCCGGTAAACAGACTCTTAACGGCCTGCTTGACTCGACGATTCCGTTCATCGGAAAGAAGAAGAACCAGTTCCTGGTCGAGGTCAACGCATCCACGTTCGTCCCGCTCGACCCCGCGCAACCCCTCCTCGCGCCGGCCTCCGCGCATGTGCTGTTGCAGGTGCTGGATGAGAAGGTGTTGGATGAGACGTACGGCGGAGCCAATCAGCAGGTCACGGACAAAGTCAAGCTGCAGACGAATCTGGTGATCGATTCGAAAACGCTGGATCTCGACGCGGCCAAGTTCACGGCGTTGCTGGGACACTTCGACTTCGACGGATTCCAGACGCCCGATATCCCGTTGTTCAACTACGGCGCGCCCGGTGTGGTGAGTCTGCAGGCAGCCATCAATTTGGGAATCGATTTTGGATTGGATGCGGGCATCAGCATCATGATTGATCCCGGTATTGTTCAAGACATCTTGAATCCGCCCAACCCGCTGGGATTGGCGGGTCCCACGTTTGTCCAACCTGACACCACGCTGTCAGCCAACATCGTGGGTTCGTTGGAAGTTTTTGGATTCGATATCGCCAGCCTGGGCGGTGGCGTCACCTTCAACCTGAAATTCACCGGCGGCTTGGACTCGAACGACGTCACCGAGATCATCGAGTTTGGTGACATCCTTAACCGATCGTGCGTCTCCCTGGACGGGCAGTTTGGGTTGACGATGGAGGCACACGTGCTTGGTTTCGAAGTGTTCGAAGTGCAGAAACATTTCCCGTCGTTCAACATCGCCAGCAGTTGCAAACAGGGCATCTTGATTGACAACAACAACACCTTGGTCGGCGCTCCGGCGCAACCGAGTAACCAGTTCGCCGCATTGATCGACGGACTGAAACTACTCGCCAATCCAAGCGCGTTGTTGACGCCCACGGTTGACATCGACATGCAACTCACCGGCAGCGATCCCGTTGGCACGTTGGTCCATGACCCGCATCCGGGCCTAGTGATCGACAAACCGTCGGGCGACGCGATTTACGTGCAGGTGGTTGACGCGAATGCGGCCCCGAACATCACGCACGGGAATCTGGCGTTTGCTCAACGAACCGGTGGGGCGTGGTCGGGGTTGGATCAAGGCACACTGGCCCAGGCTGAACATGTCGCCCAACCAGTGCTGGCCGAAACCCACGACCAAGCCACCGGCCAACCGGTCGTAGTCGTCTATCAATCGGCGACCGTGCCCGATCCCGTCACCACGACGGCCAACGATTTCCTGACCAGCCAGGAAATTCACTCGCGGTACTTCGACGGCACAACCTGGCAAACGGCCCAAGCGGTCGCGGCCGGTGAAGGACTGTTCGATTCGCATCCCACGATCGCTTTCAATGATGCCGGGGTCGGCGTTTTGACATGGACGCGAAACACCAACACGACGCCGATGACCACGCAACTTGATCGTTCTGCCAACGAGATCATGACGTCGGTATGGGACTCGTCGACGCATTCATGGCAAACACCGTTGATGTTGACCAACGACGTCGCCAGCGACAGCCAACCAACCGTCTTTGTCAATTCGGAGGGTTTCATTCACTTGGTCTGGTTGCGCGACACAGCAACCGGCAATGAGTTGATGACTAGCGTTCACGACGGGACAACATGGAGTACGCCGCAGGTGTTGCCAACCATCGGTCTGCCCGCCGGCGGCGAAATCAAATCGGTGGCTCTCGGCAGCGCCGGTCCGGGACGGATTGATCTGATGTTATCGCACGCCGTGCAGCCCGATCCCGATAACGATCCCAACACGCCGGCTCAGTTCACATTGTTCGATCGGGCTAGCTTGGTTGAGGATTTCCTGAACCCAACGCCGCTGGAACAAGTGGCCGACGGCGCGAGTTTCTACGATCTGAAAACTTTGCAGGATGACGGTGAACTGGTCGCGTACTGGCAGCAAGCCGACGGTGTGGTTAACGACGTGTTTGTTGCTCGCCGCGGCGCGACCGGCACGTGGTCAACGCCCGTGCCGTTGACCGTCAGCGAATCGTTCGAGTTTTCCCCGGCGGTCGCGGTCGACACCGACGGGTCGTACTTGATTGTTTATGAACACGAAGCCGTTCCGACCGTACCCGGCGCGCCCAGCCCGATCAATCAGTTCTCGTCCACGTTGGCGTTCAATCCAATCCAAAGTGGACCGCCCGTCGGCGCTGGCGTGGGCATGGACGTCGTCGAGTTCCTGCCCGAGTTGACCTTCACCGCGCCGATGACTTTCCCCAACATGTCCCTCGCGCCCAGCGGTGCGCAAATCCCGGCGCAGGCGTTGGTGAGCAATGTTGGGTTGGCGGGGACGGAGATGTTGGTTGAGTACTTCGACGAGACGCCGGCCGCCAACAGCGTGCCCGTGGCGACACAACTGCTGCAGATCAATCCCGGGCAAGTCATGCCACTGGAACATCCGTTCGAAGTGCCGTTTGGGCCGAACACGTTTTGTATGCGAGTCAGCACAGCCGATGGCGAGGCGTTCTCCACCGCCGACAACCTCTCGTGCGCCGACCTGGAAGGCATCGTTGACATCGTCGTCGGTGACGTCGTCGTAACCGGCAACCTCATCGCCGGCCAAACCGTGCAAGTCAGCGCCGAGATCGCCAATCCAACCGACCAACCCATCGGCCCCTTCGACGCCGTCCTTTACCAGGGCGACCCCGGTTTAGCGCCCATCCCAGCGCTGTCGATTGCCACAGTGCCGGTCGCCGGTCTCAATCCGTTCGACGAAACACTGGTTCAATTCAACTGGACACTTCCGTCACCCGGCAGCGCCGCGTACGACGGCACCGGCGGCCCTAACGGCGATGGTATCGGCTTGGGAAAGTTCGTCCTGACCGTCCGCGCGGACGACGCCGATGTGATCCCCGAATCCGCTGAGGCGAACAACGACGGATTCTCGTTCGTCAGCCTCCTGCCCGATCCCGCCGCCGGTGAATTGACCACCACCGTGTTCGATCAATCCGGCGTCGCCAACGTCATCGTCCATGCCACCGTCCACAACCACGGCCAAACAGACCTGACCAACCTCCGCGTTCAGCTCAATCAAAGCCACGACAACGGCCCGTCCCAAACACTCGCCGCCCCCCAACTCATCCCGTCGCTGGCCGCCGGCGCCGAGACCGTCGTCAACTTCACCCTCGACGTCCTAGCCGGCGATTACGTCTTCCAACTTGTCGTCGATCCCGCCTCCGAACACCCCGACGACAACCCCGCCAACAACGTCGCCCAAACCCATCTCTTCATGCCCGGCCTCCCCGATCTGGCGCTCAGCAACCTTCAATTTGACACCGCCACCTTCATCCAATCCGACCCGTTGACCCTCAGCGCGACGATTGACAACCTCGGCATCGCCGACGCCGGCCCGTTCGACGTGGAGGTCTTTCGGGGCAACCCGTTTAGCGGAGGTCTACTCATTGGCCAACGATCCTTCGCCGACGGGTTGGAGCCCTTGTCATCGGCGCAAGTCAACATCCCGCTGCATACGTCGCAGCTATCCGGTCAACAAGATATCTGCATTATCGTTGACCGCTTGGACCGGCTCTTCGAATCGAGCGACGTGAACAACGTGGTCTGCACTGAAACGGAGTTCATTCCGAACATCACGGCGGAAGTTGTCGATGGCGAATTGTTGATTCACACCACTCCGCTTGACGACGTGATCGGCATCAACCTGACGGGGCCGATGATTGCGGTTGACTTCGACGACGACGGCACGCCAGACGTGACGTTCGATCCAAACGATGTCGACATTCCGATCTTCAACATCGAGGTCATCGGTGGCGCAGGCGACGATTTGTTGAAGTTTGATTGGTATGGCGAAGAAAGGGAAGAAGAGGAGCTGCAAACTCGGCCCTCGCCGGTGATGTCGGTCGAGTTCGACGGCGGCGGCGGCATCGACTGGTTGCAGTTCACCGGCACGCGGCCTGATCCGCTGCCACCCGTGTTCAATCCCATCGATGCGCTCTATACGCCAGGGCCACCAGTTGATGCAGGCACGTACGTCCAGACGGACGGGGTCTTTACGCTGAAGGTCCAATTCACCAGCGTCGAGCCCATCATCGACGACATCTCCGACACGTTGACCGTCTTCGGCACCAACGGCGACAATGCCATCGACTACCGCGAGGGCTCGACCCCGGCTCACGGCATCATCAGCGTCGATGAATACGAATTCGTGGAGTTCACCAACAAGACGACTCTGAACATCTTTGCCGGTGCCGGAAACGACACTGTGAACATCGCCAACGCCGCAACGCCAACCGATCTGTTGGCGATAACGATTCATGGTGACAATCCCAGCACCGAGGACAAGGTGATCGTCCGTGGCGCGAACGAGCGGGATTCAATCGAGGTGCAGCCGCGTCAGGAAGGCGCGACGGTCATGATCGCCGGGCTGCCGGTGGTCGATGCTTTTGGTTTCTCGGAGGTGGAAATCGATGGAGCGGGTGGGGACGACGCGTTCGAAGTGTCCTATTCCACTCGCGTGACACAACCTCCTCAGACCGTGCGCGTGCTCCCCGGTCAGGCCATGGACTCAGGCACGGTGATGGTCGACTCCAAGACACCCATTCAATTCCAGAACCTGGGGGAAGACGCTTACTTACAGATCACCTCGCCCACAGGCAGCCATCTGATCCATGACGGAACTCCCGCGGCGGATGTCTTCAACGTAGACATCCGGAGAGGCCGACCGGGTATTGGATTGAACGATCGAATCGACACACTCACATCCGGTGTTGATCGATATACAGTGCGCGGCATGGGCGGCAGCGATATGTTTGCTGTGAATCCTCTTGACGACATTCGAGTTGCGGTGCAAGGAGACGAGGCAGACGATTCGTTGCAGGTGAATTCCCAAGGCGCGACCGTTGTTAACCTGCAACGCAACCTCATCGACGACGCGGGTTCCCTGGGAGCGAACGACGTGAGCTATTTGGGCATCGAGAAGCTTGTGATGAACTCGCAAACCAATGACCTGCAACTTCGCGGCACCACGAACCACGACGAATTTGAGGTCTTCGATTTGGGCGAAGGCTTCGGGTCGGCCCAGCTTGTTGGCGATCACCCGGGCGTCATCTTCCATAACACGGAAAGCTTCGTGATCGACGGCGACCTAGGCGCGGATCGACTGGTCGTTCATGGTACGGCGTGGTCAGAGACGATTACAGTCAATGACCTCGTATCGCCGCCGGTGATCACTGTTGGCGCCGCACAAGTTCAGGCTGACCGTATCGAAGCCATCACGGTGAACGCTCACGAAGGTCGCGACGTCGTCTCGGTGAACGTGCTGAACGATCTTAGCATGAAAGTGTTTGTTGATGGTGGAGATCCCATCGAAGAGTGCGGCGACTTCGACATTTTTTGTAGCATTATTGAAGCGGAGGAACTGTTGGGCGACAAACTCGAACTCGTTATCTTCGGCAGCGCGGTACAAGGCAGCTTTGCTGGTCCGGAAGCTGACGAAGGTTCATTCCAGATCAACAACGGAGAGTCGATCAGCTTCGATCATGTCGAAGGAATCGAAGTTCGTCACGATGATCTGAATCTGCCGGGAGTCTTCAATTTCGGAGGTGCGTCGGAAACCGACACGATCACTGCGGGCGTAGCTGCTTCCGGTGCGATCTTGGTTGCCTTGAACCACGGAGTCCCAATCAGCTATGCGGGATTCGACTCACTCTCGTTCGATCTTGGCGCTACGACTGCCACACTCACGCCGGGGCGCGAGGGAGCTGAGGCAAGTACGTTCCAGATGACAGGCAGCGGCCGCTTCCAAGTCGATCCGGCCAAGGGGACGGTCAAGGCCGGCGCGTCGCCGCAATTCAATCTTCAAGGCGTCGATATCATCGACCTTGTTGGGACTGGACTGAGTTCCTTGGAGCTTCCCGGCACCAGCGGAGCGGATCTGTTTCAGGTGGAGGTGACCGAGGCGACCGCTATGGGAATCAGCACCGCCGTCATTACCAAAGGTTTCAATCCGCAACCTGAACCGCCCAAGATCAAGACGTTTGGCATTTCAAACTTCGAGCTGCAAGGTGAGGCAGGCTTCGACTCCATTGAAGTTACCGGCGACGCGATCCCGGGCGCGACTATCCATAGCGAATACTCGCCGGGTCCGACGATTGGCGATGGCCAGAATGTCATCACGGTATCGGAGATCAGTAGCACTGGCGGTCCACCTGTGGAACTCGGCCAATTGACCATCAACTTCACCGGCTTCGAACCGTTCTTCGACAACCTGCCCGGCACGCTCACCGTCAAAGGCACCGATTCCGACAACGCGATCGATGTTCGCCAAGGCTCGACCGCCACACGTGGTCTGGTGTCGGTCGATGAACACGAGACGATCGAGTTCGAGAACAAAACGACGCTGACCATCAACGCCGCAGCAGGCCGGGACAACCTTAATCTGAACAACCTGAACGTCACGACAGATCTACAACAGATTAACGTCGTCGGTGGGAATTTAAACGACGATAGGCTGACCATCAACGGCACGCCGGGATCGGACGTAATCGGCGTCACGCTCGACAGCGCAGATTCAGGCTCGGCCCTGGTTAACTCGATGCTCGTCACGTTTGACCTGGTTGAATCCGTTTCAATCAACGGCCAGGGCGACGGCGATTCATTCGAAGTGATCGCTCCCAATTCGCCGAGTGTCATCGAGTTCACACCTGGCGCAAGCGACGATTCCGGACAGGTTCGGGTGGACTCGCGCGTGCTGCTGGAGTTCGAACAACTGGGTTTGGGTGTGGTGACGATCACCGATCCCGATGCCGGTAACTCCCAACTGATACACAACGGCTATGCGACCGATGATGGGTTTCAAGTTCCGTCGTCGGCCTTCTTTGGTTTCGTCCCACCGGGAAGTGATCCGCCGCCCATCCCACCCTCCATCGGGCTCAACGATCGGGTACCAATCATCACTCAAGGCATCGTCAATTACACGCTCCGTGGGCTTGAAGGAAACGATTCGTTCGGCATCTTTGACGGATTGGGGCTGAGTGTGGAAGTGGAAGGCGACGGTCCCGACGACAACGACTTGCTGACGTTCATTACCGATGCCGCAGTAGAATTGGATCTCGAATCAAGCCAGTTCATCGTGACGGGGCGGGTGTTTCCGTTCTCCGGAATCGAGACCCTGCAGCTAAACTCGGACGGCCTGGATATTACTGGCACGAATCTTGATGACCGTTTTGAATTCGCGCCGCTGAGCACATTGCGAGGCAAGGTTCATCTCGATGGCTATGGTACGGACATTGAGTTTCGCGTTGAAGGGCCGGTAACCCTGGATGGGCTGGGCGGCGCGGACGCACTGAATGTCGTTGGCACACCTGAGCCCGAGACGATTGTGCTCAGCGATCTGGGCGCACCAAAGTCGGTGACTGTCGGCGAACGTTTGCCCGCGTTTCATGAAGGATTCGAAGCCGTCAGCGTGGATGGCCGCGAGGGAGTCGATGTCGTGCGTGTGCGCATGTTCGACGAGCTATCGATTCCGGTTTTCGTGGATGGAGGCAATCCGATCGCTCAATCCGAAGTGTGTGTCCCCAACTTGGTGCTGCTTGGCCCCACGTTACCTACCGACTGTACGGTCCACCCCCTACCTGACGGCCACGGCGACAAGCTGGAAATCGAATTGGTTAATTTCGGCGCTTTACCAGCGTTTGCCGTAGATGTCTTGCAATACGAAGGACCAGAAAATGACTCCGGTTCGTACCAATTCGGGGCTGGTGCATCGGTCAGCTACGATCAGGTGGAGATCACCGATATCTTCACCACGGAAGTGGAACTGCATCTCAACGTAAAAGGTCTGCTGGGCTCTGGAAGCATTCTTGCCGTCCCGATCTCACCTGACACCGTGTCGATCTCTCAAGGAGGCGTGCCGACAAACATCACAGGGCTGACTAGTTTGTCTCTCGAAGCGGCGGCCGTCAGCCTGGATCAGATACAAGGCTTCACGATTCCGGTGAACGTGATTGGGCCGGGGACCGGCACTTTGATTGTGCGCGGACTGGAAGTGGACGATGACAATCAAGTAAGCACGGTGCAGTGGCAGCCGACCGGCGCTGGTGGAGTACTCAGCCAACTCGACGCGGCGGGCAGCCCGACGGACATCATTACCGCAAGCGGCCTCGGGGAGTTCATCTATGATGCCCGTGGTGGGAACTTGAAGGTCTTGGGAAGCGGCCAATCCGACGTGAGTCGCGACTCGGTTCGCATGGCGGATCAGCCAGAAGTCAGATTCTTCAACACCGCCCTGATACTGGAGGGTACCGGAGCGCAGGACTCGATCACGTTCCAAGGTGGCAAGGATTTGGATGCAACCCACAGCTCATCATCCACGCCCGGTGAAGGCACCGTCTCGTTCAATTCACACATTACCTACAGCGGTATCGAAGCCTTCTTATCCTTCGAGGGCTTCAACAGCTTGACTGTACCCGCATTGGATGGCCAGTCGGTGCGTGTTACGCCGACGGGCAGATTGTCGGATCGAAAGATCACTGGCCTTGGTCTCCCGGTTTCGCTGATTGACACGGGATTCGTCTTCTTCCAGGGGACCGGAGATCTTGCGTTTGAACTTGGTCTCGGCAATTACGGCGTTCGCGTGGCGGGCAATCCATTGCTCGGCCGCGATCAATTGAGCCGCAATGGCGCAACCTGGGTCGAATGGTCGCCCGGTGTTCGCATGCAAATCGATGCGGAAGTTGGAACCAACGAAGTCCAGGTTGACGTACTCACGCTCAATTCCGCCGAGATTGATGTCCTGGGAGGACTCGATGACAAGCTGGTCGTAAACGCTGCCAGCCTTGTTGGCCAACAGTTCGACGTGACTTCCGGTTCTGTCAACGTCACCGTAACCCCGCGTGACATGTCGCGCGACCCGGCGACGGTCAATGGTGCCGGAGTCGGTGGGGTGGAGATTCGTAGCGCGCTTGGACCGGATTTATTCAATGTTGAATTGACCGACGACATGCCACCCATCGTCATCGTGGACCCGAACGATGGCTATGGCGATCGGGCGACGTTCGACGCGTTCTTTGACGTGAGTACCGAAGTCGAGATCGTCACGCTTCCGATCGGCCACATCATTCAACGCCAAGGGCGCGATCAGCTACCGTTCTTGGCGCTACTCCCGTCACAGATTGGCATCACGCTGCCGCCCAAGGCGAATCAGCCGCCCACCGCCAACAACGATTTGGCAACGACGGACGAAGATATTGGCGTGTCGATCGTCGTGCTGGACAATGACACCGATCCGGATGGCGATCCGCTGAGCCCTAGCATTACCATCTTGCCCACCCATGGAACCGCAGTTGTCGAACCAGGCGGAACCATCAAGTACACGCCTACGCCTAATTTCCATGGAGTGGACTCCTTCAACTACAAAGCCAACGATGGCACCGTCGATTCGGTCGAGGTTAGCGTCAGCGTTACTGTGAACCCGGTCAACGATGCTCCAGTTGCCAACGACGATTCAACGATGACCGGCCAGGACGTGCCCGTGGTTATAGACGTGCTGGTCAATGACACCGACCTCGAGGAAGCCTCTTTGCGCATCTCTCAATTTAGCAGTATCAACGGCACCGCCATCATCGACGACAACGGCACTCCGACCGTCACCGCTGATGATCAGATTCGGTTCGTACCAACACTCGGTTTCAGCGGTATCGCCACGATCACGTATCAAGTGACCGACGGAAACCTGTTTTCCAACAAGGCCCTGGTCAAAGTAACCGTCAACGCAACCGATCCCGATCCCATCCCGCCAACGGCGGACGCGGGCGGCCCCTACACGGTGAACGAAGGGAGCTTTGTGACTCTGTTCGGTTCGGCCTCGACAGGCAACGCGCCGCTCACTTATGCCTGGGATCTTGATGCCGATGGGCAGTACGATGATGCCAATGGCAGTACGCCAACATTTAACGCGCTCTCGCTAGACGGGCCGTCCACTCACTCGGTGTCGTTGCAAGTGACCGATGGAGGGAGCCTGAGTGCCATCGCGACAACGACGGTCAACGTGCTGAATGTCGCACCGATCGCCGATGCGGGTGGTCCGTATCTGGCGATCAACGGCACAGCGTTACTCGCGGCTTCTGCCAGCGATCCGGCGAACCAAGTTGTTAGCAACGATTCGTTGACGTTCCGGTGGGACTTCGACGGGGACGGAGAATTCGACGACGCGATCGGGCGGACGACGATCTTCACGGCAACCGGCGACGAGAAGAGCTTTATCGTTGCCGTACGCACCGACGATGACGACGGCGGTGTTAGTCCGCCAGCATGGACGACGATCACCGCGCTGAATCAGGGAGTTAGCTCATCGAATCAACCCCCGGACATTCACTACATCGAGGCACCGGTACAAGTGGATGTTGATGCTCCTAGCGACGTGCGAGTCGTCTTTACCGATCCCGATTCTGGGGAATCGCCGCCCACCGTCGCATTCGACTGGGGTGATGGCACGCCGCTGGAGACCGCAACGGTCTCATTCGACCGAGGATTCTGGACTGCAATCGCCGGTCACACGTACCAGCAAGAGGATGAGTACGTGATTCGTGTCACCGTGATCGACGAGGGAGGTGCTGCTGCCACGGCTTCGCATCGCATCTCCGTCACCGATCTGAGCGACGTGTTGCGACAGCTCGACCTCACGCACGGTTACCAGTTCCCTGGTAACCACTTCGACAACTGGGGTAACCGTGGCGAGAAGTGGATACAGGATGCATTACAGAAATGGCACTTCATTACTCCCGATGGACGCTTGTTTCGTTGGGACCAAAGCAACACGGCAACGGGTGACGTGATCGCTTTCCTGGCCCCGTCGGTGTACGAGGATCCCTCGCTGTTATACGAGGCGGCGATCGAAGCCGAAGGTGAGGGGCTCGATTCTTCGCCGCCGCTCGCAAAGAGAATCGGTGTTTGGACCAACGGGCGGAACGTGCTCGATGTCAGCAGCGACGGTAACGTCACGCCATTGGACGCATTGATCGTCATCAACAAGCTGAACAGGCTGCTGCTGACCGGCGGCAGCGGCAAACTGCCAAGCCAGCCCGTGCCTTCCTACTACTATGATGTGAGCAATGACGGCTCCGTTTCGCCACTTGACGCATTACAGATTATCAATCATCTGAACTCACCAGCGGCCAGATTGTCAGTAGATGCCGAGGGAGACACGTTCGGCGGATTACAGCCATCCGCGACACAGGAGCCTGGAGGGACGCTTCTTCCTTCACGACAGAGCCCGGTCATGCCAGACAGCGACGCGAGCGACGCTTACTTTGCCGACACCACCAAGCGGTCGGAGTACACGACCGACTTGACTCTCGCTCTTCCACGCGCAAATGACATCGGCCTTGAAGAGTATCTTGCGGAAGTGGAGTAGTGCTTGTCACAACTCAAACCAGGAACGCCTCACACTCTCACGTGGCTGTGGCTTCCGGCCCGCTTTGGTTTGCGTCCATCTGAACGGGCCGACATGATGTCAGCCCAAGGCAACGGCTTGTGCGCTGGCTCCATTCATGTCATGCGACCGTGCCACTAGTGAAGTGCCTTGAACCTGTCTCGCCACTCGGGCGGCCCGAGACTTGGATAAAGCAGTTTGAACTGATCGTTCGCGACACGGGCCTTGTCTGCGTCGAGTTGGAACAGGCACGCCAACTGATAGTACTTCGCTTCAAACCACTCGTCGGAACCCTTCGCCACACCTCGGACCAAGGTTCGCCAACTAACAATCGCCGTGTCGTAGTCTTTGGCAGCAAAACTCGCCAGGCCGGCGCGGCGCAAATAACCTTTGCTCGGTGGACCGTTACTCGCCTGCAAGAGGCTCGCCATTCGTTGCGCCGCAAGTTCATGTTGCCCGAGACGAGTCGCGTAGCGTGCGAGCTTTGAATTTGCGACCTGAGTATTCTTACTGGCCCGTATGGCCTCCGGTGAATCACCCAGCAACTCGACCAACCGCTGATATAAGGCGAACGCTTCGCGGACGTCATCGCTCGCACTGCTCGCCGGCGCTGCAGCGATCTTCTTGTCCATCGTGCGAGCCATCACAATGATCGCGGCAAGCTCGTATCGCGACCCAGCTGCATTCTTGACGAGCCAACCCGCGTTCAACCGTTCTTGCAACGAGTCGCTTCGTTTCTGTGCTAACTGCATCGCGTGAAAGTGAAGTTCGGCAACTGCCGAACTGGACGAAGGGAGTGACGTCGCGAGAGAACTCGCCTGATCAAGATACTTCGCTGCGAAATCTGTATTCGGCTCGGCCCCATTCAGCGCAACATTCGCCGCCTGGTTCAGCGTTCTCACGAGGCGACTCTTGTCCGACTCGGATCTCGCCAAGGCTAGATAGGTCTCGGTCGCCTCGAACAATCGTCGCGCGAGCGATGCTTTTTCGGCTGCCGCGGCCTTCGCCCATTGCTGATACAAGAGCGTCGGAATTTCGTAGCGTGCCGACAGATAGTCCGGCGAGTCGGCGGCGACCTTTTCTAAGCTGCGAAGCGTCTCGACAGGCGAAGTGCTTTGTCGCAGCTTGCCAATGTAGTAGTCAGCGCGTTTCGCATACTCATGTTCCGGGAATTCGCGTTTAATGACATTCAGCATATCAATCGCTGCATCCTTAAACCGAGGCGCGGACTTGCTCGCCGCTTGAAAGGAAACAAAGCCCATCCAAGCGGAATCGATTGCGTGGTCGTTTCGTGCGGCGATCAGCCGTTCGCAGGCCAATTGAAAATCACGACCAGCCGCATCGTATTTTCCTTGTCGATACTGGCACCACGCGAGCTGGCTGCGGCATTGACCCGCTGCCCCAAGGTCATCGTTTGCGGCAGGATCACGCAAGGCTTGCGTTAGCGTTGCCGCGGCGAGCGCGTAATCCGCCGCTTTCTTCGTTTGCTCGGCGCTCTCGAACAACTGCTGCCCGCGCAACCAACGCAAGTAGAAGCCAGCATCGTCATTTAATTCGATCCCGTGCTTTACGATCAATTGCTTGGCCGTGCCTCGTTGGCCGATCTTGATCAATCCGCCTAGTCCCAAGATCCCGAGAGGCTGGGCTTGCGGGTTCGCAATCGCGCCACTGGCGTAAGCGGCTTGAATCAGACTGACGCAGAAACTAACTTGCCCTTGCGTTGCGGCTCCCTTGAACGCGGCGACGTGCTTCTCTGCGAAAGAGATAGCTTCCGCGTAACGAGCGACATTCAAGAGCGATTGCACACGCCAATAACTCGCTTGATCTCGAAGCAGAGGCGAGACCGAGGCGTGATTTAGCAGCTCGAAACAGTGGTCCCCAAGCGCAGAATGGTTTAGTGCGGTTTCGGTCAACGCTAGACCAATTAACGACCGCGCCCGCCAGACAGAATCTAAACCAAGTTCCTCGGCCTCGACATCTTCATAACGGTCGCTGACACCCAGCAACTCACGAAAGATCTTTAACGCGATGTCGAAGTCAGTCTCCGCATTCTTCGTCAGGCCTCGATAGTAGCTGGCCCATGCCGCAAAGTAAGAAGCGCGTCCGACGATGGCTTGCAGTCGCGACAGCTCTTTCTCTTTCAGATCAAGCTGTTCACCTTCC
The DNA here is from genome assembly GCA_014381825.1 of Planctomycetota bacterium. Lineage (GTDB taxonomy): Bacteria > Planctomycetota > Planctomycetia > Pirellulales > Pirellulaceae. Next base: position 134,728 of record JACNKX010000113.1, read on the forward strand.
TCCATTTCGTTGATCTCTTTGAGCAGTTTGTCGTGTCTCGCATTCAGTTCTGTCTGGAGCCGATTCAACTCCGGAGCGATCCGATCAAGAATGACTTGCGCGTCGCTGCGACTCGACGAATCACCGCGATCAGCAATCCATTTCGCCACCAAACCCTCAGCGCGGTAATAATCGGCTTGCAGCAACATCACTTCGAGTAACGGCGTTTTTGCCGCGGGAACAGCCGCGAGGAGGCGGTTGATTTTCTGAACGACTGCGGTGTATTTACTTGCCTCATCGGCGAACGCCAGCAACTGGCCCGCGTAGACGTCGGCGAGGCGTCGCGCAAGCTTCAATCGCTTTGCTTCGTCGGTTTCGACAGCGAGAACTTGCTCCATGTGAACCGTCTGGAGCTCGATCAATCCCAGTCGTGTCAGGAACTTCTCTAGCCGGTCATCTTCCGGAGCCGCCCATCCAATTCCGGGCAGAACGGTCGACAAACCGATCATCGCAACGCAAACGCACAGAGCGGTACGGTGTGGCCGCCTCCACGCCGATCCGTTCTGACTCGAATTCTCAATCGATCGGAACATAAGACACCGAAACAAAGTCCGCATCCTTACAAGCTTGGATCGCAACTGCCGCCATCTCGAACGGGGCCCCGTCGCTGACTCGCACAAAGGCACCGTCCAATTTATTCGGGAAAGCACGCAAGACATTGGTCAGCTCGTCGCCTGCGATCAACTCACGCGAGCCGACCCGAAAGACGAAGCCAGTTCCGCCAGCAACGATTTCAACGATCGCCGGCTCCAGGTCGCTCGCCTGCGCAGCCGACTTCTCGTTCACTTTGATCGTGGAATCGAGATCGCGTTCCGTTTTCACAAAGCTGGCAGTCGTCATGAAAAAGATCAACAGCAGAAAGACAACGTCGATCATACTCGTCATCGACAGAGCGATCTTCTTTTCGTGTTGTACTTTGCGACTTGAAAGTTTCATGGCGAGTGTAGAGGGTCTAGAGCGTAGAGCAATGTGCCGGAGAAGAAAGCGTAATGCGTAGGTCAGAAAAAGTCTGCACTCATTGCGGTACTTCCACCGCGATGCGTACGCGTTTGATTTGCAAATTATTTAACGCCGAGACGACGGCATTCACGCCCGCGCTGGCTCCGCGTTGGTCAGCACGAATTACAATTCCCAGGAGATTCGGATCGTCACCGACGTGACGCAATTCACGATTGACCATCGAAACGAAGTCTCCAATCGAAAGCGTTCTTCCCGAGACGACGATCTCGCCAGCTTCGTTCACGTTGATCGTGAGGACCGCAGGCTTTTGGTCCTCCGTGCCCTTCAGTTTCGGCAACTCCAATTGCTCTTTGTTCAGCTTCGAGACCTGTGTCACCGTCATAAAAAAGATGATCAACAAGAACACGATATCAATCATCGGTGTCATGTCCATCTCGGGACGTGTATTGCGGCGACGTTTGGTGAGACGCATGTGTTTGTCTGGCTCGAGGTCGATGAATTCAAATGTCGATGAAGCTTGATTACTTTCGCCGACCTAGCGGTGTGAGAACTTGCTCTACACGTTTCCCTGCTTCGGCGATGATCGAATCAATCTTGTTGCGGAAGTAACTGAACGCGACCATCGTCGGAATAGCAACGACCAATCCCATCAGCGTCGTCACGAGCGCTTGCCCGATACCGCCCGCCAATTCTGCCGGCTTCGCTGCGCCATCGGTTGCCGCGATCGTATTGAATGCCTTGATCATACCTAGCACGGTTCCCGTCAATCCAAGCATCGGGGCGATCGAACCGATCAAACCGAGAACTTCCGTCTTGCGGTACAACGATCCCGTTTGATCTTCGCCAGCTTCTTCGACAGCCGCCTTGTACTCGGCGAAACCAAACTCCGACGCTTTGTAACGTTCCAATCCAGCCAGCACGACAGTCGAAAACATCGACTCGTTCGGGGGATCGTTGCAGTACTCGATGGCCTGGTCGATTTGCCCTTGCGCAATCAGTTCCTCCAAGTCCAACGCAACTTCGTCTGGCATCAACGTCGTTTTGCGAATCGTCATGAAGTGCTCGATAATGAAGCCGACCGAAACGACCGAAAGCAATACGATAAACAGCCCAACGACTCCGCCATCGATAATCGTGTCGAGAACCGTACGGGTCTTCTGTTCGGGTGTTCCGGTTGCCAAACCGCTATCGACATCCGACAAAACTTCGTCGTCCTGCGCCAACGTCGCGGATGGTGTCGCCAGACTGGCGAAACCGGCGACCATCAATGACAGGGCAAGAGACATCGACAAGGCTCGTTGAATCTGCATTCGGACAGACGTGGGCTTCCCGAACTGGGTAATGCAATCCATGTTGACTCCTCAGGGTTGTGCTTTCTTACGCTCAGGGCTGGGGTTCGGGATTCGCTTGGCGATCGACCTGCTTTGCCGAGTAGGTACTGCCGTATTCGGCAAGTAACTCGCCTCGCAAAGCGACGCTGCCACGGACGTCTTTCATTTCAGCGAGCTTTTGCAACGCCGACAGCAAGGCCGCGCCAGCCAACTCGGGTTGCGAGTCGCCGTGAAGCGCCGGAAGGCTCAAAAGAGCAAGCAAGCCTAGTTGCTGTGTTCCAAGATCGTCCGAACTTAGATTATGCCTCCCCAACCAATACAAGCCGAGCGGCCGGTTATCTTCTGTGAGACTTGCAAGGTTATCGTGAAGATGCCGCGTGGCGAAGTTGGGTGTGGCACCAGTGAGAATCTCACGTTGTGCCGCGACGATGTCACGTAATTCGCTGACCGGCGGTTCCGTCGACTTGACCGCACCAAGTACTTTCCCTGCCGTCGCGTCGTCACCGGCCGCCGACGCCAAACTCGCATAGTAGATAAAAGCACCTTCGGGCCGATCCTTCATGCTGCGAATAACTTGGAAGACTTTCGGCATCTCGCTTTTTGCAGCTGCCGTATCGAACCACACCGGCGTGATGTCCGAAGTGATCGCAGTCTGAGTGTCGAACACAAGTCGCCGTTCGCCGGGCAGGAGAATCTCCGACTTTGCGCGGCGTCGCAAGATGTCGTAGCACTGTAGATACGGAGCAAGAGCCGCTTCGCGCTGTCCAGCGGCCTGCCTGCCCCACATCAAAGCTTGCAGGACGGTGTACGCGGCGTCGCTTGTTCGACCCACATAGTTCTCATAAATGGCTTCAGCGTGAGGCAACAAACCTTCGTAGTCGCCAACCGACAACCGCTGGCGAATGCGGTAAATGTGCCCGCCCAGCCCGGCGAGCATTTCGTCGAACGAAGCTTGTTTGTCGGGCGAGATCTTCGCCTTTTCGATCTCGTGCCAACCAAGAACCTGACGGTCATTCAACCGGACGCCATCTTCATCAAACGATGTAACGGTTTTGTCGGTGAGCACCTTCAGGTTGCGCAAGATGATCCGGTCTGCAGCGCTAACCGTCTGAACTGTCGAGCCAGAAAGCCAAAGGAACAGAAGGGAGAGAGCAAGACGAGAACAGACAGCTCTAGGGTTTCGGCAAATCTGCTTCATGAATGTGTGTATTTTGCATTTCTTATGGACACGCCCCGGCCCGTGGAGGATGTCTAGTGCCATTGTAGACATATCACACACGTAACATCCAGCTCCTCCGCGTCTGAGCTTCGATCTAGGGCCGTTTGGGACCAGAGGCGATCGATCAAGGAAACAAGGGAAACAAATAATAATTCGCACAGTAAATGTGGCATTTTTAATTCGGTCGACTATTCCGAAACTCTAAGACAAATGTCGCGATAATTCGCGTGAACTGGCTTGGCGCGAGGTTTTTTATGTGGATAACATATCAACCAAGCGAGGGAGTCACACCTGGGGGAGTTCATGCGGATTCGGCACGCCATGTGAAAGGGAAACGATGGAGGTCTCGCTACAGATTCGACACGGGCGGCTAAAGAGTGGTGCCGGGGTGGAGAACGTAGGTGCCTTCAGGATTCCACAACGACGCTTCGTCATCGGTCGAGGCACCGACTGTAACATGGTGTGCAAGAGTCGTCTCGTCAGTCTACGGCATTGTGAGATTATAGTTGCCGACGACATGGTCACGCTTGAAGATCTCCACAGCGAGAACGGAACATTTGTCAACGGGATTCGCGTCGAAGGAAAGAGACGTCTCAAGACCGGCGATGTTCTGAAAATCGGTCGGCTTGAGTTCTTTGTTGCGGTCGACGCAAACCAAGACGTTCCCGCTCGCGACGCCAACGCACCCGACGCAGCAGCACAAAACGCGCGTGACACGGTCGCGATGTCGGCAACCGCTTCCGATACCGTCATAAGTCCGCCACCCAGTGCGCGTGTCGACAAAGCAGAAGGCATCGATGATCTTGTGAGCGATTTGCTTCTGGAAGCAGATGAGCAGGAGCGTACTCTTAGAATGAACGATCCCGCTGCACGATATTTGCGAGTCGAATCTCCCCCAGCGGGAACGGGGGAACTGGATGCGCCCACTACCGACGTGCAAGAACCCGTAGCGGAGGAAGAAAAACGCAAGCGTCCCGCTCGCAAGGGACCGATCAAGCTACCAACTGACAAGCGGCCTCAGCCTACGAACATAACTGGAAAGGACAGTGTCGGAGCCGCCGAACTAGCGCTCGAAGAATTGCTGCGTTCGTCGAAGAAATAAATTAAAGGGGAGGAACTTATCATGCGTCGAATCTCACAATCACTGCTTCGATCCTGCACGCTCGGTGCCATCGGACTTGTCATGTTGGCTGTGGGTGGATGTTCATCGAACTCCGTCCCCGCTCCTGACTTGAATGGCAGTTTCGCCAAACTGACCGTCCAAGTTGAGCAGATGTCTGCGACGCTTGAGGCAGTGCCCGACAAGTTCGAATTAGATACGCGCAAAAAGGTTGATGAAGCCAACCAGCTACTGGAAGACACAGCCAAGCAGCTCGCTGAACAGGCACTTACATTCCACGAGGCGTGGGAATCGTTGCGGGCACATCGAAATATGACTGGCGAATTCGACACATCACACGTCGATTCGTACGCCCAAGCAATGCAACAATTCGAGACTCAGTGGCAGCGGCTATTGCAGAACAATCAGCGTGCATCTGATCGTCTATATCCACTCAAGCAGATGGTCGACGACGCGACGGCCGCCTAACCAATATCGCAACACGGAAGGAAAGTAGAACCATGGCTAAGCAGCGCTTATCGAATTCACACGGCTTCACGTTGGTCGAGTTGTTGGTCGTCATTGCCATTATCGGCATTCTTGTTTCGCTTCTCTTGCCGGCAGTGCAAGCCGCCCGCGAGTCGGCTCGCAGAACGGAGTGCCAAAATAACCTGAAACAGATCGGCCTCGCTTCGCACATGTATTCGGACTCGTTCAAAGTGTATCCCTACGGCTACCAGCAGACGTATCGAGGATATGGCTTTGGCGTGTTCCTGCTAATGTTCATGGAAAACAAGACCCTTTACGATGCCGTCGCACCTGACGGACAAACGTGGAACTACTCGACTGCATCGAACAGCCCAGCGAGCAACCGCATCAGCACCTACATCTGCCCGTCCTCGACACACGAAGGCCTCTATCACGGTTTCCTTGGTCGGACCTCGTATGTTGGCAGTAGTGGCCCGTACTATACCTCCGGCGCACCACTATCGGGTGTCTTCGGCCAACGTAGCGCGACCACCATGGCGCAAATCACCGATGGACTCAGCAATACGATCCTGGTCGGCGAAACCGAAGACCAACGGACGTCGCATATTGCACCGATTTGGATCGGACCCTACTGCTTCGCCGAACAATCGGCGCGGCGGACAATGGCCGGCACGAAGATCAACTCGGGAGACGGTGCTTTCGGCAGCCGCCATCCAGGTGGAGCCCAGTTCGTCTACACGGATGGATCGGTACAGTTCTTAAACGAGTACATCGATGCCGACAACGACACGGTCGGCCCATCAATGGGACTGTTTCAACGCCTCGGCCACAAGTCCGACGGAATGCCGATTCAGAATTAGGAAGAGTCGTCGTCACATGTCTCGCCGACACTAGACTCGTGAGTTGGGCGCGTGAATGGATAATCAGGTGTCGGTATACTGTCGCCGCTCGGAATCATAAGAACGCAAGTTCTAGCGCGGCAGCTGAAACGGTACGCGTGACACTCCTTTCCAATACAACGCCTAGTGACTCTTGGCCGCGCCCGCGATTTGGCATCAGTGCCATGCTGTGGACAACGTTTGTCGTCGCTTTGGCGCTCGGCTATTTACGCCGGTTCAACTCCCCTGCTCTCTTTGCTTCCGCCGCGATGGTCATTGCGGCAGCCGTGGTCATCGGAGGTCTGATCGGTTGGTCAGCAGGTCGGATTGGCGACGCCACGTATTGGTCCGTTGTGATTGCCGCGGCCACCTTTTTGTCCGTTGCCGGTGACCTCGCGGCTCCATCGGTCTTTCGCTTTTCCTGGTCAGCGGTCGGGATCATTGCTGGAGCCGCGTGCGGAACTGTCGCGGCTGGACACTTGTTGCGGCGCGTTATCGTTGGGGCGTCTGCGAGTGGCATAGCGATGCTGCTTTGCTCGACCGCAATGTCCGTCCATGACCTCGAATGGATCTTCGATCTAATTTGCGCGCCGATCGTAGGCGCATTGGTAGCCGTGCTAATCGAATTGATACTTTGGCTCGAACGCCACAGCTACTCGCCGCGGTATATCACGGCGTCGTGGCTGTTGTGCGCGGTGATTGTGGGAAACTTGCTCGTGCCGTGGGTACTCGCTTAAAACGCGGCCGTTAAGCAGTGGCGAGATCAATCTGCTTCAAGTAACCATCAACGGACTCCTCGCCTCGCTGATTGCTAATCGCGGAAGAATCAAGAGATCGGCCGCTGGCGCCATGGAATAGGCATCGTCGGTGACGTGCGATGATAGTCCCGTCGCTCGTCTTTGGGGCGATCTTTGAACCACGTCACGAACCGGACAAGTTGCTTGACCGCTTCTTCGTATGCCCGCTTCCCCTTCTCTTCACTGGCCAACTCGGCATCGCCAAGCACGCCGGATTCGCTGTAGCTGCTGGTCCACGAGATAACCGACGCAGGTCCTTGCCCCAGCAGGTCAACCCACTGAAACGGACTGTCTTCTTCATTGAAACTGACTACGCCGCTCTTGATCTTGTCTTTGCGAACATTGTCGCCATCGAGATACATGTACAGCGATGTCTCTAGCTCGCAGGCGTGGGAACAGCCTCCCGGAAACTTGCTCTCGCGCCAGCTCGGCAGAAACTCTTTGTCTACTGTCAGCAAATTCCACCACGCCAGACAAACGCATTCGGCGTCCGTTTCCAAATTGGCTCGGCGAGCCACGAGATCGAGATTCGGCATGTTGGAGCCATGACCGTTGAAAAGCACGATCTTCTTAAAGCCGTGATAGGCAAGCGATCTGGCAATATCGAGTACATGTTCTTGGAACGTCAGAAAATCGCTGTTGATCGTCCCAGGAAAGTCCATCACATGCCCGGTGTACCCATACGCGACAATCGGCAAGACGAGCATCTTGTCCGGAATCTGCTCGCCCGCTCCTCGCAGAATCCCGAGTGGGCAAACCAAATCGACATCCAACGGCAAGTGAGGCCCATGCTGCTCGACCGCACCGCAGGGAACAAAACAAACGTCTCCCATTTCCACCGCGTCGTCGATCTCTGGCCAAGTCAGCTTCTCATAGCGATACTCCGTCGCGGCACGACTCGTCATGGCGATCTACTCCTAGGGTGGCTGAAGAATTCATGATCTTAGAGTTACGAAACGCGTAACGCAATCAATCGAGGTCCACAAGCGACAACAGGTACTCGCCATATTCGTTGGGGCATTCGGCGGCTCTTCGCCGGAGTTGCTGCTCGTCGATAAAGCCCTTGTGGAACGCGACCTCTTCGAGGCAAGCAATCTTCAGCCCTTGTCGTTCCTCGATCGTCTGCACAAAGTTCGCTGCCTGGGCCAACGCTTCGTGTGTGCCCGTGTCGAGCCATGCGAAACCACGCGTTAGACACTCGACATTCAATTGATCGCGATTCATGTAGTCGCGAATCACGTCAGTGACCTCTAACTCGCCGCGTGCCGACGGTTTCAATTCCTCCGCTACTCGGACCACCTGATTGTCGAAGAAGTACAAGCCCGTTACCGCCCAACGAGATTTTGGCTCAGCAGGTTTCTCCTCGAGCGAGAGAGCCCTTCCATCGATGTCCAACTCGACGACGCCATATCGCTGTGGATGGCGAACTTGATATCCGAAGATCGTCGCCCCGGTCTCACGTGATGCGGCGCGAGCCAGCACAGTCTGGAATCCCTGCCCGTAGAAGATATTGTCGCCAAGAACCAACGCTACATTGTCTCGGCCGATGAAATCGCGGCCAAGCACAAATGCCTGCGCTAAGCCGTCCGGACGTGGCTGGACCTCGTACTGAATTTGTAAGCCGAGTTGTTGCCCGTCGCCAAGCAAACGCTCGAAGCTGCTCAAGTGTTCGGGAGTCGAGATCAATAGAATCTCTCGGATGCCTGCTAACATCAGCGCCGAAAGCGGATAATAGATCATCGGCTTGTCGTACACTGGCAGCAGCTGCTTGCTCGTCGCGCGCGTCAGTGGGTACAGCCGCGTACCGAAGCCACCGGCAAGAATGATTCCTTTGCGAAAGTGATGCACCTCGCTCACGATTCGTTACTCGCTGAGTTCAACCCCAATCGTTCTCGTCGATATCCGCCGGAAGCAATTCGCTCGACCCACTCGCGGTGGTTGATGTACCACGCGACAGTCTGCTCGACACCGGCAGCAAAAGTCTTTGTCGGCCGCCAACCCAATTCCGTTTGGATCTTCGTCGCGTCGATGGCATACCGTCGGTCGTGCCCAGGGCGATCTGGAACATACGTAATTGAGTCGGCACAACAACCGCGTTGGTCGTCGGGTGCCAGTCGATCTACGGCGGCGCAAATCGCCTCAACAACTTGCAAGTTCGTAAGTTCTCCAGTTCCTCCGATGTTATAAACGCTGCCTGGTACTCCACGTTCGACGACCGCACGAACCGCTCGGCAATGATCTTCGACATAGAGCCAATCTCGAATGTTTTGACCGTCTCCATAGATCGGCAAGGACTTGCCTTCAAGTGCGTTCAGAATCATCAACGGAATCAGCTTCTCGGGGAACTGATAAGGTCCGTAGTTGTTGGAGCTATTTGTGATCAAAGTTGGGAGCCCGTACGTTCGATGATACGCTCGCACAAAGTGATCGGCGGAAGCCTTCGAGGCCGAGTAAGGCGAGTTTGGCGCGTAGGGCGTCGTCTCAGTAAAGCTTCCTGTCGGACCAAGCGAGCCAAAGACTTCGTCCGTGGACACATGCAGAAAGCGGAACTCATCTTGCGCAATAGGCGATAGTCGATTCCAATACGAACGCGCCGTTTCAAGCAAGGTACACGTCCCCACAACGTTAGTTTGGATGAACGCAACAGGACTATCTATCGATCGATCGACATGCGACTCGGCCGCCAGATTAATGATGGCGGTCGGCTGATGCCGCGCCAGCAACCCCGCGACGAGTTCCGCGTCCGCGGTATCTCCATGAACGAAGCGATAGTTGGCCGCGTTCTCAACATCGTGCAGCGAGTCGAGGTTCCCCGCATAGGTCAATTTATCGAGATTGATGACTTGATGAGTACTTTCGGCGACCAGTTTCCGTACGAGGCAACTGCCAATGAATCCCGCTCCGCCAGTTATTAGTACAGTCTTCATGTCTCGAATTGGCACCTTCTGCTGCGTTCGCAACTCGACCGCTGCCATCCATTCTACCCGGCGGAACGCTCGCTGTGTTCGATGCCATGTAGGCGGATATCAGCCTTGCGTCGCTGAACTTCCCGTCTTGCGTTCGAGCCATTCTGATGTCGACGGCAAGGACAACTCTCAGACGCGACGACAGAGTTCGACCGCGTAGTATGCACTATCGAAAGGATCAATACGCAGTCTGCTCAGGCGCTAAGCTCTAGCGTGCCCCACAAACTTGGATCTTCGACGAATGGAAACTCAGGCCCGACGCTGAATGTTTGCCAACCGAGTTCTCGATCAACTACCGCGTAAGTGAATCCAAGTCGCGGATGGTCGGTGGGCTCAAAGCCCGTGATCGCTTCGGCTGGAATCATGACTTCCAGGGTGTAGCCGTCCGGGCGCTTCGTACTGCGGATGCGAAACAACTCCGCTTCGACCGGTTTCGGACTGTCTTTAGCCCGGTTGATCGGGAATAGGGCCGCGATCGGTTCGTCTAAGCGATGGCCCCCGCCAAATGGCAGAAACTGAAAGCGATGGCAGAAGCGATTAGCGCGATGTACGTTGTGCGAATCGCGAGTGTCGATCCAGATTTGCAACCCGTCGCTGTCTTCCATCCGAGTCGGTCGGCACCACGGCGATTGCGTCTTATCGTTCACGTTCAGAACAAATAGAAGCCCCTCCTTGTTCCAAGCCGCGCGAAGATCGGCGAACTGTGTTTTTCCTTCCAATTCGCTGAAACTAGGCACGATGTATTTGTCGGCCAACTTGATCGTACGGTCCGACCACACCTTCTTGCGGTGATAACAAGCGGTCGAAAAGCGGAACAGAAAAGTCGGTGCGAGAAGTGATTCGGTCATGATGTTGTTCTAGCGGAGGCGGCGCGAATCGACAAGGATCGGCCCCTAACGAATCTCGTTACTTACGCTCCCAGACAGGGATCACTTGTAGCATGCAGCATAGCCGACAGCGTATGATTGATGCCTGCGTCGATATCTCCACGTACGATGAGGACAACCATGCAAAATACCGCCGCAATCGTTTTGTCTTTGTTGGCGACCGCAGTCACTGCGGCGGATGCACCACAAGCCCGCGACGAGCGATTGACCGTCGAGCTGTTTGCCGAGCATCCGCAAATTGTCACACCGACGGGATTAGCCGTCGCGAAGGACGGTCGTGTCTTCGTCGCCGAAAGCCACACACACTTTCGCCCTGACGACTACGACGGCCCAACCGCGGATCGAATCTTGATCTTCGAAGACACAACTGGCGACGGTCGAGCCGATAAGCGAACGATCTTCCACGAAGGCTTCACGCACGTGATGGACATCGAGTTTCACGCCGACGGCTCGCTGTACGTGGCTACGCGGCGCGATATCCACCGCATGCACGACGTGAATGGTGATGACAAGGCGGACGAGATCACCCGCGTCGTTTGGCTCGATACCAAAGGCGATTATCCACACAACGGTCTGTCCGGACTGGCATTCGATTTCGACGGCGGTTTGAATTTCGGACTCGGCGAGAACTTGGGCGCTGCGTACACGTTGCACGGAACCGATGGAATCAGCTTCAGCGGCGGTGGCGAAGGAGGCAGCACCTACCACGTTCAACCGGACGGCAAACGGCTTCGGCGTGTCTCTACCGGATGGTGGAACCCGTACGGAATGTGCGTCGACGCATTCGGGCGCGTGTTCGGAACGGACAATGATCCAGGAGCATCGCCGCCTTGCCGATTGATCCAAGTGGTCGAAGGAGGCAACTACGGTTACGAATATCGATATGGCCGAACGGGCCTGCATCCCTTGATTGGATGGAACGGCGAGATCCCCGGCACTCTACCGATGATCTCCGGAACTGGCGAAGCTCCCTGTGCGATCGTCGCTTACGAAGCTGATGCATTTCCAAAGGAGTATCTCGGCAATCTGTTCGTCCCCTGCTGGGCCGATCATCGCGTCGAGCGTTACACCATCACGCAACGCACCGACAAAGGACTCGTTGACGCCAAACGTGAGATTCTGATTGAAGGCCCTGATGATTTTCGCCCTGTAGGGATCGATGTCGCGCCCGACGGAACGGTCTATATCAGCGATTGGGTATCGAGCAGCTACTCGCTTCATAAACTAGGACGGATTTGGCGGATACGACCAAGCGCAACTTCGCTATCCACAGCGTTAACGCCAGAACCAGCCGAACAAGTACGTAAGAATTATCGGCGTATTGGCAGCTTCAAGGTATCCGAGACGTTTCCCTTCTTCAGCGGTGGAGACATTCCAAGCACTGACAATCTGGAATACATGTATGACGCATCCGGCAATGATCCATTCGACCGACTCCAGGACCGTTTGGGCTTAGAAAGCAAGAGAACACTCAGCAGACCCAATAGGATGGCGTTGGACCTCTTGGCGGTTCGCCTCGGTACGGCGACAGACCAAAGTCAACTCGCAATCCGCGCACACTCCATGCTCTACCGCAATTCTTCCGATCTAAAGGAGGTTGCCGCAGTCCCTGCTTACCATCACGATCCGGTGTTTCTCCACCCCCCCGCAAAGGCTCCTTTACCGCGGTGGTCTCAATCTCACCGCTCGCTCGCGCACACCCCACCTGGACTCCTGGTATTACTCGCATCCCGGCGCAACGACTCGGTACGGTCATATGTCGCCGCTGAACAACTAGACCTATTTCTGACGGCGGACAACCCGGACACTCGCTTCCTCGCCATCAAATGGATCGCTGACGAGAAGCTTGTCGACTATCGACCGGATCTTGTGCGAATGCTCAACTCCAGTCAACTTGATTACCGCCTGTTCCGAGCCGCGGCAGCGGCCATTGATCGGATCGACGAGAAGAAGCCCGCTGATCAACCGTCCGTCGAGTTGCTACTTGCAAAGATCAACGATTCCAACGCACCGGCTTCGATTCGAAGCCTCTGCCTAAGAATGATCGAGCCGACTGCAAAGGGACTCTCGTTAGATCACTTGCTCACTTTGGCCAGACATCCCGATGCGAAACTTCGACTAGAAGCAGTTCGTACGTTAGCGAATCATCCCGATGATCGTCGCGAGAAGGAATTGATCAGCCTCGTCGTGGATGCAAAGCAATCGGAAGAAGTTCGAGCCGCAGCGATCGTGGGCCTGGCGACAACCGCCGAGTCGCACGTGGAAGTGCTGCTCGAAACCGCAACGTGCGGCGAACGTCCACTGCGCGACGAATTGCTGCGCTCACTCGTTGGGGTCCAGCTTACGGATGCTCAAAAGAACCAGCTTGCTGAATTAGCCATCGCCCATCCAACGACGAACGAAGCCGTGAAGCGAATCTTGAAACAAGCCGCAGACCCTCGGCCTCATCACGAACAAACCGAGGCGTGGAAGGAATTGCTGAGCGACGGAGACGCGGCTGCCGGGGAACGAATCTTCTTTGGCAACAAAGTAGGAACTTGCTCGCGATGCCACACGATGGACGGTCGCGGCAGCGCCGTCGGGCCTGACTTGTCGAAGATCCGACAGCGAGTCAAGTCAGAGGGCGTCGAGTGGTTGCTGGAAACGATTCTCGAGCCGAGCAAGCAGATGGCTCCTCAATACACGCCGTGGCAGATCGTCACGAAGGACGGCAAGACCCTCGTCGGGTTACCTCGACGCAAGGGAGGAAGCGGGGAAGCATATCTCGGAATCGATGGAAAGGAGTTCAGTGTGAAGAAGCCAGATATTGAGTTTCACCGCGAGATGCCTACGTCAATCATGCCCAAAGGCTTGTTGCAAAGCATGACGATTCAGGAGTTGAACGACTTAATGGCGTTTATTGTCGCCGACTGAACACTTGCGAGTTCAGCTACATGCACGAACGACGTGCGTGTTGGATTGAGGAAACGTTGCGTTGCACATCGAGTTGTCGGTATCCTTAATGCACCGGTTCGAGCCAACCTGACTATCGATTGAACGATCATGAATACCTCACTCTGCAAACCATGGGAACACCAGCTGTCGCGTAGGCAACTGCTGGGCACAACGACTGGCGCTGCGGTTGCAGCGGTCGGATTAGGCCCGCTGCTACAGCCCGTGATTGCGGAAGAGTTAAAGAAGAAACAGAAGCAGGTGCTGTTCGTTTGGCTGGACGGCGGGATGAGCCAGTTGGAAAGTTGGGACCCGAAGCCGAACACACAGTTCGGCGGGCCGTTTCGCGCGATCCCGACATCCGTCCCAGGTATCCATATCAGCGAATTGCTTCCGAAGTCCGCCAGGCAAATGCATCACTTGGCAGTCATTCGAAGCTTGTGTACGCAAGACAATTCGCATTCGGCGGGCGTTGCTCGCATTCAGCGCGGCGATCCGAAAGACCGCGGTGTAACTTATCCCTACTTCGGGTCAGCCGTCGCGAAACTGCTCGGCCCCGGCGAAAGCAAGCTGCCGCCGTACGTTTGGATCAAGCCCGGAAGCGGCGGATTCAAGCATACAGATGCTGGGTTCCTCGGCCCGAAATTCGGAGCGTTAGCATTCGGCGACGGACAACCGCCGGAGAATCTGTTGCTCCATAAATCAATTACCGAGCAAGCGGATGACGAACGCGACCAACTCCGCCGAGCCGCTAACCGGCGCTATGCGGCAAAGCGAAGGAAGCAGGTTACTGAAGCAAACAGCTACGTCTTCGAGATGGCTCGCACATTAATGAAACGACAGGACTTGTTCGATACGACGAAGCTCGATCCAAGCGACGTCGAACGTTATGGGACGCATGAGATCGGTCGACACATGCTGCAAGCTCGGAAGATGCTCGAAGCGGGCGTGACATTTGTCAAAGTCAATTCATACGGTTGGGATACGCATGGCGACAACTTCAACGGACACGCCAGTCTTGTTCCGAAATTTGATCAAGCCTTCGCAGCAATCGTCGAGGACTTAGCGGAACGCGGCATGATGGAAAACGTGTTGGTGATTGCCATGAGCGAGTTTGGGAGGACACCTCGAATCAACGGACACATCGGTCGCGATCATTGGCCCGAGGCATGGTCGCTGGCGATGGGTGGCTGTGGCGTCCGTGAGGGAATCACCGTCGGGAAGACGAACGAAAAGGGAACTTTCGTCGCGACCGATGAACATGACATCGGCCACATATTCCACACCTGGTTTCGCGCCTTAGGAATCGACAGCACCGACATCGAGTACGACAACGGCGGACAACCGCTCCCGATTGCTCATGACGACATGCACGTGATCGAAGAGCTGTTAGCATAAATGCCAAGTAGAGTGTCGGTGTCGGCCACACCAAGAATTAGCTAAAAACTAAAGACCTAGACCATGACCGAACAACCACAAGACCTCGCAACTCGCTTCGAGCCAAAAGAGCTCGCGGTCATTGGTGCCGACCCACAAGTATTCGCTGCCAAGTTCAATCCGTCGGGGAAGTTGCTCGCGGCAGGCGGCTTTGATGGTCGTGTCCGATTGTGGGATCTCGCCACGGAAGCGCCTCAAGAACTGCCTGCGTTAACCGCCCACGATGGCTGGGTGCAAGCGCTCGCCTTCTCGCGCGATGGCCAACGACTTTACACAGCCGATTCTTGGGGAAAGCTATGTGCGTGGGATGCGAACGATGGGAAGCCGGAACTAGCTTGGTCCTTGAACGAGGCACACGATGGTTGGCTTCGTGATCTGGATGTGAATGCGGATGGTACGAGAATTGTTACCTGTGGTCGCGACCAAGTGGTTCGTATTTGGGCCGCTGTCGATGGAGCACCACTTTTAGAGTTGCAAGGTCATAAAACCGATGTCTACTCGGTTCGTTTTCATCCAGAGAAACAGCTGATCGCTTCAGGCGACGATCGTGGCATCGTAAAGCTATGGGGAGCAACAGACGGTCAACTCGTTCGGGAGTTCGACGCGAGTTTGCTGTATCTTGAGCATCGACTGCAAGATGTCGGCGGTGTTCGAACGCTGGCGATTGATCGAGCCGGGAAGCGTCTAGCCGTCGGAGGCACGATTCCGAAAAATGGGGCAACGGTCCAGGGCACGCCGAGCGTCTTGTTGTTCAACTTTGAAACTGCCGAGCTAACACACACTCTGAATTTTGGTGCGTCGACTCACTGCTTTGTCCACGAAATCATTCTGCATGACGAAGGGTTTGTAATGGCCGTCACCAGCGGCACACCCGGCCAAGGGCAAGTCATCTTCCAGCTGCCCGACGAAGAAACGCCGTTCTACACAACGACGAAACTTCTGAATTGCCACAGTATTAACCTGCACGGGCCAACGGGACGAATTGCGATTGTCACAACCAATCGTGGAAGCAACGGCAACGGACGAAGGCTTGCAGAGAACGGCGAGTACGAAGGCAATAACTCGCCAATTCATCTCCTTCAGTTCGCCGAGGCAGCGAGTTCCTAGCGGCCGTCGAGCACTTCTGAAGCCCAACGAAACACTTCGCTGTCGCAATTATCGTCGAATATCGCGACTTGCGTCAAAGCTCGAGACACTGCTCTGCAATCGCGGTACGATCGCCGCAGGTTGCCCTTGGTCTGGATCGACTGCATCGACAACGACTTGCGTCTCGCTGATATCGACGAAGAAGTCATCGCCCGTTAGAGGATTGATCTTGGCCTTTGGCGGCGTCCCCCCGGTGGCGATTTGCAACGCCAGCGCCCAGGCCTCGCACTTCGCCCGATCCAGCGCGATTAAACGGCTGCCTTGATCAAGTTGTAACAACAACAGCTGATCGGCAACGAAGGGATAATCGTCGCGCCCACGCAGCAGTTCTAGATTGGCTTCGATTTGCCGGAAGACTGAAGCGCGTTCGTAGTAAGGCTTCTGGCAGGCGTCGACGACATCACGCATTGTACGTAAGTAGAACAACTCGTCTTGATCAATATTGACGGCGACGAGTTCAGCCAATTGCTGGATTCCGATCTCATCGCGGTATTCACGGAGCTCTTCGTAAGAAAGCATCGACAACAGGTAGCCATCGCGGATCAACTCGTACGTGTGCAATCCCTGCGCTCGATCACCGATCCAGGCGTTCGCGTCATCTGGCCACCGCTCCAATTGCTGGACAACGAGCATCTTCAGTTGCCGATGAACGGAGGGCGTGGCAGCTGGGTGTCGCGCGATGCCTTCCAACAACTGGAGAGCCTCGCCTCGTCGCACTGCCCCTCCACCCCGCGAAACGATATTCCTTTCGCCGGCCAATTGTTCGCTCACGCGCAACATCAGCCGTAGCGGTTCGATGGCCCTTTCTGGCTCACCGGCTTCCAAGAGGCCAGCGGCGTATAGACCTTCGAGTCGATTACCGATCTCGATCGCGTCAAGGTAACTCGTGTCGGCGGACAACCCAAGCGAATGATCAACGGGAACGTCAAAGTCCACCGCCGAGACCAGCTGCTCGTATTTCTCACGCTTCGCCCGATAACGCTGCGACAACGTGGCAACAACATGAAGAGTTGACGCCGTAAACTCAAAACCCTCGACCGGCCAAACTTTGTCCAAGTTCTCGCGACTGGAGTCACGAAAATTGGGTGGAAAGATCTCGTCAAATTGTGCGACCACAGAAGCCGCGTTCGGCATTGCCTCCAAGCGAGAATGATTCGAACCGGCCCGAGACGAATTCCCCATCAGTTGGAGCGGAGTCGCGTACTCCGCGATTAGTCTCGCGAGTTCAGCTTGCAGCTCCGCGTCGTGCGTCTCGGTCAGACCGGGCAACGACGCATACTGAACAACGTCCGCCGGTGTTTTGACGGATGGTTCGTTCTTGTTGCATGCGATGCAGCAAAGCGGAAGGAGGATCAGGGGCAAGAAGTTCCATCGAGATCGCAACGTACCGATTCCTTTCCAAGTAGTCGGTAATGCTACCGCCGACACGTACTCCTGGGAAAGAGCAACTCTCGGCGAATGCGTGTGGCACTGGAAGAACCTAACGCTAGAGCGTAAGGCTCACACCTGCGATTGGCGTTCGCGAAACTCTTGGGCGAGTTTGACGACATCCACGAGTTCGGCCAACCCGGCGGCGGCGAACTCGGGGCCTGAGACGTACGTTCCGGGTCGGACCCATTTTTCAATATCGTCTTGCGCAGCTCCGAACATGTCGGCAAGGAGCTGATCCATTTTTCCTTCCAAATGGGCGAAGTGCCGAGCCCACTCGGCGGCTTCCGCCAGCTGAACGCTTTCCTCACTTTGCCAGCGCATCGGATGAAATAGCAAAACACTATAGGGCGTGACGACGCGCCGAACACACGCCGCTAGCGGCCACAGCGCGGCGGACGAACACTCGCCCGTCACGATGCCGGTCGCCTGTACCTCGCGCATGACAATCAAGTTCATCAGCGACAATGCACAATAGGGACTGCCACCCGGTGAATCGAAGTAGATAATGCACTCGCCACCTTGAGGGACGCTGAGCAGTTTGTCCGTCAAATCAGCGCCGTTCTCCGTCATGTCGCCGACGATCGCAATTTCGACTGCACCTTCGTCTTGATCTTCGATTTCTTCCTGCATCCGTGATGATTCCTGCCGATGTTCTGTCTTAGACGTAATGTATAGGATTGAATTGGCATCCGGTGACGGTGCTGGTATACGCGGATCTGCGATTCGCCGCAAGGAAGTGCAAGCTCGCCCAGCGTTTCAGTTCGCTTCCCATCAGTACCGCTCAATGTATAATAGTGGTTCTCGAAACTGCGGACTCACGGACGCCTGACCCTCTCGCCCCCTCGCACAAGTAGTTAAATGGGCATTCGGTTTTATTGCCCCGATTGCGGGCGACGACTCAACATAAAAGCGTTCCTGGCTGGAAAACGCGGGATCTGCCCTCATTGCGACTCGCGTGTGCTGATTCCGATGGAGAGCCAACTACCGTCCGATGCTCCAAAACATCGCCCGACTTCGGTTCAGGCGGCGGCAACTCCGGTCACTGCCGGAGCAACAGCACCCGCGAACGCTCCGTCCGCCGATCCGGTCATTCAACAACCGTCGCCTGAGCCGATCTCCGGAGAGAATCCTTCCGATCCAATCGGCGAGTCTCCCGACTCCGTTTGGTACGTGAGACCGTCGGCTGGCGGACAATATGGCCCGGCGCGCGGTGACGTCATGCGTCGTTGGCTGACGGAAGGTCGAGTAACCGCAGATTCAATGGTGTGGCGCGAAGGCTGGGAAGATTGGAAACTCGCCGCTCCTGTATTCCCTTCGTTGGAAACAACACCCTCGACGAAGAAGCTCGATCCCGTGACGCCAGTTCCATCATTCTTGGTGCCTGATGATGAGGAGCAAGACATTAGCAAACCCGTGGCGGCACCTGCTCGCCGCGTAACTTCGAAGAAGAAATCGATTGCTCCGCTGATTATATTGGGGCTGTTGATCGTCGTGCTGCTGGTTGTTACTGTCGTAATTCTACAGAGTGCATGACTCAAGCAGAATTGAAACTCGAAGACTGAAACTCAAATACCGTTGCCGTTAGGCTCACCTAAATACAAAATATCTTGCTCGGACAGGAATTCACAATGCTCTCACGTTTAGCAATAGCAGCCACGTTGATTCTCGTTGCGACCACCTTCACGTTTGCGGCTGACGAGGTCAAAGACTCCAAAGTCGGTGAAATCACATTGAAGACTCCCGCCAGTTGGAAGCAATCCAAGCCGACAAGCAACTTGCGCTTAGCTCAGTTTGAGATTCCCGCCGCCAAAGACGGCAAGGAAGCTGCCGAGTTGGCGATCTTCTCGTTCGGTGGGGGCGGTGGCGTGCAAGCCAATGTCGATCGCTGGGTGGGTCAGTTTTATTCTGAGGGGCGCAAGTCAAAGGTTACCAGTGGAAAGTCAGATATCGGGCAATACGTTGTCGTCGACGTCACGGGCACCTACAAGAAACCCGTCGGGCCGCCGATTCTTCGCAAGACCGAAGCGTTGAAGGACGCCCGTATGGTGGCAGTCATCTTGGCTGTCGAGGGGAAGGGAAACTACTTCCTTAAGATGACAGGAGAGGAAGTGACCGTTTCTGCCGCTGCTGAAGCGCTTCGAACCTCGTTCGGCGGCAAAGAAGCCGACGAGAAAGCACTCGAAGCCGAGTAGCAATCACGAGGTAATGCCTGGCCGTAAAATACGCCTAGCGTGCTAGCAAGTAACAATCGGGCTGCTCGCGTTCGACTTGACGGTTCGCACGAGAACTGAGACACTTCGCGCGCATTGGTCTCAAATCCGTCCGCTCACTGTTGACATGGAAGTCATCGTTATGAGCAAGCAATCGCTTCTCGTCATTACATTGCTCGTGGCTCTTGCTGCGGGGTGCAATCCGTCGTCGTCCGACAACGCAGTCGTGCCGGATGAAAATGCTCGTGATCTTTCGATCGACGCGTCTTCGGATATTCCGTTTGCCGCAGCCGACACGAACAAACCGGATGCGGTCGTCGAAGCGTTTCTCGTCGCACTTCGTGATGGCAACAACGAGATTGCGGAGGCGTTGCTAACAACCATCGCCCGCCGCGAAACGAAGGAACACGAACTCGCGGTCCAGCCTCCGGGTTCGCCTTCGGCCCAGTACGAGATCGGTGAAATCAAGCACGTGCAAGGCGGCGTACACGTCAACAGCATCTGGAGTGAGTTCGATGAGTCAGGTGAGCGATCGGTCTACGAAATCGTCTGGGTTCTACGACACGAGCCAATCGGCTGGCGAGTAGCCGGGATGGCGACGGCCGTAAACCCCGCTAAACCGCCGATTTATTTGGACTTCGAGAACGTGCCAGACTTGCTCCAAAAGTGGAAGCAGGCCGATGCCGAGTTGGCGGCGCAGGCCGAAGAAGATCAGACGCTGCAAGCCGCCCAGCCTACAACAACGTTGCAGCGCTAACGCGCCGAATCGCCAAGCGCTCCATCGCCCGCGCGTGTCGAGAGTAAACCGAGTATAGTAGTCTCCTACGGTTCGCCAAGAACCTCTGGAAACTTTCTGACTATGCTGAATCACGGGAGTTACTCCGATGCCTCGTATCTTAAGTCGATTTACATTCGCATGCAGATGTTCGCTCCTGTTACTTGCATTTCAATGCGCCCAAGCCAGCGTTGTAACCGCCGAGGATACATTCGAGTTATCCGCTGAGCAGCGGGATCGCTGCCTGAAGATTCTTCGTGACGGCATGAAGAGCGAAGAGTTTTGGCCTTCGATTCATGCAGCGGAAGGCTTGACACTCGCAGGGCACGGCGACGAAGTACGACAACATCTCGAGCCCAAGTTGCCCTCGGAGAAAGATGATCAGCACAAGTGTGGCTTGGCACGGGAACTCGTTCGCGCCGGTGATCGCGACAAGGCTCAAGTCATGCTCGACATCCTTGCTGGAGACGATCCGTACGGCCACGTTCACGCAGCTGAAAGCCTCTACAAGGTGAACGAAATTGGTGACGGAAAGGCGATGAAGCGTGGCGCGAAACAAACCAAGAATATAAAGCTGCATTTAATGGCGAACGCGGCCCTTGCGCGCAACGGCAACAAGAGGGCGATGAACCGACTACGAACGAGTTTGTCTGACGCCGCTCCAGAGACAAGAAAGATCGCTGCATGGATCTTGGCCAGAATCGGCGACGCTTCTGATATTCCGCAAATCCGTAAGAACGTCGGGTCTTCACCGGATGCGGTGTCACGTGCCTACAATGAACACGCGCTCGCATCGCTCGGCGACGCCGCGGGGTTGCGGGCACTGGTCGCGAATCTGCAAGACGACGATCCAGCGATTCGGACTTACGCCGCAACATTTGCTGGCGATGCGAAGGCGGTCAGCGTCGGCCCTAAACTGATTCCGCTGCTCGATCACGAGAACATCGACGTCCGCGTTCGAGCCGCCCAATCGTTGTTCGTCCTCTCGCGACTTAGCTCGAAGTGATCGCCGCGACTAACCACGGTTCGCAGCTAAAAAAGCTTGCGAGACAGCGTTGCCTTGGTTCAGCATTGAAGAAATGTTGCCAAACGTCGAATTGAGGCTTCCGGCCAATTGCTGAATTGCGGCAATCGTTTCCGGATTCGGCACGTACTGGACGAGTTGCTGGGCTTGAGTACGAATCTTGCCGACCCACGTGTTCAACGTGTGGGCCATCTCGTTGTTGACCAAGCCCGTCGAATGGCTCGCGGCCAGCGTGCTGTCCCAACCTTGCAGCGACTCGAGAATTGCTTGGGCCTTCTGCTGTGTGACTTCCGGGGGATCGTTGACGTTCAACTCGGCCGATTTTGCTGTGACCGTGTTGATCACGCTACCCAAGTTCGTAAGTTCCTGTGGCACGAGGCTTGGAGTCGTTGCCTCCGGCTGCTTAAAACCAGCAAACTGAAGCATTTTTGAAAACGAGAACCCTTCATTTTGACTCTCGGTTGGGTGTGTCTGCGGGGCCGCGACTTGATTAGCGGGCGTCTGCGGAGAACTTTGCGAGGACAAAGTATTGGAGCGAGTCCCTGGCGACGCGCAACCCACAAAACAGACAAGTGTCAGCGTCAGCAACAAGTCTCGTCTCATCTTCCTTCTCCAGCGGAATCAAACCAACGGTCACATCGGATCGATACAAGTCGATTCGCAGCACCTAGTCGATTTCATCGTCACAATCGCTCGAGTTCCAATAATCTGTTTTGGAGCGGCAGCTAATTTCGGCATGGGCCGCGTTCCGAATCACGCGGTTTGCCGGATGGAGTGCGCCAACCACACTCAATGCGTCTCGGCATGGCGTTGTTCCAGCAGCTTCTTTTGGTAGCGACTTTGTACGATGTCGATCACTACTAGCACTGCCAGCACGAAGTAGAACGTGCTCTTGGTCATGGCCTCGACCTCCGAGCCGAACAGGTGGATATGCGCGAGGTGCGCGCCCTCGGACAGCAACATCACGCCAACGATGAACAAGATGAACAAACCGAGCACCTCGTACATGCGGTTCTTCTTAAGGAACTCAGAGACGTGATCGGAAAGCCAGATCATGAGCAAGCCGCTGATTACGATCGCCGTTGCCATCACAGCAAAGACTTTGGTCAACGCAAGAGCGCTCAAAATCGAATCAAACGAGAACACCAGATTCATAACCACGATCCATGTGATCGCCACGGCTACGGATCGCTGCCTATCACCGTCCGGCCCATCAATGTCGTCAACGGCGAGCAGATGATAAATCTCTTTCATCGCGGTATAGAGGATGAACCCGCCGCCAACCAAGGTGATCAGACTATGGACATTGAATTCACCCTCGAACACACCTTTAAGATGCAGTGCAAAAAATGGCTCCTTCAAGTGTTCGATGGCACTCATGACGACCAACAGCAAAACAATTCGAAGGCCGATTGCCAAGCCAATCCCAAGCTGTCGCACGAATCGCTGCTTCTCTTCCGGGACGCGTTTCGACTCAATCGAGATATACAGCAAGTTATCGAAGCCAAGCACTGCTTGCAGCAGCGTCAGCATGGCCAAAGTCATTAAATTCGCGATGGTGAATAGCTCGCCCATGATTTCTCACTCGTGAAACGAAAGTGGATACGCAGAATTCGCCATAGCGTACGGTCTTCGTAAGACGAATTCCAGCCGAGTTGACATTCGCTCAGACCGAATCGGTTACCCGCTCAAGCTCTTCCCAACGCGAGTACGCGTTGGCAAGCTTGTCTCCCAGGTCCTTCAGCTCTAACTGCTTCTTCGCGATTTGGTCACGCGACTGCTGGTAAAACGTCGGCTCGGCCATTTGCTGATGAAGCTTTGCGACTTCGGCTTCGAGTTTCTCAATCGCTTCCGGCAACGCGTCGAGTTCGCGTTGTTCCTTGTAACTCAGGCGTCGTGTGGGCGTCGTGTCGACATCCGTGGACTTTGATGCTTTTTTCTTGGCGGTTTGTGTCGCGGTGACGGGTCGCATCGTTCGTTGCCGCAACCAGTCGTCATAGCCGCCAACATATTCTCTGACACCATCAGGCTCGAAAACAATCGTACTCGTCACCACATTGTTTAGGAACGCACGATCATGACTGACCAGCAACACGGTTCCTTGAAAATCGATCAAGCGTTCTTCAAGCATCTCCAGTGTCTCGGAGTCCAAATCGTTTGTTGGTTCGTCAAGCACAATCACGTTTGCCGGCCTACAAAACAACTTTGCGAGCAGAACGCGATTGCGTTCACCCCCGGACAGAAAGCGAATTGGCGTTCGCGTTCGTTCTGGGGTAAACAAGAATTTCTGGAGGTATCCAATGACGTGCTGCTTACTATCACCAATACCGACCGTATCACTTCCCTCGCCGACACACTCCTGGACTGTCTGCTCTTCGTCCAACTGTTCACGCAACTGATCGAAGTAAGCAATTTCGATATTTGTCCCTGTCCGAACCGAGCCGGCCTGCGGTGTCAGTTGACCGAGCAGGATTCGCAGGAGGGTCGTCTTACCAACTCCGTTCGGCCCCATCAGTCCGACCTTGTCGTTCCGCATTATCGTGGTTGAAAATCCACGCACAATTTCATTGTCTTCGAAGGAGAACGAGACGTCTTCGACTTCGGCGATCAGGTTCCCGCTTCGTCGTCCTTCCTGAATCTTCAAGTTAACTTTGCCAACCGCCGAACGCCGTTCACTTCGCTCAAGACGCAATTCTTTCAGCGCCCTCACTCGACCTTCATTGCGAGTGCGGCGTGCCTTGATACCCTGACGAATCCACACTTCCTCTTCGGCAAGCCGTTTGTCGAACAGCGCATTCTGCTTCTCCTCCGCGGCAAGTGCCTCATCCTTGCGACGAAGAAACGTGTCGTAGTCGCACGACCAATCAAACAGCCGTCCACGATCGATCTCCAAAATTCGCGTCGCCAACTTGCGCAAAAACATTCGGTCGTGAGTCACGAACAAAAGCGATGCGTTCCAGCGCCCGAGAAACTCTTCAAGCCAGCCAATCGCTTCGATATCTAAATGGTTCGTTGGCTCGTCGAGTAATAGAAGATCTGGACTGGATACAAGCGATTTCGCCAACAAGACTCGGCGTTTCATCCCCGATGAGAGTAACTCGAATTTCGCCTCGGGATCGAGTTCCATGCGAGATAGAATTTTGTCGACCTGATGCTGCGAGCGCCATTCGGCATCGTGTTCGTCGTCGGCCTCCTCTGAATCGATGAGAACGCCTTCGGCGACAACGGATGCGATGCTTCCTTGAACATCCTTCGGAACGTCCTGAGGCAAAAGCGAGACTTTCGTTCCAGCGGCGAACAGAATCTGTCCGTGATCCGGTTGGACGTCGCCCCGCAACATTCGCATGAACGTCGTCTTCCCGGCTCCGTTTCGACCCAACAAGCCGATGCGTTGCCCCGGCTCGATCGTACAATCAACGCCGTCGAGCAACGCAGGCCCGCGAAAACGAATACTAAGGTCGCGTATGGTGATCAGTGGCATGAGTATTTAACAACAGGGTGTTTGACATTCTGCCCGCCAGGAAGCGAATTATCTACGATAAGTGCCTTTTGCAGAAGCGGCAGGTAGCATCTTAGCAGTAGGATGGACTTCCAGTCCGTCGGAGCATGGACGGACTAGAGGTCCATCCTACACTCCTTGGTAAACTCACTACCTTGACTTGAATCGGTGCCGCAGTTCATCAGCGGACGAACGGCCTCAGTTCGCCGTTTGATTTACGTCATCTCAGGAAATGCGAATATGCGTTGGGACGTGGTCGTCGTAGGCGCGGGAGCGGCTGGATTGGTGGCGGCTATTCGAGCTGCGGAGCTTGGACAACAAACTCTGCTACTAGAAAAGAATCGCAAGCCTGGTGCAAAGATCTTGATGTCGGGTGGCACTCGCTGCAACATCACACACAATACCGATGCGCGAGGCATCGTCGACGCCTATGGCCGTCAAGGCCGCTTCTTGCATTCGGCACTCGCCGCGCTAAGCCCAGCAGACGTCGTTGCGCTGTTCGAAGCCGAGGGCGTTGCCACAAAGGTCGAAGAGACTGGAAAGGTGTTTCCCGAGAGTGATCGAGCGACGGATGTACTGGCAGCGTTGCGGCGAAGACTCGAACGTAGCGGGTGCGAACTCCGTCTTGGCAAGCCACTCGTCGAGATCGCTAAGAGAGATGTCGGATTTCAGTTGGTCACACCAGAGAATGAATACGAAACCGACGCCGTAATCATCACGACCGGAGGTCAATCCTATCCCGGATGCGGCACGACCGGAGATGCTTATGCGTGGCTGGCCGATCTCGGACACACAATCGTTCCGCCGCGACCGGCTCTGACACCGATCACGACCAACGCGGCGTGGGTCACCGGACTGAAGGGCGTTACCATTCCCGATGTTATCGTCAAGGTCGTTGTCAGCCAGCGAGCAACGGGTTCAAGCGAGGCGACTCGAAAGAAGAAGAACAAGCCACTCTATGAACGCCGAGGATCGTTCCTGTTCACTCATTTTGGCTTGTCGGGACCAGTTGCTTTGGATGTTAGTGGAACGATCACCGGTCATCCAGCGCCGACCTCACTTGACCTGGAGTGCGACTTTCTACCAGCCAAGAGTGCAGAAGAAATTGAAACCTATTTGGCTCGGGAGGCCGCGAACGACGGAAAGAAGCAGCTAGTCGGGATGCTCACGCGACTTGTACCGCGCCGGTTAGCAGAAGCATTTCTTGAACACGCGGGCGCTGATGCCGATGTAAAGGCGGCCGAGCTATCAAGACAACTTCGGCGTCAGTTGGTAGACGCGATCAAACAAATGCGCATCCCGGTCAGCGGAACTCGCGGCTTCAAGAAGGCGGAAGTCACCGCCGGCGGTGTTTCACTTCGTGATGTCGACTCAAGCACGATGCAAAGCAAACTCGTGCCGAATCTATTTCTCGCTGGCGAAGTTCTCGATCTCGACGGCCCGATCGGAGGTTTCAATTTTCAAGCCGCCTTCAGTACCGCGTGGCTCGCCGGTTCAAACGCTTGACAACCCTACGCGGCAGGATCGTTACCATCTATCCAGGGACCTTCGAGGCTTTGCCACTCGGGTGTCTTTAGCGCGCTGCCTTTGTCGCCCGCGTTCCAGCCTGGGACATGCTGAGTTGGACCACCAGCTCTCGAACGAGCGACCCATTGGTCTGACCAACCGGGATCGACATCGCTTGCTTGGCGTTTCTCTTCATCCCAGAAGAAGACTTTGCCTTCACGATAACTTCTCGCTCCGAGTATCACGGCGATGACAGCTGCCGCGCCTAAATCCGGCGGGTTGTTACAGTGCGCCGGCTGGTTGGACCGGATCGCCTCCAACCAGTTCTTGAAATGCGCCGCGGTCGTATTCTTTACTTCGCCGACTTCGTGACGAATCTTCGTATCTCGGTGCAACGAACCGATTCCGGTTACCTGTGGTCGCTCTGGCTGGAAATCGAGCCCAGTGAACTTCTCGCCGTTGCCAAACAGCAAACTTCCATGGTGGCCGCGAATCAACTGCGGGTACGCGGCGTCTTCGTTACACATGGACGCGGAGATTAGCGCTTGCACGCCTTCCCCGTAATCGGCCACCACGGTCGCGACATCGGGAACTTCGCGACCGTCGTACTCGAGGAAAATGCCGCCGGCACCGACGACCCGTTTCGGAATTCGCAGGCCCGTTGCCTTCAACATGGACGTCAAACGATGCACAAACAAATCGGTGTACATCCCCGCACCAAAGTCGAAGAACCGTCGCCATTGTCGATAGACGGCACGATCGAACGGACGGTCGGTTGCCAAACCTTCTTTCGCACCAAGCCAACGCTGCCAATCGATGTTCTTCGGCGACATGTCGCGGGTCAGCTTGTAGTTTCGCCACTGGCCGATGTTCGAGTTCCGATAGAATTCAGTTTGGAACTGAAGCACTTTGCCGATCGTTCCTTCATTGATCAACTCGCGAGCCTTATCCCAGACAGGCAAGCTGGTCGATTGCACACCGACTTGCATGACTTTACCAGAAGACTTCCAAGTGTCGACGATGTCGATCGCTTGCTCGACGGTTTTCGTCATCGGCTTTTCACAGTACACATGCTTGCCAGCGTTCATCGCAGCAATCGCTTGCGTCGAATGCCAATGATCGGGCGTACCAATACAGACGGCATCAACATTCGGATCAGCGAGCAAGTCTTCATAATCGACGTACTGTTTCGGCAACGTGGCGGTGTTCTTTTTGATGTAATCTGCGGCCTTGTCGCTTTGAACGTTGAAGACGTCGCAGACAGCCGTGAGGTCGATGTTCGCACCGGCCTTCTTTAGTTCCGCGAGGTTCTTGACATGGGCACCGAATCCGCGGCCACCCGTGCCGACAAATCCAATCCGAATCCGATCGTTCGCCCCTTGCGCTGGCGCCGGAGCAGATTGGCTCACCGCAGTTGCAGTCACTCCGACCAACGCGGCCGTAGCGGAAGCCGTCTGTACAAACCCTCGCCGTGATACTTGGTTCTTTGACATCAATTGTTCCTCACGCACGGTAAACATAACGAGACGCGAGCCACCGCCAGGCAACTCGCGTCTCGTTCATGATTCAGTTATTCGTCAAGGGCGCTAAGATGGGCCCGGCCTAGCAACTGGCTTAGTTTAGTAGCGGCCTCTGCCGCCACCACCGCCGCCGCCGTATCCACCACCACCACCGCCACCGCGACGATCTTCACGTGGGCGCGCTTCGTTGACGTTCAGCGTCCTGCCACCGAGATCTTTGCCATTCATGGCTTCAATCGCTTGCTCCGCGCCGTCTTCCATTTCGACGAAGCCAAAGCCTCGCGAACGACCCGTCTCGCGATCCGTAATCACGGTTGCTGAGCTAACCTCTCCGTATTCGCTGAACGCGTCACGTAGATCGTCAGAGGTCGTTGCGAAAGCCAAGTTTCCCACGTACAGTTTCTTAGTCATTGCCATTCCCTGAGCCACGGAGGCTCACTCCAAAAAACAAAACTCACATCCGCTTTCGCGGTTCTTCGGAAGATCGCAGTTGCCGTCGCCCTCGGTGAGCTACCGCCGCTGGAGCGAGCCAGCGGTCGATCCAAACTGCTGTGAGTGACTCAAAGCGGGGATCGGGAACGAGCAAACGAGGCGTAACAATCTAAGTTCTTCCAACTAGGTTCGGCACGCGCCTAACCAACGGAGCATTATACAAGAGTTGCTGGCAAAGCAATACCTACGGCAGTTTTGTCGGTATTGCCCTGCTGAAAGCACTTGGATTGCGGCTTTAGACCAGCAACGCGGCTGAATGCTGCTCACCGCAAGCCGCAACGATCGCATCGCGAATCTCGTCAGCTTGCTCGTTTGTCAGAGTCGTTTCAGCGGACCGTAGCGTAATTGAGAACAGAAGCCGCTTCTTGCCATCACCATCGCGTTTCGCGTCGCGATAGACATCTTGGTAAGTCACTGCTTCGAGCAATCCGCCGGCGGACTTTTGCACCGTATTGGCAAGATCCGACCAACGAAGCGACTCGTCAACAATTAGATTTAGATCTCGGGACATCGCGGGAAAGGCGCTTTGTGGCGCATGCTGTGGGATTAGATTCGCAATCGTTCCCAAGGCTGCAATGCTCAACTCAGCAACCGTCGTTGGAGTTCGAAGCTTAAACGATTTAAGCGCCGCGGCCGTCACGTCGCCGAGAAACCCGAGCAACTGGCCATTCACTCGCAGTTCGCAGCAACGATCCGTGTCGAGCAATGGTTGATTCGTCTCGCTAACTTCAACAGCGCAACTCGGATTCAATGCGGTCACGAGTCCTTCGATAACGCCCTTGAGTGACGAATAGCCTTCACCGCTCGTAATGCCGAGCGTGTGCTGCTCGATCGGCAGCTCTTCGTCGCTGGGCAAATAGATCTTCGCCGTTTCGAATAGTTCTATGACCGGGTTTGAAACCGATTCGTTCACTCGCCGGACATCAAGCAGACTTGGAATCAAGCTCAACCGCAGCCGATCGGCACCTTTCAACGTGGGGGTATAACTCTTCAGCGGCTTCGCATCGGTCCAAGGACTGAATGCCTTGGTCCAAGTCTCGCTGACGACGCTCGCGGTTAGCGCTTCATCGAATCCGGACGAGGTGAGAACTTGTCGCACTTTGCCTTGAACCCGATCCGCGTCCGTACGAATCGATGGACACATCGGTACCGCCGCGTCTTCGGGGATCTTTTCGTAGCCATGAATCCGCGCGACTTCTTCGACCAAGTCGATCTCGCGCGTTAGGTCGCGACGCCACGATGGTGGGATCACTTCGACCGATGCGCCATCAGCGCGAACTTCCTCGTTGCCGAGGGCGATTAGGATTCGTTGGACCTCCTCCGCGGGCACATCAATACCGAGGATGCGTTTCAGCTGGGCAAGACGCAAGATGACAGGTTTGGTTTTCGTGCGTTCGCGAGCCACGTCGATCACGCCAGCCGCGAGCTCGCCTCCTGCCAATTCGAGAATCAACTCACTGCATCGCTGGCTGGCCCAATCAACACCTGAGGGATCGAGGCCGCGTTCGAATCGATACGACGAAGGGCTATGCAGATTTAGCTTGCGTGCCGTGCCCCGAATGGATACGGGAGCGAATTCAGCGGCTTCGACGAGCAGATCCACGGTCGAAGCCGAGACTTCCGAGTCGGCTCCTCCCATGACTCCACCCAACGCGACCACTCGCGAAGCATCGGCAATCACGCACATGCCAGGTTCCAACGCGTAGGTCTTATGGTCGATCGCAAGGAACTCTTCGTCTTGGTTTGCCTCGCGAACGATGATCTGTTGGCCGCCAAGCTTGGCCAGATCGAACGCGTGCAGCGGCTGGCCGCACTCCATCAAAACATAATTCGTGATGTCGACGACATTGTTGATCGATGCAATGCCCAACGATTGCAGTCGATCTGACAACCAAGCGGGACTCGGCGCAATCTTCACGCCCCGAATAACCCGAGCTGTATATCGATAACAAAGACCCGGACAATCGATACGGACTTTTACGAGGTCAGCGACTGTCGCTTCACCTTCACTTGGCGCTGGCTCCGGAATCGTCAGTGGTTTACCAAACAACACAGACGCTTCTCGCGCAACGCCAACGTGCCCCAAGCAGTCCGGGCGGTTGCTAGTCACTTCAAGATCAATAGCCAAATCATCGCCGACCGACTCGCTGCCCTCGTGGTTCAACCCGGCCATCATCAGCCGTCGTTCGACCTCAGCAGGCTCGACGTCCAGCGCAACATAATCTTTGAGCCAATTCCAGGAGACGATCATAGGAGTCTAGGAGTGAAAGGATCGAATTGCGAGTTAAAACTGGTGTAAGAAGCGAACATCGTTCTTGTAAAACTCACGGATGTCAGTCACGCCATGACGCCTCATGCAAAGTCGTTCGATGCCAAGACCGAATGCGAATCCAGAAACTTCTTCCGGATCATAGCCGACCGCACGAAGCACGTTCGGGTCGACCATTCCGGCTCCGCCGAACTCGATCCAATCGTCGCCCCAACTCATGTCGGCCTCAACACTCGGCTCAGTGAACGGGAAGAACGATGGACGAAAACGGATGTGAACATCGTGGCCGAGATAGCTCGTCGCGAATAAACGCAAAACGCTCTTCAGATCGGCCATCGTGACTTGCTTGTCGATCAACAAGCCTTCGATTTGATGAAACATCGGATAGTGCGTAGCGTCTGCCGTATCGGGGCGATAGACACGACCGAGCGAGATGATTCGGACAGGCGGTGGAGTATTCTCCATCACGCGAATTTGGACCGTGCTGGTTTGGCTTCGTAATAACAGCGGTTTGCCGTTCGATTTCTGAGCGGCGGCAATGTAGAAGTTTTCGAGGGGATCGCGAGCTGGGTGGTCCGACGGAATATTCAGTGCTTCAAAGTTGTGGTGCTCGTCTTCGATCTCGGGACCGTCGGCGACCGAGAAGCCGAGCCGCCCCATGATGTCCTTAAGCTCCTCGATCGTTTGTGTGATCGGGTGCAAGTGACCAAGTCGCGGACGCTGGCCGGGAAGCGTCGGATCGAAGATCTCAGCAGGCTTGCCAGCTGCACTCGCTCCGCCGGAGGCAACTCGCTCTGTGGCTGCTTGTATCGCCGCATCAATGCGAGTTTTAATCTCATTGAATTGAATGCCGGCTGCTCGCCGATCGGCTTTGTCGACCGCACCCATTCCCTTTTGAGCGGCCTTCAGGCGTCCACTCTTCGCGCCAACGAACTCGACGCGAGCCGCTTCTAGAGAATCCGCGTCGGTCGCTGACTCAAACGCGGTGACAGCTTCGACCGCAAGGTCTTCGAGCTGTTGAAGGAAATCTACGAGCGCCATGGTTTAATCGCGCATCTTGTAGGCCGGAGTTGCTGGTGGGCACGAGGTTGCGTTAGGCGGCTTTGTCCAAAGCTGCCTTCGCTTGCTCCACGATGCTACCGAAACCTTCCGCATCGTTAATCGCTAGTTCAGACAACACCTTGCGATCAAGTTCGATCTCGGCCAGCTTCAGGCCATGGATCAACTGGCTGTAACGCAAACCGTGTTCGGCAGCCGCGGCGCTCAGGCGAGTGATCCAGAGTCGACGGAAATCACGCTTGCGGACGCGTCGATCGCGGAAGGCATAAGCTTCTGCCTTGACCAGCGTCTCTTTCGCTGTTCGCAGCAACTTGCTGCGCCCACCGCGATAGCCCTTTACCTTCCTAAATAGCCGCTTCTTGGCTTTATTGCGAGCCGCGCCTTTGGTTGTACGCATCGATCCGATCCAGTAATGTTCGCACGACTAGGCCCTTCCGTCGGCGGAAGCGTTTGGTTGCCCTCGTGCCGGAGTTTCTCCTCAAACGTCAATTGCTGTAGCCATTTAGAGCGATAGTTATTCTTTTTTCCATCGGCTCGGCCAGGACGCCCGTGCCGCGCAGATTCCGGCGACGCTTGTTCGAAATACGGAACGCCAAGTGGCTCGTTCCACACTTACGGTGCTTCACCTTTCCGTTTGCGGTCAGGCGAAATCGCTTCTTCGTTCCTTTGTGCGTCTTCATCTTCGGCATCGGAATACCCTTTGTGCTGGCAGTGCGTCGCCAGTGCCATCGCTCAAATCTATTGGAAGCCTCGAATTTTAGATGCTATCGAAGCGTTGCGAAAGGGGGATTTCGTCGAATCGATGCGTTCTCCATCTAGTTCTCCATCTACTTGCGGCTGAACTTGGCCAGCATTACTCTTTTCAATCGCCCCCGCTCTGGATTCGATCACCCGAAATTCGTCTAACCAGCATTCGATTGCTCGAAACCGTTGCGGAATCTTCCGCAAAAACTAAGGAAAGTCGCTGAAATGCTTGAGCTTTACGGCCAAATCGAAGAAGCGGTCGCCGCCATTAAGGCGAAATGGGACAAGACGCCTCACGCTGGAATCATCTTGGGAACTGGGTTGGGAGGGTTAGTTGACGAGATCGACGAAGAAGCGTCGCTCGATTACGAGGAGATTCCCAACTTTCCCCGCTCGACGGCAATCAGCCATCGAGGACGGCTGGTGTGTGGAACACTGAGCGGCTTGCCCGTGATGGCGATGGAAGGCCGGTTCCACATGTACGAGGGATATCCCCTCAAGCAAATTACTTTGCCCGTCCGCGTGATGAAGGCGATGGGAGCCGAGTTGCTCGTCGTCTCGAATGCCTGCGGCGGATTGCATCCCTACTTCAGTAACGGTGACCTGGTCGTTATCGAAGATCATATTAACTTGATGGGCGATAATCCATTGATCGGAATCAACGACGATCGACTCGGCCCAAGATTCCCGGATATGTGCGAGCCTTACAATCGAAAGCTCGTCGACAAAGCGTTGGAGATCGCGAGGAAAGAAGATATCGTCGCGCACAAAGGAGTCTTCGTAGCCGTCGCGGGACCGAATCTTGAGACGCGCGCCGAGTATCGCTTCTTACGGACCATCGGCGCCGATACGGTCGGCATGTCGACCGTGCCTGAAGTGATCGTCGCGGTTCATTGCGGGATGCGTGTTGTCGGCTTTTCGATCGTGACGGACATGTGCTTGCCCGATGCGCTCGAACCGGCGGACGTGACCAAGATCATCGCCGCTGCGAATGCCGCCGAGCCGAATCTACGCACGTTGGTCCGAGGTGTCCTGGCCGCTGAGAGCGAGTAACGGCTGGTCGCTCTACGCATTTTGTGTATCGACGTGGGGGAGTCGAATGACGAGCAGCACTGCCGTTGATGAATGTGTTCGGATCATCCAAAGCCGCTGGAGCGAGCAGCCTCGCGCAGCGGTCATCCTTGGGACGGGTCTCGGTGGGCTGACTTCGCACATCAACATCGCGGCGACGTTTGACTACTCGGAACTTCCTTCGTTCCCAATTCCAACTGCTGTCGCCCATAAGGGACAGCTGGTTTGCGGTGAACTGGCTGGCGTGCCAATTATCGCCCTTCAAGGTCGCGTTCATTACTACGAGCAGTTCACATTCGCTCAGATTACGCACCCGGTTCACGTCGTGGCGGCGTTGGGCTGCGAGTTGCTAATCGCGTCGAATGCAAGCGGCGGCATCAATCCACAATATCGATCCGGCGACATCATGGTCCTGGAAGACCATATTGATTTGATGGGCACTCTGAACGCGTTCTCACTTACAGAACCATCGCCGCCAACTCTCTATGACCGCGAACTTGCATCGATGGCCATATCGATTGGACGCCGTGAGAACTTCGCTTGTCATCGAGGTGTTTACGTCGCGGTGACGGGCCCGAACTACGAGACGCGCGCCGAATATCGCTTCATGCGTCGGATCGGTGGCGATGTTGTCGGAATGTCGACCGTCCCAGAGGTAGTCGCAGCTGCGGACGCTGGCATGAGAGTACTCGCGTTGTCAGCCGTCACAAATGTCGCCAAGCCCGACGCTCCAGACACGGTCGATGCGATGGACGTCGTCGACATCGCCCAGCATGCCGAACCTAAGTTGCGTGCGATTACGACTGGAATTGTAGAACAATTCTGAAGCACACAGGCAACGTGCGTTGCAAAATTTCCTCATCCGAATCGGAACATTGAAGACAGGCCAGCTGACAAGAGCCGTCTTTCGGCTCAATCTGGCAATTCAGCTCCGGCGCGATCGCAAATAGCGTCCTAGGCTTTAGTAGTTGCCTTGCGCCTCACTAAGCGTGCGGGCCCATCAGCGCAAGTCCTTTCAGTTGCCCGATTCAGGGCGAGTTTCCGACTCCACGCTAGTCACGTGCTTCGGCCGGGTGACGGGATGATTCATGATGTCGAACAACAGGCGATCGCTATCCGCATTCTTTCTTGCGTTCACACTTTCGCTTTCGATTACCGATACGTCAGCTGCCGAGGACTGGCCGCGTGTGATTGAGAATCTGAAACGTGGAGCGTCGTCGCGCGATAAGAAGCAACAGCTCGCCGTCGCTTACAACAACTATGCGATCGAGCTGTCGAACCAAGGCAATTGGACACGCGCGGAATCAGAACTCAAGCGAGCCATTGCGATCGATACCAGCAACAGTCAATTCAAACAAAACCTCTCCGTCATCTTTCTCAATCACGCCGCGTCGCTTCGCCAGGATCGCCGGTCGAGTACGCGCGGGACCAATGTAAAATCGAAGGTTCTCGTGCAACAAGCGTTGCATTACAATCCAAAGTCAGCCGACGCCTACGCCATCCTTGGCGACATTGCCTACGACACGCAACAACTCACGCACGCGAAGACTGCTTGGGAGCGGGCGAAGCGGATTGATCCTTCGATGTCCAGCATTGACGAGCGGTTGCAGAAGCTAGACACGGAACATGCGGTCGAGAAACAGTTCGATCGCGCCGCTAACGCTCACTTCGACTTACGTTACCAAGACGGCATCGCATACTCGGCGGCGTACGACTTGCGTAGAGTTCTCGAGCAAGCACGACGTGACGTCGGCCGCGACTTCGGTTATTGGCCGCAGCATCAGATCGTGGTACTCGTCTACTCGGAGGAAGCCTTCAAGCAAGTCCGCCAAGGCCCGGATTGGATCGCGGGACTGTACGATGGAAAAATCCGCATTCCATTTCCACGTAGCCCCGCCGCGCAAGAGTCGCTCAAATCAACGCTCGTCCACGAGTACACGCACGCCATCATCCACGACATCACGCGCAACCAATGTCCCGTCTGGATGAACGAAGGACTCGCGGAATTTCAAGAAGCTCGCACGCGCAAGCCTAACTTGCAACACCTACGACAAGCGGTCAGCAACAAACAGCTGATCCCGCTGGCCAGCCTCGACAGTGCCTTCAAGAGTCGCGACCCCAACGTAGCAACGCTCGGATATCAGCAGTCCTACGCCCTGATCACCTATCTCGATCAGAAATATCGCTTCTTCCGAATCAGGAAGATTTTGGACCAAATGGCCAAAGGCGTCTCTATCGAGCAAGCCCTACAAAACGAACTGCGTCTCTCACCGTCGCAGCTCGAGCAACGTTGGCAACGCTGGTTGCCGACGTTCGTCCGTGGCTCGCTGGCCAGCCGGTAACATATCGGCTTAGCCCACACTCCCGGCGACACCAACGAGTCATTAGACTGGTGCGATGCAGTTCATCAGTTGATCTCGATTGTGTAACAAGTCTAATGACGATGCGTGGAAACGGCCCTTTGTTCGTTGAACCGGATTGCGATGCGGCGCGACAATGGTTTCGTGAGAAGCCAAAGCAGATGAGCGACAAGGTCATGTCGGTCCAAGATGCCGTGCGCCAATTCGTCTCGGACGACGACTATCTGGCTTCGGGCGGCTTTGGCGGAGATCGCATCGCAACGGCGCTCTTACACGAAATTGTCCGACAACAGCGGCAAGGCCTCAGCTTCGCAGGCCATACGGCGACACATGACTTTCAATTGCTTTGTGCCGGCAACGATACCGGGCGAGGCCAATTGCTAAAGCGAGTCGACATCGCTTATATCGTTGGACTGGAAGCTCGCGGCTTGTCGCCACACGCTCGTCGAGTGGTCGAGAGCGGACAGATCGAATTGTGCGAGTGGACCAACTACGCGCTGGCGCTTCGCTTTCAAGCGGCCTCGATGGGCGTGCCGTTTCTGCCGGTGCGAGGCTTCGCCGGAACTGACACGTTCGATCATAGCGCGGCCGCGCGTGTGACCTGTCCGTACACTGAACAGGAGTTGACCGTCGTGCCAGCGCTATGGCCGGACGTTGCGGTGATCCACATCCACGAAGCCGACCGCTTCGGGAACTGTCGTATTTTTGGGACATCGGTTTCCGATTGGCATGTAGCACGCGCCGCCAAAAAACTGATTGTCAGCTGCGAGCGTTTGATATCGAACGACGAGATTCGTCGTGATCCGACGTCGACGACGATTCCGTTCTACTGCGTCGACGCCGTGTGTCATGTGCCCCATGGTAGCTACCCTGGCAACATGCCGTACGAATACTACTCCGACGAAGAACACCTGCGAGAATGGTTGACGGTCGAGCAAGACTTCGACGCCTATCTTGAATTTATTGAGCGCTTGATCTTTGACAGCGCCAACTTTGAAGAGTATTTAGCACAGTGTGGCGGCGCGGCGCGGATGGACACCTTGCGGCAGCAGGAACTTGATCCATGATGAACGTCCAACGTTGAAATTCAAACTTTGAAGTAAAGACTGATCGAACGACTGCGAGCGGCCAACTGAACACTCCCACCTACAAACCGATGGAATTGATGATCTGTGCCGCGGCCCGCACGTTGGAAGATGGTGCGATGGTTGTTGTGGGCACGGGAGCACCCTGCGCGGCTGCGATGCTGGCTCAGAAGACGACAGCACCAAACTTGACGTTGATGTTTGAAGCCGGTGGAGTCGGACCACGACTGCCTCGAATGCCGATCAGCGTCGGCGACTCGCGTACGTTTTACGAAGGCCTCATGGCGACAAGCATGAGTGACATCATGGAGACCTGTCAGCGCGGGATGGTTGACTATACGTTTCTCGGCGGTGCCCAGATCGATGCCTGCGGTAATCTCAACTCGACGATGATCGGCGATGACTACCAGCGGCCAAGAGTTCGCCTGCCCGGCAGCGGCGGAGCCAGCGATCTCGGGTCGCTCTGCTGGCGAGTCCTCGTCATCACGCCGCACGATCGCCGCCGCTTCGTCAAAAAACTAGACTTCGTTACGACGCCCGGGTATCTCGATGGCCCTGGTGCGAGAGAAGCCGCCGGGCTTCCGCCGGGGTCCGGTCCGTATAAAGTCATCACAAGCTTGGCCGTTCTCGGTTTTCACGAAGAGACGAAACGCATGCAGATCGAATCGCTGCATCCGGGTATTACCGTCGAACAGGTTCAAGCCGAAACCGAATTTGAACTCGAATGTTGCTCGCCACTTGAAGTCACCTCGGAACCAACCGCCGAGCAACTAGACATCTTGCGGCGCGAAGTCGACCCGCATCGATACATCATCGGACGCTAAGTCCACACCTTCACTGGAACAACCCCGATTGGCACTCCGCTGTGGCATCGCAACCTAAACCGACCAATCCTTTCTATATCGTGTTGCTAATCGCGGGCGTGCTGTTCGTCGTCACCGCTTGCTCCTACTTTGTCATGACCATCAAAGGGCGAGATGCCAGTTTCGGCGGGCGGGAAGACCCGTCAAGCAAACGCTTCGTCGAGATCGTTGACCGCTACGGCTTTGCCGCGTTGATGATTGAACTCGGCGTATTGGCCGGTGCAACGATCGCAGCGATGGCGACTGATGAGTATTGGACCCGTCGCGCAGAGTTCGAAGCTCGCCACCAACCGAACGACGAATCCTCGGAAGACGCTCGCTGAAAATTTCGCTACGCAAAACAAAGTACGGCGCATGGTTGAGGCTCTCAGACGGGTGTCGATTCGAATTGCTGAACCGTTCAGATGGATCGCCTGATGCCCTGGCTTACGTCGAACGGCGAGAAGCGCGGCATTGTCGATCCAACTAGGATGGATCATCGTTCGCCATTGTTGATGTTACATGGCGAGATGTGGACTTCCCAGCAGTCCTACTTGAAACGCTCCTAGCACCTGGCCGATGATGGTAGCACCGATGTACAGCACAATCTTCCAACTCGAACAAACGATCGTTGCGATCACTCTCGTCGCGTTCGTATTCGTCCTGTCGCCAGCAGCCGCGCAGACGCAAACGTTGCCTATTAGTGAAGCGGGCGAGACGGCAGCGCCGTCGAACCGATTTGACTACCACGCCGTCCGTGGCCGCCGGCCACTCGTGTCGCGGAGTGGGCGACACGAAGGTGAGCGGGATTTTGCGTTGCTGGGAAAGTCTCGGGTGCAAGGGCTGAAACACTACGGTGATCAGTGGAGCGGTGGCGCGCACCTTCTGTGGGATGGAAGTGTCGGTGCGACTATGGAGACCTCCTTCGATGTCGAATCGGAAGGCGTCTATGACCTAGCGTTCCAGCTGACGGTCGCCAGCGATTATGGCTTGTTCGAAATGTCGCTCGCCGGAACGGACGTGAAACAGTCGGTCGATCTATACGGTCCCAAGGTCGAATTGGCACCACTGGTAAAGCTAAAAGATGTACGGTTGAAGAGTGGTAAACAATCGCTGTCGTTCAAGCTCGTTGGTAGCAACCCCAAGGCCAAGAAGTTTCAGGGCGGCTACTTGTTGGGCCTCGATTACTTGCAACTGACGCGGAAGGATCAACCGCAATCCGACACAAACGCTTTCGATCCAACGATTGACCGATCTTCGGTTTCAGCGAATTCGCCCAGCCGTGCGACGCCACTTGCGTTCAACGAACTAAAGGTAACGATGAATCGATTCTGCTACCGGTGTCACGGTGGGGGCTCGACCGAAGCGGATGTTGACCTGACGGCCTTCACACACCGTGAAACGTTACTTGCCGACATCGATACGGCTCGTAAGATTCGCGACACGTTGGCGTCCCACGAGATGCCGCCCGAAGATAAAAAGCAACCGACGCGCGAATTGCGGGCACAAATGGTTGCCAGCCTCGATGCAATGTTGGATGAGTATCTCAGCAAGCATCGATCGTCCGCTCCTGTCGTGATGAGAAGATTGAATCGCTACGAGTACAACAACGCCGTGCGAGATCTCCTGCAGCTAGGCGGTGACATCTATCCGCTGCCCGAAAAGACGATCCGATCTAACGCGCCCTATTTCGATCCGGCATCGGGTCGTTTTCCGGCTGTGGTTCACGTGGGAAATCGAACGCTCGGTAAGAACCAAGTCGAACGCCAGATTCTGACGGGCGTCTCACCCTTCGCGATCGACCTTCAAGCAGAAGGTGGTTTCAATAATCGCGGTCGCGAGCTGAGTGTTTCACCGATCCTCCTGGAGAGTTTTTTGAAACTAGGACGATCGATCGTCAGCAGTCCTGAATTCGATCGGTATTGCGGATCGACGAATTCATTGTTCGCCGTCCCGAACGAATTGACACTCGCTCAACAAAGCGACCTCGCACGCGAGCGGCTCTCCACATTTCTGGAAGTAGCCTTTCGTGGTGAATTGGAAGCGACGGTCCTGGACCGCTATCATCGTTTCTTTGTACAGCGGCTGGAACAAACGCAGTCTTTCCGGCTAAGCATGAAAGATGTCGTGGCGGCAGTACTCGCGTCGCCAAAGTTCATTTACATCTCCGAGTCGGCGGCAAGTGAAACGGAATCACGGTTGAGCGGTTACGAGTTGGCCAATCGTTTGTCTTTCTTTCTCTGGAGCAGTATTCCCGACAAGCTGCTGTTGGATGCCGCTCGCGACGGATCGCTCGCGCAACCAGCCGTGCTAGACGCTCAAGTCACTCGCATGTTGGAAGATCCGCGTTGTCAGGCGCTGTCACAAAACTTCGCTCGGCAGTGGCTGAGGCTTGATCAGTTGGTGACTGCCGTCCCGGACTTCGATCGTTTTCCGCAATACTATTCGCGAATCGGTTGCGAGCAGTGGAAATTCGGCTTACAGACCATGCTCGAACCCTTGCTGTTGTTCGAGAGCATCATGGTCGAAGACCGCTCGATCATGCTGTTGGTGGACTGCAACTACGCGTACCGATCCGACGAACTGCAGTCTTGGTACGACGACAAGGTCCCGTTCGCCGGTCGAGAGAACCGCGAACGATTCAACACGAATCAACAACTGTTTCGAAAGCGAGTCCTGAACGATCGTCGATACGGTGGAGTAATCACTTCCGCCGGGACGTTGACCATGACGTCGGCACCGTTGCGAACGAGCCCCATCACTCGTGGCGCTTGGGTGGCCACGGTCATCTTCAACGAGCCACCACCTCCACCGCCCGACGACGTGCCTCCGATCGAAGCCGATGACAAGGTGATCGAAGCCCAAGGTCTGACACTGCGCGAGCGACTTCAGCAACATCAGGTAAATCAATCTTGCAAGTCATGCCATGCAAAGATTGATCCCTTGGGATTTGCGTTGGAAAACTTCGATGCCGTTGGGCGTTGGCGCGACGCGTACGGTTCTGGCCTCGAGATTGATGCCAGCGGCAAACTGTTCGGCACTCGGGAGTTCCGTGACGTCGTCGAAATGAAGAACGCACTTTTGAAGCATCCCGAATCATTCATGCGCGCCTTTTGCGAACACATGCTCTCCTATGCGTTGGGTCGTGAGCTAGGGATTGCCGATGAACCGGTCGTCGAGGAAATCGTTGCACGCTTTGCCGCCGATCACGGTCAATTCAGCACGGTGGTTCGCGGCATTGTCCAGAGTCATCCGTTTCGATATCGGGCACAGCAGATCGACACGAAGGAGTCGAAATGAAGCGTTACACGCTCTCTAGACGCGCTGCATTACGGGGCACGGGCGCGGCGATTGCCCTGCCGTTGCTCGACATCATGCAAAACAACTGGTGCCACGCGGCGAGCGATGTCGCGCCGCCAAAGCGAGCGGCCTTCTTCTACATTCCCAACGGCGTGGTGCAGTCCGCATGGAATCCAGTCGATACAGGCAAGGACTTTACGCTCAGCCCCACCATGCAACCTCTGGAGTCGATTCGCAACAAGGTTTTAGTTCTGAGCAACCTCGATCGCATCAAAGTTGCCGGAACCGACGGGCATGCGCAAGCCAGTACTTGCTGGCTCAGCAGTGCTGCGCCTGACGAACTCTCGCCAGCCGGATATCCCCTTAAACGAACGATCGATCAGATTATCGCGGACAAGGCTGGACGCGAGACGGCATTTCGTTCGCTCGAACTCAGCTGCAACCCCTACGAAGACAACCGAGAGTCCGTCTACTTCGACAATATCTCGTGGTATGGCCACGGCCACGTTGCCCGTTCGCTACGAGACCCTCAAGACGTTTTCAATCGCTTGTTCCGAATCGATCAACATGCCGCCAGTAGCAGTATTTTGGATCTTGTTATGGAAGATGCGAGATCGCTGCGTCCACGACTCGGCAAACTCGATCGCGAGAAGTTAGAGGAGTACACACAATCTGTTCGCGCCGTGGAGCAGCAGATCCAGCGAGTGCGAAAGCGACAATCGGACATCACCAAGCTGAATCCAGAGGCACCGATCAAGCCGTGGCAGGCAATGCATCGCGACGAGTTCATTCAAGTGATGGGCGACTTGATGATTCTGGCGCTGCGAACCGATCTGACACGAGTCGCGACACTGATGACCGCGCCAGAACGGTGGAGTTCGCCGTTAAAGGTCGAAGGCTGGTTCGACAAGCCGATACAACATCACGGGTGGACGCACAATCAACAAAACGAAGACGTTCGCAGGCAGTTAGAAAAGCTTGACCGATTCCACATGGAGCAGTTTGTTCAGCTCGTCCAGAAGATGGACGCCACGCCGGAAGGTGAGGGCACGCTGCTGGATAACATGATGTTCCTGCTCGGATCGGGACTCAGCAGCGGCGAGTTACACATCTGCAGCAACCTGCCGACCGTCATTGCCGGAACGGCGGGCGGCCAACGTCAAACAGGCCAGCACGTGCGATACGCCGAGGGAACCCCGATCGCCAACCTGTGGCTCTCCATGGCACAGGTCATGGGCACGGAGCAAACTCGCATCGGTGACAGCACGGGAGTCCTGAAGGAAGTGGTGTGTACGTGACTAACGCTGAGAAGCGGGTTGGGACGATGAGACTGGTTCCGAAGAAACCAAGATATTGGCCGAACCTTGTAAGGTGATCGCAGAGTTTGACTGCACCAAGGTCGTCAGTTAGCTTGGCTCATCCCACAAAACGATCCATCGCGAGGTGACTATGGCAATCGCATTGACTCAATGTCTGTTGCTGGGCATGTTACTCGGCCCGGTTGACGATCCGAACGCGGATGAAGGAATCAAAGTTACCGTCATCTTGCGCGGTGCAGACAGCGACGCGGATCTTGAAGTGCTGACAAAGGCCCTTCGATCGACCAAAGGTGTGAAACTCATCACGGAAAGCGTCGGCGTCGGATTTCGCAAGTTCAACAATCGGTTCACGACGCCGATTGTTGTTAGTGTACCGAAATCACCCGGTACGGACGACGCTAACGTAGGAGCACTGGCGACGGTCGTATCGAAAGCAAAGACATCGAACCGCGATAAGTTTCCTCCGGGCGTGAACCTGATTCTGTTTACTGACGGTACGCTCAACGAATCATCTATTATGGATCTGCGTTCATCACTGAGCCGCTTGAATGGTGTTGAAGTCGACCAGCCGGGAGGACTCGGCGCTCGCATACAAGAAGGTTGGTGCTGGATTCAGTTTGAGAATGCCGGTGGTGCGATGTTGAAGGAGATCGAGGAAAGGGCGCAGGCATCTGGGCTGAAGTACCGGCGTTTGAAAGACGCGCCCGACGAGTGAGCGCCCGATCGAGCCTGCAGGGAAAGAACGTCAATAGAGGAAGTCGTTATGAAGTGGTTACGCGACATCTCGTTGGTCGCCGTCGGGCTTGCGATACTATGGAACGTCGAGTTCGCGCAGGCAGACAACTGGCCTCAGTTTCGCGGCGTTAACGCATCTGGTACAAGTCACGAGACGACCAGTCTGCCAACCGACATCGGGCCTAACCGGAATGTTGTGTGGAAACTGCCGGTCGGACGTGGGCATTCGTCGCCGGTGGTATTTGGCGAGCGAGCTTATCTGACGACGCTGCGCGATGAGAAGCTCTTGACACTCGCGGTTGACGTCACATCCGGAAAGATCGCGTGGGAAGCAGAAGCTCAGTACGACAAGCTCGAGAGTGTACATCGTATCGGCAGTCCGGCGACGCCCTCTTGTGCGACGGATGGCGATGTCGTCATTAGCTTCTTCGGGTCAAGCGGTTTGCACGCGTATTCGGTCGCTGGCAAACTCTTATGGAAGCAACCAATGGGCCCGTTCGATAACAGCTTTGGCGCAGCTGGTTCGCCGATCATCGTGGATGATCTCGTCGTCATCATCGAAGATCACGATACGGGCTCATTTCTCGCTGCCTTTGACAAGCGAACCGGCAAAGAAGTGTGGCGAACGGACCGCGCCGCGTTTCGCCGGAACTATTCGTCGCCCGTCGTCTGGCCCCAAGCGGATGGTAATCAGATCGTGGTCGTGGGCACAGGACAAGTGAATGCTTACGAAGCCGCTTCCGGGAAGCAAGTTTGGACGGTGCGTCGCGGTTCGCGAGTCGTCAGCTCGACTCCGGTCGTTAGCGACGAAGGTCAGCTTTACGTCGTCAACTCCGGCGGAGGTGAAGCGCCGGATCAACCACCGTACGCTCAACTGATCGCGACCGCTGATGCCAACAGCAACAAAATGCTTGAGAAGACGGAGCTGCCGAACAGCATCATCCGCAGCTTTATCGATCAGTTTGATCGAGACAAGAACGGCTCGTTGGACGAACTAGAGTATGAGAGCATCCGAGGAACGATGATGTACGCCAAGCCGATTGCGATGCGAATTAAAAGCGGAGGGCACGAAGACATTACGGACACGCACGTCGCTTGGAGTGCGACCAAGTCGCTGCCGCGAAACGCATCGCCGCTGGTCGTCAACGGCGTGGTCTTCATGATCAAAGACGGAGGCATTGCCACTTCGCTCGATGCCGCATCGGGCGAGCAGCTCAAATCTGGACGACTGCGAGCGACTGGGAAGTTTTTCAGCTCGCCTGTTTACGGTGACGGCAAAATCTATGCGTTGACCGAGCAAGGAAAACTGAACGTTGTTACGGCAGAATCAAATTGGAAGCAACTCGCGACGGCTGATTTCAGCGAAGACGTGTATGCAACGCCGGCGATCGCGAACGGTCGTCTTTA
The DNA here is from genome assembly GCA_014381825.1 of Planctomycetota bacterium. GTDB lineage: Bacteria > Planctomycetota > Planctomycetia > Pirellulales > Pirellulaceae. Next base: position 179,555 of record JACNKX010000113.1, read on the forward strand.
CATCCGAACCGTCCAACACTTGTACTGTTTCTCCGACACCGAGTAACTAAATCGCCCGACTTTAAAAGCAAATCGTTGGACTGAGTGAATGCTCAACACGATTCGCTTTCTTTTGTTGTTTACTCCTGCAATCGCCATCATTACTGCGGCACTCTACATTTCCGCGTGCCGCAGTCGCACCGTCATTATCGCGGCAACAGAAGTACTCGGCTGGTACTTTCTGTCACCAATTATCTGCGTGTTTCCGCCGTCGCCCCCAACATTTTCAGAATCACTCATTTCGGATTTTTGGCTAAGCGGATTACCTCTCGGCTGCGCGGTCTTCTATATGACCGCAATCGAAATTGCGCTGACCAAAACGTATCGATGGTCTATAAGCACCACGTCAGAGAGTTCCCGCGAAGTCGAACGAAAGGTGCCAAGTTCGCCGTATGTGACCGTATCGTTACTCGCCAGCTCTACCGCCCTCTTGCTTCCGCTTGGCTATCTCTGTTCGACGGGTCCTTACATGGGACCTGATGCTGTTGCGGATCGAGTCTTCGTGGCTGTGACGTTCCTGTTCTATTGCGTCTTCGCGTTGCCTTGTATTCTTATCGCCAACATCGCTGGTTGCAGGATTGTTGTCCGTTCAATGCAACTCGCCGCGTTCCGGTCCTTTGTTATCACCGTGATCACGGCTTCGGCTGGATGGGCTGCAACTGCGTTCTGGATAAGGCACCGACAACCACGCCGTGAAGGAAGAAGAGATTATCGAGACGAATCCTGTCAGCGGCATGAAGAAGCCGGCTGGGTTTGCTCGCGTCACCTACTTCAAGGAAGACGAGATCAAGGAAGTTCTTGACTACTGCAAGCGACCACCAAAGAAGAAGGCCGTGAGCCTGAGTCCGATAGGGGAGTATTTCGCTGCGTTGCTTCTCACCGGTGCTCGTCCATTTTCTGAGCTTGCACGAGTGACAGCGGACCATGTTCAGGAAACAGACAAAAGGATGGTGATCAGAATCAAAGCAGGGTCCGATGACGATGGCAACTACCGTCACAAAGCAGCGAAAAAGACCGGAAAGGATAGAACCATCTATCTCTTTCCTGAAGTTGAAGAAACGGTGCGAGCGTTGATGCTTCGGTTTCCTCGTGGCTCGGGCAACACGCTCTCACTACGCCCAGTGGTGTGATGAGTACAACGAGCCATTGTGGGCGGCTGTGGGGCGGGGGAGTAAAGGTAAGCGGAAGGCGAGTTAAGTTGTGATTCAGTTGGCTTGTCTAAATTGCAACATTCAAAAAGCTTGGCTTAATCGAGCACATGGCATTGCTCCTGTGGGTGGAAACGAAACGAGTTTCGCTCGTATGGTCATACCGCGTTCCTTCTCATTGAGTTGGACCGCAACGTTAGAGGCCAGCGCGCTTGACAACTTCTTTCACGTCGATCGCCTTGAGCATCTTCTGGGTTCGATCGTTCAACACGGCGTCGACGCCGCTGGTGAGCGCGGCAGGGAAGCTGGCTTCTTCTAAAGCTAATTGGAATTTCTTCGTTCCTGCGTCACCGAGCACGTTGCCTTTGATGATTCGATCGGCCAGCATGCGGGTAAGAACTTTTTCGTCGTCAAGTATTTCGGCAAGTCGTGCTGCTGTCAGTTTGTCGAGCGCGGGCATGACCGTTTTTCGCATCGCCGGCTGCATTTTGGCTTGAGCGTCGCTGCGAATCTTGGCAATTTCGCCGCGTGAAGGTGGACCACGGCGACCCTGCTTGCGACGCTGGGCCGAAATCTTGCTGCTCATGTACGCCGGCATGAATTTTTGCATCATGCCAGGAATGGTTGTTTGAGCGATCTTGTGCGCATGGTCGTGGATCTCGTTTTCCCGTGTCGTTTTGAACGTCGAGACTGTCGCATCCCACTGCGACTGACTGAGCAACGCCTTCACCTTGGCACGCTGGCTGGAACTCAGTTTGAGTGGAGCCGCAATCGATTCGACGTTCTTCGTTGCTTTCCGGCGCAGCGCTTCATTGGCCGCTTGGGCGGCTTTATCATCCGTGGCCTTCTTACCTTTGGCTGGCTCCGCCGCCGATGCTATCTGCCCGACGACTAAAATCAGAACGAGTATTGCCGCTAAACGTTTATGCATGATGATTCTCCTATTTACTCGACTAAAGTTGGCTAACGTTCATCGTTCGCGGGAGCTTCTTCAGTGTTGGCTTCTTTTTTCGGCGGTGGTGCCTTCCGCTCGTTCTCAGCAACGACGCCTTGGGCGCCGCCTACTTTGGCGGCCGCGTCTTTCTCGGTGTCTGATAGCGCGATGTTACCGAAGACGTGAGCCGGTAGTTCCGACTTGTCCACGACGATGGCCGAGCCAAGGAAGTTGATCGCGGTGTTGTCGATTGCGCTGACGCGCTTGGCACCCGAAGCAAACAACGCGTGGCGCCAGCGATCGGTCCGGTTGTCGCAGAACGATACCGTCGAACCGCCGTGAACCCAGGCGGCAAAGTTTGGCGGACCACCACCTCGTGGACCGTTGCCTTCGAAGCGGTTGTCGCGGATGTGCGCAGTTCCCTGAACCATGACGCCGGCCACGCCACCACCTTTGATGGTGTTGTCGGTGACGATGGCAGAGGAGTCTTCACGAATGGCGACCATCGGCGGCATGCCGCCCGTGCGCGTGAGCAAGTTGCCAGTGATGTGAGCGCTCGAACCATTACGCACGCCAATGGCGACCAATTTGTTCTCCAAACATTTGTTGTTGAGGATCAAGGCCGTCGCCTTTTCCCTCACACCAATACCGGCTGTTTTGTTCTCGCGACACTGGTTGCCGATGATCAGGGCTCTGGCACTGTTTTGCGTTCCAATGCCAGCCAATTCGTTGTTGACACACTGATTGCCACGGATGATCGGCTCGGCGCCGTCTTCGGAACCGATGCCAGCCATTAGGTTTTCGGAACAAGTGTTGCCGTCGATGATTGGGCGAGCACCTGTACGGGCACCGATTCCGGCCATTAGGTTTTTGTAGCACTTGTTGTCGCGAATGATCGCTTCGGCTTCGAGTTCCGTGCCAATTCCGGCCATCACATTTCCGTAGCACTCATTGTCCACGATCACCGGCTTCGCATTCTCTTGTGAGCCGATGCCGGCCATCTCGTTGTCGTAGCAGCGATTGTTGCGGATGACCGGAGCGGCTTTCGTTCGGCAACCGATCCCCGCCATCTTGTTCTCGAAACACTTGTTATGTTCGATCAACGGACGAGCTCCCGTACGGCAACCGATGCCTGCCATCGCGTTTTTGTAGCAACGGTTGTGGCGAATGATTGGGGTGGCGTCCTCACGGGCACCGATACCGGCCATGTCGTTTTCGTAGCAGTCGTTGTCCTCAACGACAGGGGATGTTGTGGCTTCTGTACGAATGCCGATGCCGGCGCGGCGATTGTTGTAGCACTTGTTACCTCGAACCGTCGGGCATGCTCCTTCACTGATGCCTATTCCGGCCCGAACGTTTTTGTAACACGCATTGTTGATGACAAGGGGGTTGGCGTTTTCATGGCCGATGCCGGCATAGAAATTCTCGAAACAGATATTCTCTTCGATGATCGCGGTGGAACCGCGCATCGAGCCGATGCCGCCGCCCATGTTGCGGTAAGTCACGTTGCGGAAAATGTGGGGAGAAACATGCTTGCCGATCGCGCCTTCGATGCCGATCCCCGTATAGCCAATATGATGCACGTTGTTATTGGTCCCCGTGCAGCGAGTAATTCCGTTCACCGCGATGCCCGCCGTACCCGGCGCCCCAATCGGTTCCTTGGCCTGCTGTTCTCCCTGAGTGGCGTGGTGTCGCTTCCAGCGTTCTTCGTCGTACTTGCCAATTCCCGTCACGCTGAACCCGTCGAGAGTCGAATCTTCCGCCATTGTGACGCCTGGAGCTGTGGCTCCCTTGACGTTGCCATCAATGATGGTCGCTTCGGCTCGCTTGAGGCCAAGTTTTCCCTTCGCATCGTCGCCAGCGCTTTTCAGCGTGACGCTGGGCTTCAAACGAATTCGCTCATTGTACGTTCCCGCGCTGACCATTACGGTGTCGCCAGCCTTGGACGCGTCGATCGCCGCTTGAATCGTCTTGTGGTCCTGGGGAACGCGCAGTGTTTCGGCCGAGGCGGGTACGGAAACGCCAACAGCGATTAAACCGCTCGCCAACAACAATCGGCTGTGGTTGACTGTGAACATATTGATTTCTCCTTTGTTTGGTTGAAGGCGAGTTAATTCGTCGTCGCACAAGCCGGCACAATAGGATCTCCCGCGTGTGCTGCAATCATCTTGTTCATCAACCGAGTCAACTCTAGTCGATCGTCGTCATCCAAACCCGCCGTCACGCGTTCCAATTGGGCTGGCTGTTCCTTCCAAATTCGTTTCAACAGCGCGCGGCCGCGCCGAGTGATGCTGACAAACTTTGCCCGTCGATCGGCGTCGCTGACGACCCGCTGGATCAAGCCAGCCTCTTCCAGCCGCGACAGCATCACCGTGATGTTGGGAAACGAAACGTACAGCTCTTTCGCCAATCGTCGTTGAGTAACCTTTTCTTCGCGTAGCCGGTTGATGACCGTCAGCATTTGAAACTGCGGCGGAGTGAGACCGAAGCTTGCGTAGTGAGGCCCCATTTGCCGCGCAAGCGCGCCAAATCCGCGCACGACCGACACCACCGCCCGTCGCGCTGGCGTATCGGGAAACTCGTCCCGCAAGTCCGGAATATGATCGAACTTTCTGTTTAACGGTTTATTCATTTATCCGTTGGCTCGTTCCTGGCTTCCAGCGTGCTGATGACCAGTTTTCCTTCGTCGAGCACAATCCGTCGTCCGGCGCCGGCTGTGTTGAACTTGTCCCCGTAGGCCGATTGGAACAACTCTTTTGCCAAGTCGCCGGAGCAATGCGCGGGCACGGCGTTGGTCACATTCAAATCCTTCAATTGTGTAATGGCCGCTTTGATCTCGTTGGGTTGCTTCCGCAACATGTGAAAACCGCCAAGCAGCAAGTGGATCGAATCTGTTTTTCGCTGCGACTGAGCAGTCTCGACCAGTTTGACAACGCCAGGATGAGAACAGCCGACCAGCATGACCAGCCCCAATGAAGTGTCGATCACAAGCGATTGTTCGGGCGGCTTACCGTCAACGATCCCTGTTGAGTAGATGCCAGGCACCACCTCGAACGGTCCCTTCACGCGACGTGGTTTCATTCCGACACCCGCGGCGCGGCGAAAGGCTTCCTCGGGGAAGTTGTCCAAGAAATGAACAGTCATTTTGGGGTTCTTCTCAAAAACCCAGTACACGCCGCGAAGATGGTCGCCATGCTGATGCGAGATTATCGCATGGTCGATCGACTTCGGATCGATCTGCATTTTTTCCAGGTGCTCCAGCAACAGGGTTGGATCACTGCCGGCATCAAAGAGCACTCGGTGACCGCGAAAATCGATAAGCGCCGAAAACCCCCATGACCGCCGCAGATCCTCGCGAGCCGAGGTATTGTCGAAGAGCACGAGGACTTCCAGTTCTGGATTCTCCGAGTGAGCGTGTCTCACGGCAAAACAAAAAAGTACCACCGTTACCGCACACAGTTGTCTTATAAATGTCATGGTTTTGTTTGTCCGGTTAGTTGATTTAGTGAGCCATCAGGCTGCAGTTCACTTAGAACTCAACATTTAGTTAACTATTTAACTATTCGGGCGGGCACATTGTCAAGTAGTTTTTGCTGCTGCTAGGAATTCAGCGCCGCCTCTTGACATTCCATTGTTACACGATACCGTGTATTCTATGGCTACCAAAACGAAAAAGCGAAAGAAGATCAGATTTCCACCGCAACCAGCGATTGAAGAACGCCCCCTCATCACCGATGACCAGGCGGCGGCGTTGATGCGGCTGTTCAAAGTGTTTTCTAACGACACTCGTCTGCGACTGTTGCACGCGCTGGTGCGCGAAGACGAACTGTGTGTGAGCGAGTTGGGGGAAGCTGTTGGCATGAAGCCGCAAGCGGTCTCTAACCAGCTGCAGCGATTGGTGGATCGAGGTATCGTTGGCTCGCGGCGAAACGGTGTCAACATGTACTACCGTGTCATTGATCCCTGTGTATCGGTTTTGCTAGAGCGAGGTCTTTGCCTGATTGGATGCTGCCCCGAGTAAGGAGATGGCGACCATGAAACGATTATTCTTAACAACTGCGGTGGCGATCGTTGTTGTTATGCCACGAGTTGCGCCCGCGGAGCCAAAGTCCGTCGCAGATCCAACGGGAAAGTCGCTGGCTGTTCGGTCAACGCCGAGCCCCAACGGACCGCAGGTTCAAATCGACGCGGTTGAGCGTTCAAAGATCAACAAAGAGATATTCGTTGACATGATTGGGTTGCGGCTGTGGGTGGACAGCGCCGAGTCGGCGAAACGCACTCGCGCGCTGGTCGCGACTCCGGCAGCTGCTCTTCGCGTCAAACAGAAGTTGGGCACCGCGATCATGGAGACGGGCGTCGAACCGGACATGATTCCGGTACGCGGCGAGGAGGGAAAGAAGATGGGGACGGCAGGCATGGTCCTGCTAAATGGCGGTGAGTTTACGCGCGTTGGCGATTTCTACGACTCCGGCGGTGGCGGCTTGACGATTCTAAAAGACGGCACTGCCCAAATCTCCCACGGCGCCAAATATCGCGTGCGTGTGTCGTCATTCCACATTGACAAGTTCAAAGTTACCAACGAGGAGTACTGCAAGTTCCTCAATAACGGCAACGCAGGCTATGCAACGCCCTGGAACCTGCGAATCGGCAAGGCTGCGGAAGGGAGAAACGCGGGCAAGTTCGTTCCTGCCGACAATTCGTTAGCGAAGCATCCGGTTGTGCTGGTCAATTGGTATCAGGCCAAAGGCTATGCATCTTGGGCAGGGAAGCGGCTTCCCACCGAAGCCGAGTGGGAGTATGCCGCCGCGGGCAAAGAGGGCCGCAAGTATCCGTGGGGCAACGAACCGCCTGACGAGACGCGGTTGGACTATCCAATCAAATTCAAACATCCAGTTCCCGTCGATTGGTTTCCCGCTGGCGCGACACCAGACGGCGTATTCCAAATGGCAGGCAATTCGGCCGAATGGTGTGCCGATTACTTCGATCACGCTTCGTACGCCAAGGCCCCGTCCGGCGGCGTGGCGGTCGATCCCACGGGAGCGAAGCAAGCCTTCCAACCCAACACTTGGTACAAGCACCGCGTGATGTTCAAAGGCTGGTGCAAGGCGAACCGTGCCGAGTACTTCACTTCTACAAAGCGTCACAGCCGTCCGCCACTGGCCGACGCGTCGGCTGGTGTCAGTATCCGCTGCGTGAAGAATGCCGCATCGGAAGGCAATGCACACAGGAGCTTACAACAATGAAACGAATGTCGATCGTGTTGTTGACCGTTGCGTGGTTTATCACCTTGACCGGAGTCGCGACGCTCGCTGACGAAACGCCCGCGTTAGCTGAGGCGCCTTTTGATGCTGCTCAGGCCAAACAGTATCAACAACAGTGGTCCGACCACATCAGCAAGTCGTTGGTCCACAACAATTCGATCGGAATGCAGCTACGACTGATTCCGCCAAGCGAATTCACGATGGGCCGAACGGAAGAGCAGTTCGACCACGTTCTGGAAATCTTCCAGAAAGAAGGACGCAAGCCAGCTCAAACTGCGACCTGGGAATTGCTGATGATGCCCGCGCATCGAGTTCGTATTACGAAGCCGTTCTACATGGGAACGACCGAAGTAACCGTCGCACAATTCCGTCAGTTCTGTGACGAATCAGGTTACAAGACCGAAGCGGAACGCGGGCTGCACGGTGGCAAACCTTACAAAGGGCGACGCGGAATCTGCACGTGGCGAAAACCGATGGTCTGGATCAAGCTCAAGCAAGAAGACGATGAACCCGTGCTGCACCTATGCTGGAACGACTGCATCGAGTTTTGCAAATGGCTAAGCGAGAAAGAAGGTGTCGAATACTGTCTGCCTTCTGAAGCAGAATGGGAATACGCTTGCCGTGCGGGAACGACAACGGCTTGGAGTTTCGGCAACTTCGAAGACTTTGACCGTTTGGGGCACGAATACATGTTCGTCTCGGATGGCAAACAGGGAAAACACGATCGGCCGAGCCGTGTTGCGCAGAAGAAGCCGAACGCCTTTGGGCTGTACGACATGCACGGCAATGTTTGGGAATACGTCGCCGATTGGTGGCATCGCTATACCTACAAAAACTCGCCGCTAAACGATCCGACCGGCCCGAACAAACAGAGCGAAAAAGGCGATATGCGCCGTATCATTCGTACCGGCTCGTTTGACTGGGGACGCTGGGGCGCGCAATCAGTCTATCGCATGCGGATCACGCAGCGGTCGACTCAACATCCCCACCAAGGTTTCCGCGTGGCGATGCGGATCAAAGATGTCGAAGGAGTGCCGCCAGCCGTCGATCCTAATGCCGATCGCCGCAGGCAGCCGCGCGATCCCGGCGCGGATTCCAAAAAAGTCGTTGCTGCTTTAAAAACCGGCGCGGCCATCGGTAAAGAACTGCCCAAGGAGTTGAGTGTCGAGTTGAACGACAAGGTCAAGATTGAGTTCGTCCTCATTCCCGTAGGCACATGCCTGATGGGCTCCAACAAAGGCGCGAAAGACGAAGGTCCGATTCACCGTGTTGTCATCTCCAAACCGTTCTACATGGCCAAGCATGAGCTGACGACGTCGCAGTGGGAAGCGGTGATGGGCAAGCACGAGTTTCTGACCAAACTCACCGAGGGCGACAACCTGATGAAGGGCCCGACCAAGGCCATGAACGTCCTCAGTTGGGACGACTGCCAAAGTTTCATTAAGAAGCTCAAAACGAAATCGCCGAATCATGCGTTCGCGCTACCCACCGAAGCCCAGTGGGAATACGCCTGCCGCGCGGGCAGCACGATGGAGTTTCACTTCGGCGACGACGCCTCGAAGATGGGTGAGTACGCATGGTTCGAGGGCAACATGATCTGGCCCAACAAACCGGCATTTCAAGGCAAGGCGTTCTACCACGACGTCGGCACAAAGAAACCAAACGATTTCGGGTTGTACGACATGCACGGCGGCGTGTGGGAATGGTGCGCGGACAAGTATGGCGCAGATTACTATTTCGACTCGCCACTGGTTGATCCGACGGGACCAGAGTCCGGCAGGTATCGCGTCCTGCGCGGCGGCTCGTGGTTCCGCTATGCCAAGTATTGTCGCAGCGCCTATCGCAAGTTTTTCTATCCCGCCTGCGACGGCGATGGCGTCACGGCTTGGATCAATGATTTCGGCTGCCGGCTAGTGATTAATCTTGATGACACCAGTCGGGCTGCTTCGCTCAAACAGCCAACCGCGCAAGCGCAATCAACGATTCGCTTCGCCGAGAACCTCGTAAAGCACAAATCTAATCCGGTGTTCGATATCGGCAAGAAGGGTGATTGGGACGAGAAGAACTGCGGTTGCTTTTCGGTCGACCGATTTAACGATCGCTTTCATCTTTACTACATGGGCTCCGGCAAAAACAATCCGTGGCGGATCGGGTTGGCGACTTCCGACGACGGCGTGAAATGGACGCGGCACGCGTCAAATCCGGTGCTGCCGCAAGGTCCAGCCGGAAGCTGGGACGATCGCGCCGTGTCGATGCCGTACATCGTAAACGACGGCAAGTCGCTGTGCATGATCTACAGCGGAACGGGCAAGGGCGGCGGATTCGGCTTGGCGATGTCCGGCGACGGCGTGAAATGGAATCGTTACGGCGACACGCCGCTGCTGCGCGGCATTGGCGGCAGTATGGACCCGTGTCTCCGCAAGTTTGATGGCAAATACATCCTTTGGTATTGCGGGAAGCAAGGAAAATCGTATCGCATTTTTCGAGCGACCTCGCCGGACGGTGTTCGCTGGACGAAGCACCCGCAACCCGTTTTGCCGCTGGGCAACCAAGAAGAATTCGACGAGACTTCGCACGCCGGTCCGGTGGTCGTGAAAGTCAAGGGCGTGTACTACCTGTTCCATCTCGGCGGCAGCAGCCGTGGTTGGAAGGCGGGCCTGGCGACCTCGCGCGACGGCGTTCACTGGACGAAGTCCGCAGCCAACCCGATTCTCGATGTCGGCGGCAAAGGCGATTGGGACGGCGGCTCGATCCTCAGCATCGACGCTCTATGGCGGAATGACCGCTTTCATATCTGGTACGCCGCTCATTCCCTTGCCGACGCAGGCAAACCCGAAATGGAACAAACGATCCGCATCGGGTGCGCGATGAGCGATACAAAATAGAGACCGTGCGGAGCTGTCGTCCTTGGCTGTTTGAGTCGTCAGCGGACTTGAGCGGGAAGTCCGTGTTTCAGCGATGCCATAGCTGAGAGCCCGGGAGTATACTGAGATTATGAAAACTCTAACTCTTGCCCTGTTCCTGTTCTCGTTGAACGCGACGGCAAGCTCCGAAGAGCAGCCCACTCCCGCGCAGCGATATCGCCAACACATCAGGGACTACAACATCGTCTCGCGTGAGATCACACGTTCGAAAACAGTCAAAGATCGCAAGGCCGTTGCCCGACGGTTTGACGAGTTCGCGAAGAAGTTCCTTGATATTGCCGACAAACATTCCAAGGATCCCATCGCACTTACGGCGATTCGTTCGGCCGTACAAGCAATTGTCACTACGGATTCACGCGCTCAAAATATCGCCGAGTTCCACCCCGGCACGTTGGTCGCCGGTAGCTCGGACGGCTCAACGCAGCGAGTCGTCAATCTCGTGCAACGCGATCACCTAATGAGCAACAGATTAGCGCCGATTTGCGACCGGATGCGTTTCAGCTATCGGCCGGAATTCGAACCATTGCTCGTCGCCGCCATCAAAGAGAATCCGCACCGTGACGTGCATGGGTTGGCTCAGTTGGCTTTGGCTCAATTGCTACACAACCAGTTGCGTCTGATGGATCTCGCTAGCGACCGACCCGACTTGGTAAAGCGTTACGGTACGATCTATGGCCGGGGTTACATCGATCGACTTCAACGGATTGGACGAGATCAACTCGTCAAACGGATGGAGACAGCGTACGAAGCGGCCGTCCAGTTTGACGATGTGACGAACATTCCCTTCAAAACGTCGGTTGCAGAAAAAGCCAAAAGCGAGCTATACGAACTCCGCCATCTTTCCAAGGGCAAGCTCGCACCGGAGATTCAAGGACAGGATCAGGACGGCCGTCAGTTCAAGCTGACAGACTACCGCGGCAAAGTCGTTCTCCTGTACTTTTGGCAGGAATACTGACTGACGTGACGGGCACACTGGCCCCACGAGCGGTCGCTCGTCAAAAATCTTTCCGGCAAACCCTTCGCGATGCTGGGCGTCAACATCCTGCCGCACACGCCAGAGGAACTAAAGAAAGTGAAGGATGCCCACAAGCTCAACTGGCGCAATTTCGCCGATGATGGCTCGATTGCCAAACGATGGAATTCGCCCGCGACGCCGTCTTTCTACATCATCGACCACCAGGGCTTCATTCGGCATAAATGGATCGGTCACCCCGGCGAGAAGACCATTGAGGCCGCCCTGGTGAAGTTGCTTCGCCAAGTGAAACCCGGCAAGTAATCGGCCTCATAACTGCATGTCGCGTTTGCAAGGCGGTCGATCGCCAAACGACGTTGCTAGGTGACGTTCGGCGCGTCGGTCAGATTGACCGAACGCATTTCGCGATATCCCGAACTGAAAGAAGTTGGACAAACCGACCCCGCTTTCGCGAAGTGCTAACCCGCAGAGGTGCAATAGACGAATGGCACTTAGAAATCGTAAAGCTGTTGGCAACAACGACTAAGCACCGC
>JACNKX010000049.1 GCA_014381825.1 Planctomycetota bacterium
TACTCTGCCCAAGTGCCCAGCGCGCATGTCGCGAGCTGTATTTTTTTTTTTTTTCAAGCAGAAGACGGCATTCGAGATCGTTTCGATCGATATCGCGGATATCGATGTCGGTGATCAAATCGGAGCTCGTTTACAAGCGGATCAGGCCGAAGCCGACACTCGCGTCGCTCGCGCGTTGGCGGAACAACGACGTGCCGAAGCGGTTGCCGCTGAGCAGGAGATGAAAGCGAAGGTTGCAGAAAATCGCGCCCTTCTTGTCTTAGCGGAAGCCGAAGTACCACAAGCCATGGCTGATGCATTTCGACAAGGCAACATCTATACAGAGGCCGGCAGCAAACGCTAGTGTGCGACGCCCCGGACGGTTCTTGGACGCAGAGCGATTGCACCAGGTAGGAGTTGCACGATGACAGTTTTGTTTTTGGCAATGATCGTGGCTGCAGACGCCGAGCCCACACAGGCAGAACTTCTCCAGGTATTCCGCGATGAGTTCGTTGCGATCACGCCCGGTGAAGGAGCGTTTCCCAAGAGCTTTCAAATGGGAAGCTCCCTGGGCAGTGACCTGGAGCGTCCAACTCACAAAGTGTCGTTCGGATACAACTTCGAAATTGCCAAGTACGAAGTTCCGCAAAACCTTTGGGAGGACGTCATGGGTTCCAACCCATCGCGTTGGACGGGAGATCGGAATTCCGTCGAAATGCTTTCGTTCGACGAAGCAGTCGCGTTTTGCACGAAGACGACAGAGTTGATGCGAGCTGCGAAGCTCATCAAAACGGACGAAGTGATTCGGCTGCCATCAGAAGCCGAATGGGAATACACCGCGCGAGCGGGCACAAAGAGTGTCTACTCGTTCGGCGATGAAGTGGCAAAGCTCGACGAATACGGTTGGCACACTGGCAACGCCGCCGGCAACGATCCGCCAGTTGGCGCAAAGAAGCCGAACGCCTGGGGCTTGTTCGATGTGCATGGTTATTTGTGGGAATGGTGCTCGGACAAGTGGCACGAGAACTACGAGGGGGCGCCCGGCGACGGAACTTCCTGGGAGAGTGGTGATGCGAATTCCAAACGAGTGCTCCGCAGTGGCAGCTGGAAAGACAAGCCGGATCGTTTGACAAGTTCGTACCGTCTTGGCATGCCAAACAAGACTCGCGACGACGCCGTGGGGCTTCGTTGCGTGTTGGCTGAGGCTCGCTAGCGGCAGCCACTTTTTCGGCATATCCGCTACGGCCCGCCTCGAAGGTTTCCACGTCGGCGGAATTGCCAAATACAGGCTTCACGCGTGGTAGAAAGCAGCTACTTTTGCGTGAGGACTCAGCATGTCTGAACACGAAAGGATCGCCGTGATGTTTCACGAAGCACTATCATCTGCAACCAGCGACTACTCGGCGGGACTTGCTGCTGAACAGGCTCAGTTCGCAGCACATCGGGTCGAGGACGAACTCATCCGGATGCAAGCCGATATCGAACGGTTGCTGCTGATCACCGAAGGACTATGGAAAGTTCTTAAAGAAGAACACGGCTACGATGACGATGAACTGGTTCGGCGCGTGTTGGAAGTGGACTTGAAGGATGGAAAGATCGATGGAAAGGTTGCCTCGCAAAAGCCGGGCGATTGTCCTCATTGCGATCGTCCGCTGTCGCAAGATCGGCGATACTGTCTGTACTGTGGCGAGCCGACGCCCATCGAGCTGTTTTCGCGATAACGATGTGTTGCTGTTGCGCTATCAGGCGCGCTTACGCTTCTTCTTTTTCTTCTTCGGGTTCGGGACATCGTACTGCACCACGGAACCGTCGTCCTTGTAGTGATCGCGAACCCGCTGTAACTCGACTTCGAGCTTCTTGCGTACGGACGCGTAGGCGGGATCACTGTAGACGCTGTTTAGCTCGTGGGAATCCTTCTTTAAATCGAACAGCTCCCACTCGTCGAGATCGTAGTAGTGGATCAATTTGTGCCGCTGCGTTCGCACGCCATAGTGCTTGGCAACCGAGTGAGCACCTGGGAATTCGTAATAGTGATAGTAAACCGACTGGCGCCAGTCCGTCGGCGTCTCGCCCATCAGAGTTTGCTTGAAGCTGCGTCCTTGCATGTCCCCAGGTATCGAAGCTCCGGCGACGTCGAGGAATAACTCGGGGAAGTCCAAGTTCATCACCATCGCATCGGAGACACTACCAGGCTTCACCTTGCCGGGCCAGCGAACCATCAGCGGAGTGCGGAACGACTCTTCGTACATCCATCGCTTATCGAACCACCCGTGTTCGCCGAGATACCACCCTTGATCTGACGAGTAGATGACAATGGTATTGTCGGCTAGGCCTGATTCGTCCAAGTAATCGAGTACCCGACCGACATTTTCATCGACGGAATCGATACACCGCAGATAGTCTTTCGCGTAACGCTGGTACTTCCAACGAACGAGATCTTTGCCGGTCAAATTGGCCTTCTCAAACTCCGCGTTCTTTGGGCCATACGCCTTGTCCCACACTTTTCGTTGCTCGTCGGTGAGGCCTCGTTGTGGAACCAGCTTCAAGTCATTTGGATTCAAGTGTTTCTCGACCGTCATCGCTTGATTCCGCGCGGGACTGGCTCGATTGCTGTAATCGTCGAATAACGTCTCGGGTTCAGGAATCGTGACGTCGTCGTAGTTGTGGAGTTGCTTTGGGCCCGGCTGCCAATTGCGATGCGGGGCTTTGTGTTGATACATCAACAGGAACGGCTTCTCGGCGTCGCGTTTGTTCTTCAGCCAATCCATCGCTACGTCGGTGATAATTTCGGTCGTGTACCCGGTGTGTTTGACGACCCCGTTTGGTGTGTCCATCTGCGGGTTGTAATAAGGCCCTTGGCCTTGAAGGATGTGCCAATAGTCGAAGCCAGTCGGATCGGTCCCCAAGTGCCATTTGCCGATCACTGCCGTCTGATAGCCCGCGGTCTGAAGCAGCTTAGAAACGGTTTGCTGCTTGCCGTTAAATCGATTCCCATTGCGAACGAAGCCGTTCAAATGGCTGTACTTGCCAGTCAAGATCACAGCCCGCGATGGACCACAGATAGAGTTCGTTACAAAACAACGATCGAACCGCATTCCTTCCTTCGCGATACGATCGAGGTTGGGAGTTTGATTTACTTTGCTGCCGTAACAACTCAAAGCCTGATAACCATGATCGTCTGCGAAGATAAAGAGAATGTTCGGTCTCTGATCTTTCTGGGCCCACGTCGTGGCATTCACGAAGAGCGTAAGGGCAACCAGTCCCAGCAAGGTCGAATAACGACGAAACATGGCGATATCCTTTTGAATCGGGGTGATCCCCAAAAGTAAAACCGTCACCTTACCTTGGTAAAGTGACGGTATTGAAATAACTGTGCGGTTTCTAACTGCGACGCCAGAAATATTTCTACTCGCCAAACGGATCCGCGAACGGATCGTCTTCTGGCACAGCAGGGGTGGCCTCTTCGGCCGCTGGAGGGCTCTCAGCGGGAGGAGCGTCGTCCGCGAATGGATCTATCTCGGCGTCAGCTCCGGCGGCATCGTCCGCTGGCATCGCGTCGCCTGCATCATCGCCGTCGCCGAATAAATCGTTTCCGCTGTCCGCTGGTTCGGCAGGTGTCACTGGCGCTGGCACGGCTTTGGGAGCAACCGATTCCGTACCGCCGCCGAATGGATCGCTCGGGTCTTCCCCTGGGGGAGTGCCCACTAATTCCTTGGCGGCAGCTGGTTGCGGACGGCTTGGGTCACGAAGCACGCGTTGCTCGGCATCTTGAAGTTGTTCGTAACGGGCCTGCGACGCTTTCACAGTGCGCGTGCGTGCGGCGAGTCTAGCTTGTTGGCGTTGACGTTCGATCGCGATCCGCGTCTTGCCCTGAACGCGCTGCAGTGAGTGGCTGATGGGATAAACCCGATCGGCTCCGTTCGTTTCAAGTTCAGCGCCCTTTTGGAAGTCCACTTTCGCTTCGTCGGGTCGACCGAGCGAAGTATAAGCAAGTCCGCGGAAGTAAAATGTCCGAGGATCACGGGTCCCTTGATCGATGGCCGTCGTGAAATACTCGTGCGCGTCCTGGTACTGACCCGCGAAGTAAGAGTGCACGCCGTGACCATAAAGCTCCGCCAACACGCTGTCCTGAGCGACCGCGTCGGCGGGACCTGCTGCGTATAGACAAGTAACGGCGAATCCAATTGCTACGTAGCTACGCATTCGCGGGCGCTCCCGATTCGAAAGTGGATATTGAGACTTGACTAGCGAACACGCTACCATAACGGAGGCGGAGCCCGCGCCTATATCGGTGTCTGGCAAAGAGTTCATGGTAATTCGTGAGTTCTGTCGTCGCAAGCGCTTTAGAACTTATGCCCAATTCTGAAGGACCAACGGTGAGTGCTATGCCCCGCCAATCGTCGTTCCCAAGGTACGAACTCGCTGAGAGTTACGACTGGAATTATGAACACGCCCCCGATCCGGTAGAGGCCGAGATCCAAGTATTCCCCGGGGCATGGGACTTTTGTGGGTTGCCAGTCGCCTCGCCGCTCGGAATTCCCGCCGGGCCGCTCCTGAATGGCAAATGGTGCTTGTACTACGCGAGTCTGGGGTTTGACGTGGTGACTTATAAGACGGTCCGCAGCCGGGCTCGCGACTGCTACCCGCTGCCGAATCTGCAGCCTGTCGCTTGCGGGCAGCTAAGCGGCGATGAGGTTGAAGTTCCGACTGCGGCCAGTATGACAGGCAGCTGGGCAGTTTCGTATGGAATGCCCTCGAAAGATCCAGCGGTCTGGCGCGCCGACGTCGAAGCGACTCGCAAACAGCTCGGAAGAGGAAAACTGTTGTCGGTGTCTGTTGTTGCGACAGTACAGGAGGGCTGGACGATCGAGGATCTGGCAGCTGACTACGCCAAGTGTGCGAAATGGGCGGTTGAGAGCGGTGCGGATATCGTTGAAACGAATTTTTCTTGCCCCAACGTATCGACCTGCGACGGCCAGCTATTCCAGCAGCCGATCGATGCTCGCTGTGTTGCGGAGTCGCTTCGTGCCGCGATGCGCGATATTCCGTATGTGGCCAAGATCGGGCACGCTCCGAACATCGACGCCGCCAACTACTTGCCCGATCCCCTCGTTTCTGTCTTGAATGCACTTGCGCTGGCAAATTGTCTT
>JACNKX010000207.1 GCA_014381825.1 Planctomycetota bacterium
CAACCTCGGCAGGCTACCAGAACCAGAATTCACCCACAGATTCTTTTAGGGAAGCGAAAATAATGGACGGTAGTTGGAACACCGGCGAACAAGCCCAGCGTACCGACAGTGGCGAGTGTTCGAGATAAGCTGCGGTGATCGCGTTTTGGACGCAAGAGAGAGCCGCTGATTGTGTCCTGCGTATCGCTGGGAGCGTTCGAAAGAGCGATCTGTTCGAGAATCGCACCGATGCCCATCGCACCGATCACGACGGAAACGAGTACGATTAAATAGGGCTTCGCGCTATACTTGGCAATCAAGTAGGCATCATTCGGTCGGCGAGGATTAACTTTTGCTCTCACCTCGCTACCGACGGGATACGCTTCGAACACGGATTTGGGCCAGTCCTCGGTCCCAGCGCATTCGGTCGGCGTTGTTAAATCAGAAACGTACTTTAGGCCAGCAATTGTGTACTCAAATTCGACAACCGGTATCTGCAGAACAAAGTATTTTGCCTTCTCCTCTTCGATGCGATGGCTCAATACGACCGCATCGACATACTCGAATGTCGTGATCTTTCGATGTTGGTCGTAGATACTCCAAAATCCGAAGCAGATCCCACCCATTCCGCACAGGAGCGTGGAATATCCGAGATAAGTGGCCCAGCGCAAAACAAGAATCCTCGCTGCCGCAACCTGACAATTTATACGATGAGTTTTACGAGACTCCCAAATCATAACGAGTTCCACGGCAACTCGCTGGGTTCTCCCACCACGAAGAGCCTGTTAATTTATCGTTACGGTTCTGGCCCACCAACTCGGATTTAGTGCCGATTGAATTGACCAACCCAGAGTACCGACCATGAAACATGTCGATGATCCAGCTTGCGAACATGAACGCGCACGCCAGAAGAAGTGACATTTGTGAAGACGCGACGCCAGAGTCGTTCATCGGAGGCGATCCCGGAACGGATAGTGGGCAAGACGGGCCGCCACAAACCGAATCTATCTCATGAATGAATTCGCAACTCTTATGACGGGCGGACCACCGCATTGATGCCACTTGACGATCAAATATCGAATCCATACGTCGCTTCCGAAACAGCGCCTCGGGTTGAGAGTTCGGAAGAGCGAGATGATTCGCGGCGAACGGCTGAACAGTTCATTCCACTTCGTCGAGCTCGGCTGATTCAGTTGCTTGCGGAGGATGAAACTCTAACGGCAGCCGAGCGGGATCAGTTTGTCTATTGGTGTGAACAGCTGATGGTCGCCGTTCATAACGAGTATCACCAGCGGCTGGAAGCGATCAAGGAAGACTACGATCTGTTTAACCCGGATGTTGCAACCCTTGGGGAGTTGGAGAGCACGTCGGAGGTGCGAGATGAAGCCGCGACGCGACTGTTCGCAAACCTTACATCGGTCTTGAAGAGCGCGAACTATCGGCGGCTTTCTCACGATGAGATTGAGACGGCCGCGGAGGCAGCAAGCGACTGGGGAGTTAATCTAAACGTCGAGTTTGAGGTCTTCGAACACCTAGAAGTCTTCTCGCGAGGTGATGTCGTTACCTCGAGAGAAAGACGCCATTGGCGAACCGGTTACCGGCGCGAGCAAATTGACGTGCCCGTGTATGAGCGGCTGGTCGTCTTGTTTCAGCTCCGCGATCACAAGCGTTTGGACAATACAGTTAACACGCGGGCCATCTACCTCAAACTGTTCAAGAACATCCCCAAACAAGACATCGATATGTTGTTACCGTGCGCCTACTTTCAGATGTCTTGGCTCGATCACGGCAAAGTCATTGTGCCGACGATGTCAGGCTTTGTGTTAGCCGTCGCAAAGGGCTTCTCTGCGGCCATCGGGGCGTTGTTCACTGGATTCGCCGGTGTGTTGGCGTTTTCCGGATTCGTCATAGGCACCGCTGGGTACGGTGTCAAATCATTTCTGGGATATCTGCGTACGAAGGACAAGTATCAGCTCAATCTGACTCGAAGTCTGTATTACCAAAACCTCGACAATAACGCCGGTGTGACCTTTCGCATCTTGGACGAGGCGGAAGAGCAAGAGTGTCGCGAAGTGATTTTGGCGTATGCGCTGCTACGTCGTCGTGCTGGGCAGGAGGGGTGGCTGGAGGACGAACTCGATGCGGCGGCCGAAGGCTTCCTCCGCGACGCGTTAGGATTCCAGGTGGACTTTGAGGTAGCCGATGCTCTGCAGAAGTTAGTGCGGCTACGATGTGCGACAGTTGATGAAACTGGTCACTGGCGGGCTGCCTCTCTGCCCGACGCCCGTAAGGCGATTGCCGTTGTTGCTTACAACCCGCAGTCGTAAGAACAACGAGATTGTTCGATCAAGAAATGCCAAAAGGCGAGCCGCTCGGGGAACGAGCGCTCGCCTGTATTGTCACGGCGGCGGCTAGCGAGTGACACGACCGGCCCGCTGTGCCTTAGCTTGCCGGATGATATTAAAGTAGTAACCCGAGTTTGTGTGAAATCGTTCTAGGGCAGCCTCGTCCGCGAACAACGCAATCGGCCCTGGATCGTCGATGTACAAACCGAACTCACGGCGACCCGGTACAAGCTGGCCCGTTTCAGCGAACCGAACAGGGTCGTAACCGGCCATCAAGGGTGCGTAGACGTGCGGATTAGCAAGGAATTGCTTCTGCTGCTCCGGCCCGGCGAACAGGTACACGCGTCCCTCATGAACGGCTCCCCATTTCTTATCGCCGGGTGTCCATACACGGTTCTGGACTAATGTCACCGGGCAATATCCTTCTAGGGAAATCCGTGGCTGTCCATCGTTTGGCTGGGGCTGCGGTGCCGAGGGCTGAGGCTGAGCGCGGACGCCGTAGCGGTTTTGTGGTGCGACATTACTGGGATGCTGCGTTGACTGACTTGGCGCGACTTGGTTTTGAGCAACATCATAATGTGCCGCTCCGCGATCCTGCCGCCAGTCGAGCGATGCGCTTGAGCTGGCCGAGCGCTCCGTTCCGCTTGGACTTACGAACTCGTTAGTCTGTGGTGTTGCCGTTGATGGAGCTGGGTTAGCATTGGGAGAGCCATAGTCTGGCGTTTGCTGGCCCCATCTTGATCCGGAAGTGTCGCTGTTTGATTCAGCTTCCTGCCCATAAGGGTTAGCGTATCGCGGGGCGAGCGACTGTTGTTGTGGTGCCGTACTCTGGTTCAGCGGATTGGCGTATCGATTGTTTCCATAGCTCGATGTTGCCGCCGGAGGCGCGTCTACCGCAACGGCCGTTTGGTCATTGGCACCTTGTCCGTAACGGGATTGTCGCGGTTGTGGTGGACTATAGCTCTCGTACGGAGTTGACGCTGGAGCGTTTGCCGGAGTTCGCGAAGCGATTGGAGTACTACTCGACGCAACTGGTCCAATCGATCCAACACTTGCTTGCGCTCGAATTCCGTCCAGCATCGCGATGTACCGGTTTGGATCTTGCAGACTTTGGAACCTTTGAACCTCTCGCCCTTCCGGCGTCACGATAACGTCGGTGGGGACACGCTCGATATTGTAGAAATCCGCCAGTTGAGGTTGCTGATTCGCATTGATTTTGACGGGTACATAGCCCGTGGTCAGTGCGCGAATGAACTCTGGCTGGTTGAACACATTGCGTTCAACTTGTTTGCAGGGCGCGCAATCGTCGCTCCAAAAATGAAGCAGAACGAGACGGTGCTGGCGTTCTGCCACCTCGCGAGCCTGACGCAAATCGGTGATCCACGGGATTCTGTCTTGTGCGACCACCGGAACCGCGAACGCGACGAGAAGTGCAGAAAAGGCAATTCGATGTAGTGAATGCATCGACTTCATGGTCACAATACTCGTTTTGAGGTGAAATAGAGTCCCAGGCACGCTAGGGCAGAGCGACTTACCCGCATATATCGACCAGCGACCGGAGCGGTTGTAGTAAAAATGCTGGTTATGTGAAACTTTTCCGATTACGTTGAGAATGGTCGCTGGAACGTATATCCCGGCCAAGGCGAGCTAGCATCAACCGACTTTCCCAAAAAGTTCTCAAGTCGTCACGATAAGGATTGAGCAATAGGTTGACACGGACGATGAAGTTAGTAAGATTCCGTAAGTTTTCAGCCTGTAGCTAGATACAGGTTTCGCTTGCCCAGCAACAATTGTCTGTGGGCACTCCCGGTTACAAAAGCTAAAGACACGCTTATGCGTGTAATTCCGGGGGGGGAGTGAAGCATTTCTACATTCGGAGATGCACCAACTGCGACTCGCGACGAACAAAGACTCTATTCGCGAGCAGGTTTCGCCTCCAGCTAGGCAGGACGAGCGTCGAAAACAGAACACCCCATTAAGGTCGATTCTCGGCTTAGCTCTGGAGCCAGGCGGTTCCTCGCGGCAAGGATCGTGATAGTTTCTGAGTTTCCGTGGGGATCTGTGGAGTCCATGTAGGCTGTTCATTGGGCCGCTACAAGACTTCGCCCACCAAAAAAGCATTCCAATAGAATAAATGTCGCCACCTCACGTCGCTTGTAGTGGGTGGCTGGGTCAAGTTGTTTCGCACGTCGAGATACTTCCCGGTACGTGACTTCAGGTCGACCGGGAGCGTCGGCGTTTTCAAATTGTTGGCGAACTGTTCGCCGTTTCCAGGGTAAGTACATGGGTAAGAAGAATTTTCGCGGCAGAGGTGGTGGTGGCGAAGGCGGAGGCCAAGGTGGCGGCGGTCGCGGTCGTGGAGGTCGTGGTCGCGGTGGCGGTCAAGGTGGTGGCAGCCAAAACAATGGTCGCGGTAGAGGACGCCGACGGGGAGGCGGCGGACAACGCCGTGGCGAGGGCGGTGAAGTCGAGCCGGTGGAAGACAACGACATTCCGTCGGAACCAGGGCAAGGCTTACTAGAGCTACACCCCAACGGCTACGGATTTCTCCGAAGTTCCGATAACAATTACTCCCGCGAACGCAGCGATCCATTTGTGCCTGGTGCGATGATCGAGAAGTTCGGATTGCGGCAGGGGGTACTGATCAGCGGCATCATCCAGCACGCTCGAAAGCAGCAAGGGCCGCGGCTTCGCGAGATCACCGATGTGGATGGGTTGAAGCCTGATGAGTACTCGAATGTCAAAAATTTCGATTCGCTGACTGCGATTAATCCGGTACAGTG
>JACNKX010000194.1 GCA_014381825.1 Planctomycetota bacterium
ACTGCCGCCCCTCTAACGACTCGAAGAACAATCGCCGCCGATCATACTTCTTCGCCCCCCCCCCCGGCAAGAAGCAGTGATTCGTTTCACGATCCGATCCCAAGTCTTGTTGCGACGCATGTGGCAGCTCCCGGATTGAGTCTCTCGAAAATAACACCCGCCCCCTATTAGATATCTATTGAAAAACGAAGCCAAAACCGGGTCGGAAAAATGGAGATTTCGACGACTTTTCTACAATTCGTCGTGGTTGTTGCCGTAAGCCGTACGCGTTGCATGCCTTACCGCGAGCAAAAATACTTCCCCATCAAGGCGATAAGCCAGCGTCTAACCTGTGGCCGCTTTGGCCAGCGTCAGGGCTCCATGAACGACCACCTCTTCTCCAAGCGACGCGGACAGAATCCTGTACGAGTCGGCGAGCGGCGGAAAGACGTAGCGGGCGACTTCGTTGCGAAGCGGTTGGAAGAAATGCTCTTCGCCAATCGAGGACACGCCGCCACCGACGATAACAACATCCGCCGACGTGATTGTAATCACTTGGGCAATCGCCCAACCGAGTACACACGTCCCCTGAAAAACGGCCGACTTGGCGATCGAATTGCCTGAAGTCGCAAGGTCCGCAATCCGCTTCGCAGTAAGGATCGACTCCATTTTGCAGTGTTGCAATTCGCTCTTCGCGGCTTCATCGTCGGACGTTTCGAGAAAGCGTTCGGCAGCAGCAACGATCCCCGGCCCGGCGGCGTACGATTCGACCGTGGCGGCTGGCGTGTCGGCACTGATACCAGGTCGCAAGTGACCGATCTCCGCGACGGACGGGCGACCAATTCCATGAAGCGAACCTTCGATGACAAGACCGCCGCCGATCCCAGTGCCGACAGTAACGTAAAAAACCGTGCGGCTGCCCTGCCCCGCCCCGAAAGATGCTTCCGCGAGCGCGGCACAATCACAATCGTTGCCGAGGACCGCTGGAACTCCAAGCTTGTCCTCGCACCATTCACCGAGCGCTATATCGTCCCAGCCATCAACTTGGTGGCTCTTGATGACTCGCCCGAGTTCACTATTCACCGGTCCGCCGAAGCCAACTCCGATACGCTGCACTTGATGCTTTGATAACAGAATTCGCCCCGCTTCTTCAATCTGTGCCAAGATACCAGGAGCACCGCTGGCGATGTTGATGTCGCGTCTTTCAATTGCAACGATATCGCTCCCATCGCCGGCACCAATACCGAGTTGCAACTTTGTCCCGCCGATTTCGATACCTAAGAAATGCTTGGCCATTGATTCATTCAGATCGCGTCAATTTCCAATTGCGTATCGCCCTTCGCCGTTTATCCGAGCGAAGACATCATTAAGTACCCAATGGAACAAGCAAAGGTGAATGCTCTCAACCATTCCCATGTCGTCCAATTCGACGTGGAGGCCGTCCGTTTGCATCTGCTTCAGCTTGCCACCCGCATAGCCAGTCAAGCCGAAGGTCGTTAGCTCGTGGCGATTCGCCCACTCGACGGCATTCAGCACATTCGGGCTGTTGCCCGAGCCGCTAATCGCGATAACTAGGTCGCCGGCACTGCCATAGTTCATCAGTTGCTGGACGAATATCTGGTCGTAATCGAGATCATTGCCAACTGCCATCAGCCAGCCTGCATTGTCGGTCAGACTGAGTACTTTCAGCCGCTTCTTCGATTCGTCGTTCAAATCGCGTTCATGCAAAGTACTCTTACCAAGATCTTCGGCCATATGACTGGCGGTCGTGCCCGATCCGCCGTTGCCGAAGATGAACACGAAACGCTCGTTCTCCCAGCATTGGAAAATAAGATCCGCCCACCGCTGCAGCGCAGCTTGGTCGATACGATCCACCTCTTCATTTAATCGTTGCAGATAGGCGTCGCTCGCCAGCGTGGCTCCCAACATCATCGGGCTCCGTCAATCAGGGGTGTGTCTTTCGGTCGGTACGAGACTGCAACAACAAACAATAACAAGGCCGTCAACGCAAATGTATAACTGCGCGGCCAATCAAAGAGAACCAGAACTCGATCGGTCGCCCAATACAGACCAGCCGACATGGTAATCCCAATCCAATTACAGAGATTCTGAGCCGCGATCATCCGTCCTTTCTCACCGGCTGGTGGCCGTGATTGCAGGAAGACTTGCAGCGGCACCGCAAACATTCCGGTGAACACGCCCAAGACCATCAAAGCGGCCATACTACCCCAATATCCAAGTAGATGTGGTCGACCGCCCCAACCCTGCGGAGCCATCAGAAGTAAGAACAGCACGAGGCCCCATAGTCCCGTTTTCATGACGCGTGTGTTGAATCGATTTTGCGACGCTGCGCCTGCTAATGCGCTACCAATGGCGATGCCAATGCTCACAGCGGCCGTCAGCACACTCGTCCAGAATTCATTCTGCTCAAGTTGCGTCTTACCCAGCGCGATCACCCCCATTTGAACCATCGCTGCGGCAAGCCAAAAGACGCTCGACGCCAGCAGGGCACTTAGAAGAGGACGATCATGACGGAGCATCCGGCGCGTTTCTCCAGAGATCCAGAGCGCGCTTTTCTCGAACTTCAGCCCCGGAGCGCTTGGCGCTACTGGCCGCACAAGTAACGACGTGCCTGTGCCTGCTACGGCAACGAGAATACAGAAAACACCCAACACCCAGAGCAAGTCCGGAAAAAACAAACCTGCTAGAGCGCTACCAAATATGATCGCCAGGAAAGTCGTCATCAGAATTAGCCCGTTCGCTTGCGGCAGGTCCTGTTCGCGAAACAGTTCGGGCAAGATTCCGTATTTGCCCGGACCAAAGAAAGCACTCTGCGATCCCATGCAAAACAGAACGATCGAAAGCAAAGCCACCAGCAGCGGAGTAAGCCCTTGCCATGCGCAAAGAGCGAACAGCATGGCTCCGATCACCATGATGGCAATCTCGGCAACCTTGCTGAAGTAGATCACGGTCCTCTTACCGCTTCGATCCGACAGGAATCCGGCATAACCCGAGAACAGGATGAACGGGACCGAAAAGACTAACGTCCCGAGCCATTGTAGATCTCGCGTCCCGTCTGCGACGGGGACCGCCACAAACAGCAAGAGCAAAGCTTGCTTGAACAGATTGTCGTTGAACGCACCCAAGAACTGGGTCGCCGTAATGCCGCGGAACGAGCGATCACTCAACAGTGCCGACGACTCATCACTTTGAGATTCTTTACTCATCCTTAAGCTCGGACGAACGCAGTTCTGCGACGGTGACACGTCCGTGCAGGATTGACCGGTCAACGGCTATGTCAGATTGGCACACCCGGTTCTTACGTTCAATCAACCACCGGGCCCCTACCGCGATAACACCAGACAGGCCGACAAGTCCGTGGCAACCCGCGAAGATATAAGCCGGGATTCGTTCCTCGTCACTGTCGCCGTAAAGCGGCAAATAGAAACCGCCAAGGGACATATAAATCATCAGGAGGAGCGGAAGTGTACCAGACACCGCACACCCAATCCAAAACGTCCGGGCGTATCCGCGATCGTATACAACGCCCACGACGACGACAGGAGCCATCAAAAACGTGGCGAGTACAAGACAGATGTAGGATGCCACGGCGGGCATGGCAAAGACGACGGCAAGGTACATTGCCGATGCACTTGTCCATATGAACAGCGTCTTCAGACTGAATCGCATGGCGACGCCTCCTTGCAACGTTCGACTCTAGGTCGGCCCGTCGGCACCGAGTTCAACGAGCTCACCTTCGTCGGCCATCTTGCGAATATCCTCAGTGATTTTCATTGAACAGTACTTCGGCCCGCACATGCTACAGAAGTGAGCGCTCTTGAACGTATCTTGTGGCAACGTCTCGTCGTGATACGCCTTGGCCGTTTCCGGATCTAGCGACAAACGGAATTGTTCGTTCCAGTCGAACGCGAATCTCGCTCTCGACAACGCGTCGTCGCGATCCTGAACACCCGGACGATGACGAGCGACATCGGCGGCGTGTGCCGCGATCTTGTACGCGATCACGCCTTGTTTGACGTCTTCATTGTTAGGCAAACCGAGATGCTCTTTGGGCGTCACATAGCAAAGCATGGCGGCTCCGTGCCAGCCAGCGAGCGCTGCACCGATACCGCTGGTGATATGGTCGTAACCAGGCGCGATGTCGGTGACCAACGGTCCGAGAACATAGAACGGAGCTCCGTTGCAAACCTCCGCTTGCTTCTCCATGTTCATTTGGATTTGGTCCATCGGGATGTGGCCAGGCCCTTCGACCATGACTTGCGTCCCATTCTCTTGGCCACGACGAGTCAACTCGCCCAGGACATCGAGTTCGGCGAATTGTGCCTCGTCACTTGCGTCCGCGATCGAACCTGGCCGCAGGCCGTCACCGAGGCTCCAAGTAACGTCGTACTCGCGCATGATGTCACATAAGTCATCGAAAGCCGTGTAAAGCGGATTCTGCTTTCGATGAGCCATCATCCACTTGGCGATCAGCGATCCACCGCGGCTGACAATTCCCGTGACACGGTTCGTGCTCAGGTGCAAATGCTCGAGTAACACGCCGCAGTGAACGGTCATATAGTCGACGCCCTGTTTCGCTTGATGCTCGACCATATCAAGGAAGTGCTGTGCATTCATGTCCTCGATGTTGCCGCCCAGTTCTTCGAGCATCTGATAGATTGGGACCGTTCCGATGGGAACTGGCGAGGCGTCGATAAGGACTTTGCGAATGTTGTCGATGTCTTTTCCGGTCGACAGATCCATCACTGTATCTGCACCGAAGTGAACCGACGTGTGGAGCTTTTGCAGTTCTTCGGCGGCGTCGCTCGTAACGGCCGAGTTTCCGATATTGGCATTGATTTTACAAGTCGCCGCCACGCCGATACACATCGGTTCCAATCGTCCGGCCAAGTGGACCGTGTTCGCAGGAATGACCATCCGACCAGCTGCAACTTCATCGCGGATTAACTCAGGGGCGAGGTTCTCGCGTTTCGCGACGAATTCCATTTCAGAAGTAATGTCGCCCGATCGAGCGGCCAAAAGCTGAGTCGTCATCAGTAGCATCCTTTCGTTGGCAGAATCCGCCACAGCAAGAGAAAGTCAGGCACAGCAACGGTTTACATTCGCCATCGTAACGGGCGGTCGAACGTTGTCAACGCGGCTCACCCACAGGCTCTTCGAGATCACCTGCTTCACGTGTCAAAGAACCTTGGTACTCTATTTCGTGAAACACTCGTTCATCGAAACAACCAAATTCAGCTTATATCGAAAAGGAACTTCGTCCGTGAGCAATCCCTACGGCAACTACGGTCAGCTTCCACAAGGCATGCCCAATCAACCTCACTCACCTCGGAGCGGAGATGGGGGCAAGGTCAAAGCACCAGCAATCGCATTGATAGTCTGCGGTGCAATCGACGCCGCCTATGGTCTCTTGAACATGGTTACCAGTCTCATGGGCGGCGGAGGTCAAGCCGAAATCCCACCAGACGCGCCACCGGCGTTCCGGGAATTCATGGAGCAAATGAACAGCGGCAGTCCGATCGTAGGCGCAATCATCTCGCTCGGGATGGTAGCCGCTGGCGCGTTCATCGTCTTTGGTGGCATCCAAATGATGAATAACCGAGGTTACGGCCTTGCAATCGCGTCCGCGATCCTGAATATGCTTCCTTGCATCACCTGCCTGGGGTGCTGTGGTGTCGGCGGAGGCATCGGGATTTGGGCTCTGGTCGTCCTGTTGAACGAGGACGTGAAACGCTCATTTCAATAGATCGCTCAGCGGCTACAGACCAGCGACCTTAGTACGCCACGCATCGAGGTCTGCGCGTGCCAGATTGTTTTCGCGACTGATCTCATGGGTGGCTTGGTTGTCGACGCCCGATACATTGACTGCGATCCGAAGTCGCCCATTCTCTTCATACTGAAACCGAACCTCGATCGGCGTTCCGGCAGGCAACGCTTTTGGAAGGTTTCGAACGGTACACTTCCCGATTGACATGCAAGCCGTGGGATCGCGACTTTCACCCTCGACGATATTAGCCACAACCGATCGCTGTCCAGCCTTCAGTGTCGTGAACACTCTTTTCGCTTTGGCAGGCAACGGAGTGTTACGCGGTATCAATACGGCGGTCTGCTTGCGTTTCGTCTTCGGGTCCGTTCCGACAATGCCTAGACTGTGCGAGTTGACGTTTCGCACGCGAGCTTGTGGTTGGCGGCCATCGAGCCGATCCAGGACGAATCCCGCATGAATCGCTGCACCCTGCGCAACCGCTTCGTCGGGCGAGAGCGTGTCGTCGGGAACTTGACCTGCCAGCGTCGTTAACATACCCACTACTGCAGGCATGCGCGTCGAGCCGCCGACCGTCAGAACATGCTCGATATCGTCCCACGACAGACCAGCGGACTGCAACGTCTGTCGGGTCGTAAAAGCAGTTCGCTCGAGCAGATCTTGCGTGATCTCTTCGAAGAACTTCCGAGTCACCTCAAAACGCTCGGCGCGACCTTGAAAGTCACAAGCGACGGATGCTTTTTGGCGAGTCGACAACGTTCGCTTCGCATCTTCACATTCGCGTAACAATCGACCGAGGGTATTGGGATCTTCCCGCGGATCGATCCCGTGCTTGCGAATAAACTGCTCGGCGGTGTAGTCGACCAAGCGTTGATCCCAGTCGCGGCCACCGAGTTGCACATCGCCGTCGGTCGCAAGCGTGACAAACTCGCCCGCTCCGATCTCCATGATCGTGACGTCAAACGTTCCGCCGCCGAGGTCATAGACCAAGACGCGTTTCGGTTCGTCGTCACCCGCGCCAGGATTAAGTCGTCCTTGCTTATAGCCAAAGGCTAATGCCGCTGCCGTCGGCTCGTTGATGATATCGATAACTTCGATACCTGCGACGTAGCCAGCGTCTTGCGTGGCCTTGCGTCTTACCTCGTCAAAATACGCAGGAACTGTGACGACTGCTTTCGTAAAAGTGCCAATTTGCCGCTGCGCGTCAGAACTCACTTTCTTGAGAATCCATGCCTGGATCACCTCGGGCGGAAACAGTTCGCCACCGATCTCTTGATGAAAGAGTTGCATGCCGAGATCGCGTTTCGCACATTCCGCGATGTTATGCATGTCGGTCGCCATGGCCTTCGCGGCTTCTTTACCGACAACAACATCGCCATCTTCAATCAACACAACGCTCGGCGTGGTCTGGTCAC
Organism: Planctomycetota bacterium; assembly: GCA_014381825.1. Taxonomy (GTDB): domain Bacteria; phylum Planctomycetota; class Planctomycetia; order Pirellulales; family Pirellulaceae. The sequence continues at coordinate 7,180 of JACNKX010000194.1, forward strand.
CTTCCTGGTTTGACAGCACTTGTGGTCGTCCGGCGTCGTCGATGTAAGCGATCGCGGAGAACGTCGTGCCCAGGTCAATCCCCACGGCGGGCGCAGAGCGTTGGGGAGGCGTCGCGAGCGTCTCCGCCTCCCTGTCACTGAGCGTCGCCGCGTTGGAGCCCCTTTCGAAGAGTTTGGTCGGCGGGACATTGAGCGTTGCTGTATCCGGCTCGTTCGATTTTGTGGGCGCGACGGGTGTTTGTAGCTTCGCCACAACAACACCGAGCGATTCGAGATGCGTTTCTAAGTCGCGAATCAATTCGGTCATCGATTGATAACGATCGCTGGGCAACTTCGCTAACATGCGATGCAAAACCCCGTCCAACCAATCTGGCGCATCGGCGCGCATGTCACCAATCGAAGGGACTGGTTCCGTGCGATGCGCGAGCAGCGTCTTGACAAGTGTGTCCCCTTGATAAGGCGGCCGACCAGCCAACAACCTATACAAGGTACAACCGAGACTGTAAACGTCCGACCGACCATCGACGTTGGCCGAATCATCAACTTGCTCCGGCGACATATACTCGACGGTCCCGATGATTTGATTCTGTTTGGTCAAGCCATCATCAGGGACTGAAATCGTTCCGCGGGCGTCCTCAAACCGGGCTAATCCCATGTCGAGGATCTTGACGGCCCCGGTCTTGTCGACGAGCAAGTTGTTCGGCTTGATGTCGCGATGAATGATTCCCGTCGCATGGGCATACTCCAATCCGAGCGCAGCTTGCAGAGCGCAAGACAGCGCTAAGTCGATTGCGAGCGGTCCTTGGCGTTCCGCTAACTCGCCGAGCGGCTGGCCGTCGACATGCTCCATGACTAAGAAGTGGACGCCGTTCGCTTCGTCCGCATCGAAGGCGGTTACGATATTTGGGTGCGAGAGTTGAGCGGCCGCTTCGACCTCGCGCTGGAAGCGTCGAACTGAGTCTTCCGACGCCATAGCAGACTCGGGCAGTACTTTGACAACGACGGGCCGCTTCATCCGCCGGTGTTCGGCAACGAAGACCTCTCCCATCCCGCCTTCACCGATTTTATCCTGGATGATGTATTTCCCCAGGACTAATCCTTTGGCTCGCCCGGTCGCAATTCGCCCGACTTGATATTTCGTCATCTGACCGCGTCGAACGAGTTCGGTTGCCAGCATCTTGACCGAGGGTGCCTCGCCGGTTGGGGGTAAGCTGACTTGAAAGGCATGCACTTCCTCGGCGGCCATCAGACCGCTTTGCGTCAAACCCGCAATAAACTCGTCGACGGAAACCACTGCGCACCCTCAGATCGCGCACCCTTAAACCGGACCACATCGCCTAAGCATGCAAGTATAGCGGCAGCTTGGCAGGAAATCTAAAGGCCCTGATCGAATGGGCTGCGAACCTCCCCAGGGAGGCGACTGTCAGCTAGAATGCTCTGTTTGGACCCAGCAATCGACAGCATTCTTAAGCAAAAGCAGTGAGAAAGCCGAATGACGACAGTAACTCCAAGAACAATGTTTGAGAAGATTTGGGACAACCATCTGGTCCACGCCGAACCTGGAAAACAAGCGATTCTCTACATCGACCTTCAGTTGGTGCATGAAGTCACCAGCCCTCAAGCCTTCGAAGGGCTACGACTCGCCGGACGCAAGGTCCGTCGTCCGGAGCGAACGATCGCGACTCCCGACCACAATATCCCCACGACGGACCGAGCATTACCGATCGCCGATCCGATCTCTAAGAAGCAGGTCGATACGCTTCGCAATAACTGTGCTGAATTTGGCATCAAGCTGTATGACTTGAATGATGCGAAGCAAGGGATCGTCCACGTGATCGGCCCGGAGCTAGGTTATACACAACCCGGCATGACGGTCGTCTGCGGCGACAGCCACACGGCGACCCATGGAGCTTTCGGGGCCTTGGCATTCGGAATCGGCACGAGCGAAGTCGAACATGTTCTCGCCACGCAGACGCTCCTGCAGAACTACCCCAAGACGTTGGAACTTCGTGTCGACGGCGCGCTTCCTCCAGGGGTGACAGCAAAAGACATCATCCTCTACTTGATCGGCCAAATAACGACGGACGGCGGAACAGGGTACGTGATCGAGTACACTGGCAGCGCGATCGAAGCATTGAGCATGGAAGAGCGGATGACCGTTTGTAACATGTCGATCGAAGCTGGGGCGCGTGCTGGGATGATCGCGCCCGATCAGAAGACGTTCGATTATCTGCGAGGACGAGAATTCGCACCGCAAGACTACGAAGCGACCGTTGCTCGTTGGCAGCAGCTGCCTTCTGATGCCGGAGCGACTTACGACAAGTCGCTCACTTTCTCGGCTGCGGACATCGCTCCACAGATCACGTGGGGAACAAACCCCGGCCAAGTGATCGCCGTGAACGCGTCAATCCCCGATCCATCGACACTGGGCGACGAAACGGATCAGAAAACGGCGACCCGTGCTTTGGAGTACATGGACCTGAAGGCTGGCACGCCGTTCGTCGACGTCGAACTCGATCGGGTCTTTATTGGATCGTGTACGAACGCAAGAATCGAAGACCTTCGCGCCGCAGCGAGCGTCGCCAAAGGACATCGTGTTTCGAATCGGGTCAATGCAATGGTCGTTCCAGGGAGCGGCCAAGTCAAAGTACAAGCCGAGGCGGAAGGACTGGACAAGGTTTTCACAGAGGCTGGTTTCGATTGGCGCGAAGCCGGATGCAGCATGTGCCTCGCGATGAACCCAGACAAGCTTTCGCCGGGCGAACGATGTGCCTCGACAAGCAATCGCAACTTTGAAGGTCGACAGGGCAAGGGCGGACGTACACATCTGGTCTCACCAGCCATGGCTGCTGCGGCGGCGGTCGCCGGGCACTTTGTCGACGTTCGCGAGTGGGAGTTTAAGTAGAGGTAACTTCAAGGCGGTAGCTGAATTCTTGCGAATCCAGCTACAAACTTGTCATTCGAATTTGGATAATCACACCATGGAACCTTTCACACAACATACCGGCCTCGTCGCATGCATGGACCGAGCTGCCGTTGATACCGATCAAATCATTCCCAAACAGTTTCTAAAGCGAATCGAGCGAACAGGCTTCGGCCAGTTCCTCTTTTTCGATTGGCGATTCAACGAAGATGGTTCAGACAATCCAGAGTTCGAGTTGAACCAACCAGCAGTCGCTGGAGCTTCCGTCTTGCTCGCGAAACGAAACTTCGGTTGCGGTTCTAGCCGTGAACATGCCGTCTGGGCGTTGGCCGACTATGGCATCAAAGTTGTTATTGCCCCGTCGTTCGCCGATATCTTCTACAACAACTGCTTCAAGAACTCGGTCTTGCCAATCAAGTTGAGCGAAGAAGTCGCCGAGCAACTGTTCCAACGCGCCGGCGAGCACGCGGGCTACAGTATCTCCGTGGATCTTGAGCAACTCACGGTCACCGACGAACACGGCCTTGAACTACCCTTCGAAGTCGACGAATCACGTCGGCACAACATGCTGAACGGTCTGGACGACATTGCCCTGACATTACTGCAAGAAGACAAAATCACAGCGTTTGAAGCGGCGAAGCAATAGCGTGATGCGCCCAAAACACAAAGTCATTGGTACCGCACTCAGCAAACAAACGAATCGATTACTTTGCGATTCGCAAACGTGTTCTTTGCTGCCGGTTTCGCATGGGTACGCCACTAGTGCATTTCGTGCTATAGTCGTCTCGCGATTGAGACGCATGTGAGTCCGCAGTGCGATAGTAAGGAGCGATCGTGTCGATATCGGTGGCAGATTCGCCGGATGCCTGTAAATCTTTGGGCGCGTTTTACACTCCGCCTGATGTCGCAGAAACGCTCGTCCGGTGGGTTGTGCGATCGCCAACCGATCACCTGCTCGACCCATCATGCGGAGATGGACGATTCCTTGCGGCACACTCTAATGTCGTCGGTGTTGATCGCGACCCTCATGCCGTTGCCACCGTTGCCGAGCAGGTGCGTCACGCGACGGTAGTTGCGGCAGACTTTTTCGAGTGGGCCAACAGCACGAGAGTTAAATTCGATTGCGCTGCTGGCAACCCTCCCTTTATACGCTATCAGCGATTTAGAGGTGAGACTCGAAAGCAAGCACTGAAGATGTGTTCCGAACGAGGGGCAACGTTTAGTGGGCTCACGTCATCTTGGGCACCATTTCTAGTAGTTGCGGCGTCTCTTCTTAAGCGCGGAGGGCGCATAGCATTCGTGGTACCGGCGGAGATCGGCCACGCACCATACGCGCGTCCATTACTTGAATACTTAATGGATCACTTCCGGTCCATCCGAGTCGTAGCAGTTCGCGACAAGGTTTTTCCAAATCTCTCCGAGGACGTCTGGTTTTTGTACGCCGAAGGCTACGGTGAAAGTTGCGGCGGCATAGGGTTCTCCAGATTAGAGTCTTTCCGAACCAGTGCGAGTCCACCGCGCGCGCGCGACATCGTATCGCGTTCTGCCTGGGAAGAATGGAATGGAAGACTTCGCCCGTACCTAGTCTCCGATCAAGTTCGTGAGATGTACCGCAAGCTTGCTGGACGTACTGGATCTACACGATTGGGCGAGATTGCCAAGGTCGGTATTGGTTATGTCACAGGAGCGAACAGCTTTTTCCATGTTCGCCCGTCTGAGGCGTCCCGCCTTGAGATACCGCAGGAGTTTCTCGTTCCAACCGTCCGGAAATCAAGCTTTCTTCCGCAGGGTAGCGTGACACAATCTACAATCGATGGCTGGATTGAAGACGACGAGCCTGTATTGCTATTACGGATACCGCCAAATCGCGACTTGCCGAAAGCGGTCCGGGAATACCTGGACAGCGACGAGGCACGGCAAGCTCAGTTGGCTTACAAATGTCGGATGCGAACTCCGTGGTACACAGTTCCCGATGTGAGAATCCCCGACGCATTCCTTTCGTATATGAGCGGCCTCGGGCCGAGCCTAGTTGCTAACACAACAACCTGTGTCTGCACAAACTCAGTTCACGCGGTCCACCTCACTAACGGTCTGTCGGCCGAAGAACTCGTACAGCGGTGGCGTCATCCACTCGTATCGCTTAGTTGCGAACTAGAGGGGCACCCGCTGGGAGGTGGAATGCTAAAGATTGAGCCGCGAGAAGCAGCAAACGTCGTGATTCCAGCTGTGGGTATTCGACTCTCTGCCCACCAACGTACGCTGATCGATGAAGGGATCGGCACCATGCGCAGATGGCGCCATTATGCATGAACAACTTATCACTCTGAATGATGCCTTCAATAACTTCATCGACGCAGGTGAAACGCAAAGTCAAGCTCATATTAAGCTCTTGCACTGGCACATCGCGGAGCGACTCGTTATCGGAGGCGGTTTCAATCCGGATGACATCGTACCGCGACCGCCCCTGCGTGTTGAAACGACTGGCAAGGGAAAATCACATCGATCCCGACTAGTCCATGATCCTACCGTTGCAGTTCCTGGTGAACGCACGATCTTGGGTGGCTTAAAAACCAAAGACGTCGATGTAGTTATTTCCAAGGATGGAGTGGGGCCATGCATCGCGATCTCGGTGAAAGGAACGCTAAGCGCGTTCCGAAACCTCACCAACCGCATGGAAGAAGCGGCGGGCGATTGTACGAACATCCATATCTCGTACCCAAATCTGATTTACGGATTTTTTCATGTCATTAAAGCCAATCACGCCAGCAACACGAAGCGGCGAAACGATGTCGCGATTGAATCAAATGAAGAAGTCGTAGCTGGGATCGTTCGCTACCACGATGCGATAGCTCGTCTGACGGGGCGGAAAGACGTTCGAAATGATGTTAGCCGGTATGAAGCTGTTGCATTGGCAATGGTCGATGCTTCGCCTGACTCGCGCGGACATATATTGCAATCTTTCCCAACACGAGACAGCCCGATCCGCTTCGAACAGTTCTTCGACGCGATCTATCGCATTTATGACTTGCGTTACGTGTATACTGCTCCCGCGTTGCGTCGCACAACTGCCCGCTCATCATGGTCAGAAGATTCGCCGGCGTCGAGCGCGTCTGGTGCCGACGCTTTCAACTTTCGATTTGCGCCACCCAGCGATTAGATGAGATGTGTAAAGCAGAGCGCACGCGTCCAAGATACCTTCACCGGCTACTCGGGCGAGGCGTTCCGATTTGCCGGATCAGGATCTCCTGCACGCTCGCTGCTTGTCTCCCGCACTTGGTCGATCGTTTCGAGAACGTCTTGCACGGCTTTCTTTTCGCCTCGGACAATAAGAACGCCGTCGTCCGGAAGCGCTTCGATCGTCGCGCCCTTACGATTTGATTCGTCCGATGTACCGTCATCTGGAGACTGCGCCGCCGCGGATTTACGCTTGCTCTTCCCAACCACCGGCTTGGCCGCTTGCCCAGCTTGACGGTAGAGATCGAGAAGTGTATTCGTCTGATCGAGTTTCACTCTAGCTTGCTCATACGCGACTGTTGCTTGCCCCAACTCGGACGAACTTACGACCCCAGTTTCATAGAGCATCTTGGTACGATCAAGAGTCTGCTTCGCCGTTTGTAACGCGACCATCTGAGCCTCTGTTTCTAACTCGAACAGCCGCACTTGCGCTGCATACTCCGCCGTTAGCATCTCGAGTCGGTTCTGTAATTTTGCAATCGCGTCGGCCCAATGACTGCTTGGCTGATTCTGCTGCTCTAGGGCATAGCGAAAACTGTCGAACTCTTCGATCTTCGTATTCACATCTTCGAGCGATTGCCGGTATTCGTCGGGCCCTCGTAGCGTCGTGACGCCACTCACCGACAGAATTCCCCCCGTCGGCTGGTCAGGACGCCGGCGCGAGATGAGTTGCCCTTCGTTCTGCAGCAACTCGAACCCAGGGGGCAGCGCGGCGACGATTGCTGCGCGAGCCTCTTCGAGCGTGTGTCGCCGCGGTGAGTGATAGCTAAAGAATCCAGCGGGCTCGTGGTTCAACTGTAAAGCAACGCCGTTCAAATCGGCGAACCAGCGGAGTACTTGTCCCCACCGAGCTTCGTCGAAGTTCATCTCTATACGATTGCGATTGGGCGTGAAGCTCCCGATTTGCCCGAGTGTTTCCTTCGGCGAAACATCGCTCGATATCTCGAGTGTTTCCTCAGGCGACGCTTCCCTCGATACCAATTGGTCGACGCGATGCCTAATGATTTCGTCGCGCAACATTTCACGTTGGTTCACTCTCGATTCGATGTGATGTATTCGTTCTCGCAACAAAGCAACTTCAGCTTTCTGCAGTTCTTGTCGCAAGCCAAACGCTTCGGCGACAACGAGCGTCAATTGTTCGCGCAACTTCTTGATTGCATTGGCATCCTTCTCTTCCACGATGGCTTCGGCAAGCGATCGCGTTTGCTCCTCGGCGGATTCAAATCGGCCTCGCAAACTGGGCAACATTAGTTTGAGCTTTGCACGTTGTTGTGCCTCGCTGAGCGGCCCACTCCCTGGCGCACTTCGCTGCTGCGCGTCAAGATTTCGAAGCAACGCCTCGACCATCTCAAGCTGCTTCCCATCGGCGCGGACAATGATGGAGTTCAGACGTTCATCCGCCACGAACCGACCGTCCGGAACGAGCTGTGTCAGCGTATTCGCAACTTCCGAAGCCTCTACGAACTTGAGCACAAAGACCTTAATGAGGTTTGTATCCTTCGTCGGTGTCGGTTTATTTAGAAGGGTGGACGAGGGGGCCGCCAGCTCTGCGCTGCGAGTCGGTTCAAATCGACTCCTTGGTGCTGTGGATACCTTGATCAAAGAAGCTGGCGCGGCCAAAGCAGGAGCGCTGTTCAGCGGAAGCGGGAGGCTTTCGGGAACGAAGTACACGACGGGAATCCATTTTACCTGAACCAAGTTTTGCGATGGGTAACTGTGGAATCCGTTGACCACAGCAACGCGATCCGCGGGAAAGTTAAACGTTAACCGGGTGGCTCTACCAATGTCATGGCGTTCAATTTGCTTCGCATCCGGTGTTTTGAGTTCAACCCGTCGCTGTGCTGCTCGCACTATGTCCATTTCAACGACCGGTTCAGTTCCGTCCGCTTTCAACTCCACTCGTGACGCAAACGTCCAACTCCAGCCATAAGTATACGAGACAAAAGGAGGCGGAGCAGTTCGCTGGATTATCGGGAATGGCATGGACTCTTCGCTTCCGAAGACGGCCGACCGATGAATCGGCGACCATCGAGCAGTATCGTCGTGGTAGGCATTCCATTGATCAAGTTGCATTTCGTTCTTAGCGTCACGATCATGTCGGATATCGGCATCGCGGACTAACTCGTGCTTGCCTAGCCAAGCGAGCAACGCGGCAAATCTTTCACGGTCATAGAGCGAAACAAATTGATCCGAAAAGAGAATCTTCGGTCCGGAAGCCAGCAAATCATTTCGGTAGGACGAGTCGAGCGAGCTGCCCTTCAACAGCGTTTCCAATTCTGCTTCAATCTTCTCTGTGCCTGGCACTTCTGACCAATCACTCTTGACAAGCAACATCGTCGCGATGACTCTGCCAGGAACTTGCTCAGGCTGATCCGCAGTCTTTGCGCCCGCAGAGGAATCGTTCGTTTTGGCGTTTGCCTTAGTCGCGGGAGCGTCGGCGGATATCGGAGGCGGATCAGTTTCAAGAGGATTGATTCCGTCTTGTCCTAGCAACGCTGCAACAGGAAGCCAGCCGATAGTCAACAGAACTGCATGTCGAAACTTCATTGCGAGTTCCTCGTTGTAAAAGGCCAATCGTTTGGTTGTGTTTTCGTTGCGTACGTAGAAAGCGGGCATTTCAGTTAGTGCGAATTGCCGATCAGCGAACTCGCTCGTCGCTCCAGGTTATCCACTTCCTCTTCCACCTCACGAAGCGACGTGGCTACATCGTCGTCCCAAGTCAAACCTCTCTGCTCTGGAGATGGTAGCGCCGTCGACTTTTCCTCGTCTCCGCTCGATTCGGCGAGTGGCACAGTATTTTCATTTGGCGAAGATTTAGAGTCGCCTGACGGCCGAACCGCAACGACAGCAAGTGCCGTAAGCAGCACTAAGCTGCCGCCGATTACGACAAGACCAGCGAGCTTGCCCGGTCGTCTCTTTGTCTCGTTCCGCGACAAGGAGACCGGCAGAGGTTGAGCCTCTGGCTGTTGGACATGAGCCAAGCACTGACCGAACAGTTCCGCAACTTCGCCCGCCGACGACATTCTTTCCGCAGGGTCCTTGGCATGCAGCCTTTCGACGAGGCGGCAAAGCCACAACGGAACATCCGCATTCGACTGCCGAATCGACCTCGGTTGCGTCTGGCAAATCCGCTGCAAAGTACCGTAGCTCGTCTCCGCCCGAAACGGAGGATGCCCAGTACACATCGTGTATAGAACGCTGCCAAAGCTGAACAAATCGCTACAATGATCGATGCTGTCACCGCGCGCTTGTTCGGGCGACATGTATTGAGGCGTACCGGCGATGATGCCACTGCGCGTCATACTCGCATCGTCGGTCGCACGAGCCAATCCGAAGTCCGTGATCGTTACGCGTTCGACTCCGTCGGCCAAAAGAATATTCGCTGGCTTGATGGCCCTTGAGAGTGAGCGGCCGCCAAACCCGAAGCCATTTGCAATCCGATGCGTAGGATCTCGATCAAGCCCAACGGGCCATTGTCATCAATACGCCGTTGTAGCGATTGCCCTCGTTCGTAAGGCATCACGAGGTATGGCATGCCTTGCGATTCGGCGACGCCATGAATCGCTATCACGTTCTCGTGAACGACCGCCGCTGCGGCCTGCGCCTCGCGGGCAAAGCGTTGGCGAGCAGCCCCGCTGCTGGCGAGATGCGGAGCGAGGACCTTGATCGCAACGTATCGGTTTAGCGCCGGATCATGAGCTTTCAAGACGATCCCGTTCCCGCCCGATCCGGTCACGCCTGCGATCTCATAGCTACCAATTCGTCCCAGCATTTGCGGATCGTCCGTCGGTGCCAATAGCTCAACGACACGACGCACTCCGTCGTCGGTAACGTGCTTCGCGAGTTCATCCGCTTCGCCTCGTGTCAGTACGGTGGAGATCGATTCCATATCGATCGACTCGTCGTGCAACGATTCGGCTGCCGACTGCCACATCGCAACAGTAGCTGTCGAATCGTCAAGCTGCGTTTGGCACGAGGTGCAACTATCCAGATGACGCTGCAGCTCGGTCAGAGCATCTAGAGGTAACTCGCCCTCGAGAAAGCAGGCAATTCGCGTTGGATCGCATTGTTGTGAATCGACTGACATTGATCTATGAGTAGTCACGTCGGTGCGAGACTACGAATGCTCCTGAACCTTTTCTTGTAATCGTTTCATGACACGACTTTTCGCTGTGTAGATGGAACCGACGCTCTTGCCTAACTCCTCGGCGACTTCCGACGTCGCTTTTCCTTTAACCGTCGTTAACCAAAACGCAATCCAAGTGCTATCTTCAAACTCCCATCGAACTTGCTTGGCAGCCCAACGAAACACTTCTCGACGATGCTCGTGTTCCAACTCGTCATCTGCGGGCACGGGCTCTTGTGTCAGTTGCTGCATGATGGTCGAGCCACCTTGAGCAGCGTCTGGCTTCTCGCGACGAAAGGTGTCGATGATGGCGTTGCGAGCCACGCGTGCGAGCCACGATCGAAAGCGACCTCGCTCTGAATCTGACTTCCATTCGCTAATCGACCCAGCGACGGACAACAACACTCGCTGCGCCAAATCTTGCGCATCGGCATCCTGCAAGCCTCGGCGTCTTGCCATGCGATAGACCATCGGGCGATAGATCGCAGCAAATTCAAACCACGACTCGCGATTCCCGGCGTCTCGCAGCTGAATTAACAGACTCTCGCGAGTTTCCGGCGGCTCGTGTACCAACAATCGACTCCTCCTCCTGTAGTTACACGCAGTAGACAAAGATTCCTGTCATGAGTTTTCCGAGTTTTTTCTATTCTCGCCGTTCAGAAATACGATAGGAGTGCAAACGCAAAGCATTTCACCCGCCAATGTTCGCCAGCTGAGATTCCCGCCAAGCATTAAGAAAGAGAGCAAACCCTTCCCGCACGGGTGCTTCGGCCGCGCGGAGCGGACGCTGGATCGAATCATCAAGTAGTGATCGCCCAGAAGCTTGAAGCAATGCCGCTGCTTGAGCGGCGACAGCTTTGTCGTATCCGGCAAGTTCACGCATGAGAGCGTCTGCGTTGCCATTAGATCGCGCGAAGACTTGCTCTGCGTATCGCCTCGCCGAAGTTGGCTTTTCATTTCCGTCGACATCAAGCCACACCGCGCCGCTGCAACCGATGACCATCGTGGAAGGATCTAGCGTGTCGGGTTGATAAGGCTTGGCGGTGCGCCAATGCAGGCTTTCGATGCCGGGGCCAACGGCGATGGCGACCAAATGCACGTCGTGACTCGGCGTTGGGAGCTTCCAATTTCCCGACCAAATCACTCCGCGTGGTTGCTGAGTAAGATGGTCAGCCTCGATCGTCTGTTCGCGGACAATTCGTCCGTTCGCGAATAACATTATTTTGCTGGCGTTAACCCACCGTGGACCGAGCACTCGCAATTGAACTGACACTGAGTCACCAACAACCTTCGCGATCGTACCCGACTCGTAACGACCATTCACTTTCAGCTCCGTTAGCAAGCCGTAACTAACCATCACGTTACCGTCCACGAAACTTGAGGCCGCATCTTCAACGTCGATGTTTCCGACATTGCGATCATCGCAACGAATATAAGTCCTCCCCTGGCCGATGAAGTGACGCCCAACGTCATGCGAATCGCTGCTGCCAACTGGCGTGACTGAGTAACCACGATTGAGCAGCGCCATCCAATCGTGAAACAGCTGCAACGCGTCGGTCTGCGTTGCGCCGGAGTTAACAACCTCCATCGCATTAAAGCCCATGTGCCAACCTGCGACATTTTCGCCGACAGCGTCGTTGAATAACTTGGGTCCGAACGGTGTCGTTCCACCGTGAACGTCGCGAGCGTGATTCAAGATCGCAACCTTCACGCCGGGCGTGGCGAAGATGCCACCGAGCGTTTGCTTCCAATCGTCGGAGCGGTGATTAGGCGTCTTCGAGCCGGCCAGGACTGGAAATATGTTGAAGTGACCCGTCTTGGTCGTTACTTCGTTTCCGATGACTGGTGTGAAATACCGCCGCACGTTTAATTCTTGCGCGAACGGCTCATGATCGATGTGGACGTTGTGATCGGTCGCGATCGGCAACTCGATGCCTTCGGCAGCGATCGTTATCATCCGCTCTTGGACCGTCGCGTCTCCGTGCCCTGAGTGCGTCCGAGTGTGAACGTGCGTGTCGCACGCGACGTAACCTTCGGTCGGAACTTCGCGCTGGATCGAAAACTTATGGCGCAACGTCTCGCCTGCTCTAATCATGAAAGAAACTTCATCGATTGAGTACTCGAAGCCTCGTCCGACGATCACTCTGTAGGCACCCGCAGGCAATCCGAACGTCGCTTGCCCGGTCGATGTGTAGACAATTCCAGGTCGTACGGCGAGATGGTCATTGGACTCGCAACCGGCACTTTGCAACGAGCCAGATTCGTTCAAGATGGTAATGCGACACGGTGTCGGCTGTTGCGAGTCCGTGTCGCTGACGGAGATCTCGACCGATGCTTCTCCAACCACTTCTGAGATGGGTCGATCGTCGATCCACATCTCGCCGACGCGAACATCGTCAACTCGGTTCCCCTGTTGTTGAACAAGCAGCTTGTTGACGCCGTCGACAAGCGTGCCGGCAGGAATCTCGAAATAGACAACCATGTCGTTCTCGTCGATCCGCAATTCGCCGAGGCTCGCGTCGTTCAGGCTCACCTTCCACTTTTGCTTCACGTCTTGCTGGCGCAGCCGTAGTGAAACGGGCAGCTTGTTCGAGCCGTCAGTGATATTGAATTCGAGCACTAACTCGGTTGCCTCCGAGATCTCCGGGAAATCCGACCATTCTCGCTCGGCACCGACACGCAGGTGGTGCATGCGTGGAGTAACGTCGATCCGCTCCGCGGAAGCGGCTTGGCAGACGAGGAGAATTAACAATAAAACCAATGTTGATCGCGCTGCTGGCATCGAATTTTCCTGGTCACGTGGTGTTGCGGGTATTATCTCGGCTTCGGCGGGTGACGAATGCCGAGCGTGTAATTATGCTGTCAGTTCACCCGATACAGCAATTTACTGAACTTGACGGAGAAGAAGGTATGTTCGTTCGACAATTACTCGGCCTCGCGATCCTCGCAGTCGTCGCCAGCGCGGCAACGGCCGACGAAGCAAAATCTCTGTTCGATGGTAAAACACTCGACGGTTGGACGCAAAACGGCGGCGAGGCTAAATATCGTGTGGAAAGTGGCGCGATCGTCGGCGAGTCAGTTCCGAACACGCCCAATAGTTTTCTGTGTACTGAAAAGATTTACGGCGACTTTGTGCTGGAGTACGAATACAAGTGCGATGCCCGACTAAACTCGGGAGTCCAGATTCGCAGCAATGTCTTCGACAAAGACACCGAAGTCAAATGGGAAGATAAATCACGAAAGATCGCGGCCGGCCGGGTCCACGGATATCAAGTTGAAATCGATCCGAACAAGCCTGGCCGACTTTGGTCCGGCGGGATTTACGATGAAGGCCGTCGCGGGTGGCTATATCCTGGGCTCCGCGGTGGCGATGCCGAAGCGTTTACCAAGCAAGGCCAGAGGGTTCACAAGCCGGGTGAGTGGAATTCGGTACGAGTCGAATGCAATGGAAATTCTATCATGACATGGCTAAACAATGAGCCACGAGCTGACTTCACGGACGATATGACGTCGGAAGGCTTCATTGCACTACAGGTTCATGGAATCGGGAACAATAAGGATGCGATTGGCACTACCGTACAATGGCGCAACTTGATGATCCGCGAATTGAAGTAGGTGGCCGACAGTTCACTTCGAGTCAGACGCGTGAGCTGGAGTATGTCTGCGCCGTTCTGACGCGAATACAACCAGACGCCAGAACTACGAAAACTTGTTCCGGCCTACGATTCTGGCCAACGCAACGCGGTTTCGGTCAGTTAATCTAGTGAAAGTATCCCACTTCTTCGGAAGGCAACGGTGAGCCAGCATCGTTCGCCTATTTCAACGACGATCGGCTGGAGTTGCCCGTTCGCGACGACGATGCTGGAGAGATGGACGAGACGAATGTAAACTGATTGTCACTACACCAACACCATCTCGCTAAACAAATCGACAGCAAGGACACTCGCACTTCACCCAGTACAAGACGTGACTATGTTTCCCCTATCCACGTTTCCCCTATCCACCGGAGAGCGGCCTTGGTGAATATCCAACGACTTCTCACTCCCTTCTCTCCGCCCAGTACAAATCTCGTCGACAGCCTCCGCTATTGGACCGAGCAGACTCCAGACAGCACGGCCTTCTATTCTTCAGATGGCGAGGGCGAAGAGCTACGACTGACCTATGAGACGCTTGATCGCCGAGCTCGAGCCATCGGTTCGTATTTGGTGTCCGAGGGCATGCGAGGCGAGCGGGTCTTGTTGATGTACCCTCCGGGGCTGGAGTTCGTAAGCGGATTCATGGGTTGTCTCTATGCCGGAGCGACCGCGATTCCTGCGTATCCGCCCCGCCGCAATCGCTACATGTCGCGGCTTGATAAGATCTCAGAAGATGCGCAAGCCAAAGCCGCACTGACCGTGGCCGACGTCGCAGGTCGCGTTCAGGGAATGCTCAAAGAAGCACCCTCGCTCCGAGCGGCAACATGGATCGCGACCGATCAAATACCCGATGACGCAGCCGATGCTTGGGAACCACCAACATTCGATGAAGAATCACTCGCAGTGCTTCAATACACATCCGGTTCGACCGGCAATCCCAAAGGCGTCATGTTGTCGCACGGCAACACAATTCACAATTGCCGTCTGATCGTCGACGCTTTCAAAACGAATTCCGAAACCGTCGCCCTCAGTTGGCTGCCGACTTATCACGACATGGGGCTTGTCGGCGGAGTGTTGATGCCGCTGTTCATCGGACGCCCCAATGTGTTGATGTCGCCGATGTCGTTCCTTCAAAAGCCCGTTCGCTGGCTGCGAGGGATCACAAAATACAACGTGGCCATTAGTGGCGGACCGAATTTTGCTTACGATCTGTGCGTCGACAAGATCACCGATGAAGAGCTTGAAGGCCTGGACCTCAGCAGTTGGCTTGTCGCGTTCAATGGGGCCGAACCGATTCGCTCCACAACACTGAATGCCTTCGTCGATCGTTTCGCAGCCGTCGGCTTCCGCAGGGAAGCCTGCTACCCATGCTACGGCATGGCCGAAACGACATTGATCGTCACGGGTAGCCACCAAAAGGATCCGCCGATTATACGGGCATTCGACGGACCAGCACTCGACGAACATCGCGTGGTGTTCGCCGCTCCGGACGAAAATGGTGCCCGTAAATTGGTCGGCTGTGGCCATGTTCTTCCAGAAGAAGAGGTGATCATTGTCGATCCCGAAAGCAGGAAGCGACTGCCTGAGCATCAGGTCGGCGAAATTTGGGTTCGCAGCCCAAGTGTGGGTCAAGGCTATTGGGACAAGCCAGAAATCACTCAAGAGGTATTTCAAGCGACAACGTCGCGAGGCGATGGAGATTATCTTCGAACTGGCGACTTGGGCTTCATGGACGATGGTGAACTGTTCGTTACCGGGCGGCTCAAGGATCTGATTATCGTTCGCGGCGTGAATCGCTATCCACAAGATATCGAGCAAACCGTTGAACGAACCGACCCCAGGCTTCAAGCCGGTGGGGCAGCAGCGTTTGCGGTCGACCTGAATGGGCGGGAGTGTTTGATTGTGCTGACGGAAGTCGAACGCACGCGTCACAAGGACTGGTCACGCGTCATTCAACAGATCCGTAGCAACGTAACGCTCGAGCACGAATTGCCGCCCGACGTGATTGCACTTGTCCGATTCGGCTCCATGCCGAAAACATCAAGTGGAAAAATTCAACGTCACGCCTGTCGCGATGCATTTCTGGAAGACTCGCTTCCGGTCGTCGCACGTTGGACGGCTTGGTCGGGTGGCGAAGAGGGCGCTGGCGCAGGCAGTCTAATTGTCGAGTCGCCAGCCGCCACCGCAACGTCGCTCACGTCGCAACGCGACACCTCTGACGAGTTACAGCAGGAGATTAATCCACGGGTCGCTGAAGTGGTCATGCACCACGTGGGTGAAATCGCTAAAGAACGCGCCAAAGGTATGACCCTCGATTCGAATATAGTCGAAATGGGCATGGACTCTTTGGAGCGGCTACAGATTGCCCACTCTCTTGAAGAAACTTTCGGGGGCCGATTTCCGGAGGACGTATTATCCGAGATCGAAACCTGTCGCGAAGTGACACTAGCGGTTCAAAAGTATATTGGCATCGAAGCACGAATCCGCGACTTGCCGGCTTCGGCAGAGAAGTCGGCGCGGCAAAGACGAGAAATCCAACTCGCCGATTATCAATTTGCTGAAATGCCAGAGTACAAACGGCTCCAGCAACAGGCAACGCTGCTTTCGTTCACCGGTATCCCGAATCCGTACTTCACTCGACATGAAGGAATTACAAACGATCGCACGGTGATCGACGGGCGAGAGCTGATCAGTTGGTCAAGCTACAACTACCTCGGCATGTCAGGTGATCCAGCGGTATCCGAAGCGGCGCGCGAAGCGACGACAAGGTTCGGCACGAGCGTCTCGGCCAGCCGTCTTGTTTCCGGCGAAAAGACGATTCATCGTGAGTTGGAAGAAGGTATCGCTAAATTCATCGGCGTGGACGACGCGATCGTATTCGTGGGCGGACATTCGACGAATGAGACGACGATTGGTCACCTGCTTGGTCCCGGCGACTTGATCCTACACGACGAGTTGTCTCACAACAGCATCATGCAAGGCGCAATCCTCTCCGGGGCGAGGCGTCGTGGCTTTAGCCACAACAACTGGCAAGATCTCGATTCGATTCTGGAGGAGATCCGTGACGAGTATCGCCGCGTGTTGGTCGTCATCGAAGGCGTGTACAGCATGGACGGCGACTATCCTGACTTGACGAAGTTTGTGGAAGTCAAACAACGACACAAAACGTTCCTCATGGTCGACGAAGCACATTCAATCGGCACGATGGGAGCTCACGGACGTGGCCTCAGCGAACACTTCGGTGTAGATGCTCGCAACGTCGATATTTGGATGGGCACACTGAGCAAGTCCTTCGGGACATGCGGCGGATACATCGCGGGGTGTAGCGAATTGGTCGAGTACTTGAAATACACCGCGCCGGGATTTGTCTACAGCGTCGGTTTGTCTCCACCCAATTGCGCGGCGGCCTTGGCGTCACTTCGTGTTCTGCAAAACGAACCCGAGCGAGTTGCAAAGGTTCAAGCGAATTCAAAGCTCTTCCTCCAACTCGCCAAGGAGAAGGGCTTGAACACCGGATTTAGCAACAACACGCCCGTTGTTCCGGTGATAATCGGCAACTCGCTCAACGCGCTTCGTCTGTCACGAGCTTTGTTTGAGGACGGGATCAATGTACAGCCGATCCTGTATCCTGCCGTCGAGGAAAAGGCGGCACGACTCCGATTCTTCATTACGTCGCTGCACACTGATGAACAGGTTCGACAGACGGTTAATGCGACCGCGCTTCGGCTGCAAGAGATCGACCCAAACTGCGTCGGCAACTAGCACCTAGGGTGCGTCGTCCTTTAGCTCACAGTTCTGGGCTATCGCAATTCACCGCGAGAAGAATTCCCTCCCTGCGGACTAAGAAATGGGATTGCATGGTGACGTAGCCACCCTAGAATACGGGTTGAGCTTCTTTTACGCCGATACGGGAGACTTCACACAGTGCTAACTGAATCGCAAGTAGATCGCAGTTTTCGCAAGTTAATCAAGGCCGAGGGACTTATCACGCAGACGTTTGACAAGGCTGAAGAGTTGCTCGACGATCTTCGCCCGGAGAGCCCTCTCCGCCACCGACTCTACTCGGAACTGGACGAACTTCGCGAGATCTCCCCCTCGGAGTGAGCGTCCGACGCGATTGACTCAAGAGAAAAACGAAAGCGGCCCAATGCGGGCCATCTTACGGTTCTGTGCAATTTGTCTGTTCGACGGGAACTCTACCTTCGGAAATCGATTCCGATCGTCGTTCCAAACATCGTCACATTTTCTTGGTTCAAGTTGATGTTGTTTCCACGCCCAACGCCACGCCCAAGCTCCATGAAGGTGACGCCCACTCGAATTGCAACATCGCGAGTGACTTCATAGGCAGCTTGTGCTCTGACTTCACCGCCGAAGGCAAACTCCGTGGAGTTAGCAGAACTTAAGCTGTTTGACAAAAAGACGCCTTCCGGTTCTTCATCAACACCCGTCGCATCGTAGAACGTCAACTCAGACGACTGAATCGTCTGCTGGAACTGGAAGTTCGAGAATAGGAAAGCTCGAATCTCGCTGGATAAATTCCAGCGTCCCTTGATCTTGTACCATCTCGCTCCGAACTGTCCACCAACCATGTGATTGTCAAAGCTCGAGATCAGTCGGTCGAATCGCTCGTTTTGTAGCAAGGTTGGGTCTTGTGTCAACGGCGGCACTTGCCCAATATCAACGCCCAAGTCTGTGATTCGCGAATAAGAGTCTTGCTCCCAATAGTCTTGGAACTTGATATACCGAAAACCAAAGAACGGCTCGAACTGGGCACCGTAGTGTCGCTGCTTCCAACGGAATGACTTGTTCAACTCAATGCTAGGTAGATCCGCCACGTTGACACTATCGCGGGTGCAGTACCCTCGATCTTGTGAGGGCTGGTTGGTGACGTC
>JACNKX010000138.1:0-58928 GCA_014381825.1 Planctomycetota bacterium
CTGCGCACTCGTGGAGACTTGTTTCGTGACCCCGGTGTTCAGGACATCAAGAGCTATCGTGATGCCACCCCGGATGCGGCGTTACCGAGAATATTGCTGATCATTGACGAATTCCAAGAGTTCTTCGTCCAAGACGACAAGGTCTCGCAAGACGCGGCGCTGTTGCTTGATCGGCTCGTTCGCCAAGGACGAGCATTTGGGATTCACGTGCTGCTCGGATCGCAAACGCTGGCCGGTGCCTATTCGTTAGCAAGGAGTACACTCGGCCAAATGGCCGTTCGAATTGCATTGCAGTGCAGCGAAGCCGATTCGCATTTGATCTTGAGCGAGGACAATACGGCCGCGCGGTTATTAAATCGACCGGGTGAAGCGATCTACAACGATGCGAACGGAATGTTTGAGGGAAATCATCCCTTTCAAGTCGTCTGGCTTGGTGCGCAACAGCAAGAGGTGTATCTCCGACAGCTAAAGGAGAACGCAAACGGCAAGGTTCTCCAACTCACTCCGCCGATTGTGTTCGAAGGTAATGCTCCGGCCGACCCGCGTGAAAACGGCGCGCTTCGAGCCGTCCTCACGGGACAGAAACCCACTTCATCCGGCGTGGCAAGAGCTTGGCTTGGCTCTGCGGTTGCGATCAAAGATCCAACTTCGGTCGTGTTTCGCCGACAGAGTGGTAGCAACTTGTTATTAGTGGGCCAGCAGGAAGAAACACTGATGGGGATCATGGGAAACGCCTTGGTCAGCCTTGTCGCAACGACTCGGACGAATGGGGATTCTGATGCATCAAGCTTCTATGTCTTCGACGGTGCTCGACCGGATTCAATAGAAGCCGGATTCTGGCCCCGCGTCGTCGCTGATGTTCCCGTCGGCGCAAAATTGGTCGATACGAAGAATGCAGCTAACTCAATGACTGAGATCGCCGATGAGCTTCAGCGACGGGTGGACAGCGGCGACGAAACGGCACGGCCCATCTTCCTGTTCGTCCACAACCTGTCTCGCTTCCGCGATCTCCGACGCGCGGAAGATGACTTCAGTTTCTCTAGCGTCGATGACGACAAGCCACAGACGCCGGGGAAACAGTTCGTCGAGATCCTTCGCGAAGGGCCCGCGGTGGGGATTCACACGCTCGTCTGGTGCGATACATTCAACAATGTCAATCGCTGGTTCGACCGACAGACCTTACGAGACTTGGACCATCGCGTTCTCTGTCAGATGAGTGCCACCGATTCGAGCAACTTGATGGACTCGGCCGCCGCCAGCCGTCTCGGCACGCATCGCGCTCTGCTCTTCAGCGAAGAACAGGGTGAGTTCGAGAAATTCCGGCCCTATGCCCCGCCATCGAGCGAATGGTTAGCCTGGGTCAGTAGGCAACTTCAGGGCGTCAACGCGCCGTTAGGATAGCGGACGCTCCGAGGACGTAAAATACCATCTAGTTTCGTCCGGCGATCACGTCGTGGATCACATTGCCCTCGAGGTTGGTCAGCCTTGCTTGAAGGCCGCGGTAGTTGATGGCCAGTCGCTCGTGATCCAAGCCGAACAGACGTAACAGGGTGGCTTGAAAATCGTTGACGTGTACCGGCTTGTCGACCGGGGCCCAGCCGATCTCGTCGGTCGTTCCGTGGACCGTGCCGCCCTTTGCACCGCCTCCGGCCATCCACATGCTGAACGCGTTGGGATGATGGTCGCGACCGTCGTTGCCTTGGCCGAGTGGCGTGCGGCCAAACTCGCTGCCCCAAACAACGAGTGTGTCTTCGAGCAAGCCTCGCTGTTTCAAATCACGCAGTAACGCGGCGACCGGCTGGTCCGCCATTCGCGCGTTCCACGCGAGATCGTGCTTGAGATTTCCGTGCTGATCCCACGACGCATGCACGATGTTTACGAAGCGAACGCCTCGCTCGACCAGCCGTCGCGCGAGCAAACAGTTTGTCGAGAAGCGATGGTAGGTGTCGCCCGACTGCATGTCGGCTGTCGGACGGGGCGTAGCTCGACCTAAGCCGTACGCGTCGAGGGTGGCTTGTGTTTCACCCGACAGATCGGTTAACTCTGGTGCCGCGGATTGCATGCGAAACGCCAACTCATACTGAGCCGTTCGACTGGCGATCTCGGCATCGCCCATGGCCTCGCGACGAAGATTGTTCATCTCCGCGATCGTATCAAGCGCACGCCGCTGATTCGTTCGCCGCACGCCGGGCGGATTGGACAGATACAGCACGGGGTCGCCCTGGCCTCGAAAAGGAACACCTTGATAGGTCGATGGCAGAAAGCCACTGGCCCAGTTCGACGAGCCGCCACTTGCACCGCGGCCCGCCGTCAAGACGACGTATCCAGGAAGGTTCTGCGATTCGTTCCCTAGCCCATACAGCAGCCATGAGCCAATGGTCGGTCGCCCCAACTCGGCCTTGCCACAACTCAGTAATAGTTGTCCAGGGTGATGGTTAAACTGTTCTCCATGCATCGTTCGGATCAGCGCGATGTCGTCGGCACACGATCCGATGTTCGGAATCAAGTCTGAGAATTCGATTCCCGATTCGCCTCGCCTGTGGAATTCCGCAGGCGATCCCTTTAGAACGGCATCCCCCTTTTTGATGAAGGCAAACTCAACATCCTTCAGCATTGATTCGGGCATACTCTGACCGTCACGCCGATTCAACACGGGTTTCGGATCGAATAAGTCCACGTGACTCGGGCCGCCAGCCATGTAAATGAAGATGCAAGCCTTGGCTCGCGGTTCAAAGTGCGTCGAATGCGTTAGCGTCGGGTTGGCGTTCCCTGCCGACGCCATTTCATCGCTCAGCATCGACGACAGCGCAACACCGCCCAGCCCACTTGCCGCCGTCGTCAGGAACTCGCGACGAGTTGCGAGTCTCAGCTGTTCAAGTGGATTCATGCTGGCCTCATTCTCGCGTGACGAATTCGTCAAGATTCATGATCGCACGAGCCACCGCAACCCAGGCGGCGGCGGCAGCGCTCGGAGTGCCGTCGGTTGTGTACTCGCCCACGACGAGCGCAGCGTCCTCCGAGTGTTGCGTGTACCAAGTTCGCTCGGATTCGAACAGCTTCATCAACGAGGCCAGTTCGCGTTCGTCAAGTATTCGAGTTAAGCAACGCGTTCCCGCGAGCGCGATGCGGGCCCGTGGTGTCGTCGACTCGCTGGCCAGTGTTCGTCCCAGAGCTTGCGCACATTCGACGAAGACCGGATCGTTGAGTGTCGCCAAAGCTTGCAGCGGTGTGTTGGAGCGGTTTCGCTTGGCCTGGCAGAGATTGCTTTCCGGACCATCGAACATCAACAAGCTCGGATAAGGATTGGTGCGTTTGAAGTGAATGTAAATGCCTCGGCGATATCGCTCGGGTTTTGACGAAACAATCCAACGCGTCTTGTACTTATAACCCAAGTCGCCGACGGCTTCTGGAATTCGAGGGTAGACAGTCGGGCCGCCGACGTCGCGATGCAACAGGCCACTCGCGTCCAGAAACAGATCTCGAACGATCTCCGATTCGACTCGCAACCGCGACTGTCTGGCGAGCAGTCGGTTTTCGGGGTCAATCGCGATCAGTTCCGGCCTGGAACGAGCGGATTGTTGGTACGTCGCCGACATCAAGATTGTCTTAATCACATGTTTGCGATCCCATCCCGACTCGATCAACTCGACGGCCAACCAATCCAAAAGTCTCGGATGGGTTGGGGCGTCACCTTGCGTCCCAAAGTCGTCGACCGACGCCACCAACCCGGCTCCAAACAGATGCTTCCAAATATGGTTGACCGCAACTCGTGCAGTCAGCGGATTCTTCGGCCTCACGATCCAACGAGCCAAGTCCAGGCGGTCGGGCGTTTCGTTGCGAGCTGTTAGCGAACCAAACAGTTCGGGTGTGGCTGGGATGACTTGCTTTCCTGGTTGTTTGAAGTCGCCCCGCTCCAAGACATGCGTGTTGCGTCGATTCTCGCTCGCTTCTGCGAGCGTCATGATATACGGCTTTGGCAAATGCCGTTGATCGACGGACAACTGTCGGATCGCCTTCTTCGTATCGTCAGCTTGTGACTCAAGCGAGGACCAAAACATTTCGGTTGACGCATCGTCGCCAGTTCTAATGCCGACCAACTCCAATTGCTCGGCGAGCTTGTCCTCTTGGACGCTCTCTTGCCATGCAGCGAACGACTTGAACTCTTGCATCGCGGCGAGCAACTTCTGTCTTGCTTCAAGTCGCTTCTTCTTGGCGTTGTACGCTTGTTGAGCCTGTTCATAGCGATCTCGCTCTGCCTGCGTACCTTCGATATCGACGTCCTTCTCTTCGACGTTGTTGAAGAAGGCGTAGAGGCTGTAGTAGTCGTCTTGCGAAAGCGGATCGTACTTGTGCGAGTGGCACTGACAGCACCCGATCGTTAGGCCGAGCAAGGCCGTGCCGGTCGTGTTCACGCGGTCGACGGTTTCGCGATTGCGATAATCCTCTTTGTTGATCCCCGATTCGTTGTTCTTGATATTCATCCGATGCAAGCCGGTCGCGAGTTGCTGCCCGCGGGTGGGCTCGGGCAACAAGTCACCCGCCAATTGCTCGATGACGAACTCATCAAACGGCTGATTGCGATTGATTGATTGAATGACCCAGTCTCGGTATCGCCACGCATTGGGCCGCACATCGTCTCGCTCGTAGCCAAACGTATCCGCGTAGCGTGCCAAGTCTAGCCAATGCCGTCCCCAGCGTTCGCCAAAATGCTCGGAAGCCAATAGCCGATCTACGACTCCTTCGAACGCGGCTTCTGAGTCGTCGGCTAAGAACGCGTCAAGATCTTCGCTGGTCGGCAATAATCCGATCAGGTCGAGATATCCTCGTCGTAGGAGCTTCGCCTTGTCGGCAGGCGGAGACGGCGCGATGTCGTCGCGTTTTAGCCGATCCAAAACGAAGTGGTCAATCTCGTTGTTTGTCCAAATCGGCGGATTGGCTTCAGGCGTAATCGGACGAGTTGGCGAGACGAACGACCAATGGGTTGCGTATTCGGCACCTTGTTCGATCCATTCGCGGAGCAGTTCGATTTCACGCGCTGCAAGTGCTTTACCTTCTGGCGGCATTCGCTCCGAGTCGTCATTTGCCGTGATACGGCGCAGCAATTCGCTTTGCTGCGGCGCTCCCGGGACGATCGCTTGCTTCTCAGATTCTAATTTGCTCGTGGCAAGTATTCGGTTGTGAAATGCGAGGCCCGCTTCACGCTCTGCCGGGCCATGGCAAGCAAAGCAACGCTTGGCGAGAATCGGCTGGATGTCTCGCGCAAAATCGACTTCGTTTCCATCTGTGGGATGAATGAATGCGACGGACAAGACAGCAACGATCATGCAGCAGTTGATTCTCGTGATCATCGCATGCATTGTCATTCAGTATCGATGGAGTGGCGCGGCTTTTAGTAACACTCGGGGCGAAACGCGGTTGGCTGTGATCGCGATTGCAAGTTGCTCGATCTTCAACGCGTCTGTTGCTGGCATCAAGACGATTATGCGTGCGAGCACGTCGCTGGTCAATTTGTGAATCGTGTGATTTGCGGGTTACTGAGGATATAGATCTGACTCCTTGTTATTGAATTCGATGTTGTACTCGCCGCTTGGGAACTCAACGAAGCCGAGAATTCCTGTGATCTTGTCGACGATTCGAGTCGTCGAGAACGTGTGCCGCTCATGGCGACTTGTTGGCGCATTGCCATCTGGCGGCGTATGATGATCACTTGGCTGAATACGCGCAACGAACCAAAATGGACGAACATCATGAAACGAAAAGTCAGCGGATTGTTTGTTGCGATTAGCGCCTTGATCATTTGCTCCACGACCGTCGCCGACGATGGCTTTGCGTCGCTGTTTGACGGCAAGTCTTTCGACGGCTGGGAAGGGAACATGAAGGTCTTTCGCATCGAGGACGGTGCGATCGTCGCGGGCAGTCAGAAAGAGGCGGTTGCGCACAACGACTTTCTTTGCACGAAGAAAGAGTACAGCGACTTTGAATTGCGGCTGAAGGCGAAGCTTGTTGGCGCGGGCGACAATGCGGGGATTCAGTTTCGTAGTAAACGCATCCCTGACCACCATGAAGTGATTGGCTATCAGTGCGACATGGGGTCGGCTTGGGGGCGGAAGATTTGGGGAGCTTTGTACGACGAGTCGCGCAGGCGCAAGGTGTTGGCCGAAGACGAACCTGACAAGGTCCAGAAGGTTTACAAAGCTAACGATTGGAACGAGTTTGTTATTCGTTGCGAAGGAAGTCACATTCAGATCTGGCTGAACGGACTTCAAACGGTCGACTTCACCGAAAAGGAAGACGTCGCCAAAACTGGAATCATCGGTTTGCAGATTCACGGCGGCAAGCCCGCGGAGGCTTCTTATAAAGACATTCGAATCAAGGACTTGACGAATTAACGGGACATTCACGCTGTGACGATAACACCAAGCTTTATCTATTTCGATCTCGGAAACGTTATCGTGAACTTTGACCATCGTCGAGCCGCGCGGCAGATGGCCGAAGTGGCGGGCGCTGCCGAAGAAAGGGTTTGGGATATCGTCTTCGGCAGTGATCTCGAAATGGAGTACGAACGCGGGGCAATCTCGACTTATGCGTTTTACGAAGCATTCTGCAGTCGAACTCAGACTTGTCCCAACTACGAAGCGCTGCTCTTAGCTGGCGCTGACATCTTCGATCTAAACCAGAGTGTCGTCCCGCTGATCAACGAATTACGTGATCGCGGCCATCGACTTGGCGTTCTTTCCAATACGAACGAAGCACATTGGAACTTCATCGCGGGTGGACGCTTTCCAATCGTTAACGACTCATTCGAGCAGTACGCGCTCAGTTATAAGATGCGAGCCGTCAAACCTGATCTCGCCGCCTACCAGATCGCCTCGCAAATTGCCGGCGTTGCTCCCCACGAAATCTTCTTCACTGACGATCGCCTCGATAATGTCGTCGCCGCTCAAAACGCGGGCTTTGACGCATGCCAGTTTGTAGACGTCGAGACCTTGCGAGAACTGCTGATTCTGCGCGGGATGCTGAGTTAGCACATCATCGCGCAACTTGATGGATTCGCTCGATGCGAATGAATGGAATCGGGGCAGTGGCTAGTCGGGCAGTCGCCAAATACGGATCACGCCATCGTAGCCCGACGAAACAGCGCCTCGCGGGTCCGGCAAATAGGCGACGGCTCGCGCTGTCGAGATTCCACCGCTAGTCTTACCGGTCAGGGTTTGAATTACCTTTCCATCCTCAACGTTGATGATCGAGACTTCGTGCATCATGCCTGCACAAAGTAATCTGCGGCTGTCGGGTGAAAAGACCAGCTGAGACGTGGTCCGCGAGGAAGAAGGTGATCGCGAAAGCATCTTGCCATTCGCCAGTTCCCAGACCATGACTTGATTGGACGCACATGCGGCGACAAGTTGCTCGTTAGGTGATATCGCGACATCAACAGGCGTGCTGCCAAGACCCGCGAATGGTGATGCGATTTTGCCGCTGGCCAGGTTCCATACGTAAATATTATTGTCGCCGCTTCCAGCGGCAACGAAGCGACCTGTGCGAGAGATCGTCGCTGAGTAGGGATAAGACGGGCAATTCAATTTGCCAGCAACGGCTCCCGTCCCCATGTTGTAAACGGAGAGGTTGCCGCTCGAAGACGAGCCGCGAGCACACACGAGGAGCTTATCGTCGGCGGATAAAGCGGCATCGCGAATTGATGAGGGGATCGTCATCGAGGTCGCAGGTCGACCCGTGCGGACATTCCAGACTTCGGCCGTGGTTCGACTGCCCGCGACCAGAACGAATTGGTCGTCTCTGATGAGAGCAACTTTATTGACGCGACTGACGCTTGAACGGATCTGGCCTGTTTCCTTGCCGTCGGCCAGGTTCCAGAATCTTACGGTGCCGTCGGAGGAACCGGATACCAGCATCGTGCCAGAGCGGCTGACATCCAACGACGTTACTTCCGCCGCGTGGCCTTCGAGCCGCTTCAGTTCTCCGACGGGACCATCCAGCCAGGACATTTGTTTGCCAGGGGTCGACGTTTCTTCGACTTTATCCTGTAATCCTTCGAGCTTCTTGGTGGCGACCGTGCGGTCCAAGCCAGCGAGGTTTGGCAGCGCGGACGTGTACCAATGCTTGGCTCGCAGCAGCGCTCCGTTCTTGTCGGAGTCTGAAGCCGCTTCACCCCACTCGTACCACGCATTCGCAAGCGCCAGCGCTGCGCTGCCTTGTGGGTTTTGCGTGTCTTGTTTTGCTAACTTGGCAAGCTCTTCCTTGCTCCCTTTGGCGAGGTGCGGCAAGCCCGTATCCCAATCGCCTTTGACAAAGCAGCGATATCGTCCAAGTTTCCAATTGGCCGATGCATCGTCTGGAGATGTCGCAAGCAACGTTGCGGCTTGTTCGGCCTCGTCCCAGAGCTTTTTATTAGCTTGGACCTGTTTCCGCTTTTGATTGACGATGCGCAAAATCTCGCGGTCCTTCAATCGAAGATTCGCCCGCGACGCAGCGGCCAATAGCTTCGTGGCGCTCCCCCAATCCGAGTTGCCGATCGCTTCGTCCGCCAACTCTAGAGACGTGGTTGCGACAGGATGGCGATCGGCGTCCGAATTCGCGCTCGCGGCCAGCTTGGTCAGCGTGTCGCACTTGAGAACCCACGGATCAACCTCAAAGGTAGATGAAAGCTCGTCGGTCGTTTGCAAAGCCAAGTACAAATCCGCAGCTTCCAGCATCAGCGCTCGCGATTCAAATAGAAGCGCGAACTTCGCTGCTGGATCTTGCTCTTCCTGTCCGCGTTGGAGCAAGTCTTTGGCGAGCGCGATCTTTGCTGGCTTGTCCTTCGCCGCTTCAAAGTCAGTCGCGAAGATGTCTTTCACTTTCTTCGAGCTTGCACTGCGCTTGTCGGTCGCAGGTACGACGAGTCGACTGGCAGACTGTACGAGCGGAGCGGGCTCCGGAGTCGCTGCCATCTCGATGTTCGAGGGAGAATCGACCCTAACCCATTTTGCACCTCTAATGTTACCGTGGCGGTTATTGCCGGAGACGTCTTGGATGTTTGACGAGTTCGCTCCAGAGAAATCAAGGAGTGCGAGCGTCGAACTGTCGGACGCAAACGTCTTGGGAGGCGAAAAATCGGATTTATAACGTACGTTGGACGATAGCCGAAACGCCTTGATGTCTCCTTGGAATTCGTGCCTGTCGGAAAGGAACGGGGATGCCCCTAAGAAGAAGTCGCTCGGGCTTGGCGATGCCTCATTGCGGTCGCGGGTCACCGACTGTGTGCGGTGACCATCGGCGAAGACTTGCATCTGCCACTCGGTTGCGCCCATCGGTGTGTTGCAAACGGCCAGATGATGCCAATCGTCACCGAGCGGTGGAACACCGCCTTCGATGCCAATGATGCGGCCCTCTGGGCCGGCCCAGCGCAAACCCGTCGATTGCGAAGTGGCATTCGTACGCCGTCCGGCAATTACGAACCAACCGGTTGTCTCAGTGCTCGTTACTTCTGGATGGCGGTTCTTGTAGGCGCTGGTTCCCATCAAGACATACGCCCTTCTTGGCGTCGGTTGTATGAATCGGAACCACATTTCCGCTGTAAATGCGCTGCCCACTAAGGCTAAATCGCGGCTGTTTGCGATCATGATCGAATCGCTGCCGTCACAGCGTATCGCGTGAGTTGCCTTTGCGAACTTGTTCGTGGTTGGCTGCGGCGTGCTGCTCGACGGGGGAGGACCTAAATTGATCCATTTCGCGCCGGTGATGGTGCCGTGTCGCAGGTTGCCTGAGACGTCCGCAACGGAGCTAGTGGATTTGCCATCGAAATTGAGTAGGGCCAATGTCGTGTCGTCGGACGTAAACACTTGCGGCGGAGAGAAAGGGTCTCGATAGCGCACTTTGGAGGACAGCCGAAATGCCTTAACGTCGCCAAGGAATGCGTGGCGGTCGGGAATATAAACGGCCTTTCCCAAAAAGAAGTCGGTAACACTGAAGATGGCGTCGTTCAAGTTGCGTTTGTTTGATTGCGTTCGCGTCCCATCGAGGAACACTTCGAGTTGATAGTTGCCATCGACCGGAGCGTTGCATACGGCCAAGTGATGCCAGCCAGTTCCAAGGTTTTGCACACTCGCCCCACTTCCACGAATACCGCCCGCGGCGCTCGCGTAGCGAAGAGCGGTCTCTTGCCCGTCCGTCTGCCCCTGCATTCGCCCTGCCGTGACGTGCCATCCAGACGCCGTGCCGACGTTCGACCCAGCCGGTGGATCACGGTGTGCCGTCGTCCCCATCAGCACATATCCCTCTTCGATCTTGGGCTCCGTGCAACGAAACCACATCTCCGCGGTAAATGTACTCTGGCGCGTTGCTAACTCTTTGCTGTTCGTTACGGTGACTAACGCGTTGCCGTCGAAACGCAAGGCATGTGTAGCGACGGCCGCTGACGCGTTGATCGTCGTTGGCGAAGCCGGCGTCGACGCAATCGCACCCGGACTCGGCGCATCTCCCCTTTGCCAGATCGAAGCGGTTATGATTTGCTGTTCGCCAGACTTCGCTGCTGCAGCAACGGCGATGGGACGATAGCCTTTTGAAACCAGATCCTGACATTGAATGCGATGGTCTTCGGCGTCGTAGCCATGTAGTTCCAACGCATCGGGATCGGGTGAACCGATTAAGAGGCCTCCGTACGTCAGTGCGCCGTTGGCTTGATATCCCAGGCAGACGTCTTGAGGTGCACCGGGGCGCTGCAGCGAACTCTCGTGTGCTTTACGATCGTCGTCCCAATGATGCCACGGCATCACCTTTTCCGGCGCGTGCCATACAACACTGTACTCAGCTTTACCGTTGGAGTTGTAACTGACGTGATGCGACAATGGCATCAGGCCTCGCGCTCGCGCCGCAGCTGTTGCCGCCGCGAATCTATCGACACGCACTCCGAGCATCAATTCATGCGGTCCGGATCGATGTTGGTTCGCGTCCCAAACGGCCGCGTATTTGGTGCCGTCCGCTTCCCAGCAGGCGACGTCCAAAGGCCGGAAACCTCGTTGCTCGAAGACTTGGTTAGCTTGGTTCAGGACACTCGAATCGACGCCGATTACCATTCGCCAATCGATCGCGTCGCGAGTCCAAACGCAGGCGATTCGCGATTCACCATCGACAAGATATGGACGAATACGGAGTGGCCGATATCCAATGTTACGCAACCGATTCGCGATGGAAAGAAATTCGTCGTAGGGCATCGTTTGGGTGAAGGCGAACTCGTTGTTGGCGATCCCCCCCGACTGTTCGATGCTTTCTCGCAGAGATGACATGAGAGGGAACCGAATGCGCCCCTGTAAGACCCGTGTTGGGAATTGAGGGAACGACCGAGTTGAATCGTTCAACGCCGCGACTCGATGCCGGGTGGCCGGAATCGCTGGAGCCCTGTTTGGACTCGCATTATTTGGTGTTGCTACGGTGCCCGGATTGTTATCGAGCGCCGGCGAAGGTTCAAGCGTGCCGTTAGTTGGAGTGGGTTCCTCCGTTGGGTCATTGGTAGCAGCCGTGGTGGTCTCGATAGTCGGTGGCGCGGGCGTGGTAATCGGCGGCAGGTTGACAACGGGCGTGTCGCTTTGCAAGAACTTGCGACCAAACATGACTGCACCACCGGCACCTAAGACTACGGCGATGACAATGACGGCGATCGGAAAACGCTTTGGGTGCCGCGTACTTTTGCGCCGAATCGCCGCGACAGATGCCCGGCGCGTCATTGCGGAGTCGGCCGCTGTCGTACGGGGCTCGACGTCAATGACGTGGATCGAATCTGATTCTGAGTTTGGCACTTCAGTTGGTACCACAGGGTCGATCGACTCGTCGGGTAGAAACGCTGTGATCGCTTCGACGGTCGCTCGGAGTTGTTGGTCGTAGGCGTCCTTTTGTTCGGGAGCGAGCAGACAGATCTTCGCCGCTGATAACTCGTTTAACAGTTGCTGGGATTCGCGGGAACGCTGGCCGCCTTGGTAAGTTCGTACATGACCCATCTGCCGAAACGCGGCGCTTTCGATAACGTCTAGATTCGATTCGAACAGTTCGACGCCAAGCAGCCGGTAGTGATTCGGCGGCTGATCCTTCGGCGGGATCCCCAGCCAGGCATAGTAAGGATCAAATTCGTCAGACATGACCTACCTCGAACGGGGCGATATGAAGCCTCCAATATATTGGCTCCCAGTCGTCAAGGCTATGCTTCATTGCCTTGGCAGGCGTTCATTGCTCGCGTGGGCGCGAGTCGGGACTGCAGCAGCCCGATCGATCTCGATCGTTATCTTCATAACTCGCTTGTTGAACAAGAGATAGCAGCCGCCGTGACAACGAAAGCGGCGGCGAGAACTTCGTCAGGCGAAGACTTGTCGCTGCTGTATCGCGGGCCTGCGATGTAACTTGCTTCGCGCAAAAAAACTCCCCCCAGCTGAACCGAACTCAACTGGAGGGAGAGTAATGCTTAAAGTTGCTTGGGTACTACTACTCAGCAGCGGCCTCAGCAGGAACGTTTGCCTTGGCAGTTCGCTCCAAGACGCGACGGAAGTTGTTCATCGAGAGAAGATGAATGTAAGTCAACTCCAACTCGTCGGTCTTGGCAAGTTCAGCCAACTTGTCACCGGGCAGATTTCGCAGCTTGTCACGATTGATCGCCATGAAGCCACCAAGCGATTTCTTCTCGCCACCGGGCAGCGTGAAGTCAGCCTTCATCGGCTCGAGCAGCTCCAACTCCTTCAGGTGTTGGCAGTAGGTCTGCGTGCGGACAAAGTGTGCCTGCGACTCTTCGAGGAACTTCAGCATGCGGCTGAGGTACTCAGTCCGCTCACCTTCTTTGTCGAACAGTCTTTCTCCCTTGTCGTCCTTGTTGCAGCCGTCCCAGTCTTCATCGACGCACAACGTGTAGGTGTTCTCTTGTTGAGCGAAAACGAAAGGATAGCGACGAACAAACGCGGGAATGTAATCGGCCGTCCACTTGCCGTCGTCGTCAACGTACTGGTTCTTGGTGCCTTCGAGGCCCAAGATTACGACGGGGGCGACTGCTTCCTCGTTCCCGGCGAACACAATCGTGTACTCACTCGCAGCGGCGGTCATTTCGACAGCCATCAGTGGAACTGAGTTAACATTCGAGGCAAAGCCAAAGTCGGCCCGCTCGATGCTCAGATCACCATGTCGTTGGGGGGATACGGGTGCAACGTTTTCGTAGAATAGTAGTTGTGCCATGACTCTTTTTGTCCCTACAAATGTGACAGTGAGTGAGAATTCCCCGGTTGAAGCGTGCGAAATTTCACCGCCCACTCCGGTTATACCATTTGTTTAAGTGTAATGCCGATTTCACTCACGTCACGGATTTTGCAGGAAAAAATAGGAACTCTTGCCGGCGATCAGATAGCCCCGTCCTGGATAACCCGGAAATCCGTTGCTATTGGCAGCTTGCCACCGACATCGATGCAGAAGAGGAAACTCTGCCCTGAATACTGCCCAACATGGGGGGCAGATTTGCCTCGCGGCAATCCCCCACAGACAAGAATTCTGCGGCAAGGTTGGTGACGACGCTGGGCGAAAACTATTTTGAGTCCTCGAGAGCCTTTCTAGCGGCGGGCAGTTTATCGTCGACAATGCCTAGCACACCGCGTCCCTCGTCTAAGCGAATTTCGACGCCGAAGCTGATGTCTTCCGCATCCGGCTCCCAATACTTTGCCATTTCCGTCTTAGGAAGTTCGTTCAGCGGACGGAGCAGTCGAAAGCCGACACCTCGCGCTGGATCGTCCGTAAACCAATAAGGGCTGAGCGGCAGGTTGGGATCTTGCGCCTTCCAATCGATGTCGTGCGATGCGAGCTTGGCTGCGGATCGGCATGCTTCTGGATCGTCATCCCACGAGCCACCACGAAGGACGCGCGGAAACTCTTTCGTTGGCCATGCGATTGCGTTTTGGCCTGTTTGGTGCTTGCCCGCAAGATGCGCGTAACCATCTTCAAAGTATTCGTCCAAGCACCATTCCCACACGTTGCCGTGCATGTCGAACAATCCCCAGGGGTTCGGCTTTTTCTGACCGACATCGCGAGGGGCCTCATCGGCATTGTCGTAGAACCAGCCGTACTCTCCGATCTTGCTCGCATCGTCACCAAAATGATAGGCCGTCGTTGTTCCAGCGCGACACGCGTGTTCCCATTCGGCTTCGCCGGGCAGCCGAAACTGATTGCCTGTAATCGCGCTCAGCCACTTTGTGTATTGC
Organism: Planctomycetota bacterium; assembly: GCA_014381825.1. Classification (GTDB taxonomy): domain Bacteria; phylum Planctomycetota; class Planctomycetia; order Pirellulales; family Pirellulaceae. The sequence continues at coordinate 14,220 of JACNKX010000138.1, forward strand.
TTGGCAGCGTACTGAGTCATCGTGACGGCCGGTTGTCGAGGTCGTTCTCCAAGCTCAAACGTAAAGCTCGGGTCGTAGAGTTCCGTTGGGGCCGTGATGGCATCAACCATGGTCTTGTCGTTCACGAGGCGGATCTTTTGCGATTCGAAGTCTTTGAAGACGGAGTACAAACCCATGAAATATTTGTACTCGCTCCACGTTACTTCGTATCGACCCATCCAGTAGGGTTCGATGCTGACTTCGATTTGAGGTCCTTCGTCATCTCGGCGATCTGCTTCCGAGACAGGGCTACCGAGCTTAAAGGTCCCTCCCGGAATCGGTTCCATCGAAAACTCGACATCTGTTCCGGGAATTTGTCGCGTGTAGGGGACCATAAACCCGCGATCTGTCTCGACGAAACGCCCCTTCGTCGGCTTTTCCTTCACAAGGCCAACGGTCTCTCCGGCTTTGGCCGTCGAGACGAGTAACATCGCGGTAATTGCGACGAGGGCCAGGCGATGTAGCACGGGCATAACGGATTCCTTCGGGAGCAAATCGTAGGTTTTGTTCTAATCTCCTCCCTAGTATACTCGCCCAACGGAATCAGGGCACGGGGCGCTAGGCTCGCAAGAAATGAACAACGCGAGCCTATTAATAGCTCGCGTTGCGCCGAGTCGGCAGTAAGGCGGAAGCCTACGATTCATTGCGATTCTGAAATTCTTCGCGGGCTTTGGCCTTTTCGTCGTCGTCGAGCTTGCCATCTCCATTGGTGTCGAACTTCTCGAGCAATTCTCTCTTGTCGACACGTGGCTTGCGAGGTTCGGCACCCTTCTTTGATGCTGCTCCGCCACCTCGTTGCCCTCGCATCTTCGCTGCCGCTTCGCGAGCTACCGCCCGTTCAGTGTCATCGAGCTTGCCGTCACCGTTCTTGTCAAATTTCTTCAGCAATTGCTCACGGCTCAACATCGCCTGGCCCGGTTTCGCTTTCCCGTCAGCCGCACCATTGCGTTTCATGAATTCCTCGCGTGCCTTCGTCGCGGCTTGGCGCTCTTGATCGTCGAGCTTCCCATTGCCGTCCTTGTCGAATCGTTTGAGTGCTTCCGCAGGAATACGACTTCCGGTTCCTTCTGGACGTCGTTTTGCACGGTCGGAGGCTCCACCTCGCTTGCTCATGAATTCGCGAATGGCGGCTCGTTCAGCTTCGCTGAGCTGGCCGTTACCATCTTTATCGAACTGCTTCATTAGCTCAGCTTTGCTCGGGCTACCAGCACTATCGGCGTTGCCACGAATCTTGGCTGCGGCAGCTCGTGCCTTGGCTTGCTCTTCGCCGTTCAATTTGCCGTCACCGTCCGCGTCGAACTCCTTCAGCAGTCGATCTCTGAGATTGCCTGCACCTGCGTTACCTTTACGGGGCCGTCGCCCCTCTTCCTCGGCGCTGGCGAACGATGTGAGGCCGATTGTAACGACAATCGCGATTGCGAGGTGGAATGGTCTCATTCGTATAGTCTCCTATTTTCTCGAATCTCGGTGACTCTGATTGGATTGCGTAACTGACCAAACACCAAGTCGCTCGTTAGGTTTCGCTTCTCACGATAAAAATCTACGACATAGGCGGCAAAAGGCGGCTCGCCACATGCGATTTTCAACCGCCTCGCAAAAGTTCTAGGTGGCTTGGCCCCTCATTGTGATCCTGATTAAGGCGTTTCGCCAAGGACTCAAGTCGCTTTCTCGCTCGCTGTTTCATGAAAGAGCCTTCAGCGTTTGCGATCTGGCAGGCTAGAATGGCCACAGTCGTGAGCAGGAATTCGAGCCATCGGATTTGGGCGCGTCCCTCCCAGTAATTCCTAACTTTGTCCAATGTAACATCGCTCCACTTAATCCAATGAACCTACCTGCCTTCAGCGACGATCAGCCACTTGACGGAACGACGGAACGTCACGGCTCCTCATCGCCAACTCGTCTTTTAGTGATCTTGATCGTCGGATTCTTCGTCATTCTTTCGGTTTGGGCGTGGCAGCCAGCCGAGCGATTCCAGCACGGTGATGTCCATCCGGCGGTGGGAGAGGCGATGCAGAGATTCGAGCTCGCGCCGCTAGTTGGCAATGAGACGCCGGCAACTTTGGACAGTCTCCATGGTGAAGTTGTGTTGATAAATTTCTGGGGCACTTGGTGTGGGCCTTGCTTGATGGAGTTTCCGCATCTCGTTGAGATCAACGATCGGCTGAAGGGCGAGAAAGGATTTCGCTTCATTCCGGTCGCTTGCGGGCCCGGCGGTGTCGACATCGACGAACAAGCGCTGCGCGCTGGGACGGAAGCCTATCTTCAGAAACTCGAGACGAATCTTGACGTCTACAGCGATCCTGGTGCCGGTGCGAGACGTAGTTTAATGAAGGTGGCGAGGCTTCCTGGGTTCGGCTTTCCCACAACCGTCCTGATTAATCGCGAAGGTACGATTCAAGGTTTGTGGGAAGGTTATCAGCCGGGTGCTGAAGAGGAGATGGAAGAAGCGATCAAGGAGTTGCTGAAATCGTAAGGGCCGCTGACTGTAACGCCGTTTTAAGCTCATCGACCGCGGCGCGAGGTTCTGTGGCACCTGTGACGTAACTGCTAACCGCGATTCGGTGGAAGCCGCTATCGATGACTTGCGGCAGCTTATCCAAGCTGATTCCTCCAATTGCAAATGCAGGTAGACTAATCTCGTCGGCAACTGCTTGTAAGAAGGCGACCCCTGGGAACTGTTCGAACGCCTTCGTCCGTGAGGGAAACGTTGGGCCGCAGCCAATGTAGTCCGCGCCGTCGAGAACGGCTTGGCGCGCTTGTTCGATGGAGTGTGTCGAGACGCCTATCAAACGATCTGGTCCTAAGATCGCTCGCGAGTCGTTCACCGAGAGCTCGTCCTGCCCCACATGCGCGCCATCCGCTCCGACGATCACGGCGATGTCAGGGCGATCATTCACAAGGAACAGTGTGTCGCTGTCGCGTGTGATCGCTCGCAGCATGTGTCCCCGGGCAACCAACTCGCGATCCGGCAAGCGTTTGTCACGAAGTTGTACTAGATCAACGCCGGCTACCGTCAGTTGCCGCGCCAACCGTTCGAATGCCTCCGGCGAGCGGCCTCCATCGATCAGCATATAGAGACATTTGTTTTCGAGGCGCCCAAGGCTCGCCACGGTCATGGCGATCGCCTTCCCAATGGTATAGACACGATAGCGAAGCTGCTCGACTGTCGGAGCGATGTTGGGCTCGATGGTTTTGCTGTACTCTTCGATGCAACGTAATGCCTGTTCGACTCGCTTCTGGCTTGCGATGGCGACGCTGCTAGCACTTTCTCGAGTGTACTCGTCGCTCGCTTCGATCTGCGTCCCGACATCTCCGGGCGTGTGACGCGCGGCTGCGAGGTCCTGCTGAGGTAATTGTGCTAGCACCGCAACTAAGCTGTGGCGGATTTCCTTGTATTGTGTCGCGAGATGCTTGTCATTCAGACAGAAGCGAACGAAGTCCTCGACGACGCGAAGCCCTTCCAACGAGCGGTTTGTGTTGGCATCTATAATGCGAAGTGCAGAGTTGGCGATTGAGTTGGTTGTCACGGTGACACTATTGTCTTGGAAGTTTGAACCGTCGGTCCAGAGAGTGTTGTGCGGACTCCCCGGGTTTCCTACGTTGTAACACGCCTGTCGATCTTGCCGAAGGTATCGGACAACGCGCGTGCATATCGTCCTAACTCCAAACCACGTATTTACTTGCCTTGCTCCGCTCAAAAACGCGGGTTACAATTCCGAGGCGACTTTCGCCGTGTTCGCTAAGGATTAGTGACTCGGAAGGGACGCCGGAGCGAAGGTTGGATGCACAGCTCGCCATATATTATTTGTTTGTGGCCCGGATTGCCGCGTCTTTGGATGCGGGGAGATTGGGCTGCACTCGCAACTGCGGTTGCTTTTGGCGCGGCGCTCAATCTCGTTTTGGTATCCAGCTTCGTTTGGCCGGAGCTTCTTCCGCCGTCATTCAATTTGATTGGATGGTTGGTTGTTGGCACAGTTTGGTTGGCGTCAGCGTTCCAAGCGTACCGATCACTACCTCACCTGCGTGAACCGCCGCGAGTCGACGATCGGGGCTTGTTTATCCAAGCTCAAGCCGAATACTTAAGAGGCCACTGGTTCGAGGCGGAGACATTGCTGCGGCAACTGCTTCGACACTGTAGCCGAGACGTTGACGTACTTTTGATGTTGGCCACTTTGTACCGACGGACTAAACGTTATAACGAAGCCACGAAGCAGTTGGACCGATTAGACCGGCTTGACGAAGCTCGTAAATGGCGGACAGAGATTGCTCAGGAACGAGACACGTTAAAGCGGCTTGCCGCTTCGACAAATGACACCGGACGAGAAAACGCAGGAACAGACACCCGCATGGACGCGCCCACGAAGGCACTCGACAACCCTGTCCACTAGACATTCAGTGCCCCAAACGTAACGAGAGGACGAATTGATGTACGAAAGATTCACCGATCGAGCACGGAAGGTGATGCAGCTTGCGAACCAAGAGGCGCAACGCTTCAATCACGAGTACATTGGCACCGAGCACGTGTTGCTGGGGCTGGTAAAAGAGGGCAGCGGAGTTGCCGCCAATGTTCTGAAAAACTTAGACGTTGATTTGCGAAAGATTCGACTCGAAGTCGAGAAGCTCGTGCAGAGTGGCCCAGAAATGGTCACGATGGGTAAGTTGCCTCAAACGCCGCGAGCCAAGAAAGTCATCGAGTACTCGATGGAAGAAGCTCGCAATTTGAATCACAACTATATAGGTACCGAGCATATTTTGCTTGGCCTCTTGCGAGAGCAAGAAGGTGTCGCTGCTCAAGTTTTGATGAACTTGGGATTGAAGCTCGAAGAAGTTCGCGAAGAAGTGCTGAATCTGTTGGGACACGGTCTCGAAGGTGAAGGCAGTGAGCGCGGAGGTCGCGAAGCCGTCGGTACCGAAGCCGGTGGCAGTTCGTCAAAGAGCGGCAAGTCGAAAACGCCGGCGCTCGACAGCTTTGGTCGTGATCTAAGTGAGCTTGCGAAGCAGAATAAGCTTGATCCGGTCATCGGTCGCGAACGCGAGATCGAACGGGCGATCCAAGTCCTGTGTCGGCGTACGAAGAACAATCCTGTCCTCCTTGGCGAGGCGGGCGTCGGTAAGACAGCGATCGTCGAAGGATTCGCTCAACGTGTGATCGAAGGCAACGTGCCCGAGTTGTTGGCCGATAAGCGAATCGTCGTGTTGGACCTCGCCATGATGGTTGCCGGTACGAAGTATCGCGGTCAGTTTGAGGAACGCATCAAGGCAGTCATGAACGAAGTCCGTCGTGCGAAGAACACGATCTTGTTCATTGACGAATTGCACACGCTCGTCGGTGCCGGTGGCGCTGAAGGTGCGATTGATGCGGCGAATGTCTTGAAGCCGGCTTTGTCTCGCGGCGAGATTCAATGCATCGGCGCAACGACGCTTGACGAGTATCGCAAGTACATCGAGAAGGACAATGCACTCGCCCGCCGTTTCCAAGAGATCATTGTCGAACCGACAAACAAGGTCGAGACGGTCGAGATCCTGAAAGGGCTGCGAGAGCGTTACGAAGAGCATCACCGTGTTCAGATCACAGACGATGCCGTTGTTGCTGCCGTCGAGATGTCGGAGCGATACATTACCGCTCGCTGCTTGCCTGACAAAGCGATCGACGTTATCGACGAAGCTGGCGCTCGTGTTCGATTGCGTGCGATGACTCGTCCACCGGATCTGAAGGAAATCGACGAAGACGTCGAGCGTTTGAACAAAGAGAAGGAAGAGGCTGTCGCGAATCAAGATTTCGAGAAAGCCGCATCGCTGCGTGATCAAGCTGATAAGCTTCGCAAGAAGAAGGAACAGATCACTCGCGAGTGGCGTGAGAAGTCGCGGGAGACCGACGGTGTTGTCGACGAAGAAGTGATTGCCGAAGTCGTCTCGAAGATGACTGGTATTCCGCTGACACGTTTGTCGACCGAAGACAGCTTGCGTCTGATGGAGATGGAAGGCGATCTTCACAAGCGGGTCATTAGCCAACAAGAGGCGATTACCGCCATCTCGAAGGCGGTTCGCCGAAGTCGCAGTGGTTTGAAGGATCCGAAGCGTCCAACCGGTTGCTTTGTGTTCGCTGGTCCGACAGGTGTCGGAAAGACGCTGCTCGCGAAAGCACTGGCTGAGTTTATGTTCGGTGATTCCGAGGCATTGATTCAGATCGACATGAGCGAATATATGGAGAAGCACAACGTCAGCCGCTTGGTTGGCGCCCCTCCTGGATACGTGGGCTACGAAGAAGGCGGTCAGTTGACGGAAAAGATTCGTCGCCGACCGTATGCGGTTGTGTTGCTCGACGAGATTGAGAAGGCGCATCCTGACTGCTTCAATATGTTGTTGCAGGTCATGGAGGAAGGACGTTTGACAGACAGCTTTGGTCGCAACGTCGACTTCCGCAACGTGATCTTGATCATGACGACGAATGCTGGAGCCGAAGCGATTAAGAACGAGTCGGCATTCGGCTTCCAGAAGTCTGACGACGATGCGTCCTACGACAGTATGAAATCTCGAGTCAACGATCAGATTCAAAAGGTCTTCCGACCGGAGTTCCTGAATCGTTTGGACGATGTCATCATCTTCCGTCACTTGACGAAGGAGGACTTGAAGCATGTCATCGATTTGGAATTGTCCAAGGTTCGCGAGCGTTTGGAAGAACGTGGCTTGCATCTAGAACTGACCGATGCGGCGAAGGAGTTCCTGATCAAGAAGGGCACGGATCTGGACTACGGTGCTCGTCCGTTGCGTCGCGCTATCGAGAACCGAATCGAAGATACGCTCTCGGAGGAATTGCTGCGGGGCACGTTCCAAGGCATGGATACGATCGTCATTGATGGAATTCGCAACGACGAGGATAAGGTGATTCGTCTGGACTTCCGTCCTGAGAAGCGACAGCCCGATCCACCGCCGAAGGAGGAAGAACCGGTCGCAGCAAGCACTGGCGACTCGGAAGCTGCCGAGGAGCAAAGCAGTTAGCTCTCCGCAATTAGGATTGAAATGAAACAAGAGCCCGTAAGCAATGCTTGCGGGCTCTTTTGTTTACCTAGCGAAGCTGGCGAACCGTGTCGCTGCTTGTCAGCGATCACCGTACTCGGATCACCGTACTCGATCGTTGCCAAATCGGACCGACCGAACACCTGTTTTCTGATTAATACCGCAGAATGCAATCAACTGTCAGTCGGTTGTCGAGAATATCACGGCGCTTTGTCAGCGGAGCTTCCCAGGCAATGCCGACTTCCATCGAGTTGTCATACCGAGGCTTGACTTTGATGCCGAATGCACCCGTCACGATGTCGTTCCCAGCCACTCCGGTCGAACCGAAGTTGAAGAGATCCAACCCTTCAACACCAGCCAATGCTGCCTGCTGGCCTGATCGCATCCAATGGTACCAGTTGACTTCGCCCAGCACATAGACTCGGTCAGTAATCTTCCGATCGAGATGATTTGACCAGTACCACACCTGGCTCTCCTCGACAGTATTCGATGGCAAGCGAAACCCTGTGCCACTGATCCAATGCCAGTCACAGCCGAGTTGCCCAGCGGCACTGGCATAAAGATGGAACTCGCCGTCGCCCGTCCCTTGCAGCGACCGCGTGCTTCCGATTGGTAACTCATAGGAAAGACCGACGCTGAGCAGTCGCTGGGCTTCGTAGTCCGCGAGTATTGCGTATTTCAAACCGACTGCGACGTCAGCCCAGCCGTCATCGACTAGCGGGTTTTGTGAAACAATATAGCCGTCCTTATCTGCGACAATCGACAGTCGATCGTTCAAGGCAGCTTGTACTTGCATCGCATATAACTGCACATCGGCACCACCTGCGGCGATCGGAATCCGCTGCTGAACGAAGATGAGCTTGGCTTCGGTTTGTATCCGCGGATCCTCAAAGAACACGGGATTTGTCATCGGGCTAATGAAGTCACTGAAGCAATTGCCGGTTGGCGCGATCAAACCTCCAAGTAGCCCTGTCTTGCAGTCACAGCCGCCTTTGCCGCAGTCCCCCTTACAGCCGTCGTCTGCATCGCCGAACGATGTGAGGACCGCCTCGACATCTCCGACCGACTCGGTGAGAAAATGTGAGCCGTCGTCCGCGTAGGCTGAACCGAGGGGAAGTGCGAAGAGAGCGAGCCAGGCGGCTGTCCAATGTAATCGAATGGTCATGGTCGTCCTCAATTCATTGAAATCACGAATGCTCGGGGGCGTCTGCGATCGCACACCGTCGCGCGACATTTGTTTCACGGCTACAGTCAAATCAATCGGCTCGCGGCTCCGAATGCATTAAGCGTGAGTTTGAGTGCCCGCACAGCTTGCCGTGGAAACCCGTAGGTGGCGGATTTCAGTGTTTCAGCGCGCCCATACGCACAGCAAACTGGGGCCATAAGCGCGGGGCGTCGCGATCTGACACCCCGTATTTAAGCGCATACACAAATCCTATATCGGCTGGTACAGCGATTGCCTGATGTCACACGTACTGTTATTGTGGATCTCCACGTCCAGTTATCGTCAGTTATCGCAACAATGCGAAATAGAGGTAGTGATGGTTGACGACAACTCATTCGCGGGTCTTCCCGCTGAGCCGAAGAAGGAGATGCAGTATGAGTTTCAAACCATGTGTTGCATTAGGAGCCTTCGCGATTTTATCGGGCATTCTCCTAGTAGCGCGTTTGCATGCGGACTCGCCAACGAAACCCGCTCAAGACGAGCCTGAGAAACCGGCACCTGAACTCACGGTCAGTGAAGCTAGGCGTCAAGCTAAGCTGTTGCACAATACTTATGAAGCGACGCTTCACACGGTCCATCGCGAGTACTTTCGCGAAGGCGGTCGCACTCCAATTCCCTCGCGCGTTCTCGAAGACGTGTTCTACTGGGTCGATCAAGAGACACATGGCGAAACTCGCTGGATCGCAGTGAACACTGAAGCAATGAGCATCGATCACAACCCAGAAAGTGATTTCGAAAAACAGGCCGCTAAAGTACTCGCCACCGGGAAAGAGGATTTCGAGCTGATCGAGGACGGCATGTATTACCGCGCGGGGGCCGTCACCTTGTTCGCATCGTGCCTGCGGTGCCATGAGACCGTACTGTCTCAGCAACGATCGAAACGGCGAGTCGCCGGCTTGGTCATCAGCATTCCGGTTAAGGACGCTCCAGTCAACGACGACTGAAAGCTCATCACACGCTTTCGTTGCTTGGCGATGCCAAAACCACTCCTCTTGGCAAGGCAACAATCTCGTAACGGACTTGGTACAATCTTTCCGATTGAAGTCCCAACGAATACGGCGACTCTACGGAGTGATTGAAGCCACGCGATAACAAGGAGTGATGCAAGATGAAATCCACGATCGCGCAGTTCATGCTGGAGCATAGCGTTCTGACACGCCGTTACTTTCTGGGTTGCGGCGTTGCTGGAATTGCAGCTGCCAGCTCGTTACCGTTGCTCGCCGAAGAGCGAAAACGCGATCCGAACTTGCAAAAATCGTTGGACGCGTTTGAGACTTGGCTCACAAAACCCGATGACTTTCGTGACGTCTCGCGGGGGAAACCTACGCCGCATTCTCTGTCCGAGGAAAAGCGAAAGGAAGTCGGACTCACGCGCGACACATGGAAGCTCGAGGTCGTCAGTGATCCGGAGAACCCAGCGCGGTTAGGCACGTCGCTCACGAGGATGGACAACACAGCACTGGACTTTAAGGGATTATTGGAACTCGGCGAGAAGCACGCCGTGCGATTCCCCAAAGCTATGACCTGCCTCAATATCGGCTGTCCGTTGGGCAATGGAATTTGGGAAGGAGTTCCGTTACGAACCGTGCTGTGGCTGACCGAGCCACGCGAGAATCTACGACGCGTCTTCTATCACGGATATCACAACGACGATCCGAAGCAACTGTTTCGTAGTTCGCTTCCAGTCGGAAGAGTGCTCGAAGATCCATTTGATCTTCCGCCGGTGATCCTTTGTTATAAGCTCAACGGACAGTGGCTGACGCCTGAGCGTGGGGCCCCCGTTCGCCTCGTCTTTCCCGAGGGCTACGGGTTTAAGAGCATCAAGTGGCTAAAACAACTCACCCTTTCAAACATCTCGCACGCGAACGACACGTACGGAGAGAAGAATAACGATGTCGACAGTCCGATGAAGACGTTTTGCGCGACGATCTCAGTTCCTTCGAAGGTGAAAGCCAATGAACCGATCCCGGTGACCGGCTATGCCCAGGCGGGGATCTCTGGACTGAAGAAGGTCCAGGTGTGGATTCATAAAGATGGAGATGAGCTGCCAGAAAACGATCGCTACTTCTTGCAAGCACCATGGCAAGACGCCAAGATCCTTCCTCCTCCGAAAGTCTGGGGAGGCGGAATTGCTGACAACCGCATCCCGACGCCCACGATGAATTTTGATTCCGACACAGGGCAGCCGACGACATGGCCCATTCGCTGTTCAATGGCTCACTGGGCGGCATTAATTCCAGGACTTGCTCCAGGCGAGTACACGTTCCGAAGCAGAACGATTGATGAGAAGGGTATCGGGCAACCGCTGCCTCGCCCATTCAGAAAATCGGGACACGCGGCAATTGAGAAACTATCGATCCGAGTCGAAGCGTGACCGCGACACATCGTTTAATTGAACGTCGAACCATCTCTATACGAAAGTTGTCTTGTCCGATTACGACCAGACAAAGATGTCATCGCGGTCGCTGCTGTATCCGATGAAAGTTGCCAGGACGATTCTCGGCAATTCGCCAGCGATGCCTGGCACCTCATGGATCGAACGCGTGTTAAAGAAGTAAAGGTCGCCGGGTTGCAACACGACTTGAACATTGCCGATCGATTCGCGTTCTGCATATTCGTGAAACGAGCCCTCTTTCAAGTGTGGATCGACTTCTGGACTCCATTGGCAGCGATGCAACACACACTGCGCGGTTTGATCGCCAAGTTGAGTGTTCTGAAGCACCAAGACACCCGCGAATTGATGCTCGAAGGAGTGAACCGCGAAGTCCTCGCGTTTCTCACGAAGACGAACGGAATCGAAATGCGGAGCGTACGTGTAACCGCCGTAGTGAGCGCGAATGATTGCTGGACCGTACAAGCGACCATCCGGCTCGCGTGCCGTCAGAACGTGCTTGCCTGCAGCAAGTTGCTGCAGGTTGTGATAGAGGACTCGAATCGGATCGTCATCGGTCGTGAAGAGCTTGGCGAACAACTCGTGCGTCTCGCGACTGTGAGCGAAGAAATCGTCCGGATCCGAACCGCGATACCCGAGACTGGTACCGATGTCGATACGGCGGCGGCCGGTTGCCGTCTTCGCTTTCCAAGCGAACGTCGCGTCTTTGTTGCGGCCTTCGCGATAGTAGCCTTCGGGGATCGCGTCTTCGATGAACTGGTCCGGAATGGGCTTTCGCGGATCGTATAGGAGTTGCTCGGCAACGAAGCGATCAACCAGCTGTTCACAAGTTTGAGTTGAAACTGCACCACGAATCACGAGCGCTGGTACATCGCCCGCTGCGAGAGCTTCCAACGGCTGTGGGTGATCCGCCGTTATCGTCGCAACATCTGGCCCGGCTATCGGCCAAGGATTCGTTTCTGTCACTTTGTGCTCCAGGCTAATCGTTTCGCCGATCAAAGGGTGATTAGGCCCACCAAGCCTTTCAGCGAGATCCCTTTATGCCGTCAGACGGATCTCGCGCCAAGGGATGCGCTGCACCTTATACGATCCAATCCATGCCATACAGGATTAGTCCGACTTGCGCGCTTCGTCCCTGCCGAAAACAGCCTTTTGAATGTCTGGGGGCACATCGTCGGCGCGCATACGGCTGCGAAACAGATCATGCTTCGGCGTCAATCGTCGTTCCTGACGACGAGCCGCCACCTGGAGTCGGGGGCACATTTGGATTGGTAGGCGTGGCTGTTCCCTTTCCGGTTGGCAGCGGGACACGAGCTTCGAACGTGTGCTGCACGTAGCCGGAAGTATTAGAATCGGATCCCTTTAGATCTATTTCAACGCTGTCAACAGAGGAGCCTTTCGTTCCGTGCCGCGCGAGTTGTGCCGATGGCTTGTCAAGAGATTTCGAGTTGCGAAGTTCGCCCAATTCGATACCGCGAGATGACCGCGGGCCGGCGGGACGTGTCGAGGCAACACTAGGCAACGAAGCACGGATCGCGTTCATGAATTACCTATCGTAGATCGAGGGCGCTAGTCAAAGGGAGTTTCGTATCGAGTGGATCATTCGCCATTAAAAGAGATAGCTTAGTGACGGGTCCAAGTCCAACGGTGATTACCTTCGACATGCCGAAAGTATCACATTCTCCCACGCGTTCTGAAGATCTGACGATCGTGACGATTACGCTGGGATTCAAGCCGCGTCGCAGGCACCAATGCATGAAGGCGGGAATGTGATTGACCATGTGAGCGGGGCGTCTCATACTACGCTAATTCGCTCACCGGGATCGGTATCGACGACTTCGCTGTCAGCCAAACGCGTCCACAATCGGCTTTGCGAACGGGAAATCGCAAGTTGATCTACTTCTATGAGGAAGATCGCCGGCGAGGCTTACAACCTGTCTCGAAGTGCGGGTGAACAGGTGGAGTTGCGGCTAACGAACTCAGATCTGAAAAACGACCTCGAACGTCGCCTGCATTCCTACTTAGATCGAGTGAACGCAAGACGCCCGAGACGAGACGCTGTTAAAGCAAATAGAAACTGATTTCTAAATTCCCACTAGTTGTTCCGTGGCGTTGCCGAACTGAGGCAGCGCGACGCCCATGCGATCCATGATGCTCAAGCAGAGCGAGGACATCTTGCGCTCCTTGGCGGTCTCGTATTCCAAGGTGCGGCCGGTTTGAAGCGTGCCGGACAGGCTGCCGGATACGATCATGGGGACTTTAGGAGCGCTGTGTGCCGTCCACTGTTCGTTAGCCAGCATGATGCACGAGTTGTCCAGGACCGTACCATCGCCTTCTTGCATCGAATCCAGCTTTCGCACTAGGTACGCATACTGTTCCACCCAGAAGCGAGTGATCGATGCGTACTCTTTGTTCTGCCAGCCATGCGAGTAGTTGTGGTGGTCCACGTTCAAGCCTAAGAACGGATAGACCTGACCGGAGAGATTGTTCGTCAACAGCAAGGTCGCGATACGAGTCCGATCCGTCTGGAACGCCAACGCGACGATGTCACACATCAAGCGTGAATGCTCGTCGATTTGATTCGGCAGGCCATCGGCAGGTCGTTTGCCACCGATCGCGTCATCTTCAGCGGATTCTTCGTCGGGTCGCTCCTGCATTTTCGCCAGTCGTTGCTCAACTTCACGGACGGAAGTTGCGTACTCGTCAATTTTCGACTTGTCTGAGAAAGAAACTCGGCGCGACACATCGTTCAACTGCTCGAGTACATGATCGAGAACGCTCAGGTGTGTTCGGCTGCTCTTCGTCTCAAACAAACTGTCGAATGCCAGAGACGGGTATAGCTCCGACGGTACGGGGGAAACCGGCGAGCTCCACGAGACATGCGATGCATACATCATCGAATAGCTGGATTCATGAAATCCGCTGACGGGACGCTCGCACGCTAACACGAGGCTCGGCAATACGGTATCGTCGCCCAGACGCTGGGCGAGAACTTGGTCCATGCTCGTCGCGGCTTGAATCTTCCGTCCGCCTTGCGGCTGAATGCCAGTCAGAATTCCGGCGGCGCCCTTCGCATGACCACCGACAACGTTATCGGGATGCCGCAGCCCGTGAATGAAGTTCACTTTCCCTTTCACAGACTCGAGCGATGCGAAGGCGGGGCCCAACTCCAACTCCGTACCACTGCCCTTGGTCCACCACTCGGGCGGATGGATGCCGTCGCCGAAAAAGAGGAATGCAAATCGCTTCGGTGCGAGTTGGCCATTTTCAGCACCGACAAGCTTGCCCGACTCTAGCCATGGCAACGCGACACTTGCTCCAATGCCGCCAAGAACAACGCGTCTTGAAATCCGACGCGATTTGTTATCCGAATTCATGTCTGAGGCTCTCTCGGAGGACTTGTCTTGATGGTTCTATCGTCACTATCGTCGGTCGGCTGCCACAAAGTCTCGCCCACGTTGCTTACGAAACTGAGGACTTCGAACGGCGACCTCAAAAAGTACAGAGAATCGATAACCGTTGTTCTTCAATTCTGTTTCCATTTCAGTCAGCAACGGCTGATCTGATAGTTGTACCGATCGGCCCAAGGCATAACCGAGGAATTTACGACACATCGTCTGGATGAAATCCGTTCGTCGATACTCGTCAATATAGTCGATCAGCCCAGGAATTCCTTTACCAAACTCGCCACTCGGCAACTTCGCGACATTGTCGATCTGCCTCCCGGCACTGTCCTGTGTTCGCAGTCGACCAATCGGATCAAAACCCTCCATCGCCAGTCCCAGGCTATCGAAATGCGTGTGACATAGAGCACACTGTGCATCTGAGACATGATCGGCCAACAGCTCTCGTATCGTTCGCGTCGCTCCCTTTTCCGTGGCGGGCAGTTCCGGGACATCGGCCGGTGGTGGAGGGAAATGCTGCCCCAGTAGGTGATGCACGCTCCAGAACCCTCGCTTCACAGGGCTGGTTCGTTCACCAGCAGAGTTCTTTGTCAGGATCACAGCCATCCCGAACAAGCCGCCTCTGCCGGCTTCCTTCAACTTTGTCACTGAGTGCCACGTCTGGTCAGGATTCGTTTTGACGCCCTGTTGATACTGAAGTTCGAGTTCGCCTCCGTAATGCTTCGCTAGAGCGCCATTGACGAATGTCATGTCGCTGTTCAAGAGATCTGTGATCGGCTTGTCCATCTGAATGAGGTGACTTGCAAGTCGCGTTGGCTCTTCGAACATCGCCTCACGCAGTTCGTCGTTGTAACTCGGAAACGCAGCGGCATTAATGGGATCTTTCGACAAGTAGTCTCGATAGCGCAGCCACTGGCCAAAGAACTCCTGTGCGAATGCGTCGATCTTTGGATTCTTCAACATGCGTTTCGTCTGTACGATCATCTCACCCTCATCTTGCAGCTTTCCGTCCGCCACTGCGGTCAGCAACTCTTCATCCGGCGGGGAAGACCAGAGGAAATAACTTAACCGGCTCGCCAAATCACGATCACTCAAAGGATAGACATCGTTTCCAGCAGGTACTTCGTTGTACCGATAACAAAACTCCGGTGACATCAAGACGGCGGTCAGCACACCGCGAAGTGCATCTTCGACGGTTTGGCCCTCTTCTCGCAGCTTACCGTAAAGTAAATGGAGTGAATCTCGCTCATGCGAATGCAATGAACGACGATACGCTCGCCGAGCCAGCCGTTCAAGGTCTGTCAAAGCTCGCTGCTCGGCAAGCTTCGTTGAATCCTCTTGCAGCGTGAGGCCATAACGAATCTGCTCGAAGAACCCGTGGATCATTTCGTATTTCTGGTCAGGCGATTCGGCCTCAAGCGTATCGTCGACTCGTTTGATTCCCATCTTGTCGAGGTACAATCGTTCGAACTTGTTTAGCAAACTGCTTTCGACTAACTGCGGATCTTCGGGCCGGAGGAAATCAAATCGCTTGTCGTGCAACACTTCTCTTTCTGATCGCTCAAACCACACGAATCCTCGAAGCAAGGTTTCAGCACTTTGTGTGACGAAATTTAGCTCCTGCCAAAGTTGGTCGAGCTTCGCATTTTCCGCGTCGTTCAGAACTTTCTCCACGAGCGGACGGTCGTCGCGAAAGAATCCTTCCACTAAATGGAACCCAGCGGCCAGCCCGCGACCTTCGTCAACGTAAAAGAACCGATTGGGAAACGTATTGCAGAACACGTCTGCCGAGGCGGACAATTCCTGCGTGGTCTGGGAATCTCCGTAGATCAAGTGTTCGACATCTTTTGTGAACTTATCCGCAGCGGGTTCACGAATTGAGGTTCGCACGAAAACGCTGCCGTTCTTGCTGTGGTTTGGATCCAACTGGCAAAGCATCAGCAAGTTCTTGCCAGATTGCTCGCGTTGCATCTCAACCGTAATAGGAATCTCGATAATTGCGGGAGCTTTTACGACGAACCACTCTGGATCGATCTCATCACCCAGCGGATGTTTGCCGAATCCAAGTGTCTCGACGAGATCAGGATTCGACTGCTCCAGAACGCTTCGTAGTGATTGAACTTTGTGGTGCTCCTTTTCGTCTGCTTCATTCCTCGGTAGGTGGTTGGCCAAGCTGAACAGAGGGCGTTTGAGAATGACGTAGTTATTGGCTTCGGAAAATGCGTTATCAACCCGAACGAAGGCGGAGAACTTTTGGGCAGGGTCGTTTGTTGGCGGCGCGGAGACTCTCGCAACATTCAGCAACGTTTCATGGTTCAACCCAGTGCGTTCAAACTTATCGCGAGCTGCTGCTGTCTTCGCTCGAAAGTCCAAATGACTGATGGGCCAGTTACCGGCACTGGCCTGAATCAGCCGTTGCGGCCGTGAGGACAGAACCGTTCGTCCAAACTCAACGAAGTCACGAAGGTCGAGCAGTTCAGATGGACGATGCGAAGCGTCGCGAGGTGCGGGTACGGCCTCCCACACCTGCCCAAGCTCCGCCAGAAACCCTGAATGCGACAATGATTCGGCTAAGGTCTTCCAAACGATCGCAAGGTACTTTGCACTGAGCCCTCGAGTCTCCGCCCACCGCTCGATGTTCATGCTCTGCTGGTCGTGATCGCGATACCGATAACGCCAAGCAGCTTCCAAATACTGAAAGGTATCGACGGCGTGATCGCTATAGAAATCGATGATCGCTTGTTCGGTTAGCTTCTTCCGCTCGTTATAGGACGTGACGGGAAACGGCGCGAACGAAATGCCATCTGGCTTCAGGACCAAATGATCGGCAACGAGTTGTGCAGCAGAAAGATACTTCTTGAGGAGATTAGGCGACATCCCGAGGGCCTCGCCCGTATTGTCGAAGCCTTCGCCTCCGGCTGGATCAGCCGGAAAATCCTTCGTCGGCCGAATATCAACGCCCGTCAGCTCACGAATCGATAGATCGTACTCGGTATTGGACAACCGCCGCGGCAGAATAACTCCAGGATCGCCCGCGTGCTTTTCAGCCTCGGCGAGTAGTATCGCTTCGATCGTTGAAACAACTGCATTGCGTTCATCGATCGTAGGCTGCTTCGCATCTTCCGGTGGCATCTTTCCGTTACGAATGAAGTCGATGATGTTGTTCCACCGGCGAAAGCTGCCGCTGACGTCGCCACCGTTAGAAAAACGAGTAAGGTCCAGTTCGCCTTTCGTTTTTTTACTGTTGTGGCACTGAACACAGTACTTTTGAACATGCGGCAGAATACCTTCTTTGTAAGCGTCGGCAGACTCGACCTCTACCGGCAACAATCCAACGGCTAAAGGGACTAGCCATAGCACGCATAGGTGTGCCAGTCGATCACGCTTCATTGAAGTGTATTCCGGATTGTGAACGGGGACGCCGACGATTTGAAGACGCGGCTCATATTATAGATGAAGTGATGGATCTACAATTGTCGCGAAGCTGAGATTGCCGAATGAGCAATCTAGAAAGAAGGATCTCTTGGCTCATGTCAAGATTGGCCAGATTGGACGACCTTGGCTAATGGAAAGCGGGCGGCCTAGTTGATCGATCATTTGCGTTTCAGGTTCATAGCCCAGGCAATGAAAAATCGTGGCCGCAATGTCTCGAGGAGCGACTTGGCCGTCGAGCGGAAACGCAGCGTGTTTGTCGCTTTGCCCGTGAACGACGCCGCCCTGGATACCGGCACCGGCTAACGCAACAGAAAAGCAGTGACCCCAATGATCGCGGCCGGCGTTCTTGTTGAACTTCGGTGTATGCCCGAATTCTCCGACCCAAGCGACAAGCGTGTCGTCGAGCATGCCTCGTTGTTCAAGATCCTCGATCAATGCACTGTAGGATTGATCCATTCTTGGCATCAACCAACCCTTCAGCGACTCGTTGTGTTTCTTATGCGTGTCCCAGCTGCCGTTGTTCTCTTTCTCCTCGATCTGCTGCCAGTTCACTTGGACGAGCGATACGCCGGCCTCGACCAAACGCCGCGACAGCAACACCGATTGTCCGAACTTGTTACGTCCGTAACGGTCGCGTGTCGCGGCGTTTTCTCTGCTAAGATCGAACGCCTGTCTCGCCTTGCCACCTGCCAACAGATCGATCGCCTGTTGCGAGTGATCGCCGAACGACTGTACTTGGCGTTGTTGATCGAGCTGCCGCGCCGTGTCGTCTAGCTGCTTTAGGAGGCCGCGTCGGTCGGAAAAACGAAGCGGCGAGAGGCCTTCCGGAAAGTCGAGACCCGGCAGATGAAAGCTCGCTTCCGACGGATCACAATTCAACAACCACGGATCGAACTTGCGGCCAAGGAACCCGGCATCCTGACCGGGCCAGAGGATCTCGCCGACGTTTGCAATATAACGAGGCAAGGTGATCGATGCCGGTAAACCTCCTCGGTCTCCGCGCAGAGTGCGGATGATCGCGCCCAAAGACGGCCACAGATTCGGTGCCTTCGATGTTGCGTTCTCTCTGCTCAAAGGAACGTGCGGGACTCCGGTAAGCATCTGGTAGCCGCTGGACGAGTGTGAGTTGTCGTTCGAGACAACCGCGCGGAGGACCGCCATGTGATCGGTCAAGCGTGCGGTCAGCGGCATTAACTCGCCGACCTTCAGACCGGGAGTCGCCGAATCGATAACTCCGCACTCGCCGCGAACTTCCTGAGGCGCGTCTGGTTTCGGATCCCACGACTCATGTTGAGGTGGGCCGCCGCTAAGCCAAAACAAGATGACCGACTTGGCTTTCCCACGTCGTGCCGTTTCGTCTTGCGAAGCTGTCGCTTGAGACTTGAGCAGTTGCGCCAACGACAATCCGAACGCGCTAACGCCGCCGATCCGCATCGCCTCGCGGCGCGAAACGGAATCACACAATTTGTAGGCACGGTCGTGGATCGACAGCATGGCTTATCTCCGTCCACAGATGGTACTTCCCAGCGAAAACTGTTGTCAATGTTGAGTGAGCGGCGGATGAAGTATTCCCTATCGCCAAACTCGCCTGGAGTTCGCGTATTCGCTCTGCTCCCCCTGAAGTCTTGGCGACTTCAGCTACAATCGGTATGTTTTCACTTACGACTCGCCTCATTTCTTCCCCCACTCCCTCACTAGCCGGTTCGCGTGAAACGATGAAGACAGTTGATTGCTTATTGGAGGACGCCGATTGGGCGGTCGAAGATTTGGCAGAGCGAGCCGATCTCACGACGGAGCGGACCGAGGCAATTGCTTTAGGCCGTTGGACACCAAGCCCCGTAGAGCGAAAGAAAATAGCGGAGGCGTTCGGCATTTCGGGCGAAGAAGTCAGCTGGGGCCATACGATGGACCCGCGAAACGTCCGCTACCGCCGATTCGGGTTCAAAGACATCAAGGACGAGTGAACCTAACGCTGGCTCTGAGTTAACGTGGTGCAGGTCAACTCAGCCCTTTGACCCGCCAGGCTTCGCGATACGATTTGCGAACGAACGTGTTCGCTGCGTCGACGTTGGTAACGGAAAGACTTTCTGAATCCCACTCGATCTTCTGAGCCGGGAAACGAATCGCGATCGTTCCTAGAAGTACGGTCTCGGTCAATGGTCCCGCGTAGTCGAAGTGCGACGTCGTCTTGTCCATGCCCTTGCAAGCGTTCGTCCATTGCATGTAATGGTCACTTCCATCGACCGCGTCGATATCGAAGTCAGCGTACTGATTTGTCGGCAGCAACTGAGGCGAACCGCCGTGTTTGCATAACAAAACGCCCTTCTCGCCGACGAGCAAGCAACCGTTATCCGGCAACGACTCGCCGGTCGGCAACGGTGCAAGCGACTCGTCGGGCTTCTTGCCACCGTCATACCACGTCATTTGAAAGGACTCGCCGACCGTTTGCTCTGTTCCGGGGAACTCGTAACTGATGATGCCCCAGTTGGGAAATGTTTCGCCATTCGGAGCGGGACCATCGGACCAGACTTTCGTCGGCGCTCCGAGTTCACAACTCCATACCACAGGGTCGATGATGTGACATCCCATGTCGCCAAGTGCGCCAACTCCGAAGTCCAGCCAACCACGCCAATTGAAAGGATGATACAATCCGCGGTCGCGTTTGCTTCCTTCCATGGGGCCAACAAAGGGGCGCTCGCCTGCAACGCCAAGCCAAAGATTCCAATGTAGGTAACTCGGCACAGCATCAGCCCGCGAAGGGCGTTCAATTCCTTGCGGCCAAATGGGACGATTGGACCACGCGTGGGCTTCCTTTACCTTGCCAATTGTTCCAGCTTGAATCAGCTTCGCGACGGTGCGATAGGCGGAGCTGCTGTGTCCCTGGTTTCCCATCTGGCTCACGACGCCATACTGCTTCGCCAGCAGCCGCATTTGTCGCGCTTCATGAATCGTGTGAGCAAGTGGCTTTTGAACATAGACGTGTTTGCCAAGCTGCATTGCCGAGGTAGCGATGGGCGCGTGCATGTGGTCGGGCGTCGAAACCGTCACCGCATCGATGTCTTTCTGCTCCAGCAACCTGCGCCAGTCGTTATAAACTTTTGCGCCCGGATAGGTTTTCTCCGCCTCGCCCAAAGTGCGATCATCCACGTCACAGATCGCGACCACATTCTGACCAGGTGACGTACTCGCAATGTCACCTCGGCCTTTGCCACCGACTCCGACCGCCGCAATATTCAATCGATCGTTGGCACCGAATACCGACGAGGAAACAAAGGTTGGCAGTACGATGCCAGCGGCTGCGGACTGCTTGATGAATGTCCGCCGGTTGCTGCGTTTCGTCATGGTGGAGTTCCTGGACGCGGCCATTAACTGAGGGTTCACATTTCAATGCGAACATAGTAACCGATCGCGTGCGAACATCCCAGCAAAGTCGGCCGTTAGGGCTTTAAAACCTCGAAACCGGCCGCTTCGTCGAGCTTGGCAACGAACTTAGCTCCAATGTCGTAGAACATACCGACGGACCGGCAGCGAAGGACTTCGACCACGACGTTCATCGTTCCTCCGCCGAGCGTCACAAGTCGCAGCCAAAGGTGCTTATCTCGCACAGCGCGAGTGTGCATGATGCCGATCCCGCCTGCGGAAATGTCGCGGCTGATTGCGGTAAACGGTTCCCCTAGAGGCTCGAAATCGTCGTTGACCGGTTGCACCCAGACTTCGACGGTCAGTTTATACCGGGGAAACCGACGCTCTTCGAGGTGATCGCGGAGCGTTTCGTCGGCGAGTCGGTGAACGAAGTTTACTAACTCAGTTGGCGGAGAATGCAGCCTGTCGCCATCGTCCATGGTTCTGCCCCCGGGACGGTTGGAGTGTGAGATTCTGATTTATTCTGTTCGCCGTAGTCTAGTGTTGGGGCGAGTTGCCTGCAATGCGAAGTCGAATCAACGGCTCCAATTTGCGATGCGGCAATTACAATGGGACGTGTGGGATGCCGCAGACTGTTCCCTTG
Organism: Planctomycetota bacterium; assembly: GCA_014381825.1. GTDB lineage: Bacteria > Planctomycetota > Planctomycetia > Pirellulales > Pirellulaceae. The sequence goes on from JACNKX010000138.1 coordinate 35,738, forward strand.
GAGACGCTTCTTCTGGTAACGGAGACGAGCCTTGCAATACCTCAAACGATCTACCCTCGCTGCCACTGTGTTACTAGCCAGTTGTTTGCAAGCTCCCAGCTTACGGGCCGGCACGACATCTGTGGAACTCATGGGCGAACTCCAACCTCTAGCCGTCTGGCGGCTTGATGACGAGCCGAGGCGAGTCATTGTTGACGAGACCGAAAAGTTTCTTGGGCGATCACAAGGCGGTGCGACTTTCGCGGGGCGAGGAGCAATTCCAAGTGAGAGTAACGGGGCAATGGAGTTTGACGGGGCTAGCGGTTGTATTGTCGTTCCGCATCGCGAGGCCTTCGTTGTCGACCAAGGAACGATTGCTTGCTGGTTTCGTGCCGACGATGTCCAACGCACCCAGGGCATACTCTCCAAAGACGCTTCTGGATTCGGCGACGGAGGCCACGTGACCGTTTCGATTGGGCAAAGAAAGCTCACAGTCCGATTACAGAGCACGACGGAAAGCTACGAAATTCGGTCGCCGGTCCGTAAGGGACAATGGACTCACATCGCTTTCACTTTCGGTAGCGAGGGAATGCAGTTGTTTGTCGATGGCAAACTTTCAAACTCCAATGCTTACGAAGGTGGATTAGGAGAGAGTAGCGGAGGCGTGGGGAATCATGAACCGGTTGTTTTCGCAGCGTCGACGATGACGAGTGCGGCGGCGAGCGAACTGCCGCTGGCTAACTACTTCAAAGGAGAGTTGGACGAAATTTCGATCTTCACGCGACAGCTATCGCCCGTTGAGATCGTTAAACTGGTGGACATCGCGAAGCCTCAATATACGAGCCTTGTCCGTGCGTACGTGGCCAATCATCCAATGGCGTGGTGGCGATTGGATGAAGCGGAAGGTGAATCACTTGCCATCGATCAGGTTGGGCAGCAGCACGGCAACTACAACGTCGTCGGCTCCTCGTATTTCGACGGTGATGATTTCGTCGATATCGGAGCGCTCGATCTTGACGAATCGTTTACAATCCTCGCCCAGATCAAACCGTCGAACTTCGCCGTCGCGAACGCTAGGATCGTTGCCAAGGAGAATGGATTGGGCGAAGAAGATCAATTCTGGTCCCTAAGTACAAAAATTCGCGACGATCAGACACGGCTCCGCTTTCGATTGAGAACGAAGGATGGCACGAGGGAAGCCGTGGCGAGCGACCGAGGCATCAATGTCAATCAACTGATGTGCATTGCGGCTGTCTACGATGGCCGGAGGATGCGTCTGTATCAGGACGGTGAACTCGTCAGCGAAGTCGCTCATCGTGGTCACCCAATGACGAACGCTCATTGTCATGTCTGGATTGGCGACAGTCCTTCTGGAGCGGGTAAGCGACCGTTCAATGGAATGATCAAAGATGTCGCCATTCTAAAACATGCAATCTCTTCCGATCAGATCAAAGCGATTGTTCAAGCTTCGTGCGAACCGATGAAGCCGTCGGCTGAAGTCGTTGAATCACTCCCGCCCCCGCCAGTCAAAGTCGATCCTGGTCCATTTGTGCATCGTTGCCCGTTGTGTGACCTACGGTACCGGGAAATCCCAATTTACCGAGTTTCGCTTCCCGGAATGTATTCGCTTCCAGTATGCGATACACCTACCGCGCCGACCATTCATTAGAAGCATTTACTGGGCAGTATCCGATCGCGTCAGACTTATGCTGGTTGCATCGATCCGCGACGCTGACGCTTGTTGCTTGGTGGGGCCATGGTTGGCTTGGCCGTGATCAATCCGAAATAGCCGGGGCCGAGAAGGTCGTCGATCCGCTGTCGCAACTCACTATTGACTTCGACTCGCACTTTGTTGGAACGCATATACACACGCGTTCCGTCTTGAAGCGAGAGAACTAGCTGCAATTCGCAACCGCCGGGATAGCCGCGAACAATCTCGTGTACGGAATTCAACTTTTCTGTCCCGTGAATCGCTTCGTCGACTCGAACGATGATCCCGGATGTATAACGCGAACCAAGTTGATCGAGTGGGATCAGTTCGTTCACGATTAGATTGGCTTCGTCGCCACCGCCGCGTCGATCAATCGTGCCTCGCACGACGACGATTGCATCGGCTTGAACCTTCTCGCCGGAAGTAGCGAAGTCATCTGGCCAAAGGATACAACGGATTGCGCCGGCCATATCTTCGAGATCGAAATTGGCGTACTTGGTTGGCTTGTCTGGTTTCGCGTTTTTGACGTGGGCCATTTTTATCGCAGACAGCATGCCACCCATCATCACTTCTGTTTTGTGCGGTAAACCAATCAATTCGCCGGTTGTGTGTGTACAGTAGGTAGCCAGCGTCTTCTCGTATTCAGCCAGTGGATGACTCGTCAGGTAGTAGCCGAGAACTTCTTTCTCCATCAGCAAGCGTTCGCGCTCTTCGTACTCCGTGACATTCGGCAAGTCGATGGATGGTTCTGCGTCTTGCTCCTCTTCGATCGCACCGAACAGACTCTTCTGCCCGCTGCGGCGATCTGCCAAAGCAGATGCACCCGATTGAACGGCTCGCTCCACTACATCGACTAGCTGCCGTCGCTTGGCTCCTAGCGAGTCGAAGGCTCCAGCTTTGATCAGCGTCTCGATGGCAGCCTTGTTGCACGACGATGGATCGACCCGTTCACAGAAGTCGAAGATGCTCTTGAACGATCCGCCCTCATTGCGCGCGGCAACAATCGATTCGGCAGCTGACCCTCCACAGCTTTTGATGGCAGACATTCCAAAGAAGATCTTGCCGTCGCCAACCGCAAAATCAACATCCGATGTGTTGACGTCGGGTGCTACGACGTCGATTTCCATTCGCTGGCAATCTTCCATGTGCTCGACGAGCGCGTCCTTTCGCTTGAAGTTCCGCCCCGGAATATCGCCGGACAATAGCGCTGCCATGAACTCAACCGGATAATGTGCCTTGAGGTAGGCCGTCTGGTACGCGATCAATGCGTAAGCCGTCGAGTGGCTCTTATTAAAGCCGTAGCCCGCGAACTTGATGATCAGTTCCCATATTTCGTTGGCGTCCTTCGAGTTCATGCCGTTCTCGACCGCACCTTCGATAAACTTCTCATAGTTCTTCTGAATCAGCGATTCTTTCTTCTTGCTGATCGCTTTAATGACGGTGTACGCGGCGGCGAGTGGAATTCCACCCAACCGATTCAGAATCCGCATCACCTGCTCTTGATAGACCATCACTCCATTGGTCTCTTCCAGAATCTCCTCCAGCACCGCGTGCTTGTATTCAGGTTCCTTACGTCCATGTTTCACATCGATATACTCATCGACCATGCCGCCTTCGAGCGGGCCAGGGCGATAGAGCGCGTTCGTTGCGACGATGTCGAGAAAGTGGTCGGGCTTCATGCGCTGAAGTAAATCGCGGATGCCACCACTTTCCAGTTGGAAGATGCCTTTCGTTTCACCGCGTCGCAACAAGGCAAACGCTTTTTTGTCGTCGATTGGGAACTTGTGCGGATCGACGCGACTGCCCGTCGACTGTTCGATTAAGTCGACTGCCTTCGACAAAATCGTCAAGTTGCGCAGACCCAGGAAGTCCATCTTCAAAAGGCCAGCGTCTTCGACGTCATTCATCGACCATTGCGTGATGATATCCGTTTTGCCTGAGACGCGACCCAACGGTACGTATTCCGTCAGCGGCTTGTCGGCAATCACAACGGCCGCTGCGTGCGTCCCGACGTTTCGGGCTAGTCCCTCGATCTTAATGGCAAGGTCGAGTAACTCGCGAATCTCGCCATCGTTCTCGTAAGTCCTACGAAGCTCGTCGCTCTTTTCGAGTGCCTTGTTCAGTGAGATGCCAAGTTCTTCCGGCACCATTCCCGTAACTTCATTGACGCGCCCCAGCGGTATTCCAAGCGCGCGACCCACGTCTTTGATTGCTGCTCGCGCGGCCAGCGTGCCGAACGTGCCAATTTGTGCGACGTTCGCTTCGCCGTACTTTTCCTTGACGTATCGAATCACATCGCCGCGGCGTTCTTTGCAGAAGTCGATGTCGATATCGGGAGCTTCGAGTCGACTTTCGTCCAAGAATCGCTCAAATAGCAAGTCGTATTTAATGGGGCAAACGTGGCTGAGGTACAAGGCGTAACAAACCAAAGCGCCAACGCCGCTGCCGCGAGCTGTTGTTGGGATGCCTTCTTCGCGTGAATATCGAACGAAGTCCCAAACAATGAGAAAATAATTTGGAAAACCAAGCTTGTTGATGACACCCAACTCGCGATCCAGCCGATCCATTACGACCTGAGCTAACTCGCCATCAATGAGCATCTCGGAATTATCAGCATATCGTTCCTTCAACCCGATGAGACAAAGTTTGCGAAGATAATCCTCCGCAGTCGTCTCGGCGGGGAATGTGTAGGTTGGAAAGTGACGCTTCCCGAGTTCAAGGTCGATGTCGACGGTATCGGCAATCTCTTGAGTTCGCGCAACCGCGTCCTCGAATCCAGGAAACGCCTCGTACATTTCGTTTGGATGTTTCAGATAGTAGTCGTTGCCGTCCATCTTCATCCGCGCGGCGTCGGTGCGAAACTTGCCTGTGTTGATACAGAGCAAGACGTCTTGAGCTTCCGCATCGTCTTTATCGACGTAGTGAGCGTCGCTTGTGGTAACCAGCGGCAAGCCGACTCGCTTGGCGACGTCCACCGCCCCTTCCAGGGCGAGTCGTTGGATCTCGAGCCCGTTGTTCATGATCTCGATAAAGTATCGATCGCCGAACACACCATGAAACCACTGGGCAACTTCAATGGCGTCTTTGATCTCATCGTCACCGCCGGTCCCACGAAGGATCATGCGATTGAACTCGCTCGAAACACAACCGCTCAAGCAAATGATGCCTTCGCTGTGGTCGGCGAGGATCTCCTTGTCGATTCGCGGCTTGAAGTAGAAGCCTTCGAGCGACGCTGCGGACGCAAGTTTGACAAGGTTTTTAAATCCTGTGCGATTTTGTGCCAGCAGTGTGAGGTGATAGCTGGCCTCTTTCATACTGCCGGCGCTTTTTTTGAAGCGACTTTCGGGCGCAATATAGGCTTCGTAACCGATGATCGGATTAATATCGGCGGCTTTCGCTTTGCGATAGAATTGCAAAGCACCGTGCAAGTTTCCGTGATCGGTCAACGCCAGTGCATTCATGCCATGCTCTTTGGCTCGCCCGACTAGCTTGTCGATCGGGCTGGCACCATCAAGCAAGCTGTAATGGCTGTGACAGTGAAGGTGAACGAAATTGCGATCGCTCATGGGTACGATCCATCGTAAGAAGAGGAGACATCCGGTGATCAGTTCCGAACGGCTGATTTTAGAGCGATCCCTGTCTGACAACCACCCGGCGTAACTGGGAGGCAATAGTCGCGGAAGCGTCCGTTTTGTACGAAAGAGATGTCTCGCGAAACGCCTTCGCCGAATTGCGAGTTCACTGGAACACCCTCGTAGTTCAGCCTAAATTCACCGGTTACAAGCGGCTTCGTGCCATTCTGCCGCCTTGCGCGACCGCTCTTTTTGGCTCGCCATCTTATTACGGCAGCGTTGCCGATGGGCGTAAACCAGCCGAACAAGGACGTCGCTTTCGGTAACATGCGTGGTTTCCGACCGGGCGGGATCAGCCTCGGCTGACGTGACCAGCTCTAGCATTTGGTCGTAGTTTAGTTGGGCGATATCGCGCGAAGTAAGACAAGCGATCTGGTTATCCGTCCACATGCGGCAGGATCCGACACTGGTCATGACTGATTCCTTTCGTCTCCGCCTTGATGAGATGAGTGAATAGAGTGTGGCTTAATCGACAAAGGATTTAGCTCCCGCCTTCGTCGTGTCGCGTTGGGATAGACGATCATCGTCGCAGGGAGCCGTTGCGATGGCAGTAGTTTGCGCGGAGCCCCGCTCTTGGAAGACGTAGCCTTTGGGTATGACGACGACGCCGCTATCGGAAACCGTGAACCTTTCCGAATCGGCAACCGCGTTGAATCCGATTCGCTCGCCCGAGGGAACCTGAACGCCCTTATCGACAATGCAACGACGCAGATAGGCTCCAGGGCCAACGCTGACACCATCAAAAAGTATTGATTCTTCGACGACGGCATCATCATCGACACGAACATCGTGCGACAGGATTGAGTTCCAAACCGAACCACCGCTAACGATGCTTCCAGAAGCGATCAGCGAGTTGATCAATTCGGTCTCGTTGCCAAAACGTCCGCGAACGGTGCGAGCTGGGGGAGATTGCGAATTGGCACTGCGAATTGGCCAGGCGGGCTGATAGAGGTTGATGGGCGGTACCGGATCGAGTAGGTCCATATTGGCTCGATAGTACGAATCGATCGAGCCGACGTCACGCCAGTAACCATCCGCTGTTACTCGTCCGGAACTTTCGCCGAATCGATAAGCGTATACCGATTGCGTTTCGATGAGTTTCGGAAGGATATCTTTGCCGAAATCGTGTGACGAGTTTGGATCTTCGTGATCTTCTTGAAGAGCGTGAACCAGCAACTCGCTTGAAAAGACATAGACTCCCATGGACACAATCGCTCGGTCGGGCCGCTCTGGGAGCGTCTGCGGTTCGGAGGGTTTCTCCTCGAAGCTGACGATGCGTCGCTCCTCATCAACGCCCATGACTCCAAAACTACTTGCTTCTTGCACCGAGACCTCCATGCACGCGATCGTCACTGCTGCAAGAGAGTCGGCATGGAACCGGAGCATCGCGGCATAGTCCATCCGATAGATGTGGTCGCCAGATAGAATCACTACGTTTTCGGCACCACTTCGTTCGAGCAGATATAGGTTTTGATAAATCGCGTTCGCCGTTCCCGAGTACCACGATTCGTCCGTCCGCATCTGCGGAGGTACTGGCGTGATATACTCGCCGAGCGAAGGATTGAAGATCGACCATCCATCGCGAAGGTGTTTCATCAATGAATGCGATTTGTATTGTGGCAAGACGAGAACTCGACGCAGTCCGGAATGCAAACAGTTCGTGAGAGCGAAGTCGATAATGCGATACTGTCCGCCGAACGGTACCGCGGGCTTGGCACGATCTGCGGTGAGAGGATTTAGTCGCGAGCCGACTCCGCCTGCTAAGACAAATGTGATGGTTCGATCTAGCATCACGCGTTCCTTGAATTGACCGAGGATGAAAATACCGTGCCACCAAGCCGGACCTCCTCCGGCCTCTCCGTCCATCAGAGACGACCTGGCGGACACGGTCTCGGTGGAGTTACGTCAAAACGGGTTCTAGCTCTTGTTCCTGATTTCGAACTGCTTTCTTTTGTCTCAGAGCGACTTGGTAGGCCTTATTTGCAGCCGTCTCTGCTTCTGGCGAGAAGCGGACCAGCAACGCCGTAAACGAACAACCAACGACGACAGCGCCGAGAATGAGCAGCGCGGTTGGCCAATCGACGGCACTCTTGAAAAGGAATCCTGCTGCGACCGCGCCAGCGTTTCCACCAGCTCCGACAACGCCAGCGACCGCGCCGAGTGCCTTCTTGTTGATAAAAGGAACGACCGAGAAAGTTGCTCCTTCTGACATTTGGACGAACAGGCTGAAGAGAATTAGCGTCGGGATGGCCAGAGCCAGGACTGTCATCTGCGAGAACAGCATTAACGCGAGTCCTTCGCAGAACAACGCGGTAAACAACCAGAAGACTCGGCCCTTCAGCCCCCACTTGCCTCCGAACTTGTCGCCGAAGAGACCGCCAAGAGTTCGTGCGAAGATGTTCATCAAACCGAACAGAGCGGCAGCGGTCCCGGCAGCGGCAAGCCCAAGCCCGAAGTAATCGGCGAAATACAAAGCCGCAATGTTATTGATCGTTAGCTCAATGCCAAAGCACGCTCCGTAAATTACGAACAACGCCCAGACGCGATGATCCTTACATGCTTCGAGGAACGCCCCGCTGACTTGCTTGCCTTCAGGCATCAAACCTTTCGCACGTAAGTCCTTGAAGTTTCCATCCGGCGCGTCTTGTGTCAGGAAGTAGTAGGCGACTCCGGTCAGGAAACAGATGATGCCAGCCGCAAACATCGAGGCTCGCCAACCGATAGCTTCGGTAAATCCAAGTGCTACGACGAATAAGGCAAAGACAGCTGGCATCACAACTTGGGTGACACCACCGCCAAGATTGCCCCAACCCGCCGACGTTGCGTTCGCCGTCCCGACAACGTTGGGCGCGAACATCACGGAGGTATGATATTGAGTGATGACGAACGATGCCCCGATGGCACCGATCATCAAGCGGAAGATCAGGAAGGTTGTAAAGTCATGTGCAAATCCGATTCCCATCACTGGCAACGAGCCGAGCATTAACAGCCAGGTATAGGCAAGTCGCGGCCCAACCCGATCACAGAACCAACCGATGAACAGACGCGCTATCACGGTAATCGCGACGGATGAGATTATGCACCATCCGATTTGGTCTTTCGTCAAAGACAGTTCGTCACGCACGACGGTCATCAAGGGTGCGATACCGAACCAAGCAAAAAAGCACAGAAAGAAGGAAAACCAAGCCATGTGGAAGGCGCGGATCTGCGGCATTCCTAGCTTGAAAATGTTTCCCCAGAGCGATGTGGCTTTGTTCTGTAGTTCCATCTCAGTAGTTTCCTCTCACTAGCTCACGGTGTTACGGGATCAACACGGCGACGAGTCGCTAGACCCATTTTGTGCGCTGTGCATGACAACGATACTTTGAGCCGCCTAAGGAATAACCAAAGTTCCAGTGGTTCGGAGAGGAGAACTGCCGGTTGGTTTGCAAGCCGCGACCTTGGTCCTGGCTATCCCGCTCAATCATTAAAAAACTCGCCACGAAAAACGTGCGGAACAAAGGCATACGCAAAGGACATGCCGGAATTTGAGCTTGTACGTTCGAGCAATGATCATCTACGAGCGAGAAAGGACCGTAGCTAACGGCAAGTGCAAAAAACTCTTGTGATTCGGTTTCCACATAACGAATTTCACATACGTAGAGGCGATTGCAACGAGGTGACCTGATTGCCTGGAGCCTGCGCGTTGGTTGCTCATTCCTTACGCAAGAGGTTGACTTGGTTAACGAAGACCTGGGAAGCGCGAGCAAACGGTCCTCGCATGATTTGCAAGCAGTATGTTGACGATACCGTTGGAGTGTGCCCGACCGCGAGGTCTTGAGTGCGAGCCAACCGAGACTCTGGCACGCTGATTGCGAGAGGGGATGGTGATCGCTCGGCGAATGCTCTCCTCTCCCACCGCCAGCGAGACGCACATGGCTCGTGTGCGCTTTCATTTCGTCAATCGTCGCGCAACTTGCTGCGCTCCCGCCTTCGATGCTTGCAATCGACCCTACTCCTTCGAACTCCTTCCTGCTCGACATGCTGCTGGAGAATCAGCAGAAAACGACCGCAGTTGAGAAGTTTGCGCAATTACATGACCGACTCGAGTTGCCGCTGCAAGTAAGGCATTATCGCGACCTGCTACCGACGTCACGGCCGGCGACCGATGAGCAATATGCTTTCGAGGTCGATTTGGATGGGTGTTCGGGCTGCAAGGCTTGCGTCACCGCTTGCCACAACTTGAATGGGCTCGAAGACGGCGAAGTGTGGCGTAGCGTTGGCTTGCTTCACGGTGGAACAACGGACCTGCCCGTCATTCAGCATGTGACGACGGCCTGTCATCACTGTGTCGAACCGGCCTGTCTACAAGGCTGTCCAGTGAAGGCTTACGAAAAAGATCCGATCACCGGAATCGTCAAGCATCTCGACGATCAGTGCATCGGCTGTCAGTACTGCATGTTGAAGTGTCCATACGACGTGCCGAAATACAGCAAGTCGAAAGGCATTGTCCGCAAGTGCGACATGTGTAGCGATCGCCTCGCCGCCGACGAGGCACCCGCCTGTGTTCAGTCTTGCCCAAACCAAGCGATTCGCATCCGCATCGTCAGTCAGCAACAGGTGATCGAAGAAAGTGAAAGCAATGTCTTTCTACCTGGTGTGCCTGAACCCGAATACACGCTTCCGACGACAATTTACAAGAGCGAACGCGTACTTCCGAGGAACGTGCTGCCCGCTGACTATTACAGTTCACGACCCGCTCATGCACACATGCCGTTGATCGTCATGTTAGTGCTGACACAAATGTCGGTCGGTGCCTTCGTTGTCGAGCAGTTGCTCCAGTCGGAGCTAATTACTTTGGCTGGGGTCGCGACGACCGAGCATCTTCGCCCAGTGCAGCTGGTCGCGGCCTTGCTGCTGGGCTTCCTCGGATTGTTCGCGGCAATCTTCCATCTGGGAAGACCGATGCTCGCGCATCGCGCCATCATCGGTTTGGCGACGTCTTGGCTCAGTCGCGAGATTCTGGCGTTTACGCTGTTTGCGGGCTTCGCGACAGCCTACGTCGTGGTCGCCTGTGCAAGTTACTTCGGTTGGAATTCAGGGCCGACTGTCGAGGCAACGCTTGGTGCGTTAGCTGGTGCTGCAGGACTGCTTGCGGTGGTGTGTTCAATGATGATCTACATCGATACTCGCCGAGTGTTCTGGGGTCCGCTGTTCACGGTGCCGAAGTTCTTCGGAACATGCTTGGTGTTAGGCGTTCCGATCGCCTTGCTAATCTCTCTTGCCGCCGCTGCATGTTCCGCTGATCTAACGGTCGAACAGATCATCTCAAGCTACGGCTGGCAATTGTGTCGCGCGCTGATCGTGATTGCGTGCGCAAAACTGATCTTCGAAGCAATGATCTTCGGTTCGTTGCGCCGTCCACGCCACACCTCATTGAAGCGAACGGCGCTCCTGCTGAAAGGCGAGCTAAGCATGGTCATGACCGCTCGCTTTGTAGTCGGAATGCTCGGCGGCATTCTGCTCCCGCTCATTCTGCTTAGCGAACGACAGTTGGCACCTGACGGTGGGTTCCAGCCGCTGTTTATTGGGATTATCGCGTTGCTAATGACCGGCCTTTGTCTCGCGGGCGAGTTTATCGAACGTTACTTGTTCTTCACGGCTGTCGTCGCACCCAAGATGCCAGGCACGCAAGCGACCTAATAGAAACCCACTCGATGAATTCGATCGTTTCCAAAATACTTCCGCAATTCCACGAACGGAGCGGCCCACTCACCAGTGACCTGCTGCTCGCGCCCGGTGAGTTCGGTCTCGGCAAAGTGCCGCTGAAGCGAAAGCCAGATGCGACAACTTCGATGGTGTGTGGTTATTGTTCAACTGGCTGTGGATTGAACATTCACTTGAAGGACGGAGAAGCCATCAACCTTACGCCGAGTACAGACTATCCGGTGAATCTAGGCATGGCTTGCCCGAAGGGATGGGAGGCCCTGACGGTCCTTAAGTCATCGCATCGGGCAACAACACCTCTGCTTCGAAACTCGAAGGGTAAATTGGTCGCTGTCGATTGGAACCAGGCGATGCAGGAGTTTTGCGGTCGCTTCAAAGCGATTCAGGCGGAGCACGGAAACGAGTCCGTCGCCTTCCTTAGTACAGGTCAAATCGCAACCGAGGAGATGGTGTTGCTTGGCAGCCTTGCGAAGTTTGGCATGGGCTTGCTGCACGGTGATGGCAACACGCGGCAATGCATGGCAACCTCGGCGGTTGCCTATAAACAGTCCTTCGGCTTCGACGCTCCGCCCTATTGCTACGCTGATTTTGAAGAGTCGGACGTGATTGTGCTGATCGGATCGAACCTGTGTCTGGCTCATCCAATCATGTGGCAACGTATTTGCCGCAATCCTCACAATCCAGAGATCATCGTCGTCGATCCGCGTCGCACTGAAACGGCAATGTGTGCGACGCAGCACTTGGCGATCAATCCGAAAGCCGATCTCGAACTGCTCTACGGCATCGCCAATATCCTGATCCAACGCGGATGGATCGATGATGAATATGTCGAGCAGCACACGGCTGGCTTTGATGAATTCAAAGCATTCGTCGAATCTTACACGCCAGAACGTGTCGCTCACTTGACTGGTCTTTCAATCGCTGATTTGCAACAGTTCGCCAGTGCGATTCATGCAGGGAAGCGTGTGTCGTTCTGGTGGACGATGGGAGTGAATCAAAGCTATCAGGGAGTTCGCACGGCACAGGCGATTATCAACCTGGCGTTAATGACGGGAAACATCGGTCGACCGGGCACGGGCGCTAACTCGATCACGGGCCAGTGCAATGCGATGGGATCTCGTTTGTTTAGCAACACGACAAATCTGCTGGGAGGTCGCGACTTTCAAAACGGCGAGCACCGCCAAGCAGTCGCCGAAACGTTAAACCTTGATGCGGAGCGGATTCCCGATAAGAACAGTCTTGCGTACCCTGACATTATCGAAGGCATCCTGCGCGGCAAGATCAAGGGCTTGTGGGTCGTCTGCACAAATCCAGCCCACTCGTGGATCAACCAGAACACCTGTCATGACATTCTCGATCGCCTCGACTTCCTTGTCGTGCAAGACATGTACGCAAACACCGAGACGGCTCAGATTGCAGATCTTGTGTTGCCGGCAGCCGGGTGGGGTGAAAAGGAAGGAACGTTCATCAACTCCGAAAGACGTGTCGGGATCATTAAGAAAGTCTCGCGGGCACCGGGGCAGGCGCTCGCGGACTTTGCTATTTTCAAACTCATTGCTCAGTACTGGGGCTGCGGCGAGATGTTTGAAAGCTGGAACGAACCGGAAGACGTCTTTCAAGCCATGAAGCGACTGTCACGTGATCAGCCTTGTGATATCACAGCCATTCGCGACTATCGGATGCTTGACGAATGTGGCGGGATTCAATGGCCGTTTGTCGAAGAGGGCAGCGATCAGAAATTCGAAGCGACCGTACAAGAACGACGCCTTTTTGAAGACGGTCACTTCTATCACGAAGACGGTCGTGCAAGGTTTCTGTTCGAAGAGCCTCGTGAACTGCCAGAGAAGCCGAACGTCAAGTTTCCGTATCTGCTGCTTACCGGGCGCGGCACGGCATCTCAGTGGCACACGCAAACACGGACCAGCAACTCGCCGACACTGAGGTCGCTCTATCCAAAGGATATCTACGTCGAGATCAATGCCGAGGACGCAAGCCGCGAGAAGATTGAACCGAATCAGTGGGTGACGGTGGAGTCCCAGCGAGGCCGAGTGCGCGCTAAAGCGTTTGTCACGCGAACGGTTCGCCCGGGCCAAGTCTTTATCCCAATGCACTACCACAGTGTGAACAAACTAACTCACGCGCACTTCGATCCCTACTCGAAACAACCTTCTTACAAAGATTGTGCTGTGCGGATCAGACATCCCGAACCGTGGGATGACTGATGCTCATTGGCAACCGCTCGTTTAACGCAACAAGACTGCCTCCGGGAGAGCAGAATAATGATTACTAAGAATACCGAAACGATCGTTGTCGTCGGGAACGGAATGGTCGGCCATCGCTTCTGCGAGAAGTTGGTCGAGTTCGATGTCACAAAGCAATATCGCGTCGTCACTTTCTGTGAAGAGCCGCGCGCCGCCTACGATCGCGTTGGGCTGACGTCGTTCTTCGCACATCGCGATGCCGAACAACTCATGCTGGCGAATCTCGAATGGTATCGCCGCAACGGTGTGGAACTGCATATCGGTGACCGCGCGAATACGATCGATCGTAAGAATCAACGAGTCGTCTCCGATAAGGGCCACGAGATTGAATACGACCACGTTGTGTTTGCAACCGGATCGTATCCCTTTGTGCCGCCTATCGATGGGATCAAACTACGTGGTGTGTTCGTCTATCGAACGATCGAAGATCTACGTCGAATCATTGCTTATGGGCAACATATCAAGAAAGCGGCGGTGATCGGTGGCGGATTGCTCGGTCTCGAAGCCGCGAAGGCTGCCTACGATCTGGGTCTCGAGACGAATGTGATCGAATTCAACGACCGATTGATGCCGCGGCAGATTGACGACGCTGGCTCGCTCTTACTCGTCAAATCAATCGAAGATCTCGGGGTACAAGTCCACCTCAACAAAGCAACGAAGGAGATTCAAGGCGATGGTTGCGTGGAACGCATCGTATTCAGTGATGGCGAAGTACTCGACGTTGACATGATCATCGTTTCCACCGGAATCAGACCGCGCGACGAACTGGCGCGAGACTGCAAAGTCGATGTCGGTGAGCGAGGCGGGATCTTGGTCAATGATCATCTGCAAACTTCCGATCCCCAGATTTATGCGATCGGCGAATGCGCGTTGCACGCCGGAATGGTCTACGGATTGGTTGCGCCAGGTTATGAGATGGCGGAGGTTGTGGCGAAGAACTTCTGCGGCGAGGAGCGTTCCTTCCGAGGTACCGACCTGTCGACGAAACTGAAGTTGATGGGAGTCGACGTCGCGAGCTTCGGTAACAACGACGCCGGTCCAGATATTGCGAAGCCGCTCGTCTATGAAGATCCGTTTGGAGGCGTCTACAAAAAACTGTTGTTCAATCACGAAGGCACGAAGTTGTTGGGTGGAGTACTCGTTGGCGATGCCTCGGACTTTGGAACGTTGTCGATGTTGGCGAAGAGTCCCGATCCGCTGCCGTATCCACCGGGTGAGTTGATATTGGGAAGCGGTGGCGGAGCTGCGATCGGCGGAATCGACAGTTTCTCGGACGAGGCACAAGTCTGTTCGTGCAACAACGTCACGAAGGGAGAGATCTGTGCGGCGATTCGCAAAGGAGATCTCTCGACCCTCGGCGAAGTAAAGGGCTGCACGAAGGCGGGCACTGGCTGCGGAGGCTGCTTGCCTCTCGTGACCGATCTGTTGAACGAAGAGCTTTCTGCTGCCGGGAAGAGCGTCAACAAGAGTCTCTGCGAACACTTCTCGTTTACTCGACAGGAGCTGTACGAGATAGTTCGCGTCAAACAGATAAAGACCTTCAACGAATTGCTCCACAGCCATGGCTCGGGGAATGGCTGCGAGATTTGCAAGCCGGCAGTTACTTCGATTCTGGCCGGATTATGGAATGAGCAAATCACCGAGCAGGATCAGCACACGCTCCAAGACACGAACGATCGCTTCCTAGCCAACATTCAAAGAGGGGGCCTCTATTCAGTCGTGCCGCGAGTCCCTGGTGGAGAGATCACGCCCGACAAGCTGATGGTACTTGGCCAAGTTGCCAAGAAGTACGGCCTATACACCAAGATCACGGGAGGCCAACGCATTGATCTCTTCGGTGCCCAGGTCCAGCAGTTGCCTGACATTTGGGAAGAGTTGGTCGACGCTGGCTTCGAGAGCGGACACGCGTATGGAAAGTCATTGCGAACGGTGAAGAGCTGCGTCGGAACAACCTGGTGCCGATATGGCGTACAAGATTCAGTCGGGTTTGCCATTCGACTGGAAGAGCGTTACCGAGGCATTCGCGCTCCGCACAAGATCAAGATGGCGGTGTCGGGCTGTGTTCGTGAATGCGCCGAGGCACAGTGCAAAGACGTTGGCCTCGTCGCGACGGAGACAGGCTACAACCTCTATGTCTGCGGCAACGGCGGTGCAAAACCCCGCCATGCCGAGTTACTGGCAGCAGACCTCGATGAGGAAACGGCCGTTCGCTACATCGATCGTTTCGTGACCTACTACATCCGAACAGCGGACAAGTTGAATCGTACCGCAGTTTGGGTCGAGAAGATGGAAGGCGGCATCGAGCACCTGAAGGACGTTGTCATCAACGACAGTCTTGGCATTTGCCAAGAGCTAGAAGAGCAGATGCAATATCTCGTTGATACGTACAAGTGTGAATGGAAGGAAGTTGTCAACGATCCAGAGAAGCGAAAGCGGTTCCGGCAATTCGTCAACACCGACGAAGCAGAACCAGGCATTGAAATCATCGGCCAACGCGAGCAGCACCGCCCCGCCGACTGGCCCAAAGACTTTGTGCCAATTTCGTCTCTAACCCGCGCAAGCAGTCTCTCCCCTTCTCCCCCTGTCAACGAAAACAGTCGAAAGCCCGCCCCCAACACGAAATGGATCAAAGTAGGAACCGCCTCCGATTTCCCCAAGGACGGAGGCGCAACGATTAAGTATGGGGAAGTGCAGATCGCCGTCTATAACTTCACGAGTCGAGGTGAGTGGTATGCGTGTCAGAATATGTGCCCCCACAAGAATGCGTTTGTGCTCTCTCGTGGAATCATTGGTAACGCGGGTGAATCGCCAAAAGTTTCCTGCCCACTCCACAAGAAGCCTTTCTCATTGCAAACCGGCGAGTCGTTGTCGGGTGAAGAGTTCTCGCTCAAGGTCTTTCCAGCGAAGTTAGAAGGCGAAGACGTCTATGTTCTGCTTCCACCGCAATCGCAACTCGACGCGCTGCTATCGACCGATCTCCATTGTGTCCGCGATTGCCGCGATACGAAGGCCACCGAAACCGAGTGTGCCGTTGTGTGACGTTTGCCACAGGCATTCGGCATCTCGTAACACAGCAAGATCGTAGCGTGCGGCGCTAGCTGCACCAGGAAGCTGGAGCCCGGATTGCAGGTGTGGCTCGCGGACTCGCCAACACCCTACGCCGATGTAAGTCACCAGCACGAATGGTTAATTGGCAAACTCTAACATTGACCCATGACCAGGTTTAACTAAAATGCTGCGTCCCTGTCCCTTTTCGCATTGACCATAACTTCTTACTGAGCTTGGCTTTCTGAATGTCTGACGACTCTCCAACGTTAACCCCTGACGACGACTCACTCGTTTCAGATGGCGTTTCCGGCGACGATCGCTTGGAAGCCGCCCGCCGGGAGAAACTCCGCAAGATCGCCGAGTTGGGGCATGATCCGTGGGGGAGTCGCTTCGACGATCGAGACCTGATCGGAGAAATTCGGTCTCGCGTCGGCGAGGTGAAGTTGGTTCTGGAAGACGGGACGGAAGTCGAGCTGCCAGATCCCGAAGCCGAAGAAGACTTCAATTTTCGTCAGTGGCTAGCAGATCAAGGGAAAGGCCAGATAACCGGTCCGAAGGTTCGCGCCGCTGGGCGCATCATGCTCCAACGAGACGCAGGAAAGCTGCGGTTCGTCAACATTCAAGATTGGACCGGAACGATCCAGTTGTTCATCGGCAAGAAGCAAGTTGGTGAGGAGAATTGGGAGTTGTCCGGTTGCTTCGACCTGGGCGATCTTGTCGGCGTCGACGGTGAATTGCGTCGCACGAAGACCGGGGAAGTCACCATCTTTGTCGAAGACTTGCATTTTCATAGCAAGTCAATCGCAGCGCCGCCGGAGAAGCATCACGGCATTACGGACGTCGAGCTGCGACAGCGGATGCGTTATCTCGACCTTGCCTATACCGATGGCGTTCGTGATCGATTCCTGCGGCGGACCAAGATTGTTCATTCAGTCCGACAGACTTTGAACAGCGAAGGCTTCTGTGAGATCGAAGGCCCGACATTGCACTCCATCGCCGGAGGTGCTGCCGCTCGTCCTTTCACAACACATCACAATGCGCTCGACTTAGATCTGTACATGCGGATCGCGTTGGAGCTGCATCTCAAGCGGTTGCTTGTCGGTGGAATGGAACGCGTCTACGAGATGGGGCGAGTCTACCGCAACGAAGGAATTAGTCCGCGACACAATCCCGAATTCACGATGATCGAGGTTTATCAAGCCTACGGTGACTACCGCAGCATGATGGACTTGACCGAGAAAATGATCGTCGAAGCGATCGATGCGATTGGCGGCGGATACCAGTTGCCTTGGGGTGAAGAGACAATTGGTTTCACCCCTCCGTTCGCGCGAAGAACCTATGACGAATTGTTCGCCGAACAGACAGGTGTCGATCCGCTCGATGAAACGGCGGTTGCTTCGTTGGCAAGTTCGCTAGGCTATGATCCCGCCGGGAAACATGCCGATGTCGTGAAGAACTTCGTCTTTGAAGAGAAAGTTGAAGACAGTTTGAAGGGGCCGATCTTTGTGATCGATTATCCGGCGAGCATCTGCCCGCTGACGAAACGAAAGCGAAGTAACCCCGAGGTCGCGGAGCGATTTGAATTGTTCATCGAAGGTATGGAGATCGCCAATGCCTACACCGAGCTAAACGATCCCGACCTCCAAGAAGAGCTGTTCAAGACCCAGCTTGCCGGGCTTTCGGAAGAAGACTCGATGGCCAAGATGGACCATGATTTCATTCGAGCCTTGCGACACGGGATGCCTCCCGCTGGCGGACTCGGCGTTGGCATCGACCGACTCGTGATGCTGCTCACCAATTCACAGACGATCAGGGACGTGATTCTGTTTCCGCTGCTTCGACCAGAGGGATAAGGTCACCGCCACGCTCCGTCGTGACGAGCTTGTTCGAGATGCTAAAAGCCTTTTCTGGACATCGTTTGAAACGAAATGTTGGATTTAATTGGGCTCATCACGACGGAGCGTGATGGCTACCTTAAGCCAAAGGATTGGCAATGTACAAACTACTTCTCTCCTGGCGGTATCTTCGATCTCGCTATATCGCCCTCGCGTCGATCATTAGCGTTACGCTCGGCGTTGCAACGCTGATCGTTGTTAACAGCGTAATGGCCGGCTTTACGCAAGAGATGCATCAGCGGCTGCACGGAATCCTCTCGGATATTGTCCTCGAGAGTCACAACCTAGATGGGTTTGCCGATCCACAGTGGCACATGGAACAGATCCGCAAGATCTGTGGTGACGACATCGCAGGGATGACTCCCGTGATTCATGTGCCTGCGCTAATGCGAATTCCATTTCGTGGAGACTTTCACACGCGACAGATCAACTTGATCGGAGTCGACAAGACGACGTATACGGAGGTGAGCGATTTCTCTCAGTATCTATTGCATCCTGGTAACCAAGAGAAACTAAGTTTTCTGTTGCGGGAGAAAGGTTATGCGCCGGGGCGCAACGACTTTCCGCCGTCAGGCTGGGTGTATCGACGAGTCCAAGCCGAGTACGAGAAGGAGTTGGCGAGGCAACAACGCGAGATGGCAGATGTCGAAAGCTCGGGCGACCTACCGGCCTCGAATATCGCGCCTCCGCCTGATCCTTACGCTCCCAGTATTCCGTCCGATTCCTACGGTGGTGAAAGTAACCCGATTACGAGCGGAGATGTCTTCGATCCAGCGACGGAACAGAACACCGGGATCATCCTCGGGATTGCGACTTGCAGTATTCGCGGGCGTGATGCCGATGGCGAGGTGCGTGACTTCTACCTTTGCGGGCCAGGCGACGACGTCCAGGTCTACTTTCCGAATGCAGGCAGCTCGCCGAAGCCCGTTAGCACTTCATTGACGGTAGTCGATTTGTACGAAAGTAAAATGAGCGAATACGACGCTACATTTGCGTTCATGCCAATTGAGAAACTGCAATCGTTGCGAGGGATGTTCGATCCATTAACGGATACGAGATATGTGACTTCGATCCATATGAAGCTGAAACCCGGTGCTGACTTAAATGGCGTCCGCGACAAGTTACGAGCGGCATTCCCGTCGGATCAGTATCCCTATCGAATCGAAACGTGGCGTGATCTTCAGGGGCCGCTCCTAGCCGCCGTTCATATGGAGACGACGATCCTGAACATCTTGCTGTTTCTGATCATCGCGGTGGCAGGATTCGGAATTCTGGCGACGTTCTTTATGATCGTCGTCGAAAAGACTCGCGACATCGGGATTCTGAAAGCGCTCGGCGCACCGAGTCAGGGTGTGATGAGCATATTCCTGAGCTATGGTGTGTCACTCGGTGCGGTTGGTTCAGGCGTTGGGCTCGTCCTCGGACTTTTGTTTGTGATCTATATCAATAAGATCGCTCACGGACTCGAGTTGATAACAGGTCGCGAAGTCTTCGATCCGACGGTCTACTACTTTCAAGAGATCCCTACAAGTATTCAGCCCACGATGGTTGTGGGCGTCATGATTGGCGCGGTGCTGATTGCGGTGCTTGCTAGTGTGTTACCTGCGTTGCGCGCGGCGCGGCTGCATCCCGTTGCTGCTTTGCGGTATGAGTAAGCGAGTTCTGCGAAATTAAGAACATCTGTATGGAGACGATGTTATGGACAGCTTTTACGGGCTCGCGCCACGCACTTCTACGAGGAAGCAATCTGCCGCGGGACCTCACGTCACCTTTCCTGGCGATGCTTCCGAGTCGACCGCTTCGACAAAGCAACAAGTTTTGCTCTCGGCACACGGGGTCGAGAAGAGTTACCGTAAAGGGAAGCACGTGGTCCCTGTGCTTCTGGGCGTCGACTTCGAGATCGCCGCAGGGGAATTCGTCTCCATTGTAGGGCAAAGCGGTTCAGGCAAGAGCACTCTCTTGCACCTGCTGGGAACGCTCGATGCGCCGGACCAAGGAGAGATTCACTTCGAAGGTCGTCGCATCGATAATTTGCCGACATCGTCGCGGGATTTGCTGCGCAATCAATACTTTGGCATGATCTTTCAGTTCTATCATCTCTTGCCCGAGTTGAGCGCGCTAGAGAATGTGCTGATTCCCAGTATGATTGCGGACGGGGCGTTTCGTTATTGGCGCAACCGTCGGCAGTATCGCGAGCGAGCGGAACACTTGCTCGAGTTGGTTGGGCTTTCGCACCGGCTGAAACACAAGCCGCGAGAGTTATCCGGCGGCGAGATGCAACGAGCTGCGATCGCCAGAGCGCTGATTGCTGAGCCAGAGGTATTGCTGGCCGATGAGCCGACAGGCAACCTCGACAGCAAGACCGGCGAAGAAATCATGGAAATTCTGCGAACCTTGAACGCAGATCAGAACCTCACTATAGTCATGGTGACGCACGACGCGGCGATTGCTTCGCAGGCGGATCGTATTGTTCGGTTGGCGGAGGGTCGCGTCCAGGCAGCTTGAGCTATTCCGCCTGCGGCTGAATCTTTCATGTGGCCGAAGTCGTGAGACTTTGATCCTTACCGCTCCATCTGAAGTCTCACGACTTCAGCTAACAATACACCCAGGCACCGACAATGTCTCTCAAGATCTACATCAGCGGCACGCTCTACGACAAAGAAGATGCCAAGATTAGTGTTTACGATCACGGCCTGCTGTACGGAGACGGCGTCTTCGAGGGGATGCGGAGCTATGGCGGAAAGGTATTTCGCCACGGAGAGCATCTTGAACGCTTGTACAACTCGGCGAAGGCGATTTGGTTGCAGATACCGATCGCGAAGGCAGAGTTAGAAACCGCGGTCAACGACACGCTCGTCGCTAACGGCATCGAAGACGGCTACATCCGCCTGATAGTAACGCGCGGTGCCGGCTCGCTTGGACTCGACCCCAACCGCACGAGCGATCCCCAAGTGATCATCATTACGGACCATATTTCGCTTTACCCGACGGAGTACTACGAGAATGGCTTGGAGATCGTTTCGGTTAGCACAATCCGCAATCACCCCGACGCGCTTAGCCCTCGTGTCAAGTCGCTAAACTACCTGAACAACATCCTTGCCAAAATCGAAGGCTTACAAGCTGGCTGTGTTGAAGCGTTGATGTTGAATCATAAGGGCGAAATTGCTGAGTGTACTGGTGATAACATCTTCCTTGTGTCTCATGGCGAGGTGCTAACGCCACCCATCGACGCAGGTATCCTAGAAGGAATTACGCGCGACGCGGTCATCGAATTGGCAAAAAGCAGCGGACTCGCTGTCCGCGAGATACCGCTCACAAAGCACGACGTCTATATTGCGGACGAGTGTTTTCTGACCGGAAGCGCCGCCGAAGTCATTCCGGTTGTGAAAGTTGACAGTCGAGTGATTGGCAATGGAAGACCGGGCACGATCACTCGAGACCTAATCGCCAAATTTCACGAGCTGACCAGAAGCTAGTCGAGGAATCTCGCGGTGATGTTAACTTTCGGGCAGCCACTGGCGAAGGACTTTCTTCTTGTCCTCTTCCTCGCCTGTGGCTAGCAACCGACCGAATTCTACGCCGAGTATCTGCTCGTACGCTGCAAACAAGGCACTTTCCTCCAGCATCCCCTTAGTGTGATACATCCGTGCCTCGGCCAAGATCGGAAGCGGATTGTCGTGCTTCACTGCAGCGAGGGCAGCAACTCGCTTCGCCGCGACTTGAGCGTTCAGTCCAGCTGGTAGGTCAGTCATTTTGAAGTTGGTATCGATAGCTTTAAAGAGACCGGCAAGACCTCTATCAACGCCGTCTTCTTTACCTTCGGTGCGAGCAATCTGGATCGCGATGTTATTGAACTTCTTTGTCGTATGAAGTTTCTTTTGGGTTTTTGCGTCGACTAGGGAGAGCGTCGACTCGTTCGTGATCAGTCCGTTTTTCTTGTTCTTACTAAGTTTCATATTGATGATCACCATCGCATCGATCCCGTCTTCGCGGGCTCGCTCAACCAGCTCTTTCTGAGTCCCGATTCCTAGCATCGAAAGACCAGGCACGATTTGTGTCACCTCCGTGGCGTCGGACTTTGCACTGCCTCCAGGGGCACGACCGCCAACATTTCCACCGCTACCACCAGGACCTCCAATTCCACCGTCCGCACCATAGCTTTCCCCCTCGTCGCCCCCGTATGTGGGCCCTCCACCGCCGCCTGTATTCTGTCGATTGCCCCCACTCCCACTTTCCGCTGCATTCTTGAGCACCTGGCCGAAATCTCCCGACATGACGGATTCGGTATAGGCAGCTAACAGCTTGTCACCAAGTTCGCCAGCACCTTTTGAGAGTAGCGATCCCTGGCTGCCGCCTCCGCCACCACCTCCGCCGACATCTTCGCCGCCTCCGCCTACATAACCTTCGTCACCACCACCGCCACCTCGACCGCCGCCGCGAGTTGGGAGCTTCTGTTCGGAGCCAACGGGCTTGGGGTCGTTACCAATGTTAGGCGGTGCCGTTACAACAAACCCAACTCCCCAGCGAACGGCAAGCATTGGTTGTCTTAACCCGCCAACCCAGCGAATCGTCGGCAGAATGCTCTCGGCTCCAGCGTCTGTCGTCAGCGCGTGAGCATATAAATATCGCACCGCGTCGCGCTCGCGACCTTGTCGAAATGCAAGTTGCGCCTTTCCTTCGAAGGTATCGGGAACTTTTTCGGCCACCGCACCGCCACCAGAACCAGATCCAGGACCACCTGGATATCCGCCGCCCGGATAATCTGCGCCGCCGTCCGGAGATTCCGAATTCTCGCCGGGAGGAGACGCGCCGCCCGGGTACGCTCCCGGACCACCTGGGTACGCTCCCGGACCACCTGGGTTCGCTCCCGGACCACCTGGGTACGCTCCCGCGCCACCTGGGTACGCTCCCGGACCACCTGGGTTCGCTCCCGGACCACCTGGGTTCGCTCCCGGACCA
>JACNKX010000138.1:58944-83379 GCA_014381825.1 Planctomycetota bacterium
GGGTTCGCTCCCGGACCACCTGGGTTCGCTCCCGGACCACCTGGGT
Organism: Planctomycetota bacterium; assembly: GCA_014381825.1. GTDB lineage: Bacteria > Planctomycetota > Planctomycetia > Pirellulales > Pirellulaceae. The sequence continues at coordinate 58,991 of JACNKX010000138.1, forward strand.
TCGCTCCCGCGCCACCTGGGTATGCTCCCGCACCACCTGGGTATGCTCCCGCACCACCTTCCATTTCCTGCGGGGAAACACCGTCTGGATTCTCTTCGGTCCCAGTGCCATAACCAGGGGTGTAAGAGTCGGCGTCTTCCGCCCCTGCGGCGCCATCCATGTCTGCACCGGAATTGTACATTTCCGGGCCCATCTCGGGACTCATTTCGGCGCCCATTTCGGCACCGCCAGGACTACTCATCATCCCGGAACTTGCCGAAGAATCCATCCCGCCGCTACCCGACGGCATCGTCGGTGCGCCGGGAGCACTGGGTGCTGCGTCGCCACTGTTTTCGGCTACCGCACCGGAATCCGTCGCATCTCCACCACCACAACCAATTAAGGCACCTAGGGCCAAAGCCGACAACCAAACGGGAAGTGAACGAGACATAACAACCTCACTTTTGTGAGCAGGTGGCAAGAAGAGTGCTTTCGTTTAAAGACACCGATAACTTGCCACATTATGCCAAGCTGCAACTCAGCTGTCGAGAAACAATCGCTGATTGTTTAGAGACCGCCGGCCAGCAACGGTACGACTGACTCCCGCGAATGACGCATTTCCGAGTTCGTGGCAAGCTTGCCACGGACGGCTGGGCGACTCATAATCGATGCGATTCGTCGAGATACTTGATCAAAACTACCGGTTGCTCAAAATAGGCAAAGGCACGGACTTATGCGGCTTCTTTCGCTGGTGATTCTAGGTATTGTCGTTGTTTGCCCCAGCATTTCAGCTCAGGAAGGATTTGTTCCGCGTCGGCAAAACGGACCTCCAGGTCCCCCGCTGTCACCTCAGCAGGCGATTGCCAAGATGACCGTACCTGATGGTTTTACGGTGGAGTTGGTGGCGAGCGAGCCCGATATCCAGAATCCCGTCGCCATGACATTCGACGAACGTGGGCGGATTTGGATTACCGAAAGCTTCGAGTATCCCCGGTCTGAAGCTGGTCCCGGTCGAGATCGTGTCAAAGTCCTTGAAGACACCGACGGCGATGGCACAACAGACAAGGTCACCATCTTCGCCGAAGGGCTGAACATTCCGTCGGGTATCGCAGTTGGGCACGGTGGCGTTTGGGTCGCGAACGCGCCTGACCTTCTCTTCCTTCAAGACACCGACGGTGACGGCAAAGCGGACAAGCGAGAAGTCGTTGTTACCGGCTTTGGTCGAACGGACACCCACGAGTTGCCCAACTCGCTGAGTTGGGGGCCTGACGGTTATCTCTATGGGCTCAATGGGGTATTCAATTACAGCCATGTGAAACAGAACGGTAAAGACTTCCCGTTTACGTGTGCGATGTTTCGAATTGACCCTCGCACGCGAAAGTTCGAATTGTTTGCTGAGGGGACAAGTAACCCTTGGGGGATCGCGTGGGACTCGGAAGGCAGCGCGTTTATCAGCGCCTGTGTCATCGATCACTTGTGGCATATCACCGAGAGCGGCTATTACCATCGACAGGGCGGCCCCTACCCGCCGTTCACTTGGAAGATCGAATCGATTGTCGATTACAAGCATCAACTCGCGGCATACTGCGGTATTGAGTATTTCGACAGCGATGCGTACCCCGCCAAGTATCGTGATCGACTTTACATGGGAAACATTCATGGCGGCTGCATTAACGTTGACGGGTTGTCGAGAAGCGGCTCGACCTATCGTGGCGAAGCAGCACCAGACTTCCTGACGGCAAATGATGTTTGGTTCATGCCAGTGGCGCAAAAGATCGGTCCTGACGGATGTTTGTATGTCTTGGATTGGTACGACCGGTTTCATTGCTACCAAGACGCCCGCGCCCATCCCGACCAGGTCGACCGAGGCCACGGGCGTTTGTATCGCGTTCGCTTCAAAGATACGCCACGTGCGAAGCCCTTTGATTTAGCGAAGGAAACGGGCGACGAGTTGCTTGCCCGTCTACATAGTCCGAATCGGTTTTACCGCAGTCTCGCCCAAAGAGTTCTTTGCGAGCGAGCGGATCGTAGCACAAACCAAAAACTCGAAGCGTTAGTTTTGCGTGATGCGGTTTCCGACAAAACGAGGATGCATGCACTTTGGGCGTTGGTTGGGCAAGGCAACTTAGATCCGGCGTTCCATCAACAACTGCTTGATTCGTCCCACGCGACTGTGAGAGCATGGGGAGTTCGTGCCGCCGGAAACTTTGCCAAGATCGGCAAAGGACTTCGAGACAAGATCGCCACAATGTCTGCCGACGAATCGGCGGACGTTCTGCTGCAAGTCGCCATCGCGGCTGGCAAAATTGACGAACTAGAGCCGCTTTCGATTTGGGTCGAGGTGTTGGCCAACAGTGGCGATGACGAGTTGATTCCACACATCGTGTGGCAAAACCTCCATCCTGAATTACCGAAGCGAGCCAAGGACTTCCTGACTTTGGTCAAGGCGCAGGACCTAAAAGCGTCTCCGAACCTCAAGAAGATTATGCCGCGCGTTACCGAACGGATTCTGGCGAACAAGAAGTAAGTATGAAGATCGCCCTTGCACTCGCGTTCTCTTTGCTCGCGTCCGTCAGTGTGGCGGAGGATGTCGAGTCGGTCGTTACGTTGCTGGAGTTCGTTATTGACGTCGACGAAGAGACCGCCGCGAAGTGTCTGGCGACGCTGCGTCAGCGTGTGCAAAGTGGTGAGGTCACTGGAGAACAACGCGATGCGATTCGTGAGCAATTGGCAGACAAACTGCGGGAAGTTCTCGATACCGGACGCGAATCGCCGCTCTACATCGACACGCTAATGCTGGCGACGTCGTGGGGTGATAAAGATGCGACGAGAGTTGCTCGAGATATCATCGCCAATTCGAAGGAGAGCGAATCACATCGGAATGCGGCGATTGACGCACTTGCGGCCAGCCGCGATTCTGGGCTCTTGTCCTCTGCGCAGGCGCTCCTCGAGGCTAATTCGACGTCGGAGGCGATACGCAGCCGACTACTAGGAGCGTTAGGCCGGTACGATGGGCCTTCGGTCGCCGTGCTAGTTCTCGGCTGCTACGAACAACTTTCTCCGAATGTGCAACCGCAAGCAATCGAGCTATTAACCCAACGAGCGAGTTGGAGTCGTCTACTGCTTGAGGCAATCGGCCACAACGAACTGCCGGCGAGTGCTCTGAACATCAATCAAGTTCGAACGTTGCTTGCAAGTCCCGATCAGGAAATTGCGGCGTTAGTACAAAGCCACTGGGGGGCCGTGCGGACCGAACGGAATCCCGCGCGTGAAGGGGTGATTCGCCAGATGCGCGACCAACTCGGCAAGGCGTCCGGGAATCCACATCGTGGTCGTGGCATCTTCAATCGGGTTTGCGGCCAGTGCCACCGGATCTATGGCGTCGGACAGGACGTTGGTCCCGAGATCACCCGGAACGGACGCGGGTCTTTCGAGCACCTGCTTTCCAACGTCTTCGATCCAAGCCTGGTGATCGGGGCTTCGTATCAGGCTCGGACCGTGATCACCGCTGACGGTCGTATCCTTACGGGCCTGCTGGCTGAAGACAACGAACAGCGGATTGTGCTGAAGACGCAGGGTGGAAAAGTCGAGATCGTACCTCGAGAAGACGTTGACGAGATCGCGATCAGCAAACTCTCGTTGATGCCAGAAGGGCTGGAGAAGCAGTTGCCGCCTGAGCAGTTAGCAGATCTCTTCGCCTTCCTCTCCTTGGACCGCCCGCCTGAGAATTCAGATGCAATTCCGATCGCCGGTACACCGGCCAATTTGATCGGAGATTAAGAACGCGGCTTTCAACTACGTCAATCATTTGCCGGGCTAAAAGGCGATGTCGCTCGAGTCGGGATGGAAGTTCTTCCAGGCTTTTCGATACGACATGATTCCAACGTGCGGCGTGAGCCGTATTCCCTTCATCGCGCCGGCGGTCGCGCTGCCAGTGATCATGCTCCAATGGCTGCTGGTCTGATGATCTTTCATCGTCAGGCCATCGACTTGCTCAAAGTCCAACGTCTGTCCGCCGATGTCGCGGCTGAAAAGATGGGTGACCGTCCCTCGCTCATCGAATGTCGCCAAGAGCGGTTCGTCGCCAAGCTCGAATTGATGGACTGGTCGCTTTAGCATTTGATCCATTGCAAGCGACCACGGCTTACCGATTGCTTTGAAGCCGAATACGAATTGCGTTGGCTCTCGATAGAACTCACGCGAGTAGTTCTTCGAGGTTTGAGACATGTTTAACGCGGTGGTTTCGGGGTATTCTCGCTTCCAAACATCCCAGGTCACCATGTCGGAAATCAGCGGGGTCAGCGTCTTGCCCTTCAATGCTCCATCCATTCCTCGGCCCAACAAGTGAGACCACTCTGTGTCCGTCTCCAGGTCGCTCATCACGAGGCTCCGCATCCAAAGCTTGCCCGAGACTCGAAACGTCAGCTTTTGATCTTCGACTTGCCGGACGTACACGACGCCGTTGTGACATAAATGTCACCACGTTGCCGCGATCGCAGTCCCCCCCAACTCGTCATTGATGATCTCTCGACTTGGCCCTGTCAGCTGATTGATCGGATACGCGCGTGACTGGCCGTTGACTTCGACTCCAATAACTAATTCGTTATCCCCAATCTCTGCCGTATGAGCGGAAGTTGTCGGCGGATCGGTGATGGCGCGAATGGGCTTTCGCAACACCGTTTTTGGTTGGTAATCGTCGACTTGTCCGAATGCCGAGTGCGTTATCGCTAGAAGAATCATCGCAAGTCCGCCGAATGCAATGAGCCGGAAGTTGGTCATGAGTTTGTCTGTCATGCGAATTGAATTACTTTCGTAAGAGAATGCGTTACTCCGTCTCGCGCATCGGGTACGGAGTTGCGAATGCGGCGAATGCGCCAAGGCCACCGTCGACCTCCAAATCCGTGCCGGTGATGAACGAAGCGTCCGGACTGGCGAGCCACAGCACGGCGCTGGCAACTTCCTCAGGTCGACCGAGTCGTCCAACGGGATGGCGGTTCGCGATTACAGCTTCGCCCCCTTGCTTTGACAGGGTTGCCTGAACCAGAGGCGTGTTGATCGCGCCCGGCGAAACGGAGACGACGCGAATCCCCTCGCGTGCGTACTCGATTGCCCACTGGCGAGCTTGCATGATGTTGCCTGCCTTGATTGGCCCGTACGTCCCGACTTCGCGAGCGGTGCGATGTCCTTGCCCGCTGGCAATGTTCACGATCACACCGCTCTGCTGTTGCCGCATTTGCTGTAAGGCGTACTTAGCGAGAAACGTATAACCGGAGAAGTTGATCGCCACCAAACGGTCCCACACTTCCGTCGATAACTCGTGCAGCGGAACGTAAGATTCTTTCGGCTGAATTGCTGCGTTATTAACAAGGATGTCTAAGGCGCCAAACCGTTCAACGCTCCACGTGATGGCGGCGCGGCATTGTTCTTCGTCCGATGTGTCGCAACGATAGAACGTGACACCATCCGGTAAATTGTCGGATGCACTCTCGTCGACGTCCAAGCAAACTACACCAGCGGCTTTCGCTTCGGCGAATGCTTGACAGATGGCGAGCCCGATTCCGCTGCAGCCACCCGACACGATCACAATCCGTCCCGTGTTATCGTATTGAACGTTCCCGGTTGGGCGGGCATGTGGCATGACGGCTGCTCCGGAAGATTCGCGGATGACCAAAGGTCCACTGAGCATAGGCCGGAACTGGCGATAGATCTAGTCGATACCCGTTCGCCAGTTCAATGCTATGCCGACAGCCGCTCTGGGAATGTCTCTACTTCCAAATCGACAAGCCATGCAATCAACTCTTCCACGGTCGGTCGTCGCATTGGATCTTTCGCAAGCATTCGCCGCAGCAGACGAGACACCCGCGGCGATAGTTGCGGCACGCGGAGGCGAGCGTCCGGCACTTGCCGAGTTAGATGAGCGGCCGCAATTTCGGTTGGATCCTGATCATTAAATGGACAGGAACCCGACACCAATTCGTACAGTGTGATACCGAGGCTGTAAACGTCGCTACCCGGCCCAAATGCCACATTCGGATTGAACGCTTCCGGGCACGCGTACCTTATGCTTCCTGTCAATGGTTCTTCGACCGATCTGGATGCGTCGAGAGGCCGCGCGAGGCCCAGGTCCGAGAGAGTCGCATGGCCATTCGCCGACACGATGATATTCGCTGGTTTCACGTCACCGTGAAGCCAACCTTGGCGGTGAAGAGCTTGCAGTGCTTCCGCCGTTTGACGCACGATCCAAAGAGCTTGCGGAACGATGAACTGTTCTACTTGCTGTAGCACATCCGAGACGCTGACACCTTCGACAAAAGGCATGACAACAAATCGAGGCGCGCGATCCGTGTGCGCTGACAAGATGGACGAGAGATGAGGATGGCAAACTTGTTCTGAGACAAAGGCTTCCCGCTGAAGTAGCTGGATCGCGAGTGGATCGTCTTGGTAAGTCGGCTTCAGCACCTTGACGGCATAATCTGCGGTCTCTTCACGATCGCTAGATGTCGGTCGCGCCTGATAAACCTCGGTCCACGCGCCTTGACCAAGTTTCCGGACCAAATACCAAGGTCCGATCGTTCGACTTAGCGGTCGGCGCGCAACGCGTGCGCGAGGATTGATAGATATTTTGCGAGGTGGGGGCATCAGACGGGCGGGAATCCGCGACGATGAGGAAGGAAAGTTGTGGAGGGAAGAAAAGGGGCTATAAGAATGCATCGGCCATCGCGCGCCACAAGTTGAGCTTTCGTGGAGCGTGATTCATCCGCGCGCACGTAGCCACGCGATGCAGCGACCAAGTCGGTCGCTCAGCGTAAAACAGAATCGCTGGGCGACTGCGACGCTAGCTCATCTCGCCAAGGCAACGATCCAGCATCTCGGACGCCGACATTACATAGCTGGTGTAGAACTCGCCAAATTCGCCATAGCGGGCGCTCGCTTCATCAAACCGCATGCGATAGACGATTTCTTTTAGGAACTGAGGATTGCGAGCCCACAACGTCACGCCCCATTCCCAGTCATCGAAGCCGACACCGACAGAAATCAGCTGGCTTACTTTACCGGCAAACTCCATCCCGCTTCGAGCATGCTCTGCCATCATGCGGTTGCGAGCCGAGAAGGCCAAGCTAAACCAATTCTCACCGACTTTTCGCTTCTTGCCCATCGGATAGAAACAGGTCGCAGGATAGCCCGGTGGGAATTCTGGCGTGAGACGCTGCTTATTCATCGCTGGCAAACGCGATTCGTACGCTTTCACTTTCGCGCTATAAGCTGGGCTACCAGGCGATTCACCGTCTTGAATCAATCGCTTAGCGTACTCGTTGACATCGGGAACATACTCTGAAATTTCGGTCATCGAGACAAACGAGTACGTCGGGATCAGCGCAGGTCCGATCTTGCTGGACAAAAGCTTTTGATTGACTCCTTCAACGCTGAGTGGATTTGAATCCATTACCATCAGGCCAAAGTCTGCTTTGTTGCCGCTGACGAAACTGGTCTGGAGCCGCTGTGGAGCGCCGTCCGCGTCGGCGTTTAACGCCGCGACTAATGCTTCGCGCCCGTCCTTGATTTGCGAAGACGCCAGAGATGCCAAGACACCACGATCGAATCGGTAATATAAATGACTGCAGTGCCACCCTTCATCCGGTTCTAACGAAGGCTCAATCGGCGGCTGGCCGTGTTGTGGTCGATTCATCTTCTCTCTCCTCGGTTCCACGACAATAAATGAATAAATACCTCGTCGAGTCTACCACAGTGCCCGAGACATGAACTAGCCCGTTAGAGTGAACATAGTTCGCCCGTTCGCCTGACAATCGCTACATTGTGTACAGGTTCGCAACCGCAATTTGTGTCGCTGTGAGCGGAGGAAAGTTGATGAGTAAGGCGGTCGTACTGCGAGGCGTTCGCATCATCTGCCTTTTGCCAATCCTTGGAGGTGTGGCAATCGGGACATTGATTGCCGGCGCAGTCTCCTACGACCATGCTGGCTTTGCCGCAGCCTGTTTCGTTGTCGTTTTTGGTGTTGTGCTTGCGATTTTCATTGGTCGGTGGGGCGTTTCAGACCAAGCTAAACTTTTCGATATGATCGGTCTCCTGGCAAGCCTCGTCGTTGGCATCGCGTTGCTGCTGCCGGCTATTCAATCTCCACGAGGCCCCCATCACCGCATGGAATGCTCAAATCGCCTGAAGCAGGTTGCATTCGCCATTCATCACTATCATGACACATACAAAACTTTTCCACCGGCTTATATCTCAGATTTTCACGGACCCGCCCTTCACAGTTGGCGAGTGCTTTTGATGCCTTTTGTGGAGCAACAAAGTTTGTCCGCGAATTATGACTTCAATTCCGCTTGGAATCATGAGACCAATCTGCCGCTCGCCGATATTTGTCCGGCAACTTATCGCTGTCCCATGAGCGATGCTCCCGCAAGTGATACGAACCATCTTGCCGTGGTTGGCGGCGAGACGGTATGGCCGGGGAACGGACCGACTGAATTTCGCGATATTATCGACGGCAGTTCAAACACGATTGTAATCGTCGAGAGCCATGAATCCAGAATCAAATGGACCGAGCCTCGTGACTTGACATTTGACACAATGGAGTGGCAGATCAACGGTGAGGCACCATTGTCTCAGATTTCAAGCAAGCATCCCGGCGGTGTTAATGTTGCCTTGGCTGACGGCTCGGTCCGATTCATTTCCGAGACGATGGATCCCGAATTCTTGCGCGCATTGATTACTGCTCAAGGAGGTGAAGCGATCGATGGCAATGATTGGTAGCGTCTCATCGCGCGTGTTGCATCGCTCTTATGCCACCGCAGCGACGAAGTCTTCTACCAATCGCTCGAACACCTCGCGCGTGACATTCGCGGAGACGACTCGCCGCACTCGCCCCGATGGTCGTGAGTAACGACATAAATTCAACTCGCCACGAGTAACAACAAGTTCGTAATAGCGAGTTCCATCGTCGTCCTTCTGCGGCGGATTGGATCGCATTTGAACGACGCAAGCTTCGTCGTCGATCTCGATAGGGCTGATGGATTCGAGCAAGTAACTCAATCGTGTACTGAGTGTGTTCGCGATATCTTTGAGCTGATCGACGGTGGCGTTCGCAAGTTTGCCCGTCTTGTACGAGAAGTATTCAAAGGCACACGCCAGCGGATCGATCTGTGTAAGCGTTGCTTCGAGTCTGCCGTCGACAAGGTCAATGCACAGAGCATGCGGGCCCGTCGCGGCGAGCGATGCGAGGCGGTTTAGCTCGGTGTGAATTTGAGGCTTGATAGTCATGAGTTATTCCTCCCCAATCGTGACCAACTCGTCCGACTTCGATGTCGTGTGTTCCGTGCCATCGAATGAGAGGACGGTCAGATGGTCATCCAGGACAGTTTCGATATGCGTTGGACGTTTCCATAGCTTGTAGAGATTCGCCAGCGTGTCCTCGGCATACTCCAATTTCAGTTCGACTCCGTTGTAACGGTGTTCGAGAAACAGTTCGCCACGGTTCTTGTAGTTTCCATCGCGAACGTAAATGAACGGACGACCGACATTGGTCAAGTTGAACAGCAGTTGTTCCTTGACTTGATCGAACTGACGGCTTTCGATTTCGTAGTAACCGGACTGCTCGTTGAAGCCGAAAGAAAACAACTTATGCTCGCGACAAAAGTCGAGCGTCAGGAACTCGTCGATAAATGTCAGGTCGTTGTGAATTCGGCGCACCTCGAAGATCTTCTCTCGCCCCTGCATCGCTCCCATATCCCAATCATGCTTGGCACGCATGTCATCACAGTCTTCCCAATCTTGGCCGAACTGTCCCCTATTCCACCGCTCTTCGATATGGCGGAACAGCTCAAGGCCCAGCTTGTACGGATTCAACCGCGTCGGCGAACTCGCAAGTGTTCCCGCACAGTGATCGCAGTAGCAAATGAGATCGGAAGGAGAAATGCCGTGTCGCGTCATGATCGTCGAGTGCCAATAAGTCGCCCAGCCCTCGTTCATGATCTTCGTTTGGGCCTGCGGTGCAAAGTAATATGCTTCGTCACGAATGATCGACAGCACATCCAACTGCCACGGCTTCAGTGAGGCGTACTCCAAGACAAACAGCATCACGTCCTTAGCCGGCTCGTTGGGAAAGCTCTTGCCTTGTTCTAACAAGCGGTGGCGCTGTCGCTCCGCTTCTTCGGCTAACGCTTTGGGTGGATTCACAAAGGCGTCCATGTAGCCCTTGGCTTGGAATTTTTGCGGTTCATCTGGCGCGTCATCGTCGGTGTGTCCACGGAACTCGTAATCGCTATGATCGTCGGTGCGTTTGACGAATGGCGAGTGAATGTCGATCAAGTCCTCGATGCTCAGGCACGTATCGATGAAGTCCTCAACTTCTTCGACGCCGAAACGATCCATATATCGGCGAACTCGGTTCCCGTGGTTCGCCATCTCGTCGATCATGTGCCGATTAGTTTTGCTGAACCAATGGTTGTTCTTAAAGAAGTCGCAATGGCCGTAAACATGAGCCATCACGAGCTTGTGATCCGTGATTTCGTTACTGCCAAGCAGGTACGCGTAGCAAGGATCGTTGTTAATCACCAGTTCGTAGATCTTTTGCAGTCCGTATGAATAGCCCTTGGAGAGCTGTTCATACTCCATACCGAATCGCCAATGCGGATACCGCGTCGGAAAGCCGCCGTAGGCAGCGACGGCATGCAATTGATCCGCATCCACGACCTCGAAGATGGTCGGAAAGAAATCCAGCCCGTAGTCGCGGGCGTGAGATTCCATCTTCTGTTGTATTTCGACCATCTCCGGCGTGAGCGATCGAAAGTGATGAGTGGTAGACATGGTTGTCTCAATTCATGGAACTGTCTCTCTTCATGTAACAATGTCCAACGCGATTACTTTCCCTTTCCAAGAAACGTCTTGATCGACTCAAAGATTGCGTCTTTGTCTTTGATTTCAGAGAGGATGACTTTCTCGTGTGTTTGGCCGAAAGCTGCTTCCAGCGAACCAATGTACTCGCCGCTTCCGTAGGGACTCTCAACTTGGCCATAGCAGAACAGGTTGCTGCGCGGAACAAGTGCCTTGGTGAGCAGATCCATCGCTTTGCTACTGTCCTCACCCCAATTGTCTCCGTCGGAGAACTGAAACAGATAGATGTTCCAATCGTCCGGCGAGAACGATTCGTCGAGCAGTTTTGCACAGACTTTGTACGCCGAACTGATCCGCGTACCGCCGCTTTCTCGCGTGTGATAGAAGGTCTGTTCGTCAACTTCTTTCGCCGCGGCATCGTGGATGATGTAGCGTCGCTCCAGTCCGTCGTATTGGCTGCGAAGCCACGTGTCGATCCAGAACGCTTCGGTCCGCACGATCGATTTCTGTTCGTCGGTCATCGATCCTGATACGTCCATCATGTAAATGATCACTGCATTTGCTTGTGGCTCGGGGGTCGTTTCCCAGGAGCGATATCGACGGTCGCCCTTGATGGGGATAACGCGAGGTGACGCATGGTTGTACGTCCCCTCGATCACTTGTCGCTTCATCGCTTCTACATAGGTTCGTTTGAAGTGCCGAAGCGACTCGGGGCCAACGCGTCGAATGCTGCGATAGCGAGCCTTTTCTTGCTGTATCTGGTCGGTTCCTTTCGGTTCAATGCGAGGCAGTTCCAATTCAGAGCCGAGAATCTCGGCCAACTCTTCCAGCGTCACGTCAACTTCGACGATGTGCTGACCGGGATCTGAACCAGCTTGTCCGGTACCTTCGCCTTCGCCATCACCCCGCGCAATTGGTTGCCCTTCCTCTCCTTCGCCCTGCCCGACGCCTCCTCGTCCATTTTGACCGTATCGGAAATGTGGAATGTCGAGTTGCGGTAAAGGGATACTTACCAAATCACGTCCCTTGCGACCAATCATCTCGCCATGATTGACGTAACGGCGCAGATTCTCCCGAATCTTGCCACGCACAATTTGGCGGAAGCGGTTGTTGTCGCGGTCAATTTTGAGGGACATTGCCGTTGTTTCTTTCACTCATTGGACGTAAGTCATCCACTATCGCTAGGTATCGTCGCGTACGTCTCCTCGGGCGAAGATGCTGGCGACAAAATGCAGCACGTCGGTCGCGCTCTCATCGTCATAGCCGTGATCTCGAATCAGGCGTCCTTTGACGACGTCGATCTTTTGTTGCGTCTCTTGGTCGACGACGTTCGAGACGAGGCTTGTCAATTTGATCGAATCCTTTTGATCTTCGAACAATTTGAGTTGTAGTGCCTTGTACAAACGCTCGTTCGACTTGAAATCAAACTGTTTGCCATCGATTGAAAGAGCACCGATGTAGTTCATCATCTCTCGACGGAAGTCGTCCTTGCGACTGTCCGGAATGTCGATCTTCTCCTCGATCGACCGCATCAAGCGTTCATCCGGCTCTTCGTACGCGCCAGTGAACTTGTTCTTCACTTTTTCGCGTTGCGTGTATGCCTTGACATTGTCAATGTAGTTGCCGCAAAGGCGTTTCAGCGCGTCTTCGTCGGCTGCAATCGCTCGTTGCACTTCGTTCTTCACGATGTTTTCGTACTCCTCCTTCACGACACCGAGCAGATCGCGATAGCTGGCTCGCGTATCGTCGCTCGTCACCAGCGAATGGTGCTTCAATCCAGATTCCAATTCGTTAAGCACCATGAAGGGGTTGATTGAACGAGATTCGGGATGAGCCACTAGCGCGTTGCTTAGCTTGTCCTGCACATAGCGCGGCGAGATGCCGGTCATCCCTTCGGTTGTTGCTTCTTCGCGAAGTTCCTTGACGTTGTCTTCGGTGAAGCCTGGTAACGTCTTGCCATTGTAAAGCTTCATCTTCTGGAGCAACGTCAAGCCGGCGTTGTTTGGCTGTTCCAGCCGAGTTAACACGGCCCACATCGCGGCCATTTCGATCGTGTGAGGCGCGATATGTTTCCCGGTAACTTTCGCGCGGTTGTAATCCTTCTCATAGATCTTGATCTCATCGTCCAAACGCGTCACGTACGGCACGTCGATCTTGACTGTTCGATCACGAAGTGCTTCCATGAACTCGTTGTTTTGCAGCCGCCGATATTCGGGCTCGTTGGTGTGGCCCAGGATCACTTCGTCGATATCGGTTTGAGCGAACTTCTTCGGCTTGATCTTGTGTTCCTGGCTCGCACCTAGCAGGTCGTAAAGAAATGCAACGTCTAACTTCAAAACTTCGATAAACTCGATGATTCCGCGATTTGCGATATTGAATTCGCCATCAAAGTTGAAAGCTCTCGGGTCGCTGTCGGTTCCTAGTTCCGCGATCTTGCGGTAGTTGATGTCGCCAGTCAGCTCGGTGCTGTCCTGGTTCTTCTCGTCCTTCGGTTGGAAAGTACCGATTCCGATGCGATCCTGCTCGCTAAGAATGACGCGTTTGACGCGAATGTCCGCGATCACTCTCGTCCAATCACCATCGCATTCTTTCAGACGTTCGCCGTACATAAATCGGCAGTAGGGGCATAACTCGCCAACGATTCGAATCTCGTGGTCGGCTGCCGATTCGCCATTAAGTTGAGTCGCGACTTCTTGCCGGAATCGCTTGGGAATCAAGTGCAGAGGCTCTTCGTTCATCGGGCACCAAAGTGTTTCACCACCCGATTCGTCCCGCCAACCCAGCGAGAACAACGCCCCCTCATCGGTCGCGCTGTATCGTTCGAGCCCCTTCTTTAGCATTCTTGCGATCGTACTCTTGCTACTGCCGACCGGACCGTGCAGTAGCAGCACGCGTTTCTCGATGCCGTAACCTCGGGCTGCGCTTTTGAGTGCATTGGCGAGTTGTTCAAGCGTTGAATCCAGTCCGAAGACGCCATCGCGACCGTTCTCAATTGGGTCGTCGAAGAAGTTGTAATGGGTTCGCTTCTCGCCGCGGCTTGGCTCATAAGTTTCGGAGCCGTACGACAGAATCATGTCGTACACACGTTGAAACGCGTTTCGTGTTGCTTTTGGATTGGCGCGGATGAGGTCCAGATATTCCTGAAACGATCCCTCCCAGTGCTTCTTACGGAACTGCTGGATGTCCTGCCGTTCACCAATCAATGAAATGATGTTTTGACTTTCGCTCATGACCAACGCCTCCTCAGTGGCTGGTTATCCGCCGTGGCGACACACCTCGCGACCCTGAGCCTCGCTCGGAGAAATTCGCCCGGGAACTGTGAGTTTGCTTCCGGCACGTAACTGGGCAATCCACTGTCATTCAGTTCAACAGCGAACATCGCTCGGCCGTTAGCGCCGCTCGACGACCCGCGCCGCGCAGCAGAAGGCTTCCCTGATCAATCGGAGCCTCTGCTGACCAGCATGGTTCACAGAGCAACGCGAAAGCAGCCCGCAGGAGAGCCGCAACCGCCGAGCACGAAACTTGGAAAAGAACGCTCGTGGGGAGGTTTACGGACGGGCAGGTGAGATCCATCTTTGGAGTAACTTCAACGCGGCGCGGCAATCCCTGCCTTGTACAAGTCCGCTACCTCATCTCTACCATCAACATTAATTCGCGTTTCGAATTGCGGCAACAGAGAAATGTGTGATTCGCGGTAATCCACTTTAACTCGCAGGAACAACACTCCAAACGCAACACCAATGCAAGCGGCACTTTAGCGTCTGTGCGTTGGCGATTTCTGTTGTGCTTGCGGTGCTGCCGTACCTGGCAGAAATAGTTTCAATTTCGCACGACAGCGCGCCGGTTACGCTACAGTGGCGGTAATGGCCGCGCTGTCGGCGTTTGATGCGGAACGATCGTGAAATTCGCATCTGTGGGATACCCGTACACGGGTCGCGAAACTGGCGGCAACCCTTGTTGGACGTACCCCGCTGGAGCGGCCAAACTGTCGAGCAACTGCCGAGCGGGTGTCAGCCTTGGGTTCATCGCCAACGCTTGCTGAAGATGGCCCGCTGCTTCGGAGTTTCGATTTCGACGCGACATGAGATAGCCGAGATTGTAGTGAGCCGTTGCGTCGCCATGCACCGCAGCGAGATGGGAAAACGCTTCGTCAGTCCTGTCTGCGTCCAGCAAAACGATGGCGATGTTGTTACAATAGCGTTGATTCGCTGGTTGCAACAGCACAGCTTGATTTAGAGGAGTCAGCGCCTCGTCATACATGCCCTGTCGTGCGTAGATCATCCCCAAGTCGTTCAACGCCACGACATTATTTGGCTCGAGTTCGACCGCCCGAAGGTAATATCGTTCAGCCTCGCGGAAGTTCCCGTGGCGATCCAGCAGTCGCGCATAACCAATCATCGAACGAACGTCGTTGGGCGACATGTTCAGCGATTTCTGATAGAGCTCCATCGCACCGGCGACGTTTCCCTGCGTCTCGTACACTTTCGCTGCGTGATAATTGAGTTGTCCGCCAACATCACCGGGCTGGTTGGCGAGACTGGTTGGATCGGCTGCAGGAGTCGTGGCCGGAGTGATTGTGAACGCTCGGCTGACGGCATCCCCAGCGTTCTGCCATGACGACATCCAGCCGCTTGCGGCATTCGGATGCGGTGTTTGAACCGGCATCCGCGAGCCACTGGGACCGAGCGTGTTCTGCTGCTGAAAGGCCTGAGCAAGTTGGTCGTAGGGCTGTCGATCAGGAGCGTCGAATCCTGCCGCCGTCGAGAATGCGTCCATCGGTTGCGTGTCGAACGGCGAAGGTCCGGCACAGCCGACGAAGGCGCATCCATAGGCAATCGCAAGCGTCGTGGCGATGGCTTGGCTTAGTTGCACCCTGCACCTCCTTGTGACTGGGACCGCTGGACGGCGACGTAAATCGTCACTAGTTGCCACCCGTCGTCCCCTGAGCTTCCGGTAGTCTCGGCGCTGGGATTGAGTCTTTACGTGCGCGATCGACCGCGTCGAAGTAGTCGCCCGAGCCGCCCACAGGCGTGACATCGGTTAGCTGAACCTGCGGGCGAGCGCCTTGAGGGACCATTTGCGCGACGGTTGCCTGTACATCATCGACCCGAGCTAGCGTCGCTTCCGGCGTCGCGCCACGTAGCACGAACACAGTTCGCCGGTGCGGAGGTGCCTGCGTCACGATCCAACGAACTTTCAACGCACCAGCTTGCGTAAGTGTTTGCTTTTCTACGTCGAACAAGTGATCGCTGAGAGTATTCTGCATGCGCCATCCGCGGTCAGTCATCGCTATCAATGGTTGGCGAACCAGGTCTTTGTCGGCGTGAAGAAAAGGCTCGGGCCAGGAGTTCATGCGATGCCAGTCCAAATGCACTCGCTCCCAGAACTCGGTCCAACCAGCTTGAGTCACGCTAGCAGTGACGCCAGTGGCAACAAATACAAGTGCCAAGATGGTTCGTCGCATGCTCTCATCTCCAAACGTCAAAACGTGCATAGACGGAAAATACGGATACTCTTAATCCCTATCGGCCCAAAGGGTAGCTGCTGTCCCGCGAAAAAGTCGGCGATTGCGCGATTTCAAAAGACGCAGGCCAGCGACCTAGCGTCGCACGAGTGCTATGCAATCACGTCACGTACGACTCGGCCCCCCACATCGGTCAAGCTCTCTTTGCGCCCCTGATGGAAGTACGTTAGCGCTTCGTGATCCAGCCCCATCAGGTGCAGTATCGTGGCATGAACGTCGTGGAGATGGACCTTGTTCGTCACCGCTTCGAAGCCGAACTCGTCCGTCTCGCCATACCGGATGCCACCCTTCACACCACCCCCGGCAAACCACATGGAGAATCCGTAGGGATTGTGATTACGCCCAGGAGCGTTCTGCCCTTCGCTGAATGGCATGCGTCCAAACTCGCCGCCCCAGACAACGAGCGTGCTGTCCAACAAGCCTCGCTGCTCAAGATCCGTCAACAACGCGGCGATCGGCTTATCGACTTCGGCACCATGCCGTCCATGGTTCTTCTCAATGCTCTCGTGCGCATCCCAAGTCTCTTCGAGATGCCCGCCACCGGAGTACAACTGTACGAAGCGAACGCCTCGCTCCACCAATCGCCTGGCAACAAGACAGTTGCGGCCGTACTCGTCGGTCGGTTGTTCGCCAACGCCGTACATGGCAAGCGTTTCTTGCGTCTCGTCGGCGATATCGACGGCTTCGGGAGCCTCGGTCTGCATCCGGTAGGCCAATTCGTACGAGTCGATGCGAGCGGCGAGTTCGGCGCCACCAGGGCGCGCTTCAAGGTGGCGTTGATTCAATTTGGCCAGCAAGTCGAGCTGTTCCCGTTGCACACGGCGGGTGACGTGTTCCGGGCCTCGCAGGTCGAGGATTGGATCGCCCGTGGGGCGGAACAACGTGCCGGAGTACGTGGATGGCATAAAGCCGCTCGACCAGTTTGGTTGCCCGCTGATGGGTCCGCCTCGCTTATCAAGCATCACAACGTAGCCCGGCAGGCTTTGATTCTCCGTGCCCAATCCGTAAACCGACCATGCACCAAGCGATGGCCGTCCGATGAACGTCTTGCCGGTGTTCATGGCTACGAGCGCCGAGCCGTGGGCGTGGCTGTCGGTATGGCAGGAATTGATTACGGCAAGTTTATCCGCATGCTTTCTGACGCTCGGAAAGTAATCTGAGATTGGCAGACCGCTCTCGCCACCGGGATGAAACTTTCTCCAAGCGGGAGTGAGATAGCCGACCTTACGACCGCCCGAGTTGATGTAGTCCTTATCCTCCGGCAGCTGTTTGCCGGCGTACTTCTCCAACTCCGGTTTATAGTCGAACGTGTCGACTTGGCTCGGTGCGCCATTCATCATCAGAAAGATGCATGACTTTGCCTTGGTCGCGAAGTGTGGTGCCTTTGGCGCGAGCGGCCTCGCGATGCCAGTCGTTTTGCCGCTGACTTCGCCACCCTGTGAGAAACCATCTTTTGCGAGCAAGCTCGACAGAGCGAGTCCCGCGAATCCGGCCCCCATCTCCCAAATGAATTCTCGGCGATTTGTGCCACACGGAAAGTAATTTGATGGATTCATGAGATTCGTTTCAGTCAACGTACAAGAATTCATTTGAGTTCAGCAAAACGTGGCACAACGACGCGAGCGCGAGAAACGCTGGATCTGCAACACTCCGTTCCACCGGTATACTGATTTTGTATCGATTTAGGAGGTAGCCTGTGGCAAGCAACCGATCGTCCTCTGACAACTCGCGGTCGAAAACCAGAATCTCCGCGATGTTCCCGTTCCAGTACTCGCCGTCGATGTTGCCTTGTTGTCCGATGACCCACGCTGTGTCGAGGTTTCGCGACGCTAACGCGTCAGGCCTAGAAGCTACGAGGCGGGAGTTCTGAAACACTTGAACTCCACGAGAGCCATTCGTCGCCGTCAGAACGAAAGGCTTCGCCGGATCGGCGATTGCATCAGCTGCAGAAAAGTTGTCGCTGAATCGAACGGTGTTCTTTCCTGTCAGGCCGAGAAACAGAGAGGTTGTCGAGTTGCCAGCGTTGCCGTTCCAGTTCGAGACGATGCCTCGATGGGCCGCCGGGCCAGTATCATTCACGACCGCGATCATCGTACACGCTTGCGTCTCAACGAGCTTTCCCTCAAGCTTCAGAAAGCGTCGCGCTCCATCGAATTGAATCTCAGGACGTCCACTCTGTCCCATCGTCACACTCGGACGGCGTTCGGGTTCGGCTTGTGAGGCGTTGTGCCCTGTGCCGGATGAGTCCAACCACCGTTCAACGCGTCCCGTCGCATCCAACTCAACACCGACATCCCCACGAAGGTGCAGCGTGAGCCCGTCGCGAACCGTTAGTTCTTTGACGGCTCGCCAATTTCCTGGTGACTCGCGCTCTTGTTGCTGATTCTCGGCGAACCGCTTCTTTTGGATTGCTAGGTGCTGACTTGCCAACTGCAACTCGTCACCCGAAGGTTCGCGTCCCAACGCGGCGAGCCATCCATGCTGGATTCGCGTTGCTTCGTCATCGCCCGCGCTGCGGACGACTCGGTTAGCAAGTTGTTTGCTTCGGTCGTGGACGAACGAATTGTTTAGCAGTGCGAGCGACTGCGTGGGGACGGTCGTCACGTTGCGTTGACCGCATGGCAGCGTCGTATCGGAAAAATCAAAGGTTGTCATGATTGGCGGGAGCAACCCGCGTTTGCTGTAGATGTACAAGCTGCGTCGAAGCTGGTCTTGCGGAGAAGACGCTTGCCAGGCCGAAGATTTGCGTGAAAGTCCCTCCAGCGCTTCCGGACTGATCGTTGGTTTGAAGCTCGGCCCGCCCACGTTTAAGACGATTTCACCCGAGGCGAACAGCATCGCATCGCGCAACGCCTCGGCGTCCAGTCGCCGACGATTCGCTCGCCACGAGAGTCGATTGATGAAATCCTTCTCGCTGTATTCTTCATAGTTCGGATGTAAGGACGATTGCCGATACGTACTCGACATCAGAATCAGTTTGTGCATCCGCTTAATCTTCCACCCGCCAGCAACAAAGTCTGCGGCCAGCCAATCAAGAAGTTCTGGATGCGTCGGCAGATCACCGCGAAAGCCAAAGTTATTCGACGAACGAACTAGTCCCTCGCCAAAGTGATGTTGCCACAAACGATTTACAAATACCCGGGCAGTCAGCGGATTTGCGAGGTCCGTGATCCAGCGAGCCAATTGCAGCCGACGCTGTGTTGTTGTTCCGCCTTCGCTTGGCGGTTCGAACTTCCGATGAATCACCGGGATTGTCGCGAGATGTGCTGGCGTGACTTCGCCAAGCGGTCGTTTCGGATCGCCCTTCTTGAGTAGATGCAACGGATTCGGTTTCGAAGACAGGTCGGTCCAGCCGAACACGTTCTCGAACCCAAGTTCTTCTGGCGACGGACCGCCAAGAAACTTACGATCTCGCGGTTCGATCGCCCCCGCCCAAAACGACGCGGCCATACGGTAGTAATCCAGCTGTAGAATCGGATCAAACTTATGATCGTGACAGCGAGCACACTTGACGGTCAGTCCAAGAAACGCCGACGAAGTGGCATGGACCATGTCTTCAAGTCGTTCGTACTTGTACTCATTCGGATCATTCGGCTCGTCATTCCAAGTGCCAAGGCGAAGGAAGCCGGTCGCGATCACTGACTGCTCACTTCGATCGGCGATCTCATCACCAGCCAGCTGCTCGATGACGAATTGATCGTACGGTTTGTCGTCGTTCAGCGATTGCACCACCCAGTCGCGATAGCGCCATGCAAAAGACTTCTCCTGATCGCGTTCGTATCCGCAGGTCTCGGCGAATCGCACCAAGTCGAGCCAATAACGAGCCCACCGCTCGCCATAGTGAGGCGAGTTGAGTACTTCGTCGACAACTCGCTCCCACGCGTTAGGAGAATCGTCGGACAAGAAGGCCGACGTCTGCTCAACCGTCGGTGGTAAACCAATGACGTCGAGATAAAGTCGCCGTAGCACGATTCGCCGGTCCGCCAACGGTGCGGGTTGCATCGCCTCTGCTTCCAAGCGAGCCAAGACAAACGCGTCGATGGGATTTGCTACTCTGTCCGCGTTCGTCGGCACGGGCACTTTGGGCGTAGCCACGGGCTGCAGCGACCACCAATCTCGGCCAGCTCGCACGTCGCTTGTTGCTTCGTACAAATCGAGAATGCGGTCCTTCGGCCATTGCGCACCGCCGATGATCCAAGACCGCAGTAGCTTGATCTCGCTGTCGGGCAATTTCTGCGACTTGCCCTGTTTCTCCGGCGGCATCTCGCCATTGGCGATGCGATCAAGAAGTACGCTTTGCTCAACCTGTCCTGCGACAATGACGTTCCCACCATCACCACCGGCCTTTGCCTTCGCAGCACTTGTCAGCGCCAGACCACCTGAAACTTCGTGGTCATTGTGGCACTCAAGGCATCGCTTGACCAAGATTGGCGCGATCTCGCGTTCAAAGTCTGGAGCCGCTTCTGCCGAAACGCAGAATAAGGCTGTGAGGCCGAATGAGAATACTAAATCGTGCCGATAACAGATCATGGGTGCGACCATCCACTAATCGAAACGGTTACTTATGTCTCACTAGCCTACGATAAACAGGGTTGTGACGCATCAGTCTGTGTCGATACAATAGTGGGGCGTGGTGAGTCTTACCGGAAAGGCTAGGTTCCCATCTCTCTCTAAACAGTTTGAAGGAGACGTCTCTTGCTTACAATTCTTGGACAGGCGGATGAGCGATCGGGCTTCTGCGATCGATTCTCGCGACGCGGTTTCCTGCAAATCGGCGGCGCCGCAATGGGCGGGTTGGCGCTGAATCAGCTGCTTGAGTTGGAAGCGAAGGCGGGGATCGGCAGTTCGCACAAGGCGATTATCAATATCTATCTGCCAGGCGGTCCGTCGCATCTCGACATGTGGGACTTGAAGCCAAATGCGCCGGGTGAGATTCGCGGTGAGTTCGATCCCATCGCTTCGAATGTTCCCGGTATGCAGTTTTGCGAATTGTTTCCCAGACTCGCGCAGCTCGCCGACAAGTTCGCAATCGTTCGTTCGTTGAGCGACTCCGATGGACGACATGATGGTTATCAATGCATGACGGGCCGAAAGTTTGGCGAGCGCGGACCGAACGGCGGTTGGCCTTCGGCTGGAGCTTGGGTTTCGCGATTGGCTGGCTCGGTCAATAAAGCGATCCCACCAAATCTCGCGATGATGTACCAGACGGGCAATCGGACTTGGGGCGAGCCAGGAACCGCTGGGTTCCTGGGGCCGATGCACAATCCATTTAACATGGTCGGTCGCAAAGCTCGTGAAAAATCGGACAACATGGTCTTGCAGGGCGTTACGTTAGAGCGGCTTCAAGATCGTGACCGATTGCGCAGTGCGGTGGATCAATTCCGTCGCGACGTCGACGCAGCGGCTCGCATCGAAAGCGTTGACACCTACCAGAGCCAGGCATTGGACATTCTGACCGACTCCAAACTGGGTGACGCTCTCGACCTATCGAAAGAAGATCCGCGAATCGTCGCGCGCTATGGCAAGAGCGACGAAAAGTTCCAACGTGATGGCGCTCCCAAGATGATCGAGAACTTCTGTATCGCGAGACGACTCGTCGAGGCTGGCGCTCGCTACGTCGCACTGAATTACAGCCGCTGGGATTGGCACGGCGGCGATGGCATGAATTACCCACGATCACGTCAAGAGTTCCCGCTGTTGGATCAAGGCCTTTCGGCGCTGATCACCGACCTGCACGAACGAGGCTTGGACAAGAATGTATCGGTGGTGATGTGGGGCGAGTTCGGTCGCACGCCAAAGATCAACAAAAACAACAGCCGCGATCACTGGCCGCGTGCGAACGCCGCGATTCTTGCGGGCGGAGGATTACGAACTGGTCAAGTCATTGGCGAAACAAACAAATACGGCGAAGAGCCTGTGAAGCGTCCCGTCAAGTTCCAAGAAGTCTTTGCCACGCTCTACCACAAGCTCGGCATCGATGCCCACCGAGATCGGCTCTTCGACGGATCAGGCACGCCACGCTATCCAGTCGATTCCGGGATCGAGCCGATTCATGAGTTGATTTAGCGTTAGGCTAGCGCGAAAGAGACTCGAAGATGCCTTTCGCATTTCCACGCTTTTCACTGAAGTTGCTTCTCTTCGGTGTTGCAGTGGTGGCTACTGCTGCTTGTTGGCTGTATTCGACGTTTTATCCGTTTTGGATCGTCTATTCGTGGCTACTGAGCGTGTAGTATCGATAGCGTGGGTTGGGGCTCAAAAGCAAATTATCTGGATGTTGACTGCATCCACATTAATGCTGATTGCGGGACTCTTTGGTTTCCCTTCGGTGGTGATGTTAGGGCATCCAGTACAGATCTATCGGCTATCTCGAATTCAACTTGGCTCAACACCGGATGAGGTTAAACGCGTCGCCCAATGGCCCGAGATCATTGATCGCGAGGATGGCACGTTCATTGAAGGTGTCCGCGCTGGCATCGATGACAAACACGATGCCGCAAAGAATCGGAACGTAGAGGCGATTTCCGAAGGAGGTTGCGATTGGAGACGCGGTGTGTCCCCAGCCGTTGCCCATCGCTCGTGCATCCCCCATCACTTCGAGTCCTCGCGAGTTCTGAACGCGATTGTGACGTAACGATGTATAGCTGAGGTTGTTCCTGAATCGCTTCTCGGTTGTCGCGTCCGAGGTAGTTGCGTGTGTAAGATCGGAAATAGTGGTACTTGCCGACCAGCAAATTGGATTGCTGTGTAATCGGTCGCGACTTCTCCTTTAGCGATTCCGTCCTGGTTTCATATCCGGATTCTGTCCAACGCCTGACTGGAACATCGTTGAGTAAGGATACTTGGCGGCTGATCTTTCCTGTCTTGACGGTCACCCATAGATGATCGTTCTTGCGAAAGACCAAGGCGTGGCCGTTGATGATCGGAAATGTTTGCGTCGACATGAAGCCGGGCAGAGCTAGGGTCCAGACGGTCTTCCCGTTGTCAGCACGAATCATCGAGACGCCTTCCGGCTTCTCCGGAGGCCCGTGTCCGCCGCCGCGTCCAACTACAAAGACATCCGTGCCGTTTTCAAGCTGTTGCAGAATTGGTACCGCACCCATGTTGACGCCACATTCGCTGACCCAGCGGACGTCGCCTGTCGCGGCATCGATCGCATGCAGCTGAGTCCACTTTTCACGCGGAGCGTCCTTGTTCTCGTGCGTGAAGTGGCCATCTGCATCGGGAAGATAGACCTGACGATGGAAGATCAACATTCCGTCGTGAAGCACCGGTTGGGCGCGCGCTACCGACGTGACTTGCTTCGACCAGACCGCAGCTCCGTGCATATCGAAGCAGGCGAGTTGTCCTGTTGGGCTAAGGAACCAAACATGCTTGCCATCGGTGACCGCCGACGGCGATGACGCGTCGCCGAACGGTGCGCTCAGCTTTGTTTGGTAACTGCCCGTGATCTCTCGCTGCCAGAGGATCGATCCGTCCTTCGCCGAGAGACACCAACCGGCGATGGCTTTGCCCGTTTTGGAATCGGATGTCACCGACTTCATCGTCGTCAAGAAAAGTCGATCACCCCAAATCACCAGCGACGACTGACCGGTCTCGGGCAACTCGGTTCGCCACGCGATATTCTTGTCAAGGGAAACGGACCAGCCAATCGAGGCCTGAGTTTCGCTCGCCCGGAAGTCGCCGTTTGGCCCAGATCCTTGCGGCCAATTCTGGCCGTAAGAGGTTGATGAGAGAACTATCGCGATGGTAAAACAAAGCTGTTGCGTTCTATTCATCGGGCCTGGTTGCCTATGTTTGGATCAACTAATGAACTACCGTCAGCGTACACAACAACTGACAGCCTCCGTCTGCGATAGCCCAGTAGTAGCGGATTCCGGATTTTTAGTTTTTAGGTGTGGCTAGTTGGTGATTGTATTGTTGTTCGTATTGATCGGGTGATTGGTAGTTTAGGGATGGATGGAGTCGAACGGTGTTCTAGAAGTTGGTGTAACGTTGTTTCTGTAAATGTTCAGAGTCGGTCGAGCTTAATTTAGCT
>JACNKX010000214.1 GCA_014381825.1 Planctomycetota bacterium
GACACAAAGGTTGTCCCGATTTGACATAAAGTCTGTCACGGTCAGGTGCAACCATGTTCACCAAGGGCAGTCGAAGAGGAGACACTCGCACCATCCAAGAGCAATCGACAGTGCTAGGACTGGGGCAGCTTGTCGGACTCCGGGTCGTTGCAGGGGCGCCCGAACGATTTGCTCGTGTCGTCGCCGGTAACGCCGCGTTACCCGCTGGTCGAGGCGATGCACCCGCCGAAGCTGCGAACTTGACTTGCGGAACGACCTCGGTTGCGCCCAGGTGCGCGTTACCGACTTGCGATTACGAGCAATGTCAAAAAGACCGACGCGCGCAACGACAGACCCAACCGAGGTCCGAAAATGCTCTGATTCCGCGCCGACAATCGGATGACAGCACGAGCCATTCGCCCGTCATGGTCAGCGGGCTCCGCAGTACGGCTCACAGTCGCTGCGGCGAGCTGGAGAGCGAGGTTCTCGTTTGCAATCTGTTCACAAATTGCTGCCACGCTCTTCGGTCGTTAGGCCGAGTTTGTACTCGACCGATCGCGGATCGCGATCAGCTGCTCGCAACGCTCTTCTCCACCGCTTCAAGACCTGACGGATGACGGCCAACGCAGCGGGTTGTTTGTTTGCGTTGAGCGCGTCGGTGATTTCGTCTTTCCGCTCGAACAATTGTTGCAAGAACACGCGGCGCGGATCGGAGACGCCAAGGCCGACGGCATTCAAATGGCGGCTGACCATTGTCCAAGGAAAATCACCCCAGCGGCCGTTCAGTTGTTGGAAGTTGCGCGCCACGATGGAATAAGTGAAGTCGTCCTGGAATTGCTCCTCCCAGAAAGCGTACAGCGTGGGCCACTTCTCGAAGACGATGATGCCGAATCCTCGCACCAGCGGATGCCGCCAGCGGAGCTTCGGATGGTCGACAAGATGCTGCGGCATGCGGTCGTACCAGTCCCTGATCAGTTCCGGCGTCAACTGCGACCCGCCGCGGGTCACCAAATGTTCGAGCAGCGGGAGGGTGGGTACGTCTTGGCCCCGTTCGATCTGTTTGAGATGGGCTGGCGAGAGACAAAGGCACCGCTGCGTCTCGTCGTGCAACACGCGCGACAACGGGACGTAGCCGCCCTGTCGATCGCGCAACCGAGTGACAGCCTCAACGATGGTACTGGGTGGCGTCGTCAATTCGGTAATGCGCGCACGCGCCAGCGCGACCTTGTCGGCCGGAAAACTTTCGATCAGCTCAAGCAGCCGCTTTTCTTCCGACGCGCTCACCTCGCGTGGGCCGTGTTCCAACCGCAGTATATCTGCCTTCGAAAAGCCCGAAACATCGGCAAGCTGTTGTGGCGTCACGCCGCACAGGATGCGATGCCAGCGTACCGGAGACGCGTGAGCGCTGTTCCCCTTCTGCGCCAGCCGTTGCTCGACTCCTTCGAGAAACAAACGTGTCAGATACTGCCGCTGGTTCTCACCGCAGTTTCCCGCCGGGATTTCGTCACTCGCCACCAGATCGATGCCGGCTTTGGCCGGAGCTTGCCCCGAAAAGCCATTCTCCTGATACATGCGGCGAACTTCGGCGGACGGTCGGTAGGATTCCGCGCGAGAGATCTTCTTCTGCTTCGTCTTCGACCCGGCCGAACCGCTTCGGCGTTCCGGCGCGCGGACGCGAAGCAACGTTGACAGCATGTGATTGTTCCAGCCATTCTCGCTGCAGATGCGCGGAAACGCGGTGGCAAAGTCTTCCTGCGAATTGTGACGATCCCACGCTTCGTTCCACTGCCGCCTAAACGCCGGGATGTCCTTCCTGCGAATCACCTTGTCGACAACATGCCGGATATCATCGAAGCCGACGATGTGGCCGTTGCTGATAGCCTGCGCGGTTTTTTCGCTCACCGTAAGCTGCGTGCGCAGTGATGCCGAATTCATCTTCAGCCCGGCAAAAGCCAATTGAATAGCGACGGTGAATCGAACAACCGGCTTTGACATGCCCCGTGCGAGCAGCTGTTCGGTCTTCTGTCTTTCCCAAATCGCTCCGGCCACGTCAAGATCACGACCGAGTTGCGTCCCGATGACGCGGACCTCCTCGAAGTCGGGAACCATGCCAACTTCACGGCGTTGCCAAAGCGTCCCGTACGTGAGCGGCGTTCGTTGCCGATTGGTCTTCCTCGATGCGGACTCGAAGGCGCTCCGCCCCAGCTGATACATCCAGATCCGATACAGGCCGTCTAC
Organism: Planctomycetota bacterium; assembly: GCA_014381825.1. GTDB lineage: Bacteria > Planctomycetota > Planctomycetia > Pirellulales > Pirellulaceae. The sequence goes on from JACNKX010000214.1 coordinate 2,218, forward strand.
GGATGCGCGGAGTGGACGGCCGCGTTCGTCTTCTTCTGGGACGAGAAGATCCAGGAGCTTGGCACAGGCATCGGCGAGCTGCTTCCTGACGCGAGGTGACCGTTCGTGGTCACTTGTCGCCAGCTGGCTCCATGTCCGGCAGACACGAGACAGCGATTCGTGTTGCGGATGCGAGCCGGGTGTCTCGGCGTTTTTCACGGCGTGGAAGTGCATGCCCGCCAACTGCCCGAATTCATATCGCCCCATTCGCAGCACCAGCACTCGCGTCTCGGCCAACAGCAGCGCAATCGAGTCGGCGGGACGCTCCGACTGGGCAACGAGAGCGCGCGTTTTCCTGAGCGTATCGTTGAGCTTTAGGATACGTCGCAAGTCGTGGGAGGCGACTCCGCGAGTAGAAAGTTCTCGCGGAGCGGCTGATGGTGGCTTAGGCATGGCGGGCAATCATGAGGCGGGAGTTGCGGAAGCCCGAGGAGTCGTATGATAATATCCCCAGAGCTTGCAAGCCATCCAAGGATTGCACGTTCCTCCCGCCGATTCTCCCGCCTTCGTACCTCTCCAAGGAAACGCCGACCGTGCGGCCAGCCATTGCCATCCTCAAGGGAGCAGGCAACAACAGAGTTCCGACTCCGGCATTTGCGTCCCTGTACCGCAAGCTGACGTCCTTCTTATCCGAAGTGTTCCCGCCGTCGGAGAATCCGCAGAGCCGGTATCCGCCGCTGTCGGCCGAGGAGTTCGTGTCGCGGCGGTTCGCAACCGCTCCCGAGTTCCACCGCCATCTTGCACAAGAACTATGGACGCTGCTTCGCGAGATCAGTGGTAACAAGCGTCAGGTTAATCTCAAAAAGCTCTACGACCATCAACTCGCCCACTTGATCTGGACCGCCGCATCGCTGACGGACGGTCCAACCTCGCCGACTTCATTCTTCATTCAAGGCGCACCGGGAACGGGGAAGACGCTGACGCTGGGCGTGCTGATGCAGGCTTGCATCCGGCTGCAGCAGCGCCAACTGCTGAAGGGCAAGATCGCTTACTGTACAGCGAAACCGTATCACCTGTCCGACAAGGTTCGCGGGAAAGGCATGGGACATCGGCGTGTACTCCGAACGCCACCTTATACGCTCTCGGAGAAGGATATCAACCGGCGGCGGTTGGCGCTCTGTCGGATGGATAAGCAGTTCATGCAGACCTTCTTTCCCAGGAAGGCTTGGAACGCGTTATTCGTCAAACGGCCTGCAACCGAAGACGAAGCCTGCCGAGTCATCGATGACTACTTCCAAGATGCCGGACTGAGCGCTGCCGAGGCGGACACTGAGATGTTGGCCAATGTGGTGAAAGTCGTGGCGTCACTGGCTACTACGGTACGAGGGCCGTCCGGCGCGACCGAGCTGCTGACATTGCCACCCGTGCCGAACGTGACTCAGCAGATCGAATCGCACACCGGCGACGCGGCCTTCGCAATCCCGCCGGACTATCCGGTGTTCGCGCGGGAGAACATCGGCATCTCGACAGCGACGCGCGGCGAGGCGCGTGTCGTACTCGAACCAGCGCTGATGTTTACGAGCGTCCGGCAGATCGAGCGTTACCAGGAGGAATTGCACCGCCACGTCCAAGTGATCCTCTGCGACGAAGCTCAGCGGCGGCAACCGCTCGCGTTCCAAGAGCCTGTCGTGTCAGCCGGAGCCGAGCAAGTGCCGCTCTTGTTTGCCGCGGGTTCGCAGTGGTATGGCAAAGCATGGAACCGCCGATCGCCGATGCACAGTTTCCCCGAATCGATTCGGCGAGGCATTCTACCGGACCTCGGAGTGCGAATCTTTCCATCGGCTCAAGCGTTGCACTTTCCGTCCGAGACCGAAGAGGCGGTCGAGCAATTGATAAAACTCTTTTTTCAACCGCTCAGCAATTTCAAGGAACTCGGCTTGCCGCAGCCTTACGACGTGAACACGCTTGTCGTGGTGCATGGTCGCCTTGTCGATCCGATGGTGGAGAGACTGCGACAGGCTTATGTAACGCGAGGTGCGTCGGCGACGGTCAGACCATTCCATGGCAATGAGGAAGACCGGGAGGCATTGCAGATTTGGTTCGATACGGAAGGCGAAGGACCACACGTGCTGGTCTCGTCCGCAGCCATCGTGAAGGAATCTCTCGATCTGCTCAGTCTTCGGCATCTGGCGGTCGGTGCCAAAGTTTCGGCGGACGTGTTGTATCACCTGATCGGTCGACTGGCTCATGGACGGAGCCTGCGGAACAAGACGGACCGCATGCTCGTCACGCTGCAGCAATTCGCAAACAGCAATTTGGCGGCGACACCGTTTCTCGCACTCGATCACGGGCAGACTTTCTCCGACGAAGGTTTTACGTGGATCAACGGCCATGCGCTGATGAGTGCTCGTGCCTTTCAACAGGACAAACGCCGGTTGGCGCGAAAGAAACGAACTCAAGACCGCGTCGAAGTACCCAGCCACGGACGCCGGAAGCGAGGAATGCCGCCACCAATCAAGATGGCGTCCGGGACTTCGCTCTTGCCAGGAAAGAACGGGCAGGTGATTGATCCGACCGTTCGCGAGTACACGAACCCGTTGATCAGCAAGCGCGCCCTTGTTCCGATTGCCCAAGAGACGTACGACCCCAAAAAAGGACCGCCATCGAAGGAACTCACTCGGATGTGGGCGGCCGAGTGTGATGGGTTAGCGGTCTTTGATAACTATCCCTCAATCATGCTTGCTGTGGAAGAAGCACACGACAGTGGCA
>JACNKX010000083.1 GCA_014381825.1 Planctomycetota bacterium
TTCAGCCGCTCAACTTCTACCACCGAAGAACTTGGCAATTGAACTAAACTGTTACTATTCGTTGGCTACTTCGACCAACAACGCCGCGCGAGTCTCGTCGGACACGTTCGACGTGATCGCGTCGCCATCGTCAGAGCCTGTCTCGAGCGTCGATGCCACCGAATCCGTTTGTCCGTCGTGCGGCGACAGTAGATCCGCGGGAATCACGGGCGTTTCCGATTCGTCCGGTGGCGTCGTTGCGGTCACGGCGTCAATGGGCGCTGGAGCGTAGACTGGCCGAGCTACGACCGGCTGATAGATTCGTACGTCACTAACCTCATTCGTTGATAGCTCGCCTTCGGGGGCCAAGATCGCGTGAGCAACGATCACCGGTGCGGTGGTGGTCGGTGTCGTACTCACAGAAGCGACAACGGGCGAACCTTCGCCGCTGGCACCATTGGTGTTGGCGGAGGTGACAACTTGCAAATCGAACGCCGCGTTGCCCGCCATGATCTGGACCAACTCTAATCCGTTCCTCTGGCCAAGGACTCGAATGCGAGAGTCGCTCTTAGATACGTCGGCGGAAAGTGTTTGGCCGCTTGCATCAGTGACTTCGATATGCAGGTCCGATCCACCGTTGGTTGTAATGAAGTTGGCATCCGTGAAGCCCTCCCATCCGCTACCGAACGAGTACCACTCTTGCCCACCGCTACTAACTGCGGCATGAGCGTACTCGGCTGGTGACTGTGTGCTGATGTCACGCAAAGAGATGAACGAGGCCTCGCGACCGCGAATCGTGACCTGATTTCCAGTACTGTCGGCATCCGCTGAAACAGACGCAGTGAAAACGCTAGCTTCGTTCGACAAGAGAAACGTTGGCGTACTGGCAAGTAATTGATAGCTACCAGGAGCAACTGCCGAATACTCGAAAGTTCCTCCAACGGCTTTTACTTGCCCCTGTTCATTGCCAATGGTCGTTGTCTGATGACTATCGAACAAACGAACATCCACGCCGCCAAATCGTTCACCGGTGGAATTTATACTCTCAGAGATGCGACTAACCGAACCTGCAAGCGTGCGACCCAGCAATTCCCCGAAGTTATTCTCGCCTCCGGCGGTTCCTTCCGTTAGTGTGATCGTAAACTGATCGTTTGCGGAAACGCTACCGCCCTGCGAACCGATCGTGTCTTGACCGTCAACGATTGGAACGCCATTTCGCTCGCCAGTTGGCTGTGCCTCGTCAATCGTGTAGGTGCCCGGAGCCAGATCGGAAAAAGTATACGACCCGTCCGAAGCGGTCGTCGCTTGCAGCGAAACCGGGTTGCCGAAGTTGTTCGTTCCTGCCAGCGTGATCGCGACGCCCTCGAAAGGCTCTTCGCCAGCGTCGCGAACGCCATTGTTGTTGCTGTCGACGTAGACGAAACCCGACAGACTTCCGGGAACGAAGGCGACGACGTTGACAGTTGCCGTTGCTTGCGACGTCAACCCCGTGCCATCGTCAATCGTATAAGTGAACGTGTCGGTTCCCGTCGCTAGATCTGTCGCTGGGAACGTAGTTGGAGCTGAATACTGGATGCTCCCGTTGACGACCGCGACTGAACCAATCGTATTCGTATCATCCACGGAGACAACTGAGAGTACTTCGCCAACAGGATCGGGAGCGTTCGAGTCGTTCGCCAAAACGTCCAGCGTGCTGTCGACAGCTCCTTGCGAGACCGTAAACGTATCGTTAACGGCCGTGGGAGTATCGTTCGTGTTATCGACCGTGACAATCACCGTGCCGGTCGATAGCTCCCCGTTGGAATCGGTCGACGTGTAGGTGAACGTGTCCGCTCCGAAGAAGTCATCGTTGGCAGGGCGTGAATAGTTCAGCCTAGTGCCACTTTCGACGATCGTCACAATGCCATCGTTGCTTGTCGATCCCACCGCGGTGATCGCCAACCCATCGCCGGTATCGTTCTGAAGTACGTCAAACAGGTTGTCTACGCTGCCTTCGTCGACGTTAAACAGATCGTCGCCAGCTCCAGTGACTGTCAAAGCGAGCGTCGCTTGTGAGGTGCCTCCATTTCTATCTGTAATTGTATAAGTCACCGTGTCCGAACCAATGAATCCCGTACCTGGCGTATAGCTGAGGCCTGTTCCGTTGGACGCAACGGTGATCGAACCGTTTCCAGTCAGCTGCCCAACGCTTTCAACCCGGAGCTGGTCGCCGTCGATATCTGTGTCGTTACCAAGCACGTTGATGAAGTTGTCGCTGGTGCCCGCCGTGATGTCGGCACTGTCGTCTAAAGCAACAGGTGCATCATTGATCGGGTGAATCTGGACGACTACATTCGCTGATAGATCATCAACGCCATCGCTCAACGTATAGTCAAAGGTGATCTCGCCGTTGAAGTCCGCAGCCGGCGAGTAGAGCAGGCTCTTCCCGTCGGTGGCGATCGAGACGCCTGCCAACTGGGGCGATATCGACGTGATGGTCAGATTTGCGGTCGACCCCGAAAGCGAACTGTCGTTGGCGAGGACATCCAGCGTGATGTTGCTGCTGTCTTCGTCGAAATTGAAGATATCGGCGTTAGCACCGAAACTCGGATTGATCGTCAGTTGCGTCGCACCAAACAGAATCTCGCTGGTTGGCACCGCCGTGCTAAGTCCCAGGACCAAGACATCATGGGCGGGTACATCGTCAGGTGCATTACCGGCAAGTAACAGCGTGCCTGATCTTGTCGCTTGAAACTCAACGCTGAAGATATCGAACGTCCCGGCCCCGACGCCGTTCGTATCAAAGTTCACGGCTCCAATTTCGTCGATTTCGCCGCCCAGAATCGTTCCTGATTGAACATTGGGGAAATTCGACGAGTAGGAAATAACCTGCCCTGCGGCTAGAAGTGAATCGAAAACAATGTCTTCGTAAAACGCAAAGGTCCCACGAGCATTGTCTCGAAGGTCAGTTACCGAAACGTGGAGGAAGAACGTATCTCCAACCGTCACCTCGCCAATCTCCGCCGAACCGGGGTCTGCGTCGGCAGTGATCTTGAACGAAGCGCCAACGACGGGTTGTTCCGTGACGCGAACTGCCAGCTGCTGCAGTGTGGCGTTGCCCGCGACGTCGGTGGCGACAATCGCGAAGTTGTTCTGCCCAAGTTGTCCGACCGTCGGTGCCCACGATACGAATCCTGTGGAAGCATCGATTGTTGCGCCCACCGGAGCATTCGAGAGCGAGTAAGTGACGCCGTTCCCTTCGTCGGCGCTTTGTGCGTCGTAGCTGATGTCCTGATCAACGATTATGCCCGTTGGTGCTAACGACGAAAACGCGCCCGGCGCTACCGTATCGATCGTTATTGAGAGGCTTGTGCTGGCTGGGCCCTGAAGACCACCTACCTCCTGTGTCGCAATAATCGAATGCGTTCCATCGGCGAGCGTACTCGTGGAATCAGTTGTGATCGTGACTCCACCATTCGCCGATCCCTGACCGATCAACACACCATCGGAGAACAGACGCACGGTGGCACCATCAACGACGCCCGCCACTTGAAACTGCAATACCCGGTCGACGGCGCTGCTGTTGAAGTTCGTGACGTTATCTGCATCGTTGCCACTGTCGGTCACGGCCAACAGGTCGATTGAACTGGGCGCGACGACATCGAAGTTGCCAAAGCGGACGTCCGTGATGGTTTCGCCGCTCGTCGGAGTGAGTGTTAACGGGTTCGCCGTCGTTTGCAGGAAATCGGCCACCGCGAGCTGCCGAATTGTGTGCTGCCCCGCCGGCACAACCAAGGAGTACGTACCGTCAATCGCGGTCGTTGCAGTGATTTCGCCGGGGTCGTTCAAGCCGTTACCATTGACGTCGCTATAGACAACAAATCCGCCGAGGCCGTTCTCTCCCGTATCGAGAACTCCGTCCCTATCAGCATCGGCGAAGACCGTACCGCTGATCGTCGCCGTGCTGCTCGCCTCGGCCTCTACCGTCAGTGATTGGACATCGAACAACGTTGAGTTGCTCTGGAGGATGCCGTTCGTGATGGTTACGCCGGTCAGATCAAGTTCGGAATCGGCTACAAAGAACGTAATCGTCTCCTGGCCGATGAATCCAGCGTTAGGCGTGATTGTGATGTCGGCCAGCGAAGTTACCGTACCAGCCGGAACATCGATTGTGAAACTGCTGGGTGCAACGACGCCGAATTGGCTAGGATCACCTTCAACGTCGATGACAGGAAACTGAAACACCGTACTTTGACCCGTCGGTACTTTGATCTCGCTGATTTCCCCCAGCCACGGCAGCGTGTCCGTTAGGTCGGGCTGAACATTGACGGTGAACTCGCGAGAGAACTGATTCCCATCGGCGTCCGTCGCAGTAACAGTAATGGTCGACGTTCCGGTGGCGCCCGGCGTCGCCTCTAGCATGAGGACCGCGTTCTCTGTATCGGTGATAATGTCGACCGAGGCAATCGTGACAGTGCGGGGATTCGTCGTTGAATTGTCGCTGATCGCTTCGCGGTTTTTGTCCCCTTCAACTAAGATTCCGGCAACCGAATGATTGCCGTCCAAGGTGCGAGTCGCGACCTCCGTGATGAAGAACTGTGAATCGTTTGTGTCGTCCGCCGACTTTGCGTACGACAAGACACCCGTTCGGTTGTGTTGCAAGTCGACATGAAACTGGTCGTCGAAATCGCCGAGGCTTGATCCACCCGTTCCGTCTTGGTTCGTGATGTCACCACCTTGTATCACGAAGTTATTGACGATTCGGTGGAACGGGATGTTGGCGTAATCACCCGACTCGGCCAATGCAATCAGACGAGACGAAGGTCGCGGCGCACGTTGCTCGAACAACTGGAGATTCATCTTTCCCCATCCCGCAACATCAATGACCATGCTGCGATTGTTCTGTAGCAACGTCGGCGACACAAAACCTGGATCACTGCTCGAGACCGTATAAGTCAAGGCCCCGCCGCCAGGATCGTAACCATCAAGGGTTATGTGCAACGGCGATCCGCCCAACAGCGTCACGATCTCGTCGCCATCCGCATCGACATCGCTGGAGTTCTTGTCGCCGTCGTCGATCGGCGCGATAAATGGTTGGTCGGAAGAAGGAATGGCAACGCCGCTGCGTTGTGCGAGTGTCGCCAATGATTGTTCACCCTCGAGTCGCGAGCCGTCCGGGAACTCCCAAGTCGGAAAGCTGTTGATCGCAACACCGCTCGGATTCAAGGTCGTGTCCGTACCATCGCCGGCAGCGTTCAACGTGACAGGATTGTCAAGATTTGTCACTTCGATGAACGGCAGGAAATCGCCGCCGTCTTCGAACAGTTCCTTCTGGGCCGTGCAGTGCGGACACCAGGCAGCCCCGTAGAAGCGAGTGCCCGAGTCGGCAAGAGCTTGCGCGAATGCCACTAAGTCCTGTGCGGCTTCGCCTTCGGCAACAATCACCCCCTCGCCTTCGGCGACCGGCAAAACCGTCTCGACCGAGCTGTACTCTCCATGCAGCTCTAGCATTGGCGGATCTTGCAGTGCGACGTGGAGGTCCGCGGCCAGCATGACTCGCGATTCCATAACCTCAAAATGTCGCATCGCTCGTTGACGCTTCTGCTGGCGTCGACGGAAAATGCGTTGAAGAGTAGTGCGAAGAGAGAGGCGGTCACTTTGCATCATCGTGTCCTCGGTTCCCCAAAATGAAGAGTTGGTCAATTTCTATCTTTCAGACTACGCACGCTGGCGAGATTATCCGTATCCTCTGTGCCTGTCATGCTTTAACGCCATTATCAGGACGATTCACGGGGTCAAAACTTCCGTTCCGGCGTCCACCGCTAAGTTCCTAGAGCCGAAACGCAGTCCGACTGTCACGATAGTACGGCAAGCTTTTGACGTCCTATCCGGCCTCCAAGTTCCCGCTGGTGGCTAGTTGCTGTCCGGCCCATGGCTAAAGCAAAACAAGGGCCAATCGCATAATCCTGGAGAAAATGGGTCCCTGCGCTGTCGAGTGGGCACCAGATGTGGCCAAAACACAACATAAGTTGTGCGTAATCCACAACGTTTATCCCAGAGAGCAGGATCGCGTTCGTGGCACGCCACGCGACGACTCGCTAGAATCGTCACCACACTAGAACGTCCCGCGTTCTCACACCTGCCCTTTAACTCGCGCGAGCACTTGAACCAATGTCAGATAGCACCGAAGATTCAGCCAAAACGTCCGCCGCACGCCCCTGGTACCAACGCATTGGCCCCGGTGTGATCACGGCCTGCGTGGTAATCGGGCCCGGGAGTATCTTGTCGAGTTCGCAGGTCGGCGCAGCGAACGGCTTTGCATTGATCTGGGTCGTCGTACTGGCCGTCGGTTTCATGATGATCTACATGACACTCGGAGCCCGGCTTGGCGTTGTGGCCAATCAGTCGCCGGCCACGCTCTTGACTGAGCGTGTCGGACGATGGCTCGCGGCGTTGATTGGAATCGGCGTCTTCTTTATCTCGGCGGCATTTCAATTCGGAAACAACATCGGCGTCCACGCGGCCTTCAAAGAGTATGAAGGCTACATCACCAAAGTCCCGTTGATGCAGGTCGACTATGTCGTGGTACTGTTCAACATGTTGGCCATCTTCTTTGTGTTTGGATTTCGAAATCTCTACCGCGCGATCGAGCGACTGATGATGGTGTTTGTCGGCATGATGCTGCTTTCGTTCGCCGTCAATTTGCTCTTTGCTAAGCCTTCGCCGACCGAGTTTCTCGCCGGATTTGTGCCGACACCAGGAAGCATCTTCGCATTGGACGACCCGTTTTTTCTGCTCGCACTAGTCGGAACAACATTTGTTATCACAGCGGCATACAACCAGGCATATCTCGTACAACAGAAAGGTTGGGAAAAAGCAGATCTCAAAGATGGACTCGTCGATGCACGAATCGGCTCCGTGATCATGGGATTGATCACCGTCATCTTGATGTCAACAGCTGCTGCAGCGCTCCGCGGAGACGAACTGAAAAACGTCAGCGACGTTGCTGCCGGATTGCGCCCTGCGTTTGGCGATTGGGGTCACACGCTCTTTTGCCTCGGACTCTTTTCTGCCGCCTATTCGTCATTCCTTGTCAATTCGATGATCGGAGGTTTCATCCTTGCGGATGGACTAGGCTTGGGAAGTAAGCCAACTGATCTTGGCCCCAAGGTCGCCACAACCACTGTCTTGCTGACCGGAATGGTGGTGGCTTTGCTCGTCTTGAAAGCCAACTTCAATCCGGTTCCAGCAGTCATCGCAGCACAAGCGGTTACGGTGATCGCCGCGCCGCTAGTCGCCGGCGCTTTGTGGTGGTTGACAAATCGAGTCGACATCATGGGCTCAGATCGCAACTCGCCGACGGTGAACGTCCTGGCCGGGGTCGGGTTCGTTTTGCTTCTCGCGATGGCAGGCTATACAGCTCTTGTAAAGATCCCCGCGAAAATACAAAGTTTTCGGGAGCCCAAGCCGCCCTCCGCTTTGCGACAACCGGTGGAGCTTCCACTCGGCACTATCGGAATCGTCCGCGCAGTCAAACCTTAGCATAAAACATTCGTCAGCCATTAACGCGGCGACTCCGTAGCAGCTCATCCAGAATTCAGCGCCGCTCGTCATTGGACGAGCCACGCTGACGATCATAGAAGGATTGGTCCGACTCGCTTTTTCAACCAATAAGGACCGCCTTACCCGTTCTTGGAAGCCTTCTTGCGATGCTTCGGCTTGGACTTGTTGAAGGAGCGCTTGCCGTCTTGAAAACGAACCGGGCGGGGCCGTGAATCTTCCTGTCGCGAGATGCGTAGCTTGCGCCCCGCAATCGTGACGTCCTGTAGAGCCTCCAGCTTCTCGCGCGAGAATCCCTGTGGCAGATCCACCGTACTAAAGCGGTCGAATATTTTGATCTTGCCGATCGATTCACTTCCGATGCCCACTTCGTTCGCGATGGCGCCAACGATGTTACCGGGCTGGACGTTATGGCTTCGCCCTACTTCGATTCGATAGGTTTCCATTCCAACGTCACTACGACGAGGACCGGACTTGCGATCGCTCTGATACTCGCGTCGCTGTGATCGCTGGTCGTTTGATCCCTGACGAGAATCATTCGCAAAGTTCGTTTGCTTTATCTCACCTTTGACGAGCAGTGGCGTCTCTTCATTGGCAAGCAGTGCCAACGAAGCGGCAATTAGCTCCAACGGCACGTCGTTTTCTCGTTGATAATGATCGACAATCGCTTGAAATGTCTCGATATCCTTGTGTGCGAGCCCGTGCGTGATGCGCTCATGAAATCTTGCAACGCGTTGTTTATTGATGGAACGATTCGATGGAAGTTCCATCGGTTCGATCGTTTGTCGTGTCGCTTGCTCCAGCCGCTTGAGCAGACGACGCTCGCGTGGATGCACAAACAAAATCGCTTCGCCGCTGCGCCCAGCGCGCCCCGTACGACCGATTCGATGTACGTACGCTTCACTGTCGAACGGCAAGTCATAGTTAACAACATGGCTGATACGCTGTACATCCAAGCCGCGAGCGGCGACGTCGGTGGCTACGATGATATCGACTTTACCCGACCGCAGACTGTCAACGATTCGTTCACGCTGCTTCTGTGCTATGTCACCGTTCAACGCAGCCGTCTTCAAGCCCGCTTGCGCGAGAAACTCAGCCAACGGCTCGGTCGTGGCACGTGTCTTCACAAAGACTAAAACACCATCAATCGGTTCTGCCTCGAGAACTCGCGCCAAGGCCGCCTGTTTTTGATGGGGAGCGGCGACAATGTAACGTTGGTTCACGGTATCGGCAGTCGCCGTCTTCTGCGCGATTGTGATTTCGGCGGGATTCTTGAGATGCTTTTGCGCAATCTGTCGAATGGGTCTCGGAATGGTGGCCGAGAACAAAGCCATCTGCCGCTTATCGGGAGCCTGTGTCAGAACCCAGTCGACGTCGTCCGCAAAACCCATACGCAACATCTCGTCGGCTTCGTCCAACACGAGACACTGCAGATCGTCGAGCTTTAGTGAACCCCTTCGCATGTGGTCCATAACGCGACCGGGTGTGCCAACGACAACATGAGCGCCGCGATGCAACTGCCGGAATTGAACTTGGTAGTCCTGGCCACCGTAGATCGGCACAACTCGCAAACCACGCATGCCCTTGGCGTACGTCTCGAACGCTTCCGCAACTTGAATCGCCAGTTCACGTGTCGGCGTGAGGACGAGTATTTGCGGTTGTTTCTTAAACAGATCGATCCGTTGGAGCAATGGCAGCGCAAAGGCTGCGGTCTTGCCGGTGCCCGTTTGCGCCTGGCCGAGAACGTCGCGTCCCTCCAATAACAAAGGGATCGTCTGAGCTTGGATTGGCGTTGGCGTCGTGTATCGAGAGCTCTCGATGGCCTTCATGACCGCATCGCCAAGACCAAGCGAACGGAAGCCATTCTCGGCTGCCTGGGAAGCGGATTCGCGTTCGGGCGATTGGCCCGCCTCATTCGTTTCGTCTGACACAACTTCTACATCTGACTGGGACATGTGTTTTCCTGAATCTTCTTGATAGACCGTTTGAACAGACGACTGCCGCAGAAGGTCGTCGAGTGGAACATCTAGTCCCGAAGGATCCGGATCACAAATCCGAAATCCTCTTTTATTCAAATGAGGTAGTACCGGTGGACATCGCGGACGAACAACGGTGTAAGCCTTGGCTATCGTCTCAATGACAGGCGCTAACCCGGCAACCTTTGCTGCCATAGCCGCTTACAAAACATGATCGAACGCGTCAGGTACTGTTCAGGAATCGGCGGGCTAAAATCGGCGCGCCCAACGAGGTAGAGATCTGAATCTGGCCGGAAGTGAATCAATCACTGCCATTAACTTAGCGGAAGATCAGAATCTACGCGAGGGCACGCGTGTACACTGCCTGCGAATCGGCAAATCGCACTAAAACGCAATGTTGTACGAAGTGAAGACGCCTTCCCGGTCAAAGCGAGGATCGTCCGAGAGCGTGAAGGTAGCAAGCGTTTCGAAGTATGACCGCGATCCTGTCTTGCGCAGGTAGCGGAGTCCGAATCCGGTGACGGCAATGCCGTCTGGCGACTCGAATGCCACCTCAGGGATAAGTGATTCGTCCTCATTATGCCGAAAGAGTTGAACGCCAAGGGAGACGCCGAAATTCCTCACAGCCAGCGACCCGACGGAAATGCGAATGAGCGGATTGGTCTCGAAGGCCGTTCGAAGCCGATTCAGATTTCCACCGCTGATTGGATTCCAACCGGCAGACTTATAGAACACGTTGCAATAGTAAACGGCCTCTTCGACTCCAACTGGGTTGTGGTGAAAGTACTGCGAGCGATTAGCCTCGACCGTGAACAGTTGGCCGTTGCCACGCCCACTCTCGTCGCCCCACTTCAATAGAGCTCTTGCTGTTAACGACGCGGGGCCGAAGAACTTGGTTCCGCTGACCGCGGCGAAATGCGAATCGCGGCTCGAGTCGAAGTCATGATCAACAAACGCGTACGTGCCTTCGTAGAAATTGCCTCGGTGGTCGGCGGAAGCATGAACGCCGTAAAGCGAGCCGCCCGCGTTGGCGAAGGCATCAACATCGTTGGCCCCATAGATCATCTGAACATTCAAATTACTCAAGTGGCCAGCGTAGATCGTGTTTTTGCTAAGAACGATTCCTAGAATCTCGTCGTTCATTAGCAACGAGTTGTGCATGGCAAACGGAAACTTTCCGGCGACGACGTTGTAGTCCATGACGGCAAACGGATCGAGGTAAGCGCCGAAGATGCTGTGCAATTCACCCTCGAACCAATAACGTTGCGGCTCGCTCGTCGCGTTGCTAATGTAGCCATCGGGATTACTGAACTGATAGTAGGAACCGCCGGAATTGCCATCGCCCAACGGCCGCAACTGTACGTGGAAACGTTCCGTGCCCGTCAGTTGCATGTCTAGGTCGATGCGAAGTTGATGACCAACCACATCTTGACGCTGGCTGTTCTCTTCGAGCGCAAACGCGAACAACGAGTAGCCACCATAACCGACGAACCGCGGGTCCCAGGCGTATGCGTTGTCGCCAAACCACTTCCCATGAGCGAACACTGGATTAGTGCCCGAAAATTCCGAATAAGCCGTCCACGGTTTTGGCTCGACCCAATCCTCCGGTAAGCGAAGATGCTCGTAATGGACATCACTCGCAATCGCCGGCCAGTTCAAATGGTCTCCCTCTGGAGCATAGAGGTAAGATCCACCATGATTCCAAAGTTCCGCCGCTAGTGGCGGCAAGGGATCACGCTCAGCGGCATAGGGGTCAGGAGGCAATGCGGGAAAGTCGCTTGGCGATGGCGACGCGGAGGACTCGACGGGTGGCGGGATTCTCTCAGGCTGAAAGTTTAGCGCGCGACGAGCGAGAGTCGCCTGTGTGGCGTTCGTGGTCGTCGGCAGTTGCCACTGGGCGCGCGCTTCCTCTACTTTGTCAGTTGCCACAAAGGCAACCGCCGCAAAGAGACACCAAGTTCTCAGGCTCCGAAGACTCACGCGATCTGAAGTTCCTGTCTACCAAACACGAATGACCGACTCGTACTCGTCTAGTACAACGATCTCCAAGAGATGTTTCAAATGGGGAACACCTATGTGGTCAAGCAGCGTTGGTGGAAGATGTCTGAAGTTGAGCTTGACGCTGACGGTGTAGGGTCCGGGACAATTGGGCAACCGTATCGGGTAGTTCTGTCCAATAGTCCGTAACGGCGGAATGCTTGCCTTGGCTATCCGAAAATCACTGGCTCGACCGAATAAGATGGCAGGTTGCGTTTGCGGTCGGAGTACGGTCGTCGGCGAAAGGTGCCGATTCACCGAAACCACCACCGTTCGGTCCGCTCCCTTGTTGGTGAGCGCGGTAAACTTATTCTGAAAGTTCAGCAAATACTTGTCGAGCGGCAACTTGCCGGTAACAACGTCGTGGCTGTGATCGTCAAGCAGATCGCGATTATGATCTAAGCCGCCCGACGCAAAAACTAGTTGTCCGTCGGGGCCAACGACTTCGACCGATACCCACACCTGACGTTCTGCCGTGAATCCTGTCGGGAAGCTGTGCCCAGCGATAAGGCTTTGAACATCGACGCCAATCGTCATCCGATCACCACGCGCAGCACGTTCGGGATGAACGACACAGAGCCTTGCGGCGTTTCCTAACAACTCGTAGCGCTTCTCATCCGCCTTTCGAAGTGAGTGGCGATTCTTACGCCTCAACTCTTCAAGCGTCTTGACCTGATAAGGCGTCAATTTGGAATCGTCTCGGTAGTCGACTTCGTACATCCAATCCAGTTTGAACGGAAACTCGGTATCAGGGAGCAGCGAATAGTCGGGCCCGGCGAATGTATGATCTGACATTGGGCGAAGGGGCATACTCTCGACCGGCACACCGGGCACGACGGCTGCAGGCCCCCACGGTCGATCTTTGTCTGCAATTGGAATACCTTGCACTGGCCCCATATGACAGTTCTGGCAGGTGATGCCTTGCTTCGCGGCAGGACTGTTCTGCCATTCCGAAAATGCTTCTTCGTTGCGCACACCATTGGGAGTGGTAACGTCATGGCAATCGCCACAGAACTGCGAACTCTTGATAAATGGGAAGCCCACAGACCCGTGCGACGCCTCAGCCGACACCGCGCCATCGAACGGTCCAAACATGCACACTTCGAACAAGTCACCCGGTTCAGCAACAAGCCGCCCATTATTCTTGTATTGGGGATGCGTTCGACGGTGGCAAACGACACAAGTCACACTCTCCAATGCAATCCTTGATCGATGGATATTCCGCCGCGATCCGTTCTCACCCAGAGCCGTTCCGACGGGTGTGTGGCAACGAGTGCAGAACGTGCCAATCGTTCCCCCGGTCCTTTCAATCAACGTCAAGTTGAACGCTTCGAAGACGGGACTGTTCTGTGCGTAGGCGTGCATCGAGCGAGACCATTGATCGTATTGCCGCTCGTGGCATGGTTGGCACTGCTTCGCCGAAGGAAAATCGACTTCCATCAAGGGGCGAATGTTGCACTGGTCGGGCAAGATATACTCCAGCGCTCCATTTCTAATCCAACGATGAACGATTTCTAGCTGGCCGGCAGTTAGCCATTCATGGCGATCCTCCGGCATCATCGGTTCGTCAGGGTGCGGGGAATCAGCTTCCGCCAGGACATTCCAGGCGACGTACTCCCAAAACACGGACTCGCTCGGGTTACCAGGACTAATGACAGGCTCCCCGTTCTTGGTCTTCCCGGCAACGAGTCCCTGATAATTAGAAATGTCCGTTCGCTCCTTAATATCAGCACGATGGCAGCCGACACACTTTCGTTCGATCATGATCTTCACTTCGAGCCAATCCGGGTCGAAGGGATTGGGAACGGGAGTGACCACGTGTGGCGCAGCCGAAATCGGTGTTTGAGTCTTCCCGGCAACAATGAAGACACCTGCCACAATTCCCATTGTGACGAGCGCTAATAGACGTAGTAGCAGAGGCTTGCGTTGCACGAACAAACGACTCCATTCACGAACCGACCCGAGGCTCAATTTTCAATTCGTTTTCTGGCCACATCCGTCTTGTGACTTTTGCCCGACTTGAGTATCGCGCATCCCGCGCGCAGCAATTACACCAGTTCTAGTTATCGAATTCGAGCAGCCGCATTGTTTGGTCAATCCAACCGCCAATATCGTGGTGTTCGATGCATTCGGTTCACGTGCGCGAGACTAACCCCTACAGGCGGAAACGACGCATGCTGCCGCGAATTAGATGCCTTCGCCTGCATTTACCATTACGCAAAGATTGACATTGCGGATTGTAAGCATTGAACCGATGCGCGAAGATGCGTTGCACTCGGCTAAAGCGGCCGTCGAGCCAAGCTGAACGACTGGCCAGTCGGGCCTTTCGAGCCTTGCTTAGCAAGGAACACGGCAATCGCGGTGACTTCTTCTGGTGCCTTCACCCACTCGCCAGGGATCGTCGGATGCGGCGAATCCGGTTGAAACACGGCCGCCGTCAGTTCGGTGGCAACGGGACCAGGTACGAGTTCATTCACCGCAATCTTGTCCGCCGCCAGTTCCATCGACATGCAACGCGTCAGCATCCAAACGCCAGCCTTGGCCGCGTTGTACGAACTATTGCCAACGCGAGGCTGGTGCCCCATCCCCGAGCCAACATTAATGATCGTTCCGCCACCAGCTTCGCGAAGATGCGGCAGTACCGTACGGCTGAAGAAATAGGTCCCCATCAGATTCAATTCGATCACGTCTCGCCACGCGTTCGGATCATCTTCACCAACGACCGTCCGTTCCTCGCCGCCGCCCGCATTGTTGACAAGGATGTCGATACGTCCCAGCTGTGCTATGGCAACATCGACCGCCGCCTCGACGGAAGCCAGATCGGTGACATCACATTGCGCGACCGCGACTCGCCGCCCGAACGCGCGCAATTCAGCTGCGACGGAATCTAACTGAGATCGCGTGCGCGCTGCGAGACAAATATCTGCCCCTTCGCAAGCATAAGCGATCGCGATCGCGCGACCAATTCCGCGCCCGGCGCCGGTGACGATTGCGGTCTTTCCGAACAACTCTCCTAAACTCTCACTCATCCGGGATTGCGTCCGAATGTCATGATCGTGATATCGTCGTTCTGTGGTCGGCCATTCGCGTGCTTTCGCACATCCTTGAACAGTGCTTTGCCGAGCTCTTCAGCCTTCCTCGGGCCGTTTTTGACGAAATTCAGAAGGCGTTCTTCGCCGTACAACTCGTCCTCATAGTTCATCGCCTCGTCGACGCCATCGGTAAAGAATACAACCAAATCGCCGGGATTCAGCTGTTTCGTCTCTGACTCGAAGGGATATTCCTCGACGACCCCGATCGGCGGTCCGACAAGCTCTTCGTCAAACAACTCGATCGAGCCGTCAGCACGATGAATGATCGGTGACATGTGTCCGCCATTCGACAGCTGAATCTTGTGTGTCTCGGGATCAACGACGGCCAGCAGATAGGTGACAAAACGGCCCTCCACAGCACTATCACACATGTGGTCATTGATGGCACACATCGCTTCTTCGATGTCCTTCAGGTGGCGAATCGTACTCTGGACGCAGCTTGACATTCGCGACATGATCAATGCACCCGGAACTCCTTTCCCCGCGATGTCGCCAAACGACAAGATGACTTTGCCGTCGGGCAACGGAAAGACGTCGAAGTAGTCGCCGCCAACTGCTTGAGCTGAATCGTAGGAAGCATAGAACTCGTAGTCGCCCACTGACGGAAACTCCGTCGGCAGCAATGCACGTTGCACTGTCTTCGCAATCTCTAGTTCGCCGTCTTGCTTAATCTTTTGGGCATACGACTGCATGAGCCTCGCACTCTCATAAGACAAAGCCGCTTGACCGGCGACAGTCATTAGGATCTCCAAGTCTTCCTGCCCAAACTGGCCAAGCGGATTCTGCGAGTCGATACTCAGGACACCAAGCGGTTCTCCGTCTAGGGCAAGCAACGGCACACACATCATGGATCGAATCTTCAAGTCGGCAATCGATTGGCTCCCGCTGAACTCGCCGTCCATCGATGCATCGGCCGACATCAAACCGCATTTGTCCGTCAGGACCTTGTTGATGATCGTGCGACTGAGACGCACGGTCGCATCCTCGCCCTCACGACGATGCTTCATGGCCTTCGGAACCATCTCACCCTTTTCGTCCTTCAGCAAGATGCAACCGCGATCTGCATAGGTGAAGATACTGAACAAAGTATCAAGTATCTTCGGAAGCAGGGCGTCGAGATCGACCTCACCTGCCAAACTGTTGCTGATCTCGAGAACGGCCTTCAGCTTGGCTTCGGGGTTCGTATCCAAGACACCGAAGCGCCCTTGATTCGCCATTTGCCCCGTGATGTTCGTATCTTCTTCCGTATCGTCATCGAGAGAGATCGTTCCGAACATCGCTCCTTCAACGGTAGCCGCGGATGCTGCAGGTGCGGGTGCCGCCGGCTGAGGGGTTGGTGCCGGCGCAGGGGCCGCGACCGGTGCCGGAGTTGCAACCGGCGCGGCGACGGGGACAGCCTCTGGATGTTCAAATTTTGATACCGCATCGCCGAACTGAATCATGTCGTTGTGATTCAACTTGACGCGAGTTGTAACTTGCTGCTTATTGAGAAACGTCCCGTTACGGCTGCCAGTATCCTCGAGAAAGAATTCAGCATTTTCACCAATGATTGACGCGTGCTTTCCGGAGACGCTCGCCTGCACGATCTCGATCGCACAGTCGGGATGCCGACCGACTAAGTTCGGGCCAGGTTGCAAGTCATACGACGTTTTCTTTCCTTGCTCGACGACGATAAGCGATGCCATAATCTTGCTCCGATACTCATTACGATGAATTGTTGCCTTCAGGGAAGGCATAGGATTAAAGAAATCGAATAAGTTAAATATGGTAACGCAATCGAGCCATTGCCCTCAAGTCGGGGGAAAAGGATTGTCGCTGATATTTGAATCTACTGGCGTGTTACTCCGCATCCACTACCTTGGCTTGGCCGCCGGCTCACCTTCAAGCGTCTCTTTCCATTGCTGGATCAACTGCAACGCATCGATGGGCGTGAGGGCGTTCACATCAGCTGCACGAATCTCGTCCATGAGCGGATGTTCCATTGGTGCAAAGAGTGTCAGTTGGATGTCGCCGCCGCGTTGCTTCTTGTTGCTTTTTGCAATCTTGGCTCGACCGTCGGTATCTAGATGTTCGGATTCCAACTGGTTCAGGATCTGTTTGGCTCGTTCGTTCACTTCGCGTGGTACTCCGGCCAGTCGCGCCACATGAATGCCATAGCTTTTATCGGCGGAGCCCTCGATGATCTTATGGAGGAAGACGACGTTGTCGTCCCATTCCTTTACCGAAACGTTTAGGTTTCGGACACCGCCCAAGGTGTTTTGAAGGTCGGTCAGCTCATGATAGTGAGTAGCAAATAGTGTGCGGCAGCCAATTTGGTCATGGATATGTTCGACAATCGCCCAGGCAAGCGAAACGCCGTCGTAGGTGCTCGTGCCGCGACCGATCTCGTCGAGGATCACGAGGCTTCGATTCGTGGCCGTGTTCAGAATGCGAGCCGTCTCCGTCATCTCGACCATGAATGTACTTCGACCTCGCGACAGCTCGTCACTGGCACCGACGCGTGCGAAGATGCGATCGGCGATTCCGATCGTGGCTTCGCGAGCGGGTACGAAGCTTCCCATTTGCGCCATTAGAGTAAGCAACGCAACTTGACGGATGTATGTACTTTTCCCGGCCATGTTTGGCCCGGTGATCAGCAAGATCATTCCGTCATCGACGGTGGCGAGTGTGTCGTTGGGTACGAACGTCCCTTGCGGCTCGCTGATGTCGAGCACCGGATGGCGACCATCGACGATGTGCAACACAGGCTCGTCAACCGGTTTCGGTCGGCAGTAACCTCGTTCACGCGCTAGTTCGGCGAACGAACACAGCACATCCAATTGCGCCAGCACGTCGGCGGTCGCTCGGAGTCGGCGGCTCGATGCGTGAACTAACTCGCGAACTTCGAGAAACAACTCAAACTCAAGATCCTTCGCCTTGTCATCCGCCGAAAGAACTTTCTCTTCGTACTCCTTCAATTCTGGCGTGATGTAGCGTTCGGCGTTCTTGAGGGTTTGTTTCCGAATGAAGAAGTCAGGAGCCTTATCGCGATGTGTGTTACTCAATTCGATGTAGTAGCCGAAGACCTTGTTGAAGCCAATCTTCAAGTTCGGAATGTTCGCCTCTTCAGAGATCCTCGCTTGATACTGAGCGATCCATTGCTTTCCGCCCACCGCCAACTGACGAAGTTCATCCAATTCCGCGTTGAATCCATCGCGAATGAAACCGCCATCACGAGAGGTTAACGGACAATCATCGACCAACGCGGTTTCGACTTTGCTGCGAACGTCTGGACAGAGATCCAATTCGACCTCAAGTTTCTGAAGCAGCAAGCTCTTACGCGCCGTTAGCTTCGCCTTGACCTTTGGCAAACTGGCGAGTGTGCGACCGATGAAGCGGATATCGCGGGGACTGCATCGCCCCGTCGTCACTCGAGCCAGTAAGCGTTCGATGTCGTAGACATCACGCAATTGCTCGCGCAATTCGCGTCGTAATACTCCCTCGGCAATCAGCTCTTCGACGGAGTCGAGCCGCTCGTCAATCTCGTCGCAACCGGTCAGCGGGCTGGCAACCCACTCGGCCAACATCCGCGAGCCCATCGCCGTGACCGTCCGATCGAGAACTGCCAACAGCGAACCGTCCCGACGCCCTTCGCGCATCGTGCGAGTGATTTCAAGACTGCGGCGTGTCGCCTCATCGATCTCCAACGAACGACCGACACGATAGGGGATCAAGCGATCGATATGGTCAAGCGAGGTCTTCTGAGTTTCACAAAGATATCCCAATACGGCGCCAGCTGCTCGAATGGCGGAGGAATCTGTTTCACCGAAACCAAAACCTTCCAAGCCGCGCGATCCGAATTGCTTACTCAAGCCATCATTGGCTGAGTCGAACGAAAACGCCCACGGAGGGCGTTTCGTGACGAGCATCGAATCGTGCAGATAATCCGGCAGCGGCTCGTCGCCCTCGCTGACCAGACATTCAGATGGGCCGATGCGAGCGAGCTGGTCGGCGAGTTGCTCATTACGAAACACGGCGGCGTGAAAGCGTCCGGTGGAAAGCTCCGCCCAAGCGATGCCAACTTCGCCCTCCCGTTTCTTCCCGCCGGGCACAACCGCTGCGAGGTAGTTGCTTTCGCGTGGATCAAGCAACGCGTCGTCGGTCAACGTTCCCGGTGTAACGACGCGCGTGATTTCGCGTTTGACTAAGCCCTTCGCTTGCTTCGGATCTTCCACTTGTTCGCAGACCGCGGCACGGTAGCCAGCCGCGATGATCTTGGCGAGATAGCCGTCCAGTTGATGGTACGGAAAGCCCGCCATCGGTATCGGATTCTCGCCCTTGTCGCGACTGGTCAGCGTCAGCCCCAGCACGCGCGCAGCATTCTTCGCATCTTCATGAAACAGCTCATAGAAGTCGCCCATCCGAAACAGCAGTAAGGCATCGCCGGCGACTTCCTTGGCATCGTGATACTGTTGCATCATCGGTGATATAGCCATAGCCGGGCATGGTATCAGGGAGCCGAGTAGAAAGGGAGTGGGGCGGCGAGGAGATGGCAAGAATTAGATCTCGCGAAGGACCACGATTTTCATTCCTTCATCATCGCTCGAAATTACTTCCACGACATGACTTCAATGTCCAGATCGCGAAACAAAGCAGCGACATCAGAATCGACCAGACTGGGGACTCTCTCTCGCGGAGCGACCGGTCCCCAACGGTAGTATTTCCACTCGGCATTCAGTGCAAGGTGAACGCCATATACATGAGAAAGATCGTACGCATTACGAAGACTCTCGGAAAAACTGAAATCGCATTGATCGGGAACATCACTTCAGCTGCCTACTCGGGATCGGCCGAGTAGGCGGACCTGGTCACGCCAGCTTGAGTGAGACGGGGGACAAACAGCAATCGTGGCGACGAAACTCTTGATCATGCGAAGATATCCGCAGCTTGCGATCATTGAAGGATGGGAGTCAGGTAGTATCCGTTGATGGGCTCTCCGGTATCAGAGGCCCAGGCCCCATCGGGAGCTAACTCGCCACTTGCCTCCAGCGAGAATGAAATGTCGACTTTGGTGCCAAGCTGGAGCACAGGCTTGCCGTGTTCATCGAGGAGGAAACCCTTGAATGGGAATTTGGCTTCGATCTGATGTCCATCAGAAGACACGACCGCATTGGCGATCCCGCGCACAACTGGGCCTTTGTCACGAACGAACGTAATCGTGTCGTCGGCGTGATAGACCCACTGTGTGTAGTGATCGTAAGTGCCGGGGAGGACTCGCATGAAACCCGCCGGGTAGGGTCCGTCGTGCCCCGCGCGGTACTTTTCTAGCGACTGATCGAGAAACGCTTGGGCCAACTCTTTCTGATCGAGCGCTCCGTGATTGAGATAGCAAGCGGTGTTGAGTTCGCCGTCGTAAAACTCCACTTCCGCGTTCACATCATAGCCGCGTGTTGTCGGATAGTACCCACCTTCGCCGATCCAATAGCCCGTCTTGTCGTCGTTATCAACATCGATTGTGACAATCACATAGTAGCGTCCTGCCTGTCCGTCGGCGGATCGCTGCGTATTCGCGATCACACCCTTCGATCGCAAGTAGACATAAAGATTGTCGGCATCGTGCGCGACTTTGTACTCGAGCAGATCGACATCGGGATGGTTAACGAGCCGAGGCGTATCGTCGCGTTCGATGTGATCCGTGTCGTGTGTATCCCCCACGGGATCAGTGTATGATGCGACCGATCGCCAATCTTTCATGTTGCCGTCGATAGTGATCTTGTTAACGGCGTCGTTAACTGTCGTCACTCCAAGCTGTTCGTCGAACCAGTTTGCAAGAGTCTCGACCTCTTCGTGAATCGTCGGCCAGGGGTGGCCGCCTCGCAACTTGACAATCAATTGGGCCGAGACATCTTTCTCTTGCAACGCAGCTAACATCGTTCGCGACTGCTGAATCGGAACGAGAGCGTCGGCCGTACCGTGAAACAACAGAAACGGCGGCGTATTCTCGGTCACGAGACGCGCGGGTGAAATCGCGACGATACGATCTCGAATTTGGTCATCACTCAGACCTTCGAATCCGTCTCGAAAGGCCAATCGCTTTAGTATCGCCCCGAAGCCCGGATCGTTTTTGGGGTCAATCTCACGACCTCCATAGTTCAAGAAGTCCGTTGGGGGGAAGAAGACACCTGCGGCCATCACCGACGCGCTGTCTTGGGAAGATTCCGGCGTCGAGCGTCCATTCGCAACGGCTACGAGCGAGGCAAGATGTCCACCGGCAGATGCGCCGACAAGGCCCAACTGGTTAGGGGCGATCTTGTAATCGCTAGCGTGTTGCTTGACCCATTGAATTCCCTGTTCAACATTCGAAACCATTTCGGACACTGTGAATTTAGTGACTGATCCCGGCCTGATCGCGAACACAGTGTAACCGTGATCGCAAAAGATGTTAAAAATATCGGCCCGCTGGTGATCTCGAAGCTTGCCACGATCCGAATACCACGCGCCGCTAATGACGTCGACAATCGCGTGCCCATTACGTTTACCCGTCGGCGTGAAAATGTCCATCAACAGGCCCACTCCATGAACCTCGTTGTAGACCACGTTTGTCTGTTGTCGATGCACACCTTCTGTCTCGATGGCCTGGCTCGTCCTGATTGAGAAAATCGTCGCGAATAGAATCGCTAGACAACTCGCCGCCACTGCTTGCCGAATAGCCTTGCCGCTGCGATCAACGAAGCACATTCGCTTCTCCTTATTGTTGCCGATCAGGTTGTGGACTTTCAGCGACAAGGCTCAATGCCTGTTCGATATAAATCTCACCGGTCATCTCGCCCAACGATGTTCGCGAAACATAATCGTAACGGGGAAAGCTGTTGTAATCGACTTTCGTGAGGATGTAGCCAAACGCATCATTGGTTAGCCCAAACAGCAGATTGTGTTCCCCTCGCATCTTGCGCTTCAGATAGAATCCGATGTTCGGCAATGCCTCGCCTGGGATCGTCAGGATCTGGGCGTTCCCGAGATTGACGAGATTGACACGTGTGGTAACGCTGCGGTCGTGGTTGTGTGAATAACGCAACGGCGAATGCAAGACAACGTCCCACAATGCGTCCGACTCAACGGGGAAACGCACATCCACGGCTCGACAAAACAACCTTGGATCATGCTGCACCAGCTCGTGACTGACAAGTCGCAATGCTTCGTCGGCCATCAGGCGTCCGATCCGCAAGCACTCGTCCCACGTTCGATTGTCGTGCCAGTATCCGCGCATCGCGTCTTTCGGGCGATCGAGGTCACGATTGTCCGCCGTGATCACGCCGCCTTGGGCCCCGTTCATGAAGAGCGCCATCCCGCCAACTTTTTCTTGGACACGATCACACATTGGGCCGACGAGATCCGGGCTAAGAATACCCGCGTCGGCACCCAACACTTCGGGGTGAGTCGCGTAATTGACGAGTGTTGCAATTGGTTTGCCGGTGGGCGTCACGGCTTGGATCACGCTCATTCGTCGATCGTAGAGATCAGGAGCATAATAGTTATAGGCAATTCTGCCCCGAGCATCTCCAGTCGCAATGCGAATTGCCGCAAGATGTGAGTTGTCGATGGCAGCGTTAACGGCCTCGGCAGCCTTCGTGCAGACCGAATCGATGTAGGCGAGATCGCCCGTGGATTCGTTAGGTCGGCACAACGTTGCGGGCATTTACTCACAACGAATGACGGTGCATAACGAGTACGGAATCCCTCCGGCTTCAAACCGCAATTCACAGTAAAACGCAACGTGTCCATCTTGCGGCTTCGTTAGCGAACCGACATAGGTCTTGGAACTTGCGTCCAGACTTTGCGAGTTCCACGTTGAGTCACGAAAGTCTCGCGTGTCCGAGTGCGCTACCCACAGATTCGCAACCTGCGGCTTCGCCGTTGAGGTAACCGTCAACGAGAAATCGTCACCCGAATTCGCATGCTCCCAATTCAAGGTCGGCAATGGAGTCCTCGTTGCCGCATGCTGAAAGAACGCTGCGATCGTCGACAGCGTCAGTTCATGACCACCGTCCAGTCCGTGCCCCGCGTTAGGAATCTGCAACACATTCTTCGATCCCACCAAGTCATCCCAATACAGGCTCATCGCATCCGCAACCCAATACCGATCGTTCGTTCCATTGACCAATAGCTTGGGCAAATCCAATTGCTTGCGATAGGTGTACGGATCCATCATCCGCCGCAAGTGCGTGTCGCGAGGAGACTCGTCACCCTCTTTTATCAGGCCTTTGCTCGTATAGTCGATAATCTGCTCGCTGTACTTGCCCCACGCATCAAGCTGATGCCTCATCTGCGGACGGAAGTTGAGGACGTCGATTACCATTGGTGCCGTGGCGATAACGCGTTTGTCAGCCACTGCGGTTAACCAGCTAGTCCAGCCTCGCTTCGACGCCCCTGTGATGACGAAACCCTCGACCGGTGTCTTCCACTCCGCTTCGGCTAACTCTTCAACGGCGTCCATCGCCTTGACCGCGCTCTTTACCATCGGGAACAAGAGCGGCCAATTCTCATCGCCAGTTTCGAGATACTTTAGCCACGTATCGGTAATCAAGTCATCTTCCTTGCGCCCTTCAAACAGCGGTTGATTTGGCACTTGATGAATCGTTGCCACTCGCGCACCGCATAGTTGTGCCAATGCGATCGCGCGTTGCAAATCCCGCAGGCCAGGACGATTCCCGTTGCTACCACCGGTAACGAATAACAGCACATGATTGGGATGCCGCAATTGTTTCGGCTCACAAACGATCAAAGCGTGTTTCCAGACGATGCCCTGCCACTGCTGCGAGGTCAGGTCCAAGTCGTAGATCGTTCCTTGCTCGAGTTCTTGTCGACCATTTAGCTTCCATTTGAATACCTTATCTTCGCGCTGCACATAGTTGAATAACGCCTTAGGCACAGCGAGTTCAGGTTCTTCTGAAAACACAAGTGCATTGGAGAATCCGCAGAAGTAGGCACCAGCGCAAAGCAAACCGAGTGTTCGTAGAATCATTGCGTCTTCCTCGCGAAATGTTAGCCAAACGCCAGCATCGTATCAGGTCGAGGACCAGTGAGCGAACTGGAGGGAGTTTGAAGACACGCTGCTGCAATCGCTTCAGTGCCGATATATAATCCGCGCTCCAACTTAGACAGATTTGCCTTAAAGGAACTCTGATGACTGAACCTAGGAGCGAGCCGACTGACGCAGGGAAGCCAGTCGCAGAGCAAACTGATTCCACCGCCGTTCAAACAAGTCCGCTCGACCAGACGCCCGCGCAGATTGAGGACACGGAGAACTACATCGAAGCGTATCATGCCGTTGCGGAATGGATCCGGTTCGCTGATGCCAAAGCCGGTGTTGTGCTTACTGTTGGCGGAGCGTTGGCGGGCCTGCTGATTCCCAGTATCGCGCCGATCCTCCGCGAAGATCCAGGGAATCATCTCGTCGAGATGTGGCAGCCCACGGTGTTAACACTCTTCGCTCTGTTCATTTTGTTCCTCTTGTTGTCGGGCGTTGTCGCGTTCCTTTGTATCACGCCGTTTCGACATCGCGGGCGACATCCGGCGCTTGACGATTGCAAACATTTCCACCCTGCCGCGATCGCACATGCGTACGGGATCAATGAAGTGCAGAGGTTCATTCAAGATTGCGACGACGGTGGCACGAGCGGCTTTCGTGAAGAAGTTGTTGCCGCCTTGCTGTTCGATTCGCATATATCCAACGTCAAGTACCGGCGCGTCACTCGATCAATTCAGTTATTCGCAGTAAGTGCCTTCTTCGCGTTTCTGTACTTATTGGCGATTCAGTTGTAACGGCGAGATGAGACGCAGCACTTAGGCCAGTCGGCGGGAACCCGGCAGTTCGTTCGTAAACCCTGGAACGTAAGCGTTGTAGCATGGTCGGATGCTAACACGACGTCCAAACCTATCAGCCGCCAACAGCTCAGAAACTATTTTGGGGCCGATTCTGAAGGCTGTCACGAATCGAGTCCCGCCCTGTTTCGGATCACTCACTGAGTAGAGGAGCAGCGAGGAGGAACTGCGCTGCGTTCTCGTCCTCGGTAGAAATTTGACCAGATCTGTGAACAATGACACGCGACGTTTACCGCCAGTCGACGCGGTACTAGTCGACATGGAACTAGTCGACATGGAACTAGTCGACATGGAACTAGTCGACACAGTGCAATTCTCGACGATTCTTGCGATATGAAGGGATTCGTAGGCGTAGGTCCGTAGGCATGGCGCCACTTCAGAAGCGGCCGAGTTCAGTTGTCGAAGTCGCGATTCTGAATCGCGAAAAACAAGGCGGCCCAAGAAATAGGTAAGGTTCTGAAGTAGCGTGCCGGCGTTGGGCTCGGCTCCCAGCGTATGTCTCGGTAGTTTGAAGCCATTCTCGATTGTGGCTTTCATCCAACGATCACGCTTGAGACCGTAGGGCGTTTCTAGCGTACTGAGGAGGTAGCCGTACGTATGCATGAGTCCAGCGTGGTAAGCACGACCAAAGCGAATTTGTCTTTTGCATAGCGAACCGATCGCGGTGAGAATCTTCGGATCCACGATGGTCGCTCGTACGTTTTCATCAAAGTTCAGGCTGAGGCCCCAGTAGTCAAGCAACGAGGAGTCTGCATCTTCCTCGATTTGTTCTGACAGGAATGGGGCCTGGGCTCGAAACGCATCTTTGGTGATGCGTTTTGAGGCCGCGTTCGCGACGATCTCGCGCGAAATGCAGTCCAGCTGTTCGGAGGTGACCACTACTGCAACCGTGAGTAAGACTGAGAGCTGATCCACAATCTACACAGATTATTCACTGGCTACGGCCGCGGCTAGGCCGCTTGCCCAACGGTGCGTGCCAGTTGCGACCTATTCGGTTATGCTAGGCAACACAAATCAGTTACATGTTGGAGTCACTAATGCCTTGCCAATTAACTCGCCGCCAAGCACTTGCGGTCGCTGCCACGGCAGGCGCCACTTCGGCCTTCCCACCACGACAGGCCTGTGCCGGTCAATTCACGGGAAAAATCAAAAAGGCCGTCAAGTACCACATGGTGACCGACGACCTGTCGATTCGTGATAAGTTCAAAATACTGAAGGATCTAGGCTTTGATGGCGTCGAACCGCGGACTCGGGATAAGTTTGATCGCGCGGAGATGCTGAAGGCCAGTGAAGCGGTTGGCCTGCCGATTCATGGTGTCATCAACAGCTCGGCTCCAGATATCAAATCGGCGATTGAACTGGCTAAGTACTTTGGCGGTACGTCCGTCTTGGTCGTCGTCCCGACCGATGCGAAGGGCTCATACCTGGCGAATTACAAAGTACGGCAAGACATCATCCGTCGAGCGATCCCCGACGCCGAGAAACATGGCATCAAGATATTGATCGAGAACGTCTGGGCGTCGTTCCTAAACGAGCCGTTGAGCATGGCTCGGTTTGTTGACGAGTTGGACAGCCCAATGGTTGGTGTTTACTTCGACATTGGCAACAACATCCGCTGGGGCTATGCCGGGCATTGGATCGAAGTACTTGGGAAGCGAATTGGGAAGCTCGACGTCAAAGAATACGACCGCAAGCTGCAAAACAATGAGGGATTGCGGGCCGGCTTCAACACGGAAATCGGCGAAGGAAGCGTAGATTGGAAGCGGGTTCGTGAAGAGTTGAAGAAGATCGACTATTCGGGCTGGGCAACCGCGGAAGTCAAAGGCGGCGGACGCGAGAGACTAGCGGATATCGCCTCGCGCATGAATAATGTGTTGGATCTTTAAACATCAAGACAGAGGAGATCGTCACGATGACCGATATCACACGTCGTTCTTTTAACAGCGGAGCGGTTGGCTCGCTACTCACGCTTTCCTTGCTGGAAACGCTCTTCGATACCGATGCGTTCGCCGCTGAAGTGAAGCCGATTACAGCCAAGTGGCTCGGTGATTTGCACCAGATCGGGTTGGATGTAAAGGGAGAGAAGCTGACGCAAGTTGCCTGGCAACAAAAAGTTGAAGAGCTGTACAAGCAAGTGGATTTGCCTGAACTATTGAAGTTCATTGACTTCGAGAAGCTGACGGCGAATCTGAAGTTCCGTGATCGCGGCGAGCGAAGCCTTCGGCCAAAGTTCCCTGAAGTCGAAGGACTCCCCACCAGCTTGGTCTTCGGACATCAAGTTTTCGCCCTCCAAAAAGGACGATCTGTCGTCCCGCATGGCCATGATAATATGGCGACCGCATTCTTGGTCTTGCAAGGCGATTTTCACGGTCGACACTACGACCGCTTGGAAGATGAGAAGGATCATATCATCGTCAAGCCAACGATCGACGGCGAGTTCAGCGTCGGCGAGTGTTCGTCCATCTCGGATCACAAGGACAACGTACATTGGTTTAAGGCGACGAGCGATCTGGGATTCATCTTCAACATTCATGTGCTGAACGTTGTTGCCGGGAAACCCAGCGGTCGCGTCTATATGGATCCGAACGGTGAAGCGATCTCCGGCGGACGGATTCGAGCGAGAAGGATTAAGTCGGCGGAGGCGTATAAGCTGTACGGCTAGTTCGTGGAGCGTAGAAGTAGGGTGTGGCGTTAGCCGCACCAGATCAGAGACGGCTGCAGTGATGGTGCGGCTAATGCCACGCCCTACGAACGACTGATCAAGGAAGAGCCGATGAGAACGACACAGTTAAATCATGTTGCGTTGCACGTTGCCGATGTCGAAAAGAGCTGTGAGTTCTACGGCGACGTCCTCCAGTTAGAACCGATGCCCCGCCCTGCATTCAATTTCCCGGGGGCTTGGTTTCTTCTGGGAAAGGATCAAGAACTGCATCTGATCGGCGAGCGCAACGGACCTGTGGTGGGTGCCGCGACACGTGGAGATCATTGGGCCTTGATGATTGATGACATGGACGAGTGGGAAGCGTACTTCCAAAGTCGGGGCATCGAGTATACCCCGCGCCGGACGCGTCCCGACGGAGCGTTCCAGATCTACGTCTTCGATCCCGACGGACACTGTTTGGAGTTGTGTACCCCGCCGCCGGTCGCCACATCCTGATCGCAACTAACTTTGGGGAGCTATCCGTGGATCTAGCCTTGGCATATCAGACAGCCGTCGTCATTGGTGGAGCAAAGGGTATCGGACGGGCTATTGCCGAAACATTCGCCGAAGAGCGCGCGAATGTCGTACTCGCGGACGTTGATCCCGCGGTGAACCAAGCGGCGGCGGAACTCACCGCCAAGCATGATGCGAAGGTCTCGGCGATCGAGGTGGATGTCACGGACTATGTTGCCATTCAGAAACTCGCCGCGCATGTCGTGGTGGAACATGGTGGGTGCAATCATCTTGTCTACGCGGCGGGCGTGGGTTCAGGCAAGTTCGGCTTTCCGTTTTGGAATTTGGAGCCGAGTGATTGGGACTTCGTCTTGCGAGTTAATTTAGTCGGCGCCGTCAACGCGGCTCATGCCTTTAAGACTCAGATGATCGCACAGCACGACGGAACCATGCTGTTTCTTTCGTCGGTCGCCGGTCAGGTCGGCTCGCAAACAGATCCGCCCTACAGTGCGGCGAAGGCAGCACTGATCAATTTCGTGCAGTGCGCTGCGAAGGATTTGGCCGGATACGATATCCGCGTCAACACAATTTGCCCGGGAATGATTAAGACGTCGGTCAATCGCTCGGTTTGGCAAGCCTGGTTCAATCAACAACCAGAAGACGCGAGAACGTCGTATGAAGAATGGGCGGACGAAAAGGTAAATCGCGTCGTACCCTTGGGCCGCTGGCAAGAATGCGAAGACGTCGCAAACCTCGCCGTATTCCTAGCGTCGTATCGAGCCAACAACATCACCGGCCAGACACTGAACGTCGATGGTGGGCAAGTCATGTAGTAATGTATCCGAAGTCTTGGCGACTTCGGATACATGAATCGATTACGCTTTATTGCCCCATAGGATATACCCGACGACCGCGACGGTAAGCGAACACAGAATGGTAACACCCAGGATTCCAATCAAACCTTCCACTGTAGTTCTCCAAGCTCATTTAACAACGAATCGTCGGTCAGCTCGCAATGATACTTTCGGAGCGGCACGATGAGTAGGTGGGTTTTCTGGCTTGCAGCGTATTCTACGTTAAACTGCTTCGACGCTGGAACGCTGGCAGCCGAAGACTATCCCCAGCATACCGTTTCGATCGTCTGCCCGTGGTCACCTGGCGGCGGTACAGATCGAGTTTCGCGGTTCTGGGCCGGTGCGTTGGAGAAGGAGTTTGGCCAGCCATTCGTCGTAGTCAATCGAACTGGCGGTGCGGGGGCGGTAGGGCATTTTGCGAGTGCGTCAGCCAAGCCCGACGGGCACACGATCGGCATGATCACGTTCGAGCTGTCGACGATGCATCGCATGAAGATTTCAAAGTTGACCTTTGAAAACTATGAATGCCTGATGCAAGTCAACGCAGATCCCGCGGCGATTATCGTCAGAAGCGAATCGAAATGGCAATCACTTGCCGAATTGCTGGACGACATTCGCTCGCAGCCAGGCAAACTGAAGATGTCCGGCACAGCGACAGGTGGGGCTTGGGATTTGGCTCGAGCCGGCTTGTTGCAAGCCGCTGGTCTTCCGATCGATTCGGTCGTTTGGGTTCCACATCCCGGCTCGGCTCCGTCGCTGCTCGAATTGATGGGCGGTCATCTCGATGCCGTGTGCTGCAGCGTGCCAGAAGTCGCTTCGCAGTTGGAGAATGAACAAGTCCGCATCCTCGCCGTGATGTCAGACGAGCGCATGGGCGACTTTCCCGATCTGCCGACCGCCAAGGAACAAGGAACCGACTGGATCGCTGTCGGCTGGCGCGGGCTTGCTTTGCCGAAGGACACTCCACAGGAAACGGTGAAGATATTAGCCGACCGGTGCTCGAAGATCGCCGCCTCGAACGCGTATCGCGAATTCATGCAGAAAAACGGATTTGGCATTACGATTCGCGAAACGACCGACTTCACAGACTTCCTTCGCGAGCAAGACGAACAATGGGAAGTCGTGGTCGAAGCCGCGGGTTACGACGAAGGCGTTTCCGGCAACAACGATCCGGGGCCCCACGCATTGCCTTGGATGCTTGTGATTGGTTTGGTCGCCGCGGGAAGCTGGGAGTTTGCGACTCGCAAACGAAAGGGCGGGCCAACTGCGCAGGAACCATCGAACCTCGCCATGCCGCTGTTGGTTTGCGGCGGCTTACTGGGTTACGTGGTTGCCATTAGCTGGCTGGGCTTCGCGATTAGCACGTTCGCTTTCGTGTCGATGACAACGTGGTGGCTCGGAGCGCGGCCGTGGCAGTCGTTGGTTGCTGCAATGGTTATTACAGCGAGTGTTTGGCTGTCGTTTGTCGTGTTCTTCGAAGTTCAATTGCCAACGGGCGTCTTCGGTTTGCCGTTTTAGCTACTCAGTCTTGATTAAAAGTCACGCCCTTGATCACCGATCTGCTCACACCACACGTCCTGGTCCCTTGGCTTCTTGCGATGGCGTTTGGAGTATTTGTTGGTGCAACGCCCGGGCTGACCGCAACGATGGCGGTCGCATTGATCGTTCCGCTGAGCTTTCACATGAGCGATCCGAACGCCGGCCTCGCAATGATCATTGGCGTCAGCTTCACCGCGATTTTCGCTGGCGATATCCCGGCGACGTACCTTCGCATTCCAGGGACTCCCGCATCGGCGGCTGCCACGCTGGACGGGCATGAGTTGGCGAAGCAAGGCAAAGGCGGTTTTGCGTTGCTGCTCGATCTGTTTTGTTCGTGCCTTGGCGGATTGGTTGGAGTCGGCTTGCTGATGTTAGTCGCATCACCGCTGGCCAAGTTCGCGTTGTTGTTTAGCGACTTCGAATACTTCTGGCTCGGCGTGCTTGGCTTGAGCATGAGCGCCTTTGTCACACAAGGCAGCACAGCGCGCGGGATGATCGCCGCGATGCTTGGTGTGTTGATCGGAACGGTTGGGATGGATGTCGTGATGGGCGGACCTCGCTATGCGGTGCTCGACAACATCGGCGGTGCCGAATTGAAGCGAGGTTTCGAATTCATTCCGGTCATGATTGGTCTGTTTGGCATCGCGGAGGTATTGCGGAACGTCGGCAAAGATGCTTCGTGGTCGGAATCAAGCATCAAGCATTCCTCGACATCGCTGCGTGAGACTTGGCTCGCAATTTGGAGGCACAAGTTCACGATGCTCGTGTCGGCGGTATGTGGCACGTTGATCGGTGCCTTGCCGGGTGCCGGAGCTGATGTTGCAGCGTGGGGCGCGTATGGGTTGGCGAAGAAAACGTCTGACACCCCAAATGAGTTTGGGAAAGGAGCAACCGCCGGAGTTGTCGCACCAACGAGTGCGAACAACGCTGCAGTGGCTGGTGCTTGGATTCCAGCGTTGGTGTTTGGCATTCCAGGCGACGCCGTGACGGCGATCGTTCTTGGAGCCATGTTGATGTACAACATCACTCCCGGGCCTGAACTGTTCAAAGGCGATATGACTCAAGTTCGTGGCATCTTCTGGATTGCCTTGCTCACCCAAGTTTTGCTACTACCGGCGGGCTACCTCGGACTGAAGGCATTCGGCTTTGTGCTGCGTCTGCCGCGACGTTTTGTATTGACGTCGGTCGTCGTATTTTCCGTCGTCGGTGCGTATGCGTTGAACAACAGCATGTTTGACGTCTATGTCATGCTGGCATTTGGCTTGATCGGCTTTATCCTAGAGTCGAATCGCATTCCCCTTGCACCGCTCATACTCGGCTTGATCCTTGGCAAACTTGTCGAACAAAAACTCCGCACCGGTTTGATTTCGTCAGGCGGCGACCTTACGCCAATGTTTACGAGGCCAATCTGTATTGGGCTAATCGTACTGTTGCTGGCAATGATGACCGGCGGCCCGCTCATGAAGGCGATGCAGCGCAACAGGACGACGCCTTAAAGAGTGGCACGGGCGTGCGGTTGACCCCACACCCGGCAAACGACAGGCTACCGCGTTGCGATTCCCAACTTCTCGATCTCCGTCGCGAGGACGAGCAAGTCAGCACGTTCGGGAGCAACCGGGTCTTTCAGTAGCGGCGCATGCGGTGCGCCGAGATCGCCTGAAATAACGAATCGTTGCCCTTCGCCATTAAACTCGATGTAACACGAGCCGAGAATGTCACCGGCAGGGCTGAGTCGGATTTGTAGTCCGATCCGGGAATGGACGGAGTACGTCTCCAACCTACCGCGACCAATTCCTTGCCACCGTTTCAGCTGCAACTAAATTGAGAATACATCAGGCTCGGCGCTCTTCCCGCGATCGATCGACTTTTATTGCCCTCCTCGGAACGCAATGCGTTTCCGTGTCGTCACCTTGATGGCGATGGGCAACCGTCTAACCAGGGAAGCTTCACCGAGGCCAAAGATGCGGGATCAGAACACTGCGCCATCGCGCGAGTCGACCGCGCGCAACCGCCTATTGAGCAGCGACGGCGATACACCAACGCGCCTTGCGATAAACAACTACGATCCAGCGGCGTCGCCCCCCGCCGGCCAGCCGAGTGACGAACTGCGAGTGTTGGGGCCATACGATATTATTCGCATGCTAGGGCAAGGCGGCATGGGATTGGTATTGTTGGGACACGATCCGACACTGGACCGCTTGGTGGCCATCAAGTTGCTACGATCGGATCGCACCGATGCCGAATCGAGACAGCGTTTTGTGCGCGAGGCCCGAGCGGTGGCGGCGATTCAGCATGACCACGTCGTAACGATCCATAGTGTAGCGAATCCGCGATCCGGTCTGCCATATTTCGTCATGCCTTACATCGCGGGCCCGACGTTGCGACAGCAGATTGATGCGGACACGCAGTTCGAGCCAGCCCGATCCGCGCAACTTGCCATCGAAATCGCCAGCGGTCTGTCGGCCGCACACGAAGCCGGCTTGGTGCATCGCGACATCAAACCCGACAATGTCATGCTCGACCCCGTCGATGGCCGCGCAAAGATCATGGACTTCGGTTTAGTTCGACTGGCCGAGTCGGACGTGATCACGCAGACCGGCACAAGCGCTGGAACGCCTGAATACATGAGTCCCGAGCAGATCGACAAACCGGGATCCGTCGATCAACGCACGGACGTTTACAGCCTTGGCGTAACGCTTTACGAGATGCTCACCGGGACGCGTCCCTTCGCCGGCGCTCCGCACATGATCATGCAACAAGTTTTGTCGGACGAGCCTCGGCGACCTCGCAAACTAAACGATCGTATTCCTCGCGACTTGGAGATCGTCTGCTTACGCGCGATAGAAAAAGATCCAGCTCGCCGTTATCAAACCGCGGCTGACTTTGGCGATGATCTGGGCCGCTGGCTACGCGGAGAAGCGATCATCGCTCGCTCCATCGGACCCGTCGGCAGGCTCTTGCGTTGGCGGCGACGCCAGGCAGCATTGGCGAACTTGGCCACCGCGCTCGTCGTCGTGATCGCAGTTGCCATTGGGGCCGTGCTGATTCAGTGGCGGCGCGCGGAATATCATCTCGCCGAATCGCGTCGGCAAGAGGTCCAAAGAATCGCCAAGGAAGCTGAAGTCGAGGATGCATCGCGACATGTCGCGCAAGCTTCGAAGGAAGTCGAACAGGCATCCCAGCAAGCCGAGGATGCATCGCGTGAGGCAGAACAGGCTCGCGGACAGATCCTAACGGCCATTCTCTACTCGCAAGTCAGGCAAGACACGCGGCCCGACAACGCGATGCGTAAGTTCTTTGAAGCGCTCTCGTCGATGCCAATGAAGGTCATTAATGAGCATGGCGATGATCCCGAAAAGGCTGTCGAAGTCGCCGCCGCCTACATGAGTCTCGGTCAGTTGAAATGGCGAAGCGGCGATCAGCGGGCTGCTCTCGGTGCTTACAATGCCGCCCGTCAGCGATATAGCTCGCTCTCCGGCAAGCAACCCGAGGATGCGAACCTTCGGCATTTGTTGGCTACCGCTCATCACTGGGCGGGAATTCTTCAACAGGAATTTGGCGAAGTGACAGCAGCGTTGGAGGCACATGAGCAGGCTCGCCGCATCCAACGTGAACTCGTCGAGCGAAGTCCGACGGCACCGAACTATCTGCTGGACTTGGCCAATAGCGAGATCGAGGTTGGCACGCTCCAGGCAACGTTAGGAAAAAATGCCGAGGCGACCGCGGCTCACGAGGAAGCACGTCGCGCGTTGCGCCGAATTGAACGCGCGAACGCCGGCACGACCATCGCAGCGATGCGCAAGGAACTTGCTATCGCCTATCGAAAGCTCGGGGATGGGCTGCGTCTTCATTCGTCCGATGCAACCGTGTCGGAGGTTTATCAGCAGGCGATCGACTTCGGACGCGCTGCCTCTAGCGGCTCGCCGGCCCAAATAGACGTGCAATCCGAATTGGCGATCGCGCTCAACCAGTTCGGCGAGTGTTTGATCGAGAGTGGTCGTCTGGATGAGGCGAGCCATGCATTCAAGGAAGCTGTGTTGCTGCAACGGAAGGTCGTAAAAAGATCACCGCTGACGGAAACACAAAACTGGTTCAGGGTTCACCTAAAGAACCTCGCGCAGGTCGAACGCCGACTCGGCAACTTACAACTCGCCGTCGAAGCAATTGTCGAGCGGCAAGCTATAACCCGAGGCGACGCGGACGAAGTACTCTGGTCGGCTTTGGAGATCGCCCGGTGCCTGTCGCAACTCGAGTCCTCGCCGAACGCAGGAACATCTGGGCTACATCGTGAATTCACGAGTCTCGCGCTCGCGGCCCTGTCACACGCGGTCGAAATTGGATTCGAAGATACTGAGCGATTGAAGACTGAGCCCGCCTTGGCTCCGCTGCGAGAAATGCCCGAGTTCCAGCAACACATCAACTCAGGTGATTCCCGCTAGAAGAAATCAGAGACGCCTCACCACCTTGATACTTCTCAAGCCGACTCAGCTGCGATCGGAACATCAAGACAAGACGCCAGTCAAACGCCCAATGCCGCAATGAGACATACAACTTCCTTGAACTGTTCCGCTGTACCTGTCGGTTGAAACTCAGCCTTGAAGCACTCGCGACCCAAGACGAGACAGGCGAAATTCGCCTGAGTGCGGTATTGGTCGAAGCGGGTCTTAGCCGCAGCAAGTTGTGAGCTAGACTGAAGCTTCTCACTGCCGCCTTCGGCTTGTTGGCAAGCTTGCTCGGCGTGGTTGAATGCGGCCTTGGCGGCGCGATAGGCAGCGGTAGCCTTTTGTGCAGCGGCTTGGCTGCGTTGAAGGGCGTCAGGAGTTACTTTGCCCACAGCTGCGTAGCCGATTTTAATGTAGAGCCCGTCAAGTCGCCGCAGTAGACCGCCACGATCGTTCTTGTCGATCGGTGCCACGGCATCGGGGGCGAAACCGGTGTTCGGCTTCTCTTCCCGGCCGAGCAATCTTGCTCGCCAGGTCGGTAAGTCTTCCAATTCGTTGGCGTTGTCCCGTCTAATTTCAACGTGTGCGGATTGCCGCGTTTCAGGGACACGAGCGGAAACTGCGATCCGACCGTTGGCAGCGTAACTGTAAATCACTTCGATCTTGCTGCCTTGCGGCAGTCCTGGCGGCAAGTCTCGGACCACACACTCGCCTAGCGCAATACACTCTTCGGGGCGGTGGCTTTCGCCTTCAAGTACGGCGACTTTGACGTTGCGTTGATCCGGCTTTGCGGTCCGAAATGTTCCCATCGTGCGACACGGCAGCGGTGTGTTCTTTGGAATCAAGATTGCATTGACTCGCTCACTTGTCTTCGTGTCGAGCCCGATTACGCCGAGGCTGTGCGAGTTTACGTTGACCAGAATGCAGCTCACTCCCAGATTGTCGTCGCCTTGCTGCATTAACATCCCAGCGTAGAGGGCGGCCCCGTGGGCGACGGCCTCGTCGGGCGAGGCCGAACGATCAGGAGCCTTTCCCGTCGAATGCTTGAGCATTTCAGAAACCATGGGCATTCTACTTGATCCGCCAACGAGTAGAATTCGATCGATTTGCGACCAGTTCAAACCCGCTTCCTTGACGACGATCGACGTCGTCGTCTCGGTGCGTTCAAGCAAGTCTCGTGTCATCTCTTCAAACTGTTGTCGGGTGATCTCGACCCGAGTTCGCACTCCAGCATGAAAGACGACAACGTTTGTCGAGCTGCGTTGTGACAGTGTGTGTTTAACTTCCTGGGCATCGAGCCACAATTGCGCAGCGTCCTGAGGATCGCTGCGTGGATCAACGCCGTGTTGGAGGATGAATTGTTCGGACAGATGTTCGACGATTCTTTCGTCGAAATCCTTCCCGCCAAGCTGCACGTCTCCGTCGGTGGCGATCGCTCGGAAATGTGGGCCTTTGATTTCCAGAATCGTGACGTCGAACGTCCCGCCGCCGAGGTCGTAAACTAGCACCTTCATCGGCTCGCGTTCTGTCGATTCTCCCGCGCTGTCGCGTTGCAAGAAACCGTGTTGGTGACCATAGGCCACGGCAGCGGCGGTCGGTTCATTGATGATGTCTAAAACTTCAAGGCCAGCCAGCCGACCGGCGTCTTGTGTTGCCTTGCGTCGCGACTCGTCGAAAAACGCAGGGACCGTGATCACGACTTGCTTGATGGGGCCAAGGCGTTGTTCAGCGTCTCGTTTCAATTGCTCAAGCACGAAGGCGCTCAATACTTCCGGCGGTACCTGGACACCACGCACCTCGCGACGATAGACGACGGTCCCGACGTCACGCTTGAAGCACTCCGCATACGACGCGGGCACCATTGCGGATGCCTTCAACGCTTCGCGTCCCACGACGATCTCGTGTTGGTCGACGAGAACGGCGCTCGGCGTGAGCATGTCGCCGAGACTGTTATTCAATGTGGCCGGCCTACCAGCTTCGTCCAGGTAGGCGATTGCCGAAAAGGTAGTGCCCAGATCGATTCCAATGGGCCGCTGCGAAGGACGGCTTCCACCTTGATTCACTTTAGACATAACGTTACTTGGACGCTCTTGTTGCTGGCGTCGCCTGTGCAGGTTTTGGTTCGATCCAATGGCTCTGCCCTTCACCAGCAAGCCACCCAGACACCAATGTCACGACCGGTGCGTAATGAACGTGTTGGAGCTCCGCGTCTTTCGGCAAATCGGCTCGAATCGCATAGATCCCGACCACGCTACCGTCCCGCAAGATGATGGGACTGCCGAACGGATTGTTCGACACTTCTCCGGACAATTGGAGCAGTGGGGGCGCGGCGACCGTCGCTACTTCCTCACCTGGTAAGGCAATCATCGAGTATAGATCGACTCGCTTCAATTCGGCCTCAGGAAGGTCAAAGCGGGCCAGCAGACCGCCATCGATCCCGAATCCGATGCAAGCAAGGGGCTGCGGCTCGGCCGCGAAAGCGGACAAAGATTCCGCCGTCGCGAGCTGACAACTCGTTTCGAATCGACCGTTCACTTTCAGTAACCCAAGATCAAAGAAGAGCTGCTGTTCCATATCTTCCGACGCCACCGATCCGACGTGCGCCATCAAATCTGTGATCTGCAAGACGTGCGTTTGAAAGTCGTGCAACATGGTCGATCTGATTGCGACGACTTTCCAGCCACGCTCCCGCCCCTCTTGCAAACCTGTGGCCACGGTTGCGCTCGTCAACAAAGTATCCGCATTGATCGCACACGCCGTGCCCAGCGGAAGCATTGTCTTGGAGTTCGTTGATTGAACGCCGACCAAGTACAGGCTCTGCCGAACTTCGTCGGCCGCGATATCCCAGGGACCAGATTCGATCACCGAAACGCGCAGTTCACCGAGGGCCGTCTGAGCCGGATTGCCGTCATCAGTGACTATAACGGTCACCGTCACGAGCTTGTTGGCAAAGTCCCGATTCGGTGTCCAAGTGACTCTTCCGGTGGACACATCAATGAGCATGTCGCTGGGCGCATCGGCCCCGAGTTGAAACTTAAGAGACTGTGTTGGTAGATCCGAATCCGTAGCATTTAAGGTGACATCTAGCGAATCACGTTGAAGCAAATCCAAAGTTTGCACGGGATTGGAGTTGAGCGTCGGTGCTTGATTGATTTCCATCGCTTGGCAAACGATCGTCGCAACAAGTTTACGCTGCCGCGAATCATCGGCTGCATGGAGGTTAAGTTGAAACTGATACTCACCTGGTGCCTGCTGTTCGGTCGGCGTCCAGCGAACCTCGCCGGTCTTGCGATCGAGCGTCATGCCTTCCGGGCGATTACCGGACAAGACAAATGAGAGCTCTTCGACTCCGTCCGTCTCGAGCGCCCGTGGCTGCCAGATGAATTCCTTTCCTTCTTCGGCGATCAGTACCGCAACTTCAGTCAACGTAGGTAATGGCAGTTCTGCCACATCACTGTCTTTCGGATCGCCAAACATGACCGCGAACACTAACACGCAAAGAATTGCGACCAATGCAGTAACAATCGTCATCGACATCTTGAAAGAAGAATGTTGGCCCTTTGCTTCGAACTCTACTTCTTGCGATGGCTCGGTGGCTGTTGGCGCGAGCGCCGACACCGCTGGCTGTGCCGCTTCTAAGTTCGCAATTGGAATAGCGCTGAGCTGATTGATTAACGTGAAGGCGAAGTCTGGGCCACTCTCCGACATGCGGACGATGTCGCCGGATCGAAGGTCGAGCCCTCTTTCGACCAAGTCGTGATTAACGATGATCGGCGAATCACCCGTACTGCGAATCCGCCAAGCTCCGTCCTCCACTCGCAGCGAAGCACGACGCCCCTTCATTTCCGGATCGGCGACCGAATCAAAGCAAACGGCATCGGTAGGAAGGTCGCCAACCTCGAACGCGCTCCCCGCCACCTCGATGCGCCTGCCCTGCTGCTGGCCAGAAAGAATCGTGATTTCAACAGGCATGGCAGATTACGGGGACAGTGCATCGAAGGCCAATCACGCGAGGGCCAGTCACTCGAAAGCTTCATTCGGATGAAAGTGAAGATACACTTGCCGAAGATCCGCGAACAACGTCCTATAGGTAGCCTTGTCATCAGCCTGCGGGGGCGCGAACTCCAGACCGAAATCGGCACAATGGCGAATCAAAGCGATCACGCTGTCGCCGGTGAATCGATACTGTCCGTCGAAGACGTCTCGATTGTCAGCCGTGAACGCGATTGCAATGTTGGCCTCGAGCGACTTCAGAAAGTCCCTCGCCTCGCGTCGAACTTGGATCCGCTGCCCGCCACTCAAGTCACTCAACGCCGCGCTCGTATGCACTTCATTGAATTTATGTGTTAGCAGATCGTGAGCGGATTGCACGTCTCGCCACGTCGCGAAACTGGCCTCGCCGATTTCAAGTTCGCCGAGCAAAGTGTCTCGGGCCAACGCAAATCCCGCTCGCTCCGAGGTAAATCTGGGATCCTCGAAAGTGCGCGGCCATGTTGGGTGAAGAAGTTGAGCGGTGTCAGCTCGAAACGATTGCC
Source organism: Planctomycetota bacterium (assembly GCA_014381825.1). Taxonomy (GTDB): domain Bacteria; phylum Planctomycetota; class Planctomycetia; order Pirellulales; family Pirellulaceae. The sequence goes on from JACNKX010000083.1 coordinate 39,009, forward strand.
CTCCGCCTTGTTCGCCTGTGCCTTCACGCAGTCGAAGGTGGCTCACATGACTATCGATCAGGGGGCGATCGATCATCGGTTCCTCGCCATCGGAATCATAGAAGATGAACCGATACGTACTTTGATCGGTGACTAGGCGATCTAGAATCCAGTTGAGATCATCGGTGAGGTCTCCGTTCAGAGCCTCTTCCGGTTGCTGCAAAATGATTCGCCGCTTCATCTCGTCACGGCTCTTTTGCTGGTCGATATAGATCGGATTCTGAGCACGGCGGGCTTGCCGGTTCAGTTCCTTGCGTTGGAAATAAGTTTCAACCCACAGCACAGAGTTCAACATGGCTACGCGATCGGACTCGACGTTAATCCGGCGAGCAACCGCCATCGATTCGAGCAAGTTGCCGACTGCCACCGTTCGCCGGGCTTCGGCATCGATATAAGTCGATAGCACCGTCGCGCCGTGCGTGTGAGGCCGATAGATGTGGCCCCGAATTCGGGGCCGTTGTGCGTGTGTCGGTCCCGAAGACACCGCAATTAGGCACAATGTGCAAGCCACGCCAACTCGGTCTAGCATATTCAAATCCCCAGTCGCAGAATTGCACTGCTCGATCAAACTGCGATAATAACCCTCTTGCATGAGTGGGTCAATCAAGAGCGAACGATCCGGATCGTTAATCTCGAGCGGACGTACGAAGTGGCATGTCTGACATGTTCAATCCTTATCACCGCTGGCTTGGCATTCCGCCGAAGTATCAACCATTGGACCATTACCGGCTGCTCGGAGTCGAACTATTCGAGAGCGACCTTGAGGTCATTCGCGATGCTTCCGAGCGGCAGATCTCGCATGTACGGCGATATGCGAACGGGGAACACGCCGGCACGGCGAACCACCTGCTTAACGAACTTGCCACGGCACGCGCGTGTCTCCTCAACTCCGCCAGCAAGCTCGACTACGACCAACAGGTTGGCGCTCAGCTCCAGGCACAGAATCCGCCGCCGGTCGCGTCACCGCTTACAGTTACAACTTCAGTCGCAAAACATTCCGTTCGAATACGTCCTAGAAACACATGGGGCAACGTCGCGAAGATCGCTGTGGGTGGGATAGCTGGTCTTGCAATCGGCGTCTTGCTGTTGTGGTATGGCTTCGGTATGGATGTCTTTGGTGTAATGGAATCGCGCGATGAAGGCACTGCCAAGCAGATAGCGCAGAACGACACGACGGTGCAGGCCAAGCCTCCGCATAAAAGAGATACTCGGCAGGAAAGCAACCTAGAGCTGACGCAGCCACCGCCTGGTGTTCGCTCTGAGCAACTAGCAGAACCAGAAGAGAATGAGAATCTCGTTCCTTCCGTTCCGATTCCAGACAACACGACCGAGGGCGACGCCCGCATTTGCTTTATCGCCAGAAGCACCACTGTCGGAGAGCCTCGTACCACCGCTCGCAGTTGCTCCGTTCAATGCGGTACCAGCGCGCGAGCACCAGCAAGCGTGGGCCGACTATCTGGGTGTACAAGTTGAGATCAAGAACTCGCTTGGGATGAAACTGCGGTTGATTCCTCCCGGAGAGTTCGCGATGGGATCACCCGACGATGAAAAGGGGCGAAGTGTTGATGAGTACCTTCATCGCGTTCGAATCTCGCACGCCTACTATCTGGCGAAGCACGAAGTAACCGTTGGTCAGTTCGAGCGATTTGTCGAAGCAACCGGATATCAAACCGAAGCGGAACAAAGCGGCGAGGGCGGCAGTGGATGGTCCGAATCAACCGAAAGAATACGCCGGGAACCAAAATACTCTTGGAGCAACACAGGGTTTCCTCAGACGGACAAACACCCCGTAGTCAATGTTTCCCGGAACGATGCGGTTGCATTCTGTGAGTGGCTTGGGCGACAAGAACGATTTGAATATGGGCTGCCGACTGAATCGCAGTGGGAATACGCCTGTCGAGCAGGAAGCGACGCTCCTTATTCCTTCGGTGGCGACGGCGGCAAACTCGCCGAACACGCCAATGTGGCCGACAGAACGGCGAAGTTGAAGTTTACCAACTACTCCGATTGGGCATTCGTCCCAAATCTTGATGGATATGCGTTTACAGCGCTAGTCGGAAATTTCCAGGCAAACGCCTGGGGATTGCACGACGTCCACGGCAATGTGTGGGAGTTTTGCCGAGACTGGTACGACGCAGAGTACTACAAGGTCTCACCGAAAGTCGATCCGGACGGCCCACCTCTTAGCAATGGCTCACTTCTTGAAAGTGAGGAACAGAAACGAGTGTGTCGTGGCGGTGGATGGAGTGCTCGGACATACACCGAGTATCGATCCGCGTCACGGATTGGATTTGCGGCATCCAATCGGAGTTTGAGCACGGGCTTTCGTGTTATGCGAACTGCGAACGCCGACGAATCGGCACATGATTCCAAAGTCATGTCAAACGGGCTCGGCATGAAGCTGGTGTTGATTCCTGCTGGCGAGTTCATGATGGGAAGTCATGAATCGCCGACAGCGCTAGCTCGCGAGTTTGGGGCAGACGCCTCCGATTTCATCGATGAATACCCACTCCATCGCGTTGTGATCACGCGACCGTTCTACATGGCAATCTACGAGGTAACACGCGGTGAATTCGCCAGATTCGTGACAGACCAGAATTACGTGACCGAGCCGGAACGCGACGGTCAGGGAGGTTATGGTTGGAACGAAGAGGGAGGCAACTTTGAAGGACCAGCCCCGAAATACTCTTGGCGCACGACTAGCTTCGAGCAAAACGACGAGCATCCAGCAGTAAACATTACTTGGCATGATGCTGTGGCGTTTTGCTCTTGGCTCAATACTAAAGAGGGGCAGATCTACCGTCTACCGACAGAAGCCGAGTGGGAGTATTCATGCAGAGCTGAAACGACATCACTTTTCCACTTCGGAGATGCTCAGATCCGACTGCCTGACGTGGGAAACGTCGGCGACGAAGCCGCGAAAACAAAGTGGACCAACTATACAACGTTCGACTACCTGCCAGCTAACGACGGCATCGTCTTCACGGCGAAAGTTGGACAATTTGGCGCGAATGCATTTGGCTTGTTTGACATGCACGGAAACGTCTGGGAGTGGTGTCAAGATTCGTACGACGGTGACTACTACGCCAACGCACCGACGAGCGACCCGCCAGGTCCCACCATCATTGGACAGAAGCGAGTGCTGCGAGGCGGCTCGTGGCTACACGGCGCGAGACACGCCCGTTCCGCAAATCGAAGTCGGAACTATGCCGATGCCCGGCATTATTTTTACGGCTTCCGCGTTCTACTAGAGACAGATTGACTCCCGAGCTCGAAAGACGGCTGGATAATCTAATCACCCAAACTTCCTAGTCCCGCCAAGAACTCGCTCATCTCACCGGCGGCATGGGTGTTGCCTTGTTGACGAGCTTGCTCGATGCCGACTCGCAGGACATCGCGGGCCTCGGCGATTCGATCTTGCTTTGTCAGATGCTGTCCGGCCATGAAGAATGATGGAACATGCGGCGGATCGTCGGCCATCAAGCCTCGCAGGAACTCGAGGCTCCGTTCGTGCTCCTCTTCCTTTTCGTACTCCATCGCGAGCGCGTAACGCAAGAACTGGTCATCCGGCTCGGTCGCTAGCATTGCTTCAAACTTCTCGCGTCGGGTCGGCGTACTCACTCGTTTCTCCTGCAAAAAGTAGTCGTAATTCATCTTAACGAGCTTGATGCCTCCCCGCGAGGAGGATCGTAATCAGAAAAATCGTCAAAGTCGCCTAAACTTGCGCAGCCCGCAAAGTCGATAACGATCTCGCGCACAGACTGTAATACAGCTTTCCAAGGGATGGAACTATGTCTCGCAGATTGAAAATGATTGTAGCGATCGTTGTCGGCTTCGGAGCCCTCGTCGCTTACGTTCGAGCCCAAGACACTGCCACACGCAGCGTTCTGCGTTCAATTAACGACTCCAGCCAGGAACCAACGCTGGCCAGTCCTCCGACTTCGGCACGTCGAATCCAAGAGTCCACCGACGACGTCGAAGGATCGCAGTTTAGTATCGGCGATAGCACCGAAGCGGTTCCAGCACCAACCACCGGGCGACGAATGAGTCTGGCAGATCGCTTACAGCAAGTGCGTGAATCCGCTGCACGGCAAGGTGCACCAACATCAACAACCGTTCAAGGAGGTACAGCGGTCTCCGGACCGGTTTCGGCGAATCCTGTGACAGCAGCTCCGCTCAACCAAAACAACGTGAATCGAGAGACCGGACAAGGGGCTTCGATTCTAGCCCCCGCACGTATGGCTGACCAACGTGGAGCTATCACGGCGGAGCCCTATGTCAATGACCATCCCAGCAGTGGTTACTCCGCTCGGCGAGTTCCTCGGGCACCCGTTCCGTCCGCGCAAGAGTCAGCAGCGCTGGGTGCAGAACAGTCGCCAAGCGATTTCGCCGACGAAGCACCTACGTATGCGGAACCTGAGTACGAACAGCAACAAGCTGCGCGCCCAATCGCGCCCGCTCGAACGGCAGTAGGATCGCTATTGAGTAGTGTTGGACCACAGATTCGCGTCGAGACGGTCGGTCCGAAGTCGATCATGGTCGGCAAACCGGCTGAATACAGCATCACAGTAGCGAACGTCGGAAACGCCGCAGCAGACGAGATCTATGTGCGAGTTTCGTTGCCCTCGTGGGTCAAAGTGCAGGCCGACGACGTTACATCCGGAGCAACGCAGACGCAAGCCGAAGGACCGGGCCAACAGAGACTCGTTTGGACCGTGGACCAAATTGAACCACAGTCACAACAGACGCTGAAGCTGTTCGCTAGCCCCAGCGCGAATCGTCCGTTCGACCTCCTGGTGGATTGGACGTTGCGTCCGATCTCTGGCGTCGCACAAATCGAAGTCCAACAGCCTCGTCTCGAAATGGCAATCTTTGGACCGAAAAACGTCTTGTACGGTGATTCGGCCGTGTACACCATTCAGCTGACGAATCCGGGCACTGGAATCGCAGAAAATGCGGCGCTCGAATTCAGCTACGGCGCACGACGGCTAGAAAAGAAACTCGTCGGCAACATCGCACCTGGCGAACAGAACGAGGTCAACGTCGAATTGACCGCTCAACAAGTCGGCCAGCTTCGTGTTTCGGCCGTCGCGACCGCCGATGGTGGACTGAAAGCGGAGGCAAACGAAGACATCCTCGTTCGTCGTGCTGAACTCGAAGTCGACGTAATCGGCTCCAGCCTGAAGTTTGCTGGTGGTGTGGCCACCTATAAAGTGAGAGTAAAGAACATCGGCAATGCGACCGCCAACGGGGTGACCGCTTCGATCGTTCTGCCTCCGGGTGCGAAAGTGCTGGGAGCCCAGGACGGTCAATCAGGTGGCATCTTGCAAGACGTCGGTGCTCTGATCCCCGGAGCAGAGCGTGTCATCGGCGTTCAGTGCCAATTGATGATGCCGGGCGAGAATCGAATCGATGCCGTCGTGAAGAGCAAAGGCGGCCTCGAGCAGTCCGATTCGTTTACAACTCGCGTCGAGGCACTGGCGGACTTGAAGTTGACCGTCAGCGATCCTCGTGGACCGACAGCTCTTGGTACGGATGCGATCTACGAAGTTCACATCGTCAACCGAGGCACGAAGGCAGCCGAGCGGATCAAGATCGTCGCTCAGTTCTCCGAAGGCGTCGAGCCGCTGGAGGCCAACGGTGGAGCTGCGGATATCGTTCCGGGACAAGTACTGTTCCATCCGATTTCACGAATTGAACCGGGTGACGAACTGGTTCTGAAGATCATTGCCAAGGCTGACAAAGTTGGCAACCACCGCTTCCGAGCCGAATTGACCGCGGCCGATCCGGACACGCGATTGATTGCGGAAGAGTCGACTTATTACTTCGGTGAAGATTTGCCTCGAACCGCGGCTCGACCGTCGAGTGAAGAGGCAACGCAATAACGCCTCTGGCTCTCGATGAGCCGCTCTTAGACCGATAGCTTCGCCCGCGACACGAAGGAGGAATCACCTCACAAGTGTCGCGGGCTTTTTCGTAGCCGTTACTCGGAGCATGATGGCCACGCGTTCTGGTCGAACCTATAAGTCGCCGCGAGTCGCTTTACTTTGGATCTAGGTTGTGTGATAACGCTTCGTCTTACGGCATGGCCGCTTCGATCATCCACACAACGCATCTCAGCGTCAATCGCCTACGCACCAGAGCAACAACTTCCCACGCACCAGACAGAGGGAACTGAGCATGTCGTCCGAGAATCCCTACCAAGCACCTCGAACGGATACCGCGATCCAAGCCGAATTCGCGGATGCTGGATTGTGGCAAAGTGGGAGTCTGCTGATCATGCGAAAGGACGCGCAATTGCCGGATCGCTGCGTGAAGAGCAACGAGCCATCGACACGACGTCTAAAACGCTCGCTGACTTGGCATCATCCGGCTGTGTTTTTGGCGTTGCTGCTGAATATATTGGTCTACGCGATCTTAGCCTTGTCCCTACAAAAGAAAGCAACCATTCACATCGCCCTCAGCGATCATTGGTTCGGCAAGCGACGGCGGGCGATCATGATTGGTTGGGGTTCGGTACTTCTGTCGATCATGATGTTCACGATCGGAGCGATGAACGTAGGGCAGAATGGTGGCTTTGGATGGTTGATGTTTGTCGGGGTAGTCTGGTTCTTAGGCGGTGCCATCTACGGTCTGGTGGCTTCACGCATGGTGTCAGCCACCAAGATCGACGACACGTACGTGTGGCTGAAGGGCGTCAACCGAGAACTTCTCGCGGACTTGCCGCACTGGTCGAGTTAGTCGCTTAATCAGGATCGTTAAGCGTTACTCAACCGCGGGTATTACGTCGAGTTCTCTGGGAGCCGCCGCATCTACGCCTGCTGGGTCAGTCGACTCAGTAGCTTCGGATGTTTCCTCCGTGGCGCTCGCTTCGCCAGCTGGCGTTTGATCTGCCTCAGTCGTAACACCATCGTCATCCGCATCCCCGTCGAGGCTTTAAGATGATCTTGTCGCGGTTCGATCTTGTGAACACCATTCGAATACATGTAGATGCTGAAGAGAAGACGAACTACGTCATTGCCTCCTTTCGTCTTCATGGCTATTTCAAGCGGCGAGTTCGCAACACGAGACTATTCGTAACAACCGAAACACTGCTCAGCGCCATGGCCGTCGCAGCGAGAGAAGGTGGCACGCGGAGGCCGAGAAGCGGTACGAAAACCCCAGCTGCAAACGGAATCAACGCGAGATTGTAAAAGAAAGCCCAGCCTAAGTTCTGGACGATCGTGCGGCGAGTCATGCTTGCAAGTTTCAATGCCATCGGAACAGACAAGAGGTCACGCCCCACGAGTACGATATCCGCGGACTCGATCGCGACATCGGCACCCGAACCGATGGCGATGCCCAGGTCAGCTGTCGTGAGCGCCGCGGCATCGTTGATGCCGTCACCCACCATGGCGACGACCGCGCCTTCACATTGAAGTTTGCGAATGATACTTTCCTTCTCGTCAGGCAACACTTCTGCGATCACTTCGTCGATGCCGACTTGTTGCGCGACGAAGTTGGCCGTCGAAGCTTTGTCGCCCGTGAGCATGATGACTCTCAACTTCAATCGCCTCAGCGCCTCGATCGCCTCGGCACTTGTTGCAGGTAACTCGTCCGCTACGAAAATCGTCCCGACATGCACGTTGTTTCGCGCAATCATCAGCGCCGTTTGGCCGCCTGCTCCGCGCTGGCCGATGGCAATGAGGGCCGTTTCGGACAACGCAGCTCTCGCGCGATGCATCATTCTTTCATTTCCGATGGCAATACGACGACCATTGACATCTGCCTCGATTCCCTCCCCTGGCCAGACTGTGAGCTGATCTGCCAGAGCAATTGGAACGTTACGATCGCGGGCATAGGTAATGACCGCACTGCCCAACGGATGAGTCGTCAATTGCTCGACTGCTGCAACGTCTGAAACGAAACTCGACTCGTCAACACCATCACACGTTAACACGGCGACGACCGCAGGCTTGCCGGCCGTGATCGTTCCGGTCTTGTCGACAACGATGGTCGTCAGTTTTCCGCCGAGTTCTAAAGAACGGGCGTCTTTAATCAGAATTCCAAGTTCGGCACCTCTGCCGCTGGCCACCAAGACGGCTGTCGGTGTCGCCAGACCAAGAGCACAAGGGCATGCAACCACCAACACAGCAACGGCGCAAGAAAGCCCCAACGTCCAGTCGCCGATCAGCCCCCACCCGAGCAGCGAGATCGTTGCAATTGCTAGGACGGCTGGAACGAACCAAGCAACAACTTGATCGGCCAGCTGCTGGATTTGAGGTTTCGATTCCTGAGCTCGATGAACCAGCTCGATGACTTGAGCGAGCGACGTCGCGTCGATAGTTGCCGTCACGCGTGCCTTTAAGGCACCACCACCGTTCACTGTGCCTGCAAAGAGTTTGTCTTCTGGCTGTTTCTCGATCGGGAGCGACTCACCCGTCAACCACGATTCGTCGACGCTTCCGTGTCCCGAGAGGACAGTCGAGTCCAACGGCACGCGTTCGCCCGGTCGTACGACGATCACGTCGTCTACTTTTACTTCACTTGTCGAAACCACCTCGACAAGTGTATCTCGTTCGACTGCGGCTACGTCAGGCGCGAGACTCATGAGCTTGTGAATCGACCGTGATGCGCGCCCCTTGGCCTTCGCCTCCAAGTACTTGCCACAAGTGATGAATGCGATAATCATTCCGGCGTCGACAAACATCATGCTCGGCGTTTGCAGAACCAAATGAGCGATGCCAGTGATGTAGGCCGTGCCAGTACCGAGAGCGACGAGTGTGTCCATGTTCGCCGAAATGTGCTTTAGTCGTTGCCACGCTCCGATCACGTATGGCCAACCGACGTAAAACTGAAGGGGCGTTGCCAACGCGAATTGACGCCACGCTCCCGTCATGGGATCCAGCGGTGACAGTTGACCGACCAACATCAGGGGGACGAGCAGCGAGAAGCCGACGGCCATTCGAACTCGCCATTCTGCCAGGTCGGCTAGCTCGCGGTCGCGGGCGGATTCGTTTAACTTGGCGTCCGATACAGTCGCCTGATAGCCGGCCTTCGAGACAGCATCGATGATCACTCCCGTCTTCGCATCGGGAGTAACATCGACAGCCGCCTCACGTAGGGTCAAATTCACGCTAGCGGAAACCACGCCAGGAATAGCTTCGATGGCTTTCTGGACGTTCGCGACGCAACTCGCGCAGTGCATCCCTTCCACTTCTAGAAGAAGTCGCGATGCGCTGGGTTTTCTCGAAATTGGATTCTTCTTCGCACTCATGTTGCCTGCATTGTATCGCTCCTGATCGAGCTACTCGGACCGAGGCAGTTGTGCGATAACTTCTAAACTTGAAATTGGCTCTTGCCTTTTTCATTTCAGATTCCTATAGTATCCAGACGTTCACTATTCAAGTAAATCGATCACGCTGATTGCCCTTCACTTCGACGAGCGCTACAATCTTGGGCACTTCTCCCAGAAACGGAGCTTTACACATGGCACTGGCATCAACAACGGGCACCAATAGCATGGCCAAAAAAGCAAAAAGCACTCGTTCTCCTAACAAATCCTCAGGTAAAAATGCCGGTCCTGTCGCGGCTTTGCTCAAACAAAATCAGAACTTGAATACGACACTCCAACAGATCGAGAAGCAGTTTGGCGAAGGATCGATCATGCCGCTTGGAGCGGATGCTCGGGGCGCGGTCAAGGGAATCCAGACCGGCAGCCTGTCGCTCGACATCGCGCTGGGGGGCCAAGGCATTCCCCGTGGCAGGATCATCGAGATCTATGGGCCGGAATCGAGCGGCAAGACGACATTGGCACTGCACGTGATTGCCCAAGCTCAGAAGAAGGAAGGGATCGCGGCAATTATCGATGCGGAACATGCGTTCGATCCAACTTGGGGGAAGAAGCTGGGCGTCGAGTTGGACACGCTTTTGGTCAGCCAGCCAAGCAGCGGTGAAGAGGCGATGCAGATCACCGAAATGCTCATCAAATCAAACGCTGTCGACGTAATCGTTATCGATTCAGTTGCGGCGCTGGTCCCAAGACAAGAGTTGGAAGGAGAGATTGGTGACTCGCACGTCGGGTTGCAAGCTCGGCTGATGAGCCAGTCCATGCGAAAGCTGACCGGTGCGATTGCAAAGAGCAAGACCGCAGTCATCTTCATCAACCAGATTCGAGAGAAGATCGGCGTCATGTTCGGCAGCCCCGAGACAACTCCCGGTGGTCGAGCATTGAAGTTCTACAGTTCGTGCCGCATCGACGTCCGACGGATCGGGACGCTGAAAGACGGCGAAGAAGTCGTTGGACAACGAGTGCGAACGAAGATTGTGAAGAACAAGGTCGCACCTCCGTTCCGAATTGCCGAGTTCGACATGATGCATTCCAACGGCATCAGTTACGAAGGTGATATCCTGGACTTGGCAGTCACACACGACGTGGTTGCACGCAGTGGCGCTTGGTTTAAGTACGGCGATACACACCTTGGCCAAGGAAAGGAAAAGGCTCGCGCATTCCTTGTCGAGAATAAGGATATTTCCGAAGAGATCACCGACAAAGTGATGTCAGCAGTCGGTTTCGGTTCCGTAGCTGCCGATGGTGACCCTAATGAATCTCTCGACGACACCAAGTAGCACCACTTGGGGCGTGTGGCTGTTGATCGGACTCCTGGCCCTCGGCACAAGCCATAGTCGAGGTGCTGAGCCAGACGCCACTCAAGCCGCTACAGCACTACAGGAACTTTTGGTCGATGCGATTTCCATCGGCGAGAAGTCCGTCGTTTCGATCTCGCGAGTTCGCAAAGACGCTCAGCAGCCAGCCATCGCGCTTCGTTTTCCGTTCGGAGCGGCGCGCCAAAGCCTTGATCCTACTTCTCCGGACTTTGTGCCAAGTGATTTCGGTGCCGGCGTTATCGTCGATGAGTCAGGCCTGATTGTGACGACGCTCTCTGTTCTCGGAGACGTTGATGTATCGACGTATTACGCATGGCACCAGCATCGACCGTTCTTTGCCACCATCATGGCGACTGCGCCATGGTACGATCTCGCAGTTTTGAAGATCGAAGGCGAGAGCTTTTCGCCAATCAAATTCGGCGACGCATCAGCAGTTAAGAAGGGGCGCATCGTAGTCGCTCTGGGAAACCCCGCGGCAATTGCGCGCGATGGGAGCGTCAGCGCCAACTGGGGTGCCATCTCGAACATTGAGAGACGGGCACCACCAACTCCGAGCCGCTCGAATGAACCGTTGGGTCGCGAAACACTCCACCATTACGGCACGCTCCTTCAGACCGATACCAAGTTAGATTTCGGCTACAGTGGCGGCGTCCTGCTAAACCTCGATGGCGAAATGATCGGCCTAACAACTTCGTACACCGGCTCCGTCCATTCCGAAGCTGCCGCCGGACTGGCGATTCCCGTCGATGATGACTTCCGCCGAATCCTTAAGGAGTTGAAGGAGGGCAAGACTCCCGAGTTCGGATTTCTGGGTGTGGGCCCAGAGACATTAAACGTCTCACTTCGCCAACAAGGGTTCCACGGCGCTCGAGTCGTCTCGGTCATGGACGGGACACCAGCGGATCGCGCCGGCTTGCAAGCGGATGACATCGTGACTCACATCAATGGCAAGACCGTCTTCGACGAAAGCGATTTATTCCGGCGTATCGGCATTCTTCGACCGGGGACAGAGACACAACTTCGAGTCGTTCGTGGGGACATTTCCGACCCGAACGCCACAATTATTGAAATGCCAGTCACCGTCACCAAGAAATACGTAAATACCATTCGCAGACCGCTTGTGACGGCGGTCGCGCCAAAATGGCGGGGCCTTCTCGTTGACTATGCGACCGCATCACCTGCCTTCTCGCAGATGGTTGAGCGCCCTCCCGCAGACAGTCTCTATGTCGTCGAGGTCGTTCAAGACTCAGGTGCTTGGCAAGCGGGATTTCGGGCTGGCGACTTCATCACTCACATCGGCGATTCGCAGGTGACGACACCGGCAGACTTCGCTGCCGCCGTTCGCGGCTCTGAAGGGGAAATCACGCTTCACGTGACGACCGATGGCGCTGACACGACTCCTCGGACCATCTCGCCCTAATTCGAACGCATCGCTATCATGGTCAGTTCGCGCGATGGCCGCGTTTCTATCTTTCCCGACCACGTTTGTGATGCAATATGAAGACTGACGAAATACGTGAAAAGTACTTGGCCTTTTTCGAATCGAAGGGCCACACGCGTTGCCCAAGCGACGTGATGGTTCCAACTTGGGATCCTTCCGTGCTCTTCACTCCAGCCGGAATGAACCAGTTCAAGGATCACTTTCTTGGCAAAGTGAAACTGGACTTCACCAAGGCCACGACGTGCCAAAAGTGCCTTCGGACTGGTGATATCGACAATGTCGGTCGAACGGCCTATCACCACACGTTCTTCGAGATGCTGGGCAACTTTAGCTTCGGTGACTATTTCAAACGAGATGCAATCAATTGGGCTTGGGAATTCCTGACTGATAAGAAGTGGCTGGCAATCGATCCGGAACGCCTGTCTGTCACGGTCTATCTCGACGACGACGAAGCGTCCGAGATTTGGCACAAGGATGTTGGCCTGACTCTCGATCGGATTGAGCGGATGGGCGAACATGACAACTTCTGGCCAGCCGGTGCACCGACGGACGGCCCTGATGGTGTCTGCGGTCCCTGCAGCGAGATTTTCTATCACGACGACTTTGGCGACGAAGTCGAGATTTGGAATCTCGTGTTTACGCAATTCCAACGAGTTGGCGGTCCACCGGACAACCTACGCCCGCTGCCAAGCAAGAACATCGACACAGGTATGGGACTCGAACGCGCCGCGTCGATCCTCCAGGGAGTGCGAACCAACTATCACATCGACCTATTGCAACCAATCGTCGATGCGGCTGCTGAGGTTGTTGGGATCAAGTACAAGTTTGATTCGGAGACAGGTCGTAGGTTGCGCCGGATCACGGATCATGTTCGCGCTTGCACTATGGCAGTGCATGAGAACGTCTATCCAGGATCTCAAAAGGAAAAGTACGTCATTCGGCGTTTGTTACGGCGAGCAGCTCTCGATGGACACCAGATGGGATTGCAAGATCCCTTTCTGTGCAAAATTGTTCCAGCTGTGGTTGAGCAGATGAAGACGGCCTATCCTGAACTGACGGAGACGACGGTTAGAGTTGCTGACGTGATAAAAAATGAGGAGTCAAAATTCTTCGCGACGATTGATGCAGGGCTCGCTCGCATCGAAAAGATTTTCGCGGAGATGAAGGCAAGTAATCAGACGACGGTTGATGGTGCCAAGGCGGCTGACCTATATCAGACCCACGGATTTCCACCTGAAGTCTTTGAAACGATGGCGGCAGAGAACAACCTGGCGTTCGATTGGGATGGATATCGAAGGGCGATGGATGAGCAGGATGACGGGCCGAACACGATTCACACAGTCATGGGAGACAAAGGCCCTGTCGATGCGATCAAGAAAGTGCTGCATCATGTCGAGTTTCTGGGTTACGAGACCACCGAAGCAGATGCGGAAGTGAAGTTTATTGTCGCCCAAGACCAACTGTGCGATCATCTGCAAGAAGTTGGTCACGACGCAACGATCACGGTCGTCCTCGACCGTTCGCCATTTTACGGTGAATCTGGTGGTCAGGTTGGTGATGCAGGCGAGATCGTGGGCGAAGGATTTCGCTTCCAGGTGAACGATTCGCAGCGCGACGCAGGGTTGATCCTCCACAACGGACATCTGACGGAAGGTGAGTTGCGAACGGGACTTTCCGTGCAAGCTCGTGTCGACTTGACTCGTCGGCAAGCGATTCGACGCGCTCATTCGGCAACCCATATTTTGCATCACGCGCTCCAGAAGAATCTCGGCTCTCATGCTCAACAACAAGGCTCGAAGGTTGACGAAGATTGGCTGCGTTTCGACTTCACGAATCTGGCACCCGTGGGTGTCGAACAACTTCAAACCATTGAGCGAGATTCGATTGAGCGAGTTGCTGCCGCCCAGCCTATCGCCGCGCAAACGCTACCGCTGTCCGAGGCACGCGAGCAGGGTGCGATGATGCTGTTCGGTGAAAAATACCCTGACCCTGTACGCATGGTATCGATGGGCGAGTTTAGTAAAGAGCTATGCGGCGGTACGCATCTTGATAACACGAGCGAAGTTGGCGCGTTCGAGATCATCAGCGAAGAAGGAGTCTCTGCGGGTACTCGACGCGTGATCGCTCTGACCGGAGAAAAGGCGAAGCAGCATGCGGAACAAACGGAGGCGACCCTAACGAAAGCAGCGAAACTCTTGAGCGTGGACGTGGCAGTCGTACCGGAGGCGATTCACGACTTGGCACAAGAAGTGCGCGACCTGAAGAAGCAACTCGCCTCGGGAGCCAAGAAGACTAGCGGAAACTCCAAGTCGTCATCAGCCAACAAGGCCGCGACTTCAATTCCCTCCTACGCGGAAATGAAAGCGGCACTCCGAGAATCTGCCAGGCAATTAAACGTTGCACCACTTGATGTACCAGACCGAGTCTCGGCAATGCAAAAAGATATTGTCGATCTATCGGCTCAGCTAGAACAAATGGCCGATTCGGGTGACTTGTCAGCCGACGCCTTGCTGGAAAAGGCAGAAGTAATCAGCGATACGAAGATGATTGTCGCTGAAACCGCTGGCGCCAACCCAAATTTGATGCGACAGCTGATAGATCAACTTCGCAAGAAGGGCGGTTCAAACGCTATCTTTCTCGCAACGGCTGTTAGCGACTCGAAAGTCGTTCTCGTTGCTGGCATCAGCCGCGACTTGGTCGAGCGTGGTTTAAGCGCTGGCGACTGGGTGAAAGAAGTCGCGCCGGTCGTTGGCGGTGGTGGTGGTGGGAAATCCGATCTGGCTCAAGCCGGTGGCAAAGATCCAGCAAAACTTGGTGAAGCGCTCGACACCGCGACAGCAACGATGCGGAAACTGCTGACACGTTAGCAGCGAGCGTCAACGAATCCTTCCAGTAAGACGGCCAAGCTGGCCCGTCAGCCCTTGCAATCGGGCACGCGTGCCCGATCTACATCGTCAAAAGGCCGGAGTTCGATTCGCTCGAACTCCTTGCCAACGGTTCGGCGTCTGTCGATCCTCGACACGCGACATCAAACCAAATCGTTGTCTACAATAGACAGCTTTCGATTTCGATCCGACAAGTTTCAGATTGTGAAATAGTCATGATGAGTGTTTGCTCACGTTGTTCTCTTGTTTTCATTGGTCTTCTAACTTCGGCACTGACCGTTCCATCCGCTGCGTTCAGCCAGACATTGGAAGCCCAGCTTCTTGCCGAGCCAGCCAGCGGACTCGTTGAAGCGGCGCGCGCGAGTGGCGACGCCGACCGCGGGGCGATTGTGTTCTATCAACCGTTCATGGCGTGTTCGAAGTGCCATGTCCACGGGGACGCCAAAGCATCGCTAGGTCCCGACCTGACTATCCGCCATCCAGATGCGACGGACAATTACTTGGTCGAAGCACTTTTGCACCCGTCTCGAGTGATCAAGAAGAACTTCGAGTCCGTAACCGTCGTCACCGACAAAGGGCTGACGGTCGTAGGGCTCGTCGCAGAAGAGACTCCGGACATGCTCGTCCTGCGCGACGCGACGCAGCCCGAGCGTCGCATTACTTTGAAACGTGACGAGATCGATGAGGTCTTGAACAACGCACAGTCGATCATGCCGAGTGGCCAAGTCAATCAACTTGCCAGTCGCCAACAGTTCCTCGACTTAATGCGATACGTGTTCGAGATCTCCGAGCACGGACTGCCGCGAGCAAAACAACTTCAGCCCCCGCCCGCCGCTTACGCGTCGCGTCCGCTACCTGAATACGAGAACGAGATTGATCATGCTGGCATGATCTCCTCCTTAGGCGACGACAACTTCAACCGTGGCGAAGCGATTTACAATCGGTTGTGCATCAACTGTCATGGAACGCATGACAAACCCGGTTCGCTGCCGACATCGTTGCGGTTTGCCGCGGGCAAGTTTAAGAACGGCAGCGATCCGTACACGATGTACCAGACGTTAACGCGAGGCTTTGGCATGATGGTGCCGCAGGCCTGGATGGTGCCGCAACAAAAATACGACGTCGTACACTACATTCGCGAAGCCTACTTGAAGTCGCACAACGCATCCCAATACTTCGAGCCAACATCGCAGTATCTTACGGGCCTTCCGAAAGGCGAGTCTCTTGGCCCAGAGCCGTCCACCATCTTGCCTTGGGAACAGATGGACTATGGGCATAATCTTATTGCAACCTACGAAGTTGGGACGGATCGAACGAACTTCGCTTACAAGGGGAATGCGATTCGACTTGATCCCGGCCCCGGCGGTGTTTCGCAAGGTCGCAACTGGATGGTCTTTGACTACGACACGCTGCGAATGGCAGCCGCCTGGTCAGGCGAGGGCTTTATCGATTGGAACGGCATCAACTTCAATGGGCGACATGGAGTGCATCCGCGCGCGGTTGGGCAAGTGCATGTCGCGAATCCAACGGGGCCCGGTTGGGCGAATCCTTCGGATGGCACGTTCTCAGACGTACGGCTTCGCGGACGCGATGATCGCGTGTACGGGCCTTTGCCTCGTGAGTGGGCCCACTACAAGGGAATGTACTACCACGGTCAACAAGTAATCGTGTCCTACACCGTGGGCAACGCACAAGTTTTCGAAATGCCAGGGCTCGTCACAGTCGAAGACAACCCGGTCTTTACTCGTAGGTTCAACATCGGCCCACGCAAAACGGATCTAACGCTTCGTGTTGCCACGTCGACGGAGACGGAATCAATCATCAAACGATATGTGGAGGCAGCCAACGTCGTCAGTTTTGGGGCAGCCAATACCAGTTCGGAAAACACCGCGAAGGCACCCAGTGGCTTAGCCTTCGATGGCGCGACCCGCGTCGACATTGCCAAGGCTTCTGACCTGGACATGCGCGATCGCGATTTCACGATAACAGCGAGAATCAAAACGACAAAAGGCGGGACCATTTTCGCGAAGACGGCGACTTCCGCAGCTTGGGTCCCGAACGGCAAGACATTGTTTGTGCGTGACGGTAGGCTTTCGTTCGATATCGGCTGGGTTGGTGTCGTGCAATCTCAGACGCGCGTCAGCGATGGGCGTTGGCACGATGTCGCCGTGACGTACTCGCAGGAAACGGGGGTCGTCACGCTGCTCGTTGATGGAAAATCAAGTGGGCGGAAAGAACTAAAGCCCAAAGCGACCGTCAAAGACCACGTCGCACGAATCGGGTATACGTCCGGAAACTTCCCCGGTCCGCTATCGTTCTTTGATGGAGCGATCGAGGAAGTTCGTTTTTACGACCAACTCCTGCATCGCGATGATTTAACGGCCGATCTCCCCCCCACTGCCGCCTTGGGAGTCTGGTCGATGCGGAATGTCGAAGGTGATCGAGTCGAGGATCGTTCCGGAAATCAACACATCGGTAACGTGATCGTCGGCACTCGCGGCGGCCGAGGAAGCGACGATGGCCTGCTGTTCGCCGGGATCAGCGGGATGGCGCAAAACCTAACGTGGGCACGAGGTGAACAATCCGACCTGCTCCTCACGATTCCAGCGGGGGACGTTCCGTTCCGATTCACGTTGTGGACCACCCGAACTCACAACGAAAATGTGTCGGACCTCGTATCGCGAATCGCCTTGCCAAACGCCGCTGCGAATCTGTCCGAATATACGAAAGGCGGGCCAGCGCGTTGGCCCGCCAAACTAAAGACGCAAGCGGTCATCGGCAATAGCGATGGGCCCTTTGCAGTGGATGTCATCACGCCGCCGATTGATAACCCTTGGTTTTGCCGAACGCGTCTAACGGGATTCGACTTCTTTGCGGACGGAGACCGTGCTGCGGTTAGCTCGTGGGACGGGAGTGTTTGGTTGGTAAGCGGTCTGGCTGGGCTTCCTGATGCGGACGGAGCAGGAGCGTCTGCGGCTGAGCTAACCTGGCAACGCATTGCTTCGGGACTGTTTCAGCCCCTTGGCGTCAAGATCGTCGATGGGCTTATCCACGTTTCTTGTCGCGATCAGATTTGCATCCTGCACGATCTGAACGGCGATGAAGAGATCGATTACTACGAGAATCTAAACAACGATCACCAAGTGACGGATCACTTTCACGAGTTTGCGATGGGTCTACAGACTGACGCGGCTGGCAACTTCTACTACGCAAAATCGGCACGTCATGCGCTCACCGCGCTCGTGCCACATCACGGAACACTACTTCGAGTCAGCCCCGATGGCTCGCGAACCGATATCGTTGCCAATGGCTTCCGCGCTGCAAACGGCGTTTGCCTCAATCCGGATGGGACCTTCATCGTGACCGATCAGGAAGGCCACTGGAATCCGAAGAACCGCATCAATTGGGTACGCGAGGGCGGTTTCTATGGCAACATGTTTGGCTACCACGACGTGGAAGATTCATCGGACGAAGCGATGGAGCAACCGCTCTGCTGGATCACCAACGCGTTTGATCGCTCTCCTTCCGAGTTGCTTTGGGTTGAAGATTCGGCCTGGGGTCCGCTGAGTGGATCGCTGCTAAACCTCTCTTACGGATACGGCAAAGTTTACGTCGTTCCGCATGAAGAATTGAGTGGGCAGATGCAGGGCGGCATGTGCGAGTTGCCTTTACCTCAATTTCCGACCGGTATTATGCGAGGCAGATTCAACCCGACGGATCGACAACTCTATGCCTGCGGTATGTTCGCTTGGGGCAGCAACCAGCAGCAAGAAGGAGGCTTTTATCGCATTCGCTACACCGGTAAGCCTGTTCATATGCCAGTCGGATTACGGGCCAAACGCGATGGTATCGAGCTGACATTCTCCGGACAGCTGGATACCGCGACGACAATTGAGACGAGTAATTACGCGGTTAAAGTTTGGAGCCTGAAACGGAGTGCGGAATATGGCTCGAAGCATTTCAACGAGCATAGCCTGGCAGTGAGTAAGGTGACTCCAGCCGCAGACGGTAGGAGTGTTCTCTTGACGATTCCTGATATCGCGCCGACTTGGTGCATGGAGATCAGATACGCGCTGAAGGGAAGCCAAGGCCAGCCAGTCGTGGGCGTCATCCACAACACGATCCATCGAGTCGGTGACTGAATGTCAGTGTGAGGTCATCGCTGGCAAACTAGCAGATTCGAAACAAAAGAGCCCCCGCTGGTGTCAGGTTCCTGCGGGGGCTCGTTATCTCCGGCAGCAGTGGGGCAGCGACTGCTGGCGGAGTTCATACGCGTCACATCGATGGGGCAGTATCGATGAACGAGTTCGATTCGATTGACCAATTCACGGAAGCGAATCTAAAAAACAATACGACCTGATTTCAGGACCCGCGGGCGAGCAACGAAGTCTTCTGGAAAAACTACTCGTGCGAAATCGCTTCGACCCACCTAACCGGCAAAGGTGGCGAGAGAGCTTACGGTTTCTCCGCTCAGTTGCTGGCCTTTGCCTATTAATCGCGTACGTTTGAATAGCAAACGACTTTCCGGTTTGCTCGGCAATAACACGCTTTAGCAGGAAGTAATCCGATGTCACTCACGTTTCTGACCATTGATGAAGTCGTCTCGATGCTCCGCTTGTCGAAAGATACGGTCTACCGCCTCGCCAAGAGTGGTGAGTTACCGGGAAAGAAAGTAGGGCGGTCTTGGCGCTTCACTGCAGAAGAGATCGAGTCCTACGTGGCCCAAGAATTCAGCGACGCTGAACGTACCAAACATGTCCGTGCTGAATATGCCGCGCGAGAGGAGTCACTCGAAAAGGCCATCCGTGACAGAAACGACGAACTGGTAACAATCAATCGCCAACTCAAGGCAGAAGCCGCTGAACGGCAACAGGCCGAAGCGCATCTCCAAGCCGTCTTCGAAAGCGTTGGCGACGGCTTGATCGTCGTTGATGCAGACTATCGCATCGTTCTGTTCAACAAAGCCGCTGAGAAGATCTGCGGCACTGGCAAGACCGGAGCGGAACCGGAGGCTTGGCCCGCCACCTATGGAATCTACTTGCCCGATGGTGAGACTCCGTGTCCAGCTGTCGAATTGCCTTTGGTACGCGCCGTCCAAGGAGAACACGTCGATCACGCCGAGTTCGTCATTCGTAATGCCTTTCTGCCCGAACCGGTTTGGGTCGCATGTCGCGCGACACCAGTTCTTGATGAGAAGGGTACTCTCAAAGGCGGTGTCGTAGTTTTCCACGACATCACCGCTCGAAAGCGAGCCGAAGAGGAATTCCGTCTTAGCGAACAAAGGCTGCAGAATCTGCTAGATTGTTTGCCTCAGATGACAAACATTTCGGCGTCGGAAACGCCACAGGTCTCCCCGATCTGCGGAGTGGCTGTTTCCGAATGCCTCGAAGATCTCGACAGCTTGAAGGAAGCAATATGCCCTGTTTTGTGACACACCTAGAAGGTGCAATCGACGGCTCGACGCTCGCAGCCGGACAGCTACAAACGATGCACAAAGATCGTCCTCTGTGGGTGCGATACGACCTCGATGCAGTTGCCAAGTCGCTCAGTAAAGAGAAACTTCGCAGTCGCTCCCCATCGCTATGGCGGTATCGCGAGTTGCTTCCGGTGACCGACGAACAGGAGATTATCTCGTTGGGCGAAGGCATGAGTCCGCTTTTGCCATGCCCTCGTTTGGGCAAGCATCTCGGCTTGAGCGACTTGTGGATCAAAGACGAATCACAACTTCCAACCGGCAGTTTCAAAAGCCGCGGGATGACACTCGCGATTACGATGGCCCACGGTTTTGGGGTCAAGCGAGTCGCGTTGCCATCGGCTGGCAATGCAGGTGGAGCCGCTGCGGCGTACAGCGCGAGAGCTGGCATGGAAGCCTTTGTCTTTATGCCCGCCGACACACCGTCGATCAATCAATACGAGTGCGTGACTGGCGGAGCGAAGACTTTTATCGCAAATGGCTTGATCAACGATTGCGGTCGCATTGTGCGCGAAGGCAAAGAACGAATGGGCTGGTTCGATCTCTCCACGCTCAAAGAGCCCTATCGCATCGAAGGCAAGAAGACGATGGGACTCGAACTTGCCGAACAATTTAACTGGGAGTTACCCGATGTGATTCTCTACCCGACCGGCGGGGGGACGGGGCTGATCGGGATGTGGAAGGCGTTCGCCGAGCTGGCGGAAATGGGATGGCTTCCAAACGATAAACGCCCGCGAATGGTCTCGGTCCAATCCGAAGGCTGCTGTCCGATCGTCACGGCTTTTGAAAAGGGCGATCGTTTCGCCGAACTGCACCAGAATGCAGCGACCATTGCCAGCGGCATTCGGGTGCCTGCAGCAGTTGGGGACTTTATGATTCTCGACGCCGTTCGAGAGAGTGGCGGCGCTGCTGTGGCCGTCGAAGAGTCTCGGATCTGCGATTGGATGCGAACCGCGATGTCAAGCGAAGGAATCGCCGTCTGTCCGGAAGCCGCAGCCTGTGTCGGCGCAGTCGAGAAGCTGACGAGCACTGGCTGGATACGACCCAACGAGCGCGTCGTCATCTTTAACACCGGTGCCGCACAAAAGTACGTCGAAGCCATTACCTCGCAGCCGACATCGATTGATCTTCAGCAGCCGATCAATTGGGATGCAATTGCGGCTGCCTAGAGCCTGGCCTCGTTTTTTGGATCAGCTCTCCCCGATTGGCCGCGCGAGCGACTCGCGTTATCTTCGGGCATATGCCCATTCGAAGAATCTTTCTCGGACTTGATCAGCCGGCGTTATTTAGTGCGGCAGGGTACTTGCTCGATAAGTATCGCCGGGGAATCGCCGCGAATTTGCGTGGCGTCATCGTTGTCGTGCCTGGCCGACGAGCCGGTCGACGGCTGCTTGAAATCTTGGTCGAGAAGGGCGAAGCCGAAGGACTGTTGCTCACGCCGCCACTGATTGAAACCGTTGGAACACTCCCGGAACAGCTATACGCGCCGCAGAGGCCGTTCGCGAACGATCTGACGCAAGACCTGGCCTGGACTCGCGCGTTGCAGTTAACGCCGAATGAAGCGTTGCTGGCAGTCATCCCGAATCCTCCAATGGACGAAGAAGACGACCGTTGGTTCGAGTTAGGCAGAACGTTTCGGCGACAGCATGTCGAACTCGCCGCGGATGGGCTCGAGTTTCGCGACGTCGCAGTAAATGGAACGGCGCTCGATGGCTTCCAGGAACAAGGCCGCTGGCTGACGATGGCCGAGGTCCAAGATCGCTTTCATCGTTTGCTCGACGAACTCGGCTTGTGGGACAAACAAACGGCGAGACTTGTCGCGATTGAAAGGAAGGAATGTAAGGCCGCACACGATCTGATAGTAATCGGCACGGTCGACATCAATGTCGCGACTCGAAAGATGCTCGATCAGGTCACGGAACGCGTGACGGCATTGGTCTTCGCGCCAGAAGAGTGGGCCGAACGCTTCGACGAACACGGCTGCCTCATTTCAACGGTGTGGCAAGATACTCGGATTCATCTTGCCACCGCGAAAGTCGACGTGGTCAGTAGCCCAAACGATCAAGCTTTGGCAGTCCTGCGTCAACTCGCACGATACGACGCCAAATATGACGCCGATGAGATTACGATCGGAGTGCCCGACGAGCGTTTGGTACCGGACATTGACCGCGTACTCAAGACTCGCGGATTAACCACCCGCTGGGGCCCCGGGCGTTCGCTATTGGAGAGCGGTCCATGTACCCTCCTTGCGAGTCTAGCTGACTACATCGGGAGTGAACACTTTCGTGGATTTGCGGCGTTTGTGCGTCATCCCGATGTAGAAGCGTGGCTCGTGCAGCAAAGAGTCCCGAACGGTTGGCTCAGCGAGTTGGATCGGTATCACGCCGATCATCTTCCGCATCGATTGCGAGAACGCTGGCTCGGTCCGAAGAAGAAATCAACGAAACTTCAGGCCGCATTCTCCGCAGTGCGGAAACTCGTCGCACTCGTAGGCAAAAATGAGTTGCCGATCCGTGATTGCGCTGCGCCACTGTTGCAAGTCATGGCTGAAATCTATGGCTCGCGACAGCTGCATAGGCACGATGCCAAGGACCGCTCGACGTTGGCCGCGTGCGAAGGCATTCGCGACGCGCTAGAAACCTACTCGCACATTCCAGAATCATTACAGCCGCGTCTTTCCGCCACTCGCGCAATTCGTTGGACGTTGGATCAACTGAGCGGACAACCGAGCCCGGCTCCAGCCGCCGACGCCGCAATCGAGATGCTCGGTTGGTTGGAGTTGCCCTTGGACGATGCGCCTGCGTTGATCGTCACCAGTTTGAACGAAGCGTTTATTCCCGAGTCGCTCAACTCGGACCTCTTCTTACCAAACCAACTTCGCAGCCAACTCGGGCTGCTGGACAATCGGCGTCGTTACGCACGAGACGCCTATGCGTTGACTGTGATGCTTGCGTCACGAGAGGACGTTCGCGTTGTTGTTGGACGTCGTAATCACGATAGCGATCCGCTCGTGCCCAGTCGCTTGTTGTTCGCCACGGAAACAGCGGATATCGCTCAACGTGCCCTTCACTTTTTCGGACCAGTTTCCGACGAGCCGTCGGCGAATTGGAATGCGTCCGCCGATTCGGCGATCGAGGGGCTTCAAGTTCCTCGTCCGAACCCGTTAGCCTCGCCAATTGACCACATGTCCGTGACGAGCTTTCGAGACTATATCGCTTGTCCGTATCGCTATTACTTGCGGCATATACTCAGGCTTCGCACGGCCAATGATCATGCTGACGAACTGGATGGCGGAGCGTTTGGATCGCTCGCACACGAGGTGTTACGTCAATTCGGCGAAAGCCCAGAGCGAGACTCGACGGACGTCGAGCAGATTCGCCGCACGCTTCACGACGCATTGAACCGACGTGTTGCGACGAGCTTCGGCCGCGACGCGATGGCGGTTGTGCATGTCCAGGTGGAACAACTTCGCATCCGGCTGAACGCTTTTGCCGAGAAACAAGCTGAATGGGCTGCGGCTGGATGGCGAATCGAACACACGGAAGTTCCAACCGACCAGCATCAATGCGCCGAACTTCTCGTCGACGGCGAGCCGATGCAGTTAACCGGGCGTATCGATCGCATTGATGTAAACGCAACGACCGGGGATCGCGTTGTATTCGACTACAAGACTTCTGACACTAGCAAGCGTCCTGAGGATGCACACCAACGGCGTGGCGAATGGGTGGACCTTCAGCTACCTTTGTATCGGCACCTGGTTCGCTCCCTCGGTATCGACGGTCCGATCGCACTTGGCTACATCACGCTCGCGAAAGATACCAGCCATATCGCCTTTCTGTTGGCGAAGTGGACCGAAGAAGATCTCGAGCAGGCCGATCGATTGGCTAAAGAGATCGTCGCGAGCGTGCGAAACGAGCGATTCTGGCCGCCGACCGATCCTCCTCCGGACTTCTCGGAAGAGTTTGCTGCGATCTGTCAGGATGGCGTCTTGGCGAGTGGAGGACGGTAGTGTTTATTCTGCCGCAAGACTCACGCAGACTAACTCTTTGTCGTTGCGAGCGTAAACGGACTTGTTGGCAAATGCTGGGTGGCTCCACACGACGTCGCGTCCGAAGCACTCGTTGGTCGGGTCGACGACGTGAAAGCGGCTGATCTCGTGGTATCCGTCTTTCGACAGATTCGCGAGGATCAAGTCGCCTGTTTCGCTGAACAGGAAGAAGCGATCTTGATGCCGAACGATGAACGCCGTGCCGTGCGAAGCTCTTCGAGTTCCGCCACTTGTCGGCTTGAACGTCTCCCAGAGTCGCTCGGCCGTATCCAAGCGAACAGCCATTAGCGAACCGACCTGACAGTCGTTGCCATAGATCACGCCATCAACGATATGCGGTGTACTGTTGCAGCAATAAACCGAATCCTTAGATTTTCCTCGCCATTCGATCTCAGCCGCCGGTTTGCCATCATCGAGCTTTACCAGCGCCCCAATGCTTCCGATTGCGCTTGCATATAAGTAGCTGCCGACCTTACGAGGCGCGGTGACAGACATGCCGTACGCTGGCTTCAAATCGACTGACCAGTACACTTCGCCCGTCCGTGGATTGAGCCCGTTCAATGCTTCCGGATGCCAAATCAACAACTGCTTCACACCAGCATGTTCAATCATCGTCGGTGGGCAGTATCCTTGTTCATTCGCTGAAAGCGCTCGCCACACTTCCTTGCCCGTTCTCTTATCAAACGCAACGGCGACGCTGCCTTCACCACCAACAATGCAGTAAAGCAGATTGCCTTCGACTAGGGGATGAGCGGCGAAGCCCCAAATAGGCGTGGGTGCGTCGTACTCTTTCGCGTGCTCTTTTTTCCAGACGACATCTCCGCTTTCGGCGTCCAGACATGTCAAGTCGCCATGTCCGCCCAAGGCGTAGACTCGCCCATCGTTCACCGTCGGAGTGCAACGAGGCCCGGAAGCGTACGACAACTCGTACTCGCGATTATACGAATACGTCCATTTCACATTCCCCGAATCGGCATCGAAGCAGACGACACGTTCTTGCCCTTCGAGCTTGCTACGACTACCGGGGCTGTTGGCGATCTTTCCCGACTTTAGCTCATAGTCCAACACATAAACTTTGCCATCGGCAACGGCGGGCCCGGAATAACCAAGGCCAATCGGAATGCGCCACTTTACATTGAGCCCATCAGCAGGAAAGGTCTCAACGATGCCCCTCTCTTGCCAAACGCTCGCGCGGTCTGGACCTAACCACTGTGGCCAATCTGCAGCACTCGCTTTGAACAGGGGTAAAGCGAGCAACGGGAGCATGAAAGACAGCAAAAGTTTCATCATGATGTTGCACCAATTGCGAAAGAGTGAACCAATCTGATTGTCGCGAGCGGCGCGAAGCGCAGGCTGTATCCTAACCACAACCTAAGTCGCGTGGCAACACAGTTGGAGCGATCTAGCTTACGCCCGTTTCCGAGATTCGCGGCGCCGGTCCGTCTCTGAGAGAATCGATTTGCGGAGACGAATCTCGGAAGGCGTGACTTCAACGAGTTCGTCGTCTTCGATGTACTCGAGAGCGGCTTCCAAGGACAGTCTCCGCGGTGGCTTCAGTAGAATATTGTCGTCGCTTCCCGAAGCTCGCATGTTCGTGAGTTTCTTCTCTTTCGAAGGGTTCACGGGCATGTCGTTGTCACGACTGTTCTCGCCCACGATCATCCCTTCGTAAACGACATCGCCAGGCGAGACGAACAAGTCGGCACGCTGCTGTAAGCCATCCAAGGCGAAACCGACTGCTTTGCCATGAACCATCGAAACGAGCACGCCGTTTGGTCGGTGAGGAATCTCGCCCTCGATCGGGCGATACTCTGCAAAGCGGTGATGAATGACCGCGGTTCCTTGCGTTGCGTTCAGCAGCCGCGTTCGTAATCCGATCAGCCCCCTCGCGGGAATCATGAAGTCGGCGTGCGTGTAGTCGCCGTGCGTTGTCATATGATCGAGCATCCCGCGTCGTTCACCGACTAACTCCATCACCGGACCGAATTTGTCAGTGGGAACTTCGATGACTAGCGACTCGAACGGCTCCTCTTTAACCCCCTTGTTGTCGCGAGTAATGACGTGCGGCTTGCCGACCGAGAGCTCATACCCTTCACGACGCATTGTCTCGATTAATACAGACAAGTGCAGTACGCCGCGCCCAGCCACTGCCAATGCATCCGTGCCGTCAATTGGCCGTACCCGCAGAGCAACATTTCGCTCCAACTCTTTCTTGAGACGTACCTTTAGCTGTCGAGTTGTCACGTACTTCCCGTCCCGACCAACGAGCGGCGAAGTGTTTATCGAAAACACCATCTCCAGCGTGGGTTTGTCGACCTGCAGTCTTGGCATCGCGACCGGGTGCGTCGCCGCACAGATTGTGTCGCCTATCTCGACACCTTCCAGCCCAAGAATCGCAACCACATCGCCGGCCGATGCGGATTCGACCTCGACACGACCAAGTTTGTCGAACACGCGCAAGCCACCGACCTTGGTGTTTACGATCTTGTCGTCTGCCTGCATCAACGCGACACTTTGCCCTTGCTTGATGCTTCCCGCTTTGATGCGACCGACGGCTATTCGACCGACGAACTCAGACCAATCCAACGTCGTCACTAGCATCTGCAATGGTGAATCGGGATCGACTTGAGGACCGGGGACCTGTTCCAACACCATATCAAGCAGTGGTGCCATCGAGTCGGTTGGTACATCTGGATCTATGGTGGCGTAGCCGTCCTTGCCACTGGCGAACAAGTGTGGAAAGTCGTCAAGATGATCGTGGGCGCCTAGATCCATCAGAAGTTCGAAGGCTTTGTCGAGCACTGCCACCGCCCGCGCATCGCCTCGGTCGATCTTGTTGACGACAACAATCGGTTTCAAACCGAACTCAAGTGCCTTGGCTAATACAAAGCGTGTCTGTGGGAGCGGCCCTTCTGCTGCATCAACGAGCAGAATTGCTCCATCGGCCATCCGGATCACGCGTTCAACTTCTCCGCCAAAGTCAGCATGTCCTGGCGTATCAATAATGTTGATCTTTACGCCCTTGTACGCGATCGCAATATTCTTGGCGAGAATAGTGATGCCCCGTTCTCGCTCCAAGTCATTGGAATCAAGGATACAATCGCCTTGCAGTTGGTTGTCTCGAAACTGGCCGCTCTGGCGAAGCAGCGCATCGACGAGGGTCGTCTTGCCGTGATCGACGTGGGCGATGATGACGATGTTGCGTATGTCTTCGCGGCGCATGGGTGAACAGCCGAGGGTGTTTCGAAGTGTAAAAGCCCATCATCTTAGCAAACCGCAGGTCTAACTCGGAAGGCCACGCGATTTGGCTCCGCGAAGCGCAGACGGCTGGGCTAGCAACTTGAGGAATCGGCTGGCTTGCCGCGGATGCTTGAATTCTCTTGGCAAAAGGTGATTGAATTCCGTACGCCGGAGCTGTTTCGGAATGTCTTGCCGTCTATGCGGGTAGCTGGTTGCGACCCACAAGAGAATTGATTCCCGAGAAAACAGGGCTCGAGCAAGCGACTCTCGATTGTCGCCGTAGAGACGCTCTCGCATTAATGACCTCCGGAGCGTGCGTTTTACGGCTTGCCAGGCGACTACTGGGAACGAGTAGTTGAGCCAGATCGCGGTCGTGGCGCGGGGCCACAAGATGGGCTGCAAATTGAAGTAACAACCGTCTACGATCCACCGATCTGTAGCTGCGACGTTTGCGACCTCCGCAGCCAGTTCATCGTGTGGTCGGGCCGTCCAGTTCGGGCCCCAGTGCAACGAATCCAACTCGATGTGGGGCGCGCCAATGACCGTGGACAACTCGCTCGCGAAGGTCGTCTTGCCAGCGCAACTGCTGCCCAACACCAGTACGCGCGATAAGTCGATTGCGTTTGAAGATTCTTCCTTACCGCTGTTAGTCATCAATCGCAGCTACTTACCAATCGCGTATAACGCGTCGAAGGTTCGCAAATAAATTCGCCCATCAGATACCGCAGGCGATGCGGAAATTGCCTCACCCAAATCGTTCTGTGCAAGAATCTCAAATTCTCGCCCGGCCTTTACGACCGTTACGATACCATTGCGAGCGGTCGTGTAGACCTTGCCATCGGCATACAGTGGCGAAGCTCGATGCCGATCGACAGTCGTCCGCTCTTCGTAGAATTTGTTGCCCGTCTTCGCATCGACGCAAACAAGGTTGCCATTCTCGCGACAGAGATAGACGAGGCCGTCGTGATAGAGCGGCGACGGTACATCCGGAGTGCCGGCGGCTCGTCGCCAATGCAACGCGCGATCGTCATCCGACACGTCGCCCCGAGCATCCGGGCGCAGGCTTAAGACGGCTTCCCCTTTGGCCGAAGGAACAACGATCATTCCTGGAACTGCCAACGGCGACGCAACAAACCGAAGTGTCGGGTGGTAAGTTGCGCCATGAGGATTTAAACAGCAACGCCACAATTCGCCGCCGTCGTTCAAGCTGTGAGCCATCACGTAATCACCGCCATGCGTAATCAGGAACTCTCGTTCCTCATCACGATAGAGCATCGGTGAAGCGTAGGAATGTTCGTTCTCCTGAGCGGCACCGGTGATGCGAGGCTGTTTCCATATTTCTTTTGCCGAACCGGCATCGAGACATACGACCATCGCTTCGCGAGTGTCCGGATTCCCTTCACCATGAATAAACTGAAAGTACAATCGCCCGTCGTCGAGAACTGGGGTACTCGTCATGCCGAACGCAATATTGAATGGACCGTAACGATCTTGCAAATTGAAGTGATAGACTTCGTCGCCATCCAGCGTGAAGCAACCGAAGGAACCGTTTGCCATGACCGTCCAAACGTGCTTGCCATCGGTACAGGCAGAAGGCGAAGCCGAATTGCCCTCATCTCCGCGAACGTCCTTGTTCCCGCTCGCAATCGTCTTACGCCATAGTTCCTTGCCCGCCGTGCTCACACAAAGGATCAGCAAGTCGCTGCCAGAAACGCTCGTCACAAAGATCCGGTCACCCGCAATCACCGGCGTCGATCCACCAGCGCCCGGCATCGTAAAACGCCAAGCGACGTTATCGGTCTTGCTCCACTTTGTCGGCAAGTTCGTCTCGTGGCTCACGCCATCCAGTTTCGCACCGCGCCACTGCGGCCAATCTGCGTGACAAAGAGTTGCCATCAAACATTGCGACAGAAATAGGGCGGCAGCCGACGTACGATTCTTCATCAAATCATCTCTTTAAGTTAGTGAGTTTAGGGCGACGCGTAGTGTCACCAAACTAGCACGCAGGGTCAAGCGCTCGATGGCAACGCCCCCTCCACGAATGGCGGAGAGGTCCGACCGCAGCTAGAATCGAGAAAGGTCGAATCCTTGGCGGAACTCCATGAAAATCACATCAATCCCACAAATCTATCGCAACGTGCGGCGCTGGACTGAGATCATCTCTGTCCTGAGCAAGTACGGTTTGGCGGATTGGATCAGTGGGTTCAAGCTGGAATTCGTCAAGGATGCCTTGAAAGCTCGCGATGGAGAGGCGATCGCTCGGCACACCCGGGAAGCACGGATTCGACTCGCGTTGACGGAACTAGGCCCCACGTTCATTAAACTGGGGCAATTGCTTAGTACACGTCCTGATGTCGTTGGAGTTCAACTCGCAGATGAACTTGCCAAGCTCCAATCGAATGTTCCCGCCGATCCTGCGAATAAGATTCGCGATTTGGTTGCGGAAGAACTCGGCCAACCGGTCGAAGAACTCTTCGCGCGGTTTGACGACGAGTCGATTGCGTCTGCATCTATCGGACAGGTGCATGCCGCGCGACTCGCCTCGGGCGAAGATGTCGTCGTCAAAGTTCAACATCTTGGGATCGAGAGCATCGTTCGGGAAGATCTTGATGTCCTCGGAGGTTTGGCCCAACTCGCCGAGATGATCCCCGAGTTTGCTCCCTATCGTCCCGTCGCGACAGTAGCCGAAATGGCTCGTACACTTCGTCGCGAATTGGACTTTGGCCGCGAGGAAAGAAACCTCTTGCAGTTCGAAGTTCAGTTCGGCGACAACCCGTTTGTCCGGATGCCGAAGCCAGTCACGGAACTCTGCACCCCACGAGTTCTCACGATGGAGCGGATCGACGGAACTAAACTCGAGAACACCGAGCAACTTATTGCCGCGGGAATCGATCTGGTCGAGGTCGCTCGGCGTGGAGCCGAGTTGTACTTGGACATGATTTTCACTCACGGCTTCTATCATGCTGATCCTCACCCAGGCAATATCGTCGTCTTGCCGGGCAACGTAATCGGATTGCTCGACTTCGGCATGGTCGGTCGATTGGATGAACGCCTACGTGAAGACATCGAAGAGATGCTTCTGGCGATCGTCAATCAAGATGTGACCATCCTGGCGTCGTTGATCAAAAGAGTGGGCACGATTCCACCTGGCCTCGATGAAGGTGCTCTCGCGATCGACATCGCTGATTTCGTCGGGCATTACGCCACGCAATCGCTCGACCAGTTTGATCTCGGAGGCGCGTTGACGGAGATGACACAGATCATCCACCGACATCGCATTTCGCTGCCACCGCAAGTTGGCCTGTTAATTAAGACACTCGTGACACTGGAGGGCACGACAAAAATGCTGAGCCCCAAGTTTAGTCTCATGGAAGTCATGCGACCTTTTCAACGAAAGATGTTGCTGCGACGCTTGTCGCCTGCGAGACAATTGCGAAAAGCGAGACGAGTTTATTTTGAGCTAGAACAACTCGCCGAAATCGTGCCTAAACGTCTGGGAGAAATCCTCGAACAGATTCAAGCGGGCAAGTTCGACGTACATCTCGATCATCGAGGACTCGGACCATCGGTGAACCGACTCGTCCTCGCGATGATGGCCAGCTCGTTGTTTTTGGGCTCGTCGGTCATGCTCAGCCAACAAGTCCCGCCTCTGATCTTCCCGGAAAACATGTTCTTCGGTCTCGAGAAGCTTTCGATCTTGGGACTGGGTGGCTGCACGATCAGCATTCTTGTGGGGCTGAGGCTGCTGAGGGCGATTGGGAAATCAGGACATTTGGACCGGCGAGACTAGATGGCCCATCGATCTCATCTTCCGCGCGGCGTTGTTCTTCGCGAGACGCGAGGCATTTGTCGAGCAATGCTTCGACGCGAGCGTTCAACGAGGCGAGGTCATTCAACAAAACCTCTTGCCGATCGTCGATCTCGTCAATCAAGGTCCGTTGGGCTTCGGGCGAACTCATACGCAGTGGCTTGCTGGTTCTTCGCGGGCGGCGGGGACGGGCGACCTTACGTCGTGCGGTCGAGCGCTTTTGGAGTGGATGTGTTGCAGTTGGCATCGGTTATTCCAGCGGTAGGCTTTGCATCGGATCGCGAAGGTCCGATTATAGGACTTGGAGAAAGTGATTGCATCTATCGAACGATCGGGTTACAAAAATGGGGCAATTTCTGGCGCAAGTCCGCTATCGCCCTTATTTCGCCTCTCGGCGAGGAGGCGCATGCTTAGATTAGTCAGCCCGGTCTCGCTGATTTGCCGCTGGCCGCTAGAATCGGGAGGACTTTCTCCTAATCGCGTCGGATGAAACGAGGTATTACGGTGCTCTTTTTAGCCCAGACCGCTAGCAATGACTTTCATGGTTTCCTCCCGACGCGCGGATCGGTGATGCTTGACTTCGTGTTCGTGGCACTATTCGCTGTCATTCCAGTGCTGGCGTCAAGCATTTGGCTCGTCAAGTTTCGCAAACCCGCTGAGTTGCATAAGTGCGAATGGCACAAGTGGATACAGCTTGCTCTGGGCGCGATTCTGCTGGTCGCAGTCACCGCCTTCGAAGTCGACATGCGTTTCATTACCAAGGACTGGCGTTCGCTAGCCGAGGCATCCCCGTTTTACGCCTCAAAGATCGTTGACTACAGCCTTTGGATTCACCTTTGTTTCGCCATACCAACGCCACTGCTTTGGATCTTTGTAATCGTTCGCGCTCTGCAGAAGTTTCCCAAACCGGTTGCCCCATGTGAATACAGCTCGCGGCACATGATGTGGGGGCGTATTGCCGCAACCGCGATGTTCATGACCGCGGTTACCGGCTGGGTGTTTTATTGGCTGGCATTTGTTGCGTAATTCCCGCCTCAGACGAGGAAGTGTTACTCGGCGTTACGCGAGAATGCGACGATACAAGTATCGTCTTCTTGCATCATTCCCTTGGTAAACTCGCTTACCTCGCGAAGCAAACTTCCCGTGACATCGCGCGCGTCCCTTGCGTTCGCGATCACTTGACGTATTCGTTCGATGCCAAACTGTGGGCCAGATGGGCTTGGGCACTCGCTGATGCCGTCGGTGTACATGACAACGATATCACCTGGTTCTAGTGCAACCGTCGTCTGCTGATACGAGACTTCCGATTCAATCCCCAGCGGCATGCTGGCCGCGTCCGCTCCGATTTCATCCACTTCTCCCGTCTTCGCACGACGAATCAACGGTGGCATATGTCCTGCATTAACCACCGTTAGCTCGTGTCGCACAGGATCGAGTACGCAGAGCGCAAACGTAATGAAGAAGCTGAAGGTTTGTTTAGTCAGTTGTTGATTGAGTGATTGAACCGCGTCGCTCGGAATGATGTCCGTCACGAGGCAGTAACGGGTCTCGCTACACAGACGGGCCATCAGCAGTGCGGCGGGGACACCGTGTCCAGCTACATCTCCAACGGCGATAGCAAGTTGTCCATCCGGCAAGTCGGTGTAACCGAAGTAATCGCCTCCTACGGCATCAGCCGGTTTGTAGTAATCGGAGATTAAGTAGCCTTCGATGTTAGGGTGGTCTGCGGGCAGGAAGTGTTGTTGCACTTGCCGAGCCGTCTCCATATCGCGTTCGCGTCGATCGAATTGCAGCTGCGTTTCGTGCAGTCTCGCGTGATCTACGGCTTGGCCAACCAAATTTGCGATGTTGACGAGGATTTCGAGATCATCCGACGTGAACTGATGCGCAGGGTCCTGTGCATCGAGATGAATCATTCCGAACGCTTCGTCCGCAGAACCGACAAGTGGGGCGCACAGCACCGATCGCATTTTCAATTCAAGTACCGACTCGCTGGCTTGAAATCGTTCGTCCTCGCCCGCATCCGTACTTAATACCGCCTTACACTGAGTCATCACCTTATTCGTGATCGTTCGACTGATCGGGGGCGGTGCGTCTGCGTTGCCGGTACTATTCTTGACCGCATAAGGAAGCGGTTCCTCGCCAACTCGCTCGGCCACCATGATACAGCCGCGACTTGCTTCAGGAAGGATCTGGAAGATGTTCTCCAAGACATTTGGCAAGATCAGCTTCAGGTCCAGCGACACGCCCAAGGAACGGGTAATGTCGAGTAACGCTCGCCACTTCGGTGCCGTCTGGCTGTCGTCCGCCAGCCCCGCGTCGCCGAGTACGTCAACCGACGTGATGATCGTGGAAGGACGGTCCGTCTTTCCATTGCTGTCGTCCGCATCGGTAAGAAAAACAATTCGCACCTGACTGATTTGCACTTCGTCCTGATCGTGCAAGCGTTGGGAGGAACGAATCACTTCACCGTTCACGCGCGTACCGTGCTGGCTGCCAACGTCGTCAACCAGAAAATGGTCGCCTTCTTTGACGAACCGTGCGTGTCGGCGGGAAACCGTCGAGTCCTTCAGAACGACTTGGCAGTCAGGATGGCGCCCCAGCAAGACCTCGCGCACATCAAGCGGATAGGTCTCGCCTGAATTGGCACCCGAGATGATCTTAATACTGGCCATGCCGACGACCGTTGTTTCAAAAAAGTGACTCGACCGATTCCAACCGAGAAGCTGGCGCTCCACGCCAAATTCCTACGACGCAGAAGCGTTTTGTGTCAGCACAATTCGATTCACCGCATCGAGAATCGCCAACACCGTCGCTTCGACCGTGTCAGTCGAAACTCCGCGTCCTCGGAAGGTTGTTCCATTGTACTCGATTTCGAGCGTAACTTCGCCTAACGCGTCGTGTCCCAGAGTCGCGCTGCGAACTTGATAGTCCTTACATCGCAGCCTGATTCCGGTGATCTTCTCAGTGGCAAGAAACGCCGCATCGATCGGCCCGTCGCCATCGGACAACTCTTCGGTGAAGTCTTGGTCGCCGTGCCGCAACGTCAGGCTGACTTTCGGCTTCTGACCAGTTCCCGAGGTCGCCTCGAACGATACGACAGACCACTCTTGTTCGGGAGCCGAGTGAATTTGCTTCTCGATCAACGCCGCGATGTCTCCGTCGTAGATATCCTTCTTCTTATCTGCGAGGTCTTTGAACTCCTCGAAGACGGCCTGTAACTGCTCCCCGGTCAGGCGGTATCCCAGGGTGTTCGCGCGATCCGCTAATGCCGCGCGACCGCTGTGCTTTCCAAGAACCAAATCGGTCTTCGTAAAACCAACATCCTCCGGACGCATAATCTCATAAGTGGTCGGCTCCTTTAGCATGCCGTCCTGATGAATGCCGGCCTCGTGCGCAAACGCATTCCGTCCGACGATCGCTTTGTTGCGTTGGACCTGAATTCCTGTAACCGACGACACCAATCGACTCGCCGGAACCAAACGCTGCGTGTTAATTCTCGTTTCGCAACCGTAGTAGTCGTCGCGAGTCCGCATCGCCATTACGACTTCCTCGAGCGAACAGTTACCTGCTCGTTCCCCGATGCCATTGATCGTGCATTCAATCTGGCCCGCACCATGGGAGACAGCTGCCAGGCTGTTCGCGACGGCCAAACCAAGATCGTTGTGACAGTGGATACTTATTACCGCCTTGTCGATGTTTGGCACACGATCGCAGAGCATCTTGATCGTTTCACCCATCTGGCCAGGCGTCGCGTATCCAACGGTATCCGGGATGTTAACCGTGGTTGCTCCAGCATCGATCGCAGCTTCGACAACCCGGCACAAAAAATCTTTCTCCGTGCGAGCAGCGTCCTCGGGCGAAAACTCGACGTCGTCACAATAACTTACGGCTCGCTTCACTCCAGCGACGGCCCGCTTAACGATCTCCTCGGTGGTCATCTTGAGTTTGAATTCACGATGAATCGCGCTTGTCGCTAAGAAGACGTGAATACGAGACGACTCGGCGAGCTTCAGCGATTCCCACGCTCGGTCGATGTCGCCTTCGGCGCAGCGAGCCAAGCCGCAGATTGTCGAGCCGCGGACTGAACGAGAGATTTCCTGAACGGCCGCAAAGTCACCTGGTGAAGCGATCGGAAAGCCAGCTTCGATCACATCCACGCCCAGATCGACCAAGGCCTGGGCGATCTCCATCTTTTCATTCAGATTCATACTCGCGCCTGGCGACTGTTCGCCATCGCGCAATGTGGTGTCAAAAATAACGATTCGTCGATTCTCGGTCATGGATCTTGCTTTCTAAGTTTGAGCTACATTCTTACTTCGAATTACTGCGGGCAGGACGCCGGTCCTAGACCGGCGCGGGAAGTAACAACTCAGCCCTCGCGCGGCAAATCCTTCGACGTCTTTGCACCAATTGATTCATTCGAGTCAGATCCCAGCGAAAACTTGTATTCCAATAAAAAACCCCAAGGCGAAGAAAGCCTCGGGGTCCGCTTTGTGTATCTAAAGGTGGCGAGGGTCCCCTACGGCCGATGGCAACCGAGTGATAGCAGTAGGAGTAGGGCTAGATTTTTGCTTCTCATCGGTCGCTCCGACGCGTATCGCTCGAGCCCAGGATAGGGTCAATACGTGCCTCTAAATCCAAAACTCACCAGAGTTTGAGTTTATCTAGGCCTTGGGGTTGGGTCAAGCTCGGGCTTTAATTGCTGGGTCAATTGCAGACGCATAGCTGTCGGCAAATGTTCGCGTCAATTGGTCAAGGCCGCTTCGAAGGAGAAAATCGAGTTCGCAAGAACTCAAAACGAACGTATACTTCCGAAAGATCTCTGTGTAATCCAAACCGAAGGAGATTCATGTTGAGATACGGAAATGGCTGGTGAATCTTTAGATCTCTCAAGCGATCCCGAACCGACGTCCAACTCCGACGGAGTTCCAGCAAGGCGCCGCTTTCTCGGCGTGCAATTCGCCTGCTGTGGCGTCTATTCTCGCATTTACGTGAACCAGGAAGGCACGGCGTACGCCGGTAATTGCCCCAAATGCACGAAACGGGTTGAATTGAAGATCGGCCCAGGCGGAACGGACAGTCGCTTTTTTACTGTGTATTGAGCCGTTTCGACGTTTCCCCTATGATCCGCACGCTAGTCGATGGCCAATTCATGGCCGCCGTGTCTTTTTCGTCAGCAGGGTGCGGGGATGTTCGAGTTCGAAGTTCAACGATGCACGCGCCATTGTGCAAAGACCGAACGAGAGTTTCGGCCCGGCGAAATCTTTCATTCCGTACTCGTTTCCGAAGGCGCCGACGTCGTCCGCTATGACTACTCGCAAGAGGCCTGGGAGCAACCACCAGAGAACGCGGTCGGATGGTGGAAGTCTCAGATGCCCGCGCCGAACGCAAAGAAAGTTAACTGGGCTCCGAACGACGTGATGCTTCATTACTTCGAGCAACTTGAAAGCGATTCGACGCGGGCCGATGTGCGATACGTTCTGGCCTTGCTGATGGTGCGACGTCGTATCCTGAGGCTCGAAGATTCTGAAGAGGACAAAGACGGCAACGAGCAGCTCGCGCTTTATTGCTCGAAGAACGAAACAGACTACCAAGTTGTGGTACTCGATCCATCGCCGGAACGAGCTGCTGAGATCCAAGAAGAATTGTCGAAGCTGCTTTACGCAGACGCCGCCTAAACGGACTTGAACGCGGTAGGAAACCGTGACGAGATTGTCACACAGCAAGGATGCTGACTTGAATCGGACGTTGGGAATTCTGTGTCTGCTACTAACGCTCTTTGTTGCGAGCGGTGCATCGTGTCGCCATCATACGTTTGGCGTAAATCCGATGGCGCCAACCGCATTTGTCACTCCGCCGACTCTGGATGAGATTATTTATGCGGTCAATGCGAACACGAATCGCGTCCAGCAACTTCATTCCGACAGCGCTCGGCTTTCCGTTCCGGGACTGCCAAGCCTTCGAACCAGCGTCTCGCTAGAGCGCGAGCATCGATTTCGCCTCAAGTCAAAGCTAATCGGACCTGAACTCGACATCGGCAGCAACGATGAGTTGTTCTGGTTCTGGGCCAAGCAAGCTCCCGAACCACTCGTGTTCTATGCCAGCCATCGCGACTTCGCCGCGAGCCCATCGCGCGGAATGTTCCCGGTCGATCCACACTGGTTGATTGAAGCGATCGGCCTCGTGCAGCTCGAGCCAGGCGGGACGCATGAGCATCCGATATCGCGCGGTGATGGTCACGTCGAATTGCGCACTCGTTTAAGCCACCCAACCGGGGACATGACGAGAGTGCTGGTAATCCACGAGCGATATGGCTGGATTCTCGAACAGCACTTGCTGGACGCAGCGGGCCGCGCCGTTGCCTCAGCCCGCACAAGCGGGCACCGGTACTACGAAGCAGCGGCCGTCTCTTTGCCGCATCGAATCGAGATCCAGATGCCCGACGCTCAGCTATCTTTGACAATCGATGTCAATGAATTCACGATAAACTCACTCTACGGCAGCCCCGATCAGCTTTGGGATATGCCACCATTCGAAGGCTATACGCCCGTCAACATCGCAGAACCACAGTTCGCTGCACCGGCGAGCCCATTGACCAGCTCGCGCCGCGGCTTCCCAGCACCAGAACGCCCTTCACGCCTCACACAACAGCCCGCTTACCGCGGCTATTCAACCGTTCGCTGACTATTGAACCGAAGTAAGCGACTTCAGGTATGCGACAAGGTCTCGTAGCTCCTCCTCTGGCATCGTACGGTCCAAGCCGGTGGGCATGACCGAGACTGGACTTGGCTGCAGATCTTCGATATCAGATCGCCGTATGGTCAGTTCTGTTTGCTGTGTCGTTCTGACACGAATAGTTTCTGTCGTTTCGGACAGGATCAAGCCGGTGTGGACTTTGCCATCGTTCGTTAAAACAGTGAACGTCTCGAAACCACGGGCTAAGGAGGAACTCGGGTAGAGAACGGCTTCCAGCAAGTCTCGAGTTGTCCGGCGGGCCCCCGTCGTAGATAGATCCGGTCCAATTCGACCGCCCCGCCCTTGGACCGTGTGGCAAGTGATACACGAGGTGCGTTGCGCCTCAAAGACCGCCTTGCCTCGTAGCGGATCACCGCCCTCGATGTCCGCCTCCAATTCTGCCAATCGCGCGACTTGTTCTTCACTAGACGGGTTCATGCGAGAACGAATATCTGAAGCGGCTTCGCGTACGGAACGTGAGAAGTTGGAGAGGGATCGATCCAGTGCGCCCGGTGAAATACTACCTAGACCAGGAGACCCCTTGAGGGCTGCGACCAACGATTCGCCAAGCGAGTCTCCGCTGGCACCTTCGTAAGCTGCGAGCAGCGACGACAGCTCCAGGGGCCCCGCCTGCGATAAGCTCGCAGTTAACTCGTGCTGTTGTTTCAATTTGAGCGTTGCTGTGCCGATGGCGCGAGCGGCTGCGAGCCGTCGAGTTACAGGTAAGTCAGAGGAAAGCTGGCTAGACAGAAATGCGAACGAGTACTCGTCTAACTCTGTTGCGACATCTATTGCCGCGGCAGCGCGGACGCGTAAGTCTGCGGGGCGTTTTCCGTCTTGAACAATCGCATGTAAGGCTTCATTGACGGAAGCTGAACTCACGCCTTCCGCCGCTGCAACCGCAGCGTCGACGACTTCTGCATCGTCCGTGCCGAGATGCCTTGCAACCACGAGGGCCCAACTATCAGGGACCGCAGACAAACTCGCGTCGCGGATCACTTCAAGGAGGGTAAGTACGGCGATCTTCGAGAGACTGGATTCCTCGAGAGACTTGAAAACGAATTGTTGCACTTGTTCGTTCGCGGCGAATGCGAGCAATAAACTTCGCGCGGATGCCGCTTGTTCCGAATCGAGTTCACTGCCGTCCAGCAAGGGTCGCACCGCGGTCACAACCTCGCCGCTCCATTCGGGATGCCGAGCGATGACATCGATCGCGGTTCGCTGCAATGCGAGGTCGTTTGTGTTGAGCAACGAGGTTACTTGAGATCGCTGTAATTCTCCGTCCTTCATCTGATCCAAAGCGGTCACCGCAGCTCGTTGTACGCGAGAATTCTCGGAAGCCAAACCGACGCTCGTACCAGAAGAGGAATTCATGTCGATCAGGGCATAGATCAGCGCGTGCTCCAGAACTCGATCGATTTGCTCTTCGCCCACCGCAGCCAAAATCGCCGCGGCAGCGGCGGGCCCTCGAAGCTTTCCCAGAGCGGTCGCCGCATCGCGTTGAACCGCGGGATCAGAGTCGCCAAGCAGCGAAACGAGATCGCCCGTCACTGCGACGTCGCCGCGAACGCCCAAGCTTACGGCAGCGGCCTGACGGACACGAGGATTCTTATCGGTCAGACGTGTTTGAATCGCTGCTGTCGCCTCTGGCAAAACGATTCGAGAAAGTGCCCAGACTGCGTTGCGTCGCGATTGCACACTTGGTGATGACGCGAGCTTGGAGAGTGATGCGACTGCCGTCGCGCCGTGCTGGGCCAATTCTCGAACTGCTCGGTCGCGAACGGCGAACCGATTGTCATCGAGCAACTTCGCAAGCTTCGAAGGACGAGCCTCCCAATCTATGTCGTAGCCACGAGGGTCGTCGATGACTTTACCATCACTCCGTCGAATTCGGTAAATCGCTCCTAGAATGTTCGGCTTAGCAATCTGCGACGTCGGGCATCCGATGCGGAACCAGCCACCCGTATCGATAATAAGCAAGCTGCCGTCGGCATCTTCGAGAACGTCAGTCGGATGGAAGTCGCCACTGGCGCAGCTCAAAAAGTCCGTAACTTCGGCTGCAAAGGTAGATCCACTTCGCGTCAACTTGGCCCGTACCACCTTGTGCGTGTTGAACTCAGTGATCAAGAAGTTGTCGGCAAACCCGGCTCCGAACTGAGTTCCGCGATAGCGAGTCGTACCTGAGACGGCGACGTGACCGAGATTGACGACCGGCGGCAGGAGATCGCCCGTTCGTTGGAACTCGG
Organism: Planctomycetota bacterium; assembly: GCA_014381825.1. Taxonomy (GTDB): domain Bacteria; phylum Planctomycetota; class Planctomycetia; order Pirellulales; family Pirellulaceae. The sequence continues at coordinate 79,574 of JACNKX010000083.1, forward strand.
CGACCACTTGAGGTTGATCGAAACGCGGGTAAACGCCACCGTGCATCCAATGCACCAGGCAATCTCCTCGTTGCCGATACAAGATATTCACCGTGCCAAGCATTTCGCCCTCTTCGGTGAAGTCGATCTCAACGGGATTGTCCATCCCGCCGCCGCAATGAACTTGAACATCGCTTCCATCGGACTTGCACGAGAAGATCCGCGCTGCCTTGCCCTTGCTCAAGACGTGGCCGCCGTCATCGCGAAACTCGTGCCCATGACGCCCTTCGCACCAGTAGATTCTTCCACACGGCCCAAGAAAGCAGCCATGAACATCGGCCGCGTTGCCGGAATAGCCAAATTCGTTAACGATCTGTTCACGAACATCCGCGACGCCATCGTCATCAGTGTCCTGCAGCCGCCAGATACCACCGGACGAAGCGACGTACAACGAACCGTCGAGCCACAGGGCTCCCATTGGAAATGTCATCTTGTCGGCAAAGATCGTACTCTTGTCAAACTGTCCGTCGCCGTCTGTGTCCTCGATCATCCGCACAAAGTTTGGTAATTTCTCTTCGAGATCTGGGCGTCGCAAGTTCTCGCCAGCACTTTCAGCAATGAACAACCGCCCGCGATCATCAAACGTCGCCATCATCGGATGTTTGACGATTGGCGACGCGGCAGCAATCTCCACGACGAATCCGTCCGGGACTTGAATCTCCGCGGGTGTAAATACCGTTTCCTCAGCGACTGCTAACGTTGCCGCGAGACATAGCGAGAAAGAAATCGACATTTGCAAACGATCGCACGTGAACATATCGGCTCCTCGATGAAACGGCCAAATCAGTCGAATTGCGAGAGCGAACGTGTCGTACCGCGACAAAAGTAGGCATCACGCTCCGAGTGATGAGGGCTCGTCACTCGGAGAGTGACGGCTACACTAACTTTTTGTCGGGTGCTTCAATCCGCCGTGTCGCATCTTCTGCGCGTTTAGTGTGCGTGATGCGCGAGCAACGGTCAAGAAGTTCTGGCGGACGGACTATACGCAGAATCGACGCAAGCCAAATTGCCTATTTCTTCTTCGCCCAGGTATCGCGGAGCGAAACGGCTCGATTGAAGACCGGCTTGTCAGGTTGCGTGTCCTTGTCCAAGCAAAAATAGCCTGTTCGCTCAAATTGATAGCCGATACCTACTTCGGCATGCGCCAAGCTGGGCTCCAATTTGCAGTCCGCAAGTGTCTCAAGGGAATTGGGATTCAAGTTCTCAAGCCAATCGCGATCTTCTTCGACATCGTCGGGATCTTCCTTGGAGAACAGGTGATCGTATAAACGGACCTCTGCGGTCAACGCATGTTCCGCAGAAACCCAATGGATTGTGCCTTTGACCTTGCGGCCGTCCGGCGCATTGCCGCCCTTGGTTTCTGGATCGTAGGTGCAACGCAATTCGATCACCTCGCCGCCATCGTCCTTGATGACTTCAGTGCAAGTGACGAAATAGGCATATCGCAGACGCACTTCGCGCCCGACGCTCAAGCGGAAGAACTTCTTCGGTGCGTCCTCCATGAAGTCGGTTTGCTCGATATAGATCTCCCGACTGAACGGAACCTTACGAGTGCCAGCCGCTTCGTCTTGTGGATTGTTGACAGCTTCGAGTTCTTCCGATTGACCTTCCGGATAGTTTTCTATCACGACCTTCAGAGGACGCAACACTCCCATGACGCGAGGCGCACGTTCGTTAAGGTCTTCGCGTAAAGCATTTTCGAGTTGGACAATGTCTGTCACTCCGTCAAACTTGGTCACGCCAACACGGCGACAGAATTCGCGAACAGATCCCGGCGTGTAGCCACGTCGACGCAAGCCGCTGATGGTCGGCATCCGCGGATCGTCCCAGCCGTTGACATGGCCGTCCTTGACCAGTTCCAACAGACGCCGCTTGCTCATCACCGTGTACGTCAAGTTCAACCGCGAGAATTCAATCTGTCGAGGGTGGTGAATTTCGAGTGATTCGCAAAACCAATCGTACAGCGGCCGATGATTTTCGAATTCGAGGGTGCAAATCGAGTGCGTGACTTTCTCCAGCGAATCGGATTGGCCGTGAGCATAGTCGTACATCGGATAGATACACCACTTGTCACCCGTGCGATGATGGTGTGCCTTTAGAATGCGGTACATCACCGGATCGCGCAGATTCAAGTTGGAACTGGCCATATCGATCTTGGCACGTAACGTATGGCTGCCATCGGGAAACTCGCCGCCACACATCCGCTCGAACAAGTCGAGATTCTCTTCGACGCTGCGGTCTCGAAAGGGACTGTCCTTCCCTGGTTCCGTCAATGTTCCGCGATACTCGCGAATCTGCTCGCCATCCAAGTCGCAGACATATGCCTTTCCCACATTGATTAATTGCACAGCCCAATCGTACAACTGGTCAAAGTAATCCGATGCAAAGAACTCACGTTCCTTCCAATCAAAGCCGATCCACCGAACGTCTTCTTTGATCGAATCGACAAACTCTTGCTCCTCCTTTGTCGGATTTGTATCGTCGAAGCGAAGGTTGTAGGCGCCGTTGTACGATTCGGCGAGCCCGAAGTTTAGGCAGATACTTTTCGCGTGCCCAATATGAAGGTATCCGTTAGGTTCGGGTGGAAAACGCGTGTGAACACGTCCTCCCCACTTGCCTGCCTGCAAATCGTCTTCAATGATCTGTTCGATGAAGTTCAGCGAGCGTTTCTCTTCTGGCGGTTCGCCGGCTGGTGTTTCATCAATGCTGTTCGGTGGGGCGGTATTCATTGCTGTCCGTGAGGTATCGTGATCGGTAGTTGGGGCTATGCCCTTGGCCGCAAGATTGTATCGCCCCGTCCTAAAAAGGGAACACCGATTCGCCCCACCTAAAGTGCCGCACTGTTCGGCAGCTCAGAACTCCGCATCATCGCGGCAGCGACTTGGCACTACGATGATGGCGCAATGTCGAGAATATATTCACTCTTGATCGATCGCCGCAAATTACCTTCACCTTCCAAGTAAAGCGTCCACACGATTCGCATGTTCGATGTTTCTGCAGCAGGAGAAGACGGAGGCAGTTGCCTTGGCAGACTGAATTCTGCTCGACCGTCCAGGCTCCCCCGCGATTGCACTGACACACCTCGAAATAGATATTCGCGTTGTTCGAAGAGTAGCGTGTCGGGGTCTTCGCCGGAGATATCAAACCAGGACGTGTCTTTTGCTTCGCATCGCAACCGCAGAGTCATCCATTGAACTGTTCCATTGAATCGCGTCGGCAGCACCAAAGAAACTTGTAAGTTGTCACCGATCGAGGGCCTCACATGGTTGATCCGCAACTCAGGTGAACCGAAACCGCCGCTCGTCCAATGATCTCGCGCGGCCCACGCCAGGAGCACCAATACGGCAATTCCGTAAGCGGAAGCCAAAAGAGGAAACAACTTGTCATGCGGCGGAGTGCTGACGAGAAAATAAGGCTCTAGGGAAGAATTAGTGGGTAAACGGAAGCGGGCTGCGGTTTGAGCCCTCA
>JACNKX010000030.1 GCA_014381825.1 Planctomycetota bacterium
CTCGGAGGTGGGCGGTGTATTTGCTTCTAGGGAGGGGGCGGGGTGTCTTCGGGGGAAAAGTGTGGTGCGTGATGAAGTGGGGCGGTCGTCGTACACGCCTTCCCGTTCCTTTCGAGTTGCGTCGTATCAAGTCTGCTGTAACCGCGGGTCCCCTCCGGCGCGCGGGAACGGCGGTTGCACAACCGCCGGTTCACTACTTTCACAATGCGAACTTGCCGCCAGGTACCGTCGCGTACGGACAGCTGCAACGACACATGATGATGCGGGGCTATCATCAACCGATAGAAGTCATGGTCCCGACAGGGGCCAGAATTTCGGTGAACGTCTCAGGCAAGTTCGACCAGCCTCGGGAAGGTTCCGTCCTCGCGGGCATGCAGATCGGCCCCATCTATCAGCTGCAGATCTCGAACATTCCCTACTACGAAGGCTACGAGATCTTTCCCACGATCGAAGTGATCAATCGACTTTATCCGCCAGAGGGTAAGGCGGGGCGTTTCCCGATTCCGATTCAATTTACGCAGGAGGAATTGGAACTGGCATTGAGCGGTCGGTACGTGACGCGCGTCGTTTACCTCGAGGATCACGAAACGGCTTTGCCAGTTCAGGACAATCCAGCACGACAGCGCTACTTTGAAGCTGGTCCCGGCGAAGATCCGTTACGGGTTGCCGACAAGCTCGGACGACCGATGTTGATCATGCGTATGGGGTCACGCGTTCCGAGCCCTGAGGATATCGCCAACAGTCCGTCGAACGCGGCTCCTCCCATCGTTTATGAAACGCCATCGGCTCCCTCGGTGCTTGCAGCCGATGCCGCGGGGGCAATCGAACGTCCGGGATATAACGTGCCCCGCGTCGCAGTTCCAAGAAATGGGCGTCCTCCGCAATATCCTTTTGTCGTACCGCAATCGCCATGATCGAGAACGTAGTTAAAGTGATCGACAAGCATCGTCGAAAGCGTGCGCTCGCCTTGATCGCGAGCGTGTCGCTTCTTTTCTGTTCGTGTCAGACGTTGACGCCCGCAGTTCCATCGTCTCCGCTGGGGGCTGCCGCCCAGCGCGTCGGCGGACAAGGTTACTCTGCACAAGTGGTTGCTCCAATCGCGCATCCGCTTGCGGCGCAACCATTCGGCCCGCAAGTGACTTCTCAGCAAACTCTCACTAGAACGCCACCGCACGCAGTATCTAATATCGCCCTCGTCAATCACTCCGTCCCCGTTGCGGCGACGTGCTCGACGTGTGGTGCAGCGAATTGCTCAGGCCGCTTTCATCGTCCGCCTTCGCTGCCGGAGACCATTGGATTCAGCAATGTTCCGCCCGCTGCTGCTCGCGACGAACTGCTTTGCAACGGCGGTGATCGACAAACGCAAGTCGCCGTGCGAAACGACTGGTCCGTCGTCGGGCTGCATCCCGGCGACGCCGTGGCTCATTACGACACGATTGACGGACACACGTATGTCGAACCTACGAACGATGTCTGTATTTACGCTCCGCGTTTCGTTGCGGTAAGACGAGTTTCTGGGGTCTTATTGCACGAACAACATCTACGTTCGGCCGGCGTCGAGCTTCCGATGCGTGTTGTTCAACAGGAAGAGACGCAAATCGCGACGACCGCGATACAGCCGCTGCAGCCGATTCGCTCGCTCTCGGTTAAAGGACCAAACAGCTTCCGTGAGCATACTCGCGGTGCCGGTCTTGATAACTTGGATATCGCTGTTGGCTTAGAGGGTCACCTTGAACCGTACCAAGAATTCTCGATCATCCGACGCGGTGTCTTCGACGACACCGAAAAGGCACGTCTTGCCACCGTCCTGCAAGCCGCCACTGCCTGGTCCCACGACACGATGGTGCAAGTTGTGATAGACGGCAAGATGGCTCTCGAGTCGACGAGCGACGTTGGAATGCAGGAAGTACATCGGTATGAATTGGCCGAGGGCAAGTCGCGACTGCGCGTTGTTAAGATAGCCGACAAACAGAACGCAAAGCCGGGTGATACCGTCGACTTCACGATCCGATTCGACAATGTCGGCGATCAAGTGATAGGCAATGTTACTGTGATCGACAACTTGAGCCGTCGCTTGGAGTACGTCGAAGACAGCGAGCAGTGCAGTCTCAAGGCCGACTTCTTTACGCAACCGAACGATGGCGAATCGCTCACACTCCGCTGGGAGATTGTCGATCCGATGAAGGTTGGCGATGGTGGTATCGTTCGGTTTAAGTGCCGAGTCCGGTAACCAAGACAGCCGAATCACCAAAGTAGCGGAATCAGCCGCCACCGAACTTTGCTGGCGTAAGCGGCGTAAGCCGGGCTGGTCGATAGCATTCGCTCCTCGGCGATAATCCGCAACGCAACGAGCGGAATGGCTGCGGCCAGCGGACCGAAGTCGATCAATCGCCGAGCCGCAATGCAGCAGCTCAGGATCATCAGCAACTCGCCTAGATAGGCCGGGTGACGCACGACTCGATACGGCCCCTGCGTGATGGTCCCGCGAACGGCAGGAAGGATGGCGAAGCATCGACCGAGGTAAATGAAGCTGACGACCGCCAATAATGTGCCTGCTAGAAAGATCGATTGGGCTGGCACCAACCAAGATGACGGCGCGACACGCAACGCCCAGCCTGCCGTCAACATTGCGGGTATCGCAGCTAGACAAGAATCTAGCGAGCCACTTCTTTCTACGCGCACGCGAATCAAGACGAGCGTGCCCACCAAGAGATGCAATGCTGAGATCGCCGCTCGGACAGCGAGTGGTCGCTCTTCAACAGTCATTGTCAGGCCCAAGAACGCCCAGCTCAAGATCGATAGGCCGAGGAGTATATTGAAGGTTCTCTCAGCGGGAGCCACTTCAATAGATCCAAAATGACCATCCGAATAGCCAGCTCAATAGGTTGATGAAGAGAAGCGCACCGATCCAGATCAGCCAACCCATTCCGCCGCCGCCTTCGTCGGACTGTGCCGCCGCACGTTGGGCGTTTGCAAGATGCTGGCCAATCGAGGCAACAAATTCGTCCGCGGCATCCTGCTCCCAGCCGTTGCTGACAAGTTGCTTAGAAACGTCGGCGGGCTTTTCGCCTTTGGCCAACGACTCGGCAACAAGGCCAGCGAGTTCATCCAACTCTTGTTGATCTTCTGCCGATAGCTCTTCGTCTGCCATTTGTCGATCTCCGAATGTGAGCAACGAGCGAGTTCTGTACGCGACGGGAGGAACCCTTGAACCCTAAATAAGATGCGACTGCGCCGCGCGGCAACGGTTATAGATCACCTCTGAATCGATGTCAAATTTAACGCGACAAAGGAGAACATGAGACGGTCGCCTCCTGGGCCGCACGTTCGCGACGTGTACTGGCACGAGCCGCAGAATCTCTGAGCCGAGAACCTGCAGCCCGTGCGCCTGCCTAATCGATGGAACTGAACAGTAACGAGAGCGCTATGCCGTGTCCTCCTCGAACTCGTTCGGAAGCGGTCGCCATGCGTCATCGAACCAGCGCCGCATTTGCTTGCCAAAGCCGCCTTTCAGTGCGCTGATTAGTGTCGCGACCAGGAAACAGGCAATTCCTCCAATCAACGCCGCCAGGGCGCGCGGTGGGATGACGTGCTGAACTCCGGTATGAAGCCAGATCACGAGGGTGATCGCTACGCTTGTCGAATTCACAACCATCGCCAGCTGCCAAAGCCGGTCGCGAGTCGCCAGCCAACCACCGCACGCTACGCCAGCCAGACAAGCGACGTAAACGACACGAAGCAACTCGCTCGCTCCGAATCGATCTCCTGCAACGGCAACGATCATTGCAGGCACGATGATCGCCAGCGGGCTCGCGCGGCGAAGAAACTGTGCGAATCGATCCGTGAACGCGAAACCTGCAAACAACGATAGCATCGCGACCAGATGGAGAGGGATCGCTCCATGATGCGAGGTGATCCAACTGTCTGGCGACAGGCACGCTAACGCCGCGATCAAGCTGCCTGCGGAGATGACGAAGCGCAACGAACTCTTCAAGAACACGGTTCGAATCGTTTGTACAGCTCCTATTAAGGCGAGAGGCCACCATTGCGGAGCCGAGAAGGAATCGAAGTCGATCGTCCACGCTCCGATGTTCGTTGCCAACAGTAACGCCGTCATACAGGCAAACTCCGCCTCCTTGATGCCGCGCGCCCATAAATACGCATAGAAGCCGCCAATCGCAAGCAAGGATATGAAAACTGGGGAGCCAAGATTGTCGACGACGCTCGCCAAAAACAATTCAAACGGCTCGCCGTGTCCGACTGGCAGTGCCATGAGCAGCAACGCTGGCGTCATCAGCAAGACGAACCGCTGCAGGCGTCGCGATCTTTCGACGAAGCTGATTTCGCCCAGCAGTACCAGAATCGCGAAGAAGAAAGGCGTCAGATAATAGAAGCTGAACGAAGTTTCGAGTCCGCGATCGGCTTGAAACGAGAGTGTCAGCACGTAAGAACGGAGGCAAATACCGAGGGCCAAGAAGACGAACGCTGGCCAAGGATACCAGGGCCACTCCCAGGGTGTTCCGTTCTTTCTTAGCAGCGACGATCCGCGGCGGACGGCAGGCAACAGTGTCAATGTCACCAGGCCTGCGGCTAAAGGAAATGAGAAGACTCGCCACGAAACCACGAGATCGGATTGCTCGGTTAGATTTGGCGAGACCCAAAGTGGATAAAGAAAGAACAATCCGAATGTCAGGTATAGCGGCAATCGGTAACCTAGCGGGAACTTGATCTTCAGGGAACGAATGAGTCCTTCGCTAACAAGAATGGAGAAGATCAAGCCAAACGTGAGCACCATGCTGGCCGTTGACGGAAGCGTGTTGCAGATCTCGTCAAAGCTGACCGAGATCGCGACGATCATCAAGATCACAAGCAGAGCCAGTGATCGCGCGTCCTCCCAAACTTTGCCTAGGCGAACGACAAGGTAAGCAGTGAACGCGAGCAGCAGGGTGTAGCCGCAGAGCGAGGTGGCGAGCAACCACACGTTTTCAGGAACGGAAACCCGTTCACCAAACGCTGCGTGAAGTCCGTAAAGGACGAGTGAAGCACTTAACAGATAGAACGGGTTGTGTGTGTACAAGAACTTTGCGAACGAATGAACTTTGGTTTGCATAGCAGAACTCCTGATGAGTCGACCAAACAAGACGAGTCCGGAAACGACGACCAACGAATGGCTCGTGCCGATCTACTGGTGGTGGGCGCGCAAGTGGAGTCCGCAGTGGCGTGCAACCTTTATCGCGTTGCAGCGAACCGAGCATGATCACCTCGGAGAAACAAGACAAGAACTGTTTCGTTTCAAAATCTGACACGCGTCGTTGTGATCGTTTTCGACGGCGCGTGTCGCTAAACTTTTATGCTGCGAAGAGAAGCGGTGAGTGCGATTGCAGCATGCGGATAAGTCATCTTCAACGTAACGAATCGAACCTCGCGATGCAAAGTGATCTAGACGATGTTGCGGGAGGCTCTGTGTTCAATCCGACTTCGGTGGCATCAAGATGACGACGCATTGAAGGACCGCCAGCGACTCGCCGTTGTCACTGCAAGTGCATGCCAAATAATGCCTTAGGGTATCTCGAACGCGTTCGCCGCTGCGTTGGTACGTCGGTTGCTTCGTCTAAATCGCAACATCCCCCTGAGCTGACCAAGACGATCAGCCGACTCGACCCTCCCCAATCCAGGAGCAAGACAATGAGAAACTTCATTCTCGCCACAGCAGCAGTCGTTGCTTTGAGTTTCGCAAGTTCAACTGCGATGGCGGAACACTACAGCCAATCCTACTATCGCCGTAGTTGCGCACCTCAGGTAACACCATACCATGCGTATCGTTATTCGCCCGCCTACTCGAGTCGCTACCATGCATATCGCTCGCCGTACTACCGACCGTCCCAGATCCAAAGCCGTTACTACGGCTACCCCAGCTACTCGAGAAGTAACATTGGCGTACATGGCCGCAACTTCTCCTTCCACATTGGTTTCTGAGCGATTCGCCAAATACATCCTTGCTGAGTGGCCGTCCCGCGAACACCTGTTCGAGTGGCGGCCACTTTCATTTGCGAGGAGGCAAGAGCTGGTTCAAGAGTTTGCGCGGAGCACCAATGTCGAGAGTGTGAAGGACGCCGAGAAACTGTTTCGCTTCCTCGCCGCGAAATCCAACCTTTGCCGCCACGAAAGTACACGTGTGATCCGCGCGAAACGTCGACGAAGCGCAATTGCCCGTGTCGCAGTCGAGTCCGCTGGGAAGATCAACTGCAAGTTTCTTCGCTGGGTGTGCGTTGATCCGTCGCAACACATCATTTAACGGAGGCCGAGGCTCGCCATGAGCCCCTGTTCCGAGGAGAGCGTCGACGATCCAATCGGCATCGGCCAGTTGTTCATCGAGCCACTCGTCGGCTTTGTCTTTGGTGAATTGTGATATCGGCAAATCGGCAGCCTCGATTGTCTTGTAGTTGGCGGCAGCGTCGCCGGACAACTCAGCAGGATCGCAGAACAGGAGGACTCGCGCTTCGCATCCACGCGAATCGAGATGCCGAGCGATAACTAACCCGTCTCCACCGTTGTTCCCTTTTCCACAACAAAGGACGACTCGACCGCTGATTCCCAAATTGCATAATACATCCGCACAGCCGCGGCCTGCGTTTTCCATCAAGACTAAGCCGGTCATCCCGTACTCAGTAACGGCTCGTCGGTCGACTTCACGGACTTGCTCGCGTGTGAGGAATTGCGGTGGCATCTTAGTATCTGGCAGCTTAGTATCTGGCATCGCAGCCCTTCTGGATGCTCTTTTGTAAACGTACTCGGTCAGCGTAGAATGGGCATGTTACTTTGATTTTGACGTACGGAGCAGTAGTAATGCCAATTTATGAATTCACCTGCGATGATTGCCAAGTCGACTTTGAAGTACTCGTGCGCGGCGACGAGCAACCAGAATGCCCCACGTGTGGCGGCAGGAAACTCGCGAAGCAATTCAGCGTGCCGGCAGCTCATGTATCGGGCAACTCGCGACTGCCAGTCTGTTCGACTTCGGTGCCAAGCGGCGGCTGTGGACTTCCGCAGTGTGGCACTGGGGGATGCGGGATGGAGTAGGGCGCCTCGTTTAACGGTAAGCCGCAGGCGACTGCGTCCGCCGATGATAAATTCGCCTGCGGCTTGCCGTTAAACGAACCGATTCGGGCGATCTAGAAACGCGAAAGCAGCGAGACATAAACGCCTCGCTGCTTTTCGACCAATCGCTCCCGACAAGATCGTGGCTTAAGGAATCGCAAAGATTCCACCGGTAATTGCTCCAGCTTCCAGCAACGCTCCGCGGACGCTAAGCGGAATTGGTGGCAGTAGCCAAGGAGCACAGCTGCCTGGTCGATAGTAACCGAGTGCATACTCGCATTCGTTGGGTGGGCTCATGCCCATCTGGTATGGCAGCGTTGCGATATTCAAGAAGAAGTGAGCACCCGATAGGGCGGGCTGAAGTACGGGGCCAGCCGTATGCCCGTAACGCTCGAGTTGCACTTCCTCGAAGTAGAGCGGCTTGTGGCACGCTCCGGATGCTTTCCAAGTCATCGTTGAGGCTAACCACTCGCGTTGCTCGAACTTGTCATCTCCGAGTGAACACTCGGTCGGCACTCCCCACCAAGCCGCGAGGAAACACCAATCTTCATCACTGAGTTGTCCCACGGGAATCTTCTGGACCTTACCGTCGCTCTCGATGCAAACACGACCGAATTCCACGTTCGTAAATTGTCCACGAGCAACGACTTGGCCGTCGCGGTTTCGCCACGATCGAATCGCAGATTGAGCTAACTTCAACGAACGGTCTTGGTCAGCTTCGGCATCGGTCGTTGCATCGGGCTTGTAAGACGGGGAGATATTCAACGAGATTTTATCGATCGTGTTCTCGCGGACGTAGCGACGAGCGTTCTGACAACGTTCGCCGTCTGTGCAGCAATTACGTTCGTTGTAGATATGCTCGCAGGCCGCCGCCGGTTGATAACGCTGCGAAGGGGGAATGATCGGATCGCGAAACCCTCGCTCGTTCGTTTCCGGAGGTTCCGGAGCTGTATCTTCACGGAATGCATCGCGCTGTGGCGCGGAATCATTTAGTGGTGCTGGCGGTGGCGTGTCATCTCGGGAGGGTGAGAGTTGAACTTCGCCTTCCGCTGGGCTTGCTTCTGGTGCCGGAAGAGGCACTGCTTGAGCCTCTGGTTGCGAGATGAAGGTTCGGCTGTTTGGTTCTTCAAACTGCGGGGCACGATCACCGAACGGATCGTCGAACGGATCGATCGGTCCCAACTGTGTCACCAAGCGGACTTGAGAGCCCTTCGTGCGTGCGTCGTCTTGGCCCCAGACTAAGACCTTGTTCGCGACTTGCTTTGGCCTGGTGGGCACTGTCTCGATATGCGATGCCGGTTGAACCCGAGTAGCGGTCTTCGGCGGTTGCCAACGCAAGGCTGTCGACGAAGCGCCGACGCGACGTTTGCGGATATCGGCCCATTGTGCGTCGACCGGTTCGGTGGCTTCGCGGATCGGGCGTGCTTGAGCGGCTGTGCTTCTTTGGAAGAGAGACGGTTGTGGTTGGTCGGCTTGGGCGGCTGTCGGCAAGAGTGTCGTTGTTACGACGACCGCCGAGAGAAGACTCTCACGGCTCGGCATCAGCGAACTAATTCTGATCGCTTTTGCCAGGCATTTCGGGACTGTAATTTGGCGCTTCCTGCGTGATTGCGATGTCATGAGGATGACTCTCTCTTACACTCGCTGCTGAAACTTGGATGAACCGCGATTCCGTTCGCAATTCTTCAATCGTCGCCGTGCCGCAATAACCCATCCCGGCACGCAAACCACCAACCAATTGATATGCGTAGTCGCTGAGCGGGCCTTTGAATGGCACTCGCCCCTCGACACCTTCTGGAACTAATTTTCCGTTGCCAGCGTTACCTTGTCGGTAACGTTCGCTGGACCCCTTCACCATCGCTCCGAGCGATCCCATCCCGCGATAGATCTTAAATGTTCGACCTTGGTACAAGATCGTTCGTCCCGGGCTCTCGGCGAGTCCGGCAAACAGTCCACCGATCATCACAACGTGAGCACCGGCGGCAATCGCTTTTGTTATGTCTCCTGAAAACCGGATGCCTCCATCTGCGATGATGACGACGTCCGTACCTTTTGCAGCCTGCGAGGCTTCGTAAATGGCTGTGATCTGTGGAACGCCGACTCCCGAGATAACTCGTGTCGTACAGATCGAACCGGGACCAATCCCGACTTTCACTGCATCGGCTCCCGCCTTGATCAGATCAGCAGCTCCCTCCCGCGTGGCTACATTTCCGGCGATGACATCGATCTTCCATCGCTTCTTAATCTCCTTGACTGTGTCGATCACATTGACCGAGTGACCGTGAGCGCTATCGACGGTCAATATGTCGACTCCGCTGTTGATCAGACTCTCGACCCGCTCGTAATCTCTGACACCAACCGCAGCCCCGACTCGCAGCCTGCCTTTGCTATCTTTGCAAGCATCCGGGAACCGTTTCATCATGTCGATGTCTTTGATCGTGATGAGTCCAGTCAAGACGTATGAATCGTCAACCAGCAAAAGTTTCTCCACCTTTTTAGCCGTTAAAATCTTCTCAGCTTCCGCAAGTGATACTTCCCCCGTAACCGTTACAAGATTCTCTTTCGTCATAACCTCCGAGATAAGCGCGTCGCTCGTTTCGAGGAAACGCAGGTCGCGGCGAGTTAGAATCCCGACTAAACGACCGTTTCCCTCAGTAATTGGCACACCTGAGACGTTATGCTGCTCCATCACTTCGCGAGCACGCTCGACAGGTGCGTCTGGGGGTAACGTCACAGGATCGAAAATAATCCCATTGGCGCTGCGTTTCACTTTGCCGACTTCTTCGGTCTGAGACTCGACCGACATATTTTTGTGAATAACTCCCAGACCGCCCACTTTTGCCAGAGCAATCGCGAGCCCACTTTCGGTGACGGTATCCATCGGCGAGCTGAGCAACGGGAGATTCAGGCGGATGCTCTTCGTCAGTTGCGAGCTGACGTCGACCTCCGAGGGAACGACATCGCTATAGCGGGGCTCGAGCAGAACGTCGTCGAACGTGATAGCGGTGGTTCGGACTTTGTCTTCCATGGTGGCTTTCGGGATCGAGGCTTGGTCGATGTAATCCCGAATTATGCGGATCGAACCACGAGTTGACAACTTCCCGAGCGAACGATTTCGGGGGATTTAAGATTTTCGATCCCAGAACGCTAACGCAACATCAACCGACTTTCGGCCGAGAATCGCGTTCACGAATGAGTGCCGCGCTTCCATCACGCCCACGTCATCGTGCTGCAAACGAGCCGTCATTCTCGAGTTGTTGCGTTAGTAATCTCAGCTCGCTCCGCACAAGTCGCCACGGCTTCTATAAGTGTTTCGCGATCGATGGGTTTGGTTTCGTAGTCGTCGCAACCCGCATCGAGACACTTTTGGCGATCTTCGCTCAACGCGTGAGCAGTTAATGCGATGATTGGCTGTCGATAGTTGCGGTTGCGAAGTGCCCGAGTGGCGGTGTAACCATCCATAACCGGCATTTGCATGTCCATCAGGATGACGTCGAACGGGTCGCCAGCGTCGCGAGCGGCAAGAGCTTCGTCACGGGCCAATTCGCCGTTCTCGACGACATGGACTTCCGCTCCAGCCTTCATTAGAACGAACGAAATCAGTCGTTGATTGTCAGGTCCATCCTCGGCCAGCAGGAGCCGTCGGCCCGACAGGGAGTTTGAGGAAGTGGGAACGGCGCGCTTGGCTACTTGATCGACCGTTCCCGCATCGCGACTCACAATGTCGTACTGCGATAACATCTTCACGGCTCGAATGTCGCCGGTTGCGATCGTCACGGTAAACGTACTCCCTTTGCCGCATTCGGACTCAATGTCAAGTCCGCCGCCGAGCATCTGAGCGAACGAATTTGAGATCCGGAGCCCTAGCCCTGAGCCGCCAAACTTACGGGTCGTCGAAGTGTCGGCTTGATTGAAGACTTCGAATCGAGCTACTTTGTCTCGCTGCTCAGGGGTCATCCCAATTCCGGTGTCAATCACCGCAATCCGCAGCATCCTTTGCCCGCTCGGTGCGTCCTCTAGCGAGACCACGATCGTGACCGTCCCTCGTTTGGTAAACTTGATCGCGTTTGCCACCAGATTGATCAAGATCTGCCGCAGTCTTGTCGGGTCTGACTTGATCTGGTTAGCGATGAGGCCGTCGTACTGAACGCAGAGGTCAAGTCCCGCACTGTTCGCTCGCGGTTTGAGGAGCGTAGCAACTTCTTCGACAATCTGTACGGGGCTCACGTCGACATGTTCGACGGTCATTTTTCCTGATTCGATCTTCGAGATGTCGAGGATGTCATTGATGATCGTAAGCAGGTGCTCGGAATTTCTGCAAATCGTTTGAATCATTTCGAGACGATTTGGCGCAGCCAGAGCGCTGGCCTCGTCTTCGGCCAAGAGACAAGAATAGCCGTGGATCGCAGTCATCGGTGTGCGGATCTCGTGGCTCATATTAGCCAAAAACTCGCCCTTCGCTTGGGTCGCTGCCTCTGAAGCTGCGTTTGCTCGCTGCATGTCTTGTATCAGATTGAGCGCGGCCTTACGTGAACGACTAAGATCACTCGCGTTACTACGCAGGTCGCGATTCGCTTGCGTTAGTTTTAATTCGGCCGCCGAAAGTTCTTCCATCTTGGACGTCAATTGTTCGTTGGAACGCGTGGTTTGCCGCGTCTGCCGACGCAACCGCGCAAAGGTCATGCCGAACATCAGAAAGACCATCGCGGCGATTGTTCCAAGTACGAGCAGCGTGTCTCGCACCCCGGCGCGCGTATCTACGATGGCAGTTTGTAAGGGCATACTAACCGCCAGCACTCCGCGGACGTCGCCTTCCCGCCAGTCGGTCTTTGGACTTTCGGGGTGTGAATTATGACAAGCGACGCAACTCGCCTGTAAGCGATCCGCCGTTGCATAGCGAATCATCGATACACCATCGACGACGTCGAATTTGTAGAAGGGCTCGTCGGGGTCGGCCCGGAGCGCGTTTAGGGCCGCCTTCTCGAACTCATCCTGAGGGCCGCCGTTTTTAGTCCAAGGAAACGGGTAATCGCTGTAGAGTCGTGTCGAGCATGTTGATTCCTTTGTGCGCAAACGATCACCGATCGCTTTAGTCAACGTGGCAGGCAACGGAATAGCCCCCGGGACGTTCATCGTAGTCGTGAACTGCCTTAACGCCGAAGTCCTTGACGCGATTAACCACTTTGGAAGTGTACTGCACCCGAAATTCTGTAATCGCTTCGCTATAAGCAGAGGCATTACGCAACGCCATGTTGTGGACAAGCGTTTGCGTCATTCGGTTAAGTTGAAAAACGATCGCACCGATGCTGACGCAGAGGATGGCGATATCGCCTGAAGTTTTCAGACGTCGGCCCC
The DNA here is from genome assembly GCA_014381825.1 of Planctomycetota bacterium. Lineage (GTDB taxonomy): Bacteria > Planctomycetota > Planctomycetia > Pirellulales > Pirellulaceae. The sequence continues at coordinate 12,454 of JACNKX010000030.1, forward strand.
GAGCGAGTGATGGCTTCTGCGGGCGCCCTGAAGCTATTTTTACTGAGTTGATCGGAGAGTTCGCGTCGGGTTCAATTCCGTCGTCGGTTGGGGAGGAGGCGTCGGCGCCCTGTCGTGGAATCCTTGGCCGAGGGCTCTTTGCTGATCGCTTCGTAATCAATCAATTCGAGCGTGCTTCGTTGCGTCGTTCGTTTGTTGCCGTCGAGCTGCTTCGACGTGTGCGAAACGACGCCTCCCGGAATGGACTCACAGTGAACTTCGAGCGTTACTTTACTGACGCCATTGCCAAACGTTTCAATGGTCTTGACGTGTGCGGCGGATTTCACTTCCGTCAGTACCTTCTCGGGCATTTCGACGGCGGTCACTTCGACCATTGAATGATAGTTTCGCGACTTGGTCTCGTTGTCGATTGACTCGGTCGTGCGTTTCAAGAAGTACGGAGCGACCGTATCTGAATACTCCACCGTACTCGTACTCTGTGTCGTTTCGCTGTTAATGACGATGCGGCGCGTACCCGTTGTGTACTTGTGGCCGCAAATGTCTGCATAGCCCTTGCCGAGTTTCTTGACGCTGACCGCTTGCCCTTGTAACTCGCCGTGGTAACCGTACGCTACGAACTTCGGCTCGGCTTTGAATCGTTTTCCTGCAACTTCGACGGTGACTTCGACCTGCAACGCGTAACCCTTCTCATCCGCCTTGTCGAGCGTGGTCTTCGTCTCGGTAATGCTGACACTTTCGACTTGGCCACTCTCGCCAAGAGTCTCGGTATAAACGCGGACTAGCTTCCACGAGCCGATGTCAAACTGAGCCCAGGCGTGCCTGTCGCCAATCGAGAGCGCCGATGGTTCGTCCGGCGCTTGCGCAGTACCAACGCTCTGTAAACCGAGCAACAGGCTTACAGCACAGGACAAGAGCAGCAACGGCTGGCGAAAATGCACGAGGCACTCCAGGGACATTCGAAATACTACGTTAGCGCGGGACGATGCCCGCAATAACTGATTCTGCTATCCGGCAAGCATTGTGAGAATACCGTATTTGAACGAGACATCCAAATTACCGGAACTGCTGGTGTCGGTTGTAACGCTTAGGCAGACTCTTCCGACGACGTGGCATGGATCTCTGGTTTAATCTTCCCAAGTGCTTCAATGATCGCAGCGTCCTGATGGGGCAGGACGGATCGGAGGTCGAGAAGCATGCGATCTTGTTGAATGCGACCGACGATCGACGGCGTACCCATTCGTAGTAACTTGCTCAATTCGTCCACATTGATCTCGTGGGGCGTGAGAGCCACGCACCACGTAGGAATTTGCTGCGTTGGAACCGAGCCGCCACCGAGGTACGTTTTTTCTTCGATTGCCTCCGCGTGGCTGATCGTCGACGTCGCGGCGAGTTGCGGCGCGAGTCGTTCGGCGCGGTTGCGTAAGTTTTCGACGGGGGCACTCAGTCGTGCGAGCAGCGGTAGCGATTCTTCGGCGGTGGGAATGTCGCGATACAGACGCAACGTCGCCGCCAACGCTGCCAAGATGATCTTATCGACACGCATGGCACGCATCATCGGATGCTTCGCGATCTTTTGGACATGGATCTTTCGCCCTACGATGATTCCGCATTGCGGCCCACCAATGAGCTTGTCGCCGCTAAACAGAACTAAATCCGCCCCGGCTTTGATACTCGCGGACGCGACCGGTTCATCGTCGATTCCATACTTGCTGAAGTCGATCAACGCGCCCGAGCCAATATCATCGATCACCGGCAAGCTCCGTTTGCGACCCAGAGCGACAAGTTCGTCCAGGCTCGGCTCCTCGGTGAATCCGACAACTTTGAAGTTGCTCGTATGCACTCGCATGAGGGCGGCGGTGTCTTCACCGATCACCGCTTCGTAATCTCCGATACGCGTCTTGTTCGTGGTGCCAACTTCGCGTAGCCGAGTACCGCTTGCTGACATAACATCGGGCAACCGAAAACTCCCCCCGATTTCAATCAGCTGACCACGTGAGACGATCACTTCTCGGTCTTGCCCGATGGCGGCGAGTGTCAGTAGTGTCGCGGCGGCATTGTTGTTCACGACAGCCGCCGCTTCGGCACCTGTCAACTCCTTCAACAGTTTTTCCACAGCTGCGACTCGCTGTGATCGCTCGCCAGTGGCGAGGTCCAACTCGACGCTGGCATACTCCGCCACTTCAGCCATCGCTTGCACCGCTTCTTTCGCCAACGGCGCGCGGCCAAGGCCAGTGTGCAAAAGGATTCCGGTCGCGTTAATCACGGGGCGCAGCGGTGGCTCTTCGGTCTTCACGATCCAATCGGCAATTCGCTCAGCCAGTTCGGCAGGCGTCGGAATATTCATTTCTGAAGCGGTCGATTGTGCTTCGTCGCGGAGACGATCAAGGAATCCGCGAACTTCGGTGACCACCACATTGTGGCTAACACGATCGACGAGGTTTGCCAACTGAGGGCTTTCAAGCAACTCGTTGACCGACGGAATATTGCGGAGCGGATTTTGCATGGGTCATTCCGAGGATGTTCGGTGGGGTAACTGGCAAGTGTAACACAGCGGCTACGCCGTGTTCGCTAACAGCCGGAGGTCACCGCGTCGTTCTGTAAAGCCGGTGCGGTCTAGGTATTCGCAGTATGGGACGGCATATTTGCGACTTGTTTCAAGGATTTCTCGGATCTGGCTCATCGTCAAGCCATCGCCGTTGGCAAACTGAGCGGCGAGCCGTTCTTTCGAGGCTTTGTCGACGTCCGCATGTATATAGAACTCAGTACTTACTTCGACGAGTTCACCGTTCGCCGCGGCCAGCGCGAGCAATTGTGGAACGGACTCTTGGTTTCGCGTGGCTTGCTGTTGGCATTCCTTGACCGATGGTGGTTGAAGGCCGGCGGCGTGTAAGGTCTCGATGAGCTGAGACAGAAGCTTCTGCTCGTTGTTGGAGAGCTTTGGACCGTGCCCCACGAGTGAGATCCCATTCGCGCCGAACTTAATTGTGCCATCGGTATTCATGTGTTTTAGCGCCGTCGTCAGAATGCTCTCGTCATCCAAATAACGGAATTGGTTGGCGACGATCGAACGCTCGAGTACCGAGCGGAGCGGGTAACGTTCGTGTAATTGTTTCAGTGTCGATTCGATGCGTGCGCACAACTGCTTGCGCACCAAGCGGAGCAATCGGATCGTACGCGTCGGCGAGAACGCGATCTCTAATATGGCTCCGCGAGCCGCAACTGAGTGCCGAACATCGTCTATCGCATCGATACCAGCCGTACGAGAAAGGCTTTCAGGCTGCCAGTCTCGAAAGCCAGCGAAGTACAACGCGGCGCTTCCCCGCTCGTGGATGTCCTCCGACGAAAGCTGCGATACCTGCCGCATGACTTCGTCGTCGACTCGCCGAATTCGCTCGGCGTTTGGATCGAGAACTCGTCCACCGCCGATCGTTAACACCGGCGATTCGCTGCGCACGATGAACGGTTGGCTCCACACAGTTGCGGCAGCTTCGCTGAGGAACAATTGCGCGTGACCTGTGGTGCCGGCCTCGATCTGGCCCGCACCAAGAACTCTCACCGAAGCGAGCAACTCCGCCGTGCCGACGTGAATCCGAACACGTGTTCGATCCTTCAACGGTCGCGGAGCCGATGCAAGTAGCGAGATCTCGGCAGTGATTAACCGGCTCGGCGCCAAGTGGCCGGGCGAGCATAGTTCTTGGCCACGACGAGTTTCGTCATGATGAATTCCAGCCAGATTGATTGCCGCCCGCTGGCCACGATGAACCGATTCGACGGATCGATCGTGGTTCTGGATGCCACGGACTCGCACCTTGACGCCACCGGGCTCGACGAGCAACTCGTCACCGACCGCCGCCTGTCCACTGCTGATGCTGCCTGTCACGACTGTGCCGTGTCCTGCGATGGTGAAAGTGCGATCGATGGCCATGCGAAAGGGAGCTTGGAGACGATCGACGTGGCTGCCGGTGGCGGCGATTCGGGCGGCCTTCGTTAGCTGTTCGCGTAGCAAATCCAGTCCTTCGCCCGTTGCGGTGCTCGTTCGCACGATTGGCGCTTCGGCGAGGAAGGAACCTGCGACCAGATCTCGGATCTCTTCTTCAACGAGGCTCAGCCAGTCGGCTTCGGCCAAATCGCATTTGGTTAACGCGATGACACCCGTCTCGAGATCCAGCAGCCGCAGGATCTCGAGATGCTCGCGCGTCTGCGGCTTGATAGAATCATCGGCGGCGATCACGAGCAGTGCCAGGTCCATCCCGGTGGCACCCGCGAGCATGTTCCGCACGAAGCGTTCATGTCCCGGTACATCGACAATTCCAAGCCGAAAGTCGCCCAGAGTTAACTCGGCGAACCCCAGCTCGATGGTGATGCCGCGTTTCTTCTCTTCCGGCAGCCGGTCGGTGTCGACTCCGGTGAGCGCACCGATGAGCGAGGTCTTGCCGTGATCGATGTGGCCCGCAGTTCCTAAGATCAAGTCCGTTGTCATAACGGACTATTCTAGCGGACCGTGCCGCCGCGCGAATGGACCACTCAGTCGAAGCGAGGCCGCTCCTGCGATAAAAAGTCGCTCGTCGATTCGATTCGCCTCGGTTCTGGTTCCGGCGAAGGCAAGAACGAACTCAGTAGCGACTTCTTTTTGGCAGGCGGCGCACTGCTGCCGCGATTCGATGCCACACGAGTGCGAGAGAAACCGGTCGAATTACTGTTGCCCGTGGCGTGACGAACCGTCGGTTTCGTGTCGTTGACCGTCCACGGCATAAGCGTATCGCGTGTCTTGGCGAACATGCTCTTTGTGCCGCTGTTCAACTTTTGCCAAGTTGACGGGCCCGGATTTCGCGGTTTGTCCTTCATGGCCCATTGCGGCATTTGCAGCTTTGGCAACTTGAAATTTGGCATCTTTGGTTTGGGAAGTGAAGGGGTGGGGAGTTTAGGCAGCGAGAGTTTGGGAAGTGAGAATCGGGGTTTCCGTTCAGCCACAGGTTCTGGATCATCCGAGACACGTGCCGAGACGCTGCGACTGCTGGGCACGGGATCGTTAAACGGATTGACCACTTCCGACGTTTCAGCAGCAAAGGCCGTGAAGCCACCGCTAGCAATCAAAGAACAAGCTACGAACGACGCGAAGAACCTTCGCATGAGGAGAACTCCTCTGAAGTCAAAACAAACGTAACTGACACATGCCGAACGGCAACGCCCCCACAGAGATTAGCGCGAGGATAATACGGGATATCCGGCGTGTGTCCAGAGCAGTTCTTGAGGCGTTGCAGTTCGGCGGTCAACGTGTGAAGTCGTGAATGGTGGTGACAGTACCCAGCGATTTCACGTTAGTGACGTGATGACGACACCGGTATGAACTCCGGCTATACTCGGCTCAGAATCTAGCTGTTAGTCGAGCTTAAATGAGACGCCATCGTTTCGGGGATCCGATGACTCACTTCGATCCGTATTACACTTGGCTCGGCATCCCGCCCGAGGATCATCCCCCGACCCTTTATCACCTGCTCGGACTTCGGGACTTCGAGGCTAATCCCGATGTGATTTCCAACGCCGCTGATCGCCAACTCCGGCACATCCGCACCTTCAACCTCGGCCAACATTCGGTCGAAGCGGAACGGTTGTTGAACGAATTGTCCCGTGCTCGAGTTTGCTTGTTGAACGAGAGCGAGCGCGCCGCGTACGACACATCGCTCCGAACTGTCCAGCCGCTATCCTCGGCTCCAATTGCCGAGCCCGCGGATCTGATGTCGCCGACGGAATCTCGCCAGAGCAGCCAGTCGACGCTCCTATCCGTCCCGTCCCGTCGTTCAACGCGACGTCACCGAACGCGCTACCCACAGCGGACGGTCGCGATAGCGATCGGAGGAAGCGTCGTTGCGGTACTGATTTCTTCCTGCTTTGTCGTATTAGTTCGCAACAATTCGGTCCGTGATCGATCGCCCCTGGTGAGCCACCACAAGTCAGTTATAAGAACGACCTACGCCACATCGCCTGCGGCCACCTCCTCAACGCGACCTCCCGCCCGTGATGCCGCTGAGCCCGAGCCCACGGCCGCGCAAATCGCCGATCTGATGCAAACTGGTGGCATTGGGCGGCGGCGACCAGAGAACGCACTGCTGAACGTTCTCGAGGAATACGATTGTACGTTACAGTCACAGCCGCAGGTAACGATTGCCGAGTGGTTCGACGCGACGAAGTCATGGCGGCTGTACATGCGCGTGAACGCCAAACCGAATTTGCCCGAAGGATCGCTATTCTGCTGGGGCGACCGGCGCAATGGATTGGACCCGATTTCGCTGAAAGCTAGCAAGGACTATCTCAGTGGCTGGGTCCAGGACAATGTAGCCAATAACGAGGATGTAACCCACTTCAAGAAGGTTCGCATTGCGTGGGATGGTTGGCAGAATATTGAGCTGATCTACGACGCACCGTCGTGGACAATTCGCGTTGTAACAGACGCAGAAGACAGTAGCTTCCCGGTTAAACAACCGCCACGATCAGATCGAAAAATGCCTGTCATTCTTGGTGGCATCGGGATAGGTTCGGACCACGCCTTCCCATGCCGCATACGTGATCTCCGTCTAGACCAAATTCGCGAGGACGGTTGACTCCCACTCGAAGGTTAGCGATCCGGGCTCGCAAACAGTTCGAACCGATACTGTGACGATGATCGCAGGCCATCACTCTCGTTGCCAGTTCGCAAGCCGCGGTCGTAGACGCAAAACCTCGCGCAACCGTTTTGCATCACGACGGTGTGCACCGCGTTCTCAACGCCACTGTCCTTTTTTGCGCGCAAACGTCGCCGCTGTCGTTGACCACGAGGAGCTGCTTCTATTTCTTGTACTTAAACTCGGCGTGACACGTCTTGCACGAAAGCGATATGTTCTCGAACGCCTTCGCCGCACCATCCGCGTTTTTTTTGCTCAGTGCAGCCAGCGCATCATCGGATGCATTGCGCAGAATCATCGACGCGTCTTCCCATGTTTTGTCGGGACAGCGATCGTCGGCCATTAGCATGTGGCTCGACTCGTTCAATAGTGCTGCGTGCGTGGCGAGCGCCTTCCAATCGTCATCGCCCAAGGTTTCCTTGGCGAGTCCGTCTTTCAGCTCGACGTATTTCGGCTTCACCAATCCTGCCATCATCTGCGAAGTCGTGAGCGGGCGAGTCTTGCCCTTGGCTTGGGCTGATACGAGCGAGGATCTGACAAAAGTAATCATGCCGCCTACGAGAACGATCGCGACAGTTAATGCAAGTAGCCGTCTCATATTTGTCTCCAGTGTGGGAAGCTTCCGATCGATTGAGTCCAAGTATAGAAAGCCCGACGCGAATCTCAAGCAACGCGTATGAGGCGAACTATGTCGCCGAGGCACTCCGGTCACGAGCAGGAAGGTAGGCCGCATAATCCATTTAATCCGATGAGCACCGAGCCGTGGCCGGTCGTGGCAAGCGTCACAGGACTGCAGGTTATTGCTGTGAGAGATCTTCTGACGAGTATTCCTTCTATTCGGATGGTGGCCGAAGTTGCTGTAACTCGTGTTGTCTACGTTCTTTAAACTACGCCGAAAGACTCTGTCACCGACGCTAGGAGTGGCGTATGTTTCAGAGATGCTCTGCGCTTCGAGCGCCGAAGGTCTTTGCACACTCTCCGAAATACTCCACGGCAAATGCACAACAACCATGACAACCTGATTTCGTTACGCGATTGTGTTCGGCTGGCCTTCCGGCACAAATTTAAAGCGGCAGTGATCTTCACACTCACGCTCGGTTTCGTCACCGTGGTGGCGATCATGCTGCCGAAGAAGTACACGTCTGAAGCAAAGCTATTCATTCGTCTGGGCCGCACGGGAGTTGCTTTGGACCCGACTGCTACGGTTGGTCAAACAGTGGCCATGGGGGACACGCGCGAACGCGAACTCAACTCGGCACTCGAAATCCTGAGCAGCCGTGAATTGCTTAACGATGTCGTTGGCCAAGTTGGCGCGAACGTGATTGTTGAGCAAAGCGCGAGATTCTTCAGCTTAGGCTCGTTCGGTGCGGAATCGCAGGAAAGCGCCGCTCACAAAGCAATCGAAACACTTGAGGAGTCGCTTTCGCGAAATGTGGCTCGCGACTCGAATGTGATCAACGTGAGTTGCAATGCCCGCTCGCCCCAACTCGCTCAGTTGATCCTGCAATCGTACGTTCAGGCTTTCAAGGCACATCATACAAGACTGCACCGTACGACTGGCTCCCACGAATTCTTCGAGGCGCAAACCGCAGAACTTGAGAAACGGCTTGCGGTTGCCGAGTCCGAGCTGCGGGACGCTAAGAACGAACTTGGCGTTGGCTCGATCGAGGGCGAAAAGAAACTCATCGAAGGGCGCCTCACGGCATTGCAAAGTGACTTGATCGATAACCGCACGGCGCTGGCTTCGTCAAACGCGAAGATCTCGTCGTTAGTCGAACGCCATCCAGACCTCGCTACCAGTTCCGTCGAAGAAACGACGGACTCGACGACACAAGAGCTTTCATCAATGCGATCCGAACTTTTCAAGCTGGAGATTCAGGAGCGAGAACTTCTCACAAAGTTAGCGCCCAATCATCCGAAAGTGAAATCGTTCAAGGATCAGGTCGTCCAAGCACGGCGGCTGTTTGAGAGACAGCAACTCATTGGCGAGAAGGCGATGGTACGTTCGTTGGAAGTCGAAATGTCTGAACTCAATCGCCAGTGCAAAGATGCCAAGCAAACCTTACTGACGCTGAACGAGAGTGCCATCCGCATCAACAAGTTGACCCAAGAAGCAGTCAGATTACGCCACAGTTTCGTCGAGTATCAGAGTAAAAGTGAACAGGCGCGGATCGACGGCGCGATGGATAAGAAGCACATTTCCGATGTCAACATTGCGCAAGCAGCGACATTCAATCCAAAACACATCAGCCCTAAGAAGTCGATCCTGCTAGGACTAGGTTTCATCGCGGCGATGTGCTCGGCCATTGGAATCGTGATGTTGTCGGAGTACTTCGATGACAGCTTTCAATCACCGGAACAAATCGAATCAATGCTCGAAGTGCCAGTCGTACTTTCAGTTCCTAACGCAAAAACAGAAACGCTAGCCGTGTAGTAGGCGAAGTGAATATGCTGAGTTTCAATCCGATACAGAACGCGTTGAAAATGTGCGTTCGTAAGCAGATAGCGTCCGAGAAGACCGACATCTATCAAAGCGTTGCGAGACGTTTACTTTCTGATTCCACCAAGCAACGCGCGAACGCAATTGGTTTGACAAGCGCATCGAGCGGCGAAGGTGTGACGACGGTCGCGACAAGGCTGGCGATGAGCGCGGCGAAGACCGCCGGCCGACCAGTTTTGCTCGTCGACTGCAATCGCGAACATCCGGGAGTTGAACAAGCCTTCGGGCTTACTGCATCTTCCGGTCTCTGCGACGCCCTAAGCGGGAGAAAAGAGCTGGCGGAGTGTCTTCGTTCGACCAAGATTCCGAATCTTGCCGTACTTGGACTCGGCGGCAAGATGCGAGGTAATGACATTGCCCAGTGGGAAGGATCGCTTGCCGAAATAACGGATGCTTTTGCACTCGTTTTGCTCGATATGCCTTCAGCAGGCGAAGTCATCGCGCAGCCGATTCCTCTTGATACGCTGGACGGCATGTTGTTGGTTGTCGAAGCCGAGCGAACGCGGCGCAAAGCCGTCGTGCGCGCTAAATCGCAACTCGAACGCGTCCAGGCGGAAGTCTTAGGGGTGATATTGAACAAGCGAAAAAAACATGTGCCGGATTGGCTCTATGAACTGATTTGACGCTGGCATTCGACTGAATTCGGAAAGCACGCTTGGGTACATGCGAGCAGCGCAGACTAACCAAGTCACAATTTCGATGAGAACAGAGAGGGAACAGTGGTGCTCGGTTGGCTACGAATCATTGGGCGTTCACGACGAGACATTAATCTGCTGCATGATCCGGAGCATTTTGAGTCGATGCTGGACCGAGAGCGTTCGCGCGCGGATCGATCTGGTACGAGCTTCTCACTCATCACGATTCGGCTCAGTCCGCGAGATCGTAACGAGGCGACCTATCGAGTGTTGAGCAGGATACTCAGCGAACGTCTGCGTGCGACGGATCTCACCGGATTCATGAGCGATGGCCGCATCGGCGTGCTGCTATCTGATACACAGATTGTAGGAGCTTACGAACTTCGGGACTCACTGCGGCTCGCTCTCGAGGAGAAAGATGTTGCCTTCGAGGACGAAGTCTCCAGCTACCCGACCGGTGACTTACCACGACCGGAGATCGAAAGTCGGGATACGGCAATCGACTCAGAGCAGGCGGAAGCGAAGCCGCTCGAGCCGGTCCTGTGTCAACGTCTTCCACTCTGGAAACGAAGTCTGGACCTCGGTGCTGCGACGGTCGGTCTGATTGTTCTTCTACCTGTGCTCCTCACTACCGCCATCTTGGTAAAGCTGACGTCCCGAGGGTCTGTTTTCTTCGCACAGCAGCGGGCCGGACTGGGCGGCAAGCCGTTCGTCATCTACAAGTTTCGCACGATGTGCGACGACGCCGAAGACCGCAAGGCTGCCTTAATGACGAAGAACGAGCAAGACGGTCCAGCATTTAAGATCACACATGATCCTCGCATCACGCCAATCGGTCGCATTCTCCGCAAGTCGTGTATTGACGAATTGCCGCAACTTCTGAACGTACTGAAAGGCGACATGACGATCGTTGGGCCGCGTCCGCTTCCCTGTAACGAATCGGACCAAGTCGAAGGTTGGCAGCGTCGCCGGCTTGATGTCACGCCCGGCCTGACATGCACATGGCAAGCTGGCGCAAGACGTGTCACGTTCGCTGAATGGGCGCGCCTGGACATTCGCTACTCGAAGAAGAGAACCTTGCGTAACGACATCAAACTGATGTGGAAAACTCTTTTGAAAGTCGTGTTTTTTCGAGCCTCGTCCTAGGTGGGACTGATGAGTTTGGCAAACCGAATTAAACCAATCGTAATGTCGACGGCGGGACAAGCCGCCTCGTTGCTGCATGCAACGATGGGCGACCGTTCTGGTGGTGCATTCGGCATTCTCATGCATCACCGTGTTGTACCCAATCAGTCAAACGTGTCTCAGCCGACATGGAATGTAACGCCGGACCGATTGCGAGAGCAGTTGGCTGGTTTGATCGATCGCGGGTACACACCTTGGCCGCTTCGCCAAGTTCTGTCTCACGCCGAAGCGGGCCAGGCGATCCCTCGCCGTGTCTTCGTTGTGACCTTCGACGATGGGTACACCAATAACTATCAATATGCATGGCCGATCCTGCGCGAGTTGGGCATTCCGGCGACGATCTTTTTGGCGACCGGATATATCGATTCGGACAAGCCGTTTCCTTTCGATGATTGGGATGAGAAAGGCAAGGCATCTGTCCCCGCGTCGACGTGGTTGCCGTTAACGTCCGCGCAATGCCACGAGATGTATAAGGACGAGTTAATCGAACTCGGAGCACACACACATTGGCATCAAGACTACACGGGTTTCACCGATCTGTTCCGGCAAGACTCCGAGTCGTGTTTGTGCTACTTGCGCGAAGCTCTTGGAATCGCGGAGCCGACGCTATCGCTCCCTTTTGGCGAACACGATCAACAGCTGTTGGACGTGGCGCGCGATACCGGCTTTCGATGCGGACTAACGACGCAGCCGAAGCTGGCCGAGACTGCTTCTGATCCGTTTGGTTGGGGACGTCTGGCGGTTTTCAATCACGATACACCTGGGACGTTGGCAGCCAAGCTTGCCGGTTGGTACGGGCCCTTGGCGACGGCATGGCATCGAGGCTCCAATCTCCTATCTCCACCGCTGGGAACTGTTCCATCGATCGTCCCTCTCCTTGGCTCGTCCCGCGAGGCGATTCAACTCGTACCAGAAACGGACAACCATCCCGCACCCGAACTCGATCGCTATCAGCCTAGCGGGAGGTATTAATGGCCATAGAGTTCGGCGAGATGGTGAGTTCGAATGCGAAGCGCGCCGCCCGGGCGGTCACTCGTGCGCTGCGAGTACTCACACACCCCGAGGCTCGACGCAGCCTGATGTCTCTTACCGATCAGGCCATTGTCAGCGGAACGAGTTTCGCAACGACTGTCATTCTCGGTCGGATGTGTCTGCCGGAAGAACTCGGGGTCTACTACCTCGCCTTGACTGCCGTGTGGTTTGTTCAGGATCTATTTTGGGAAACCGTTTCGACGCCGTTCGAGGTTTTCAATCACCGGAGTCGTGGTGGCCGACTGCACCTCTATTCAGGTAGCGCGTTCGCACATCAGATGCTGCTGTCGATGGCGCTGATCATCGGGCTGCTGATCTATTACTTGGTGCTGACAACATCCGGTGCCGCGGCCAGCTTGGTGACAGCTGTACTCGTGCTAATTGGAGCCTTGCCGCTCGTCTTGTTCCGCGAATTCATCCGCCAATTCTGCTTTAGCCGACTACGATCGGGCGTTGCGTTGGCAGTGGATGCGACGGCGGCGGTTATTCAACTGGGTGGTCTAGGATTGCTGGCGTCCACGAACATGTTGACTGCTGCTTCGGCATATTGCGCGATGGGAGTGGCTTGCGGGGGTGGGGGGGTGGGGGGGGTGGTTGCGTAACGCGGCCCGGAGCGGGTTCCCCCCGGTTGCACTCTCCCCCCACTGGGGGACGAACCGGGGGTCTCCCCGTTGGGTGTTTTTTGCGATGTTGGTGGGGGGGGGCCCCCCCTCACCCCCCCCCGGGTG
>JACNKX010000053.1 GCA_014381825.1 Planctomycetota bacterium
GACGCCGGAATGGAGCTGCAACGGTTTCGGACGTTTCACTTTCATACGAAGTGAAGTAGCGGGTATACTGCATCCCGTGACGATTGTTGTCGCTCACCCCGACCCGTGCGAGGACAAACGCCGCCCTATCGGCTCCCATGAGGAAGACCTTGGACGATTGAAGAATAATTTGCTCGCAGCCGCCTCGAAGATGAGCGTTACCGTTTCACAAATCTTCTTGTTCTCGAACAACGGAAACCGCCTATCATGCTATGGGATATGATTCAGCAGTCGCAGATTCACGACGCTCAGTCTTCGGCGGCGGATGCCTATCGTCGCGCTGATCAAGTGCGACGCGATGTCGATCAATCGCAAACGACAATTGATGCACTGGCGCTTTCGTGTGCGGCCATGTGGGAACTGCTGAGCGAGAAGCTTGGCGTCACGGAAGAAGAACTGATGTCGAAGATCGAAGAGATCGATCTGCGGGACGGCAAACTCGACGGAAAGATCTCGGGCGCGAAACTAGCTTGCTCTAGTTGCGGACGCTCCAACAATGCCAAGCGAGGGCGATGTCTGTATTGCGGGACTGCTCTGCCTCGCTCGCCCTTCTAAGCGGCGGCTCGATTTGCTTGCGAGCTTCCAAAGTTCTCAGCGATTCCAACTGCTTTTACGCCGCAGTCGCGAAACGCGCTCGCCACGGTCAGTGTCTCTTCTTCCGATGTGCTGCGGATGTCGCGAACGACCATCGCCGCATCGAGAGTTTTCACATTGTTGCCGAGATCCGCGGTACCGGCGTCGATAATCAACAAGTCGCAACTGGTTGCCGCGGCTCGAAAGAGTTGTCCGACACGATCGTCTTCGAGCGACGTGACATCAGCAACGGGAGCGCCCGCGGACGGAAACAAAGTAATCCCTTCTTCTAGTCCAGAAATGGCGGCTTCAGAGAGCGGTTGCTCGAATGCGGCGGCGCTTTGCCAACCACTGGCGAAATCGACGCCCAACTTCTCGCCGAGTTCTGAATGCACGAAACTTCCGTCGAGTAGCCCAACTTTGGCTCCAGCACTTGCAGCGGCTCGCGCGAGGCATAGTGCGAGTGTCGTGCTGCCTTCCCTCGAGCGAGTTGATGTGATCGCAAGAATCTTCAGGCCTTCGCGACTTGCGGCGACCAGCTTCTTTCCTGCATAGTCGAAGTATTCTGATTGTGCTTTGAAAAGCTGTTCGATATCCTCCGGCCAACTGAATCGGTCGACTTCCCATACAGGTGCGAATGTCTCCGTGGACTCGGCAGCGGGTAGCATTGCGCTAGTCGCTGGCACCTCGATCTCAGCAACCGTTTGTTGCTCCGGCGTGTCGGTTTCCTCTGAGTCAGTTGCGACTACCGCAGGTTGCGTCGCGGAAGGAGCGACGAGCTCTGAAGCGTCGTCCGCTTCACTTGGTTCTTCCACCTGGGCGGCCAACTCAAGGCTGGGTTCTTCAGTGAACTCCGGTTGAACGGCGATTGGCAGTGGTGCCCAAGCGGCTCCGACATCGATGACGTTCGTGTCGATAGTGTCCCAGCCCGTCGCGGCATTTTCGGCGGGGGGCGCGACGCTGCGCATATCGAAGTGAGGGCCTCGCAACACGCGGCGTCGAGCGGCTGCATCGAAACGATAGGATCGCTTCTGTTGATCCGTGTCGTCGACCCGCGATTCTGCGCGGCTTGGCTCCGCTGCTTGTCGAGTTGGTTGGGCGTAGGTCGCTTCCAACTCGTCGCTTAGTTCAAGGCCATACGCGTCGATGAAAGTATTGTCTTGTGCGCTCATCGTATTTTTCTTGTATCAGGGATTGAGATGTTTCCGTCCAGGATGTTGCTGCCGGAATCGCCCTGTGTAGTCGAGGGACGATTCGGATCGCGCATGCCCATGCGGTAGGACTCAGTTTCAGAGGGGTAAATGCTTGAACTGTAGTCGGCTTGACCAGACGATCCCGTCGTTGGGTACCGATACCCACGTTGTTCAAGGTTCAGGCCCGTTTCGGGCTCTGGCGTAGACAGCGTTGATGAGCCGGACGACGGCGGTCCCATCGTTTCGGCTGAGGGCCATGCAGATGCGGGTTCTGGATTCGTTGATCCGGCGAGTGGATCGGGAGCCGATAGTGCGAACGATTCGTCGTTGTATGGAAGACCGACCGGAGCTTGCTCCGATTCGCCGCCAGCCAACTGTGCCGTCTCGGCACCCGGGGCTTCGTATGCAAAGCCGGGATAGAGCGGAGGCGTGTCGGTCCCCGTTGGGATCGAAATCTCAGGATCCTGCACGAGCAAATCGGGCTCGCCGTCCTCGCTTGCCCACCCATCTTGCTCTGCCAGCGGTTCTGGCCCACCAGCGTTGAGCGCGAACAGAATCACAACGAGCAGAATTCCGCCAACAACTCCACCTAGCACTAGCTTGTTGTTAATGGTTGATTGCTCAAAGGTCTTCTTACTAGTCCTGGAAGAATCTTCGCTCGACAGCTTTCGCTTGCCACCGCTCGAACGATCAATTCGGTGACGTTTCTTTTTAGTCGCAGCGGGAGGCGTCTCAGCAGAAGCGACATCATGTAAATTTGGCAATCGAATCAAGACGGGCAATTCATCGCTGTCGTATCGTATTCCGCTCGGTGCGCTGACTTGGGGCGCGTTGCGACGTGGTGCGACTTTGCCTTCGGGGGACGGATTAGCTCGGCGCGGACCGATTCGGGGTGGCTCGTGCGCAGCGGTACTCATGGCAGGATCCCGTGGGACTGTGGTATCGAAAGTATCTCCGTTATCGGTACTGGTCGTAACGATCTTTAGTCTCAGGCAAACTTTAACGGTTAGTTAAGCCAGAAAGACGTGATCCCGAATCGAACCAAGGTGGTCCGCTTGTACAGGTCGTGATATTGCGGCAAACTCGGCTATTTGGGATATTCGAGTCGCTCGTCGATCGCGGCCCTTGGCCTCGGTGACGCTGGGCCATTGCCATCTCTTAAGGATATTCATGTCGCTAGCAACTCAGGTGATTGTTCGCCACCAACTTGAAGAGCTACTCGCCGAACGCATCCTCATTCTTGACGGTGCGATGGGAACGATGATTTTCTCGCTCGGGATCGACGAAGTGACGATGCGCGGCGAGCGTTTTGCCAATCACCACAAGGATTTGAAGAATTTTGTCGACATCGTCGCCCTGACGCATCCCGACAAATTAACCGAAGTCCATCGAATGTATCTTGAGGCGGGGGCAGACATTATCGAGACGAATACCTTCGGCGCAAGTCCCATTGGGATGGAGGAGTTTGGCCTGCCACCGGAGCTTGTGCGCGAGATCAATTTGGCCGCGTGTGCTTGCGCTCGCCGGGCCGCCGACGAGTTCACCAAACTCACGCCCGACAAGCCACGGCTGGTTGCTGGCTCGATCGGCCCGACGGCCAAAACAACTTCGATGTCGCCCAAAGTTGAAGATCCAGGTTATCGCGCCGTCACGTTTGATCAGCATGTTGACTCGTATTACGAACAGATCGCGGCTTTGGTCGAGGGCGGTGTCGATTTTCTCCTGCCAGAAACCACGTTCGACACGTTAAACCTTAAAGCATGTCTCTTCGCGATTTCGAAGTACTTTAATGAACACGATGTCGAGCTGCCAGTCATCGCGTCGGTAACGATCACGGACGACGCGGGACGAACGCTTTCTGGACAAACGATTGAAGCGTTTTGGAATTCGGTCTCGCACTTCCATCTTGCCGGAGTCGGTATCAACTGTGCCCTCGGTCCGGAGAAGATGCGGGCATACGTCGAAGAGTTGTCGCGGATCGCGCCCGTCTATACTGCGTGCCATCCAAACGCCGGTTTGCCAAACGAAATGGGAGGGTTCGATCAAACTCCCGAGATCATGGCAGAAACGCTTCACGAGTTCGTTGAAAGCGGTTGGTTGAACGTACTCGGTGGTTGCTGTGGCACGACGCCAGAACATATTCGGGCTTTCGCCAAAATGGTCGAAGGCGTCACACCACGCCGGCGACCTGCAGTCGAAGAACGCACGCGACTGAGCGGTCAGGAAGCTTTGACGCTTCGTCCCGAAACAAACTTCATCATGATCGGCGAGCGCACGAATGTCACCGGCTCTAAACGATTCGAGCGATTGATCAATGATGACAAATACGACGAAGCACTCGACGTTGCTCGGAATCAGGTGATCGGTGGTGCCAGCATCATCGACATTAATATGGATGCCGATTTGCTCGACGGCATCGAAGCGATGACGCGATTCCTGAACTTGATCGCGGCCGAACCAGACATCTGTCGCGTTCCGATCATGATCGATAGCTCGAAGTGGGAGATCATCGAGGCGGGATTGAAGTGCGTTCAGGGAAAGGCGATCGTCAACTCGATCAGTTTAAAAGACGGCGAAGCCGAGTTCCTGCGTCGCGCTCGGTTGGTTCGCCGTTACGGCGCGGCGACGGTCGTGATGGCGTTTGACGAGCAGGGACAAGCGACCGATACCGACGAGAAACTTCGTATTTGTAAACGCGCTTACGATTTGCTGACTCGCGAAGTTGGCTTTCCGCCAGACGATATCATCTTCGACCCGAACATCCTGACGGTTGCCACGGGGATCGAAGAGCATAACAACTATGCCGTTAACTTCATCGAAGCGACAGCGTTGATAAAGAAGGAGTGCCCCGGTGCCAAAGTCTCCGGCGGCGTGAGCAATATCTCCTTCTCGTTCCGCGGCAACGATATGGTTCGCGAGGCGATGCACTCGGCGTTCCTGTACCACGCGATTCGCGCTGGTATGGATATGGGAATCGTTAACGCTGGCCAGTTGGAAGTCTATGAAGAGATTAACAAAGAACTGCTCGAACGCGTTGAAGACGTCTTGCTCAATCGCCGCGATGATGCGACCGAACGATTGGTCGACTTTGCCGAGACCGTAAAAGGGAAGGGCGGCAAGAAGGCGAAAGAGGCCGACCTCACCTGGCGCGAGGGGTCATTCGAGGATCGACTGAAGCATGCGCTCGTAAAGGGAATCGACAAGTTCATCGAGGAGGATACCGAAGAGGCTCGACAGCACTTCGATCGCTGCTTGCAAATCATCGAAGGGCCATTGATGGCGGGTATGTCAGTCGTTGGTGACCTGTTTGGTGCGGGCAAAATGTTTCTGCCGCAAGTCGTAAAGTCCGCGCGTGTCATGAAGAAGGCCGTCGCGTACCTGCTGCCGTTTATGGAAGAAGAGAAGATCGCGGCAGGAACTCAAGCCCAGTCGGCACGCGGCAAGATCTTGATGGCGACTGTCAAAGGCGACGTTCATGACATCGGCAAGAATATCGTCGGAGTCGTCTTGGGTTGTAATAACTACGAAGTGATCGATCTTGGTGTAATGGTATCGTGCGAAAAGATTCTGCAAACCGCAGTCGAGCACGGCGTCGACATTATTGGCTTGTCCGGACTGATCACCCCAAGCCTCGACGAGATGGTTCACAACGCTCGTGAAATGCAGCGTCAGGGTTTCTCGGTGCCGCTGCTGATTGGCGGTGCGACTACCAGCGCGAAGCACACCGCTGTCAGAATTGCGCCGCAGTACACGAATCCGACCGTGCACGTCCTCGATGCATCGCGATGCGTTGGCGTTGTCGATACTTTGCTCAGCAAGGAACGTCGCGACGCGTTTATATCCGATAACGTCTCGTTACATCAGAAGCTTGTCGACTCGTACGAGAAGCGACAAGTGAAGCTAGTGCCGTATGAGAAGGCTTGCGAAAACCGATTCAAAACGGACTGGTCGCTGGTTCAAATTGATAAGCCGTCATTTATCGGGACACGTGACTTGCAAGACTTCTCGCTCGCTGAGATCGCAAAGTATATCGATTGGTCTCCCTTCTTTATAACGTGGGAGTTGAAGGGCAAGTATCCGCAGATCTTAGATGATGAAGTCGTTGGCGAGGTGGCTCGCGAGTTGTTTGATAACGCCAAGACGTTACTCGCTGAGATTATTGAAGGCAGCCAATTGACGGCAAATGCTGTCTACGGCTTTTGGCCGGCCGCGTCCGATGGTGACGACATCATTCTCTACACCGACGAACAACGCGGCGAGGAATTGGCTCGCTTCCACATGTTGCGGCAGCAATGGGAACGCAAAGGGCAACGCGACTTCCGCTGTCTTGCGGACTATGTCGCACCAGTCGATTCAGGCCGCGACGACTACATTGGTGCATTTTGCGTAACGGCTGGTCTAGGAACGAATGAACTGTGTGCCAAGTACGAGGCAGATCACGACGATTACAATTCGATCATGGTCAAGGCGTTGGCCGATCGTTTGGCGGAAGCGTTTGCCGAGCTTCTGCACCAGAAGGCTCGCTGCGCTTGGGGCTACGGTGCGAACGAGTCATTAACCAGTGACGACATGATCGCCGAGAAATACCGAGGTATTCGACCTGCACCTGGCTACCCCGCGTGTCCAGACCACACAGAGAAACGCACAATCTTCGATCTGCTCGACACTGAAGCGTCGACTGGCATGTCGTTGACCGAGCATTACGCGATGCTACCCGCGGCGAGCGTCAGCGGCCTGTACTTCGCACATCCCGACGCACGTTACTTTGCCGTTGATCGCATCACGAAGGATCAAGCGGAGGGTTACGCTCAGCGAAAGGGAATGTCTCTCGAGGAAGTCGAGCGATGGCTCTCGTCGAATCTGAGTTACGATCCAAGTAATTGAATGCGTTGGCAGTGTCTGGTGATGAGATATTTTCGATGCGTGGCGATCGCCGCGGAACTGCGGTGGAGATTTACCCACACAATTAGGCCCAGCGGGCCGGTCCCATGTCAGCCCAGGCCAACGGCCTGGGAACAGGTAGTCAATAGCCGTGCTTAGTCCCGACGGGGCGGCCCTACACCGAAGTCGTACGCATGCCGCAATCCATCGCAAGAGTTGCCCTTCACATCGTGTATTCAACGAAGCATCGGAGACCATGGCTCAAGGACAGGCAGCTGTGCGAAGAATTGTACGCATACAAAGCCACGATCCTGCGCGACAACGTCGACTCTCCCGCGATCATCATCAATGGTGTAGAAGATCACATTCATGCCTTGTGTTTGTTGAGCCGCAAGTTTCCCATTATGAAGGTGGTCGAGGAAGCAAAAACCGAAACGAGCAAGTGGCTCAAGAAGCAATCTCAAGACACGAGTGATTTTGCATGGCAAGGCGGATACGGAGCGTTTTCGGTAAGCGAGTCGAATGTTCCGCAAGTCAAGAAGTACATCCAGGACCAACAAGAACACCACCGTCGGATGACGTTTCAAGATGAGTTTCGTGAGTTGTGTAAGCGCCATGGAGTTGAGTTGGATGAACGATACGCGTGGGAGTAGGGCCGCCCCGTTAGGGCTCAGCGGATCTGATTTCTGTTCACCCAGGCCGTTGGCCTGGGCTGACATAGGGCTGGCCCTTTGGGCCGATCGCGCCTTTGCGGTTACCACGTGCAGGGCTAGGGCCGCCTCCTGGACCCTCTTCGGGAATGACCCCTCATGATTCATGATCCCATCAAGGCGCAATCGCCTCGTGCGTCGAACATGCCCGATCAGCCAAACGTGCTGTTGATCACGACCGATCATTGGCCAGCATCTTTGCTTGGCGTGGCCGGCCATTCAGCGGTTCAAACTCCGACCTTGGATCAACTGGCGCGAAACGGCACTCGGTTCACGAATGCCTACTCCGAATGCCCCGTCTGTATTCCTGCTCGCCGCTCGCTGTTAACCGGAACCTCACCAAGAACTCACGGCGATCGCAGTTTTCAAACGGACTTGCGTCTGCCAGAAGTTCCGACGATAGCGGAGACTTTCCGTGGTGCAGGATACCAAACCTATGCGGTTGGGAAGCTTCATGTCTATCCGCCTCGCGCAAGAGCCGGGTTTGACGATGTGATTCTGTGTGAGGAGGGGCGTCCGCAGTACGGTCCGACCGACGACTATGAGATCTATCTAGGCGAACAAGGGCTTGTCGGACAGCAGTTCCTGCATGGCATGAGCAACAACGATTACGTTTCTCGACCATGGCATTTGGCCGAAGAGCATCACGTCACGAATTGGACGTCGCGGGAGATGTCGCGCACGATTCAACGGCGCGATCCTACGCGGCCTGGATTCTGGTACCTGTCGTACACGCATCCACATCCACCAATCGCTCCGCTACAGTGCTATCTCGACATGTACCGAGATATTGATCCGGGTGAACCAATCATTGGCAATTGGAGGGCTAAACCTCACGAGATGCCTGCTCGGATGAACAATCGGCTGATTGACAGTGATCGCTATGACGCGCGGTTTATCCAAACAGCTCGCCGGGCGTTCTATGCACTATGCACTCACATCGATCATCAGCTGCGAGTTGTTATCGGAACTTTGCGCGAAGAGGGTGTTCTCGATAACACGATCATTCTGTTTACAGCGGACCATGGTGATATGCTCGGTGATCACGGCATGTGGGCGAAACGTCTATTCTACGAAGGTTCGGCGGGCATTCCGATGTTGTTGGTTGGACCTGATGGGGATGAGCGGGTGGGTTTTCAGAGAACCGACGATCGCCTTGTCGGCATTCAAGATATCATGCCGACATTGCTCGACTTGGCAGGCGTGGAGTGCCCCGACACGATGGACGGCCTGTCGATGGTCGGTGACCAGGGGCGCGACTACTTGTACGGTGAGTATGGCGAGGATGCAGAAGCGACTCGTATGATTCATGCGGGACAGTACAAATTGATTTATTACTCGTACGGCAATCGGATGCAATTGTTTGATCTCCGGGCGGACCCTCATGAGCAGACAGATCTAAGCGAGTCGACTTCCCATACTGATGTCCGCGAGCGACTAACGAAACGGCTCATTTCCGAACTGTACGGAGACGATTTGGCATGGCTGACGGACGGTCGCTTCGTCGGACTGCCTGAAGATTCTGAAACAGGCTCGCCGGATCGGACTCTTTCGCTGCAACGCGGCCGGCATTGGCCCGTGCCGCCACAGAGTTAGGCACGGTTCGATGAATGAACTGTCTGCCCCTCGCACGTCGTCGCTGCGAGACCATTGGCAGTTGTTGCCGCTACTCGGCCTCGCGACGTTGTTGCGCCTGTGGCAGATCAACGAATCGCTCTGGCTCGACGAATTGCATTCTGCTTGGGTTGTCTCGGCTGGGGTGGGTGACGTTCTCGAGCGTGCTCAGATGGGAAATCAAAGTCCGTTGTATTTCTACCTTCCTTGGGCAACGACTGCGTTGTTAGGGATGAGCGAGTGGTCTCTGCGTTTGCCTTCGTTAGTGGCTGGCGTCGGGCTTGTCGCGATGGCCTATGGATTGGCTTATCAATTCACGCGTTCACGGATCGCAGCCGGTGCGTGCGCCACGCTCGTCGCTCTGGATCATAACTTTCTGTTCTACGCCACCGAGACGAGGCCTTATGCTTGCGTTCAGCTAGTCGCGGCATTTCAACTTCTTGTCTTTTGGCGACTGCAGGATGCGACTTCAGTTCGTCGCCGCGCGATCTTTGTGGCGTCAACTGTCCTTCTCTTCTATTTGCACTACACGGCGATCTTGCTGGTTGCAGGTGAGACTTTGTTTCTACTTACGCGGAGTTTTATTTGTCGTCAGCAATCATCCAGTACCGAGTACAAGTGCCGCCAGCATGTGATCGATTTGATATGCATTGCGGCGCTGACGATTCCAACGGCTGCGCATCTTCTGGACATCGGATCGCGGCGGGATACATGGACAACCTTTATCAACGATACATCGTTATTGCTTCCGATATATTGGTTCTCGTTCGTCAGTTATGTCGCCGTTCCGGTGTTCGCTGTTTTGGGAACGATAGTAGCCATCACGCGCCGTCGTGATGAGCCCTTGAATCGCAGCGTCCTTAGATTGGGCTCATCACGACGGAGCGTGATGGCTACGTTGTTACTGGCTTGTTGGTTGGGCGTACCGTTGGTGATCGTTTGGCTTCTGACCGTGACTCGCATCGCTCCGCTGTATCTGGGACGCTACGTCATCGGGGCCGCGCTGGCTCCTGTCGGCTTTGCAAGCTTGTGTGTTGGCTTTCAGCAGAGTACGAGGTCACAGCTGACTACGGCCGCTCTAATCATCACTTACGCCTTTCTCGCGAGCGGCATGATCGAGCAGCTGCGATACGATGGCCGCTTGTTTGGAGATCGTACAGAGAACTGGCGCGACGCGGTGCGTTACGTGAACGAGGGCAGCGATTTGGCACGAGACTCGCCGGTCTTCGTTCGTAGCGGTTTGCTGGAAGCCGATCGACTCATAGGGGACGATAGCGAAGCTCTGCGCCGGTACTGTGTTTCGCCCGTAACATCGATCTACCGAATCGAACGCCTGGACAACGAGATTCGGCCTCTTACGACCCGTGACGCGGGAAAGCTCACTGACGAAAACCTAAACCAAATCGAGGCATCTGGATCGGCGTGGTTCATCATAAATGGCACGACGGGTACTCGGAAACGCTGCAGCGAGCAAGTCGTGAACTCGTTGGAGAAGGAGATTGACAGGGCGACTTATACGGCGATCCAGCGCGGACTTGTATTGTACGAGGAACAATTCGGACATGTCGGCGTCTTCTACGTCGAACTCTGGGAAATCGATGATCAAGTAACGCCTCTCGACGATCAGCCAACGTCGCCCAGTTCCATCGCGCCACCATAGCGAAGAAGCACGCGTTGTTTGATTAACGCGAACTCCTCCGCATCCAGGTTCGGTGCAGCTTCGAGCAGTCGCTTTGCGTCGGTCCGTGCTTCTTCCACGATGTCAGCGTCACGCGTGAGATCGGCGATACGAAAGGGCGGCAGGCCATGCTGTTTCAGGCTAAACAAGTCGCCGGGGCCTCGCATCTGGAAATCGGATTCGGCAAGTTCAAAGCCATCGGTCGTGCGCGAGAATGCCTGCAATCGTTGTTGAGCTTCCTCTGAGTTCGCCGATGCGTAGACGCAAACGTATCCCGGATGCGATCCGCGACTGACGCGTCCGCGAAGTTGATGGAGTTGCGCGAGGCCGAATCGTTGCCCGCCTTCGATCGTCATCAGCGTTGCGTTCGGGACATCGATGCCAACTTCCACGACTGATGTCGCGACCAACGTTTGTAACTCTCCCGAATTGAACGCCTGCATGATCGCTTCTTTCTCTTCAGTACTCTGGCGACCGTGGAGGACGCCGAGGCGAAATGCTTCTAACTCTCCGTTGGCAAGATTTTCGTAAGCCGACTCGACGCTCTCGACTTCGAGATCAGGTGATTCGTTTACCAGAGGAGCGATGATATAGCCTTGTCGTCCTTCGCGGAGCTTCTTGCGAAAGAAGTCCCACCACTTCGCTCGTTGATCTTCTTCTCCGAGGTAGGTGTGAACGGGCTGGCGTCCGGGTGGCGTCTGCTTGAGCGTCGAGACGTCGAGATCGCCGAACAGCGTCATCGAAATCGTCCTTGGGATCGGTGTAGCAGTCATCACTAAGTAGTGCGGATCCAGTCCCGCTTGTCGCAACGCAGCACGTTGGTTCACGCCGAATCGATGCTGCTCGTCGATGATTACCAATCCAAGTTGTTTGAACTTCACATCTGGCTGAACGATCGCGTGTGTCCCAATGATCAAGTCGATCTCGCCCGCCGCGATCTGTTCGAGTGTCGTTCGGCGTTCGGCCGCTGAAAGCGATCCCGTCAACAGTGCAATGCGAACGCGGCTCTCTCGTAGGTCTCTCGCCAGGGTTCGCACATGTTGGCGAGCCAACAACTCAGTCGGAGCCATCAAGGCGGCTTGGTGCTGATGAGCGACGGCGAGCAACATCGAGTACTCCGCCACGACCGTCTTGCCGCTGCCAACATCGCCTTGCAGCAAGCGGTTCATGGGGTACTCGCGCTCCATGTCGTGAGAGATGTCGGCGATTGCTCGTTGTTGGTCCTCGGTCAACTCAAAAGGAAATAAGCGACGGATTCGCGCATCGATCTTGGCGTTGGTGGGCAGTGAAGGAGAACGTTGCTCGAGTTGAAGTTTGCTGCGCCGTAGACCGATCGCTAACTGCATCAGCAGTAATTCTTGATAGATGAAGCGATGGCGAGCCTGCTCCATTTGTTCGTTGTTGTCGGGCGCGTGGATCTGACGTAACGCGTCCGCGATTGGCAGCAGCTTTTTGTCGGCGAGAAACGATTCGGGAAAGACTTCTTCAACCGCCTCAGCGTAAGAGTTGGCGATACTCCCGACGATGCGTCGCATGGCGGGTTGTGTGATGCCTTCGGTCAGCGAGTACATCGGCAAGATGCGACCGCTTGGCGGATCTTCGCCTGCGGCTAGAACCTCAACGCGCGGATGAGTCATTTCCCAACGCAAGCCATTTAGTTTGGGCTTGCCTGAAAGCAGAACGCGCCCCCCGACCTCAAACTTCTGTCGCATATGCGGTTGATTGAACCAGAGGGCGCGGAGAAATTGTGACTCGTGGCGAATCAACACTCCCAGCATCGATCGCCCCGGGCCCGTGTTTCGCAGGTCGATCTCTTCGACCTCACCGCAGACGCTGACGGGAATATTTGCTTCCAACTGCGGGATCGTCCGTAGCTCGCTCATGTCTTGATAGCTACGAGGAAAGAAAAACAGCAGGTCAGCCGCTCGCCGCAACCCCAGTCGCTCAAGAAGCTCCGCGCGCTGCGGACCGAGACCCTTGAGGTATTGCACCGGAGTGAGTAATTGCTCGGCAGGAGTTTTCTCGGAAGCCGCGTTCATGCCAGAATTCTAACGCGGACCTCAGCCTACAGATACTTCTGGTAGGCGGCGACGGCCAGTTCGTCGCAGCGATCGTTCTCTGGATGACCGCTGTGGCCCGCGACTCGCGTATAGACGAGTTCATGCTTGGCCGCCAATTCATCAAGCTGTCGCCAGAGTTCTTCGTTCTTTACGGGTTTCCACGACTTGCCCTCGCGTCGACGCCACCCGTTTGCTTTCCATTTAGGCATCCACTCGGTGAGACCTTTGCCGACGTAGACGCTGTCGGTGAAAATCTCAACGTGGCAGCGGGTCTTGAGCGTCGTAAGGCCGTGGACGACAGCAGTTAATTCCATGGCGTTATTTGTCGACTCGCGTTCGCAACCGGACTGTTCCATCTCTTTTCCGGAAGCGAGATGACGCAGGATGAATCCCCAACCGCCCGGCCCTGGATTACCGCTGCATCCGCCGTCGGTGAACAGGTGAACGCGAGGGAGTGGCTTCGTGGTGTCGGTCATTGGCGGTGGTTTGGCTTGGTATGAGTAACTGCAACCCGTAACAGAAGCTCTTGTGCGGACCCGGTTATGCCACGGGTCGAACTGCGTTCGCCCGAAGTTCGGCGGCGTCTGGCTTGACCATCTCGTCGAGCTTCTCCGAGATCTCGGAGCTGAAGGCCGGCTTGTCGGCCAGATTCCAGGGAAGGATCGTCTTGAACGTACTTCCTTGCCCAAGTTCGCTCTCGAACGAGATGTCGCCGCCGAGGAGTTTACACAACTCGCGAACAATCGAAAGTCCCAAGCCCGTACCGGAATGTTCGCGGGTTAAGCCATCATTGTCCAGTACGACGCTACTCTGCCGGAACTTCTCGAAGATGACTTCGCGATCTTCATCTGCGATGCCAATGCCGGTGTCAGCCACTGTCAACTCAAACTTGTCACCCGGCAAGTGCCGAGCCGAGACGGTGATACGTCCTCCTTCCGGAGTAAACTTGATGGCATTCGAGAGCAGATTGGTGAGGATCTGCTGGATTTTGCTTTGGTCTTGATAGACCGGTGGATCGTCTTCGCTGACGATTAAGTTCAAGTCGATATTCTTTTCGTCGGTCAACGATCGGACCATGTCGCACTGAGCGCTCAATATAAAGTCCAGGCGGAATTCAGTCGGTTTGACTTCCATCTTCCCAGCTTCGAGCTTCGCCAAGTCGAGGATGTCGTTGATCATCTCTAGTAAAACGCGTCCTGATTTCTGGATGTTCTCAGCGTATCGTCGTTGCTTATCGTCCAGCGAAGTGATTCCTTGCAGCACGTCCGAGAAGCCGATAATACTGTTCAACGGCGTCCGCAACTCATGGCTCATATTAGCCAAGAAGTCACCCTTCAAGCGGTTCATGTCATACAACCGCATATTCAACTGAGCCAACTCGTCGACCTTGGCGTCGAGATTGACGTTGACGTCACGAAGCTCGTCTTGCGCCTCGGTCATGTGCCGTAACATACGGTTGAACGAATGAGCGAGTTCCTCGAATTCGTCGTTCGTGCTGATGTCCGCTCGCAGATCGGTATTGCCGAGGCTAATTTCTTCACTAACGTCACGTAGGTGCTTTAGAGGTTTTACTATGACATAGCGAACGATGACATAGAGTGCGACCATCGCGAGGAATACTGTGAGAATGCCGACGCCTATCAACAGCGATCGCGTGCGAGTGATCGCTTTACTTGTTGCTTCGTGTGGCATGATGACCTTGACGACACGAAACGGCGGTTCCGAAGAGTGTGTCGAGGTTGCGAGGTCTGAAGCAGCAAGTGCATCGTTCGTAGTGCTGTGACACTTTAGACAAGAGTCTTTCCAATAGACAGGCTGATAGTAGTAGTACTCTTTCTTCGACGAATCAGAGAGGTCATCGGATACTGGCAAGACGGAAGGGTCCGAGACGTCTTGCAGTTCTTCGATGATGTCGCCATCGCGAGTTTGGTCAGTCGCAGTCGGCTGCGCCTGACGTAGTTGCTCCATCCATTCCGTTCGAAGATTGGCAATAAGTTCACGCTCTTGGAGCGACTCGGGCACTTTAGGGTCTGGCAGGAAGATCCAAGACCCTGTATCAGCGCTAGTACCAAGAATCTCCCATCGATAGTCTTCCGTGAGCAGATCTTTCTCAAACTCGATGACTTGTTCACGGAAGTCTTGGTTATTCTCCAACGCGTGCCAATGCAAGCGGTATAGCGAGATGTTGGCCCAATCGTGTCCCATTTGGTTAATCGTCCCACGCACGAGACGCTCGCCGATGACGTCAACTCGCCAAAACGTCAGGCTGATGAGAAGTGCCAAGCACAGCCCAAACAGAATGCGACATTTCCGTTCGAGGTTGGTTTCGCCGAGGGCGCGTTTGATGCTGCGGTAGCCCATGACTTTGGCTTGTGGATGCTACGAGTGAGAAAGCGACTTGCGTTGGCATTCTACGTAGTTTGAGATGCTCGAACCAGGGCATTCCGAATTCGTAAACGTGGGATAGGCTGCCAGCCTGTCGTGATCTGCAACGGCAGGCCGGAAGCCTTACGCCGCAAGAAGCTACAGCATGTCGAGCGAGTCGACGTCGAGCACCCATTGTACGTCTTCGGGCGGCTTCGCGGTTGCGGTCGTTTCGCGAACGATGTTTCGCAGCGTTTCGACGTTCTGTCCAAACAACAAGAAGTGAATGCGGAACTTGCCACGTAACTTGCTGATCGGGGCAGGGGAGGGGCCGAGCAGTCGGGCGTCCGGGTATTGCTCGTCGAGCCCGCGTTGAATTTCTTCGCATAGATGTTCAGCGAAGGTCTCTGTCATTCGCTCGCTGGGGCCGCGGATGATGCCGCGCATCATGGATGAGGCGGGTGGATATCCATACTCGTCTCGGATGGGGAGTTCCTGATCGGCGAACATTCGATAGTCGTGTTTTGTAGCGGCGATAATCGCGGGGTGCTCGGGGCTGAAGGTTTGTACGAGTACGTGGCCGCCACGCTCTCCGCGTCCAGTGCGACCGGCGACTTGCGTGACGAGCTGGAACGTTCGTTCTGATGCTCGGAAGTCGGGAAAATGCAATGCGGTATCCGCGTTGATGACGCCTACGAGCGTTACGTTGGGAAAATCGAGGCCTTTGGCGATCATCTGCGTACCCACAAGGATATCGATCTCGCCCGCGCGGAATTTCGCGAAGGCTTGCTCGTGGCTGCCCGGTTTCTGCATCGTGTCGCTGTCCATTCGCAGGACGCGAGCCTCGCCAAAGCGAGCCCGAACTTCGGCTTCGAGTCGCTGCGTGCCGAGTCCTGCATAGCGAATTCCCTCGAATTGACAGCTGGGGCAGACCGGCGGCGCGATAATCTGAAAATCGCAGTAATGGCAGACGGCCTTCTCGCCCTCGCGATGATGCGTCAAAGCGATGTCACAGTCCGGGCACTTCACGACTTCGCCGCACGAAGGGCACTGGATACTCGTCGAGAATCCTCGCCGATTCAGAAGCAAGATAATTTGCCCTTGATCCTTCAACGCAGCAGTCATGGACTGATGCAAAGGACGGCTGATCGCTCCTCGCGATTTGCGACTTTGGTACTCGGTTCGCAAATCGATCGTGCCGACATGTGGTAGCGGCCGATCGAGGATGCGGTTTTCGAGTTCGACCAGCTGGAACTCGCCATGCTTCGCGCGACTCCAACTCTCTAACGAGGGAGTCGCTGATCCGAGTACGACTGGTACGCTCTCCATCTTGGCTCGTTGCAATGCGACATCGCGGGCATGATAGCGAGGTAGGCTGTCTTGCTTGAACGACGAGTCATGTTCTTCATCGATGACGATCAAGCCAAGATGCGGCGTGGGAGCGAAGATCGCGCTGCGCGCTCCGACGACGACTTGTACGCGACCGCTGGCGATCTCGCGCCATTGAGCGTTTCGCTCGACATTGCTGAGATGGCTATGCAACACGGCGACGCGATCAAACCTTGAACGAAAGCGAGAGACCGTTTGTGGTGTGAGGCTGATCTCGGGGACCAGCACGATCGCCTGTCGACCGAACGATACCACTTCGTCGATGGCTTGCATGTAGACCTCGGTCTTTCCGCTGCCGGTCACACCGAAGATTAGAATCGTCTCGGCTCTTTGTGAATTCAACGCGTCGAGTGTCTTTGATAACGCAATCTGCTGTTCGGCGTTCAGCTGTAAGCTTTGGTCACGCTCGACGGTTGGTTTATTGCCAAAGTCTTTCAGCTCGCGACACGTGTCGGATCGAACCAGGGCTTTACGCTGCAGCTCCTTAATCGGAGCTGCGGTGCACTTGGCGGCTTTCGATAACTCGGCGACCGTCAACGGGCGAGCCGAGGCAGCCAGCATTCGTAACGCTTCAGCTTGCTTGCGTGGTAGTTTGAGTTGCGTGAGTCGAGCGGCGACATTTGTGGGCACGCTCAGGTAAGTGACTTCACGTGTTCCGGCTTGGTGCCGGACTCCGGCGGGAACGACGGCTTCCAGGACTTGTCCCCACGGACAGAGATAATACTCGGACATCCACTCGGTCAGCCGCAACATCGACGTCGCCAGTAGCGGTGCATGGTCGACCAGCGATTGGACGTCTTTCAGGCGATGCGACCGCGATTC
This sequence comes from Planctomycetota bacterium, assembly GCA_014381825.1. Taxonomy (GTDB): domain Bacteria; phylum Planctomycetota; class Planctomycetia; order Pirellulales; family Pirellulaceae. Next base: position 17,324 of record JACNKX010000053.1, read on the forward strand.
ACTCGGAACTTGATTTGCGACGCGTACACAGTATCCAATGACGGTGCGATTGCTGCGACCGAGCGGCACGCGAACTCGCATCGCTGGCCCGAGGCTCGATCGCAAGGCTTCTGGCACGGCGTAGTCAAAGGGGCCGAACGGAGCTTCGGGCAAAACGATCGTCGCGATCAAGCGATCATCGCCCTCGTCCAGTTCCCACGGAGCCGGTTCGCTGTCGAATAGTTCCTGTTGCTTGGCCATTGGCGATCAGTCACTTGTCACTTGTCACTTGTCACTTGTCACTTGTCATTTGTCACTGGTATGGTAACGGGCGATGTTTCTGCTGCCTACCAATGACCGATGACCAATGACCCATGACAAACTAGGGATCTTCGGTGGTTCCTTTGATCCAATTCACTATGGCCATCTGCTGCTGGCGGAGACCTGCCGCGAGCAATGCCGGTTAGATCGAGTATTGCTCGTTCCTGCCGCCGTACCGCCTCATAAGCAATCCCGATCGATGACTTCGGCGCGTGATCGCGTTGAGATGGTTCGCTTGGCTATCGGAGGTCACGAACAGCTTGACGTCTCGACGATCGAGATCGATCGCGGCGGTGTCAGCTATACCGTCGATACCCTCACCGCTCTTGTGGAGCAACAGCCGGGAAGCTCGATGTTCTTTCTGATGGGAGCTGATTCGCTGAAGGATTTGCCTACGTGGCGAGAGCCGGAACGACTCTGTGAGTTGGCCGTTCCGCTGGTCGTCCGCCGGGCCGACTCGCCTGAGCCGGACTTTACCGCCATCCGTCATCTTGTCACATTGGCGCGACTGGATGAGATTCGCGAGCATCAAGTCGAGATGCCGATTATTGAATTGAGCAGTACAGAGATTCGTCGTCGGGTGTCGGCCGACCAAAGCGTTCGTTACCGAACTCCTCGAGCGGTTGAGAAGTTCATCGAGACCCATGGGCTGTATCGGAGCGATCAACCATGATTCAGTTTCGCGATTTCGTTCCAGAGATGCTTGCTGCGCCAAAGTTGTTCAAGGCGGGCGAATACGAATCGATGGAAGCGGCGCTCGCGGCTGCTAACTCGTGGATCAAAGAGTACGACATCAGAATTGTGAGTGTCGAGACCGTCGTCCTGCCTAACATTTGGAGCCGGTACGAAGAAGGAACGTCTGATGTTGCGCTAGGGACGAGCGGCGAGATGCCCAGCCATTGGCATCAATTTGTTCGCGTCTGGTATCAGACGGGTTGAACAGCCGAATGGCGGAGTACCCGGCTACGACATGGGCATACCGCTTGCCTCACGCGGCCCGCTTAATGCCCAGATGTCGTGAGAGCGAGCTACCGATCTGGCAGAGATGAAGCCCTGGATCTTGTTGTAAGGCTTCGGTGATCTGTTCGAGTTGCTCGTCGGCGTTCAACGCGAGATCGATGAAGATCCATTTGCGACCGCCGAACTCGCACACGCCGCCACCACTTCCGCCAAGCCATTCGTGCCGGATCTGATAGCCGAGCTGCCCAGCTACGTCGCTACATTCTTCAGTCAGTTCTACTGTGCGCATCCTAGCTTGTCCATTTAGCCAAGTCCGTGGCGATTCAATACGTGCCGAGGATTATATCGCGAACGGTTTCAGTTGCCCAGCTCGAATCGACGATACGTCAAAAGTACCTAAGTGATAACAGAGTAATGATTTAAGGTATTCGTGTCGCGTAAGACAGGCAGAACAATGTGACGCGGTAAACGAGTGAAACTACCTACGACTGTGCATGCTACCTCTGACGTCCCTAATCGCCCCCCACCGCACCCGCCCTGAGAAACATGAGCGAAACCCATCCGGACCTCGAGCAACAGATTGCAATTCTCAAGCAGCAGTTGGCCCAAGCGCAGAAGATGACCGCGCTCGGTGAACTCGTCAGCACGACGACGCATGAGTTTAACAATGTGCTCATGACGATCATCAACTATGCCAAGCTGGGATTGCGTTATAAGGACGATGCCTCGCGAGCAAAGGCCTTTGAAAAGATCCTGGCCGCTGGCCAACGAGCTTCGAAAATTACGAACTCGGTCCTCGGCGTGGCACGTAACCGATCTGATGCTTTCGAGCCGACCGATCTGTGCAGCTTGGTCGAGGAGTCGATGGTCTTGATGGAGCGAGAATTCAGCAAGTACCGCATTCAGGTCGACAAGCAGCTCAATAAAGTCCCGGAAGTGGTTGCCAACGGGAATCAGATTCAGCAAGTGTTGTTGAATCTGTTGATCAACGCTCGTCAAGCCGTGCAGGAACGAGGGCAAGTCTTGATCAAAGTCGAACATGATGAGACGAGCAATACCGTTGATCTGGTTGTTCGAGATAATGGGGCCGGGATCGCTGCCGAGAAGCTCCGCCGCATCTTCGATCCTTTCTTCAGCACGAAGTCCGGTCCAGATGAGACTGGCAAGGGGGGCACGGGCCTCGGGTTGTCATCGTGTCGTGACATTATCGACGCGCATCGAGGCAAGATTCGCGTTGAGAGCAGCGTCGGCAAGGGCACATGTTTCACGATTAAGTTGCCCGTCGCAAAGAAGACCCCTCGGCGAGCGCCGATCAGTAGCAATAGCTCGGAGATTACCGCAGCGTCGGTGGTGTCGCAATAACGCCAGAGGTGCCGCGCTAGGGCAACGTGATCTGCGTGGGCAAGCCACCGCTCGGGGTTGACGCGAACGGTGACTGGATGGCGAGGCGACTCTGGATGTTGGCGAGTATCTCTTGTTCTAATGTCGGGTCACGCCCTAGTGCGATCCAGCCAAGTGTTACGGGTATTTCTTCTCGTTCATCCTCGCCGCGCACTAATGAACCATCATGTCGATGTATGGCTTCGCCAACGGTTGAGTGCTCCGGCCGATCGACGTCTTCCAACTCCTTGAAGACAGAGACTTCGATCGAGTATCCCGAGGCCGCTGGCATGACGCGAACCGAGGCTCGTCGCCGAACCGATTGGAGCGTCGCATGTAGCTTTTCGTAGCCTCTGGTTGAATCTCGACGCCAAGGCTCGAACATCGTCGCTCCGGCACGCGGAACCGTCTCGATTCTTCCTTCGGTAATGACTCCGCCGACGATTCGGACTCGTTCCTCTCGCTCGATCTGAAAGTAGTCGTCGATCGTGTCGACAACTTGACTCCAAACGAATTCGTGATCGTCGATCGGCACGAAGATAGGGTTTTCGACGCGATAAGCCGCACCAACTGGCACCGACGAGCGAGGGCCGTGAAGTGATGGCAGGATGTGCTGTGAGCAACCCGTAGCCGCAACGAACGTTAGCAAAATGCAAGCGTAACGAATTGCCATGCGCGCGTCCGTGCGTTCAATGAAAGGTTGAGAATGCCGAGCCAAGAAAAGGTGGCACAGTCTCCAAGATCACTACCCGCTCTGCAAGACCAACTCACCAGCCTACGCCGCTCGACGCGTGCTAGCACTGCCAGATGCAAGCGACTCGACTTGTTCAGGAGTCAGCGAAAGAAATCGAGGTTGAGCGCCGGACATGTCTTCGATCAGGACCAGCGACTTGTCGTGCAACATTCGAGGTACATAAAACCAAGCATTTGTCAGCGACCCTTCGTCTTGATCAGCCGCAATCACTAGCAGGTCGGTGCTTTGCAATCCGTTTGCGGATCGAGCGAGGGCCGACAACGGATCACCAGGGATCACCCGTATGTTGGCACCGGTCGCTTTGAGCCGTCTGTGTGCTTCCTTGAGTGGCAGGCTCGTACCGCTCTCGTTGCGTGCTTCAAACAGATCGATTCCGGTATAGCGAATCTGCTCTTCGCGGCGATAGCGGCCAGCCGCAGAGATCATCCGACTTGCACGAGTTCCCAATCCCACCCCGACTTCGACGATCGATCGCGGAGCCGACCGGCGGATCGCTTGGTAAAGGGCCCGCTCATGGGCAGGCTTTGACAGTAAAGTAAGATAAGCAAACTTGAAAAAGCTTGTGTCGTTCACGGTTGCATTTCCTTGCGATTTATCTGACCTGGGATAGCACCAACTGTCTAGCCTCTCTCTTCAATGTCGGATCGAGCTCGCTACTGAGTCGAGACAAACTGGTCGATCTTTGACGGCGGCTCGGCCTCAGACGACGCGGCTCTGCGATTCCCTATGTCAACGCACGTTGCGAATTGTCTACATCGGCCAGTTGCTGTTTAAGAACCTGCGGAAGAATCGGCCATCGGGTTACCAGTTTTTCGACCCCGATGTGATCCGAAGTTTATTGCTGACCTATATTTTCGAGTGTTGGCACCAGGACGCGTGCCAGTTCATCGCTCTCCTCCCCACTAGCCCAAGTCTGGGCGACCGACGCCGACAGTTCGCTGCCGGTCTGGTCGACATGTGTTCCACGACCTGGGTTCAACAACCCTGACGAGATATTCCCATGCGTCCAGCCGATCGGTCTCGCGCGCTCCAGCGTCGCTCGCGTTACGAAACGTTTGAAGAGCGTCTTGCGCTGACGGCCCAGCCAATTGGCGAATCGTCTCTCGGCACGGAGCAACAACTCCAGCAGCATTACAGCGAATTGGCTCCGTCTGAAGTCGTGAGCCCGATTGGCGACTTTCAACTTGAAACAATTGCCGACGAGCGAGTCTCGACTCACGCGAACACGATTAATGGAACGTCCGGAGACGTCCACGATTTGACGGGTGTGAGTTACGTCTTCAATAACTACGGGTTAACCGGCACCGGCCAAACAGTCGCCGTTATCGATAGTGGGATCGCCTGGGACCATGTTGCGCTGGGCGGAGGTTTGGGCAGCAATTATCGCGTCGTCGGCGGCTATGATTTCGCTGAGGGTGATGACGATCCTTACGACGACGGGCCTTCTGGTTTCCACGGCACGCATGTCGCGGGGATTCTGGGAAGTTCGGACGGAGACCATCGTGGCGTCGCTTCGGGCGTCGACTTGGTGGGGCTGCGAGTGTTCGATGACGATGGTGCGGGGTACTTCAGCTGGGTCGAAGATGCGTTGCAGTGGGTGCATGATCATCGCGGCGACTTCGAGAATCCGATCACTACGGTCAATCTGTCGCTTGGTACGACTTGGAATGCCGAGGACGCGCCGATTTGGTCCACGCTCGAAGACGAATTCGCACAGCTCAAGGCGGATGGCATTTTCATCGCCGTGTCTGCAGGCAACTCGTTCAGCGAGTACGACGCAGCGGGCTTAAGTTATCCGGCCGCAAGCCCCTATGTCGTCCCCGTGGCCAGTGCCGACATCGACGGAACGATCAGCGATTTCAGTCAACGGAGTGCCCGTGTGCTTGCCGCGCCGGGAAGCTATATCACGAGTACCGTACCGGATCACGTCTTTGGAGCTGACGGCAATCCGAATGATTTTGGTACGTCCAGCGGCACGAGTATGGCATCGCCGTATGTTGCCGGAGCAAGTGTTTTGGTGCGGCAAGCGATGGACTTTGTGGGTATCCAGAACATCACGCAAGATACGATCTACGATCATTTGCGAGGGACGGCGGACATCGTCTACGACGCCGCGAGCCGCGCAAACTATCACCTGCTCAACGTCGAAGCTGCGATCAACGCCCTGTTGCCAAGCGATGACTTCGGCTCGACGAGCGGAACGGCGCATTCGCTCGGAATGTTGTCTGGCGCATCTTCGTTTGCGGGCATCATTGGCAATGTGACGGATGCCGACTATTTCAGCTTCACGGCAGGACAAACCGGCCAAGCGACCTTCTCCTTCGACACGACCCATGAGTTAAATCTCGCCGCGCAGAGAGTTAGCGGATCTGCTGCGTTCACGGACGGGATTTTGACGCTCGACGTTATCGCAGGCGGGACATACACATTCGCGGTCAGCACAACGGAGGGCATTGGTCGGTACGTGGCGAGCTTCAATATCACGAATGCGAGCGGTGGCGGATCGAGCAGCGGAGGCGAAGCTGCGGTCGATCCGATCGCTGGCGCAGCATACGAACTTGATCAAGCCAAGGATTTGAACTTCTCTGGCCAAGACTATTTGAATTGGGGTGGAACGAACGAGAAGTGGCTGCAAGGAAACGACGGATGGTATTTCATTCGTCCCAGTGGCGAAGTCTACAAGTGGTCCGGTTCCGGAAAAGCCAACGGCGACTTGGTCGCAACACTAGACGCTGGTTACTACGCCGACTTGAGCACGCTCTACGATGCTCAACCGCCAGCAACTTCCGCCGGTGGAGACGCCAGCACCGGAGGTGATACGGGAAGTGGCGATGCAACAGACAAGGGGAATGAGTCGACGAATGACGCCAACGGCGAAACAGGTGATGCGGGTTCGGGAGCTGAGTCAACGCTTGCCGCGAGCGCTCGCGAGCTGGATACGAGATACGGGTTCAGTACTGACGGCAAGTACTATGAAAACTGGGCGGGACACGGCGAAAAGTGGTTCCGTAGCGACGAGTTGGGCTGGGTATTCATCACACCGGACGGATCGGTCTACGACTGGAACGGCAACCAGGCCACAGCCATTAACAGCGCGAAGATCGCTCAGCTCGACACGAGTTTCCATCAAGATCCCACTTTGCTGACCGATCCGCTGGCTGACACTGGATCTGGCTCGGGGGGGCAAAGTGACTCAGGTGATGGAGCGAGTGATAGTGATGCCGAGGAATCGACCGATGCCGGTCAAGGTAACGACAAAGCCGAGGATGGCAACTCGGCGGCGAATGCTCTCGCAAAACGAGCTTTCGAACTCGACAAGCAACTCGGACTGCGCTCGACCGGCGATTATTACCATAACTGGGCAGGACTTGGCGAGAAGTGGATGACGTCCACCGGCAGCCAATGGTACTTTATCACGCCCGACGGCAACATCTATCGCTGGAACGGCAGCCAAGCCAGTGCAGCTAGCAGCACGCTTGTTGCAAAGCTTGATTCGACTTTTCATTCAGATCCGGGCAAGCTGCACGACGCGCCTCGTGTGAACGATAATGGTTCCATCACGATCGCGAGCATGCAAGCGGCCACGATCGAAGATGCCATCACCGTCGTCGATACACGCTCGGTTGTTACCGGCTTCTACGCCAGGCACAATTCGGCTGTCAGCAAGACGACCCGGGCTCACGATCACTTGTTCAACTCAGAGAAATCCGGCGTTGAAACGTTGTTAATCAATTTAAACAGGCCGGCCGCGACTTTACAGGACCGGGTTGCTGGTCAGCACGGCGCTCAACATCACGATGCAGTTACCGTTTCGACAGATTCCGAGAATGATGAACTAGCAGCGTTGGACGCCTGGTTTGAACTTTTATTAAGCCATGAAGATGCACGCGGATCGCTATGATCTTCAACTAGGCAGCTTTGGCGGGTTTGCTTGAACTTCCGGCGAAGGCATGCTGAAGAACTTTTCTTACGGCCCGGCAAGTGTCTTCCATCTCCTGTAGACCGAGTGTCGGATGGACGACGAACATGAGGCTGCTTTCACTGAGCTTCCGCGCGACGGGCAATGGCTTGAGCGGCGCGATGCCATGTTTGGAAAACGCTTTCTCGAGATAGATTTCTCCGCAAGATCCGCTCCCACAGAGAATCCCTTCGGCCTGTAACGCACGCAGGACTTGGTCACGAGTCCACTCAGGACCGAGTCTCGCGCTATCGATGAAGGCGTAGAATTTGTAGTAGCTGTGGCCAAATTCTTTGGTAGGCGATGGAACTGTGATTCCGTCAATCTGCGACAAGCCTTGCTCGAGTAATGCCGCATTCACTCGTCGCTTTTCGACCCAACCAGGCAGACGCTGTAGTATGATCCGCCCGATTGCCGACTGCATTTCCGTAATTCGCCAATTGGTACCAAAGTCTTCATGTACGAACTTAAAGACGCTTGGACCTGGCGTGTTGTAAACGGCGTCCCAGTCCTTTCCGTGGTCCTTGAAACTCCAGCACCGATTCCACAGGTCGCGATCATTCATCACCACCATGCCACCTTCTCCTCCAGTAGTGAGAATCTTGTCCTGGCAGAAGGAGAAGCAGCCAAGCTCGCCGATGCCACCGATTGGTCTCCCTTTGTACGTTGCGCCGTGGGCTTGCGCACAGTCTTCGATCACTTTGAGGTTGTGCTGCCGCGCCAACGCCATTATGGGATCCATATCACAAGGCCAGCCTGCGAGATGCACGGCGATGATTGCCTTTGTACGTGGCGTTAGGTGCGGGCGAATTGTCTCTGCTGTTAGATTCTGACTTCGCGAATCGATATCACAGATAACGGGCGTTGCTCCTCGCATTACAACCGCGCTGGCCGAGGCGATAAAGGTACGACTCGGTACAATTACTTCATCGCCTTGAGCTACTCCAAGTCCCGCGAGTGCGAGTTCTAGAGCCAATGTTCCGTTCGCGACAGCGACTGCATGATTCGTCCCGACGAAGGCCGCGTATTCTCGTTCGAACTTTCGGCCTTGTTGGCCGCTCCAGTAGTTGACTTTGCCGGATCGCAAAACTTCGCTTACCGCTTCGATGAGCTCTTCGTCAAAATAGGGCCAAGGAGCAAACTCGTCTGTTCGCGTCGGTTCTCCGCCCTCAAAGGCGAGTTTAGTGATATCGATCATGCTATTCCGCTATCGTGGCCGTATAGGTTGATGGTTCAAAGAGCGACTCCAAAGTCTGAGGCAGTGACCAGAGATCTCGGATCTCAACATCGGCCTTCTCTGCTTTTGTGACCTTGTGGTCTTCGTGCAAGCTTCCGGTTCTTCTAACGCGTACCGATTTCCACCCCAATTTGCGGCAGGAAAGAAAGTCCTTCGTTGGATTGTCGCCAACATAGACACACTGTTGTGGGGCGACTCCAAACTCTGCTTGGATTTCTTTGTAAGCTCGCGGATGCGGTTTCCAGTAATCAGTGCCCCACTCGCCCGTAAGCAAGACGCGGCTGCACCACTTTGTGAGGTTTAGGGCGCGCGTTTTGTTGCGTTGAGAAGCCAGTATGCCGTCGCTAATTACGGCTAGCGTTGTATGTGCCGCGAAGTGCTGGAGCATCGCTTGAGCATCTTCTTCTAGTGTGATTTGTGGTGTGTGTTGACGATATGTCTCGACCAAGTCTGCGATTACATTTACATCGTCTTGAATTCCACATGCACGGAGTGCCAAATTGAAGGTGTCGCCTCGTACGCCCGCGTCAAACAAATTGCCACACGCGGCGGCGAAGCTAGGCTGCCCAAATCTCTCTCGTATATGACTCCCGACGGCTTCGAACCCGCTGAAGATGTAATCTCGCTCGAGGTAAAGCGTGTCGTCGATATCGAACACCAGAACAGAGAGTCCGGTTAGGCGCATAATCCAACTTCCTGTGCAGTGGTGAACACCGCGTCATCCCAACGCGTCATCACAATACCTCCCTGCCAGTGGAGTGGACCCTCTTGCAGCGGCAACCCTGAGCCGATGCGGAGCAACGGACTTACGAAATCCGCGCCGGCATAATGAGCTATCGGGTATCCACCACCAAAGCGTGCATTGAGCTCAATAATACGAACGGTACCGATGTCGTCAATGAAGGCTTGATAGCAAAGCGGCCCCCAAGCATCCGGGAGATGTTTGCAGAGTTCTTGCGCAATTTGCATGAGACGTGGTTCTTTAACGGTGACACATTTCGAGACTTCCCCACCTCGCGTTTCTACACGAAGATGTGGAACCTCCGCCAGGCAACCGCCCTTGCCATCCGCAAAGAAGTTGACCGTGTATTCCTTGCCTGGTGCGAGTGATTGCAGCACTGGCAGCTCGACTCGTTTTCGATAAAAAGTACATGCCTCAGCATCTTCCAGAATATGTACGCCCGCAGAGGCACTCCCGAACCGCGGCTTAATGATTAGTGGGTAAGGAAGATCCTCAGCTGTCGACGCGACGTCGAAGTGTTCGATGACGGGCAAGCCGAGACTCTTGAGAAACTCATGTGTCGCAATTTTGTCGGCTGCAATTTTAATAGTGGCGGGCCCAGAGACAGCCACATGAACGCCAGCGTCCGAAAAGAACTCGCGATGTTGTGATAGAATTGCCAGTTCCGTATCAATGGTCGGAATGATCAACTTGACATCATGGTCGTGTGCATAGCTCCGAAGATGCTTGCAGAAAGAGTTGTCGGTACATCGGGGAACCTGTCCCCAGCCGTCGGCGAGTCGGCAAGCGGAAGACCATCGACCGGCATCAACGGCAAAAACTTTGCCACCAACGTTTGCGATCGACTCTTTGATGATCCGGACGAGAGCTCCTCGCCTTCCCGCACTCGAAATGAGTACATTCATTGCGCAGCTCCATTTTGTGTTATTGCTGGTTTCGCGATTAGTTCAAGTCCGCCGATATGAATCGCGGTTGTGAGACGCAACAACTTCACGGTCGCGAAGGCAGTTTGCTTGACCATGCGTCGAAGTAAATTGCCATGTGAGAACGGCCTGCCGATGTCGACTCGCAGCGTCGAGAATCCAGCGCTATCTAGTAGGTTTGTTAGTGTCGTCGGTGTGAACTGGAATAGGTGCTCCTGCGGACTCAGATTACTCCACTTGCCCGTCCGAAGGTACGACAAGAAACCAGCATCCTTAAGCCGCAAATAGTTGAAATTAGGGACGTAGATGGCGAGCGTCCCATCGGGCTTAAGTAAACGCCGTACATTGCGTAATGTGCCGATCGGATCATGGAGGTGCTCTAGCACACCGAGCATACAGATCACGTCGAAAGAGTTCTTATCAAAACCCGCATCCTCGAGGAAGCAGGCATCGACTCTACAATTTGCATATCGTTGCGCCTGTTCGGCAGTCGATTCATTTGGCTCGATTCCAATCACATCCCACTGCGCGGCCTTCTTGGCTTCCTTAAGTAAGTGTCCGCCCCCGCAACCTACATCGAGCAAGAGCCCGGGTTTTGCCAGTTGTGTTAGTCGATCCAACAAAGGAGCAAATCTCGAAGCACTGTTACTGCCATCCCAGCAATAGTTATTACTGATCGTGTGCTCCGAGTCATGCTGATAGACTAGCTGTGTTGAAGCAGGCGTCAGCCTTGGAGAGACATACACGAGATCGCAAGAAAGGCATCGGTTGATTCCCAGATCCACCGTCGCGTTGAGTAGTTGGTATTTCTCGGTAGCCAGCCGTTTGTAAGATGTCGCCCCACACAGGTTACACGGGACTTCTTCAGTAACGATCGAAGGGGAGTTGCGGTTTCTACTTTTCGCGCAGTTCTGTTGTGTTTGAATTTTGCTCACGGTACGCGTCCTTGACGCTTGATGGTCAACATCGTCGAGGGCCACACGGCGCGCGAGAAACTAGCAAAACACGAGAACGCGGTCCAGGGCAATCGACGACCGTACCGGTCCCGGTCCGGCCGGGCGGGCTGGCTGACTTAGGCCGCTCGCCGCCCTTCTTCACGCGAAGTTGTTCCCCAGAACTCGGGCATCGTTGCGTGTCCCGGAGATGTCACGTCGGACCGTCGGATCACTTTTAGAGCCGTCAGGAATAGAATCCGCAAGTCGAGCACCAAGCCGACGCGGTCGACATACCAAACGTCCATGTCGAATCTTTCTTCCCAAGTCACTGCATTTCGTCCGTTAACTTGCGCCCATCCGGTGAGACCAGGTTTGACATCATGACGTCGCGATTGTTCGCGTGAATATCGGTTCAGGTAACGTACAAGAAGCGGGCGTGGGCCCACCATACTCATGTCCCCCAAAATGACGTTAAATACTCCCGGTATTTCGTCGAGGCTGGTACTCCGCATGAACTTGCCAAAAGCCGTCAGACGCTCTGCATCGTCAAGCAAATTGCCCGCTACATCTCGTTCGTTTGTCATCGTGCGGAGCTTGAACATCATAAAGGATTGTCCGTTCTGTCCCGTACGAGGCTGCCGGAAGACGATTGGACGCCCGAGTTTCAATCGAACGAGTAACGCGAGGATTGCGAAAGCGGGGGCGAACGCCACGGCGAGGAGTGTCGCCGCCACGACGTCGAATACTCGTTTCAGGTACCAGGCGTAGAGCATTTGCTTCCTGTTCAGGCCGCGGCGCGGTGTGAGACTCGCGTCATGAGTTCGTCTAGCATTTGGGCGTGGTGACTTCGGTCAAAGTACTTTGCGACGTAGCTCTTTCCCGATTCGCCGAGATTGTTGGCGAGATCTGAGTCGTCCGCGAGACGTTTGACTGCATCTGCTAACGCCGAGTCGTCACCAGGTGTGATGAAAAGCCCTCCGCCCGCCGCCTCGACGACGCCTCGGATTACGCCATCGATTCCTAGAACGATTGGTCGTCCGGCGGCCATGTAGTCAAATACTTTGTTTGGGTATGTTGTTCGAAACATTGGAATGTCCTGTAAAGTAGCAATGCAGATGTTCGCGTGGGCCAGGATGTCAGGGATTTCCGTTTTTGGTTGGACTCCTGCGAATGTCACGTTCGAAAGTTGCAGCACCTTTGCAAGGTCCTCGAGTCGCGTTCGATCCTTACCATCTCCTACCAATAGAAAGTGAATGCGACTGTCACCTTTCAATCTCTCTGCCGCTCGCAAGATCGTCTGGATGTCGTTTGCGGTTCCGAGCGCGCCAGTGTAGACGGCGATTATCTTGTCCTGCAGTCCCAGCGATGTGCGAAGCGATCCTGACGAGGTGGGCTCGTCGAACATTTGCGGGTCAACACCGTTTGCAATAAACGAAATCTTGTTCGCTGTGACCCCCTTGCTCACCAAGTAGTCTTGAAATGCGGGCGAGTTAACGACGATGTGTGTTGCGCGGGCGTATAGGAATTGCTCGAGCCACCGCGCCAGAAAGATTAGCGAACGGCTCTTGAGGATGCCCATGTCGACGGCGAATTCGGGCCAAAGATCACGAATCTCTAGAACAAACGGCCGCCACCGTATTACGCTCAGACACCATGCTGAAAGTGCCTGAAAGAGTGATGGGCTCGTACCAATGACGACGTCGACTTTGCCAGCACAATAGCCGGCATAGATGGATGTCAGCATAAAGGAGAAAAAAGAAAGTAGTCGCCCAGCGAAGCTGCGATGTAGTGACGGAAATGTGTAAGCGCGTAGGAGTCTTATCCCATCTAATTCCTGTTCCGTAACCAATCTGACACTCGCAACGTTGCGAACGCCTGATAGATAACTGATGTCGCTTCCGACGATAGTGAATTGATGGCCTCGATCCACCAGCCGAGTTGCCAATTCGTAGTGGCGAGTACCGCCGGCATCTTGCGGCGAAACGAAGCCTTGGTGGATTAGCACGACATGCATGTATTGAACTCCATGCTATCTTCGAGTGTTCCCTGCAAGCTTAGTTGCGAAACGAGCTGCTCCGAAGCATTTGGCTCACTTCGGATCACGACATGTGCCTCCCAGCGTTCCGTCACTACCTTTAAGCTTCCGGATTCCCAATCGAGCTTATGTGCGTCGGGGCCGAGAAGCGTCCAAAAGTGGACAGAGTTGGCGCGAGCTATGCTCGCAAATGAAGTGGCTGGTTCTTTCGCCATGTAGGACGGGGCGTGCCATCCCCGCGGACTCTTAGCGTCGGCTTGTACGACGGAGAAATCAACCGGCGCGACTGAACTTGCGACCACGGTAGAAAACGGTCCACGTTCCGTTTGCAGTGTTAGGCGTCCCACGCGATCGTCAAACACGAACGGTACGCCCACATGGAGCCAATGCAAGCGGAATGTGTGTTGAATGCGTCCCGCAAGGTAATCAAGAACTAGCCAGTGTTCGTCGCCTAGCCGCAGTATCGCGCGTCGATGCGTGACCGGATCCTTCAACCGCTTGTATCCGTCGTGTTTGCCCTCCCAATACGCCAGTAAGCCCTTCGCAGAACGACGCACCGCAGAACCTTCCGCAGAAAGCCACGGGAGCCAAAGAAACCGGCTGGCCCGATCCATTTGGTCGGAACCGTCGACTGTTACTGTATTGTGATACTCAGTGCGTGAGAGTGGGTTATCCCACGGTTCCGTGGAGTTGTAGCTGTACGTTCCGGCATCGACAGCGATATTTTGACCTCGCCACCAAATGTCAGTGTGCAAGCAATCAGCTTGCGAGGGGCGGTGACGAAACTTCGCAGCTCGCACGAATGTAAAGCCGTTACTCCCACGTAAGGTGAAGTAGCCGCTGTCCTTGGCTGCGAGGTCGTTTTGTTCGGTGGGGCGGCAAGAGGCATCCACGGCATCCCGACCAAACAACCAGAGTATATCCTCGTCCCACGGACCGCGATCGTATTCGTGAGTTCGCCGAGTCAACTGGGCGGCAGCTTGAACCACGGGACGAAAGTCTCGAGGCTTGCAATTGTTTAGCGGTAAGATGAGTGCTCCGTCGTTTTGGCCGTAGCAGGGCACTTCACCGCTCGCTTTATCTTGAAGTTGAAGGAGAAGTTTGCCAGCGTTATCGATGCGGTCGTACAACTCAGAGGAGAAACGCTCGCTGTGTAGCTCGCCAAGACGTAAGCTCCAGATGTAGTTTTGCAGCATTACTCGATGGTAGTTCAGTGAATGCTGCGAGAAGCCACCATCGTCATAGATGAGTTGCCGGCCCAGACGTTCGAGCAGCTTTCGTCCGGTCCGCTTCCAGTGATTTGCGTCGCGAAATTCTGGGAACAGGAGGCCGATCGTAAAGAGGCCTGTTGCCTCGCCAATTCCGTGATTGTTCTGCTGGCTCAAGGCGTAGCTCAAGTTCCCGTGGATGCGTTTGCCCGAAACCGCGATCATCTGCGCCAATAAACTGAGTCGATGAGCGGTTGTCGCCGGACTGTCGGCGAATCCGAAGAAACCAAAGCACCACGCCATTACACGCAGCGCGACTTCCTGTCCACACTTCCAGTTTGGGCCGTATTGAGGCGGATTGTTCTCTCGCCAGTCCTCGACGAGTTGCCAAAACATCTCGGCAAAGGAATCATCACCGGTTCGCCAGTACATACGCACCAGCGCATACGTGAATGCGAAGCGACTCGGTTCCCAAACAACTTTTATGTCGCCGGAACCGAAATCGCGAATATCACTCCAGTGACGATCACTTGGCAACTTCTTCCCCGTCAAGCCATTGCTATTCCAGGCTGGAGGATTGCCGGTGCGAACAGACAAGTGTTCGAAGTATCGAGTCACGCCACGTTCAAGGTCGCCCGCGATGTTGTTTGGATGTATTTCTCCGACATCCCACTCGGCGAAGAACGTTGAATGAGTTTTCCGCTGGTCGCGATGGAAGAAAAAGGGAATGTCTGTGCCAAGCCGATATGCTTGATATCGACTTGGATCTGCGAAAGTGTCGTTGGACACGTATCGATCCAGCGGGTCTTTGCACCATTCAGTGGCCGGTAGCTTCAACCGCAACAGCCCGGCGCGTTGCCGGGCTGCATAGCAAGCGCGGAAGCCCAACCACCGCGGCCCAAGATGATTCAGTAACTGTGAGAATTGTCTAACCGTGGATGTCACGACGATTTGATTCTACGAAGTGGGATGCGAAATGCGTGCGTGCGTTCGGAGTTCGAGTGAGTCATGCTGTAGCCAACCTATAGCTTCGATCCAATTGACTTTGCAAGCAAAGGGGCAAGAGAAGTCCCCATCACGCGGCGCGACGAAGGAATTGCTTCGTCGCCTGTAACTCGCCGTTTGGTGCCTCTTCCGCGACGGACTCATTCGCTAGCACTCGGAGTACGTCACCTTCCATCTGTTTAAGGTTGCTATAGATGGGGTTGCTCCAATCCGTAATTCGTTGAGCTCGAACGGCATCTACAATTTCGCGAATGCCCTCTTCGAGACTAACTTCGGCACGGTATCCAAGTACGTTTTGGATCTTATCGAAACATACTCGGTAGTTGCGAGGGTCTTCGTCATTGCGGATGTGCAACGCTCTTGTCCCTGGTACCGACGCTGCGACGATTTCACCGAGTTCTCGGAGTGTGAAATTTTGGGTGTTATCACCGACGTTGAAGATTTCGCCGCCAACCCGATCTAGCGGAGCTTCTAGAGTCATGACAATCGCCCGGGCAATGTCGCGTGTGTTGACAAATGGTCGCCATTGTTCGCCATTGAAAATACTTATCTCACCATCCGTGACGGCTTTGGCGCTGAGCAAGTTCGCAACGAGATCGAATCGGGGTCGATGCGACCAACCATACGCAGTCGCGAGGCGGAGGATTGTGGGTTGAAAGACGTCGTCGACGGCGTCCAAGAGGGCGCGTTCGGCGTCGATTTTTGTCGTCGCGTAAAGGGACACCGGGTTCAAGCTGGATGTCTCATCAATTGTGTCATCGCTTGCGCCGTAGACGCTGCAAGTGGACGCGAACACGAATCGGGAGATCCCATACGCCCTTGCAAGCTGTGCAATCATTTTGGCAGCGCCGTAGTTGACAGCGATTGTGGCGTCTTCATGCACAGCGCAAGCTGGATCTCCAACGATGGCCGCCAAATGCACGATCGCATCGACCCCACGCATTGCTTGAACCACGTCCTCCACATTGCGAAAATCACCCCTTAACACCTGCAGTCGTGAGTGTGCAATGATATCGTTTAGAGATTCCGTTCCGAACAGTTGAAGATCAAGAATTCGGACGCGGTAGCCGGCTGCGAGTAGTTGCCGTGTCAGTACAGACCCAATGTAGCCCGCCCCACCAACCACGAGTACATCTTCGATTCGCGTCCCCTTCGCTTTAGTTCGTGGAGTCAGGTGGAACCTTGACGTGAAATAGATTCGAAGAAGCCGCGTAGACGATGCGGCTAGACAAAGGGCACCCCATGCTGGCACCACGACCCCACGAGATGGGGCTCCGCTGAACAGCACGATGCTTCCGAGGTGACATAGCGATCCTGCGATGCACGCGACCGCGATATGTGCGATTCGCTGCCGAACTCGTGCACCTGGCAACGGACGATATAGCTGTAAGCCAAAAAATAAGGAAGTCGCAAGGACTGCAAACGGAACCGCATTCGCGGCGTACATCTGAGAGACGGCTCCAAGCATCTCTCCGATGGACATTTCAAGCGATAGATGGCCTACATACGTTTCTCGGGTAAGGACGCCAATTAGCAATGCGCCACTCATCAATAAGAGATCGACGCCAATACGCCAGCAGACTTGTCGACGAGAAGAGGCTCCAAATAGAAAAGCATAGGAGGTTGTGAGCAACTTTGAACCTAGAACTAGGGAGTTAGCAGCGGTCATAGAATTCTACCCAGCGAGTTTAAAACGTCTGGCTTTTCGTGAGCCGAGGAGTGGGCATTGAATTGCAGTACCCACGAACGGGGTGATTGCTGAATCCTCGCGATTGTGGCCCAACCGCGAGGGCGGAAGATTAGCGAAACATTGCAGCTCGTGACAGGCCATTTTTTGGCAGGGGCACGCCAGTATTAGTGATCTCTAGCGTGATTCTGCTAGCCCCGATACTGACCTTGCTCGCGCCGAGCTACTTTCGTATTACTCCCCGATCAGTGCCGTACTCATCCACGGTCGAACATCAAGCCAAAGGGAATTAGCTGGTGTCTGGAATCCGCCCTCTGTTGATCTTGGGAACACGACCGGAAGCTATAAAAATGGCCCCGGTGATTCAAGAATGCCATCGTCGACCAGGCGTTGAGCCGATTGTTTGCTTTACCGGGCAGCATCGCGAAATGGTCGCACAAGTTGCTGCCTACTTTGGGATCGAGCCTGATCTCGATTTAGACTTGATGGTACCAAACCAAACCTTGGGAAGTCTGACTTCGCGATGTTTGGATCTACTCGACCAGACAGTTCGCAAATACTCACCCGATTGCATTATTGCGCAGGGTGACACGACAACCGTCATGGTGGCATCGATGGCCGCGTTCTATCACCGAGTCCCATTTGTTCATGTCGAAGCAGGTCTGCGGACCGGCGATTTGTATTCTCCGTGGCCTGAAGAGTTCAACCGTCGCGTGGCCGGCTTAGTCGCGAATCTACATTGTGCTCCAACGAATCGCGCCGCCGAAAACCTACTTAATGAAGGCGTTGCTGCTGAGCAGGTTTATGTTACGGGAAACACGGTAATTGATGCATTGCTTTGGACGATTGATCGGGAGCGCACTTCCGGCGAGCAATGGATAGAAAAATACTCAACCTTGACTCGACCGAAAATGGTCCTTATCACCGGTCATCGTCGCGAGAATTTCGGAGCGGGTTTTTCCCAGATTTGTGACGCGGTCGGTCTGTTGGCGAAAAAGTTCAGTGAAACGGACTTTGTCTATCCGGTGCATTTAAATCCCAACGTACAAGAGCCCGTTCGTGAAGCTCTTGGCGACATTGAAAATGTCCATCTAGTACCACCCGCTTCCTACCCTGAGTTTGTATGGCTAATGGATCGTGCATACTTGGTTCTGACGGATTCCGGAGGTGTACAAGAGGAAGCTCCTTCGCTACGCAAGCCCGTACTTGTCATGCGCGACACGACTGAGCGTCCGGAGGCTGTGGACGCCGGGGGCGTGGAACTGGTCGGAGCCTCTTGTGTGAACATCGTGCGTGCCGCCTCCCATCTGCTTCAAGATCCGGTGGAGTACTCTCGGCGGCAGATCGATTCCAACCCATATGGTGATGGTAATTCGGCTCGTCGCATTATGGAGCTGGTGGAGAGCCGCGGTTGGGAGTCGCAGACCTCAGTTCGGATCGCTGCCTAACGAATTCATCGACACCAGGAGAATATGCGCGTGACTTGTGAAAACAATGAAGATGGCGGGATTAACGTGGGGTACAAGAAGGTTTGCATCATGGGGTTGGGCTACATTGGTCTGCCGACCGCGGCTGTTTTGGCCAAGCAAGGACACGACGTTATTGGGGTCGATGTAAGGTCTCATGTTGTAGAAACGATTAATCGTGGTGAAATCCACATCCACGAGCCTGGCTTAGGGGAACTGGTAAACGAGGTTGTGAAGGCTGGGAAATTGAAGGCTTCATTGCAACCCGAGGAAGCCGATATCTTTTTCATCTGCGTTCCTACTCCGATCAATGAGGACAAATCACCAGACTTGTCCTACGTTCGTACAGCGTCTCAGGCGATCCGTCCCTACGTCAGAAAAGGTTGCCTAATCATCTTAGAGTCGACGAGCCCTCCGAAAACAACAGCCGACGTCGTCGTGAGTCATGCAGTGAATGAAGAGTGGCAGGTCGGCGAGGACATTTTCGTCTCGCACTGCCCCGAACGCGTGTTACCAGGGAAAATCCTTAGAGAGGTGGTCGAAAACGACAGAATTATAGGCGGTGTTACTCCACGCTGTACGGATTTGACTGCCGCGTTCTACGAGGGGTTTGTGACCGGTGCCGTCTACCGCACGACGGCGATTACTGCGGAAATGACGAAGTTAGTCGAGAATGCATATAGAGATGTAAACATTGCATTTGCAAATGAGTTATCCATGCTTGCCGCCGGATTTGGAGCAGATGCACACGAGGTTATTAAACTCGCCAATCGTCATCCTCGCGTCGATATCTTGACACCAGGTCCGGGTGTAGGCGGGCACTGCATCAGTGTGGATCCGTGGTTCCTCGTGCATGCGTCACCCAAGGATACCCCGCTCATTCACTGCGCCCGGATGGTAAATGACTCAAAGCCAGAGTTTGTAGTTGACCAAGTCTTAGCCTACGCATCTCAATTGGATTATCCAAAGGTGGGCTGCCTAGGATTGACCTATAAGGCGGATGTGGATGATCTCCGCGAGAGCCCGAGCTATTGTATCGTGCGCGCGCTCATTGAAGCTGATGTGGCAGAGGTCGTCGCATGCGATCCATACGTCAAGCCCGCAGAAGTTCCGGGAGTGACACTCGTTGGGTTGTCTGAAGCAACGCATGATTGCGACATTGTGGTATTGCTAACCGATCATGAAATCTTCCGAAATCTGCCCGTCGCGATGCTTCTGGGGAAGAAGGTCGTCGACACTCGCGGAATCTGGCGAGATCAGATGGCTGGGGCCGCTGCGCCGATCGATCGGTATGCGGCGCGAGCCGCCTAGTCTAACTTGCTCCGAACGCCGCATTCGATGCCTCGCGGAGTTCGTTGTCTGCCCCCGGTTGATGCATGCTGTCGAAATTGAGCGCGAGCGCGTACGCAGTACACAAGCGGAGTCTGCGATTTGGCACTGCTGATTGTGGGTCGGTCAGTAACACAAGGAACGAAGTTAGCTTGAGGGCGTCGTTGCCACATGAGCGAAATAATGAGATTGACGGCATTTCATACTCTCGGGTAACGTCCGCGCACTACCAATCTGGCGGATGCCGAGCTTTGGCCCATTCGCGACGCAACCTACGGTGTGGATGTTGGGAGTTGGCGGCTGAGAGTGCCGTTCCGGTGATCAACCGTGAAAACTTTAGTGACGCAACTGACCTAAAGAGTTGAGGTGGGGATAGACTCGTGAACACGAAATGCTCGGAGACGACGATAGAGATTCTTGGGCGGTCCATCGGCCGACGGCAGCCTGTTTTCGTGATTGCTGAGGTTGGCCTTTCTCATGAAGGCAGCTTGGGAATGGCAAAGGCCTTTGTTGAGGCACTCTCATGCACCGGTGTAGACGCTGTTAAGTTTCAAACGCACATTCCCGAAGCTGAGAGTACGGATCGCGAGGCATTTCGTGTCAAAGTATTCCCGCAAGATGCGACACGGTCCGACTACTGGCGTCGTACAGGATTTCAGGCCAGTGAGTGGATGGAACTCGCTGACTATTCTCGTCGCAAGGGACTCGAATTCCTAAGTTCACCCTTTAGCGAGGCGGCAATCGATCTTTTATTAGATTGTCGAGTTCCGGCATGGAAAGTTGCCTCGGGAGAGATCTGCAATACTCCGCTACTCGAAAAAATGGCAGAAACCAACTTGCCAGTGTTGTTGTCCAGCGGTATGAGCTCTTGGATTGAGTTGGATGCAGCGACTCGGCTCTTACGTCAAACGAATACACCATTTGGTATTCTTCAGTGCACTTCGGCATACCCTTGTCCGCCCGAATCGTGGGGGCTCAATATCGTGCCGGAGATGGAAAGCCGGTATCAGTGTCCGGTCGGGCTAAGCGATCACTCTGGAACCGTTGCGCCAAGTCTCGCGTCGATCACTCTCGGCGCGAGCATATTGGAGTTTCATGTTACGTTCCACCCGCAAATGTTCGGGCCCGATGTGTTGGCGAGCTTGACGATTGAGGAAACGAAGTCACTAGTAAGCATGGTACGCAAGCTGGAACTGGCGTTTGCCAATCCTGTCGACAAGGACGACGTAGCGGCAAACTCAAGTACTATGAGACGATTGTTCAGCAAGAGCATTGTTGCTGCTCAATCCATTCCGGCGGGGACGATTCTCAATCGTAGCCATCTTGCCTTCAAGAAGCCTGGCGACGGAATTCCTGCCGGCAACTACTCGATGGTACTTGGCAGGACGGCGAAGTCCGATCTCGTAGCAGATCAGCGAATACTGGATTCAGATTTACACAAATGACCGAGGCGAAACGCAAAATCTGCGTCGTGATAACGGCGCGTCCGAGCTATAGCCGCATCAAAACTGCGCTTGAGGCGATACGTGATGATCAAGCGTTGGAGTTGCAACTGGTGGTGGCCGCATCGGCTGTATTGACGCGTTATGGAAACGTGATGGAACAGATCGTAGATGACGGTTTCGAGATCACCGAGAAGGTATTTATGGTCTTGGAAGGTCAGAACCCAACCTCGATGGCAAAGACGACGGGAATTGGTTTGTTGGAGCTTGCCACGACGTTCTCCAATTTGAAGCCCGATATCGTTGTAACAATCGCTGATCGTTACGAGACTATTGCGACAGCGATTGCTGGTGCCTATATGAACATTCCGGTCGCGCATGTTCAGGGCGGAGAGGTTACTGGATCGATTGACGAAAAGGTCAGGCACGCCGTCACAAAGCTTTCCGACATCCACTTAGTTGCATCCGAAGCCGCTCGCGAACGCGTCATCCGAATGGGAGAAAACCCAGCGGCGGTATTCTGTACTGGTTGCCCATCCGTCGATCTTGCCGCTCAAGTAATGTCTCGCCCGAAGCTGGCCTTCGATCCGATGCAAAAATACACCGGCGTCGGGCCGAAACTTGACTTGTCTGAGGGGTACGTCGTGGTCATGCAGCACCCAGTAACAACGGAGTATGAGCAATCCCTGCGACATGTTTGGCAGACGCTAGAGGCCATGGATAAGCAGAAACTTCCCGTGCTTTGGTTCTGGCCGAATTCAGACGCAGGCTCTGACGGTACGTCATCGGGTATCCGACAATTCCGCGAGCAGGGCCGCGACTCTCGATTTCACTTCTACAAAAATATGTCCCCACACGACTTCCTGCGGCTGCTCTTGGATAGCCGGTGTCTAGTCGGCAACAGTAGCGTTGGTGTACGAGAATGTGCGTTCCTTGGAGTCCCGGTCGTCAACATCGGAACGCGCCAGGTTGGTCGTGATCGCGGAAAGAACGTCATTGACGCAGACTATGACGTCGAAGCGATCTCAATCGCCGTTGCAGAACAATCCGAGATTGGGCGGTACGAGTCCGACTCGATCTACGGCAGTGGCAACGCCGGCGTTCAGATCGCCAAAATCCTGAGAGAGATTCCCATAACTAATCAGAAACGGCTTCAATTCTAATGCTTGTACTTGGCATAATTCCGGCGCGCGGTGGCTCCAAAGGTGTGCCACGAAAGAACATTCGCAATCTCGGCGGGAAGCCACTGATCGAGTACACCATCGACGAGTGCAAACGGACAGGGTCGCTCACGCACTTTGTCCTGTCAACGGAAGATGACGAGATCGCTTCGGTGGCGCAAAACGCGTCTTGTCGTGTCGTTCGTCGTCCGGCGGAATTAGCTCAAGACGATACGCCGTCGCTGCCGGTTGTTCAGCACGCTCTTTATACCGCAGAACAGGATCGCGGCATCATTTATGATGCGGTTTGTCTCCTTCAACCAACGACACCGTTTCGCAAGGCCAAGGAAATTGACGAAGCTGTTAAAATGCTCGCGGAATCTGGTGCTGATTCTGTCGTTTCCGTGTCGCAAGTGCCAGACAAGTATCATCCGAACTGGGCGTTTATGCGTGACGAAAGTGGCAACCTTGTTCGTTTTCTAGACGGAAAGTTGGAGTCTCGGCGGCAATCGTTGACCCCAGCGTATCACCGCAACGGGCTAATCTACTTGACGCGACGCGAGACGCTTGTCGAGAACGACTCGCTCTATGGCGATCGAATTTGCAGTTTGGTGATGGACGGAGGCGGATGCATCAACATCGACACGCCGGATGATTGGTTGTGTGCAATTCGTGCGATTCAGCAAGCGGCGGCTTAAGAGGACGGGGCGATTGATTTAGCGAGAAGTCGTCGCTCAACGAACGGAGATGAAGAGCGAGTTGTTCATGAAACTTCTGGCCTCAATGTGTCAGCGCAAGTTCCGTTAACGGTCGAAGTTCAAGATTAATCAAATCGAGCTCAGCAAGAACAAGGGGAGAACGATTGAACTTCAATAGCAGCGCGTCCCCCAGTAGTACTTCCTCTACTGTCGCCGTACCACCAACTGGATTGTTTCGAGAATCTCAGTCCGAGTCGGTGAGTCAAAATCGCCCGTTAGTACTATTCTCCATTACCATGGGGTGGGGAATTCGGAACTTTGTACATACCGGCGTTTTTGACGAAATTTCTAGATTTGCCGATGTCGCAGTCGCCGCTTCCACGGATCTCGTCCCGTATTTCGAGTCGCTTAGGGAGGCGGGGAGGATTGCGTGGATTGTTGAGTTGTCTTCGACCGAAAAGAGACTCTCTCGTTTGGCCCGGCAGGCGAGAAAGGCCGTGTTGCAAGGAGCTTTCGGCATTAGTACGGCGCGCATTAAGTGGCAAGAGAAGGCGCGTGGTTCACTTGGGCTCGCTTGGCGGTCTGCCAAGTGGAAAACGCTTTGTGCGATATCGTCACCTTGGCAATTGAACGCGCTGGAACGGTTTGAGGACCGAGTTGATACCAGTCAACAGGGCCCCATGCCGCAACGGCCTAGCGTTCTCGTTAACTGCTCGCCGTTTGATCCGCGAGATAGGCAACTTCAACGCTGGCTCCAGCACGACGCGGTACCATCAATAGCTGTTATTCCAAGTTGGGATAACCCATCCACAAAAGGTTGTATATCGACGGGGGTCAATAGAGTACTCGCTTGGGGCAGTTTTCAGAAACGCGAGCTAGAACGCTATTATCCAACGATCGACTCTGATCGTATTCGCCTCGCCGGAATCCCGCAATTCGATCTCTACAACCAAGATCTTTCAGCGGCGTTCGATCGTCAGCAGTTCTTCGATCGCTACTCAATTCCCGCCGCCAGTCGGGTCATTTTGTATGCGACCTGTAGTGAACGGCTATTTCCTCGCGAACCTGAGGTCGTTGCGCACATTGCAGCCGCGACCGAGCAAGGCCGCTTTGGCGAAAGTGCGCATGTCCTGATCCGTTGTCATCCAGCGGATAGGGCGGATCGCTACCGAGAGTTCTGTGGCAACGGTCGAGTTTCCATTTTCCCTTCGTCGGTGAAGTCTTCACAGAGTCTGCAAAGTTGGACGCCACCAAATCTGGAAACAACCATCCTTGCTGCCACCCTCAAGCACTGTGACGTATGCATTAACACGGCGTCGACGATGACACTTGACGCACTTGCGTGCGGTAAGCCCGTGGTCAACGTTGCCTATGACGGGGACGCATCTCTTCGATATTTGCAGTCGGTGAGACGCTACTACGACTTCTGTCACTACCGTCCGATCACCGATTCGGGAGCTGTGTCGATTGCGCACTCGCGGCAGCAATTGCTAGATTCGATAGAAGAGTCAATGCGGCATCCCGAGCGATTTGAGCGGCAACGCCAGGCCCTGTTAAACTCGCATTGCCATCGTCCTCCTACCGGGAGCGTTGACTTCATTGTGAAAGAAGTCAAACGCGTTCTTGCAGAGTCGGCAGTTAGCGTGAGCTAAAGCGTGTAGCGTAAAGGACGGAAGGCAAATGAATATGAGTGCAAGTCGCGTCCGCTCAGTCAGACAGTTGTCTCCGCCGCTCCATCGACAAAGATCCTGGAACGATGGCAGCGCGCTGGTGGGCGAGCTAATCTATGAAGTAGCACCGCGCGCATCGTTTGCCTTGATAGGCGGCGCGCTGATTGGGGGTGTTCTCGCGGCACTTGGTCTGTCCAACCTCGGAATGATCGAAACTTTTGTTGCGGCATCTTTTTGGACCGCGGCCTTGATGACCGCCACGTTTCGCGGAAATGTTGGTCGAATGCTCTTCTGGGTACTCTTGATCGATGCGAGCCTACTAATCTATCAGGTGAGCATCCATCAATTCGTATTAGACGAGTACAAGATCGTGCGACTTGGTCCGCCCGTACTGGCTGCCGGACTCTTGCTACTCACTGGCAGCAGTCGAACGACGGGACATCGCTTCGTATACATTACTTGGATCTTATGCAATCTTCCTGCATTATTTTCCGGATTGACTAACGAGTACCTGTCACTAGCAGACACGATTGTCGTGGTCGCTTTTAACACACTCTACCCTCTAGCGATCTACTATGCCGTCCAGTGCGAAACTCATGCTGATGAGCGAGCGTTTGATCGCATTTCGTTATCGGCAATCGTTCTTTGTATTGCTCCAACCGCACTCATGCCTGTTGAGCTGGCGGCCCGAGATAGTAGCAGTTTTGCGTCATTACAATTTGGCGGGCGAGCCTACTCCGTAATTGGTGCACTCTATTTGTTATGGCCGATCCTCGTTACTCGCCTGACTGTGTGGCGGCCAAAGTTGCGCGCATTGTCCATAGGTGCAATTCTGTTAGTTTTTGCGACATCTTTTTCACGTGGTGCGATGTTGAGCTTGTTCTTGATGCTTACGGGAACCGTGATCTTCGCGGGAAAATCACGGGGAAAGCTTGTATCGGGCGTTTTGGCAACAGGACTTGTGCTTCTTGGGATTGGGAGCGTGTTGTTTCAGGAGCGGCTAGGTGAAGGCGTATGGTTCTGGCTGCTGCGGATGAATGTCGCATCGAACTTGTCAAACCACATGATCTTCGACGTTCAAGAGTTTCTACTAACGGATCGAGATTCGATTTGGCAACTCGCAGTCACTTTCTTTGGATGGAGCCCTCTGTGGGGGCATGGCATCGGATCCACGCCAGTGCTCCTCGATACCGTGACTTCAGGACGAATCGCATTTAGTGGAATGCATAATTTTTTCCTTACTGTGCTGGTTGAACGCGGTTTAATCGGTTTCGCGGGTCTTCTCTTGCTGTGTGGGCGCATCGCATTGTTGACATGGATGGGGCCACCCGAATCGCGATTCTTCGTTGGATACTCTTTCTTCGTGTTCCTGTTATTCGCCAATAGCACGGGGGTCGAGCTGTTTTTGAACAGCTCCAAATCGTTCAATGTGACCATAACAGTCTATTTGTTTATGCTTCTCGCTTGGCTCGAGCGGAGAGCGGTGGGGCATCCTTCTTACCAACTGGCCAAGAAATGAGATTCTTAGAACAGACAAGCTTGCTGTTTGCCAATCGTCTTGCTGCCGCTGGGCTAGCGATCGTCATTGGTGCCTTAAGCGCACGAATCTTGACCCCGGCAGAATTAGGCGCAATGGTCGCAGTCGTTGCAAGCGTTGCCCTGCTGATGCGTATGGCATCCCTAGGGCTCGGTCAGTCGGCGCAGTATTTTGGAGCACGCGAACGCTCGGATGAGACATCGTTTGGGAATTCCTTGCTTGTCTGCGCGCTTCCTCTGGCCATCGTGCCCGCAGTCGTTCTCACATTGGCTGAACGGTTTGCAGGAAGTTGGGTCGTCGGGGCAGACAGCAATGCACGAGTGATTTTCGCAATCTTGATGTATGGCATTCCTCTGTCCATGATCCACTTCATCGCATCGCTCTATTCCTTGGGGCGTCGTGAAATGAGGGATTATATGCTTCTTTCACTGCTTCCGATGTTTGCCTCAGTCTTCGTACTCGGATATGCAAAGCTGATGAACCTTGGGCTGCAAGCCGTGATCTGGGCCTGGATGACGCAGTACGTAGTCTCTTTTGCGATTGGCTTGATGGTCTTGAGTAAGAAAGGCGTGCACACGCCTGTTCGCCCGCTGGCCGCCGCGAAACGACTGTATGGCTACGGTGGTCGATCGTATCTAGTTGCGCTGGCCGCTTTCGCTGCGACGCGTTTGGGGTTAGTGATCGGAGTATGGTACACAAGCGATGCCGAAATGGGGTATTTCGCTGTGAGCCGTAATTTTGCCGATGTTCTATTGTTGCTCTACGGCGCGGTCGGTCCTCTGGTGTTCTCTTACGTAAGCGGAATGACAACTCCTGATGAATACCATCCGTTTATCGGGCGCGTCTGTCGAGTTTCGATACTTGCGTTCTCCGGGATCGCACTTTTGATTGGATGTGCGGCGCCTCTTGGAGTGCCGTTTGTGTTTGGAGCGGACTATGCCGGACAGCATGTCATCGTCTGGTTGCTCTTGCCTGGGCTAGTTGTCAGCGCGATTCAGAGAAGCCTAGAGAATTATCTATACGGTCGAAATAAACAGTCCTGGCTGGCCTACAGCCACGCTCTTAGCATTGTGTTACTGTGCGCCTTTGTGGCACTGCTGGCACCGCGTTGGGGAGCGCGCGGCTTAGCGCTGTCCACGACGCTAAGTTGCTTGGGATCTTTTGCGTTTACGGCCATTGTCGCGTTCGTTACCGACGGGCTGAATCCCGTTAGCCTTGTCTGGCCTCGAATGAGCGATTTCCGGCTAGTATCTCATCGTATTCAATGTCTTGGTACACGAGTTTATGGACGACAAACTGATTGATCGGCTCTGCTGCCCATCTTGCCGGGCACAGGTGGAGTTTCAGGGGGATGCGTTGTCCTGCGCCGAGTGCGAGTGCAGCTATCCCTGCATTGGTGGTCGTCCTTTGCTCGTTCCTTTTCTCGAAGACAAGGCGCGATTTGAGGCCTTATTGGAAGCCGCGAGTTCGTTACCACCTCGGCCTTCTAGCGATACGTCGCCAGAAGGCCTTGATGGAGACATCGAAGGCTTTTTCTTCCGAACGCTATTTCGTCAATTTGATCGTCGCGATCCACAGTGGGCTTTTTTAGGACGAAAAATTACTGAGATGGTCGCGAGAGTTGGCGAGGGTTTATCGGTGCTGGACATAGGTGCTGGGGAATGCAAGTACGCGACCCTCTTAGGTCACGCTGATTACGTGAGTACGGATCTGGTTTTTTCATCGGATCGCCATGACTTCTCTCTGATCGATGTCGTTGCGGATGCATCAGCAATACCCTTTCGCGACGCTGAATTCGATGTGGCCCTCAACCTCGTCGTCCTTGAACATGTACCGGACCCGTGGTTAGCGGTCGATGAAATGGCCCGGGTGCTGAAGCCCGGTGGTATCGCCTTTGCAATGATTCCCCTCGTTCGCCCTGAACACCTTGCACCTTTCGATTTTCACCGATTCACGCGTTACGGCATTCAGCGGATGTTTGAAAACAGCGGTTTTCGAGTCGATTCAATCGAGGGCAGCAACGGCACCTTTTGGACGGCGGTCCATTACGCTCGAATGATTTCCAAGACCGAGCCGCTAAAACGCTATGGTCGGCGGAGTATTCGCGGGATGTTTTTGAATCGGCTCTGGCACTTGCTGCTCTGGCCACTTGTGTTTTATGCGCGTCGAAGTGACAAGTCTTATGGTGACGAGTTTCCAATGTACTTCTGGGTTCAAGCGACACGAGAGCCAAGTGGCGACTAAGAAAGAACGTAGCGTCTGCATCGTCGGGCCATTGCCGGAACCGATTGGCGGTGTTTCAAGCCATATCGCGAGACTGGCTGCCTTCTTAGTTGCCCACAAGATGCGCTGCTCGATTATCGACGCCTATCCATCGGGTAAAAAAGTCGCCGTCCGTGGAGTGGAGCATCACGTGACCGACTCGCTAGGAAGTCCATTGGGAATCCCGAGATTTCTATATGCACTATCTAGAATGCGATGCGATGTCGTCCACTTTCACTATTCAAGAATCTCAGGTTGGTTTCTGCTCGTTCTCCTGATGTTGAAACAAGAACGAGCGTTCGTGCTCACACTACACCACGGCGACCAAGCTGGCGTATTCGAAAACGCACGTTGGCCAACTCGATTCTTGGCGGCTCGTGCACTTCGTCGAATGGACATCATTGTTACGTTGTCTGAAGAGCAAGCGGCTTTTTATCGCACTCTTGGCGTCGCCCCGGGTCGTCTAAGTCGTTGGAGTGTGGCACTTCCGCTCAACATCAGCCCCGATGCTTCGCTGCTACCCGAGTCGCTGCAAGAACTTCGAGCGTTTGAAGACGGCGGTGACGAGACACTTCTTATGACGTCCGGGTATCCTACCGAATCGTATCGATATGAATATTGTTTGGAACTGCTGGACTCTCTTTCTTCAACGTCCTCTTGCCGGTTGATTGTGAGTCTATATGGGAAGGCATCCAATGCGGGTTACGCTGATGCGTTGCGACGGCGCCTCGCAGAGCATCCGAGAGTGATCCTTGTAGACCCGTTACCGGCAGCAGCTTTTTTGGCGCTTCTCGCCAAGGCGAGCCTCTATTTGCGTCCATCCACAATAGATAGTTATGGCCTCGTTATCACCGATGCAATTGACGTCGGAACTCCTTGCCTTGCATCGGATATTTGCGATCGCGATCCTCGCTGCGACACTTTCCCCGTCGCGAACAAACAAAGCTTCATGTCGCAGGCCCTGGAGTTCGTTGCTTACGGACGCCGAGAGAGAAGTTGCACTGCGGGTGGGGAATTCGATTCCTCCGCATCCGAGGAAATTGTTCGTTGTTATCAAAGACATCCAGCAACGAGCCTGTGATTCCTGTCCTTAACTCACGGCGTTCGGTAATGAAGCCGTGGATGTGTTGGTGATTCAGTGTGGCATCGGTCCGGCCCGAATTGCCAGCGAGACGTTACAGCTGTGGAGCAACTAGATTGTCGACCTCTTTCTAATAACGCTTCTTCACGTTCTCGCAGGACTTCCGCACGACGCAACGCTGCTAGCGGCATGGATTTCCGGGGTTGATCTAAATGCTCTGGTGGCGGGCATATCTAGAAGTGTTTGCTATCGCCATTGTGACGATTTGCATATTCGAGAGTAGTTCCTTTATCTACGTTCAATTCTAGATGCACCGTGCTGCCGAATTCGGCTGGTAACCGAGACTTCTTCAGGCTAGAGTATCGGCCTTCTTTTTGAATCCTTTCGTCAACCTGAGCTACCCATGAGACAAGTGACCCAGAATGTCCGTAACGGAAGCCTCTCTCTAGACAATGTTCCCGCACCAGCGGTTCGGACTGGGCATGTGCTGATTGCCAATAGTTATTCGCTGATATCAGCCGGCACTGAAAAGATGGCGCGCGGACTCGCGCAGAAGTCATTGCTGGCGAAAGCGAAAGAGCGTCCAGATCATGTCAAGCGAGTCATGGAAAAGCTTCGCAACGAGGGCGTTTGGAACACCATACAGCAGGTTCGGGAAAAGCTAAGCGAGCCGATGTCCATGGGCTATTGTTCTGCCGGGGTGGTTGTCAGCACCGGCTTCGGCGTGAGTGACTTCCAACCAGGCGACTTGGTCGCATCCAATGGTGGGCATGCAGAGATGGTGTGTGTTCCCAAGCATCTTTGTGCGAAGGTACCGAATAACGTCTCACTTGATCAAGCGGCGTTCGCAGTGCTCGGAGCCATTGCGATGAACGGGGTGCGACTATCGAAAGGAACCATCGGGGAATCTGCCCTCGTCATTGGTTTGGGACTGGTCGGACAAATCAGCGTTGGGTTGCTTAAGGCAGCCGGGCTCCGAGTCATCGGCACGGATCTGGATCCATCTAAGTGCAGCCTGGCGGAAAAGATGGGAGCCGACTTTACCGTTCCATCGATTTCAGCCTCAACAGTATCCGCCCTGACTGGCGGAATTGGCGCTGACGTAGTGCTTATCGCAGCCTCAACGAGTTCGGATGCACCCGTCGAACTGGCGGGCGAAGCGGTGCGACAAAAGGGGAGAGTCGTCGCCTTGGGGGCTGTCGGGATGAACTTGCCCCGACGCCCCTACTACTTCAAGGAAGCCGAGTTTGTAGTGTCGTGTTCGTATGGGCCAGGACGATACGATCCGAAGTATGAGGAAGGTGGCGTGGATTACCCATCTGCGCATGTACGTTGGACGGAGCAACGAAATATGGAGTCGGTCTTGGGGCAAATATCTGCGAAGCGTCTGGATCTTGCCCCGCTCATTTCACACCGATTTGCGATCAATGAAGTTAAGAGAGCCTATGACTTAATAGAATCAAATGACGAGTCGTATGTTGGCATCGTGTTGGAGTACCCGGAGTACAGTCTGAATGTCCAAGTTCCAACGCAAAGACTCCGATCGCAACCCAGTAAGAACTCCACGATCGGCATCGGATGTTTGGGAGCTGGAAACTTCGCCCGGGCCGTGCTTCTGCCTGCGTTGTCTACCTATTCTGACCTTCGCCAGGAAATTGTATGTTCGGCCGGCGGAGCGACCGCAGCATTTTCGGGCAATAGATTTGGGTTCGCTGTTGCGACTAGCGATGAGCGGGAGGTAATCGAAAATTCAAATGTTGACGCGTTAATTATTGCGACCCAGCACCAGCATCATGCGAGTCAAGTATTGGCGGGGCTTCGTGCAGGGAAGCATGTCTTTGTCGAGAAGCCGCTATGCCTGACCGTTGACGAGTTGAGTGAGATCGAGGCGGAGATCTTGCGAGCGGATACGACATCGAGTCCAATCGCAATGGTGGGCTTCAATCGAAGATTTTCACCGGCAGCAGTCGCCGTCCGCGAGTACTTTCAAGATACGGTCGAACCGCTTACCGTTTCGATTCGATTTAACGCTGGCGTGATCCCTGAAGATCACTGGACACAAGACGAAATGCAGGGTGGCGGGAGGATTATTGGAGAAGCCTGCCATGCAATTGATCTGGCAACCTATTTGGTTGGCGCGCCGGTTGCGAGAATCTTTGCGGAATGTGTCGGCGGCCCAACTAGGCCTAGGGTTACACACGACCAGTGCTTCCTGACGCTGCGGCATACGAATGGATCTTTGTCGAGCGTGGCCTATTTGGCGGGTGGTGACAAGTCGTTTCCAAAGGAGAGAATTGAAGTGATGGGAGGGGGCAAGGTTGCTGTGATCGACGACTTTCGAAGAGTAGAGACGTGGTCCAAAGGAAAACGCCGAAAGTTGTGGGCCGGAAGCCAGGACAAAGGGCACAACGCCGGACTGCAATCTTTCATTGAAGCAATTCGCAAAGGCGGTGAGACTCCGATTTCTTGGCAAGAAATCCAGTCGACGACATTGGCGTCGATTCTTGCAGTTCGCAGCTTGCGCGAAGGAACTGCTCAAAGAGTCGAGCGGGTCTCAACTTCTGGTGCTGACGTTATCCGCATCGCGGGATAGCTCTGCGAATCGCATGAGTGGAATGTGGCTCACCACTCGAATCGAGACTTTGCATCGAAACGCTCTCATCGGCCTTTTCTGGCGGAATAGTTGTTGTCGTACTCTAACCCTTTGAACCAGCATGGTCCTCGTGCCGCATGCTTCCTGGGAAATAAATGGAATCAAAAACTTCCGAAGTATCGAGTTCTCTCGTGGAAACCATGACATTCGTCCTTCTTCCGTCTGCTCCCCGTAGGGTACAAATCTTTGCGATGTTGACCTGTACCCAGAGGTCGGAGTCTGGGTGTTCCGGTCTGCGCCCAGCCCCGAACGAATGGAAAGATGCTGAACCAACAATTCGATTTGCAACCGAAGGCGTTACGCCACCGCGCCAGTTTTATCTGCCACCGATGCCACTCCAAGACCGTCTTCCGCTCGTCAGCCTTTGCTTGATTCGAGGCTAGCATCTCATCCCTGCTGCGTCCGTTGAAACGAATCAGACGCAATCGCTGATGACTGTGGCCGTTTAGCGATACTTTTAGAAGTACCGGCAACCAAAGACCACCTCCAGCCTGTGACGAAATTCGTTCTTTCAGGGTGCGGGAGCATTTGATCCAATGATGACTTGAGTCGAATGTTTACCTTGTCGCGTAATGGGGTTGTTTTTATAATCCCGCGGTCGACTAACGAACAGAGCAAGGAGAGAGACTTGAGTACCTTAACATCATGGATGGATCGAACGTTCTACGCCGCGTACGTCGATTCGTGGGATAACCGAAAATTCCGCGAAACAGTGTTGGAAACTATCAATCTCCAACACCGTGTGCTGGATTTAGGTGCGGGTCGGGGTTGTCTGGCGACAATGAATTTCCGAGACAACTGTACTCACTATGCTGGCGTTGATCCTGACGAGGCAGTTTTTCAAAACCGCTTCCTTCACGAGGCTAAGATTCTCGCTCCACCTGAATACAAGATCCCGTACGAAGACAACTCATTTGACATTGTTGTGAGTAACAATGTGATTGAGCACGTGCAAGATGCGAACTTCTACTTCAGCGAAGTAAATCGTGTGCTTCGTCCTGGAGGACATTTCTTTGCGAAGACGCCCAATAAATATCACTATGTGGCTCTCTTTGCAAGTTGTACTCCACACTGGTTTCACGAGTTCTACAACAACTTTCGCGGTAGGGAAACACGCGATACGTTTCCAACGGTTTACGCATGTAACACGCGTCGAGCGATCCGTCGACAGGCTGAAAACCATGGGATGATCACCGAGCAGATCGAAGTTCTTGAGGGGCGACCAGAGTACTTACGTATTTCACTGCCAACGTACCTATGTGGTTTAGCCTACGAGAGGCTCGTAAACATGTCTTCATTATTTGAACCGATGCGGTGTGTCATTTTGATGCATCTGCAAAAGAAAGAGACCGAAGAATTGGGGTCCGTCAAGGCGGCTTGAACGCGCATAAGGGGGAATCGTTGGAGGAGGGCTGAAGGTTCCTAACTTTTGGGAGAGGGCAATGTGTAGATGCGTTGGACGATTGTCTCGGGCGCTGCCCGCTTGCCTTTAGGAGCCTTGAGGACGCGTCGTCTAGCGGGCCAAAGATGCAAATCGCGACGTCGAACGCATGGCCTATTCGCCGAACTGGTTGAAGAGGTGATCGACCGACGCAATTTCCAGGCCTGCTTCTGTGGCGATGTTTCCGTTTGCAGAAAGACGCTTGCTCTCAACTTCGAGTTCTTCGTAAACTTGCGTGTTTTCGAATCCTTGTCCGAATCGAAGCTGACCGTTGCCGAGGAGTTGTGACCAATCTAGCCCCGCTGAAAACTCGTCGGTACTGGCCCGATAGAAGTATGCATGATCAGCACTGCCGCCTGCTTCGGCATATGCGAAATTGTACTCGAATCCACGTGCTTCGTTAAAGAATCCGACTCCGAACATCTGAGTCCACTGTGAAGTTGTTACATACTCATCATTTCCAGCTGAGTCGTAAAAATATGCACGATCTCCGGTGCCATAGTTTGCGTAGGCGTAGTTTTTGTCAAAGCCGTTCGCGTAGTTGAAGAAACCTGCTCCCGTCATTCGCACCCAATTGGGTCGCGCAACGAACTCGTCACTCCCACCAGAGTCGTAGAAGTAGGCACGATCGTTGGTGCCATAGTCGGCATACGCGTAGTTGTAATCAAAGCCGTTTGCGTAATTGGAAAATCCAGGACCGTTCATTCGCACCCAATTCGGTCGCGCGACGAACTCGTCGCTTCCACCAGAGTCGTAGAAGTACGCGCGATCCCCCGCCCCATGGTCGGCATATGCATAGCTGTAATCAAAGCCGTTTGCGTAGTGTGAAAATCCGGCCCCCGACATTCGCACCCAGTTTGGCCTTGCGACGAACTCATCATTTCCGGCCGAGTCATAAAAGTAAGCGCGGTCTCCAGCTCCTAGGCTGGCGTACGCATAGTTGTAGTCAAATCCATGGGCCGTGTGGGCGAACCCAACACCTACCATCTGCGCGGTGTTCTCTCGACCGTAGAAGCTATCGTTCCCTACCGAATCGTGGAAGTGTGCTCGGTCACCAGCCCCACCTCGTCCATACACATCGCCGACCTCGACACCCGTCGCGAGGACCGTTGTCGTGCCATTGCCGACTTCTACGCTATCGGAGTGAAAAACGACGGTCTCGTTGGCATCCGTCCCAAGTATCGTTAGCGAGTCAACACCACCTTGAGTATCGATGTTTATCGTAGATGCACCGACCGAGTAGGCTACGCCATTGACTGTTATCGAACTGCTTTCCAAATCTAAGGTGATGCTGTCGTCTGAATCTGTACCGAAGACATCGAATGCTTCATTGGTACTTGAAACAAGATTCGCAAGCCGAAGATTGAACTCGTCATTCGTGCCGATGACACATATGTAGTACGTCGTACTCGACGAGACTTGAGTGTCGAGTCGCTCCGACTCGACTAGGGAATCGCTAGCGCCAAGAAGCTGCATGTCGGAGCTATATGCCTCCAAGGTGATCTCACCATTGCCTCGCTCAAAGAAAGCTTCAACCGTAAGTAGACCAGATCGCGATGATTTGATCGCATACCAGGCCTCGCCGCTCACTTTTTGGTTGGTGAGCTGCGTGAGTTCTATGGTTCCTGCGTCGATTGGCGAAAACGCTTCATCCAAGGAGATCGCAGTTGAGTAATATCCAATACCTTCAGAAGAAGCGAGCGACAATGTATACGAATTTCCGGCGACGACGTCGAACGTCAGGACATTGTTCTCGAACGATCCCTCTCCATCGATCAACTGGGCATCGAGAACGAGAGAAAAGGTTGTGTCAGTTGTAAAGCTGATCGACCCGGTGGCCCCCGCCGTGAAGGTAAAGACATCTTGGTCCTCCGTCGTCCCGATCAGCCCATTGAACGTATTTTCTCCGCTCAGTATCCCCAGGTCGTGTGCGTCAATCGCGACCGATCCATAGTCATCGACTGGCATTAATCCGTCGAGCGCCGCTTGGACGTTCAGGCGGTGGTAGCTGGCGCTGGTGGTGGCGTCGTAGAAGATGTCGGCCGTGCTGCGAATGTGGTCGTAGATAGTGTCTTGGGTGATGTTCTGAATGCCGACAAATTCCATGGCCTGGCGGACGAGGACGGATGCCCCGGCGACGTATGGTGAGGCCATGCTCGTTCCAGAGGCGGTGCCGAAGTCGTTTGGGCTGCCGTCGGCGCCGAATACATAGTCCGGAACCGTGCTGGTAATCGAATTGCCTGGAGCAGCGACGACTCGATCATGACGCTGACTGAAACTGCTAAAGATTCCATCGTTGGTGATGCTGGAAACGGGCACGACGTACGGGCTGGCCGCCGGATAGCTGAGCCCTGGCGTGTTGTATTCTGCAAAGGAGTTGCCCGCGGACACAGCGATGAAGATTCCGTCTTGTTCGAGTTGAGATAACTCATCTTCGATTGTCGTCCAACTGGGAATCGAATCGGAGTTCCAGTCCGTTCCCAATGACATGTTGACCGTCGTAATCGGATTGGCAAAGTCATTGCGATGATCGTGTACCCACTGCAATGCGTCTTCGACCCAACTGAAATATCCGGCTCCGTCGTCGTCGAAGACTCGCAGGCCAACAAGATCAACATCCGAAGCTACGCCTTGATAGGTAGAGTTATCGCTGCCGATGATTCCAGCGACGTGCGTTCCGTGAAACCCAGATGGCCCGTCGTCATAGGGGTCGGCATCGTTCTCCGCAAAGTCCCACCCGCCCACCACTCGATAACCGGTCCCGAGACCAGCGCCCAGCGCGAGGTGGTCCCACGCGATACCACTGTCGATCACTGCAACCGTTTGGCCTGCCCCCGTCAGACCGTACGTGTTATGGACGTAGCTCACGCCCGTTGTATCGTGAACATCCGCTAAGTGTTGTTCGATTTCGCCTGTGTGATGCGTAATCTCGCCGGATTGGCCGCTCTCGAGTTCCTGCAGTTCGCCGAGGTGCTGTTCGATTTGTTCCAAGTGCGTTTCGATTCGCTGTTCCACTTGCGAAGTCAAGTAGAAGTCAGCGACTGGCTGTGCCGAGAGAGCCAAACGCTCCTCGAACGATTCAAAACGTGTTTGGCGCAACAAAGACGAGCGACGAGTTCGAGAGGTCATGGTGAAAGCTCGCGAATTGAATTTGTCGGAACGTCTGTTCCGTAAATCGAAGCTTCCTGCCCGCCGTCTATCCTCCTGCGTCAAGGCACGCGGTCGAGCGAATGCTCGCAAGATCAAGGGAAATGAGGCGGATCTAGCCGCGCGCCTATACAACTATAGGTCACGAATCAGAGCGACGAACCATCCTTACGAGCGATTGTCGCAAGATGCGCGCGAGCCGTCTTGGCGTCGGGTCCTGAGTGCGAGGATGGGTGGCGACGCCTATGCAGATTATGACTTGCGCGACGTGAGATACGCGAGCTTTGCGACGCTAGAGGAGTCAGCGCATCATTGTCGAAACGGCGTGCGAGACGCTGACGATTTCGACGCGTTGGCTTGTCGCAGAATTGCTCCACGTTTTGCGATCAATAGCAACGTTAGAGTTTCCGCGTGATCTGGCTGCCGACGGACGCACCACTGCAGTTCAGCCTCTGCTTCCGCGAATTGACCCGCTTTA
Organism: Planctomycetota bacterium; assembly: GCA_014381825.1. Taxonomy (GTDB): domain Bacteria; phylum Planctomycetota; class Planctomycetia; order Pirellulales; family Pirellulaceae. The sequence goes on from JACNKX010000053.1 coordinate 54,812, forward strand.
ACAAAGAGGCGACCAAGCCGTAGCTTCAGTTCGAAGTCGATGGGAGCAAGTCGGGAGGCTTCGCGCGCTAGACGAATCGCTTCATCGGGAGCGTCGAGATATTCATGTAGAGCCGAAAGTTTCCTTAGCGTTCTTAGCTGGTCTTGCTCCGCTTCCGAATGAAACTGCTCAGCTAAAAAGTGTGTGTAGTACGTAGCGACGATCTTCGCACTATCAACGTCACTCATACGCTGATAGTGGCCGAACAATGCCTCGAGGCCGCGTTGGTTCGGAGCCAGGGCATTGAGTAGATCGTTCGCAGGAATGACTGCCGTTAGTTCCCGAATCAACTCGTTTTGAACTTCGGCGTCCCCGTGGAAGGCACGCTTCCAATGAGCGAACGCGCCCTCCACATTCCCTGCCAAAAGCGACTCCTGTCCGGCGACGAATTGTACGCGGCTATGAAACGGTCGTACTTGAAGCGCTTGTTGAATGTACGAGCGTTTTCGTTCTGGATTTGGTCCTTCGAGAAATGCGACGCGGGCAAGGAGTGCATACGCTTCGCCCTGAAGAGGGCACAGCCGCACACTTTGAAGTGCGTGCTCCAACGCCGAATCAAACAAGGCCCGATTTTCTCCCACCGCTCGGTCAAGCCAATCGTCGAGCTGCTGCTTGGAGGCGAACCGTGAGGCGAGTGCAGCGTCGCGAATCTGCGATAGCGGCATTGGGTTTTGCGAGTCCCGTTGAGCGAGGTCGAACTGTTGGAGGTACAGTCCGGCGAGTTGGACCCGCATTCGTGCGTCGTTTGGGTTCGCCAGGACAGCTGCCTCGACATGCGAGGCGAGTGTTGCAAGATCATTGTACTTTGGAGCTTCCCAACTGGCTTCGTTCGTCACTCTTGTAAGTCGCCGATATTTGTACCAACTCGGTGCTGCCTTCGCTGCCCCAAACTGCGTGTAGGTGATTAGCGTAAACATAACTAAGCAAACCACGGATGTGCCGAGCCAAGCCAGACGTGGTACGATGATTGAATGTGAGTCTTCGTTCGAGCCTTGCGGGTTTGACGCATGACGGGGCGCGACCGACGAGTGAAATAGATAGCAAGCGGCTGCGAGCAATAACACGGTTGTTGTCATGCACGCGGGAATGTACCAAACAAAATCACCGAGCGAATGAACGACGCTGGCAATGAGTCCTGGGATGATCGCTATCGTGCAACCCACCTCCTTTCGATCGTTGGATCGCAAGAGAGGAACGATTGCCCACCGAAATGCGATAAGGAGCCCAGCGAGAAACAAGACCGTTCCAAGGAGTCCAGTTTCGAGCATGATTTGCAAGTATCCACTCTCGCCGTGTGTAAACTCAACGTCGAAATGCTCCGCAAGATATGTAGGGTAGATATCTCGATGCGTTCCAACACCTGACCCGAGTACCCAGAAGTCAGGTATTGCTTGGAAATGGGCGTTCCATAGCGCCCACCGTCCGTGTGACAACTCATCGATCGATTGCGAATCGCGAAGCGTACCAAGCTTGCGGGCCAAGCGGTCGTACCCGTGGATTGAGAGCGATACGACCATCAGACACGCGATGACGAAGATCACAGAGAACGCTCTTCGAGTGAACATTCGCTTCCACGACAACAGTGCCACGGCGGTGGTCACCGACAGCAGTGTTGAAATGACACCTCCTCGAGAGAAGGTTAGAAGCGCGGTGAAGGTGACCGTTCCTATCGCGATCCAAAGTATCTTTGACTGAATGGAAGGATCTTGGAGAAAACGACGGGAACTGCTGGGACGTCGATTGTCGCCGCCTGTTTGAAGTGTGGCGAGCCACCAGAGAAGTGGTCCGATTCCTAGCGCAAGCAAGTGTGCGAGATGATTCTGATTCTGAAACGGTCCCTTCGTTACTTCGGTGGTGTCACGCGATACGTGTTCGAAAACCCAAAGGAACTTTCCGTTGCCGAAAAGTAGCTGTGCCAGGGCCAGAACCGCCATCAAGCACGTCGCCACAGCAATTAGACGGAGCAAAGGCTTGACATCTTTCAGTTCATTCAAGCGTTGGAAAGTGACTAGAAACAGCATCACATAGGCGATGTAAGTCGTGAGACCGCTCTGTGTTGCCATCGGGTTGAGTGAGACTTGGTTCCAAGTTCCAAGTTGGACCGCGTTGTCGGCAGAAGTTGTCCACAGTGGTAACAACTCGGCAAGGTGCGGCGAAAACAGTGTGAGCAGCGTCTGTGGTAGCGGCACGAGTTGCAGGACGAGTACACCCAGTCCAGCGAGCAATAGCCATTCGACGCCTGACTTTCGCCACATCGCTCTCGTACTGACACACTGCCTAGCACACCACAGCATTGCGGTAATAGCCACGCACAAAACCAAGACAAATCGGCCGACCGGTCCTCGGCCTCCCATAAACAGTGGTGCCACCAATACGGTTGAAGCGATGCCCAAGTCGACGGCAACGGTAAGTCGTGCATGCAATGCATTGTTTTCGGGTGAAACGGAACGGAGCGCGGTCGGCATGGGTACACCTCTTCAGATCAATGGGGCGAAGCCCAATTGCGATTATCAGTCCAACGATTCGCGCGCGATCGTAGTTGAATCGCGAAGCCGGACAAAGCCCAATCAGGTTGCGACATTAGCATCTGCTCCGACGGCCAGACGACACGTCAGAATCCGCGCGGGATAATTCTGAAGAAAATGCTTGCAAACGTGTTTCGAGACCAGTAAGATCGCTCTCGATCCGACCGGAGGGGTATCTGGCAATTTTGCTAGCTGGCAGCACTCCCGACGGTGCTTAGTGCGGCTAAAAAGGGCTTTCAAGGCGCGACAAGAAGCGCGCTTTCAACTTTGTGGCAGGAGGCATGGGTAACTTTTCTTTTTTGAAGGAGGGGATGACTGATGAAAACAGTTTTCCGAAATTTGGTTGTTGCAGTGACGATCGTTGGAGCGGGATCTGCGGTGTGGCTGGCCGGCACGATCGCACAAGAGGCAGTACCGCAGCGCGTGGGCGATGACGAGGCTGGGCGGTTGCCGCCAGGCTACACGGTCGTCGTAACGAAGGCGCAAAGGGTTAAGATCTACGAGATACAGGAGAAGCATGAGTCACAACTCCGCGAATTGAAAAAGCAGATCGCGGAGATTGAGGGCAAACGCGACAACGAAATCGAAGGCTTGCTTGACGCTGAGCAGAAGACGATTCTCTCGTACGTCCTTAAAGTTCGAGAACGCGATCGAAAGAAGGACTCACCGAACGCGGTGGGCGGCAGCTAATTCGATTTGAAGGGACGCCATGATCAACGGCTCGCACTTGTTCAGTGCGAGCCGTTGGCGTTCAAAATCAAACTGATATTGAGACGAGGGCGGAATTACGCAGCCCGCCGTGGTTCGATCGGATCAGTCGTTGGCTCGAACGAGTCTTCGCCGATTTGGTCGTCATCGGGATCGTCGATCCCGTATCCTTCGCCGTAACCATAACCGTACCCGTAGCCGTACCCACCGATATCTTCACCGACGCGATTGGCCACCGAACCGATCAGGTTGACTTGCATCGAGAGCAGGTACTCGGCGGCTCGTAAAACGAGTCGGCGGTGGTTCTTATCTGGTTGAACAACGAGCATCATCCCGTCCACCAGACGCCCTACGATGGCAGCATCGCTTGCTGCCATTACTGGCGGACAGTCGACCAACACTTGATCGTAGTTGACCTCGGCCCATGCAATCAGGTCCATAAACCGATCACCGCTCAGCAACTCGACCGGATTCGACGGCTTCGGTCCACTGGCGAGTATTTCAAGTCCATCGACCCCGGTTTGTTGTGTGTACTCACTTGCCAACGCGGCAACATCATCTTCACTACGCAGAACGTTTGAGACGCCTGTCGTTCCACGAAGTTGGAACAACTTTGTGAGGCCGGGGCGACGAAGGTCGCAGTCGATCAGTAGTGTGCGTTTGCCTGCTTGTGCGTAGGATGTACCGAGGTTCGCAAGCACCGTCGTTTTGCCATCGCTCGGCTCGGAACTTGTAATGGCGACGCGCTGTAGTTCCTGGCCCGAGAACGCGAGTGTCGTCCGCAAGGTTCGAAACGCTTCGCTCTCGACGGCGCTTGATGCCACATGGACTTGTAGTGAATCGGCACCCGCGTCGTCGAACTCAGTTAGTTGACGGATCATCGCCAGCACAGGGATTCCAATCTGTTCTTTCAACTCATCCGGCGAACGGAATCGGTCATCAAGTAAATCGAGGACATAGGCTAGCGCAATCCCAATACCTCCGCCACTCATCAGGCAGAGTATCCCCACCATGGAGAGACGGGGTGAGACTGGGACGCCGCTGGATGAAGCGTCGCTAACGATCGCAACTCGTACGTTGCCACCTTCTGTATTGAGATCAATATCCGCGATGCGATCGAGGAGAACGTCGTGTTGCTTGCTAGTTCTTCGCACATGGTTTTCGACGATTTGCAACTCGGCAAGACGGTCGTTCATCTGAATGGCTACCGTCTCGGCCGCTTTGTACTCTTCAATCAACTGCTTCTCATGTCCTAGCGTTTCGTTCAGTTTCTGCTCGACCATGCCCAAAAGGGTGCTTCCCAGTTGTTGTCCTTCAACTTGGTTCATCCGGGCGTTGAGCGTCTCTTGGTAGGTGGCAATGTGTCGTTCGGCGTTGGAAATGGCCCGGAATAGCTCTTGTATTTCTGGATGGGTCGGCCCGTAGTGTTCGCGAAGCGTTGCCAGCTTTGCTCGATCGTCTAGAAGCTTTCGCTCCATGCTGTTGACCAACCCGATGGCTTGAGGGCTAAGCCCCATCGCGTTCATGATCAACTCACGCCCAACGATTGGATCGACAGTAAGGAGGTGTTGTCGTAGGTCGCCACCTGTCCGCATCGCAGCCTGAATAGCCGCTCGCGAGGCCTCCAATTGTAGACGCTCTTTCTGCACATCGACCAATGTGTCATTTAGCTTCACGACGCGCTGAACGATTGGATGGACAACCGTACTTCCCTCACGCAGCCCCAGATCTCCTGCAAGTTTCTTAAGTTCAAGCAGTCGTTTCTGTAGTAGGTGAAGCTCGTTCTCCTTTTCCTTTCGCTCCTTCTGAAGAATCGAAACGATCTCCACGGAAACATCTCGATGGTTTTTCTCCATGAATTCGAGATATGAATCAACAATCGCCTCAACGACCGATTCCGCGGCGATCGGTGATTGAGATCGATACCCTAGTTCGATGATATTCGTACGACGAACAACACTTGCCGAGAGGTTGCTCCGCAACACGTCAGCCCATTTTTCGCGTGGAAGCGTATTTAAGTCGATCCGAGACTCCGGTGCTAACATAGCGAGTCGCTGTACTGCGCCGTCAAGCACAACTGCACTTGCGAACAGTCGTTCGTATGTCAGGATCAGTGAATCTTGCTGCGCGCCTGTTGACATCGACGTCTTCCAGACATCGGGACCGGACTGTGTGATGAGCAGTTGTGCACTCGCTTTATAGATCTTAGTCGCTGTGAAGTAATAGAGGCATCCCAGCAATGAAGCCACCACAAGCGAAGTTATTACGTATGTCTTGCGGTAGCGAAGAACGCGCAAGAATCGTAGTACCGCTTGCACGGCGTCAGCTGCACCGTCCGGCGAGCCGTGCGTTGCCGTGTGATCGGCGGTAGAGAGTGTCGTCCTGGGATCGTTCTGTTCATTCATACTGAGCGAATGCCGTGTAAGGCACAATGTTGAACTAGAAGCCGGGAATGGCACTGGAGAATCCAAAGCGGACAAAGTCGCGTATTGTCCCCACGACAAACGTCGTAGGAGTTTCTTCTACGCTAACAACATCGCCAGAAGTGAGCCGGATGTTGGATGTTGTGTCAGCCTTCGCTGCGCGAACAGATGCTTCGATGACGACGGGATCGGAGCGGTCGGGGAGTTGGCGGATGACGTGTACTTTGTCGGCGATTGACAATTTCCGCCCGCCGGCCATTGCCAAGGCGTCCAGGAGACGGGGTTCCTCGATCTCTTCAGGGATCTCAAATTGGTCGGATTTGTTCACCAAGCCCATCACGTGAATGAATCGTTTGGGACGTTCCATGACCATGACAGTGGCTCCGTCGGGCAAGGAATAGTCGCCGAAATCTGAGTTCGTTGCCTCGGTTAGATCGACCTGAAGAGTTCTAGGTGGAGTGCGAACGAGGCGACGTCTTCCACGGGTGCTTGCCAAATCAGTTGAATATCCGTCGCCACCGTTAGAAATCGGAGCTTCGGCGAGCCCGGGTGGATGACGGATCTCAATAATCGTTCCCGCATTTTCTGATAGGCCACCAGCCTGAATAACCGCGGTCAGCAGATCGCTACTTGATGCAGGTAACTCGTAGGTGTTCGGTTCTTCAACGGCCCCAAGGACTGCCACCCTGTTTGTGCGGCGTTGTGTCAATGTCAGGGCGACGTTAGGCGAGACGTACTTGCCGCGCCGAATGCTCTCGGCGCGGATCAATTGCTCGGCTTGTATCATTTCCATGCCGGCGACTTGAACTGTTCCGACTAGTGGTATGGTGATCGAGCCGTCTTCCGCAACGCGTCCTTTCCAAGCAGGAGGAGCCTTGTCCTCAACTCCGGTTGCGATGGTGATTTCGACTTCGTCACCTGTGTATAGCACTTGGCTGTTACTGATCGTTCGTGCTAAACGGGAAAGATCGACATTCTGAAGTGTCGCATGCCGTGGAGCCATTAACTCCGGGGGCAAGCTTGATGCCTGATAAAGGTTTGCTCGCGTGCATCCGAGTAGCGTTGATGCGGCAACCAAGGACAGTAACAACGTCATCAATCGTGACGAATAACTATGCCGCAATTCCAAGACCGAATTCATGCCAGATCCGAGAGGAGTCTCAATGTCGTCGCAACTCAGTTGCCGAAACAAAGTGGTGTCCAGGTTAACTGGCATCCTTTTGTGAATTGTGAATCGCGATGGGAATCGCTACGGCTGCCGCAATGATCAATCCAATCAAGACGGGACCAGTTAAAAGATCGGCGATCGGGCGTTGCCCGCGCTCAACCGTTTGGCCCGCAGTTAGCAACAGTTCTTTAACCGCAACGGGTGGTCCTGTACTCGGGCTCCAAAGGCGACATGCAACTACCTGATCGCCCGTCTCGATGCGACAGATTCCAGCACGCAGGCCACGAAGTCGAAACCGGCCTTCGTGGTCGGTGCGCGTTCCGACTGCCTCACGATCGGACTGTTGACTGACGATCGCTTGTCCGACCACTGGTTGGCCCGCACTGTCGACGACTTGCCCTGAAAGCATACCGCCAAGCGTAAGTTCAACATCGTTGATGGTTCGTTGTATCGGTGAGCGAACAGGCGGTTGAACATTGCGGTTTGAATCCTCCGCTGCCAGATCTCGTACGGGTGTGACAGCGGTCACCAATGTGAGAGACAAGACCAGCCAACACGTTCGTGCGTTTACTTTCATGAACCCGCTCCATCGTAGTGCCAATGTCCGTTTGCGGCGGGAATAGCCGCGATGAGTACGGACTTGCGTCTTTGCAAAGCTGTGTGCGGCGGGATCGTAGCGAAAAGCGGACTTCAGAAAAAGAGCAACTGCAGCAATTATTGAAGGCGAATTGCGAGCTTCCGACAAGAAACGAAAAAAGGCCTCGCCGCAATGGCAAGGCCTTGTCTCTTCAGATATCTAATGTGGCTTGTCTAGCTTGCGTCATCGTCAACGGCCAGCGGAATCGCGATGGCTAAGGCGACAATCGCCGCTAGTACCCAAGGATTCGCGAGCCATCCGAAATGTCCGCCACCTTGGTGCAGACCACGAACGACGCGACTATCTTGTACTAGCATGACGCCTTGTTCCGCAACTGGTGGCGCAGTTCGCGGAGCCCAAGCGCGGTAGGCACCGCCACCTTGAGCGAGGTGCAGTTCGTAGACTCCTGGTTCGAGACCGGTCAATACGAAGCGACCTTCCTTGTCTGTTTCCGTCACCGTTAGTGGTTTGCCCTTATAGACGACAGCAACTTTAGCTTGCCCCTGCGCTACCGCTTGTTCGTTGAGGACTTGCCCGTTCAGCACACCGCCAGGCTGTAACGCAACATCTCGAATGATTGGGCTCGCTGCTTGTGCCATTTGCCCCGCAAGGAGCCCGATACATGCTAGCGTTACCGCGAATGCCTTGAGAGATTTTACCAGTTTCATTTCAAAATACCCTGTTCTGAAGAGATACGTCGGTTTGCATTCTTAGCATGAACATCATCGGATGGTTTCTTGCCTGGACTGAAGTTTTGTCGGAAAAGAAATCGAATATGCTCTGGCAAATATGTCGCCGATCCATTTCGGGGAAACTAGGGAATAGAGGCAGGTTGTATCCGTTCCCCCGACACACCTTTCACTCGGTGGATTTGCAGATTTCTAGCTGGCGTCGTCAAGGGTAACGGCGACGATCGTACCGATCAGGCCAAGTACGAGGAGGCCACCCAAGCCGATCTGGCCGAGGCTTAGACCACCCAGGTTGTGGTTGTGAATCAAGTCATGCAAATTGCCTTGCCCGCGGACTGTGAGATCGTTTGGAACCAAGAGGATGCCTTGTGATGCGGCGGGCGGTGCTGTTCGGTGCGCCCAAGCTCGCACGACACCGGTTGCCTTACCAGATGTAATGCCGTAGACCCCACCCGTCATTCCGGCGACTGCGAACCCGCCCTTCTCATCGGCCTTCACCATCGTGATCGTTTCGCCGTCTTGAATTACTGAAACTGTTGCGCCAGCGTCCGGCACGCCATCTTTGTTGATGGCTTGTCCTTTCAGAACGCCCCCTGCACCAAGGGCCAGATCTCGCACGGTCTCCAATTGGCGCTTCGCGTTCGATTTCTCACCGGCATTTGTAATAGCAGGATGAGGTAGCAAGATCCCGAATGTTGCGGCTGCGACTGCAAACCCTCTCAGACATTTGATCAACTTCATTACTAGAATCCTGTGTGCGTATGGGGCGTGGCGTAAGTCCGACACGACGGCGCATCTGCTCCGCGAGCGTACCTACAATCCGATCGACCTGTCACGACCCGTTTCATTAGAACGGCAGGACTATGTGGTAGAGTTGCCCTCGGTGCCCTATCTTCCCAACACACATCGAAGGTGCTGCTAGGAGTGATGTTCGGCAGCTCTCAAGAAACGGAAAGCCCCACAGCTTTTTACAAACTGCGGGGCTGCTTCGTAATTTCGATCGATCGCCTGCTAGCGTGACGCGACGTTAAGACGTTAACTAGCGTCGTCCTTGATGTTGTAGCCGATGATCCCGCCGATGACGCCAGCCACGGCCAGTAGTCCACCCACGAGGATCGGATGATCCCATTGTGGCAGATGATCTCCATGCATGCCACGAACGACTCTCGACTGATGGGAAACCAATCGAAGCTCGGAAGTCGCAGAGGGTGGTGCTGCACCGTCAGACCAAAGGCGGAGGGCGCGTTGCGTTTCGCCAGCGAAGATGGAATACACGCCCGGTTGTAAACCCGTCACAACGAACTTGCCGTCAGATCCAACGATTGCTCTTGCGACTAGTTCTCCGTTTGCCGTCATTGAAATCGTTTCACCAGCAGCTCCCCTTCCCTGGGCCGAGATCAGCGAGCCGTGCAATGTGCCTCCTTGCTGAAGCGCCACGTCGCGAATCGGCGTGTTGGGAATGCGACCGCCCGCAATTGTCATCTGCGGCATCAACAAACCGATCGTCGCGCCTAAGATCATGCACCGTCGTACTTGTGCTAGCAATTTCATGATTCTGTTCCTCCGTGGTAATTCGTTTAGTCTATTTCCAGTTTCGAAAATGTTCGCGAAAGCGCAATTCAAGATCAGGAATTCGTTGTTGAAGTCGATCACTTAAGACTCCTGGTGGTGACAGCGATCGAATGGCAGTCAGGAACGATACCAGTTCATCGTGAGCCTCTGCCGGTCCGTGTAGCATAAAGTGAACCCATGCCCAAGCGTGTCGATACTCCGTCGCGCCCATCTTGGACAGACTTCCGATTCGTTCCAGTTCTGCGAGATCAGGTGTCTGCCCGAATCGCGCGGCCCAAGTCACTTTGCTCAGATGTGGATTGCTGTGTGCTCGTTCCGACGCGGTGACCTCGAAGTATTCCGCTAGTCCTTCGTCCAACCAAAGTGGCACGACCGGCAGTGATGCGTGCAGTAGTGCGTGCGTGCTCTCGTGTCGTACGTCGGTTTCAAAGTCGTTGTTCAGAAAGGCGAAAACCATTCCCGGTCCCTGTTCCTTGATGAACAATGCTCGCCGGAAGGGCACATCAGGAAAGTGTAAACGTAGATACTCCGCGTAAGTTCCCTTCTGTTCAAAGAGAAACAAGTGAATCGACTCGCTCGCGGGCGGCACGCGCAGTTGTCGCGTTAGATCTTGCTGAAGCGTCGCCATCTGTCCCAATAATTGCTCGAACCGATCAAGCTCGAAGTTCGCATGGCAGTGAAAAACGCCGGCAGAATGTTCATCGGGCCAGCGCGTTTCCGCGCACAAATCAGATGTGATGTTGCCAAGCAATATGAGCGACAGGCTCAGACTTGGTAACGATGTTGCGGAACAAGCCATGAGATACAACTCAACCCGCCTTTCGCCAGCCGAACCAGCTAGCAAGCACGCCACGCCGCGGCTTACGACGAATCGCTTCGACATCTTCACCGGCTGCTATCGCAGCCGGATTGTGACAACATAGGTCAAACGCGGTTTCTTCACCGACGATCTCTGCGGCATGTTGAAACGCCCGGCCAAGTAGCGGACGACGAGCGCGAGGTCCATGTGCGTCGGTAGCGAGAAAGTGAACAAGCCCTTCGTTTAACATCCACTCAGCCATATCCAGGCTGTTTGGCCCGAACGTGCCCGTCAAACTGCCTGCTGTCACTTGCATTAGACACCCGTAATCGACCAGCGTTTCAACAATTGACGGTTGTTTCAGTAGTCCTTGGTTTCGCTCTGGGTGCGAAAGTATTCCGACCATCCCCGCTCGCCCAAGATCGTCAAGTACCGGTTCGAGCGGAAAGTACATTTCGTGAGGTAATTCAAGCAGGACATGACGACCGTGATCACCCAGCGTTAGGACGCTACCACACTTAAGCCCCTCAATCATTCCGTTGTCGATGCGAACGTCGGCTCCGGGAAGTACTCTTAGCGCGATGTCGTGTGCGTCAAGTTCTTGCTGAAGTTCGTCCGTGCGATGGCGGATCATGTCGCCAGAGTTGTGTGCGTAGCCGCCGAGTTGATGAGGCGTGACGACGATCGTTTCAAAACCGTCCGCGACTGCCATGCGAGCCATCGCCAAAGACTCTTGCCACGACTTCGCACCATCGTCGATACCGGGAATCAAGTGACAGTGAATGTCGACGAACGCCTCGCGCTGTTGCACGATTCACCTCATTGTCTGGCCAGTGTCTTGCCGAGCTTAGGTTTCGGAAAAAAACTAGTGGTGACGAGAATTGTCCAAGCGCAGATCGCGCACGTTAAAGAAAAGCCGAACTTTCGAGTGGCGGAGTATAGTGAGAAGCCATTTGGCGTCAAGACAAATCACTGATACTCGATGTATTGAATCCGGCGCGATCCATCTAAGCTAGCGAGCTGCAATTGACCGTCTGCAACGACCTATGTATCGTGAGCTATCGTCGCCGACATGGCTTGGGCAGATGGTGGCGAGTGGCCGACATGGCCGATTGATTCGACTTCCCGCTCACCCAGGTAAAACCCGGCTCTTGTGAAATACGCAGCGATCGGACCGATTTCCGTCCATCTGCCCGAGAAGGTAGAAACCAACGATCAACTCAAGGCCGAGTTTCCCAGTTGGGATCTCGATCTGATCTATTCGAAGACCGGGATCGCTCAGCGACATATTGCGGCTGCAGACGAGTGTGCATCGGATTTGGGGGTCGCCGCGGCAAAGAAACTGTTCGCGGCGAATGAAATCGATCCACAGAGTATCGATTTTCTGCTGCTGTGCACTCAGACGCCCGACTATCCGCTGCCAACGACAGCGTGCCTGATGCAAGATCGATTGGGGTTGCCCACTTCGGCTGGTGCCATCGACTTCAATCTAGGGTGTTCCGGATTCGTATACGGTCTGTCGCTAGCGGATGGGTTGATTCGTAGTGGAGCTGCGAAGAGAGTGCTTTTGGTCACGGCCGAGACGTACTCGAAGTATATTCATCCAACCGATCGCAGCTTGCGAACGATTTTTGGCGACGGAGCTACCGCGACTTTGCTTGAAGCGAGTGACGAGCCATCCTTGTCCGCGTTTCAGTTTGGAACCGATGGTAGCGGGGCCGATACGCTTCTCGTCACGAAAGGTGGCGCTCGCCCGCAAGAGGACGCTCACAAGCCTCGGCATCGGCATCGCTGGCCGAGCGATCTTTATATGGATGGTCCGAGTCTGATCAACTTTACTGTCGGCGCGATTCCAAAATTGGTCGACAACATTCTCGGTGCTGCCGAGTTGACGAAGGAGGACATCGGGCTGTATCTCCTCCATCAAGCGACCTACAAAATGTTGGATCAGCTTCAGGATCGACTTGGGCTCACCGAGGAGCGCATGCCCGTCGTATTGCAAGACTACGGAAACACGGTGTCGTCAACGATTCCAATTGTGATTCACGACATGCGTGCCGCAGGTCGGTTGCACTTAGCGTCGCCAAATATGTTAGTGGGATTTGGCGTGGGCTGGTCGTGGGCTGGCTGTATCTGGCGAGGCATTTAGCGGAAGGCGAAGTGAGGGGAAACGCTTCACTTGGCGCGAACTGCTCCACCTAGCAATCGACCGCGGGCGAAGAATCTCGAGCAACATTCGTGGCAGCGAGCTTTGACGAGGAACAGTCTAACCAGAAACGGTAGTGTCCGATTTCCGCTACGGCTTTGGTATAGGTGAGGTGAGTCACATCGTGGACACCGCACGGCTCTGCTCCAATTGGTTAAGGTTCTTTTCTGTAGACGCCTCTCCTGTTTGTCTTCGACCCGGCAAACTTTGGGCTCAAACATTCTGCGAGCTCGTGTATTGCGTTACCTGTCGTGTATAATCGGTGCATCCGCATTCCGCGCCGTGACCGGAGCTTCCTATGGTATCGCTGCAAGGCCAGTTTTTGATCGCCTCACCCCATCTGGACGATCCCCACTTTCTGCGAGCTGTCGTGCTGATGGTTCAGCACGACGACGAAGGTGCGTTTGGATTGATGCTAAATCGTCAGTTCGAGCGGCAATTGGCTGACGTCTTGACCCCAGAATTCGGCGAAGAGTGGAATTGCGAAATGCCTGTGTACGTTGGTGGGCCGGTGCCTGGACCACTTATTGCCATCCATAACAGCGAGGAGTACGCCGAGCAGTCGATCATTCCAGGCGTGTTCCTGTCTGCGAGGCGCGAAGCGATGGATGCGTTAATTCAGGAGCCCTTTTGCGATCTGCGAGTCTTTCACGGTTATTCCGGCTGGGGCGCGGGTCAGTTGGAAGATGAACTCGAAGCAGGGGGATGGCTTGTTGCCTCAGCGAGTGCCGAAGATATCTTCAGCGATGTCGATGAGCTTTGGGGACGCATTGCGAGCCGGATCAATCTCGACATTTTGACCGACTCGACGAACCTAAAGCATGTTCCCGACGATCCGACTTGGAACTGAAAATCATAGCCATCACTCTCCCGTGTGATGAGTTCCGCGAACTGGCGACGACCGGACTAAACATATTAATAGATTAAACTATGGTGGCTAAGAGGCTAATCACTCGGAGAGTGATGGCTACATTGCTACAACTCTAACGGGAACGGCGTTAGTAACTCGACGCCGTCGGCTGTCACGCGATAATTGTTCTCGATTCGCATGCCAGCTCGCAATTCGGGTGCATAAAGGCCAGGCTCCGCAGTGAATACATCACCCTCCTCGAACGTATCGTCCCAATTTGGATTCAGGTGTGGTGCTTCGTGCGGAAACAAACCAATGCCGTGTCCGAGGTGATGGTTGAAGACACCGAGTGGTGCTTCGTCAAGGATCGTCTGCGCTTCGCGAAATAACTCTTGCGCATTCTTGCCTGGCTTCACGGATCGCTCAACGTGCTCGAAGACCTTCATAATGTAACTCCAAGCTTCCTGCTGTTGCTCGTTGGCCTCGGTCACAGCGATCGAGCGACAGTTGTCGGCGAAGTAGCCGCGGAACGCCGGACCTAGATCGAGAATATAGAGTTCACCTGGTTCGGCCGCGCGACCGTTGCGTGGTGGGCCACCACGTGAACCGCATTGGTAGTCGTTGCCAGTTCCCGTCAGCATCTCGCCGAACTCATCGACTGCGGCGGCTTGCAGCTGATTGAACACTTCCAGTTCAGTAATGCCAGAGCGGATGATCTCCCGCGCTCGTTCATACATCTTGCCCGTTCCGGCGATTGCTTTACGAATGCGACTTAACTCGTCAGGATCTTTGCGGCGGCGGAGTCGGTAGAGCGTCGGTTCGATGTCGACGAGTTCTCGCGCTTCGAAATCGCTGTGGTGCCCGAAGCTAGAAAACTCAACGCCGAGGCATTTGCTGTTCAGCGTCTTTCCAATGCTCTGCCCCAGGACCTCCATGCAAACTTGCCGCTGGTCGTTACGCAAAGTCGAGTGCCATTGAGCTTCATAAGTGACCACTTCATCAGCAGCTGCATCCAATTCTGGTTTCTTTGGTGCAGCAAGCGTGAGATGGCCGTCAGCTCGAATTGCCGCCGCCGCTTGCATGACCCATGGGAAGCGGGGGCCAGCTAGCCACTGAACATGTTCCGTCTGCGTCACGACGACCGAATCAATGTGATTCTCATGCATGTGATTGAGCAGCCGCTGTTGGCGGCTTCGGCACGCATCGATATCTGTTTCGTAGTTGCTCATCGAACTTCCTTCGAGAAACGGGATATTCGACGAACGTATCTCGAAACACGGCTCAGTTCTAGCCCCACCCCGTACGAGTTCCCTTCCTTGCGATCCGGTCGAGTTTGACTTACTGTATTTCGCTATCTGTGGAGAGAAAGACTTATGCCTCGACGAACGATTGCGATCGGTGACATTCACGGCTGTGCCAAGGCACTCGCCGCGCTGATCGATGTCATTGAACCGACCGAAGACGACGTGATTGTTCCCCTGGGCGACTATGTCGATCGCGGCCCCGAAAGTCGAGCGGTTGTCGACCTGTTGATCGAGCTTGTTGACCGATGCCAACTCGTGCCACTGTTGGGTAATCACGAGGCGATGATGCTTGATGCACTTGAATCAGCCGAGGTGCGAGAGTTTTGGTACGGTGTCGGCGGTCGAGAGACGGTCGAAAGTTACGGGGGTTCTTTGGATGAGCTACCGTTCGAGCACTCGGTGTTCCTGCGAGGATTGAATCGATATTACGAGACCGATTCCCACATGTTCGTTCACGCGAACTATGATGCCAGTCTAACTCTCGATCAACAGCCCGATCGACTCTTGCTCTGGGAACATGTTGTTCACACGCTACCCCCTCGCCACTGTTCAGGCAAGACTGCGATCGTCGGCCATACACCTCAAGGGACTGGTGAGATCCTCGATATGGACTACTTAGTTTGCATTGACACGTATTGCGTGGGTGGTGGCTGGTTGACGGCGCTCGATGTCGAATCCGGAACCGTGTGGCAGGCTAATCGCGATGGCGAGTTGCGGCGCTAGCAAGTTTTTCCGTTTGAACGATTCGTGCGACATTTCCCAAATGAGAAGCATCATGGTCCGACTTCTACGACCGATCTGCCTCGTCGTCCTCTCGCTGATGACTGCACAAACGGTACTTGCTCGCCAACCTAACGTCATCTTGATTTATACCGACGATCAAGGAACGATCGACGCGAATTGTTACGGAGCGGAAGATCTGATCACACCGAATATCGACGCGCTTGCCGAGCGCGGAGTTCGATTCACACAGTTCTACTCGGCGGCTCCCGTTTGCTCGCCCTCACGTGCCGCCGTTCTCACCGGTCGGTATCCGCAGCGCGCTGGTTTGGCGAACAATGCCGGGTCCGGAAAGGGAGCTGAGGGGATGCCAGCTTCTCAGGTGACGGTCGCAGAGATACTGAAGGGCGCGGGATACGTGACTGGCCACGTTGGCAAGTGGCATCTTGGTTACATCCCGGCGACGATGCCAAACGGACAAGGGTTTGATTATTCGTTTGGCCACATGGGAGGCTGCATCGATAATTACTCGCATTTTTTCTATTGGAATGGCCCGAATCGTCATGACCTGTGGCGAAACGGCGAGGAGATTTGGGAAGACGGAAAGTACTTTCCTGACTTGATGGTTCGGGAAGCAACCGGCTTTATCGAATCGAACAAAGACAAGCCGTTCTTCCTGTACTGGCCGATTAACACACCACATTATCCGCTGCAAGGAACCGACAAGTGGCGAACGCGTTACGCCGACCTCCCCGAGCCGCGTAAGCAGTACGCCGCGTTTGTTTCGACTACTGACGAGAAGATTGGCCAATTGCTTGCCACGCTCGAACGACTTGGCTTGCACGAAGACACGATCGTCATCTTTCAATCCGATCATGGTCACTCGACCGAAGAACGGACGTTCGGAGGTGGTGGCAGCGCGGGCCCTTATCGCGGAGCGAAATTCAGTTTGTTCGAAGGTGGTATCCGCGTGCCGGCGATCGTTAGCTTTCCAGGAGTGGTTCCTCAGAACGAACAAAGAGATCAATTCGCGGTGTCTGTAGATTGGCTGCCGACGATCGCTGAGCTTTGCTCGGTGACGTTGCCCGATCGGAAGATTGACGGTGCAAGCCTTGTCAATGTAATCAAGTCGCATGACGCAAAGTCAACGCATGACGTCTTCCATTGGCAATCGGGGCGAGGGCTCGGCCGCAAACCGCAGTGGGCCGTCCGTTGCGCGGAATGGAAGCTAATCGGCAACCCAAATGACACAAGCAACAAGGCCCCGATTACAAAGGATGACTCGCTATTCTTGGTGAATCTCAACTCCGATCCCTCTGAAATGCGGAATATTGGCAGTGAACATCCGGCGATCGTCAAGCGTCTGTCTAATCTTCACGAAGGTTGGCGCTTAGAAGTTGAGCAACAATGATGCTGGACCAGTCGCAAGATGACTCCGCCGACTGCTCGCTTGAATTGTCGGGCGCGCAGATGCAGCAGCTGGTCGATCTGGTGATGCCGCATCTGCGAGAGTTTCTGGATTCGCTTTCCGATCAACCAGCGTGGAACTTCGACGAGGCAGCATCGGTCGCGCGATCGGTCATGGAGCCAGTGCCTGATTCGGGAATGGACCCGTCCATCGTCATCCGCCGCTTGTTCGAGGAGATTCTTTCGGTCGGTGTGGGGTCTGCCGGGCCCGGCTATCTGGCTTACGTGCCAGGCGGCGGTTTGCCAGACGCGGCGGTCGCCGACTTGATTGCGTCGACCGTAAATCGCTTTGTTGGTTTGTGGAACGGCGCTCCCGGGCTGGCTCAACTCGAAGTCGCCGTACTACGCTGGTTTAGTGATATCGTTGGATATCCGGCCAGTGCTGGTGGCTTTTTCACGAGTGGCGGATCGCTTTCGATTTGGTCGGCCATCGTGACCGCTCGTCGTTGCAAGCTGCAAGGCGAACTCTCGCGTGGCACGCTCTACACGTCCGATCAGGCACATCATTCAGTTGCGAAAGCAGCGATGTTCGCCGGCTTGCCACCCGAGAACGTGCGAGTCGTTGCTGTAGACTCGACGTTTCGTGTTCGCGTCGATGCAATGCGCGAGCAGATTCAACAAGATCGACGCGATGGTTTTGTTCCTTTCGCGATTGTTGGAGCTGCGGGCACGACGAACACTGGAGCCGTTGATGATCTCGCGGCACTCGCCGACCTCGCGGAAGCTGAACGCCTGTGGTTGCATCTTGATGCGTCGTACGGTGGCTTCTTTATGTTGACCGAGCGGGGCAGGGGGCTGATGAATGCGATTGAACGCGCCGACTCGATCACGCTTGATCCGCACAAAAGTCTCTTTATGCCTTACGGCACCGGCTGTTTGATCGTTCGCGATCAGAGTCACTTGCGACGGGCACATCAGTTGCGAGGTGAATACTTGTTGGCTGGTCCGGAAGAAGAGTTCTGCGATCTGTCCGACATCTCGCCCGAGTTAACTAGAGCGGCGCGCGGTTTACGAGTCTGGTTGCCGGTGATGCTTCATGGCATCGAACCGTTCCGTCGCAACCTCGACGAGAAGCTTGACCTCACTGCCTTTGCAACGGAAAATCTTCGTCTGCTCAACGAAGAAATCGATGACGAACTAGAACTCATTACCGAGCCACAGCTAACCGTTGTGGCCTTTCGGCTTATCCGTGCTGGATTGAATGATGAAGAGATTGACGACCTCAATATTCGTTTGCGCGACGCCATCAACGCATCGCGCAAAGTTCTGCTGACGCCTACTCGATTGCACGGTCGCTACGTCATTCGCATCTGTATCCTCTCGTTTCGCACGCATCGCGCTCGCGTAGAAGCATGTTTGGCGGAGATCCGCCGTGCCGTTCACGAAGTCTGAATTGGCCATTCAGCAGTTGATCAGAAACGTTGCCGCTTCGTCAAAAAAAGTTCGCAACGATCGTTGTGCGTCGCTCGGCAATTGAGCTTCGTTGAACGCCGCTTCCATCAACTCCACCCAGCGGTCGCGAGCTGCTTGTGTGATTGGAAAGGTTGCGTGCCGCATGCGCAATGCGGGATGGCCTCGTTGTTCGATATAACGCGGCGGACCGCCGAAGCGGAAGACTAAGAAGTCTCGAAGTCTTTGTTCGGCTCCGTCGAACTCTTCCTCGGCGTACAGCGGAGCGAGAATCGGATCGGTTGGAATGCGATAATAGAAGGCCGCAACCAACGACGCGAAACCGTCTTCGCCGATCTGGTCAAAAACCGTCGGTTCGTCTTGAGTACTCAATAGTTCTGCCCCTTGGCGGCTTCCCATTGAACTTCGGAATCAAGCGGATAGATCGGTCGACGAAGATGTCGGTAATCGAACAAACTGAAGTCGGGTCGGTGAATGCCGGGCGTATCGGCATCGAAGATGTGTGCGGCCAACGGACCGAAGTCGGCTCGAAAGTGAACGGCGCTCTTGACGACCAGCAATCGCCGGTGAACGGGCTCGATGCCGGCAATCCGTAACATTTCAACGTCGAGGCATTGTCGTCGGTGCGACGAAACGACGACTTCAACGCCGCCGATAATCAACGTCGCTGTCGGGCCAAGGTGATCTGCGACACCTTGTAGCATTGGGCCGCGATGTACAAAGTTGCCATCGCAAAGAGCTTTCACATAGGCATCGCCGATAACGGAAGCACCATGTCTGTCGTCGGTCTTCCCGCCGAGTTGGACCGCAATCGTACTTCCGACTCCTGCGTGATGTGCTTGTTCCGCGGTTTCGGGGTCGAACAAGACGCCAATGGCTCCACCTTCGAAGCCGGTATTGATCATTGCCTGCAAGGCGACGGTCCCATCGCAGGGCGCACCGCCTCCGGGATTGTCCGAACCATCAGCGAATATCGTCAGCCCGTCATCTGGGTGCGCGTCGACAAATCGCATGACGTCTTGGATCGAAGTTAACTCGGGCTGTAGATCATCACGCAGATCCCACAGCCCGCCTGCCAATTCGTTGGCCTTGCGATTGGCGAGTTCTCGATCGTTGTTCGTCGTGACGAGAATCGAAACGCCGGCGTCCTGAATGTCGGCAAACGGGAAACCCATCGAGACGGTGGCCGTGACGATTCCTGGTTCTTCTTCGAGTCGATGAACGCGTTGCATCAGCGACTGCATCGGCTCGCGCAGCGTACACTGCATGGGCGGCATCGTCACTAGCGGGAGTTGTCGATACTCTTGAGTCGGCGTGAGGTCACCTCGAATGATTTGTGCCAGAACTTTGACAGCCTCAGCACCTCGCTCGTGCATGTCGACATGAGGGTATGTGTCGAAGCCTATAATCACATCAGCCAACTCGGCTATCTTTGCAGTGATGTTGGCGTGCAAGTCCAGCGTGACGACGATTGGCAAATTGGCGCCGACGACGTTTCGGACAGCTTCGATGAACGCACCTTCCGCATCTTCGTATTTTTCCGTAACCATTGCGCCATGCAGATCGAGCAGTACGCCGTCCACCGGCAAGACTCGGTTCAGACGCTCGAGGAACCGATTGAGCATCGTCTCGAATGACTGCTGTTCAACGACCCCCGATGGCTGTGCCCGTGCCGAAAGCAGGGGCAGCAGTTCCGCGCTCGCGGCTTCCGCACCTGCAATGTAACCGCCGTGAATCGAGCCCGTGCCGCGAAATCGATCGAAAATCATTTCGCCGCCCGACAACTCTGGGCCGCAGTCGCTGTCTCTCACGAAATCCGCAAGCGTCGTCGGCGTTAACGAGTATGTGTTTGTCTCATGTTGCACACCACCGCTGGCGATACGCATGTTCGGCAACTCCGATTGATTAGATAGCTTACCCCACGGTTGCCGCGATTGTAGCTGCTACGGTAAACATCGTACACGGACGCAAACGATGTCGTATTCGTTATACTGTTGGCCTACAATGAACGCCTGTCGCTCGTCCTGCCTGACTGCATCGGAGATAAACATGCCCTGCCAAGATGCACAAACGACCTATCAGCTCTCGCGACGCGAAGCTTTGCAGATCGGTGTCGGCATGTGTGGCTTGGGGCTGCCGCAGTACCTGCGAGCGGCGGAAGCGACGCCAACTCGGCGAGACATTTCGTGCATTTTCATTTTCTTGGCGGGTGGAGCGAGCCACTTCGAGACGTTTGATCCTAAGCCAGACGCACCCGCTGAAGTTCGCGGACTCTGGAAGCCGATCAGCACCAATGTTCCGGGAACGTTGATTTGTGAGAAGATGCCGCTGATGGCTCAGCGAATGGACAAGGTCGCGATCATCCGCTCATGGCAAGGCAAGAGCGGCTCGCATAGCCATGGCTCGCAACATGTCGCGAGTGGAATGTTTCCACCGACCGCGGGGCAATACTTTCCGAACTTTGGCTGCCT
Source organism: Planctomycetota bacterium (assembly GCA_014381825.1). Classification (GTDB taxonomy): domain Bacteria; phylum Planctomycetota; class Planctomycetia; order Pirellulales; family Pirellulaceae. The sequence goes on from JACNKX010000053.1 coordinate 75,800, forward strand.
GGTGTCATCGCTTTACGGAAACAAGATTGCCGGGATGCCGGCGCACTTTGGGATTCCGTTCGCGGCTCGGTATACGAAACCAGAAGGTTACCTTGGAGCGGCTCATGCGGCATTCAATGTAGAAGATGATCCTTGTGATCCTCGTATGACGTTTGGCAAGTTGAATCTTGAGAAGGTTCGTTTGGAAGATCGTCAGGCAATGTTGACTCAGCTTGATAATCTTGGCCAGCTGGCTGCGGTGGCCGATCACGGATTAGACGCCAGTGATAAGTTCGTCAACGAAGCCGTGTCGCTGTTGACGAGCGGTGCGATGACCAAGGCAATGGACTTGGACGCCGAGCCGGAAGGTCTTCGTGAGAGATACGGGGCCAACATCTATGGACAACGAGTTCTGCTCAGTCGGCGTTTGATCGAAGCTGGTGCCCGATTTGTCACGATCAACCAAGCGGTTCAAGGAGGACTGTTCGGCAACGGAAAGACGAATGGCACGTGGGACAACCATCATCTGTTGTTCGAGTCGATGATGTCCTTCGCCAACGCGCCGTCCAATGGACCGAGCGGTTACAAGTGGCATTCGTACAACGGTCCTGGGAATTTGCCGCAGCTCGATATGTCGCTATCGACATTGCTTGATGATCTCGACAATCGTGGATTGCTTGATACGACGCTCGTCGTTGTTATGGGCGAGTTTGGGCGAACGCCGAAGATCAATAAGGAAGCAGGGCGAGATCACTATCCGGCGGCAGGCAGTGTCTTGATGGCGGGAGCTGGGATTAAAGGTGGCGCCGTGATTGGCGCAACGGATAAGATAGGCGGACGACCGAAGACGCGACCGTGGGGACCTGAGGATGTGGCAGCATCCATCTATCACGCGCTCGGTATTGACCCGCATCGAACCTACTTCCCCAGACTGACTCGCCCGACGCCGATCGCCGACGGGCAAGTGATTGACGGTTTGTTCGCCTAAAACGGGCCACTGAATAACTTTTTGCACGAAAGACACGTTCCATGCTGACGCCGATTGTACGTTCACTATTTGTCATTGCGTGTCTTGCGAGCGTTGCGACCGCAGCAGCGCCGAAGCCGAACTTCCTGTTCGTTATCGCCGACGATTGCACGTTTCGAGACATCGGCTGCTACGGCGGCCAAGCTTACACGCCCAATATCGACCGTCTCGCAACGGAAGGAATGAAGTTTAATCAGTGTTTCCAGTCCGCGCCGATGTGCTCTCCGACGCGGCACAATATCTATACCGGTCTCTATCCCGTGAAGAGCGGCGCGTATCCGAACCACACTTTTGCGAAGGACGGAACGAAAAGCGTTATTCACTACCTGAAGCCGCTTGGTTATCGAGTTGCGCTGAGCGGGAAGAAGCATATCGCGCCGCAGGAAGTGTTTCCCTTCGAGTACTCGGCCGACGCCAACAATCCCGACTTCAAAGCGATCGACACGCTAATGGGCGAATGTAAGGAGAGCCAGACGCCCTTCTGCGTGTTCGCGTGTTCCAACGAACCGCACAGTCCTTGGAACAAAGGCGATGCATCAAAGTATCCGCCGGAGAAAGTCAAATTGCCGCCCTATTTCGTGGACACCAAAGAGACTCGGCAAAATATGTCAAAATATCTTGCGGAAATCACCTACTACGATTGGCAAGTTGGCGAGTGCCTGAAGCTCCTCGATAAACATGGAGTCGCCGAGAACACGATGGTGATCGTTGTCAGCGAACAGGGTTCGGGTTTTCCTTTCGGAAAGTGGACGTGTTATGACACCGGGTTACAGAGCGCGTGCATTGCTCGATGGCCGGGACAAATTGAGCCAGGGTCGGTCAGCGACGCGTTGATCGAATACATCGACATGCTGCCCACCTTCGTCACTGCCGCTGGTGGGAAGCCTGCTGCGGCTTTACAGGGGCAAAGTCTGTTGCCCGTGTTTCGCGGAGAGAAGAATCGGCATAAAGAATTTGTTTTCGGCGAGATGACGACGCGCGGAATCATTAATGGCTCACCGTACTACGGAATTCGATCGATTCGCTCCGACAAGTTCAAATACATCCTTAACTTTACGCCCGACGTTACGTTTACCAACGCGTGTACTAAATCAGTAGCATTTCAATCGTGGAAGGAAAAGGCTGATTCAGGTGATGCAGATGCCGCAGAGAAAGTTCGTCGCTATCATCATCGCCCCGCCGAAGAGTTGTATGCTATTTCGGATGATACGTTCGAGTGGAATAACTTGGCCGATGACCCGAAGTTCGCGGAGGTCAAAGCCGAGTTGAGAAACAACCTCGATGCCTGGATGTTGGCTCAAGGAGACGAAGGTCAGGAGACGGAACTCGCGGCTCTTGATCATCAAGGCCGCAATCGTAAGAAGAACAAAGGCGAAACGAGTATGAAGAATCGCAAGAAGAAAGCCAACAAGTCCGCACCATAGCGTCGACCAAAACTTGAAAGGAAGCAAATATGTTGCGATGCCATCAAGCACGCTTGCGAATTAGAAGGAAGAATTGGTTGCATGCTCTTTGTGCGGTCTGCTCGCTGATGTTCTCGATCCGCGCGGTTGCGCAAGATGCAGCTTGGCCACAACACTTGGGGCCGTCGCGAAATGGGATCTCTGCGGAGACGAACCTCCTCGACAAGTGGCCGGTGGGTGGACCGAAGGAGGTTTGGCGAGTCAAAGGTGGCGTTGGGATGTCCGGATTGGCGATCAGCGGCGGCCGTTTGTTTACGCTCGTTCAACGCGAAGGGAAGCAAGGCGTCGTCGCACACGATGCAGCCACCGGTGCCGCGATTTGGCGGACTGTCGTTGCCCCCGCTTACGAGAATCAGATGGGAGACGGACCGAGGGCGACACCGACGGTGGCCGGTAATACCCTGTTCGTTTTCACCGGCGAGGGTATTTTGGCCGCCTTGAACGCGCCCGATGGTCGTGCTTTGTGGTCGCACAACACGGTCAAGGAACTCGGCGGTCAACCTGCCGAGTATGGTATGGCTTGTTCACCACTCGTGGTTGGTACACAGGTCATCGTCACGGTGGGAGCACCGAATGCGACGGTTGTTGCGTACGACACGGTCACAGGGAAGCCGGCTTGGACGGCTGGCAGCGACTCGACTGGATACTCGTCGCCCGCGTTGCTTGACGTCGGAGGACGAGAGCAAGTCGTTGTACATTCGGGCAGCGCGGTGTTGGGAATCGAACCGAAGTCCGGTGCTGTGTTGTGGCGGCATCCTTATGTGACCGATTACAACTGCAACATCGCCACGCCAATTGCAGTCGACGGAAGAGTCTTTGTCTCCTCGGGTGAAAACCACGGCTGCATCTTGCTGGCATTGGAACCGAGTGGGAATACGTTTGCCGTCGACGAAGTCTGGTCGTCGCAAGGCACGCGAAGCGTCTTGCGAAACGAGTGGCAAACCTCGATCTTGCTCGATGGTCACTTGTACGGCATGGATAACGTTGGCGGTGCTGGGCCGATTACACATCTGACTTGCGTTGAGGCGGCGACCGGGAAACGCGTTTGGCAGGAGACCCGGTTTGGCAAAGGGAACCTGATCGCTGCAGATGGCAAGTTGTTTATGTCATCGCTGAAGGGCGAACTGATCGTCGCGCGAGCATCACCGCGCGGTTATGACGAGATCGGACGAAGCACGGTAATCGGCTCAACGCGACAGGCACCAGCCTTGGCGAACGGCTTGCTTTATTTGCGAGACAACGACGATATCGCCTGCTTCGATGTAAGCAAGTAGAGCATTGTCGTTATTCGCTCGACGATCAGAATGCCATTGTTGCGAAGCGAAAAGCGACCATTTAACGCGTCGGATTCTCGTACCAAATCACGCCAAGATTCGCTCGCTCTTCGCATGTAACCAGATCAAGATCACCGTCTTGATCCAGGTCAAGCATTTCGATCCGATCGAATTTTATCCCGTCAGGGCCACTGATCTCGTGGTCTTTCCATATATCGGCCTCATCGCGCGATAACCATCGCACGCCTGACTTGCTTCCGTTTGCGCTTTCGCAAGTGAAGATGACATCGGAATTGCCGTCCAGATTGACGTCCGTTATTGCGATGCCCTTGCCAGTGCCACAGTTCGCAGGCATCGGGATGTCCGTGAGGCTCCACTCAGGAGGTGACAACATCGCAATCCCATTGCCGCGGCATGTCGCGAATACTGAATTGTGATAATCACTCCCTTTGTTGCCGACGGCGAGGAACATCACTTCGCGATCTGACGCACCGAGTCGACGCGTGTTCCAAGGCCGATCGTCCGAAGCGTTTTCGTTTCCTGGATTCTCTAGCCACAGCACGCCACGATTGGGACCCTTTCGATCGGAGACGAGAACATCTTGGTCGCCATCACGATCCATGTCGCGAGCGATCAGCGACATGATCCAACCTGCATCGTAGAGTCGGTGGTACTTCCAGGCGGCGAGGTCATGCGGATTGGCAGGCGCTTCTAACCAACCGACGGATGCGTTTGGCCCTTTGGAACTGACAACTAGATCGATACCATGTCGCCAATCGACTTGCATCGGAAGACAAAACATCCACATCTGGTTGTTGTCTGCGCAGGGAATTTTCTCAGTTTGCCACGCATCTCCTTTGAGATAGTTGGCGGGAGCATTCGGTGCCCAATGAATGAAAATGTTTCGAGTCTTGCCCTCGCAGCTGCTGACAACGTCCATTGCTCCGTCGCCATCAATGTCCGCAAAGACGGCATCCTCTGGAGACTTCACGTTGCCAACGGTCACAGCGGGCCAAGGTTGCTTTGATGTTTTGGGGCCAGGATTAAGATAGGCGCGAATCACGCCGCCTTCTTCCCAACCTGTCGCGAGATCCATCAAACCGTCGCCGTTCACATCGGCGATACGAACTCCGTCTGCGCCTCGGGAAGAGGCATCGATCGTATGGCGAGCCCAAGGCGCGGCCAACGCGATTGTGCTCCAGAGGTTGCCGAGAGCGAGTGATACCAAAACGATGCGAGCTGGCATGAAAGTCACCTTGTAGGACGGAGCGGCACTCCGTCTCTGGCGAACCCAGGCTTGGATTAGCTTAAGCCAGTGCCCTACGCTCGTTCGACGGGTTATAACTTCGCCCGCACTTTTCACAAGCACTGTGAGGAGCGCCTCCTTCGCCGGCTCGCCAGACGTGATCGCAGGGGCCATTCGGCTTCTCGCTGGCGAGCCCGCACTTATGACAAACCTCTGGCGGGAAACCTCCCAACGCGCCGTCGAACTCATGTTCGCAGCCGTTGTCGAGTCGCTTCTCGTTGGTTTCCACGCGTGCCTGTCGTCTTGCATCACCGTGTGCGACAAGTTCGTCCAGTTCTTTATTCAATGACCGATCCGAAACCATCCCAAGCAGGGTTTTTCCGAGCTGAATCAGAAAGTACAAAATGATTCCGGCGGGAATCATTGAGAGCATTGAAATGAAGAAATATTGCTTGAACATAGATTGACTGTCGAATGTGAGTGAAAGAGTTTCAGCATCTCTCGCATCGGCGAGACTCGTGCGGTCATTCTATTGTATACGCGGAATCAGAATTTCTAGCCCGCACTTTGCCACGACGATATGTCATTTTCTGGCAGCCGGTGCGGTTATGACGGCTGGCGCCTCGGTCCGCTATTCGCCGATCGAGGTGTTCCTCCGAAGATAACCCAAAGAAACGAAGAATTCGTCGAGTGCGACGAGCGTCGCATTAAAGTACTTGTTTTCGCTGCGCCCATAGTTAAAGAAGCCATGAGGTTGGGCCTAGTAGCCCACCAGTTCGCAACGATTTCCTACTTTCTTCATGGCTGAAGTGAACTGTTTCGCTGTCTTGTACGGAACCTTTGTGTCGCCCTTGCCGTGAAAGATGATCGTCGGCGGTACACCTGCTTTCATGTGGTGATAGGGCGATAGCTCTTTCGGATCGACACCCATTCGGTCAGGCAGTGTGGGCATTGTTTCAGCGGGCAGCGGATCTTCGCCATCGATCTGCGCCAGCACGAGCGCTGGGTTGAAGAGCGCCATCACGTTGGGCTTCGCGCTGATCGAGAGATCATCGTTCGAATCGTCAAAGCCAGTGAGAACACCGGTACAGCCCGCAAGGTGGCCGCCCGCCGAGCCGCCACCAGCAGCGAGTCGATTCGGATCGACGCCTAGCTGTTTCGCTTCTTTACGAATCCAACGAATTGCCGACTTCGCGTCCGCCACGCACTCTTTCGCCTTGGTGTTATGCCGAGTCAACACACGATAGTCGGCGGTCATCGCGACCATGCCGCGCGAAGCGAGATACTTGCAATGTTGTTCGAATTGCTTTGGCGTGCCGGCTTTCCAACCACCGCCGAAGAAGAATACGGCGACCGGTCGCTGGTCAGTCGGCTTGTGATCATCGGGATTGTAGATGTAGATATTCAGAGAGACATCGCCGACCGTTTTGTAGACTTCAACCTTGGCCCCGTCGAGCTGCGGAGGATAGTTGGGAGGTTTTTTCTGTTGCTTTTGAGCGTCTGCCGCACTGCAGAAGGAAAGTGCAAGCGTGAAGGTGAGCAATAGTCGAAAGTTCATCGTTCGATCCCTTGGAGCGTTGGAATTATGCTCGCTGCGTTTTTACTCGTAATCTTTCTCGGCCAGACTGTCACGACATGATTGCCGCCAGTCGTCGAGCGTCGCTACCATCTTGCTGACAAGATCGGGATGCTCTCGCGCGATGTCGTTGTGCTCAGCCCGATCCGCTTGCAGATCAAACAGCATAAACGATTTCGGATCGAGTTTGGAGAGTTTTTCATCAGGCTTCTCTCGCTTTCCACCTTTCAACTCGCGAACAACTTTGTAGCGATTGTCGACCAGCGTTAGTTGACCACTCGACTCGAAGGCGATTGGTTTGGGACGAGCTTTCATGCTACCAGCAAAAAGCGGTAGCAGGCTGACACCGTCGACCGGTCGATCGCCGGCAGGTGCGGCACCAATCGCCGCGAGAATAGTAGGAAGGTAGTCGCTTGTGACCGCAGGGACCTTCGTCGTGCTACCTGCTTGAATCTCTGCAGGCCATTCGGCAAGTCCTGGTACACGCACGCCGCCTTCAAACAAGCTGCGTTTTCGGCCGCGCAATCCGCCTGATGAACCAGGGGCCTGCTCGTTGCCCTCTGGGCCATTATCCGAGCAGAATAGAACTAGCGTGTTGTCTGCGACGCTCAGCTCTCGCAGTACGGATCTCAACCGACCAACTTGTTCGTCTAAGGCAGTGATGCAGCCGTAGTAATGTTGCTTGAATTTGTCATGCTCGGCATACATCTTGGTGTGCTTCGGCCCCGCCACAACAGGAAGATGAGGAGCGTGGAACCAAACGACGGTGAAGAAAGGTTTCTTGTGAGACGCAGCGTTTCGGATGAAAGGAATCGCTCGATCCATGATGATGCGTGAGTCGTCACCGCGCAAGGAATCCGTGACCTTCGCGCCATTCGACCAGTACGAAGTACCATAGGCGCTCGCATTCGAGGCATCGATCACGGGGTCCCACCAGTGTTTCCCTTTCTCACCGTTTGGCCGGAGTAGAGGATCCCAGGTCGGAACTTTCGATTCTGTCGAAAAGCACTCGTCAAAGCCATTCTCCCATGGTGGCGAATAGTTCTGAACATTCTTTGGACCGCCTCGGTTTGCATCTTTCTCGGTCGTGGTCAGCGTTCCAAGATGCCACTTACCAAAGTGTCCCGTTGCATAGCCATGTTCTTTGAGTAACTTGGCAAGCGTTAACTCCTTCGATCGCATATGTCCCGTATTGGCGAAGAAGACTCCGTATCGATACGGATGTCTTCCCGTGATCGCACTTCCGCGAGTCGGACTGCAAACCGGAGCCGCGGCGTAGAACCGCTCGAACCGCAATCCAGACTTGGCCATCTTATCCAAGTGTGGTGTCTGAATGATCTTCCCACCGTTGAAGCCAACATCGCCCCAGCCGAGGTCATCTGCCATCATCAACACGATGTTGGGGCGCTCAGCGGCGTGGACTTTGGCTGATGCGCAAAGTACGAGTAGCAAGCAGCCGAAAAGGAAGCGAGGCATCGAGATTCTCCAGACGCGGATAATTTGCCGTATGGTGGCTGAAGCATTCGCCCAAGTATCGTCGAGCCACTGACCGCGGTCAATTCAGCTCATTTCCGCGACGTCGAGGTGAGTCAGCGACCGACGATCGGTATTGTCGTCGTGGCCCAGCAACTTTCATTCAGTTCGTTGACCAACAGAAGATACGATGACGCAGCGATCATCTGCCGCGTTCAAATGGCTTGCGATCAGTTCGATTAGCTCCTCGCGGCGAATCGGCTTGGTGGCGTAGGCATCACAGCCTGCGTCGAGGCACTTCTCGCTATCACCCGTCATGGCGAACGCGGTCAATGCGATGATTGGTACTTGATAGCCGAGTTGCCGAAGTTGCCGCGTCGCGGCATAGCCGTCCATAACCGGCATTTGCATGTCCATCAGTATCAAGTCGAACGGTCGCCCGTCAGAGGTCGCGTTCGTCGCCAAGTCACACGCCATCTCTCCGTGATCGGCGATGCTGACCTCTAGCCCGGCCTTTCTTAAGATAAACGCGATCAGTCGTTGGTTATCTGGCCCGTCCTCGGCCAACAATACCCGCCCAGATAACGTCTCGTTTCGATTCTTACCTTGCTGCAGTACCGCAGCTACGGCACCATATGCTTTGACCTCGTCGAACATTTCGACGCCATCTAATGGACCAGTGGCGATGCTGATCGAGCAAATGGTACCTCGCCCTAGTTTGCTATTTAACATCACCCCACCACCGAGTATCTCGGCGAGTCTGCGTGGAATCGTAAGGCCAAGCCCGTGCCCGCGCTAGGCTCGCGTTTTTTTAGGCTCGTCTTACTTATACGGTCGTAAACGCCGCGAGAGCGCCTCCTCGGTCATCCCCACTCCTGTATCAACAACGTCGAAACGAAGCATTGGTGGTGCGCTGTCGCAGTCGACCAGCGTCGTTCTTATTACCACACTCCCAGATTCTGTGAACTTGATAGCATTCCCGACAACATTGGTCAAGATTTGCCGAAGTCGAGTCGGATCGGTTTGAATTGTCCGAGGAATCGCGCCGTCGAAATGAAGCTCTAGCGGCAACGCCTTCTCGTCTGCTCGCACACGCATTAACGAAGCGACGTCTTCGATGAGGTCACGCGGCGAAACGAGTTCTTGCTCCAATTCGACCTTTCCGGCTTCGATCTTCGAGAGATCGAGAATGTCGTTGATGATCTCCAGTAGATGCTCACCGTTACGCTTGATCGTGCTCGCGGCATCAATCGGGCAAATCTCGTTGCGCGGATTGAGCAGCAAACCTGCGAAGCCTATTATCGCCGTCATCGGCGTACGGATTTCATGGCTCATATTCGCGAGGAACTCGCTCTTCGCCAGGCTCGCGCGTTCGGCTTGTTCACGAAGCGAGTTTGCAAGTTCGGACTGCGATTCAAGTTCAATGATGAGCCGTTCTGATTTCGCCAACTCGCCCTGCAAGCGTTCGCGCTCAGCGATCTCTTGTTCTAACGCACGCTTTTTGTCGGAGAGCCGCAGTGTCTTCCCGCGCAGCGCGGCTTCAGCCTCCGTCTTGGCTTGCAGCTCTACATTAGTCTCCTGATACAGTCGCATCCATATTGCAGTAATCAACAGAACGACGACGGCGATTATTAGACAACTCGTATAGGCTCGTGTATCGATGCCTTGCCGGAGTTGCTCGACGTGCGAGTTGACCGATTTTACGGCCAGCTTTAATCCCGCATCATACGCTTCTTTTGGGCCTTTATATTCTGGGCTTAACAGAAGGGCGTGCGCCTTATCGAGGTCTCCGGTACGCACAAGATTGAATGATTCACGCTCCATCCGAATCAGTTCTTGGTTGGCCACAGAGACCGATCGGATTTGCTCTGAGAATTCTGCAAAGATGGACGTCGGAGTCGCCAAGGCGGCATCCAGCTTTGGTACCGTCAGATCGTAACGATCCTGCCACGACAGATCTCCCGTCGCAGCTGCCATTCTGGCCGACATCGTCAGAACTTCATCAAAGTAGATGATCTCCCCGTGAGCCTGCTCAAGAGCCCGGATCTCTCTGGAGGACTCTTTCAAGTGTTGGCGAGTCGAGAACAGGTGGATGATCAGGAGCGTCGCGCAAGCTGAAGTGGCAATCAGCCCTATCGCAAGCGAGAATCGGCCCGCCACTGCTTCGTTCGTTGGCTGTCTCGGCTCCTCGCACTCGTGCGTTATACGCAAGTTCGCATTCCTTTTACTATGGTTCTTCGCTTAGCACCGGTCGCTCGTCTTTCACTGCACGCGCGCAATCGTGCCAACACAACTCTACGTCATAATTTGCCAACTGATCTGCCGTTTTTATCGATTGTGTCGGGCTTGCGTCGGCTAGGCGGATCGGCGTAGTGGCCTAGGCCGAAGCGATGGCGATTTGCGAGCAACGTCTGATTTGCTGTGCCGACGATCTTGGGGGTGAGTCGGTCGAAAAACTAGCGGTTTCGCTGAAGTTCTTGGATCTCGACTCAACACACAGGCGTACATTGGCTCTTTAAGTTCTCTCAGGTTTCTGTTACTTTCTAGCCTTCGTTCTTAGGGTCTTGCCTGTGGGGCTACGGGCTCTTGCGGTCATCCATCATTCTCAATCATCAGGAATATCCATTGTCTGCTGTAGCTGAAACCATTACGGGAGATGGCGAGTCACACTGTCAGATCGAGTCGACGCAAACTGAGAAGGCACCACCGTTGCCTACGAAACAGCAGGTTTTGGCGGCAATTCCGGAGGACTGTTTTGAACGCAGTCTGATTAAATCATCGATCTACCTGTTCGCATCACTGACGTTAACCCTGGGACCTGGATTTGCAGCCTACTTCTTTTTGCCGCTGACTTGGGCTTGGCTGCCGGTGTGGATCGGTTATGCGATGTTCACGGGGACCGCTGCGACGGGATGCTGGGTGGTCGCTCACGAATGTGGGCACCGAGCCTATACTCGCCACAACTGGCTCCAAGATATCATCGGTTACACGCTGCATTCGGCGTTGCTGGTCCCTTATTTCTCTTGGCAACGCAGTCATGCGTTGCATCACGCTCGAACGAATCATTTGGATGAAGGCGAGACTCACGTCCCACTTCGCGATACGACGAAAGCAGGCAAAGCGTGGGCCAGGTGGCAGAATGCGATCGGTGACGAGGCGTTTGCGATCTTCAACATGCTTGTGAAGTTTCTCATTGGCTGGCCGCTCTATCTGGCGACAGGAGCCAGTGGTGGACCTTCGCGTGGCATGACCAATCACTTTTGGCCGGCGAAACCTTTTTCTGCGGTGATGTTTCCGGGGAAGTGGCGCGCCAAAGTGTGGATTTCGACGCTTGGTGTTCTTGCCACCCTGGCCGTCCTTGGTTGGTGGGCGTATGCGGTGGGATCGATCTTGCCGGTATTAGCCTTGTATGTCGGGCCTTACTTGTTCGTGAACTTCTGGTTAGTACTTTACACATGGTTACAACACACCGATGTCGACGTGCCACACTTTGAAGATGAGGAATGGTCTTGGGTACTCGGCGCGTTTATGACCATCGATCGACCCTACGGTCCTGTGCTTGACTTCTTACACCATCGAATTGGAAGCACGCACGTCGCCCATCACATCGACGCGCGCATCCCTCATTACAATGCGAAGCGAGCGACAGAAGCGGTGAAGAGTGCGTTTCCTGATCTTTATCTTTACGATCCGACGCCCATCTACAAAGCGCTGTGGCGCATTTCGAAGAATTGTAACGTCGTTTCGCAAGTCGATTTCGGCTGGAAATACGCCGTCGAAGAGGGCAGCAATTATTCGGCCTAGCGCATGCGGGTCGCAATTAACCGCATAGGCCCGATAAGGCGGTGACGCGGCCTGACTAATCGATCGTTATCTTGCGCGGATCCGGTTGTCTAGAAAGAAGACCGCCACCGACAAACCGATGAGTGCTACGGAAACGATGCTCATTGCGAAAAAGGAACTTAGCAACGCGCGCCGACTTTTGAGCGCGTCGTCGTCGAGGTTACGGGACACTTCAAGTACGCCTCCAACGTCGTTCACTTGCCAATCGGTCTTAGGGCTCTTTTCGTTGGCATTGTGACAGGTAACGCACGATTGCCGCATGATTTCAGGCGTCGCGTATCGCAGTCGATAGCCGGTCGTCGCGTCGTCTTCAAAGCGGTAGAAGGACGTACGATCCGCATCTGATTCCAGTGCCGCTAATGCTTCCTTTGCAAACGTATCGTCTTCGATTTGGTGCTGTCGGCCCGGGAACGGATAGCGACTGTAGAGCTGGGCCTGCATCATATTCATACTGGAGGTGCCAGTTCGGCTAATGCGATCGTTTAGCTCGATGTGGAAAGTCGCCGGCGGGAGCATTTCACGGATGATCTGCTGAGCGGTTTCGTCAGGGTAAAGATTCTTGATCCGCTCCATTTCTTCTCCGTAAAAGAGATGAACGCCCCGGAGCGTTTCGGCTTGTTGCTCGGCGGCGGAAAGAGCGGCCAGTTCGATGAGCTGTAACGAGCGGTAGTACAGTAGTCCAAAACCGAAACCGCCACCTACAAGACCCGCCAGCAGGAGAAACAACGAGACTTGTTGCGTGCGTCGCCGAAGCAGCGCCGTGGCGGTCGCTTGAATGGATCGTCGCTGTTCGGATTCCTCCGCCAAACGCTCTAGCAATTCAATCTTTTCGCGTTGTTGTTTCTCTTCGATCGCTTGTTTGCGGGCGTCCAAATTCAGAGACTCGCGAACAAATTCTTTCTCGATGTTCGCGCCGTCATCGCCGAGCCCCTTCAGCAACTGAACGGCAGCGCTTAGCTGAGAACCTGTCAAGAGCAGAGAGTTGCGTCTTTCCTCACCCCATTCTTTAGCGGCTTCGGCTAAGCGGAACTGTTTTCGCCAAGCTTCACGATCGTCGTCGATCCAATCGCGCAGCAGCGGCCAACTTGTAATGAGTGCTTCATGCGCGATCTCGACGTAGCCTTCGCCAGACGTTGAAGTCAGACGCTCGGCCACGACGAGTCGAGCATCCAAAAGTTTTTGCAGGACGTCTCCGGTGGTCGTTCCTGCATTGAATTGTTCCCTCGCTACTCGATTGCGCGCGTACTGGCCATCGCTCGTAGGTTGAGTCAGCCGAAGGAGTATTTGGCGACACACGCCTTGCTCGTCAATGCTAAGCTTGCCGAACCATTCATCGGCCTGTCGCCTTAACGCGCCATCCAACTCGCCAATCTCTTTGTAGGTGTGAACGGTGAGCCGCCGCCCCTGCCGACGTTCCCAGAGCTCCAACAGTGCGTGTTCCAGCAACGGCAAAGCGCCAGCTTGATTCCTCATGTCTTGGAGCAGTAACTCCACAAGGCCCGGTTCCAGTTCACAGCCGGCGAGTTGTGCAGGTCGCTCGATCACTTCGCGCAGCTCATGCGGCGACATCGGCGAAACCAGCTCTTGATGATCGGAGAGCAGCATTGCCAGATTGGGATAGTCGGCGCAGTTTCCATAGAAATCAGCTCGCAAGCAGAGGACCACGATCGCGCGACCGTCTGGTGATTCGGCGGCATGGAGTAGGTTATCGACGAAGGCCTGGCGGTGTTCCGGATCCTCGCACTGTGTAAAGATCTCTTCAAACTGGTCGACAACAATGACAACGTGATACGAATCAGAACGACTGTGCGAATGTTGACGGATGAGATGATGTAACGTCCGGGAGTCGTTCAGCAGACCATCCATCGTGTTAGCTACGCTGTCCACTTCATTTTTCAAGTTCTCGTTCACTGCGATTGCGATGGCCAGGCTTTCCAAGGGGCTTCTGCCTGGGCGACAGACGAGGATTGGCCAAGACGAGCTTCCTGAAATTCTTCCCGTCTCGATGGCGGGAATTAAACCGGCTCGCACGATCGAGGACTTTCCACTTCCTGATGCACCCGAGACTGCGAGAAAGCGAGCTGCCTGCGAGTCGGCTAAGTAACCGGACAGCTTCTGTACCATTCGATCTGTCCAAGCTTGTCGCCCAAAAAAGAGACTGGCATGCTCGGTTTGAAACGACCGTAATCCTCGGTAGGGACACGAACCTTCGAACGTGCTTTCACCGGGTGCCGTGTACGGCGCGATTCCCCGAATGCCGGACCTTAGCCGGTGAAACGCCTCGGTTTCGTCCAATGATTCGCGAAACTCGACCCATGTCGTGGCGGTTAGGAACGATGGCAGTTCGTCGAGAGAGTCTTTTATCCCACCGGGAAGCAACACCGGAATGACACGAAACTTCCCTTTGCTTTGACTCACACGACGGCTAATCGCTGCTCGCATTTCTTCGTTTTGCCACGTTCCAAAACCACTCGGGCCAATGAAGACGGCGCAAGTGTCGCATTCACTCAATGCTCTCTCTATGGCCGGTTGCCACGCTTCTCCAGGGACCAAATGCCATTTGTCGAGCCAAGCGTCGATTCCCTCCCTTTGCAACTGTTTTGCGAGTTCTTCGACGGCCGGTTTATCGTTGCTGTTATGCGAAAGAAAGACGTGAAATCGCGAATCTTCCATTAGCCCAGAAATCCAGAGTGAATGGTGCCAAGACGGTCTTATTCTGACAAAGTGACGACCAATAACGATCGTGCATCGCTCGCCATTCTAATGTTGCGAGGACGTCTCGTATCTACGGCAGCCGCACATTTTGGCAAGTTATCGTCGCTGCGACTTTGTAAGTGATGTCAGCGCGAACTGGATTCATCAATCGAAAGTGTGCGACGAATTTCGTCACTCTTGAGACCGAGAAGCATCGGTCGGACGACGTTCGGCAATACGACGACGTCGTACAATTCAGCCACGATCCCTTCGATTCGTAGCCAGTGAACAACGTCCATGCTTCGTAAATCGATCACTTGCAAGCCGCATCTCGCTTCGGCATCGCGTTTGACGAGATTGTCGTCTAGTTCGAGTCCCGTGAATGTTTTGTTGTCGCGAGGGCGCGAGAGTCCCACGATGGCAAAGTCTTCGTTGAACCCCATGCCTCGAAGATATCCAGCACAGAAGGTTAGAGGCTCGAACGTCGCTGTAACACGATCAACTCTTCCAAAGTGGCCCGTACCAGAGTTGAGTACCCAGAGTTGATCCCGGTAGACGCGTGGCGAGTGTGGCATCGAGAGGCCTGTCGTGACTGGTTCGTTCGATTCGATATCGATCACGCAGCCGCCATCGTGGCGCCGTTCCCGCCAGCCGTCAACGATATCGCTTTGACTGACCGTCGTAACGTAACGAGGCTCGCCGTTTTCGAGTGCAAGGCCATTCAAGTGGCAGCGATCCTCCGCCGCAAGCTTGCTGATGAAACGTGGCTGCCAAAGTGGCTTAAAACTATGTGTTTCGCTGAGCGTTGCAACGCAGTTGAACAACGTGTTTGCGAAGGCGACTTGGCCGCCCTCGGTCGCAACGATGTCGTGAATATCGACGTCGCCGGTCGTATAGGCAAGCTGCGGAACGAACAGACGATCGTATCCGCCGTGCACGACTTGCCCGGACACAACCACGTTCTCCAGTCGCCAGAGCTGGTACAGCGTACTCATCCATAACGTTTGCCCGTCGCCGTAAAGTCCCATACAACGATTGAATGTTCGCTCAAAGATCGAGAGTCGACCATCTGGCTGCAAGCCGATCATAAAGAGCTTGCCGGTCTGGTAAGTCGTAAATGCCAGACTCACTCGCTGCTCAGCCAGCCATTCGGGAAATTGACGGGAGCAGGTGATTTCGAGTTGCGGTGTGTTGGCTGCCATGAGTTCGTTGGTGTGGCTGACGCCAACACCCTACATCCCCGTCATACCAAATCCCCGTCATACCAAATCCCCGTCATACCAAATCCCCGTCATACCAAATCCCCGTCATACCAAATCCCCGTCATACCAAATCCCCGTCATACCAAATCCCCGTCATACCAAAGATGGCGACAACTTCAGGACGTAGCGACTGCACGCGTTCGTTCGTAAGCGCGACGAACAGTGTTGGGCTTGCCTGATTCCTTCAGGTCGATTTGATACAGCTCTTGTCCACGTTCCGTCGGATACTGGCCCGTGATACAGGCTTGGCAGAGTTGCGCACTTGGAAGATCGATGGCCCGAGCGATCGCCTCGATCGGGAGATACCTCAGCGAGTCCGCGCCAAGACGTTCGGCCATTGCAAGTTGAACGCCGTCGTTCAGCGGACCGCCTTTCAGAAACTTTGGCGCGAATAGATCGTTGACCGTTGGCATGTCGATGCCGTAGAAGCAAGGTGCGATGATCGGAGGGCAGGCGACTCGAACGTGAATCTCCTTTGCGCCGCCAAATTCCTTAATGCGGTCCAGAAGAACTTGCATCGTTGTCGAACGCACGATCGAATCCTCGACCAGGAACACTCTCTTGCCTTCGAGGACTTCTCGCAATGGAGTGTACTTTGTCTCCGCCTTCTTTCGACGATTGTCTCCGCCTTCGATGAAGGTTCGTCCAGAATAGCGATTGCGGATCAGGCCTTCACGAGAGGGGATGCCCAACTCATAAGCCATCGAGTCGGCAGCCGCTTTGCTGGTATCAGGGACGGGGACGACGATCGTGTTACCGTCTTTGTAGTCGATCGTGCCGTCGGCAGCTTCGAGCTTCGCTAACTCGACTCCCAGAGCAGTTCGCGAGAGATATACGCTTCGTTCGTCGAGCGTACTGGCAACGTTCGCGAAATAGATCCACTCAAAAAAACAATGCGCCCGATTCGGAGCACGGACAAATGGCTGAACGTCGAACTTGCCATCAACGATGGTGATCGCGTGGCCCGGTTCGAGTGATTTGATGTCATCTGGCGCGAAACCCAGATTCAACAGGGCAACGCTCTCACTTGCCGCAGCGAACAAGGTGCCGTCGAAGGCGTAACACAATGGCTTGATTCCCAGAGGATCGCGAGCCACCAGCATTTCGCCACGTGCATTGATAAATACCAGACTGTATGCACCATCGATACGACTGCCGACTTTTCTCATCATCTCGCCCAGGGACGGCTCTCGGTCGCCCGACAACTCTCGGCTGAATTCGTGCATTAGAATTTCAGTGTCAGTTTCCCTCGCGAGATGATTGTCGCCATCCCGCAAGAGGCGATCTCGCAGTTCGGTATAGTTTGCCAACTGGCCGTTGAAGCCAAAACTGAACCACTTCCGTTTCTCAAGATGATGCCGCTCGAACGGTTGAGCGTAGCTCCGATCCTCGGTTCCGCAGGTCGCGTAACGCACGTGTCCGATGCCGGCTTGCCCCGCGTACTCGTCCATCAACCGTTCGCAAGGTTCGCGATGAGCCAAACGGAAGACTTCTGTGACCGAACCAACGTCTTTATGGGTGTCGATCAGCTGTTTGCGTTCGGTATTATAAGTCGTAATACCTGCGGCAAGTTGTCCCCGGTTTTGGACATCGAGCAGCATTCGAGGCAGCAGCCGTGAAGCATGCACTGGTCCGTCGGGACAGATCTCGGTAGCAGGAGTATTTGGGAGGTAATAGACCGCACAAATGCCGCATTCGTGGTGGAGTACGCTCATCAAAGTCCTTCCAGCGACACGATCCAGCTTAGGAACACTTTGTCACCGGTTGAGGTAGGATGGAAGAAACGCGGAGTTGACTCAACTGAGTTGTCTCGATTGGGACGCCGAATTCGAGAGAGTGCCTGACGACAGGGCTCATTCTAAGCCGACCGTCCAAAATCCACAAGGAACCGCGAACCGCCATGTGATCGTGGAGGTCACTTGAATGTGCCCGTTGTGAATAAGTCGGGTTATCGGTACTGTCAAATCCTTTAGTAACTCCCAAGTCTCGAATGCCGAATCCTAAAATGCCTGATCTGCTTCGCCAAGAAGTTATCGCCGCTGCGAATATCGTCGTTGTCAAAGTCGGCACGCGTGTCTTGACACACGCTGATGGTACGCTCGACGAGGCGCGAATCGCTCGCTTGGCAGAAGAGTTGAATGCGATTAACGACTCTGGGCGACGAGTGATCTTGGTCAGTTCGGGAGCGGTCGGCGCTGGAATGAGCCAGCTTGATCTCGCGAAACGACCGTCGGACTTGGCGACGCTTCAAGCAGTTGCGGCGGTCGGGCAAACCAAGCTGATCGAAACTTATGATCGAACGTTTCGCCAGCACGGTCGACACGCTGCTCAGGTATTATTGACGGCTGAAGACCTTGATGATCGTCAGCGATACCTGAATGTTCGTAACACGCTGCTAGCGCTGACCGAGCTGAACACGGTTCCGATTATCAACGAGAACGACACTGTCGCCGTCGAAGAATTGGCAACGACGTTCGGAGACAACGATCGTCTCGCCGCGTTGGTGACGAATCTAGTACGCGCCCCTCTGCTAGTGATCCTTTCCGATGTTGCTGGGCTGTTTACCGGTGATCCGGCACTGAGTTCATCGGAGCTCGTGCCGCTCGTAACAACTTTGGACGAAGCCGTGGCGAACTTTGCGGTAGACGAGCAGACCGGTCACAGCAAAGGTGGCATGGCGAGCAAGCTGCTGGCGGCGAAGATTGTCACTGCGGCTGGCGAAAACGTGATTGTCGCCAGCGGTCACGAGCCAGGAACGCTGGGGCAAATCATGGCTGGGGAAAGCGTCGGCACGCTTTTCGTGGCGCAAGGGAAAATGATCAGTCCCTGGAAGCGTTGGATTGGTTTCTCGGCAACGCCGCGTGGAAAGATTCTACTGGACGAAGGAGCATGTCGTGCGATTGCCCAAAATGGCAGTAGTTTGCTGGCGATCGGTATCTTGGATACCGAAGGAACTTTCTCGAAAGGTGACATCGTCGCGATTTGCGATCACACAGGCGACGAACTTGCTCGCGGCTTGACTAACTATCCCGCCTCCGAGATAACGCGCATCAAGGGCTTGAAGTCCGACCGCATCGCGGAAGAACTCGGTCACTGTCCCTATCAAGAGGTCGTTCATCGCGACAACTTGGCGAAGTTGTAAGACGAATCAATCCTTATGCCATTTCGCAAATTACTGCGGCGTTCCTAGTCGTCGCGGTCACTTCCCCCCGTTTGCGTTGGGTGAGTCAAATAGATACTCTGGATTCTGATTCGCACGAACGATCTGTTAAGTAAGAAAGTCACCTTGCCCTGATGCTTCAGGCCTCCCCCTCAAATTCCACCTCGCGAATAGTAACCGGAGCGAAGCTGCCGGCCCATGTATTTGATTCCGCCAAGGATCTTGCACGACGTGTCGGCGAAATCATTACCAACGTGATCCGCGAACGCAATGCGCTCGGACAGAACGCCGTACTTGGTCTGCCAACCGGTTCGACGCCTGTCGGCGTCTATCGTGAGTTGATTCGGATGCACGAAGAGGAGGGCTTGGATTTCTCGAACGTCGTCACGTTCAATCTGGATGAATATTACGGCATCCACCCCGATCGTTCTCAAAGCTACCAGAGCTGGATGCGCGAGCATCTGTTCGACCACGTCAATATCCCGGCGGCTAACATTCACATCCCGGATGGGACATTGGCTCGAGAAGAGGTCGACGCGTTCTGCGATGCCTACGAAGCGAAGATTCAGGAAGCGGGTGGCATTGATGTCATGCTGCTCGGGATCGGACGAAATGGTCACATCGGGTTCAACGAGCCGTTCAGCGTTCGCAACAGCCGCACGCGGCTTTGTACGCTTGATCCCGTGACACGGGTCGATGCCGCCAGCGACTTCTTTGGTGAGGAGAACGTCCCGACGCAGGCGATTACCATGGGATTCGGGGCTATTTTGGCCTCTCGAAAGATCCTGCTGATCGCGCTCGGTGAATCGAAATCCGGCATCGTTCGTGAGACGCTCGAAGATAAGGTCACCGCCAGAAACCCCGCGAGCTTTCTACAAGATCACGAAGACTCGTCGGTCTTGGTCGATTTGGCAGCGGCGAAAGAATTGGCAGCGATTACGACGCCGTGGCTGGTTGAGGCGGTCGAGTGGACCGACTCGATGATCAAGCGAGCGGTGATCTGGCTGTGCGAACAATCCGGCAAAGCGCTCTTGAAGCTCGACGATAATGATTTTCGCAAACACAATCTGCACTACCTGCTCCGGCATCACGGACCCGCGCCGACGTTGGCTCATCGCGTATTTCGCTGGATGATGGACACGATCGAATACCATCCGGCAGGCCGCGAGCCGAAACGAGTGATCTGTTTTAGCCCCCATCCTGATGATGATGTGATCAGCATGGGAGGAACTCTTATACGCTTAGTCGAAGACCAGCACGAAACGCATATTGCGTACATGACGAGCGGAAATATTGCCGTCTTCGATCACGATGCCAGACGTGTCGCCGATATGGTGACCGAATACAACCGGCTGTTTGGGATCGATCAGAGGAGGTCGACCGAAGTCGAGTCTTTAGTGAATGAATCATTGACCAAGAAGTTGCCCGGTCAGTTTGATCATGAAGCGGTCTTGAAAATCAAGGGGCTGATTCGCTGGAGCGAGGCCAAGGCCGGCGCATTGGCCGTTGGTTGCGATGAGCGAAATCTGCACTTCCTAGATTTGCCGTTCTACCGAACAGGCGCGGTCGACAAAAAGCCAGTCGGTGCGGACGATGTCGCCATCATTCGCGAGTTGATCGAACGCGTTCAACCGCATCAGGTCTACGTCGCTGGTGATCTCTCCGATCCGCACGGGACACATCGAGTTTGCGCGGAGGCGATTTTTTTGGCGCTTCAAGCGATTGAGGACTCGTCCGGTTCGCGACCTGACGTGTTGCTGTATCGAGGCGCGTGGCAAGAGTATGAACTCGACGAGCTTGAAATCGCCGTCCCGTTGAGTCCCGGAGATATGGAACTCAAACGCGAAGCTATCTTCATGCATGAGAGCCAAAAAGACGAAGCTCTGTTTCCCGGCTCAGACCCGCGAGAGTTTTGGCAGCGGGCAGAAGACCGAAACAAGGGGACCGCCGCGCGGTACAACCAAATCGGCCTACCAGAATTCTTTGCGTTGGAAGCCTTTGTTCGCTGGGATGGTGTGCCACTTTGAGCGGGCTGTCTGAGACAGCCCAGCGTCCCGCTCAGTTTCCGCTGTCCGCGTCGCTACTGCTAAACGCGGTGTCGAGCTCACTTTTGTTGTTCGACCAGAAGTTTGCCGTCTCCCCACCAACGAGGGTAATTCCGCCGATCACGACCACGAGAATGCCGGCCAGAAGCACAGCATATTCCACGCTGGTGGGCCCATCATCGGATTTCAAGAATCGGACGATACGATTCATCAAGGAGATCTCGCTTCCATGGGCCGTGTACAACGGCTTCCTAAAGTTATCGCTCAATCTATGAAACCTAGCTCGCAGGGCCAGTTGATGCAAATTCTAAGTTTCCGATGTCGGGTTCTCCGCCTCGTGCGTGAACATGTGATACGTTTAAGTTGGTGTAAAGCCTGACGCTTTGCACTCCACCATGTGCTGTCCGCAATCGCTCGGCGCAGTCGCGGCAGCCGACGATATGCTTCCAACCGCCTAGGAAATGCTAGTTCGATACTGTACATACGCTATTGACTCTGTACGGTTGTATATTATAAATTGCTAGTGATGACATTGCCCCTGTCTCGCGAAAGGTTCGATTCATGTCCATCCTCGATCAACTCACGAAACGCCAAGCCTCGGTTTACGAGTTCATTCGTGACAAAATCGTGAATCGTGGCTATGGGCCAACTGTTCGAGAGATTGGTGAGCGTTTTGGTATAAGTTCGCCGAATGGCGTGATGTGCCATCTGAAGGCTCTTGAGAAGAAAGGCCTGATCAAACGAAGCCCCAACAAGTCTCGTGCAATTGAATTGACGAGGGAAGCGGTTCGCGAGGCGAGTGGCATTCCTTTGGCCGGTGTTGTTGCGGCTGGTCTAACCAGTCTTGCGTTCGAGCAGAACGATCGCGTCGACTTTGGCGAAATGTTCACGAGCGAAGGTCTTTTTGCTCTGCAAGTAAGCGGCGAATCGATGATCGAAGCTCAAATCGCGGATGGCGACTATGTCGTTGTCAAAAAGCAAGAGCAAGCCGAATCAGGTCAGATGGTTGTCGCGCAAACCGACGATGGAGAAGCGACCCTCAAGTACTGGTTTCCCGAGAGCGGTCAGGTCAGGTTGCAGCCGGCGAATTCGTCGATGGACCCCATTTATCTGGACAACGTCAGCGTCATCGGTGTTGTCGTTGGAGTCGTGCGAAGCGTTACGTGAGGGTGTCCGCGCCGAACCTCTCACCGGTCTCGATCAGCCTGTGGCGTGTGTTTCGGCTAGGTACGAGTCACGGCAGAACTTCAAATCGCGTTACGTCCCACATGACTTCTACGTTGGGGCCCCATTTTCGAAGTTCCGTGCGGTGATACCGGAGTGGTGCTCCCGTTATTTCGTCGAAAAAACCACGGAGCAGCAACTGAGGCGTGTCGTGGTCCGCCGTTCCCGCCAAATGCTTCTCGACGTTCGTGACGTCGGACTGTATCGTTGTAAACATCCCTGGCACGGTCCAAGTGTCGATTGTCCTGAATCGTGACAACACTTCGCCGTCGCGCGTCGCAGCAAACACTTCCCCGTCGCGGACCTCCGCATAGTATACGGCCGCTTGGCGACCTGTCACGGCGATTTGTATGTTGTAACTCAACGGGGCGTTTTCTCCCCAGCGCGCCTTTGCTTCGTAGAACGTGCTTGGTGCGAACTTCGGCAACGTCTGTTGATGACGCAATACAACGACCCCCAACAGGCCGATGATACCGGCTCCGATGCCGAGTAACGCTGCGGTCGTATAGGTCGCAATACGACGCATGCGTTGCGATGTCTCGACGGAATCAGTCGTCAACGATTGGCTCTCGGTTTCGAGGTGCAGAACTCGACTCGCGGTTCGCCACGAATTCAACTAGATTGTCTCGCGACTTGCGCGCACGGTCAACGACCGATCGATCAGGGAGGAATCTTGATGCCGGATGTCTTAAACCGAGAATCGCCACCACGCGTTAACTCACGCACGAAGATTGTGGCGACCGTCGGCCCAGCCTGTCAATCGCCGGAGATGCTTCGCGAATTGATTCGTACTGGCGTCGACGTCTTTCGAATCAATACAGCACACGGCACTCGTCCAGAACACCAAGCGACCCTCGATGCGATTCGTCAGGCGAGCGTCGATGTTGAACGCACGATCGGCGTTCTGGTCGATTTGGCTGGCCCCAAGATTCGGTTAGGACAGTTGATTGATGATCCGACGGACTGTCCGCTGGGTGCGGAATTCCGATTTGTCCGAGGCCAGACACCCGAGAAGGCGGACGAGTTTACATGCACCTACGAACCGCTCGTTACTGAGTTGACGGTCGGTGATCGCGTGATGTTAGCCGACGGAACGGTCAGCTTGCAGGTCGTTAAGAAAGATGAATCTTCGGCTCACTGTCTCGTCACCGGAGCCGGCTTTGTCCGCAGCCGCCAAGGTGTAAATTTGCCCGGTGTGGCGCTGACAGTTCCAGCCATGACCGAGGCGGATATCTCAAATGCGACCTGGGCCGCACAGGCAGACGCGGATTTTATTAGTCTGAGCTTCGTTCGCTCGCCCGTCGAGGTGAGGCAATTAAAGGAACTTGTTCGCTCACACGGTTCCCGCGCGCTTATCATCGCAAAAATCGAAAAGGGCGAGGCGTTGGAACACCTCGATGACATCGTACTCGCGGCGGGCGGCATCATGGTTGCTCGCGGAGATCTAGGTGTCGAGATCGATCTTGCCGAAACACCTGTCGCACAGAAGCGAATCGTGGAGACTTGCCAGCGTTTAGCGAAACCAGTCATCGTCGCGACACAGATGCTCGATAGCATGCAGGAGTCGTCTCGCCCGACGCGAGCGGAAGTAAGTGACGTCGCGAATGCAATCTTAGACGGAGCCGACGCATGTATGCTGTCCGGTGAGACGGCGATCGGTAAGTATCCGCGCGAGGCCGTTGATGTCATGCACCGCGTGATGATGAGCACGGAGCGAACTCTGTCACGCACATCTAGCGAACAGTTGCCGATCGCGGCTCTTTCCGATGTTCATCCGATTACCGCGGCGACAGTTCACGGGGCTACTGAGATCGCGAGTCGAGTGAACGCGAAGCTGATCGTTATCGCGAGCAATGGCGGCGCAACGGCCCGCGTTAAAGCCAAGTTCCGCTCCGTCATCCCTGTCGTAGGTGTCAGCAGCAACGAATCCACCTTGCGCCGGATGACTTTGTTTTGGGGCATCGTCCCGTTGCCCGGCGCGCCCGGCGCGAGTGGACCAGAGCTTCGGGAGTTCATCGACAATTGGGGTCGTGCATTGGGAGTTCTCGCGAAGGGCGACCGTGTCGTTTATGTGACGGGCAGCGAAGTTGTCGCTCACGCACACAATGTCGTGGTCGTTCAAGAAGTCGAGTAGTGTCCGAAGAGTTAGTGCTTGGAATCACGCGTCGCTTGCCGCAACGCACCTGATGCGACTTGCAAAAAGCTAGATGCCCCGAACGTCCAAATTCCTCCGAGGACCGCAGAGGCTATGACTCCAAGCATGATCGCGAGTAACGTGCGATCTTCCATCAGCATTGCCAGGCCCGAACCGCCAAGCACTGCACCCGCAATGCTACCGATTGTGGTTGTAACGAGGATCGGCTTGCCCAGGGCCGACCGATGGTGCAACTGGCTTGTTGGCGCGAAGTCCGTCGATGCGATTGGTCCTCGCTTGCGACCGGGCGCGTCCGGTTCCAGCGTCTGAGGTCGACTCCCGGTTTCACGCAATTGTGTTCCAATTGCGTTTCCGGCAACATGCGCCGCAATCGTTAACGCGAACAAAATCAGGAGCAAGGTCGCATAAGTGCCGACATAACTCATCGCCGCGAACAGAGTTCCGAGTACCCCCACGATTACGAATAACGCGGCGAGACTGAAACGCGGTGGCTTGAGGCCTGAAGAGTAATCGTCGACGTTCGAGTCCACGTCGTTTCTCATAACAGCTGGTTGGAGGTACCAAATTCGTAGCGAAATCAAGCTGGCATTCTACTGACAGAGTCTAAGTCCGTCAGGCTCGTGGGTGCTAGCACAAGGGGAATGGCAGTTGTACTCAATTCGTCGCCTACTGGGTGCCGATGGAAGGAGGAATCATTCTGTCAACGTGCTTCGTGAAAGGAATCGCCGTGTCCTCGTTAAAATCGCTCACCATCGCTGCACTATTCATTTGCTGTCTTGCCGTCAGTTCGACGAGGGCCGATTCGGTGGAGAAGGTCGAATTCCGTTTGATGGCATGGAAGTCATTACATTTTGACGAGGCGAGGCAAGCCAAGGAATACTCTCAAACGTTCAAGAGCCTGGGTTGCGAGTGCAAGCAAGAATCTCACGGCAATCACACCGATGTCACGTTTCGCTGCCCGAAGTGGCGTTCGCTCAGCTTGAAAAGCCATACAGAAGCTCACAAGTGGGAAGCCTTCTTAAAGAAGGTCGGGTTCGAAACAAAGCATCAGCATTGATCGGTAGCCATCACTTTCTGAGTGATGAGCGCACCGCGTGGTCAATTACATCTTGACCTCCGTTTGTCTGAAGAGCGAAGACGGAGTCGTTTACCCCTCGCAAACGGGCTCGCAGCGGCGGAGCACGACGGTTACTTTTTGAGGATGCGGTCGTACTGAAACTGGTGATGCTTATTGAACAATCGACGATAAGCCATTAGCACGACACCAACGCTCCCGAGCGCTGTCGCTGAGGCAACCAGAAACATGATCACGATCTGATACTTAACGGCCTCGATCGGCTCGACACCGGAGAGCAGTTGACCAGTCATCATGCCTGGCAGACTCACTAAACCGACGACCATCATCGAGTTAATGATCGGCGTTGTAGCTGTCGTTAGTGCCTTCTGAATCGTTTCACGAGCCGCTTCCCATCGTGTCGCGCCGAGCGCAAGAAGCGTTTCAACTTGGCCTCGACCAGATTGAAAACCATCCAGAACTCCGGCGAGCCCCAGCGTGATCCCATTGAGCGTATTGCCCAGGATCATCCCAAGCAATGGAACCGCGTATTGAGGGTCGTGCCACGATCGTGCTCCCTGTAAGACGGCGAACATCGCGAAGGCAAGCACAAACCACGAACTGGCCCATACGGCGATCATCGTATCGACGAGCATTCCGGCGTACGCGTGGGCCGTGCGAGTGAATGCGGTGTACCCTGCGATACCCGTCATGATTGTCAAGATCGCGATGACGACGATGGTTCGTTCGACTTGAAAAACCCAGTCCAAGACCAGACCGATTAAAAGTAGCTGTAGAACAGTGCGGACGCTCGCTATCAGGAAAGATCGTTCGAGCCTCAATCGCAGCGCGAGTGAGATCGCAGCGTTGACGATGATCAGCAACGCCGCGACGGTCACTTGGAGTGTCGACAATTCGACGTAGGACTTCATTGATGCGTCTCCAACTCGACAAGCTGACCGTCCCAAAGCTGCAACGTTCGGCTCGCGACGCGTTCGGTCTGCGTGGCATCGTGAGTCACCCAGACGAATCCGCGCTCGCCAACTGCTTCCGACATCCAATGCGTGACGAGCTGTTCAATCTGTTGTGTCGTGCTTTCGTCGAGGGAACCCGTTGGCTCATCGAGCAGCAGGAGCGTTGGGGCAAGTTGTATCGCGCGAAGGAGAGCGACGATTTGAATCTCGCCACCTGAGAGGTTCATCGAGTCGAGAGCCAGAAAGTGCTCGTCCCGTCCGAGCTGATCGAGGTAGCTGACAATGTTCTCACGCGAGTAAACTTGATGTCGGTGAACTGCGAGCGAATAAGGAAGTTGTAGATTTCTCTCAACGGTCCCTTCAAACAGACGCGGACGTTGCGGGAGGTAGATGGCCCGGGATCGATAAACGGGGATTTCGTCGGACGTTGGAGACGTGCCATGCCAGAGGACTTCACCTTCATCGACAGCGTCGAGCATCGCAAGTGAACGCAACAAGACCGTCTTGCCCGATCCCGTCGGCCCCGTCAGAGCAACTCCATCGCCCGATCGAAGAGCGAAGGAGATATCGCGTATCAGCCAAGCCGTCCTGTCACGGTGCTGCCGACCGATGCCTCGGGACTCGAGCAATGGCGCTGCGGTTGCCATTCCTAAGATCGCTCCACGCGAATGCCGAGTTGGGTGATCTTCTGTTGCAAGCTTTGGCGATGAATGCCGAGTTGTCGAGCGGCGGCGCTGACGTTGCCTCCGTTGCTCCTTAAGGCTCGCGTAATGGCGTGTTCTTCAAAGGATTCGGATAGTTTGTTCTTTGCTTCGGTGAGCGGAAGATCGAGGAGTTCAGCAAACGCGTCTATCGAGCTTTCGTCAGGTGCCCGCGACAGTGGCAGATCGCCGGCGCGAATTAAGCCGTCCGTTGCCATTGCCGCGGCCGCCGAAACAGCATGTTCCAGTTCGCGAACGTTTCCGGGCCAAGCGTGAGCCAACAAATGGTCAATGGCGCGCGTGTCGAATCGCGGTGACGTCGGCAGTTTGTCAGCGATTCGTTCGAGAAAGAAATTGGCCAACAAAATTACGTCTTCGCGGCGCCTTCTTAGCGGCGGCACTTGTAGCTCGACACCCTTGATTCGATAGTACAAGTCTTGGCGAAACGCGTGATCTGCGATCGCTTGTTCGAGGTCTTGATGCGTGGCGGTTATCACACGGACATCCACCGCGACGGACTTTGACGAGCCGACAGGCTGAATCGTTCTTTCTTGTAGGACCCGAAGGATCTTCGTTTGTGCCGGAGCAGGCATGTCGCCAATTTCGTCGAGAAATAAAGTTCCGCCTTCCGCTTGTTCGAAGACGCCCTTTCGGTCTGTCTCGGCACCTGTAAACGAACCTCGTACGTGCCCGAACAATTCACTCTCGGCAAGCGACTCGGCGATGGCCGCCGTGTTGACGGCCACAAACGGTCGGCTTGATCGAGAGCTTAAGCGGTGGATTTCACGAGCGATCAACTCCTTGCCGGTCCCTGTTTCGCCTCGGATCAATATGTCGATTGGAGCTTGAGCCGCTCGCTGCATTTGAAAGAACAGATCTCGCATTGGCTGCGAGACGCCGACGAGTGCTCCAAAAGCTTGCTTCTCGTCCAATTGCGATTGCAGACGCTGAAGCCGACGTTCAAGCGTGACTCGTTTCGCCGCTCGCCGCGCGATGGCTCGTACTTGCTCGATCTCGTACGGTTTCGTGATGTAATCCGATGCACCAAGCCGAATGCAATCGACGGCCGACGAAACGCTGTCGTCTGCCGTAACGACGATGATCTCCGTCGAATGAGCCAGCGGTCCAAGTCGTTCGAGCGTCCCACGACCATCGAGGACCGGCATCGAGAGGTCAAGGAATACGAGGTCAACGCTGTTGTCTTGAAGGAACTCGACGGCCGCTTGTCCATTTTCTACTTCGGCGATCTCGTACTCAGCACTCTCCAATGCCTTTCGCATGGCGTACCGCGCGGGCCGCTCGTCGTCGGTGATCAGAATTCGAAGTGGCGTCGGATTTGTCATTCGATGGCTCAATGCCTACTGCTCGCGTTCGCATCGTAGCTTATCCAACGGGAGCCTAATCGTGAAGCAGGTCCCGCTGGTTGGCTCGCTAACGAACTCGATTGCTCCACCGAGTTCCTCGACGTTTCGCCGCACGACATACAGCCCGATGCCGGTGCCAGTCGGCTTGTTCGTGACAAAAGGATCAAAAAGTTTTGACTTGATGTCGTTCGAGATGCCAACTCCATCGTCCCGGATTGTGGCGACGATCTGATTCGCGTCGTGTTCGATAGCGATTCGGACGTGCCCGTTCGGACGTGTTGCCTCGATGGCGTTGAGTACCAAGTTGAAGGCGATCTGGCGAAGGGTATCTTCCGTGCACGTGATTGTCGGTGTGGCGTCGGCGAATTTGGCTTCGATCTGGACATTGTGTTGCTTCGCGAGGTGTGAGAGTACATGGATCACACCCAGGAATACGGAAGGCAAGTCGCTGCTATCGTTGTCGCTCGTAGTTGCTCTCGCAAATTTCAAAAACTGAGTCGTTGTTGCCGTCAATCGGTCCACTTCTTTCAAGATCACTTGCAGGTCTTCAGCGTTTTCATCGTTGGGTCCACCACGCTCGGCGAGCAAAGTCGCGATCGTTTTGACCGACGAAAGTGGGTTTTTGATCTCATGGGTGATGCAACTCGTCAACAAGCCGAGTGTGCTGAGCTTCTCATTCTGAGCTGCCCTTCGTTCGGCAATGATCTGCTGCCGTTGTAAGTAATGGTTGTGCAAGGTAACCGCCAGTAACTCGACGAGCAGCAGGATCGCATTGGTCTCTTCTTCACCTAACTCCTTCGCCCGGCGTCCGCGTCCGAGTAGCAATAATCCCGAGATGCCTTCATGGGCGACGCGGACGGCGAGCGACGCGTTCAACTCGGTCAGCATTTCGCAAGCGGCTTGGTTACTTGCACTTGGCCCGCGACAGGCGACATGGGAATGTGATTCAAGTGCTTCTTGCAGGCAGACGATGGCGGTTGTGGGGATTCGATCGTCGTCGCAGCATTCGACTAACGGCGAGTCGGAATCGTCGAACAACCACGCGGCTGCCGACTCCAACTGAAATGACTCCTTGATATTCGTGACGAACCAATTTGCCAGGGCCGGAGGTTCGTCAGCCACATGTTGCCACATCTCGACTGCAAGTTCTCGTGTCCGGTGGCGGATGTCGTCTCGGCTGCGTCCCATCAAGTAACGCAACGACTCCGCAACTCGCAGCCTAATCGGTTGGTAAAGCACAACGAGTAAGAAGACAATGATTCCCTCGAGGATGCCGAGATCGATCCGCATTCGGTCCGCGAGAGGTTCAGCGATACGGTAGAGAATGAGATGATGGAACAACAATGCCGCTGCTAGGATCACACCGTAGACGAGTGTTCGTTCTACAACTAGTCGCATGAAGCGATAGCGAATTACGAAATAACTGAACAAGACGGCTGGAGCGACGGGAAGCAACACGATGGAGACAATGAGCGGCGATTCGGGGATGCGCCACCGCGGAGCGACTAACAGAAATGCGACAAATAACAATGTGGTCAGCAGTGACAGAAACACTTCCATTGCGAGAAGGAATCGACGGAGTTCCCGCAAGTCGGTTTTCGCACGTTGACGATGAAAGATCGCGACCGCCGCAATGTTCACGGCTCCCGCAAATGTAAGGTAAGGCCAGAGGAAGCCACCGATGCGATCCAAAAAAACTTCGCCAGCATGCGTTCCGAGTGAGTACAGCACGAATGGTAGTGCGGCCAGTGGGGCGTATGCGACAAGCAACGCCGGACGTGCTGGAGTGTTGACTTCAAAGTCGCTATGCATGATGCGAAGGACGCCATGAAGCATTGCACTTGGCATCAGCAACAACCCAACGCTCATCGTCGACATGGCGACCCAACGAGCGGCTTCCGCCCAATCGCCCACCGTGTGCAATAGCAACAGATTTGCAAACTCGCCGCTGTGAAATAGCCAAACGCCGATTGTCAGTGTCACAATCGGCATCGCCGTCCGCCGCCAATTACTTCGCTCGCAAATGCTTAGCAGCAGCGCCGTATCGATCACTGCTGCGGCACCGGTCAAGAATAGGCGAAGATCGTAAGGCATGGTGTAATGCGAGTGTTTGACAGAAGAGTGACGTCAACGGGTGATTGTACTGGGGGATCGGGAGGCGGGAGAAGGCGAGAGGGGAACCGCGCTCAGGAAAATCAGCGGACCAACGTCCCCCGCTCGCTACCATCGTACTCTAAAGGTCTCACCGTCCTTCGCTCCACACCTCGATCTCATCTACTGCAAGTCGTTGTTCGTCGCGATTGCAACACCACACGATTAAAGGAACAGGTGCGAACGTGACCCACAACTCTGATGGGGAATCGTCGCCGCAGCAGCGATACCTCAGCACTGAGCCTTGCGATGTTTCAATGACGTCTCTCTGCTGCACTTCGACAGTGCTTCCATTCGCGCACAGAACGGCCCCAGGAGAGAGACGCAGGAGCTTGCCTTCGCGTGGAGACGATCGAATTCGATCTCGATACCACCATGCTCGGAACAAGCTCGCTGCATCCGCTGCAAGGCTCGCCATAAAACTACTTCGCTGATTCTTGAACACGGCTCTTTAGTTCCTCGAATTCTTGCTCAAGTCGTTCCTTGCGATCTGACTCTTCGAACTGCCGCTCCAATTCGTCTGCCGCAGGATCGTGGCCCTCTAGTCGGTCGTAGGCTTCGGACATTGCCTCTTCTCGCTCGACGCGTTGTTCCAAACGGCTGAACTCGGCAAAGGCCGACTTATTTTGAACTCGATCTAACGCCTGATTAATGCGTGCCGACGATTCGGCACGCGTCAGTCTCGCGAGCAGCAGCGTTTGCTTTTGTCTCGCCTGACGAATCTTGTCTTCGAGCTCTTGGACAGCGCTGCGGAGTTTGTCGGTTTGCTCGCGTTGTTTAGCGAGTTCGGTCGTCAACGTGTCGCTTCGCTGTTGCGACATCAGCTTCTGTTCCAACGCGAGCTTGGCCGACGACTCGTCGCTCCGTTGAATCGCGCTCGTCGCTCGTTCGTCCCAGTGATCGCTCTCTTCTTGCGTCTTCTTCACTTTGCGTTCGAGTTGAATCTGGTCAGCGATCGCACCCGCTACGCTTTCGCGGACTCGACCTAATTCCTGCTCCATATCGATGATCAGCTGGTGTAACATCCGCTCCGGATCGCTAAAGCGCTCGCGGAGTGTGGTAACGTTTGCTCGCATTACGAATGAAAAAGTGTTCAGCCAACTCATAGTCGTTCTCCTTGTTTAGTTTTCGTTTGTCATTTATCAGCTACACCAACAGTATCACTGCCATTGCTCCATTCGTGCGGAGACGACCCGCATTCGTTGCAACAGCCTTTCACGATTGTTCTCACAAATGGCACCGAGTGTGATGATGGCTGCTCCGAATCCAATGCCAGCGAGCCAAAGCAGGTTCGGATGGTCGATTCCGCCGCAGATCACCATCGCGACGAGATCAGCGATCAAGAATGCTGCCCCCGTGTACATGAGCGCCCGCAGGCGGAGACCGATCGAAATTAGCAACACAGTAGTTGCCAGCACCATCAACGCGATCAAGTGAACCCAAGTCTGGTCGACAATGTGAAATGTTGGTGACACGAGAATCGTCAGCGCACCGGCGTAACGCAGCGGGTTGTGCCATGTTGTCGGAATCTCACGCTTCAGAACCTCGACTAGCAACAAAATCGTGATGCCAATCGGGATCAAATAAAACTGCGGATCGGCCAAACGTAACTCGCTCCACAGCAGCATGATGGCTACGTTCAGAATCGCTGCAGCGAGGACGGCGAAGCCCTTGCTCTTTCGCTCGATCGCCTGCCAAAAGTAGAAACCGCCCGCGGCCAAGATCGCGAGGCTGTTCATCCCGAGCCACCCGCCACTATCGCCTACATCGATATGACGTGTGGTACCAATGCCAACTGCCACGAGCGGCAACCATCGTCCGGTCGCAAGGAGCGGTTGTGACAGGAACGCCATGTCCTCGCGCCTCGAGCAGACTGCTCCGCCAATGTGCGCGACGAAGCCCAGGCCGAGCGGCGCGAACATGCCGAGTTCTTGCTCCAGCGAGATTACTCCAAACCAGAGCAGATACGTGCACCCCGCCACCACCACCGCTTCGGCAATCCAGACTCGTGCCACGATTCGCGTCTGCAATGCCGCTCGCAACTCACTGGCGAACAGTATCGAGAACGTCGCAACGGCCGCGACCAATTCGGTGACGGACAGCGACGACTCGCCGATGGTCAGTAGCAGAGCGCCTGAACTCGCGAGTCGCAACGTAGTACGTTGAGTGAGTGCGATGTCGCGCGATGCACGATCTGACGTGAAGTTTCTTTGCCACAACAGCAGGCTGATCGAACTTGCCACGGAAACCCACCACAGTGAATCTGCCCTATAGCTGTTCAGTAACTCGAGAAAATTGTCAGCGTATGGTGTGCCAAGTCGAGCGATAGTGAGAACGAACGTCCAATTGATGACAGCCGCCGTCACGGTTCGCAAAATGGTCTTTTGACGCAGGAACGTCAATGCGAGTAGCCCAGCCAGCCCGACATATCCCGCAACGCAAAGCGATGTTGAATACACGAACAACTGCAACGTCGAGATGATCACGAGGATTGCCATCATCAAGATGTCGATGGGCCGTGCCATCGCGCGGATCGCGAAGTAGTCAGGCCATTTGTCCTCGCGAGCGGCCAGGTGAACGAGTTTGTGCCGCAAATGTTGCACGAGTGGAATGGCGGCAGCTGCGGTGAGAGTCCACGCCAAGGGAAGCCACTCGACGGTATCGTTGCCGCCTAGACGAACCAGCCCACACCCCACAAGCCCAAGCACACAGATCGAACCCAAAAACGCTGGTATCGGTTGGGCTCGCCGTTCCCATCGAAATCGCGAATCGACACGGTCGGCGATCCGCTGCGGCTTTCTCGCGGCGTCAAAGCACCAAACGACGAGTAGCATATCACGCACCCAGCGTAGAGCTTCGACGGACGAGCCACTGTTGCCAAGTAACTCCTGGACCATGTTGGGGAGCGCGAAGAAAAGCGTCGCAAACAACAACCCAATAAATGCCGACACATGATTGACATCGGCCCAGGCTGTCGCGATGCGATGGTTGTGAAAGCGACCGAATGCGTATCCTACGAACCACTGCGTGCCGAAGGTGACGATCGCCAACGACGTCAGCGTGTCGAACGTTAAGTCAGCCGCCACGCCAAGCCGAAGCAACTCGAGAGCGACCAATCCATATACGATCCAACTGACTGCAGGGCGTGACCAAACTAGTGACTGAGCTGCCAATAGTGCGAAAATGAAGATTCCGATAGGCAATGACGAACTGCCAGCGGGAACTAGAATTTGTGTAAGCCACACGACTGCGATTCCAATCGTCGCGACGAGCGACACGGCGCGTGGCATTTCATCTAGGATTGCACTCGAGCTGCCTTGCGAAGGCTCGACTGGCAAGCGATTGATCCAAGCAGTCAGCGGACGGCTGGCGACTAGCAAAGCTGCTGCGGCAATCGTCGTGAAGACGTGGAACATTTCGCTACCAAAACTCACGTCGAGCGCGACCGATGCGAACGGGACCAACCCGGTCGAGGCGATCAGGAACGCTACCATTCCAAACATCACGATGCTTCGTCTGCGAAATACAGTGGCTTGCCAAGCGAACATCGCTGTCATCAATCCCGCGACGGGGAAGATTGCTTTGGAGTGCGTCACGGCGACTGCCAGCAGGAATATAGAAATTCCAATTGAATATCGCTGCATCGGAATCGCGAACAGCGAGTGGCTTCGCTGCTGCATTTGGTTCGCCACAACGACGGTGGCTCCGATCAACGGGAGATATGTCAACCCATAGAACGCGAACGGCAGACGAGATTCCCCCAGCGCGTTCGCGCCCGCATCACGTACCATGAAAATGAACTCTTGGAAGAACGCAGGCGAGAAGTTGTAAGCCAGAGTGCTGCAACCGAGCATCGCCCACACGAAAGCGGCTTGGTTGGTTCTTTTGGCGACCACCGTCATTAGGATCGCTGCCAAGGCCGCCGTCGGCACAACTGCGTACGGTACTGACGTGACTAAACCGGATAGTGCCAGTAAAACGCCAACCGCACACAACAAAACGCCGCTCACGATAGGCAACATGATCGGCCACGGTATGGGGCGAACGAGGTTGCCGGTTCTTTGTTGAAAGACGTCCGCGACGGCGTCGGCCGTCAACAACACAGGGATCGCCACCAACACGCACGCCAAGCCAAACCAATCGTGCGGAATGGCTTCGGCGAAATTCAAACCAAAGACAAGTAAGAACTGGCCGCCCAGCAGCAAGATCGGAAAGAATGCGATGATCCGAGGCTTTCGATGTTCTTCGGTCAACCAGAACACGTGGCGATTGACCTTCACAACACCGGCGGTGAACATACACCAGAGCGCCGCCGATCCGAACCAACTCCAAACATCGCTGACTTCACTCAACAGCGGTGCGACTGCGCCAGCCAGGCTCAATGCGAGGTAGCTCATCACGAAAGTGACTTGATGGCCTTGTAAAAAATGAGCGAATATTCTGCGGCTCGCATAAGCAGCGACGATCGTGTTCACAAGCAGCAAGCCAACTGCTATACCGCCGCTCGCGGCCGATGTGGAAGCGTCCCAGATCAAGTTCCACGCGACAAAGGAGAGCGGAATTAACAGGACCGATAACGCCAGCAATCCGGTTCCGGTCCTTCGCAATCCGAGCCTGTGATAACTCCAACTGCCCGCCCCGAAGATGGTCGCCGTATATCCGATGATGACGACGTACTGCCACGCCTCGTCCAGTTCGCTCCATCCTCGAGTAACCATCATCAGCGACGATCCAAGCAAGATCATCATGCCCGCCGTCAGCACCCACTTGATGTTCTTTTCTTGCAGGAAACTGTCGAGGAATGCAACGAATGGTGATTCAGTAGGTTTCTTCAGAGCTGGGTTGTTTAGATCCGTATGCGAATCGGAGATTCTCATGGTCAAGCCTTCCATACTCAGAGCCAAGCAGCAGTTGGGCTGAGCGTGGAAAGCAAACCAGGGGCCGAGGTCTTTGGGGATTGTGCGGAAGTGACGTTAAGGTGAATTGCCGGCAGCGTTTAACGCCACGAAAAGATGATTCGTGCTTTGCCGAATGCAGAACGCTGCAACTTCGACGCTGCACCCAGTTGGCCAGCTGCAACTGCGATCGCTGGTGTACAGGCTTTAGCCTGCCGAAGCACGTTTGGTGCCCTGTCGCAGGCTAAAGCCTGTACACCAACGAAAGCTACAAATTCGCCGGATCCCAATCCTTTCCGTAGTCGTGCAGCGGATAGCTTAGCCAGATCCTCTTCGCCTTGTCGCGTCCGATCGCTTCGATGTATTCCTTAGCATTGCAGTACGGCCAGTCGGTCCAAAGTTTTATGTATCCATGATGGACTGCATTGTTCAGTACGTAGTTCAACGACGCGTAGTAATGACCTTCGGATTTCATTGCGGTTTCCGCCGCGTTACACCAAATCTGTCTGCCTCGCCCGTCTTCTTCGCCGTTCCAAGTGAATGAACTCTTTCCGTGTAACCGTCCAAGATCGGCGAGTAGTTGTTTGACCGACGGCGTGTCGACAAGGGCATGGTAGTGGTTCGGCAACACACACCATGCAAACGCCGAAGTAGATCTGGCTGTTAGCACCTCAACCAAGTCTCTCTCGAACGTTGCCATGCGTTCTTGCGAATGACCGATCACATGCCGATGCTCGAAGCAAGCTGCCGTGATCATGTAGCAGGTCGTCGATTCACTCTCATAGTGCGGAGGACTATGCCAAGGTCGATGTTCTTGCTGACGTCGCTCTAGCACCGCCTTCCGTTGATCTTCATTCAGCTTTCGCCAGCGATACATCTGGTTGGGGTCGGTCGCCATCGTGTGATCTTGCCCGAGTATTATTTCGTATTGCACTACCTGGCTGCATTCCTGACAGTTTACGCTGCCCAACACGCAGGCTACCACAACCACTTCGCTGGAGTCCAGGCTTTAGCCTGCTGAACCAGGTTGGCTGTACTCTTGCAGGCTAAAGCCTGGACTCCAGCAAAACGTCTTGGCTCGCTGTGCAAAAAGTGCCGCGACAGTCACCGACCATTGGTAGTCGGATCATTTTGGAACACCGTGTCTGGCCTAGCCGCTTCTGTCCGCAGAGAGTTCAAGAACTCTCTGGTAGATTCTCATGCTGGCCACGCGGACGAGCCGCGGATCGCCTTCAAAGTTTTCTGAGCGAAGCTGTTAACCAATCACTTGAGACAAAAAAGTTAACTGTTAATGTGACACAGTCATTGCGATGGTTAACAGTTGGTTGTGGATGGAGATGGCATGCGGCACGAGCGAACAAAAACACTTATTGATTATGTCATCAAGCATACTGATCTGAATCAAGCTGAATTGGCACGGAAGCTCAAGGTCAGCCGTGCGCAGATCTCTAAATGGAAGTCCGGGGACCATGTTTCGATGGACAGGACGACGCAGTTACTTAAGCTAGCTGGCCTGTTCGATGCTGTAAACGTCGAATGGGCCATGTTTGCAAAGACTGAGGCGAATGCGCAAGCGTGGTATGCCTACATCCAGCAGATTCAGGAAGATGTCGAATGGGGAGACTCGCTGAAGGACTTCATTGCCGACGAGCCCGAAATTTACGTTGGACACTTGATTGTAGATCTTTGCAATTTGGGGGCCAGTATCGAGCAAGCCGCGCCCACCACGAGATGGATTGACGAGGAAGATTGTGAGCCAACGCCGCTCGCCTCCGTTTTCTATTCTGTACTCGAGATTTGGGGACAACTGAAAGATTGGATTGATTGCACGTTGAATTTTGATGACTTGATGGATGATGCAGAGTGCGAGTTGTTTGATGTGACATGTGAGCTGGAATGGCTAGCGTTCGATCTAGCTCTGGATTACGTCGAAACAGAGCGGCTAACTGCGATTGGTGTCGAAGTCGAGAGACTTGATGAATTGATTAAGGAATCACGACAAAAGATCAAATTGTACCTTCATGACATCTGCCAAATCCGTACGAAGCATGGCCTTCCGATCACGGAAAACTACTTTCAATTGCTTTATCTATCACCGGTAAATTTGACGGAGCAGGCTTGGTTCCGACCAGGCGGGATCACAGGACGCAACGAAGAGAATTTGATCAAGTCATATTTGCCTTATGGGCAACGTTTGATTCTTTCTCATCTGGAATGCAGCGCGATCGCATTGCGGCATATTGACGAGAAGCTCGAACAACTCGTTGGCAAGGCAGATGCGTAGCAGACTTACGCTGGAAGTCGCACGGAGAATCGTGAAGTTTCAAACCAGTTCGATGGACCGTGCCAACCTGCTTCTTGTGACGATCGTTTGCCGGGTACACAACTAGCGATTCAGTTGCGAGGAATGTAATTCAGCGTGTAATACGCCTCTTGATGCAGCAGCGGGACGTCGGTCGATGAGCTAACTCCTGGAAGATGCAACTCATGAACATGGCCTTCCTGCAGACCGTCGATGTAGAGTCGCACGCTGCGCTTGTTTGACCCGACTGCGGCTCGGTTGATGGTTGGAGTGGTGTGATCGACCTCGGGACTGCCGTAGCTGGCTTGGTAGATGTAGGTGTAGGTTTGTAGCTCGTAGGAGGCGATATCAGCGGCGGACTTGGCGTTGACTTCGTCGGTGAACGTCAACTCGAAGCCATCGGGTTTGGCTCGCATCTCGTGGATTTCGAACGGTACTTTGCCGGTCCATACGAGTCGGTCAAGCGAGTAGGGCTTGTTGCCTCGCGAGCCCCAACCGCGATTTGTACCGCCGACGAACATGCCTTGATCGGTCAGCTTTAAGGACAGCGTACCAGAGCCGATGCCTTCGCGAAACGGAAAGCAAACGCCCTGGTAATGCCCGTTCACTTGCTCCATGAAGACGCGCATTACGGTACTGAATGTTTGATCGCCGACGAACACTTGGCCTGCGAACGGGCCGAACTTACCGCCCGTCGTGTCACAAGCGATTCCGCTGGCCGATTGCCCCATTTTCTTGTAAGGGAAATAGACGGCGGGCGGTTCGAGTTCTGGGATCTTCTTAGCTTCAACCATTATGCGGCTTTCGCTCTTTGGCTCCGCAGGGCGTGGGCCGATTGCTCCGTTCGCGATCTCATACCAGTTGTTGCCGCCCGGGTGCCCCTGAAACGAACCGGGTTTGAGATGCTTCAAGCTAGATGTTCCGTTCCATGGCCCTTGATTGTCGGTGTAGAACACATCGCCTGCCGCATTCATCGCAATACCACCTGGCGATCGAATTCCGCTGCACGTTGGAAGAAGCTTGCCATCGGGCGTAATGCGGACGCACCAACCGCGGTACGGGGCATTGCTATTGAACGATCCAGTCAGGCACAGGACGACCCAGATGTTTCCGTCCGCATCGGGCGGCGAGCCAAAAGCGTACTCATGATAGTCGCCCGTAATCTCCCAATCGTCGTTCACCGTTTCAAAGAGATCCGCCTTGCCGTCGCCGTTTTCATCCTTCAGGCGAGTCAACTCGCCACGCTGTGTTGCGTAGAGCCAATCACCAACTGCATGGATGCCGAGTACTTCGTGTAAACCCTTTGCATAGGGAGTCCATTGGACATTCTCAGGCGGATCTGCAAATGGTTGATCAATCGTGTAGATATCGCCGCGGCGAGTCGAAACCGCCAGCTTGCCATCAGGCAACATCTCAAGCCCTCCCGCTTCGAGATTGATGTGCGCCGGAATGTCGAAAGGGATCATTCGATAGTAATCCGCTTCCGTCGGTGTCTGGGCGATGGCTGGGACTGCTAGCCCCACCGCCGTGACGAATAGCCCTGCGAGTATCGAGGCGTAGTTTGTTCTTATCATGACGAGAGTACTATCTTCGATTGGTGGTCAATGAAGCGACTGTTACCAACTGTATTGTTGCGTGATCATTTCGCCGGAGTTTGTGGGTCGGATCGGG
This sequence comes from Planctomycetota bacterium, assembly GCA_014381825.1. Lineage (GTDB taxonomy): Bacteria > Planctomycetota > Planctomycetia > Pirellulales > Pirellulaceae. The sequence goes on from JACNKX010000053.1 coordinate 115,333, forward strand.
ACAAGCAACTCGATCTTGCCGGCTGACTTACGGATCTTTGCATCTGAATCCAAACGAACTTTCCAACTTCCGTCGATGGTGTACCAGCCAGCATCGGCAGGTTCAATCGAGTTGCCGACTGCGGCGCGGTACCACAAGTTTTCAACCGGCGAAGCGGCAGAGATCTTGAGCGTTCGAGTGACCGAAGTGAATTGGTCTTTTGAGTCTGGAATGAGCGTGTCCTCGACCCGAGCGTTAACAAGGTCGTAGATGAATCTGGGGCGTCGTGCTTCGCCGAGTCGGTAGCCGCGGAATTCGTAACCTAGTTGCTTAGCGGTCTCCGTCGGCCAGGACGCCTCCGTGTTCTCAAGCATCGCGAAAGAAACTCCTTCCGGCAGCGTCAAAATATTGTCACCCAGTGGCGCTTGAAAGCCTTGGCCGCGACCGAGCCAGTGTTTTGACGCATCAATGAAGGCTCCATGCCAAAGCAACGCAATTCGCAGGTTGTTCGCGTCGAATGCTTGATTCGCTTTCTCTGGATAGCCCACACCGATGGCCCGCGGCCCAGCACCTTCGATGAAGTTGCGATAGATCACTGGCTCGTCGAACGCGGTCAAAACGATCGGGTCAGTTCCCAGTCCGACCGGCATCGCGGCCTTCTCGCCGTCGGCAAGGAAGTCCCAAATAGAATGGATTTGTGTGAGTGCTTGTCCGTCGAGAAGCTTCGGCAGTAAGACTTGGCCTTGCGGCCATGCAGCCGGCATGCGCGTGCCTGGACGATACTGCTGTGGATTCAACATGTACTGATGAAACCAGTTCTCTTGCAGTCTACGAGTCAGTGTGACCATGTTAATCGATTGGATGCCCGTCGCTTTCACGTTGCCCCACGTATGGCATTTGATGCACGAGAATCCTTCTGCACCGACGAGCTTGCGACCGGCTGCTTTCATGTGCCGAGCATCGATATCGGTCGCAATCCCATGATTGGCGATCGGTGGATCGGCGACCGCGAATGCATCGACTAAGTGGCCAATGTTCTGCGAGCCAAATCGTGGCATCCGAGTAAACATGTATGGTCGGTCCTTCGCACCGTTGTCGAACACTTGCTTCAGCCAGTTCGGTTGAAGCTTGGCCCCGACGCCGGTGAGATGCGGCGGGATACGACCTTCGTCTCCCATTTCTGGTTGATCGGATCGGAACAACGCATTTCGAGCTGCTTCAACGCCACCCAACTCGTCATGCTGATGGCATGAGACACAATTAAAGGCAACCAACGTCGACGTGATTGATTCGTCGGGCGTTCTGGCCGGCGAACCGTTCGACCCTTTCAACGACGTGATGGCAACGTCTAGCGAATGTCGTTGCTGCTCCGTCAAAGAGAAGTCCGGTCGTTCGGCGGGGCTTTGTGCCAAGCAGCCTTTCGCTGTGTTAAGCCATGCGAGCGGCTTCGCCGGCGCGGTGGATGCGATTGGTTTATTGTCGATTCGAATTTGATGACACGAGGCACATCCCAACGATCCAAATAACTGTTTACCAATCGCAACGAGTTCGGAGTCCAGCGTGAATTGCTCTTTGTCGTCTGTTTTCTTCTCCGTAGAAGTGAGGGCGTATTCTAAAGCTTGTCGCTTGATTCCTGGCCCCTCGAACTCAACTCGCAGTTCTTGTCCGCCACCTTGCTCGAAATACTCGGCTTCAACATCATGAACTCCGGCTTTTAGTTCAATTTCACCGCTACCGAACGAGACGGGATGGATACCGTCGACTTCGGCCACTTGCTTGCCGTTGATCTTCAAACGCGAGCCGTCGTCCGAACCGATATGAAACCGATACTTGCCATCGCGAGAAATCCGAAACTTCGCCTTGAAGACCACCCCGAAGTTGTCCGGCCTGCCAAGATTGACGTCGAAGCTGGCGGTCTTTCCCGACGCAACTGGCTTGAGCTTGCCGAAATCCGGCAGATTCTGCCAAGTGCCTTCGTAATAAACGAACTCAATCACTCCTTCAGCTTCCAAATTCTTCAGCAAGTACGAAGCGATGTCGCGCGCTTCGTCGTCGTTCAAATTCAACTGGGGCATACGACCGGATGGGCGAACGTGTAGCGGATTCTTCAGGAAGGCAATCAAGCTTGGAACGGAGTACTTCGCTTCCATCTCGCCCGGCAACGGAACCGACGTCGGAAACTTTGATGAGTCGTCGCGGCGCGCGTCGTGACATGCAACACATCCGATGTTGTGGAAGAGTGTTTCGCCTCGGTTGACCGCGGGCGCGATTGGTCCGGCTTCGAGCAACTGGCCCCGCGACGCGAGGAAGTGTACGAGGGCTTCGACTTGTTGTTCGCGCGCTTCGACAGAAGCCGCGGCGAACAAGTTCGGCATCGTCGTGCCAGGCTTCGTCTTTTGCGGGTCGGCCAGAAACGCACGAATGAACTCGGGGCGGATTCGTGATCCGACTTCGTCGAGAATCGGTGCCATCTTTGTTAGCAGATGAGGCTTCGACGTGGGCGCGGCCTGATGGCAGGAAGTGCAATTCAGCTCACCCAGCAAGAGTAACCCGCCGGCCGGTTCGTCGTCGTTCGATGTGCTGTGAAATCGCTCGTAGCCCGGGACGATTGGATGGCTGGCCATGGTGGTACACGCAGCGATGAGCAGCGAAGCCGTAACGCTTGCCGTCGCGATGATATGAAAAGTTCGTGGAAAATGTCGAGGGCAGGGCATCAGCATCAAGCTCCGCGTGTAGGGCGTCTTGTTTGGGCGGGGTGGGGGCGTCGCAGAACGCACAGAGAATATGACGTCTGTGGCAAGAAACTGTCAATCCACGGTAATTGGCATTTTGCTGACACGCAACAGATCGAGCGAGTATGCGAGGACGTGTCTGCACAACAGCGAGCAATTCGTTATCTTGTTCGGTGCTAATTGTCGCACGCCTGTCCCAGCCGAGGCTCCTATGAAGAATACAGCCGTTTCTCTTTTCGTCATGTTGATTGCGTTGAGTGCGAGTACCACGAACGCCGTGGAACTAGCTCAGTTGAATTCACAGAACTGGGACGAGTTCGCTCCCGCTGGGAAGGAAGTCGATTGCATCTACGGCGATTACGTGTTGCGAAACGACAAGATCATTGTCGTCATCGCCGAGCCGTTGCCGACACGTAACGCCAATCTGACGGTGAGGAATCAGGGCGCGATGATTATCGATCTGACTTGTCGAGATCGTCCAAACGATCAGTTGAGCGCGTATCATCCCAATGGCATGCAGTTGTTCTTTCATTCGCCGGAGTCGATCGCGATCAAAGTTGACAGCGAGGCAGTTGCGGCAAGCGATGTGTTGCAAGCGAAGGGTAATCGCATCGCGTGGCAGTGTTCGACGAAGTCGACGTCGGGCTTGGATGTCACGGTACGATACACATTGGTCGACGGAATTGACTATATAACGGCGGAGACGATCATCCGGAATCCTAAGCAAGAGCAGATGACGTTTCGGATCAGCGACTACATTCGCGCCGACCGAACTTTTAAGTTTGGAACAGACGAACAGACGGGCATGTTTTGGGCGGATGACGAGTGGTTCGCTCAAGCGTATGGCGTTATGGTTTCCGGACGAAGCCTTAAGCGAAGCGGCAATCGAGGTTCTGTATTACAGCTGCTGAAAGACGGCTCGGACGAAGTGACATTGCAGGCGGGCGGCACGACGACCATCACGCGGTTGATCATTCCAGCGGCAAGCTTGCTAGAGTTGCGCGGACGAGCCGGTCGGTTGTCCGGTCGCGATGTCACTTCGGTCGAGATGCTCGTCACCGATCCGGCCGGTCCAGTGGGGCATGCCAAGGTCACCGTGTCGGTTGATGGAAAGGAGTACGCGTCTGGTCGGACGGATGCTGTTGGAGTACTGTCCTTCGGCTTTCTCCATGATGACATGAAGGTTACCGTCAAAGCGATTGGTCGCGACCTGGTCGAGAGCTATTACGGTTGGAGCGGGGCTGACGCGAAACTTCATATTCAACTTCCTGAAGCCGGCTATGTTGTGGGCAATATCACCGACGACTCAGGCAAGCCGATTCCCTGCAAAGTCGCCTTTCATGGTATCGAGGGGACGGCGTCCCCAGACTTCGGGCCTGAAAGTGGTGCGGTCGCCATCAAGAACCTGCACTACAGCCACAATGGACAGTTTCGCCAATCGATTGGGCCGGGGAAGTACGAAGCGATTATCAGCTTTGGTCCTGAATACGATGCCGTTTTCGAGAAGATTGAAGTTGCTCGAGGCAAAGAAACGAAGCTGTCAGCAAAGCTAAAACGAGTCGTCGACACGAGCGGTTGGGTGAGCAGCGACTTTCACAGCCACTCGACTCCATCTGGCGACAACACGTCGATGCAGCTTGGTCGCGTGCTGAACTTGCTCTGCGAGAACGTCGAGTTTTGTCCCTGTACCGAACACAATCGCATCGATACTTACGTGCCGCATTTGAAGCGGTTGGGCGTCGAGCACTTGATGGCGACCTGCAGCGGTATGGAGCTTACACAAAGTTTGGGAACGGTGAATCACCAGAACGCTTTTCCGTTGAAGCACAAGCCTCGCACGCAAGATGGTGGCGGCCCAGTCACCGATACGAACCCAGTCACACAGATCGAACGGCTCGCGCTATGGGACGCGGCCGGCGACAAACTGGTACAAGAAAATCACCCGAATCTATTTCAGATTATTGGCGACAAGGACTTGAACGGTGAACCGGACGGCGGGTTCGAAGCGATGTTTGGATTCATGGATGTGATCGAAGTTCATCCGCCCGAGGCAATCTTTACGAAGCCCGAGAAGGACGAAAAGGGACGTCTCTCGCGCAATCCGATCTACCATTGGATGCAGATGCTGAATCTCGGCTACCGGATTCCAGGCGTCGTGAATACTGACGCGCATTACAACTATCACGAGTCGGGTTGGATCAGAAATTATTTGAAGAGCCCAACGGACGATCCCGCGAAAGTCGATACGATGGACATGGTTCACACCTCAGAGGCAGGTCACGTCGTGATGACGACCGGCCCGTTCATGGAAGTCACGCTGTGCCCCAAAACGAAGTCGATCACGCCGTCCGGTATTCCCGGTGACGACGTGATCGCACCCGGGGGCGGGGCGACGTTGTCAGTTCGAGTTCAATGTTCGAATTGGCTTGACATCAATCGTGTTCAAGTCTTTGTGAACGGTCGTCCGAAGGAAGACTTGAATTTCACTCGTCGCGCAGCCTCGAAACATTTTGGTAATGATGTCGTCAAGTTCGAGGCAGACATTCCTTTAAAGCTTGCCGAAGACGCCCACATCATCGTGGCCGCCATCGGCGAGGGCCTGCAGCTCGGCCGAGTCAGCGGACCACGCTGGGGTGAGAAGCCGCCAGTCGCGGTGTCGAATCCAATCTTCGTTGATATCGACGGTGACGGATTCAAAGCCAACGGCGATTTACTGGACGTGCCGTTGCCGCTGTCCAACTAGTCCGGATATTGGAGTTGCCAATGGATGGAGCCAGAATCATTCCTAATCCTCACTCCAAAATGTGAAGTCTGTACCGCTTCGCGGTAAAGATAGGCAAACACGTGTTCTCGTGAAACGATCGACTTACGGACTTGGCATAGGTGCGGCGACCGATGATCTCTCATCGCAGCTATTCGAGCAGCAGCTCTGCATAGTCGGCTTCCGCACCTTGTTCGGCGAGAAGTCGTCGCATTTCCTTTGCGCCGACGACCCGTTTCCAGGACTCAAGCCAACCCTTTGTCGTGGAGTACACATTGGCGGGGTATCCTGCCACTTGAGAAAGCGTAACGCTCCGCAAGTTGGTATCGATCTGTCGCTGGACAGTGTGATCGGCGTTGCGCTCCGCCCAAAGGTGCCAACGGATCAAGTTGTCGACTAAGGTGCGTGCCTCCGCAGTTTGCCATCGGATGCTTGGGATGAAGAGCGCGCCACCTTGCCACGGTGGTTGTTTGGCCGAGGGCTCGAACTTGAACGCTGCAGCGACCTGTGCTGCGATCGGTTGGGAGTTGGCGGGCGACTGGCCGAGCGTTGCTATGTAACCGGCAGCGGATCGTCGCGCGCCTGCATCATCCGACTGGAGCATCCCCCGAAGTAGAGGTTCCGCGCCGTCCGACAAGAGTTCGCGACTCAGCGTTTGGGCGAGGATTGACGAGTGGCTCGCGGCGACAAGGCAAGCTTCAAACCGATCCACTCCTTTATCGTCTTCTACTTGCCGACAGAACGCAGTTGCGATCGACCGCGCAAGCTGCGGGTACTCGTTGGCCAAACTGACCATGCTTTGGAACGATTGGGATCGTAGGTACTCGTCGACAACAGCTTGAGTACTCTCAGTGGACAACGCGTCGGCGACGCCTTGTTTGAGGAGCGGTACGCGCCGGCCAAGTGCGAGTAAACTCTCGACTGTTTCGCTTTCTTCCTCTTCGCGCGGCAATCGTCTGAACGCCAACAAGATAGGTCGAGCGAGTTCGGGTTTGTTGCCGACGAGTCGCGACATTTCTTCCAGCTCCTCAGTCGTACTGGCCGCCTGGACCATCGCCGCGGCGGCCCAACTCTGAACGAGTGGCGGCACGGATTCGTGAGAGTGAATTCGCTTCAAGTAACCCATCGCTTCCGCCCCGCCGATCCGACCAAGCGAGACGATCGCCCAGCCGCGCGTAACTAGATTTGGTGAGCGCGACTGTGCAATCATCGCAGGAACTGCTCCTTCCCCAAACTGTCCGAGCTGTTCCGATGCGTGCTCCGCGGTGGCGGGATTCCCTAAACGTTTCACGAGCACGTTCAATGTCGGAAGCTTCTGGTCGTCGCCGCGAACCGCAATTAGTGATGTCGATACGACGACAAGCACAATCGAACTGACAATCGCAGCGCGACGATAATCCGGACGTCGCAGCGCTACGATAATTCCCGCTGCGACTGCGGCGATTGCGAAGGTCAACCACGACGAACGAGAACGCGGGGCGGCTGTGCGAGCTTGCTGTTCCTCTTGAGGGACGATAGTAGCGAGCACCGGTTCGTCGAGCGGTGGAAGCTGCCCCATGTATGGCGCGCCCTCGACCGGTTCAGCGCGTCCTAGTTTATTAGCGTCGTAGTGTTGCCGATTGCTTCGCTCAAGCGGCATGTGGTATTCGGCAAATGTAAGATTCTCTCTCGCGAGTACGTCGCGCGGGAAGTCGCCATCAATGACGGTCATCGTCATTTCGTCGATGGTCTTCAACGCAGCGCGCGTCACTCGTGCGCGAGTCCTTCTGATTTGCCGCCGCACCGCCTCGTCGATCTCTGTGCCGCGTAGCTCTAACGCCTCGTTGATTGTGAAGAGATGCTTCTCGTAGGCTTCACTCTTGCTCTCTAACCGCTTCGTTTTTCCGGCAATGAGGTCTGAGGCGAACAGTTCCGCCGCGACGCCGTTGTGTGGTTCGGGATCGCGTCGTCTGGCGAGACTAAGCCGTATTGACCTTGGGATGTCGTTGACCGTTCCGCCCACCACTCGAAGCGGAAGCGGCTTCGTTAGCTGATCGAAGAGCTTGAAGCCTGATATCTGACGACGGACGAACTCTTCGGGAATGTTGCGGATCTTGGAAGGCGTATCGGTTAGCAGATAGACGACGTTCCGCAACTCACCGGAATTGTGTACGGACAGGCGCATCGGTACGACCAACTCAGGCGTGTGGAAACGGAACCCCATGGCTTGGACATGGCCGTCAAACGTTGCGTCATCGGGCAGAGCATTTTCGATTGATCGTTGCCCCGGTTGGGGATCGGACGCGTGTTTCTGCTTGACTTTGGTTTTTACAGCGACGAAGCACCATCGTTGTTCTATGTACTCGGGGCATACCGCATCCATGCCGCTTGGATAGACGAATTTGTGATCTTCCATCCATCGTTTGAGCGCCCGATCACTGCCTGCTGCAATTACGGCGACTTCGTACATACCGACGGCTTCTTCGCGAATGAGACGAACTTCATCTTTGGGAACCTGAAAGCCAAGGCCGCCGCCACCAAATCCACCACCACCACCTCCGAAACCTCCTCCTCCACCAAACCCGCCGCTCCCAAACATTCCTTGCTGTGGTCGAAGATCAACCAGAACTTCCGGTGGATCAATTGCAGCAGCGATCTGCTCAAAGACATTGTCGGGAACTTTGCGAATTGCCGGAGGCGAGGGGAATGGGATCAACATGCCGAACTCATCGACGTTCCCAGAGAAACCCGGGCGAAGGACTAACGTTTCAAGTCCTTTTCGGTAGAAGACATACGTCTTTTGTGCTCCGACGCGCTTGATCGAAGTTTGTGCATCGATCCGAATGATCGGAGTTTGCGCTACCCACTCGATGGGCGGAACCATTCCGCAGGGATCACCTTTCGCTTTGGGGATCCCGAGTCCCAACAATGCTCCCAACATGACAAAACAAACTGCGTGCGAAGATCGCATCTCTTCTCCTCCGGCTTAGTTGTTTGCTCCCTGCGGCTCACCCTTCGTCAGTCGAACACGAATGTCGATTCTTCCTTTCACGTCTTCTTGGCCATTGCTAATCCAGATCGAACTTAGCGTATTCCATGAATTGCTACTCTCTTGAACCGTGAACCACGGTCCTGCCACTAAGTGGACGCCCTCGAGTCACAACCGCGTCCAGACGTAGTCTCGACCTACTCGCTTCACAGTTCCACTGGCGATCATTGGTTGAACGTCCAGAGTATCGAGTACAAACTCGTGCCTTCGATCGAGCGGCACACGCGTACACGGAAGCGATGCTCGAATGGTGCCCGTAGAATCAACGACACGGATCTCAATCTCGGCGTGATCGCGAGCCAATTCCTGCTTTAGGATTGCAGTGCGAACGGAATCAAGAGGCCGGTATCCTTCGGCTGCCAACAGTCGTGATGCTTGACGGCCAAAGTACAATAGCTCGTCTTGTGCGGGGCCGGGGCCAGCAATTGGTTCTTCGGAGAAGTCTCGAAGCAAAGATTGAAGTCGAGTCGCCGTCAGCGTTTCTGTTGGATGCTGACTCGCCGCACAGCCTGACGCGCAAACTTGCGCACCATGCGGGTGAAAGAGCGCTCGTGTTCCTAGATTGAACGCCGGTGATCGTGGACTCGTCGTTTCCGGCAGCGTGTTAACCGAGACGAGCGGGCCAACTAACGGGTCGGTTTTTGTATGACCAGTTACGACCGGTCGTTGGACAGTTGGTATTACCGCAACGTGGAGTTGCCCCGTTCGCTCCGAGAGAAAGATCGAGCTGATTCGAGCTGCCAGCTGATGGCTTGCAGGTATCCCGACACACAAAGCAAGCGGAATGAGGGCGAGCGTCGCAACCAAGTTGCGCATGGTGAATCCTTAGTGAGGCGTTTCTCGCACCGAGATCGCACAGCAGAAGTGCTTCGTAAATACTCGGAGGCATACGCGACGAATGCAGTTCGTCGCAATTGACGCAAGCGTTGCGTCTCCTCAAAAGAAAGAACATTCCCCTGTTCCGATTAGAACGATAGCGGGCAAGTTGCAGAATTCAACTTTGGCGTACGCGTTTCCCGAACCGATGTTTGTGGCCCCTCGCTCACAGATACGCATCAAACCACTCGTAGAAACGCTGCTCGGCAATCGGTGGGACGGCGTGGCCTTGTTTGTGATTGAACAGGCCGAGGCGTGCCGGTTCGTCGTAAAGTTTGTAGATCGGTAATGCAGCCTCGACGAACGGCCAACTTTTATCGCCGTCTGCGGAATCGCCACCAACTAAAAGGAAAGGTTGCGGAGCGGCTAAGGCGAGTAGTTCGTGCTGTTCGCGAGTGAACTTGGGTGAGTCAATGCCCTTACCGAGATACCAATCGGCATTCCAGTTCGAGAACTTTGTCCCGACGCCGCCCTCGCTGCTGATCGTGACCTTCACGCGTTCATCGAACGCGGCGAGGTAGAGGACTTCTTTCGCACCGAGCGAATGGCCGATCGAGCCAATTCGGGTCGTATCGACATTCGGAAGGCTGCAGAGGATGTCGACCGCGACGAGCGAATCGTGAAGCATCTTGGCCATGCCGGTTGAATTGGGATGTCGCTCATGGAATCGATTGGCCTCGGGCTGAGCGACGATCTTCTCGTTCGTTGGCCAAAGATAGTTGCGTGGCGAGATAGTGACGCAGCCGCGTTGCGCGAGTTTTAGACCGAAAGCTTTCTCGGGCTTGCCTTCCACTCCGGCGGGTTGGCGGATCGAGTGATTGACCGTCGAGTGGAAGACTGCGACGCCCGGACATGTGGCCTTCGGCTGAAGCGGTTGTAGGATGTAAGCCTCGGTTGTGATACCCGGTTCGACTTCGTAACGCACTCGTTGACGAAGGACTCCCGCGTCACGATCCTCTTCGAGAATTTCGAGCTTGGGAACGCGGTCTCTTTTGGCTGGCATGGGGCCGAGAAAATCCAGCCACCATTTGCGGATGGCGCTTCGTTCTTGTTGCCATTGCTCCTGCGTCGTGATTGGTTTGCCGTTACGATCGATGATATGAAGCGGCTTTGCGTCGGCGGGTAGCTGCGTGGGTGGCGTTTGGACTTCGGTGAGCCATGACACTTCCTGCGGCTCGACGGCCGCGGAAGTGATGTGAGGCATCAGTGATGTTGCGGCGCAAGCGGCAAGAAATCTTCGGCGGTGCAAAGTAGCCATCACGTTCCGTCGTGATGAGCCCAACGCGTTCGACGTCGCGTTTTGAGAGAGGTCGACTATCGAACCAGACTTGCGGGGCGTTGTTTCAGCATTCTGCTTTTGCATTGGTTGCCTGCGATCTGCGAGCGTTATTTTGGGGCTCATCACTCGGAGAGTGATGGCTACATCAGTCGATGTAGATAAACTCGTTGGAATTGAAAAGGGCCAAGCACAGATCCGTGAATGCAGCGGCGGTGTACAGATCGGCCTCGGCGGGGCAGGGGAGTGGTAGAGCGAGTTTGTCGCGCGAACGTGAACCCTGTTTTAGTTGTGCCGTTTGCTGCATTACAAATTCTTTCAGTAACGTAAGCTCTTCCTGCTGAGGTTTGCGAGTTAAGACTCGACGAAAGGCCGTCGTTATCGACTGTTCGTCGACCGTGTTTCGCATGGAAAGAACGTCTCCGGCGAGTCGTTGAGCCGCATCGAGCGAGAAGGCAGAGTTCAACAGTAGCAAGGATTGCGGTGCAGTCGTCGAACGTCCACGCTGCGGGCAACTGGCGTTGGCGTCCGGTCGGTCGAAGGCATCGAAGATCGGATAGCGCAAGTTGCGACGAGCGAACAGATAGATGCTGCGTCGATAGTAGTCCGATTGTCGCTCGCTAGTCTTCCACTGATTCTTGAGCAGTGTTTTTAGGAGTTCGTCAGGGAGCGGTGACATCACGCCAGGGCCATGCCTTGCGTCGTTCAGTGATCCCGACGTGGCGAACATTGCGTCGCGAATCACTTCTCCCGACAGCCGCTGACGTGAAAAGCGAGAGAGCCAGAGATTGCTTGGATCTTCTTCAATGGACGAGGTCGATGTGGTTTCGTCGCCGGATTCGTGAGAATTCGGGTTTGCATCCGAAGTCTCACGACTTCGGCTACCACTCGACTGGCGATAAGTCGCTGAACTAACGATCAGACGATGGAGTTGCTTTAAACTCCAGTTTTGCGCTACCAGCTCGGTCGCGAGCCAATCGAGTAACTCCGGATGCGTTGGTTCGTCGCCGACGATGCCAAAGTCACTCGGTGTTTGCGACAACCCTTTGCCGAAGTGATGTTGCCAAACTCGATTCGCAATGACGCGTGCGGTCAACGGATTGTTCGAGTCGGTCAACCATCTTGCCAATGCCGTCCGTCGGCCTGTCGAGTGCGTCGAAGGTGTTGGCGCAAAATCCTGGCCTGAAAGATTGACAATTCGCGGAAAGTTGGGCGCGACTTCGGGCCCCGGTCGTCGCCAATCGCCACGAATCATGAGATGGCTTACCGGCACGGAGTCCACCTTCTCGGCCAGCGTACTGAGCGACTGATTCTTCTTAACGTTGATCGCCGGCTCGAAAATCGCCCGTAACCGGTAAAAGTCCGCCTGACTGACAGGATCGTATTTGTGGTCGTGGCATTGCGCACAACCGACTTGCAAAGCGAGCAATGATCCGCCGACCGTAGCTGTCAGTTCGTTGAGAACGTTGTGCCGGCGTTCTTCTTGCGAATTGATATCCGGCATGTCGGGCCCCGATAAACAGAAGGACGTAGCGATTTGATGCTCTTTGTTTTCGGGAACGATTTCGTCCGCGGCGAGCTGCAGCGAGACGAAACGATCGTATGGCATATCGGCATTCAACGCGTCGATGACCCAATCGCGATACTTCCACGCGTCGCTGCGTACTTTGTCGTGCTCGAACCCGTCGGTCTCGGCGAATCTTGCGAGGTCGAGCCAGTGTTGCGCCCAGTGCTCGCCGAAGTGATGCGACGCGAGAAGTTGATCAACTAGATGCTCGTAGGCATCGTGTGACTGGTCCGCGACAAACGAGTCAACAGCTTCTGGTGACGGTGGCAGACCGAGCAGATCGAAGTAGAGTCGCCTGATGAGTGTGACGCGATCCGCGGGCGGTTGGGGCGCGAGTTGTTTCGCCCTGAGTATTGACAGGGTGAATTTGTCCGTCGAGTTCTTCGTCCAGTTGTCCGATTCGAGCTGTGGAACTGTTGGCCGAATGAGTGGTCGAAACGACCAGTGATCGCGATCTTCGGCGCTGACGGGCGTTTCGATTTGGTTGGGCTCACTGCCTTCCATGCTCGTGCCATAAAACAACGTGGCCGCAGTCGCGATTATGGGTAACCACAGAGAACACGGAATGCATCGAGGAAAAGGAAGGTAGTTGAACAAGTTACTTCTCAACTCGGTGTTCTCCGTGAGTTCCGTGGTTACCAAGGGCAGAGCTCGTCTAGCTCAATACCGCCTGCAGCACATGAGCCTCTTCCGGGCCAGTCAATCGCTCTTCAAGTCCGTGATTTAAGACGCTGAGATGTTTGTGGTCGATTCCCATTAAATGCAAGATCGTGGCATGCAGATCGCGAACATGTACTTTGTCTTCCGCTGCACGTAAACCGATAGCGTCGGTCGCTCCGTGAACGCGACCACCTCGGATTCCGGCCCCGGCGAGCCAGCAGCTGTAGCCCCAGGGATTGTGATCACGGCCTTTGCCTTGCTCGCTCATTGGCATGCGCCCGAACTCGCCACCCCAAATCACAAGCGTGTCGTCCAGCATGCCGCGCTGCCGGAGATCATTCAGCAAGCCAGCAATCGGCTTGTCGGTCTGCTCGCAGTATTTTGAGTGGTTCTTTAACACATCATCGTGGGCGTCCCAACCGACGGTGTCGCCCGAGTAAAGCTGCACGAAGCGGACGCCGCTCTCGAGCATGCGGCGAGCCAGCAAACATTGTTGGCCAAACTCTTTCGTCTTGGGATCATCGAGTCCGTACAGAGCGTGCGTTTGCGGCGTCTCGCGGCTGATGTCGACTAGTTCAGGGGCCGCGGATTGCATGCGGAAAGCCAACTCGTACGCCGACACGCGTGCCGCGAGTTCATCGTCGTTCGCTCGCTGTTCGACGTGCCGTCGGTTCAAGTGTTGGACGAGATCAAGAATATTCCGTTGCTGCTTTGCTGTGATTTGTTTCTGCGGACGTAGATCCAGGATCGGCGTAATGCCCGGACGCATTGTCACGCCCTGGTAGGTTGCTGGAAGAAAGCCGCTGCCCCACGCCGGTGGCCCGCCTTTCAATCCGCCACCCGGATCCGGCAAGACGACGAACGCGGGCATGTTTTGGTTTTCGCTGCCGAGCCCATATGCCACCCAGCTGCCGACGCTCGGTTTGCCCATCAAGATGCTGCCTGTGTTCATTTGGTAGACCGACTGTGGGTGATTCACACTGTCGCCATGCATGCTGCGAATTACGAACAAGTCATCGGCGCAGTCGGCGATGTGCGGCAGGAAGTCGCTGATCTCGATTCCAGATTGACCGCGCGGTCGGAACGGTTTGATGGGACCAAGCAGCGCGTTCTTTGCGACATCGCGGCGCGTCATGACTTGGCCGAAGCTTTCGGGCAGCGGCTTGCCAGCGAACTTAGCGAGATCCGGCTTCGGGTCGAACAAGTCGACTTGGCTTGGCCCGCCGTGCATGAACAGCCAGATCACTCGTTTGGCTTTTGGCGAGAAGTCTGGGGCGCGTGGCGCGAGTGGACTTTTGGCGGCTTGGACTTGCTCGTCGTTAAACAAACCAGCCATGGCAAGCATGCCGGCACCGCCACCTGCTGAGCGGAGGAAAGTTCGTCGTGATGCTTGCGAATCGAATCGCATCAAGAGGACTCACGATGAGGGATGGGCGTCGAGGATGGACGCCTTGGATTATAGCGTGGATGGACAACGATTTGCCACATGCTGCGAGCGAGATCGCTCTTTCGCGGAGCGAAAGGCCACGTACAAGAAACGCACGGAGCCGGACCTTGCGGGCCGGCTCAGCGTCAGCGAGCTGCGTTGCTGATTGATTTACATGAAGTTGCAATCCATGCCGAGCCGCATCTTCAGTTCGTCGAACTGCTGATAAAATGTGTCGCTCGAAGAATGCACGTGTTCGGCCTCGGTGATGAACTTGATGTCGTCTCGGCTGCGAACGCCGTACGATTCGAGAATTCGTTCGAATTCGTCGAGCGGGTTGCCATACACGATTAAGAGTTTGTGTTCGTCGAACTGAACTTCTTGCGGAATCCCTGGGTTGAGGACAGCGATGCCGGTGCAGCCATCGTTGACCAACAGGTCTTCATAGTCATAGAGTGTGCTCTTCAGCACGGGCACATCGATGTGCTCGCGGTACAAGTCGGTGTGGCCACCGCTGTCACGACTGTGACTAGTCTCCAGGACGACGTCGACTTCAACGCCCAGCGGATCGATCAACTCCATGAAGATCTCGAAGAGGATCTCGTTGGAAGCCGCCGCCATGATTACGGGAACATTGCTCTTGGCCTCTTCGTCGTGATAGACGTCGTGGCGGTATCCTTGTTCGGGAATGACTTGCAAGTCGTACGAGGGACGAACTGCGTCGGTCAAACGAAACTTTCCGTATCGTTGGACGCCGAGGTGGGCTTCCAATTCGTCTTCGGATAGTCGTTCGAAGCTGCTGTTGTTCGACGTCTGGCTCGGGCCCCGCTTCGTTGTGGCGGCTTCGCCTTGCTCGTGGAACACATTCTGAAAGAAGTTTTTTAGGAAACCCATCATTGTCCTCGGTGTCATTGTCGGCGAGCGGTGTCAGGGGGGACGGTTTGCCCGTGGTAGGGATTCTCGTTAGTCAAAACGTAGGTTACGCTTTCGGTCACCTGACGCAGGGTTTTTGCCAGGAAGCGGGTTGGCTTTATGCCGAACCCCGCTCCATCGACATAATCGCTACAAAGCGATCACCCTGCCTGTTGTCACGCGATCCATGAACGCCATCCCTTGCACGGTCAACCGTGGTCCGACCCAGCTCGCCAGAACAATCCGATGTCCGACGATGTGACCTCTTACACGGGAAGTCTAGCACTCGACTTTTGGTTGGGCGGAACAGATTGCCGTGAACCTGCGAGAATTTCGCTCCAGCAGTTTGCCGGATCGTCAGATCGGGAAAGGTCAAACGACCAGTTTGGTATATATTACGCGAGCGGAATCGCAGATCGTTTATTCAAGTAATTCATGGAAGGGGATTGCTGTGCCGCTGAGTCTTCTTTGCCAGCCAAAACGTGCCAAAGCGCTACTGCTTTGTTTTTTCATTGTTTCGGTGGTTATCGGTGCGGGTTGTGACCAGCCTACTGTTGCGCCGCCTGTCGCCGAGTCGGTCACTACTCAATCTTCGGAATCAACGCTGTCGCCCACCGTTTCAAGCGATGTCAACTCAGATCACGCAATACAACGCGAACTCATTCGCGAGTCCTGGGAACTGGTATCGGTGAGCGGAGCGAAAGTCGGATACTCGCATTTCGAAGAGTTTGCGACACAGCTTGGCGATCAGCCCGTGCGAGAACTGGTCAGTAGTAACGAGATATCAATGCAGCGGTTTGGCCAAACGGTGAGTCAGAGTATCGAGGCAAGGAGCGTTGAGTCGCTCGAAGGTCAGGTTCTGCGGTTTGGATCGAAATTGCTGTCCGGACCGTCCGAGTTGACGATCAAGGGCGAGTATCGCGACGGCAAGATGCTGATCGAAACCGGATCCCTCGGCAAGACGCAGTCGTCGTCGCTCGCTTGGGATCCCAAGTGGGGAGGCTTCTTCGCTGACCAACAGTCAATGAAGAAGAGTCCGATGAAACCCGGCGAGGAGCGAACGATCGTCGCGCTGTTTCCGGGGACGGCGCAAGCTGGCGGGATTGAGCTGAAGGCCAAGCAAATGGAGTCCGTGAGGTTGCTGAGCGAAGAACGCGAGTTGCTCCGGATTGAAAGTTCGATGGCGATTGCTGGAACGAAGATCAATTCTATACTCTGGGTGGACGATGCCGGCGAAGTCCTCAAGATGTCTGTCCCGGGTATAAATCATGAATCATTCAGGACAACAAAAGAGCTCGCCCTTCGTCCGGCAGATAAAGTTGAATTCGACTTAGGTACGCAAACAGTCGTCAAAGTCGAAAAACCGATCCGTACACCACATGCGACGACTCGTATTGTTTACCGTGCTCGACTTTCCAATGGCTCGCCGTCGGAAACGTTCTCGAATTGCCGATCACAGACCGTTACGAAAACAGGTGACCGTTCGGCAGAGATTGTCGTGCGCGCCATACGGCCCAAGAGTGAAGTGATTGCCGATAGTGATTCTGGCGAGCCGACGGAGGCCGATGTCCAGCCAAATAACCTTATTCAAAGCGACGACGGAGCGATTGTCCGTCTCGCGGAACGTTTCGGCGAAGGAGTGACCGATCCTTGGGAGCTGGCGATGACTTTCGAGGCAGGCGTGCGAGACTATGTTCACAGCAAGAATTTTTCGCAAGCGATCAGTTCCGCTGCCGACGTCGTCCGTTCGGGCGAAGGCGATTGCACGGAACATGCTGTTCTGCTCGCGGCTCTCTGTCGCGCCAAGGGGATTCCGGCGCGGGTTGCCATCGGCCTCGTCTACTATGGTCCCGTCCAGGGCTTTGCCTATCACATGTGGAACGAAGTTTGGATCGCGGATGGCTGGGTGCCTATCGATGCGACTCTGGGGCTCGGAGGTATCGGAGCGGGCCACATTAAGATCGCCGATTCCGATCTGAATTCGGCCAGTCCTGTCAGCGCGCTGCTGCCCGTTGTCGAAGTCCTCGGGCAGCTAGAGCTTGATATCGTGTCGGTCGAGTGAGCTTGGCTTAGAGCGGACTGTGCCCGCCATCTCGGAAGGTGGGGACGCACTCTACGCACTTTCGCGTTAACTCCTCTTGTAGCCAACAAGTTAGGTTAATTCTCCGCAACTTGGATTCCGTATCTACGTCGGCTAAGATATTTCTCGGCAGAACGAATACCCATCAGAAATCCGAACGCCTGGATCGTCCATGATTGTAGTGGCTGTTGTCATGGGGCGTTTCAGTACGGTTTGGCATCTAGTCATATCTTAAAGGTGGAGCTGAACGATGGCTGAGCAAGATCCGAACACCGAGGAATCGGGCGCGGAACGCAAAGGAACGCGAGTGACATTCTTGGACCAGACCGGTGCCAAGTCAGTCGAAGCCGTGATCGCAGATACCGTAACGGTGAAGCGAATTCTGCCGAACATCATCACCAAGATGAATTTGCCAGTGATGGGCCCCGATGGCCAGCCGATGAGCTACAGCCTTGACCACAAGGAAGGCGGCAAGCGGTTGCACGAAGATCAAACTCTGGTCGAGGCCGTCGTTGGCGATGGCGATCACTTGATTGTCTATCCGGAAATTGTCGCGGGAGGCGCGGTCGAGGGTTGAGAGACAAGAGTCAGGAGCCGGAAAAAGTCGCGGAATCGCCGCCGACTCTGGCCTTAGACTCTCCGCTCTTGACTCTCCGCCAACTGCTATGCGTGAATCACCTCGTATTCGCCGATTGCGAACAGACCTCAAAGCTTTGGAACAGCTTCGTGAGGAAAGTTCGATCATAGAGTTTGAGGTAGCCAGAACAACGCACGACGCTCCGCCGGAATCGTACTCCATCACGTTTCGAGGCAATGGGCTTTGGCGAGCGGACTCGTCGTCTGACGTCTTTGTCCGCGAACAACATATTGTCCACATTCATCTCGGAGCTGCCTATCCACGGATGATGCCGGAGCTAGCTTGGAAGACTCCGATCTTTCACCCCAATATTTCTGGTAGCGGCGTCGTTTGTCTCGGTGGGTATGGAACACATTGGGTTCCAAGTCTGAATCTCGACGAGTTGTGCGGCATGTTATGGGACATGATCCGCTACCAAAATTATGATGTCGAAAGTCCCTATAACCGTGAAGCGGCTTTATGGGCCAAGACGCAACGAAGTTTACGGTTGCCGGTGGACGACCGACCAATTCGAGATCGAATCGCTGGTGTGGCACCGACAATACAGGAGTCAGCGAGGCCACCGATTACTGCGGTCCCAGTGAAGGAGCCTGACGTACTTTTCATCGATGGTGAAGAAGTCGTCGAAGCCGAAGTCGTTGAATCCAGTAGCGAAGACATTCTGTTTATCGACTAGTTGCAATACTGCGAGAGGAAATA
Organism: Planctomycetota bacterium; assembly: GCA_014381825.1. Classification (GTDB taxonomy): domain Bacteria; phylum Planctomycetota; class Planctomycetia; order Pirellulales; family Pirellulaceae. The sequence goes on from JACNKX010000053.1 coordinate 133,966, forward strand.
GACGGTTCGGTGATCGGTTCTTCGCTCATTGCCCTCCACTCCCAGCTCTCTCATGATCGAACCGCTTCCCAAAACAGCGCCTGCTCCATGTGGTTCGCCTGACCGGTCCGTGATCGGAACGATCCACGACGATGCGTTACCAATCTACATCCGTGAAGCAACGCTTGAACAGATCCTCGACTACTCGGAAAACGATACGTCGCAAGAGATCGGCGGGTTCCTGCTGGGCGGGTTGCACGTTGACGAAACTGAATACATCGAGATTCGCCACTTCTTGCCTGCGTGCGATGCCCGTTCGCGAATGGCTTCGCTCACATTCACTCACAAAACCTGGGCGCGGCTCACTCGTGATGTCGACGAGCAGTTCCCTGATGAAGTGGTCCTCGGTTGGCACCATACGCATCCCAACTTCGGAATCTTCCTCTCCGCGTATGACTTGTTCATCCATCGGCACTTTTTCAGCGAGCCTTGGCAAGTCGCGTTGGTAGTCGATCCGCATCGGCAGGAATTCGGATTCTTTCAATGGCGGCAGGATCAAGTCGTCGATTGCGGATTCATCTGCGTGTCCGAACCACAGGCGGCAACTTCATGAGCGATGCCCCACTTATCATTGATGACGATGATCGTTATTCACGCCTGCGGCTGATTGCGTGGTGGGAACAAGATAAGTTGGCGGCGGCGAAAGTTCTCGTTGTTGGGGCCGGCGCGCTCGGCAATGAAGTGCTAAAGAACGTCGCTTTGTTGGGCGTCGGGCAAGTCTACGTCGTCGACTTCGACGAGATCGAGGAGTCGAACCTTACACGGTCGGTCTTGTTCCGGCACAAGGATTGTGGCCGACCGAAGGCGGAAGCCGCAGCCGAGGCCGTGCGTGACATCAATCCCGACACCAAAGTCGTACCGATGTTTGCGAACATCATGACCGACGTCGGGCTTGGTTTGTTCCGCGACGTCGATGTCGTGATCGGTTGTCTGGACAATCGCGAAGCACGCTTGTGGGTTAATCGTCAATGTTGGAAAGTCAACACGCCGTGGATCGATGGCGGGATTCAAGAGATCAACGGAGTCGTCAAAGTCTTCGCTCCGCCGGACAGCGCTTGTTACGAATGTGCGATGACGGAGAATGACTACCGATTGATCAATCTTCGTTATAGTTGCCCCTTGCTGCGACGAGAGGACATGCTGGCTGGCAAAGTTCCCACCGCACCAACGATTTCGTCAATCATCGCAGGCATGCAAGTGCAGGAAGCTCTTAAATTGATTCACGGGATGCCGGTTGAATCGGGGGTGGCTTGCGTCTTCAACGGAATTACCAATCAGTTTTATAAGACGTCGTTTCAACGACGCGACGATTGTCTAAGTCACGAAACGTATCCTGACGCGATCGAACTTCCACTAGCGGCGGAGACTCACACCGCAAACGATTTGTTTGCAGCACTAGCCGCAAAGTGCGAAATTAATGGTTCGATGCGATTGGAGCTGGATCGCGATCTCGTCGTGTCAACATCATGTATGGCTTGCCAAATCGAACAGCGGATTATGAAACCCCAGCAACTGGTGGGCGGGCAGCACGCCATTTGCGGCGAGTGTGGTCAAACGGCGAAGCCGATATTAAAACACTCCATCGAATCTGAATCTGAATTGGCGCGAGAAACACTCGCGGCGTTGGGTGTGCCTCGTTACGACATCGTTCGTGTGGAGACAACTGCTGGTGAAAGGCTAGTGTTGCTAAATGGCGATATGGCCGAAGTTATATGAGCAACGAACTCGACATCCAATTCGGCGATCTCGAAGAAGCAGAGCCCGAAGTGCGTCTGCGCCCTGACGGGAATAAGCACTTCGCGGTCGTACCTGTCTACTCGCCAAGCGAAGGCGAACTGCCGATCTTCGTCGATCTCGATGCCATGCGCGACATGGAAGAACACGCGCTAGACGACACGGGCGTCGAGCTGGGCGGAGTGATGCTCGGTGGTCAGTATGAAGACGACCAGGGCCGTCCGTTTGTGTTGGTGACCGACAGCTTACGCGCGAAGCATTACGAGAGTACCAAGGGAAGTTTCAAGTTCACGCACGACACGTGGGCGCAGATCACTCGCGAACGCGACGAGTTTCCCGAAGAACTACAGATGGTAGGTTGGTACCACACTCACCCCGATTGGGGCGTGTTTTTGTCCGGGATGGACATGTTCATTTGCGACAACTTCTTTAACAAAGATCTGGATGTCGCTTTGGTCATCGACCCGTGTCGCCAGGATCGCGGCTTCTTTCAATGGACGGGAAACGTTGAACAACGAGTGCGTCGCACCGACGGGTTTTACTTGGTTGCATCGCGCTTTCGGCAGTATGAATTGGACGAATACGTAACATATATGGAAGGGAACGTTGCCATGTCCGGCGATCCTCGATTTTCTAGAGCGTCTTCTGGTTCCGCACCGATCGTCAACGTCGGCGGACAGCCGGCCTGGCAGACCGTGGCGGTACTCGGAATGCTGACGATGCAGTTCTGTTTTTTGATGCTGATCGCAATGCGAATGTTCAATCCGGTCGAGCCAGTAGCTAATTCACAGCCATCGAAAGACGTCGCAGCTTTGCAAGCAAGCATCGAACGTCTAGGGGAAGTGAATCGTCGCGAATCCGAGATTGATGCAAAAGTCGAAGTTCTCGATCGCGTGGTTGGCCAATGGGACGGAACGCCAGACCGCATGTTACGTTCGCTATCGGAAAAGACGAGCGAGTCGAAAGAATTGCGAGAGGGCGTACGGGCGCACGAGGCACTGGAACGTGAACTGGATGCGACAGTCGCGGGTTTGAATTCACAACTCGAAGATGCTAAAGGACGCGAGCGAATTCTGGAGAAAGAAATCGCTGTTTTCAAAGCGAAGAGCCGCGAAGATCAAGCGAGTCTTGCTGGCTTGGAAAAGCGACTTGCCGCGCTGGAAAAGCCAGCCGAGAAGGTTGCGTTGGCGGTCGAAGACGCATCCGAAACGAAATGGGACACTAAATTGCTTATCGGCATCGCAGGGTTCGTTGTCGTCGCACTTGTCGTTGCCGCATTCATATTTCCAAGGCGTGAAGCCGAAGAAGAGTTTGTTTCCGAGGAAGATAACGAGTGAACGAATACAGCTAGGACGCCCCGTTAAACGAACGATTGAAATATCAAACACAAAGTAAACTCGCCACCTACCGGCGGCCTGATGAGGATACATTTCAGTGAGTGACAAACGCGAAGAACGTCTGATCGCGGAACTCGAATCGCTTCGAGCCTTGAAGAAAACGAGTTCGATTTTTGATTTCGAGTCGACCGGTGAAGCGCCTGATCGATATATGATCCTGTTTCGTGGTAATGGCATCACCCGCGATACAGCCGCGGATGCCGAGATCGAAACGGTCGATCTGCATAAGATTGAACTGCGCCTGCCGTATTCCTACCCGCAACGTTCGCCGGACATCCGCTGGACAACACCGATTCTACATCCGAACGTGTCGTTTAGCGGCTTCATCAACGTGAAAGATATCGGTTTACCCTGGGACAAAGACCTGGGGCTTGACGTCCTTTGTGAGCGGCTTTGGGATGTTGCTCGGCTGGCGTATTTGAACGTCGATCAAGCAGCCAATTACTCAGCGAAGAACTGGTTTGAAGATGAGTGCGATATCGAGTTGCCTGTTGATTCTCGACCCCTTCGCGACAAAAACGCTCCGACCGGGTCGAACGTCATACGCTATCAGAGGAAGGGCACCAACGGCGCAAAAACCGCGGAATCTAAGGCCGGACAAGAAGTCTTCTTCATCGGTGAGGACACTCCGACGCCCGATATGCCAAAGCCAGTACGCCGAATGCCGGTTCGCCGTCCGCCACCTAATGATAACGATGTGCTTTATATTGGTGATGAGTAAGAAGACGAAGGATTGAGGGTAGAAGGCAGAAGTGATATGTGCTGACTGAGTCTGAGCTAAAACTGTTGCAATACTTGAGTTCTACCGACATGCTAAACGTCGACTACTTATTCCTCCTTTAGTCTTTCTCCTTCAACCTTCTTTATGGAATGTCTCGTCGTATTCTTCGGATTGCTCGCTTTCGTCACGTTCGCGATACGTGCTGCGTCAGGCGGAGAATCGGGGGGCCGACGTCGTCGTAGCTATCATCAAGCCGCGAAACAATTCTCAGGACGATTCACTCCGGGTGGTTTCTTTGGTCAGCCGACCGTGCGTCTTCGGTACGGCGATACAGTCGCAGTGCTTACGGAGGCATCCTCACGAAGTCCGCATCCAGGTCGTTGTACGCAGTTGCAGATCAACTGGTCCGACACGCGGTTCCGTGCCGAGATCACATGTCATCTGAATGCAGATCGCACAACCGTCTTTGATCCGATGCAGACAATCGAGTCTGGCGACTCAGCGTTTGATCGTCGCTTGGTGATTCGAGGAACAGACGAGGACGAGGTCAGACGTTTTCTGAGTGATGGTGTTCGCTGGCAAATCATTCGATTGTTAGAGCTTGCAGGTGACGAGCATCTGTACATCTTGGTTGGTAGCGGACACATCTGCATTCAGAAACCGCGACTGATTCGTTCATTCGCGGCGCTAAAACCCTTTATCGAGCGTTCACTTGAACTCTACGATCAAGCCATGATCACGCGTGCGGTGGGCATCGATTTCGTCGACAACGGCGAGGCGGTGACGCTGGAACACGTGATTTGCAAAGTCTGCGGCGAAGAGATCGAAGGGCACGAGATGGTGTACTGTCAGCGGTGCAAGACACCACATCACGGCGAATGCTGGCAATACACGGGTTCCTGCTCGGTCTATGGTTGTTTGGAGAAGAACTATCGCCGCCCGCAACCTGCGGCAGCAACCGGTGAGCCGAGCAAGGATGTTGTTCGGGAGTCAAACATTGCAAACCGTACGAAGGGACTGTCGTCGTGAAAGACGCGGTCAGTGTGGCCTTTTTCGTCACGATCGCGATCGTGATCATCGCGTACATCGTTGGTTCACAAGTTCGTTTAAAAAGCCAGCTTCGTCATAGTTACCAGCGACTCGCTCAACGCTTTCAGGGGCGCTGCCACAATATTGGGTTGTGGGATCGTCCGAGCGTCGATTTCGTTCATAAGAACGCCCACGTGTTGGTGGAAATTTTTTCCACTGGCGGAAAGCATGCAAAATACTACACGCAACTAAGGATCAGTTGGCCAGACAGTCGCTTTCGATGTGAGGTTTACCCGGAGGGGGTACTTTCGCGAGTAGGCAAATTCCTTGGGATGGGCGACGTCGAGATCGGATCACCGCGCTTTGATGCGGATTACGTAATCGCGGGAAGTGACGTTCGCGAACTTCAGGAGTTTCTGACGCCCCCGGTCCAGCATTGCATCAACGAACTTCGAGCGTTTGGTCGCGAGTACCAATCGTTTCGTGGCTATGACGACCGGTATCATTCCCGCCAAGGAGACATCTACTTTGCTGTAAACGGGGGGCAAATGCAGATCAAGAAGCTCGGCTACTTGCGCGACTATGGTCAGTTGGAGCGATTCGTACTCCTATCGCTCGCCCTTTACGATCAGTCGCTCGTCACATCCGCCAAAGGCATAGAATTTGTTGAGACCAAGCCGACGGCAACACTCAGCCTGGCCGAGGCGATTTGTCAGATCTGTGGCGAGATGGTGAAGCTAGACGCCGTCTTCTGCCGTACCTGCAAGACGCCTCATCACAAAGACTGCTGGGAGTACTACGGTGCGTGTTCAACGTATGGCTGTGGGCAGCGACGATTCTTGGTACAGCGTAAGCAATGAGAATGTACGATCAGTTTTTAATCGTGACCGTCGACAGATCACGCTTCTCTTTCTGGTTGCTGAGCGTGACCGTCTTCTTCTCGACCAACTCTTGCTTGTCTCCAAAGTCCTTGTAGACCGTGATGTAGACCTTGGTGCGAACCTTCGTTCGATTCGCGTCGCTGCCAAAGTAATTCGCCATGATTTTGTAGTCGCCACGTTTTGCCTTAGGCAAAGTGTACATCTCGGGCCCGAGCCCTTCGGTAACATCGTGAGTGACGTGGCCGCCGATGCGAGTCGTGGGGTGATTGTAGAAGCACTCTTCGCCCGTCGGTTCGAGGACGTGTAGATCGACATCCGTGCGGTCTGTGTTCCACATCATGGTGATCACGAGGTCCGCGTTGTTAATTGGCGTTTGTCCGGCCAGCGACTCGAACCGTGCTTTAGCATATTCGGGAGCGTGACTCGACAGTTCGCCTTGATTGATGCGTCGCAACAGCCGCAGGTATTCGACGCCAGCGATGTCGCGGATGTCTTTGTAGCGATCGTGCCAGCGTGCGTTAACGGCCACTTCGTAGTAGACCATCGCCAGATCCGCATGCCCGATATCGGCAAGGCATTGAGCCATGGCGATATAGGATTGCGGTTCGTAAGGTCGCATCGAAGCGACTCGCCGTAGCAGCGGAAACGCTTGTCCGCCGAGGTCCCATTCGATGGCCGAGTACGCGACGTCGCGCGTCAGCACCGGATCGCCCGGATTCTGTTCGATCAAGCTGCTGAGCATTCTCAACCCGTTTGCCGCACCGTGCTGCTTAAGAAGTTGATTTGCTTGTGCCGTCACCGCGTCATATTCGAGCTTGCCGCTATCGAGCTGCTCAATGAACTCTTTCGCAAAGTCGCCTCGCTTGTGCGATTCGCAGCTCAGACGAGCTGGCTCGACGTCGAAAGCCGACTGCGGGAGCCGATCGATCGCTAGTCGCAGCGCTGTTGGCAGCTCGAATTGAAAACCGGCTGTGTTCTGAAGCTTGTCGAGCCAAGCGACGACGTTCGCCTTGGCATCACCAAGTTGCTCTGACAACTCGTCGAGCTTTTGGGTGATTAGATCCGCGGAAGGAGTGCTGCGAACGACGAACAGGTCGTCTTCGGGCTTGATGTTAAACCGCTGATAGTCCGCTTCACTTTCCAACATCAGCAGCGAGCACGTTTGTCGCGTTACGCGGAAGTGGCGAGCGTAGGCGACAGAAATGTCTTCCAGCGAGCTGCCGAGGTCTTCGAGTTGCCCGACGGCGACTTGGCCGTAGGCGCGCGCCGCAAGATCCGATTCCACGACTCGCTCGAACTCGACCGAAAGGTGCTTCTGCTCGTCCCCACGCGACGCGGTCATCAAAACTTCTGCGTCTGGATCGCCACGTCCGACGAGCAACAGCGACTGGCCGGGATAGATATACTGTGGTCGTCCAGCGACTAACAGGTCAGACCCGCCAGCCATCGATACGTCGGTCAGCTTCCAAGGACGGCTACGATGTGCCGTTGCGGCGTTCGCGACTTCGTCTTCGTTGATGATCGAGAAGACTGCACCTCCGGTCTCACGCGTGAGATGTTCGAGCGTTGTGGTCGAAGTGCCTGCCATGCCGGTTTTGTAAGCGATTAGAGTCTGACCAGCCGTGAAGCTCTTGCTTAACTGATGCGGATTCATTTCGCCCCAGGTCACGGCCCCGTCGCTGAGCAAAAACAAATCACGCGAAGCGGACTTCTTCTCATCTTTCTTGGCCCATGATGGAGCGGTTGCCTCGCGTATCGCTTGACGGAGGTCGGTGGCTCCTTCCAGCGAGAGCGAATGACAATACGTCATCAAGGCATCGACGTTTTCGGGCGTATTGTCGACATCGGCTTCTTTCCACCAATGCGAATCAATGCTGAAGAACAAGACGGAGAATTGCTTCATCGTCTCGCGGTTCTTTGTTAACACCGACTCGAGAAGGTTGAGCCAGATGTTGAACTTGTCTGGTCGTGAACTGAGCGAAGTGTCGACCAAGAAGGTCGCACGCTCGGCTCCTGCCTGCATTTCGCCCGCGGGAAGCTTGGGCGTGACCCGAGCCGCGAAGAATTTGCCTGCTTGCGGATCGCTTCCCTCGAGCAAGACGGGACCAGTGCCGGCGTAGCGAAGTTCGATCGAGCTGTCTTTCACTTCGTTGAAGTGATAATACGCCCGCCCGCCCGAGACAAAGGGGCGAGTCGTCGGTCGGATGTCGGCCGAAGTGCCCGGCAACGCCGATACGTTGAGATCGACCATACACTGCGCGACGTCTTCAGGTAGATCGAGTTGATAGACCAAGTCGTCGCCCACTTGTTGAAGGTCCACATCGTAGCCAACGACGATGCGATGCAGCTTCTTTGGCATCAGCGGGAAGACGCGAGCGTTGAACATGCCGGCACCGGACCACTCGACCAGAGCCGGATCAACGCGACGGCGAACCGTCTCGCTGTAAGCATGAGCAGCCTTCTCGCGTGGAACAACGCGAGCTTCTTTCACCTTGCTCCAGCTGCCTTCACGAGCTTCGAGAATCCCCTTGGGACTTAAACCCGCGGCGCGAACCAATTCGCCATTCAAGAAACCTTTGCTGGCGAGTTGATCCACCTGCGGACGATACTCGTAAGCTGATTCGCCGAAGGCAAAGTAGTACAACGACGCATCGTTAGGCAGACGCAGCTTGAAATTGCCTTCCACTTGCTGCGATCGGTCGTTGAAGTAATACAAGTCGAGCAGCACGCGAGCACGAAAGCCATCCACCATCACATTGGCCTGCATCCCTTCCATCAACAACTCGTCGCGGTCGCCGACGATGAGACGTGAGGCGTTGGGTGTTGCTTGAGCGCGACGCCATGTTCGCTGTGGAGCGTTTTGCTTCTTGCCAGCCATCCGATCGAGCCGCTCGGCGAGTTTCCTCTCGGTATCGACGCTACGAAGATCGATAGCAGCTGGATCCCCGTTAATCGCCGCGTCCGGTTCTAGAACGCCACTTTCATTAGGATCGGCCAACATCGCTAATAGATCTGACACCGACTTTTGCGAGCGATCTTCTGCGATGACTCCATTTTCATCAACCGATGACCTCGAAACATCTGCCCTAAGGCCCTTTCCGCCGGTAAGTCGTCCTCGCTCGATACTCTCTTGCTCACGTTCATCTGTCGACGAGGAGGGATCGACACGTCGAATCGCTGGCACGCCATCGACGGGCTCGCCAAACATTGCCTCGCCGCGACCAGACGTTCTGCCCTCGCTACTCGATTCGGCGGCCCTATCCTCAGCCCCACTGTCAAAGCCCAAGCCAGCACGGAGCCGATCGGTCTCTAAGTTGGAAACGTCAAATCGTGGGCTCGACTCGTCGGAATCCATCAACTCTGGCTGACGCGAGTTGAGAAATGTGTTATCGCCTGGCGCGACGCTCGAATCAAACCCACCCATTGCTGGTGCCGTTCGCCCAGAACTCTTTTCGGCAAAACTGAGATCGGAGCTTTCATCCTGGTTGAGATCTTGATTCGCGGCATTCAGTTTGCGGATTTGTTCCAGCACGTTCTGTGGAAGATCGCGATAGTTCAATGATTCGCTAGGAAGATCAGCCGACGACGCGTCACCATAAAGTTCCGTCAGGAGCCGCTCACCTTCGACATGCTCTTCCACGTCATCGGGGTGCGGCGAACGGACCGCGCCTGAATCGAGATACACCGCATCGTCAGCTAAATAGTGCCCGCTGGGGAGACTCTGCGAAGCGGAAGGCTTTTCTGCAGGTGCGACCATTTGGCTGACATCGCGCCATGCGGTCCTGGTCGAATACTGAACCGCGGAAAAGAAAAGTAGTGCGACGAGGAGCGACGCGGCGACTGAAGCGGTCGCGATCGTGATGACACGGCGACGACGGCGGCTGCCCTTCGCACGTGTCGAATGATCAACAAGTTCGATCGAGCCTACCGCTGACTGTTCCTGAATCGCACGGCGGTGTTCAGCCGTCAACGCTGGGCCAGAATCGATTCGCAGGCTGTCCTCGAACATTGCAGCCGATTGTCGTATCGACTCGACCTCGGCCTGCAACTCGGGTGATGCCGTGAGCGCTGATTCGATTTCCGCGCGATCGGCGTCGCCGAGTTCGCCGAGGACGTAAGCCGTCAAGCGTGGGTCATCTGAGTTAATCATTTCAGGTTCTCCGAAAGTAGCCATCACTCTCCGAGTGATAAGCCCTTGAAGTTTGAGTTGGAATGGCTTGAGTTATTTTCCTGCTTGACGATGGGTTCCCGAAGGGGCTCTTCTCTCGGAGAGAGATGGCTACGTTGTTACACCAAGTTCGACGCGCAGTTTTTTGATGGCGGTATGTATGAGGTACCCGACGTTGCTGGCTGATAGCTCAGTGACGGCTGCAATCTCTTTGTAGCTCAGGCCGTGCTGGAACTTCAATCGCACGACTTCGCGTTGGTTTTCCGTCAGCTTGTCGACGAACTCCAGGACGCGATCGGTTGTGTCCTGCTGTTCAGTGACGACCGTTTGATCCGTGTCGCGACTCTCTTGAACGGTCGCTTGCTCGGCTGTCATCGATCTCATACGTGACTCCTTGCGTCGTATATCCAACGCCCGATTCCGGCAGACTGTGTACAGCCACTCGACGAGATGTCCATCGAGCTGCTGGCGATCCTGCTTGCACAGCCGCAGGAAAGTGTCCTGGGCGACATCGCGACCGCGCTCCAAATCGCCGGTAATCTGGGCAGCATAGCGCACGAGCGGACGCTCGAATTTTTCGACGACCGTGTTGATCCAGTCGCTAGTCGCGCTGTGCTCGTTGCTGCTCATTTCCCTCCGCCGGAGCTGGCTTCAGTGAATAAGACGACGCAGCCGCGTGTTAATTAGGAAGAAAGTTGAAAAAGATTTAGAGAGATTGTACCGAGCGCTACTGGATTGGGTGACGTCAGCGGCTTTTGAATTGACGTCAGCCTTGCGGTGGGAAGGCGTCGCGACCGGCGCTGGGTAGGATCGGAGAAGTGATTCTCCGTGTTGCGCTGTCGGGCAAGGCCGCCTTGGCGGTCGTGATCCCTCAATAAACCGAACGGGCACGTGATTCTGACAACTGACTGCCCCGTCGTTGTCAGAGTATCACGCGCCCGTTGCGAGGGGGGCGTTAACAGGTGATCTCGTTTATGCCAGCAGGTTAAGTCCGTTGCTTCCTAGTCCGCCGTTTCCACCGCCAAAGCGAGCGGAAACAGAATTCAAGCGGGACTGGACGCCTCGAAGTTTGTTGCCTGTGTTACCGGCCCCAACGACGCCAATCAGCTTGTCGAGTGCTCCGTTGCCGACTTTCGCCGCCGCGTTGAACAGACCGAGTGAGCGGTGTGAGAGGCCCTGACCCTGGCCGAGTAAGTCGAGCTTGTTGATCACAGCTCCCAGCTGACCACCGAGGCCACCGAGCTTGTCATTTAGGACCGCTATCTGTTCAGTCGATTGCTCGGAAAGTGTTTTCAGTGCAGTCGTCACTTCGTCCAGCTTCTCCAGCAGAGCGTTGGATTCGGCTTCGTGTTGAGCCTTGAGGTCATTGAACTGCTTGTTAAAGTCGTCCTTTAAATCCTTGACGGTCGCACTAAGCTGCGAGTCGTTGCTGACCTCGACTTCTTTGATGACTTCTTTCAATTCCGTGATGGCAGTCGTGAGATCCTCGGAAACGTCATTAACTTGATCGCCAAGCTGATCGCCGATATCGTTCAGCTTGCTATCGACATCGTCAAATCGATCGTTGACGCTGCTTTCTAGGTCATCGATCTTTTGGTCGGTTTTGTCCAAGCGATCATCGACGGCATTGCCTAGATCGTCGATTTTCTGATCGGTCTTGTCGAGCCGGTCGTCCACCGCGCTGCCCAGGTCGTCGATCTTTTGATCCGTCTTGTCGAATCGATCATCCACCTTACCTTCGAGGTCATCGATTCGCGTGTTCACTTTCTTTCCAAGATCGTCAATTCGGCCGTTGGTTTCTTTGGAGTGGGCGTCTACTTTGTCGCTGAGATTGTCGATCTTCTTGTCGGTATTACCAAGACGATCGGTCAGATCGCTCTGCACGTTATCGATCTTATCGCTGAGACCCTTGTCACGAATCGCACTATCGCGATTCGATTGATCAACCTTGTCGCTGACGTCTTCGAACTTTTGGTTGACGTTTTCGTCAGTTACGTCCAGTCGTTTGCCGACGGTGGTCACTGCGTCGTCGATCTTAGTCCCGAGTCCTTCGATTTGCTTATTCGCGTCACCGGCAAAACTGTCGAACTTCGCCCCGAGATCATCGACCTTGCGACCGTTCTCCTGCGACTTGCCAAGCGCCTTGCCGACTTGATCGGCAACCTCTTTCGTCTGCTTGGTCAGAGCCTTGATCGCCTCTTTGTCTCCACCGCCTTCGAGAGTGGAAGATAGTTTGTCGGATAGCTCGCCAAATTTGGTGTTCAAGTCGTCAAGCTTTTTGCCATTCGCGTCTGCTTTGGCATCGACGCCCGACACTTTCGAGGCGACGCCCTTCAATGCGTCGCCGACGCTGGAGAACTCCTTTGCTAGCCGGTCAATTTTGTCGCCGTTAGCTCGCGTTGCCCGCGTGTTGTTGTCGACGCTGCTCTTCACGCCCGACAGACCCTGTTCGACGCCTGTAAGTCGCTTTTCAAGAGCTTCGATTTGTTTGCTGTCTACTCCACTCCCGCCGCCGGTTGGGCTTGAGATCTTCGTGAGCTTCGCCGAATCGACGAACAACGAACCGCCGTCTTTGCTTGAGATTTCGAACTCGAGTTTCGAGCCTTCGGTTACTGTAAATCGCTTTTTGATCGTTGTGAATCCTTCCGAGTTTCCGCTAAAGACCTGGCTTGAGCTCGCATCTTTCACTCGGTGCTTATCATCGACAATGTCTTTGCCGTTGACCTCGATCTCGATTTCGACCGTGTCATCGCCGCGTGTGGTGAAACTTCCAGCGACTTGAACTTCAAGTTCATAGGTGCCTGCTTCGAGTTTGATGTCGTCGCGAGTTTCGAGTTCTGTTCCCGTTCTTCCATTCGCAGCCAGATAAGCAACGCCATTGCCGCGGACGTTCAGAACGATGGCGGAGCCGCTTTCGACCTTGAATTGTCCCGTGTCTCGACTAGTGCTGAGATAGTTTCGAGTATTGCTAGAATCGAACGTCTCTTCAAAGACCTTTGTCTTGCTTTGTTTAGAGCTGTTGTCGTTCTTCTTGTTATCCTTGGCCTTGTCGTCACGGTCGGCTTGTCCGGCGCGGTCCGATCGATTGTTGTTGCGAGCACGCACGACTTGCGAGTAGTTGCCACGTGAGTAGCCATATCCGGAAATGCTCGACATGTTCAATCTCCAATAAGATGTTTGCGGCAGGTGTGGTGCGCGCAGTCCCAGACCACGTTGTCACCACCATGTCCCCACGACCCTGCTGCCTTGTGTGAATACCCCAGCGAATGCTGATGGAGGAGAGATGAGTTCGGCCTCCATTTAAACAAATAGGTCGATTTCCCTTCGAAGTCAAATAACTACGAGGGAATTCGCAGACGGTCTTGGTGCGAGCGGCGGGCCGTTCTGGTGGCAAGATCGGATTCGGTGTAGAACTGTCTCGACTTGCTTTAATCGAAATACTATTCCCGGTTAATGATGAACAGGAGTTTTCAATGTCTGAAGTGAAAGTCAATATTCGCGATAACGGACCGCTGCTAGTCGAAGGTCCGTTCAAACTAGTCGACGGCGACGGCAACGAGTATCAACTGCCTGCCGACAAGCCTGCGTTTGCCCTCTGTCGCTGTGGCGCTTCCTCAAATCGACCGTTCTGTGATGGAGCCCATAAAACGGCGGGATTCAATTGTTCCGCTCGCGCACCGAGTGACTCCTAGTCGCACTGCGCAGATGTGATGGTGCGGCTGCAACGTTCATTGACAAGTTTTCCCCATCTAGCGGTTGCTGTGAGTCACTCTAATCCGTTGGCAAAATAGGGCGGTTCTAACGATCGTACGATGGCCCTTTTAATGCACGGATCAATTGTTACTTTGGATGCTCTCGCACCCAGGAATCTATTAAACGAGTGAAAAGGAAGTCGCCTCATGGACGACGTCAGCCAAGCCGCAAATCAGGGAATTCTCGATCAAGAGAACTCGCTCGCCGAAACCGAACTTGATGCCGCTTCTCGGCCTTTCGTGGGGCAGTGGAACCAGTTGGTCAGCACCACGAACTGGGCGAAGGGACGAATTATTTTCGATTGGCGCGAGGCGCTTATCGAAGCACAGGCTCCCGCGATTGAATACTCGGACGAAGCTTGGGGTCGACGCGTCGGTAATGTGACGGGCCAGCATGTGGGGCGTCTGCGGCGAGTCTATCAGCGGTTTGGGAGTGTGACCGAACAATACGACCACCTGTTCTGGAGCCACTTTCAGGCCGCACTCGATTGGGAAGATGCTGAGATGTGGCTGGAGGGAGCGACTCAAAACTCCTGGTCCGTATCGCAGATGCGTCGTACGCGTTGGGAAACATTGGGCGCTGTCGAAGCCGATCGTCCGCGCGACCAAGACATTGTTGTCAGCGAAGTTGATGAAGATGTTGAGCCAGCACTTGATCAGGCCGACAAGCCATCGAATTCGTCGAGGGCGAGTGGCGATGTACAAAGCTCGCCGCTTCATGAGGGCTCCGACTTTGGCGACGAAGACGGACCAGCTGTCGCCGGCACGGTGTCAGCGGATTCGGGGGCTTCGATTTATGCCGATGACGACGCGCGCGAGACGATCGAGTTTGTTCGTCCGTTCGAGAACTTGGGCGAGTTGCCAGATGATTTGGCGGAAGCGTTCGATGCCTTCAAGCTGGCGATCTTGCATCACAAACAGGAAAGTTGGGAACAGATCTCGCGAGACGATGTCTTGGCCAGCCTCGACGCGTTGAAAGAACTAGCCCTCGCTCCCTCCGCGGATGATGCTCCGTTCTGATTCTGAAGTTCCAGCACGGGCTGCGTTCGCTTGTTACTGGCCGACATCCACGCGTACCATCTCGTTCAGGAAGATACGACGGATGGCGTCGTACCCGCGATCGTTGGGATCTTCGATGTTGTCGTAGTACCAGTAAGTTGGATCGTCGGCGTCGTAGGTACGCCGCCAGAACTGGCGACAGTGCGAACCGTGCCCTAAGAAAGTCGCATGCAGCGGAACGTGGTAGACGTTCGCTCGTGCCGTGGCGCATGTGTGAATGACATTGTTGTATTCGGCGTGAATTGCCAGTCCGTCGGGCCAATCGGGCAGAAAGACGCTCGGCGCGTCGCCGACGCCATCGGTCGGGTCGTAAATGTCCGCCAGGAACACGTGGCAGCCGCCGGAAAACCGCTCGTCTAACAGATCGAGCATGCTGTTCAAGCGACCGCGGAAATTTTCGATCCAGGGTTTGGCCTGCTGCAACGTCGCTCCGTACATGGCTCCTTCCTTCGGAGCCGACCGTCCGTAGTTATGAATCAGATCGTTGCCACCGGTCGTGATCACAACGATTCCAAGCGTCTGGTCATCTTGCGGCTCGAGGCGTTCTTTTAGTACTTCGAAGTGTTGAAGTGACGTACTTCCTGAGATGGCGGCGTTTTGGGCAGTGAGATTCGGAAGCACGTCCGAAAGGCAAAGTCCCTGCATCCCAACGAACTCGTCCGGCGGATTACGAACCAATCGATTGAAATACGTGTGACTCGGTGACTTTGCTCCAAGGCCCGCCGTCACGCTGTCGCCCAACCCGAAGAGCAAGACCTTTTGGGTCGTCCACCGCTGCCTAAACGGCTCTCGCGAAACGAGCGGCCCGGCTGGCCCCTCACCAACCGGACGCCACTGGCAAAAGACGATATATGCCACCGCCGAGGCGATAAGAACACTCCCGACAAGTATTAGCCAGCCCAGTCGCCGTTGTCGGGGCCTCGCAGATTTTGGGACGCGTTCATGCACAATGTCACCGATCACTCTCGAAAATGCCAGCGAATTTTACCATGCGTCCACGCGTAACGTCATAGAATGTCGGTTAGTTCGTCGAGTAACTACCCGCTGATCGCGACCGCAGCGTTCATGAATCTTATCTCGGAACTCGGCTTTGCACGATTGCACATGGGCGCGGTAAAGTAGTAGGTGACAGTTTGACGTTGTCGGTGGGTTGGCCACCCATTTTCTTACACTAGCATTCTTACACTAGCACTTCGCTTCGGTAAGCCAGATAGACGTCGAACGCCCCCGGAACAGAATTGTGAGATAACCCGCATATGTCGGCTTCGATCCCCGATTTTTGGAAGTTAGTTCTTGACAGTAAATTGTTGACGCGCGAACAGTGTCAACACTTGGCGACAAGTTACGGTAGTTCGCAGGGCGCGACGGCTGATGTCAACGCTCTGGCCAAGTGGTTGGTCGCGCAAAATGTTCTGAGTCGTTATCAGGCGACGATCTTGTTGGCGGGGCGTCCTGGGCCGTTTGCTTATGGCGACTACAAAGTCTACGACCGCGTAGAGAGCGGTCGGCTCTCCGGCTGGTTCCGCGCAGTGCATGCCGGAACAAACCACCCGGTGATGCTCAAGTTCCTCTCCGGATCCGCGGCACAAGACCCTAACCTGTGGGCCTATATTGTCGGTACGATTGCAGCGACTGCTCACCCGAATCTTGTGCGGTTTTACGAAGCCGTGGACTTAGGGTCGTATAAGTTCCTGGTCGCGGAAGATCTGCGAGGGCAAACGCTCGCCGAGTCCGTTCAAGCGTCAGGAGCTTTACCAGCCGATGAAGCGTCACGAGTATCCCAGCTCGCGGCGAACGCGTTGGCTCACTTGCATCAGCATGGGCGACCGCATGGAGATCCGCGATCGGCGAACATGTGGTTGGAAGCGACGGGGAACGTTAAGCTGATTTATGAGGCGGATGTTCCCGCCACCGCTCCAAATTTGGCTCAACCCGACGAAGGCGTAGTCGCCCAAGGCGATTACCTCGCGCCGGAGTTTATGCAAGCCGGGAAGTCGCCTGATCATTTGACGGACGTCTATGCGATCGGTTGCTCGATGTACGAGCTAGTTTCAGGCACGCCACCATTCGCAGGTGGAACGCTTCCGGAGAAGATGCAGCGTCACGCGACCGAAGCGATTCAGCCGCTCGAAGCCTTCGGCGCACCAGAGCCAGTTGGCCAAGCGGTTGCGTATATGATGGCAAAGAACCCTGCAGTTCGATATCAACAGGCGACGGCAGTTGTGGAGCAACTTGGCCAGTTCGTTGGCACAGCGCAGGCGAACTACAAGCCAACTGCGGCACCGGCGACGGCGCAAAACTACGAAACGTGGTTGCAACAGAAAGCGACTGTGGCCGCGACACCCGTAGTGCAATCGGTCGTAGCGCAGCCACAGCCAGCCGCTCCGGTTAATGTCGCGGCTGCGCCTCGAAAGTCTGGCAGCTCCAGTTCGCTGACGGCACAGCGAAAGGCGCGAGCCAAGGCGCGGCAAAGGAACAACCTCATCATGCTCGGAGTTGCAGGTGGCGTTGCCCTCTTGTTGCTGATCGGTGGCGGGATTGTCCTTTCGAATTTGGGGGGCGATGACGAACCAGTTGTGCCCGACAACGAAGTGGTCCAAGTAGTTCCCGATCCGGTTCCCGTTGAGCCAACAAACGATGGCGGAGATGGCGAACCAACCACCGGCGATCCCGACACGCCCGCAGGAGACAGTGTCGGACAAGTTGTCGAAGATGACGGACAGCTTCTTTGGGCATCGCCAACGCAAGGGCAACCCATTGAATTGAAGTATGTGCCGAACGGCGCGCGTATCTATCTCGTCGTTCGACCGTCGGAAATGCTTTCGGAGCCCGAAGGCGAGCGAGTATTGAAAGCATTAGGCCCGGAGTTCGAAGCGGCTCGCGCTGCTTGGGAAGCGGCCGCCGGAGTTAGCCTTGTCGATGTCGAACGATTAACGATTGCCGCTTATCCAAATAGTGGCGCATCACCAAAGTATTGCTCCGTCGTCCAACTGCGAAGTCCGAGCGAGCAGGACGCGCTGCTTTCAAAGTTGGGTAATCCGGCGGCTGTTGCTGACTTGAGTTCCGTATTTCAGAAGGGAAGTACGGCTTATTACATTCCGAGCGATGCTAACGGCCAAACATTCGTCATGGGTCCGTTGGAGCCAGAGATTCGAGATGTTGCAACCGGGGCTCCGCTGTTGATGCAGCGAGAACTCGGACGATTGTTACAAGCATCGGACGCCGATCACCACGTGACAATTCTGTTTGCGAGAGATTTCTTTCGGGGCGATGGCAAGCTCTTGTTTGATGGCGAGAAAAAAAGAGCGCTCGATCAGCTTGAATGGTTCTTTGGAACAGGGTTAAAGGCTGGCATGGTTGGTTTGCACTTTGGCGAACCGTTCTATTTCGAGATGCGAGCGCAGAACGATGTCACGATTGACCCTGTCACTTTGGCCACGAATCTACGAACACGAGCGGACGAAATTCCGACGATGATGGAAGATTATTTGATCACGCTCAATCCGCCACCGTATTGGGCTCGCGTCAAAGCTCGGATGCGCGATATGGTTTACGAGTTGCAAGCACGGACGCGAAGTGGTGTCGATGGGGATCAAGCGATGATCAATGGTGTGTTGCCAGGTGTCGCAGCACATAATCTTGCCTTTGGTGGCGAGATGTTGTTAACGCTCGCACCCGGTGGATCGTCCGCGATGGGCGGCGGCGTTTCGGCGGTCAAGCCGATGCCCAAGACGATTGAAGAGTTGCTGAATAGCCCAGTAACACTGGGCTTCGGCAGCAATGACATGGTGATCGCAATGCAGGAGTTGGAGGGAGCGGTCAAAGATACGTTTGCTAGTCTGCCGTTTCAATTCAAAGTCACGATTATGGGAACGCATTTGCAGTTGGAAGGCATCACAAAGAACCAGCGAATCAACGACTTTGACATGAGAGACGCCAAGCTTTCCGATATTCTCACCTCGATGGTTAGCAAGGCAAATCCAATCACAACGGTCAAAGATCCTTCCGAGACCGATCAAAAGCTCATTTGGGTGGTTGCTCCCGATCCGTCGAATCCGTCGAATAAGATTGTCTTAATCACGACACGAAAGTCAGCCGATGGAAACTATACTTTGCCAGAAGTATTTCGCCCTCAGTAGAAGAGTCGGTAGAATAGATACGTCAGGTGGCATCCAGCATCGGGTTCAAGAATAGATCGCAAGCGCGGAGCCCAGGAAAGCTGAAATCGCGTGGAACCGTTCTCAATCGCATGTACAACTTGCCAAGCTCGCCTCCGAGTGCGAGATGAATCCGTTATTGGGCAGATCCTGACCTGTCCGAAATGCGGCAGTATGGTGTTGGTCGAACCAGCCGCTGCGGTGACCGATACGCCTGAGGACGCAGGCTCCGCAACAGCGCAAGCTCCGTCGCCCGCGCAGGAAGCGTCACCCTCGACTGCTGACGTAACCAGCGCCAGTTTCGACGATGCGGCTGACTTGTTTAATGAGCAAGCGTCGAACCCATCCACCGAATTGCCTGATCTGACGGAGACCGTCGAAGATATCTCCGTCCAAGGGCGAGCAAATTCTCCAGCTGAAGCGGACAGCAGCGAGACGGGAGATGTTGGGAGCTGGCAAGAGGACCCGGACACGAGTCACGACTTGGACGACGTTGCTTTAGCTGAGCAGTCGCCGCCGCCGCGTCCCGCAGCCGACGAAGTCCTACTTCCGGACGCAGAATGGACGTCGGCATCGACCGTTCAATGGCGCAATCGCATCCTGACCGGTATAGCCGCGGTGGTTGGGGTCGTTCTTGCCTTGATGCTGTTCATTGTGTTCGGTGGAAGTGACGAGCAATCGACCACCGCGTTGGGTCCCGGAACGGCAGAAATCCAACCAAGCAGCGATGCAGTTTCCGATGACTCGATTGTTGCAGATTCACCACCTCCCGATGCTCCCACCGGAGTAGACGTCGAGAGTTCTGATCAGAATGCAATTGAAAGCGACAGTTCCGCCGTCGTGCCTCACCATGTTGGGCCGGAAGACTCGTCCTCGCCACCGATCGCAGGCGTCGTCGAACCACTAGCGCCGGAGACAACGGGAGCAGAGCCGCTACCTGACCCGATCGAAGCGGCACCAGGCCCGCCGACAACCGACGAGCCGCCGGGGTTGACTCCGAAGGAACCGACGAAGGATGCGCCGGCGACCGGCGGCGAACCAAGTCCTTTGTCCGAGACTCTTCGGGATTTCGGGGCGTTGTTGGAGGAACCTGCACCGCCAGCGATTCCCATGCCAGCGGTTGATGCCGAGTTGCCGAGCGCTTTAGATGCTGATGAGACAGATGAAGAGCCGGTCGTTCGCCGCCCGGGACCTCGCGTCGTCGAACTTGACGATCGCTTGAACGATCCCGTGGCGCAAATCGAATTTAAGGGTGTTCCGTTAGCCAACTTCTTGAGATTCGCTTCCGATTACAGCACGATTCCGATCACGCTCGACGCAGATATTTTGCGCTGGGCGCATGTCTCGCCGAGTACTCTGGTGAAGCTCAACGCGACCGATACGACCATTGCCGAGATGCTGACGCAAGGACTTGCCCCACTGGGATTTGAGTATCGAACCGAGGCGGACCAGCTGTTTGTCACTCGCCGTTCGAGAGACGAAAGCGGCGTTCGCACGGTAACTTTCAAGGTCGAGGATCTTGTTGGTGACGGCGCGGAAGCACTGCAGCAGTTTGCGGCCCAGATTATGAACTTCGTCGAGCCAGAGACTTGGTCGGGACGCGGCGGGATTGGAACGATCACGTTGCGCGAACGCGAGTTAGTCATCGAACAACACGAGACGGTTCAGTTCGAGATTCTCGGCTTTTGCGAAACGCTTCGGGTTGCCCGTGGGCTCAAGACACGCAGCCCCTACGACGCGTCGATGTTTCGTTTAGCGACTCGCAACGATCGGACTCGCGACAAGCTTGCAAAGTCCGTGACTTTGACTTATATCCGTCCGGCTCCACTCGACCGGATCGTCGATCGACTGGCGAAGTCGTCCGAGTTGCAGATTCTTATCGATTGGCGCGCCTTGGCTGACGTTGGGTGGAGTCCTGATGCGGAACTACGTTTCTCGGTCGCGGACCTGCCGATAACAAAGGCCTTGACGATGCTGCTTGATCCAATGGAATTAACCTACCGCGTTGTCGATGAATCGACATTGCAAATCACAACACCCGCCGTTTTGGAATCGCGATTGGAGGTCGAATTCTATCACATTGCAAAGCTCGAAGGTGATGGCTCGATGCTCGTTGATTCTGCTCGCGAAGCGTTAGGGATCGCGATTTTTCAGGACTCCGGCGAAAGCGGACGTTTGGCATTTGACGCGCAAAGTAGTTGTCTGCTGGCGCGCCTGAACCAGGGCCAGCAAGTTGAACTTCAAGCTTGGCTTGCTGCACCGCCTGAAGCTCTGACAACCTCGACGACCGTTGGGACCACTATTCCGACGTCGACTGTCGAATCTCGTATCGTTCCAGCTTCCGGTCGAGCGTCGAACGATTGATGCCTAAGATGCGGGCTGCTTCTCGCTTGTTCCAGTTCGTCCACTTCAGTGTCCGCGAGATGTGTTCGCTCTCGATGTCTTCCAATGCGACAGGTTCGTAACGAAGCATCGGGTCCTCTGCCAACCAAGCTCGCGGTTCGGCGGCGGACATGAGCTGAATGTCCGACTCAAGGATTTCAGCTCCTTCGGAAAGAACGACGGCCCGCTCGATCACGTTACGCAATTCGCGAACATTACCGGGCCATTCGTGCCGTGTCAGCTTCTTCATGGCGGCGTCCGATAACGTCAGGTTGGTATGCCCTATGCGTAGGCAACATCGATCGAGGAAATGATTCGCGAGCAACGTGACGTCCGATGCGTGATCTCGCAGTGGCGATACTTGCAGCTCAAGGATCTGAAGACGGAAGAACAAGTCCTTGCGGAAATGTCCTTCCTCAACAGCTGCCTCCAGATCACGATTCGTCGCCGCCACGACTCGCACGTCGACGTTGATATTCGTGTTGCCGCCAACTCGCTCAAAGGGATGGCCTTCGAGCACTCGAAGGAATTTGGCCTGGATGGTCAGCGACATTTCGCCGACTTCGTCCAGAAACAGAGTGCCTTGATCGGCTTGTTCGAACTTGCCGATCTTCTTATCCGTTGCACCAGTAAACGACCCACGTTCGTGACCGAACAGTTCGCTTTCCAAGAGACTTTCGGTTAAGGCAGCGCAGTTCAAACAAACGAAAGGCTGCTCGCGCCGATTGCTGTTGAAGTGAATCGCGCGTGCAACCAACTCTTTGCCAACGCCACTCTCCCCACGCACCAAAGCCGTAGCGTCGGACGACGCGACACGAGCAATTGTGTCGCGCAGTGCTTTCATGGCCTGGCTGTTGCCAATCAAATCGCTTTCGATCTCCAACAGTCGGCGCAGCGAGCGATTTTCATCGAAAGCTTGTTCTAGTTTGCCAGTGAGATGATCCTTTTCGCTAAGGTTCGGGAGCGTGACGGCAAACTGGTCGGCAACCGCCAACGCGTACTCCAGCTTCTCGGCATCCATCGGCGTCGTCGTATTGAGCGAATAGAGATGAAGCAATCCTCGAATTGATTCGCCTTGGCGAATCGGCGCACAAATGACACTTTGAGCTTGCATGTCGCTGAGCGTTTGGAAGTCGTTGTCGCTTACGGACGCCCCGAGATCTAACGCCAGGATCGCTTGCCCCTCCGTCAACGCAAGACGCGAGAGAGCTGTTGATACTTTGTGGTAGGGAGCATCGTCCGGTGCCTGATAGGAGATGATTCGTAATCCATTTGGGTCGGTTCGGTCGGGCGTCTCTGCAGGAAAAAGAAGCACCGCGCCGATGTCTGCATCAACGGACTGCAGCAACTGTCCCAAGACCGTGTCTGACAAGTCTCGTAAGCTCGTCGCAGATACCATTCGTACGACCAATTGATACAGCGCTGCGAACGCGCCTCGTACCGACTCGCGAGAGTCTGAACCGAGATGGCTTTCGGTCAGATAACGTGACGACGACTTACGCTCAAGGATCTGCGGGCCACAGTCATCATTGGTGTCGCCCTTCGTCGACGGATCAACTCCCGTGGCGTCGACTGTCTGGTCTAGCGGTTTGGAGATGTCTGTCGTGAACAACAACTCCATCCCACCGATTCGAATGACGTCGCCATCATTAATGAGAATTCGTTCCGAGACCCGGTTGCCGTTGACATGTGTACCGTTACGGCTGTTTAGATCGCGAACCACCCATTCGTTTGCCTCGCACGAAAGTTCGCATTGCCGACGGCTGCACTTCTCCTCGTGCAAGATGATCCGATTCGAAGGATCGCGACCGATGGTCGTCACAACGTTGCTCGGCAATCAGAAAATGTCGCGCCAAGCTCCTTCATTGCGCGCAACGATGAACGCCTCGTCGCCACTGCGACTGTTCGTTTGCTCTCCGTCGTCGACCGCTGGTGACATACGTTGATTCGTGCATGGTGAAGGGAATCTGCATGTCTAAGCTAAGAGATTGCACAGCGTTCGGCAAGTTCACGAGGTTTAGTAAAGTACCTTGCAGGCCAGAGCCACTTACGAATTTGCCGGTTCGGCGAGACTGGCAGCAGCCGCACGGATCGAGACGTCGTGTCGTTGGCGTTCGAGAAAGAAGCTGACCCGTGAATAGCCACAGCTTTCGAGCAGCAGTAACGCCTCGTCATATCGATCCCCAACGCGGCCTGGCTCGTGGGCATCCGAGCCGATGCACACGGGGATTTGGCGAGCCGACATCTCGACAAGCATCTCGGGGAACGGATTCATTTCGGCGATCAACTTATTTGCGCCTGAAGTGTTCAGTTCCATCGCCATTCCCGTTTTGGCGATCCGGTCCAGCGCCCGCCGGATATCATCCATGATTTGTGACGGTTCCCAATTGTCAGCCGTCATGTTCTTGATCAGGTCAGGATGGGCGAGGCAATCAAACAGTCCTGTCTCGGCAGCATCTGCAAGGAGCCGAAAGTAAGTGCGTTGCACTTCCGTGGGATCATCATCCCAATAACGCAATCGAAACTCATCGATCTGTGGATGAACTGAACCCAGTACGGAATGAAAGTCGGCCGAGTTGAGTTGCTGTTCGAGCCAAGTCTCATATCCAGTGAAGTAGTCCGCTTCGAGACCGAGACGCACGTCGACACGTCCAGACCACTCCTCTCGGGTTTGGGCAACGAGATCGACATACTCGCCGAGTTGGTCGGGACTCATGCGAACGCGAGCTGAAAACCCATCCGGCATCGGATTGTGGCAGGTAACCAAGAGTCCGCGCAACCCTCGAGCCTCGGCGACTGCCGCGTACTCGCTGGGCGTGCCGACCGCGTGTTTACAAAGCGGCGTATGCGAGTGTGATTCAAAGAGCAGAGGCTCGGACATAAATGATCTCCGTCGGGATTCGAGTGGTATGCAGCGTACCGTCTCGTAAGGATAGCTTGAGAATTCGCATTGAGCGAGGCCGTGCGATTCGAGTTCAAACCGCGAGACGCGATGGCAAACTGCAGAAGGCGATGTGTTGAACAGCTGACGAGGGGGGTGATTGGATAAACGAACAGATATTACAATCGGCCATCAGCGTGTTCGCACTCGACAAGGTGCTGTGTGTGGCCGAAGCAGTTTGGAACGACGGCCGCGAGGTTGCGACTCGTTCACCCAGTCAAACGGAAACGTTCCGAGGACCATGGCTAGAACTCTCTTTCCTAACGACCCACCAGTCGCGCTGCGTCAAGCGAAGACCGATCGGCTGATTCTGGCGAGGTTCCTCAAGGATGCTGCATCCGATAAGCGACTCGATGAAAATCAGTTTCGCGAAGCCCATACGGTACTCGTGAAATGGGCTGATCTGGAGAGTTCGGGGCGTCTCGCAAAACTCAATGAAACTCAAATGCAAGGCGAGTTTCTGGCCGAAGTCTTCGGTGAGGCGCTTGGTTACGCTGGCCCGCTCGGAGGAGTTGAAACTTGGCATCGCCTTCAGCACCATGCGATTGCTGGGCAAATACCGGACGCCGTATTGGGATTCTTTCGAGATGGACAAAGTCACAAGCCGCTAGCCGTGATCGAATTGAAGGGGCCGGGTGTTCATCTCGACCGTGATCGCAGCAACGGTCGAACCGCTGTTGATCAATGCTGGGATTATCTCGTCAATACGCCGCCCGAATGCCGCTGGGGCATCGTTTCGAACATCGTTAGTTTCCGCCTCTACGAGCGAAATTCGACGAAACGTGCTTACGAGCATTTCACGCTGAAGTCATTGCGAGACTTCGAGACATTCAAGCAGTTTTATGTCTTGTTTCATCGTCAAGGATTGATCGACGAGTCGTTGCTGGGGCCGCCACGCGCCGTTGCGTTACTGAAGAATTCGGTGGAGCGACAACGAGCGGTCAGTGATCAACTTTACGAGGCCTACTCGCACAATCGCACTGAGTTGATTTCGCATTTGCACTTCAAGCTGAAGCACTCGCTGGACGATGCGATCGAAATGGCTCAACGTCTGTTCGATCGGATCATGTTCATTGCCTTCTGTGAAGATCGGCACCTGCTGCCCGAGAAGACGATTCCCAAAGCCTACACGGTAGCGGGCTTTCACGCGGTGACGAATCCGCGCTGGCAGAACTTCAAGCACTTATTTCGCTTCATCGACAGCGGTAACGACACTCACGGGATTCCAAAATACAACGGCGGGTTGTTTGCGCCACATGCAGTTGACGAGTTGGAGTTGCCTGACGATCCCTGGACAAGATTCTTTCGGTCGATCAGCACCTACGATTTCGCCGATGAAGTCAACCTCGACGTCTTGGGACACTTATTCGAGCGTTCCATCACCGAATTAGAAAAGCTCAAGGAGTCGGGCTTATTTGGCGGAGATGCCGAAAAGACGCAGCAGTACGCCGCCATGCCTCAGTCGGCCAAGCGAAAACAGCTTGGTATTTACTACACGCCTTCAGAACTGACAAGCCGCATCGTGCAGTACGCGGTCGAAGAATTGATCGCCCAGCGGTTTGCTGTCGCAGCGTCCGAGTTCGGTATTTCCGAAGACGAATCGCGACGGGGTACCGCGCCAGAGGATGCTGGATACTGGCGGCGCTGCCTTAACACTCTGCAGGATCTAAAAATCGTCGATCCTGCTTGCGGGAGCGGTGCGTTTTTGTTTCAGGCATATAACGTCTTGGAACTACGCTATCACGAAGTCATTGGCCATCTTGAACAGGCGGGCGAACCAGACACAAAGGAATTGGCCGATCAAGTTCCTCAATTTATTCTGCAGGAAAATCTGTACGGCGTTGATCTCTCGCCTGAAGCCGTCGAGATCACGCAATTAGCGCTTTGGATTCGCTCGGCAACGACGGGTCACACGCTGGCCACGCTCTCCGAAAACATCGTTCAGGGAAACTCGCTGGTTCACGATTCAGCGGTGCATCCAGCGGGCTTCGACTGGAGAGAACGGTTTCCTGGTGTGTTCAACCGCGACGAAAGCGGGTTCGATTGTGTTGTCGGCAATCCACCCTGGGAGCGGATCAAGTTGCAAAACCGCGAGTTCTTCTCGCTGCCGGCACCTGAGATTCTGGCGACCACGAACGCAGCAAAACAGCGTCAGGCGATCGCCGATCTTGAAGAGTCAAATCCGACACTGTTCAAACAATACCAAAGTGCCTACGACGCTTCGCATGAACTTCTTGATTACTGCCGAAAGTCCGGGGCCTATCCGCTGACCGGACGCGGCGACATCAATACTTACGCCGTTTTCACCGAGCTTGCCAACGATCTTGTTTCGCCACAAGGGCGCGTCGGTTTGCTCGTGCCGTCGGGGATTGCGTTCGACAATACGACAAGACTGCTCTTCGCCGAGATCGCCGAATCGAATCGCCTGATTCGGCTTTACGATTTCGAGAACAAAAAAATCTACTTCTCGGACGTGCATGCGTCGTTCAAGTACTGCATTCTCAACTTTGGCGGTTCGCAGATGACGACGTCGCAAGCTGACTACATTTTCTTTGTCCATCGCGTCGAGGAATTGGAAGATCGCGCGCGGCACATCGCGCTAAACGGCGAAGACATTCACCTTGTGAATCCCAACACGCGTACCTGTCCGATCTTTCGCACTCGCCGTGATGCCGAGATCACGAAGTCAATCTACCGACGAATACCAGTGCTCGTCGATGAAGGTCGAGAAGGGCCAACGGGCAATCCGTGGGGTCAGTCGTTTAAGCGAATGTTCGATCAGTCGAACGATGCCGAACTGTTCCGTGACTCCCAATCGTTGCAAGGCGAAGGTTTCGTCGTGGACGGAACGCAATTCGTGAAAGGTGAACACCGCTATCTGCAACTCTATGAAGCAAAGATGTTTCGGCCGTATGACCATCGATTCGGCTCGGCTTTTGACGACACGTCAAATTGGACGAACCAAGGCCAAACAGCCGAGACAACTTTGGTGCAACACCAGAACCCAGAATTCCGCGTTTCGCCGCGCTGGTGGGTCGACAAAGAACACGTCATCTCAGCGCTCTCGCCATCTCGGCCGCCTGCGCTCCTGACGTTTCGTGACATCACGCGAGCAACGGACCATCGCACGTTCATTGCAACAATGCTGCCGCTTGCGGCTGTCATCCACAAGGCACCCGTAATCAGGACGTCGACGGAACCTCACCGTGAACTTTGCTTGCTCGCTAACCTCAATTCGATTCCGCTGGACTTCTGCACGAAACAAAAGTCGGGCGGCATCTCGCTCACATTTTTCATCGTTAAACAACTTCCCGTCCTGCCGCCTGACACTTACGACAAACCATGCCCGTGGGAGCGACATACGACACTCGAATCGTGGATCAGCGAGCGAGTACTCAAGCTCACCTGTACGGCCGAAGACATGCTTCCGTTGGCCGAGGCCTGCGACTTCACTAGCGGCAGCTTCCAATCGGAATACGGCGGCAGGCTGAACAAGTGGGACGAAGCCGAGCGGGCCGAGTTGAGGGCCGAACTCGACGCGGCCTTCTTTCACCTGTACGGCATCGGCCGCGACGATGTGGAGTACATCCTCTCTACCTTCAAAGGTATCCACGACCAACGGACGCTCTTGCCCGGGCATGTCAGCGTCGCCGAGCGAATTGTTCAGAAGTATGCCGAAATGTCGTTTCCCAGTTGAAGCTGCTGGTGTCCTTGCGGAAGGTGAGCCTGCTTTGGGGTAGACGCTGAATTCGCTAGCCAAGAACTTCCGCGATGCGGAGCAGTTGGTTGTATTTCGCTAAACGTTCGCTTCGCACGATCGATCCGATCTTAATTTGTTCGGCGGCGACGCCTACGGCCAAGTCGGCAATGGTTGTGTCCTCGGTTTCACCGCTGCGGGCTGACACGACTAAAGAATATCCGGCCTCACGAGCCACTTCGATCGCGCGAAGGGCTTCGGTGAGCGTGCCGATTTGATTGACTTTGATCAGGACACTGTTGCCAACACCCAGTTCGATCCCTTTTGCAATGCGACGCTCGTTCGTCGTGAAGAGGTCGTCGCCGACCAGTTGAATTCGATCGCCTAGTCGCTGAGTTAGCGTTCGCCAGCCGTCCCAATCCTCTTCGGCCAAACCATCTTCGATGCTGGTGATGGGGAACTCGTCTACCCAGGCTTCAAGTCGATCGATCATTTCAGCACCCGTCAGCGTCGTGTCTCGTTCCGTGACCAACCGATAAGTGCCGTCGTTCTGGAGAAAATGCGTCGCCGCGACGTCGAGCGCGATCGTGACGTCGTCACCAGGACGAAGCCGTGCCGCTTCGATCGCTTGAACGACGAATGCCACTGCTTGGCGATTGCTTTCGAGACGCGGGCCATAGCCTCCTTCGTCGCCTACCAGGCGCCCTTCGAATCCCGACTTTGTAAGCAAATCGCCCAGCCGCCGATACACGCGGACAATCCACTCCAAACCAGTTCGATAATCTGGTGCTCCGCGAGGCGCGATCAAGACATCTTGAAAGTCGAGATTCCCGCCAGCGTGGAGGCCGCCGGAGATCATGTTGGTCATTGGGAGTGGGAGAGTAGGTGGGAGGTTAGAAGCGGAAGAAGGGAGGAGGTTGTTGATATGGCGGTACAGTGGGATCTGTTGCGAAGCAGCTGCGGCATGCGCAACCGCGAGTGAGACGCCGAGGAGCGCGTTGCCGCCGAGTTGCGACTTCTGCGGTGATGAATCGAGTCGTAAGAGTTCGGTGTCGATTGCTTGCTGATCGGTCGCGTCTTGTCCAACTAGGGCGGGAGCTAGTGTCTTATTGACGTTGTCGACAGCTTGTCCGACGCCTTGCCCGTCGAACCATGCAACCTGCGTGTCACGAAGTTCCAACGCCTCCGCAGCACCTGTACTCGCGCCTGAGGGAACGATGGCGCGACCGAATGCTTTATTCGCGCAGGTTACTTCAACTTCGACCGTTGGCTTGCCTCGGCTGTCCAGGACTTCGCGGGCGTGGATCTTTGAGATGCTGCTCACAGTTGGTGATTCCTTCGTAGTGACGAACGGATGTGGTTCATAACGTCGTCGAACGACGCTTCTGAAGCGAGCAGCATGCATCGAGCACACTCTCGAACTTGGGCTCGTGCCGACTCGCTGAGATAATCGACCTGGCTCTTTCCGTCGATGCGAGCCAACATGCACGCCGCGAGGTTTTCCGCCGCTCGCTGCTCAATCGCCGGCAGCTCGCCATTCGACACGAGCCTACTAAACTCATCGGAGTACGCCGATCGGAAGGCATCGATCAACGCCAAGTAAGTCGAAGATTCATCGCCAGCTCGGAAAGCCTTTAGCACCAGATGACTCAGAAAAAAACCGATGTCGAATGCCGGATCACCGAAGTGTCCGACTTCGAAGTCGATCAAGACAAGTCCGTGTTCGTGAACGAGCAGGTTCTTCGGGCTGAAATCGCCGTGTACCAGGCAGTGGATTGAAGAATCAAGCGAGTCTGTTAAGCGATCGATTGCCGGAACAAGATCAGTGTGGACGCGAGCGACTTCTCGGTAGTAAGGATCGACACGCAGATCGTGAAAGAATTGTCGATCGTGCAAGCTGTTTGGAATCAAGCGGCCGTTCCAAGTGCCACCGTGCAGTCGGCCCATCAGCCAGCCGCACGAATGAGCAACGTCTTCGATGATCTCGCCTCGCAACAATCGTTGCTTCCATGTTTCATGATTCGCGACGGCGGACATGCCGTATAGAAAGTTGTCTGTGTCCGTGAAGAGGACGTCGGGAGTCGCGATTGGAACACGTGGGGTCGTGGAAGAATCCGTCAGCAACTGCGTGCAGACACGCATCGTTTCGACTTCGCGCCAGATTCGCTCAACGCTGCAAAACCACGGGGCAGCGACTCGCAACTGTTCGCGAGCCTGCTTTAAGACAAAGTCCGATTCGGTCGAACGCGTCACATAAAGAACGAAGTTCGACACACCGCCCGGTAACTCGCGAACCGAGACATCTTCGTTGGGTAAAAGCCGCCCCTGCTCTTGGAGGTAAGCTGCTGCGGAGTGCTCGTCGATTAACTGCATCGCGCCAGTATATCGCGCCAAGCGAGAACGGGACGTGGTCTAACGACTTCGCCCAGCCGTTCTAGCCCAAATCTCCGCGACCTTCTCTGGGCTTGCTCCGTAGCTGTTGACGAACAGCTTGTTGAAATCCTCTCCGGCTCGCAGACCATCAATAATGGCATTGAACCGCTTCGAGTCTTTCATCAAACCGGTGACAAAGCTAAAGCTGGCGATGTCCGAGTCCTCGGGAGGCAGCTTGCCGGTCAAGAAGTCTGCGGGTTTGGTCATCTTCGCTAGTGCTGGTCCCAAGCCGCTCTTCCAAGCTGCGACGCGAGGGTCTTTTGCGGCGAGACGTGATGCAGCAACGCGGGCGCATCCCTCAGAGAACCAACGCGGCGGATTGTTCAAGCTGGCCATGTAGGTCCCGGCGATCTGTTGAGCGATCAAGCCATCAAGCGTGTAGGACGCATCGTTTGGCGGAATGATGGCACCGTATGCGTCGATGATGCTGAAATTCCAATGTCCGCGCCACTCTTTAGGCAACTCGCGTTTCTCGACCATCTGTCCGAACTCGCTGTAGTCGTAACGCTGTTTGAACAGAAACAACGACATGCGGCCTTTGATTAACGGTTCGTTGGAACGTGCGCCAAACATCGGAGCGACTTTCGGCGTCAGCTCTTCGGCCTTCTTGCCATATTCCTCCAGCGTTGCCGGGCCGACGTTGCCAACCACGAAAAAGTTCTTTGTCTCGAATTGGTCGGCCTTGGCGTTCGCCATCCCAAGATTCCAGTTCTTTAACGCGAGTTCCATCCGATCCGCACTGAGTTGCTCGTGGGTAGAGTTCCTTGCTTTGTCCAACGCGGCGACTTGATCGATGTCCATGTTGGGATTCGGTCCGTCGAACGTCGCTCCTTCAGCAATCCATTTCTCGAACTTCGCGATGACAGCGTCGGAGAGCGCCGGGCGTCCCATCGGCATCTGCGGCTCGCCACCCTCGCCTTTGAGACGCTGGATAATCAAACTGTTTGCTGGCTGACGAGCGATGAAAGGAACACCACTGTCGCCGCCGCGCAACATGCGTTGAAATGAAGTCATGTTCAGGTTGCCGCGAGCGTTGCGAACATTGACGTGACAGCCGAAGCAGTTGGCGGAAAGCGCAGGCGCAATGTCTCGCGCGAAGCTGACCGACTCGTTTCCAGTCGCAGCGACCACGGTTGCAGTCGGCGTGGGCGTGTTGCCGCCAGCTGTTGCGAACATATTCAGATTGTCCTGCGGGCTCTCGCCGTCATACTTTGCCCCGGCAGCGATCCAGTTCTTTAATGACGTAAACTCTTGAGGTGTGAGACTGCCGCCTCGCGGCATGTCTCCGCTCTCGATGACTTCGACGATACGGCTGCCGGCAGGATCATTCGGAAAAATCACGACGCCTGTCTCCGACCCTTGCATCAGCGCGGCGTAGTTCGCCATGTTGAACTTGCCCCGTGTTCCATCGACGTGACACTTGCCACACTTGGCGACTAACATCGGCGCAACGTCTTTCACGAAACTTGATCCGCCACCGGCGGGCGAAGGGCTTGGCATCGGCGCTGCAGGTTTAAGCTCGGGTAGCGGTGGCAGCTCGATGCCTTCCAATTCAAGCAAGGCGTGTGTACGCACGAACTTCTTGTGCAGGTCTTCCAACGCGCGGAGGACGTCGGCGTCGCCGCTGGCGGCAAGTTTCTCGAATCGAGCGTGAAGTTCAGCGAGCCCTTCGGCCGATTTCGCGAATTGATCGCGCCCGAACAGACTGGTGGATTTGTTCAACGCAATCGAGACAGCGGTTAACTCGCTTCGTTGCTCAGGGCTAATAGCGGCATCAACCGGAGCGGCGATGCTGCAAAGCACTACGAAGGCCGCGAAAAGGCTTGTGAGCGTCGACAACTTTCGAGAGATCATGTCCGTCCTTTCATCGATGATACTGGCCCAACTGGTGGGTCGAACTTCGATTATAAAGCAACATGCAAGCTAACGACAGGTTTGTTGAATCGTCCGCAAGCCTGCTGCTGTGTTAGAACGAACGGAAGCGACGAAAGTACTCACGTAGCAGTGGGTTACTTGTTTCTGTGCCGACGCCGTGACGAGGAATTGCGGCGGCTCTTCCTCCGGCCACGATATCCGTACTCGATGGCGAACCACTCGGCAAAACGCTCGCGGTCGCGATAGCCGGTGTTTCTTTCGTCGAGAAGATGTCCCAACTCGTGAATTAGTACATTGTTAAGATAGAAGTCGCGGATCGTCGCTGGGGTCCAAGTCAGCCGCCAGAACGAGCCTCCCTGATGCCCCCACTTCCCGCCGAAGAGCCGAGTTTCATGGTATTCCGCCGGTCGCGGGGGCCGCCCGAAGTACTCGACGAGTTCGGATTCAACCGGGTACAGGTAAAGTGCTCGTCCCCATTGCATGCCGTAACACGGAAAAGATCGCTTTTTCCGCGTCATGCGGCTCAGCTGGACCACTTGAACTGGGGCTGTGAACTTGGCGGGTAGGTCACTTAATCGTTGGCGAATGTCAGTTTCGGAGACTACGTGCCGATAGCCCGGCCCTGGTTCCTGAGTTACGACGTCGAATGAGTCGGTGCATCGCTCATGTGGTTCATACCAGTCTTCGGGTGGAATGAAAGGCCCGTGATCTTGGCCGACACGCCCGCGTGAACGTTTAGCGACGGCGATCGATTTTTGGATAGCCTTTGGCAAAGCCGTCGTCGATCGCCGCGAGTTTCGGTTCTTCAAATTCGCTGTCGGACGTCGTTTCATGGTAAGCGACCTCACGGATTTGCAAATGCGGTTCCTTGGGTGACACCAAGAGACATCCGTTCAGAAACAACGCCACCAATTCGATCCGTCAGTCGAAAGAACCCGGGAAAAGACCGATCTCAAACCCCATAAAAAGCCTAGGGGAAAAACCAGTGGAAAAACTAGTGAACATCGTAAGTCGCTGTTGTAGTGTGACTTGCGGTTTTTGAAGTGCGACTTACGTCGACGAAGCAGCTGTTCAAATGGGCGATTTAGCGAGAATGCTTAGACCCGATTCCGAGAGCCAAACGCCCGAACGCGAGTCCTTCAAGCCCATCGTGACGACCGCAGAGGGGCACCGAGTGAGTTTATCGCGCCGCGTTACGCGGTACTCTCGCGATACGGTGAAGAAGGTATTGGGTTAGGCTTCTCGGGTGTATCACCCGTATCACCGGACGACGCCAGCACGGCAATGATTACAACAACGACGACAATACCAGCGGCGATGGCTCCCCAGGCCCAGACCGGCAGCGGCTGCTTTCTGGCTGCCTTCGATTTCTTGGCCGAACGGCTTCCACGACCGCGAACGCGCGAAGCGACTGATCGCTCGGCTTCGATTCCCAAGTTAAGTGTTCCGCTGTCGTCGTAAGGCGTAATCGGCGAATCGTCGTCAATGATTTGGACTTCCAGTGCGTCGTCGAGATCCTCCGCGTTCGCTTGGCTCACTACTGTGCCACGATCTCGGTCCGATGCAGTGTCTTCCAAGGCGGCGTTGAAAGGCGCACTCTCGCTCGCTGCTGAACTTGCTTGGGATGTAGTATTGCTATCGACCCCCGAGTTTCCGGTCGCCGAGATATCATCGCCGACGCGCGAACGACGACCGCCCGCCGAATCGGCGACCGTCCCCGCCGTCACCTGCTGAACCGATCGCGCTGTGGCTGCATCAGTTGCGCTCGTTCGACTCGCGCGCCAGGCTTCGAGGTCAGTTACAACTTCGCTGCACGACTGATAGCGGCTGTCGGCCTTCTTCTGAATCATCTTTACACAGATTTCGACCAGCTCGCGTGGACAGTCGGGACGATCATCACGGATGTCTGGCGGCATTTGGGTCTGATGCCGTGCGATTCGTTGAGCGAGTGTGCCTTCGTTGAACGGGGCGTGTCCAGTGAGGGTGAAATAGAAGGTGCAACCAAGTCCGTAGATGTCAGCTCGCCCGTCGACCTCGTGGCTGTTGATGGCTTGTTCGGGAGCAAGATAGTCAGCCGTTCCAAGTACGTTCTCGTTATGTTGAATGGTGAGCGACGCACTTTCATCTTCGGCGAACAGTGCCAGTCCAAGATCGAGAATCTTGACGACTCCTTCCTCGTCGACGAGTAAATTGGCGGGTTTGACGTCGCGGTGGATCAGGCCTTCTTGGTGTGAATAAGCGAGCCCAAGAGCTGCTTGCGATATGTAATCAGCCGCCTGCTCATAGCTCAGCGCTCCCTGATCGTTCACGATGTTCTGAAGGTCCTCGCCTTTTACAAACTCCATGACGAGATAGTGCGTGTCCCCCGCGTTATCGACGTCGTAGGCTCGGACGACGTTGGGATGTTCAAGGGCCGCGGTCGCCTGTGCTTCGCGATGGAACCGCTCCAAGTAGGACGAGTCCCCGATACGGCTTTTCGGCAACACTTTGATCGCACGTTGGCGGCGCATCAACATGTGTTCCGCCAAATAGACGCTACTCATTCCGCCCGTCCCGATGTGCCCGAGCAGCTTGTACTTGCCGAGAAAGAACCCTTTGTATTTGCGGTCGAACAGCTTGCCGCAGTGCCAATCCGTTAGCAGTCCGTCTTTGACCAAACAGTCTGCGACGACTTCGGTATCCGTCGGCATTTGGCCGTCGTGTTCGGACTTGCACTTCAGCAGCGTCGCGCGAAGCTCGTCGGGATCAACCAACTTGCTCCGTTGAACGAGTTCGAGAAAGTTCTTTACGCTGGGCGTGGCCATTCGATTGTGGACCGCCTGAAGGCACTGCTGTTAGCGTGGACAGAATACCAATGAGTTTGCAACTAGCCTCAGATTATCAGGGATCGTGTGAGAATACCAGCTTCAGCCCCGCCACGTAAACCTCTCGCCGCTTGTGTTCGGCCGCAGATTTGTCAGAATCTCTGGTCCGCTCGTTGAAGCGGCTGCCGGATCTAGCGAGCTGAATTCCCGCGAGCTGATTCTGGCCATCGGAATACAGGCTTGAATGTCGACTCACGAAACGATTCTTTACACTCGCCAGGGCTGCCACTTGTGTGATGACGCCCACGAGATTCTTCGGCGGCATGGCTTGGTGCCGCGGTCCGTTGATATCGATTGCGACCCAGAGCTCGTGGCGAAGTACACCGAGTGCGTGCCCGTTGTCGTTATCGACGGTCAGGAACGCTTTCGTGGCCGGGTGAACGAAATCCTGTTGAGACGATTGTTAAGCGGGCGTTAATCTTCGCGAAGGACTTAAGCCTTGGACTGTTTCGGAATGTTTGCGAAATACTGGGAACTGGGCGAAGTTAAAACGCGGCTCGCGGCGACACTGGGTAACGACTCGGCAAGTGAAATCTATCGCAGTTTCGTCTCAACTCTGGTGCAACGGTTCAGCCATCGTGCCGATCGACGCGTATTGTGTTTCACCCCAGAGGAGCACGCGGACTCATTCCGTGCGTTCGCCGGCCAGGACTGGATCATTCAATCACAGTCAACCGGTGACCTTGGTTCGCGAATGACGTCGTTTTTTGATTCCTGCTTCCGCGAGGACGCAGAACGAGTGGTGTTGATCGGTTCGGACAGCCCGTCGATGCCGGTCGAATATGTCGATTCGGCTTTTGGTCTTCTCCGCGAAACTGATGTGGTCTTGGGGCCTACGGACGATGGAGGTTACTACCTGGTTGGCGTGTCCCGAGCTGGGACGGCCATCTTCGAAGATATCGATTGGAGTACGCCCCGCGTGTGGGAGCAAACGATTGCGCGGATAGGCGAGTTGAGGTTGTCTTACGAATCGTTGCCACAGTGGTACGATGTAGACGAATCAGCAGATTTGGAGCGACTGCGAAACGAACTCTTGCAGATCGCGAACGACGACCCGGCGTTAAGTGAATTACTCGCCGCAATCAACCGTATTCTTTGACTCGAGTTCCACGTGTCAGCTTCTTCAGTACCGGATTGTTTGATCGTCGGCGGCGGCGTCATTGGGCTTTCGCTGGCATATGAGCTGGCGAATCATGGTGCGACGGTCGAAGTAATCGATCGCGGTCCGATCGGTCGAGAAGCTTCTTGGGCTGGCGCGGGGATCTTGCCGCCGGCGAATCTCGCGACGGCGATTGATCCGCTCGATCGATTGCGAGCACTGAGCCACCAGTTGTATCGTGAATGGTCCGATCGCCTGCGTGAAGAGACCGGCATCGACAACGGATACCGCGAATGCGGCGGCTTGTACTTGGCTCGTAGCGTCGGCGAAGTTGCCTCGCTGCACGCCTTCGCGGCGATGCTGCGTGAGCTAGAAATCGAGATCGAACGGTTGTCGCTCGCCGAGGTGGCCGAGATGGAACCAGCGCTTCGCGAACTCGCCACCGGTGAACTAGAGGCGGCATATTCATTGCCGGGCGAAGCTCAGCTCCGCAACCCAGATCATCTGCGAGCCCTCGCGTTGGCATGTGGCCAGCTTGGCGTTCAGATTCGGTCAAATTGCGAGGCGACAGGGTTCGACTACTCTAACGGACGTATGACTGGAGTGCGTACAAACACCGGTTCGCTGCACGCGGATCGATATTGCCTCGCGTCGGGTGCCTGGACTCAACAGCTGTTAAAGCAGCTCGGCGTTACGACCGGCATCATGCCGATTCGTGGCCAGATGGTATTGTTCAAATGCGATACTCCTCCGTTTAGTCGCGTGCTGAATGAAGGGCCTCGTTATCTGGTCCCGCGCGACGACGGTCGTGTGTTGGTTGGTTCGACCGAGGAAGAAGCCGGCTTCGATAAGAGTACGACCGAAGAGGCCATCGACGAGTTAGCTGCCCTCGCTCGGCAACTCGTGCCAGCATTGCGAGCAGCACCGATCGAGAACAGTTGGGCAGGACTTCGTCCCGGCTCGTTCGACGGCTTCCCCTACATCGGCCAGATGCCGGGGCTCGATAATGCCTTCGCGGCGGCCGGCCATTATCGTAGCGGCCTGCACATGTCTCCCGGGACGGCGGTCGTGTTGCGCCAGCTGATACTCGGCGAAGAGCCAGCAATTGATCTGACCCCGTTTCGTGTCGGGCGAGGATAGATCGGCCCGTGTAAACAGCTGCTATTGCTCTTCG
Source organism: Planctomycetota bacterium (assembly GCA_014381825.1). Taxonomy (GTDB): domain Bacteria; phylum Planctomycetota; class Planctomycetia; order Pirellulales; family Pirellulaceae. Next base: position 171,368 of record JACNKX010000053.1, read on the forward strand.
TTCTGCGCCTCAAGGATCGCACGGAAAAAGAGCATGACTTGACCGGGTGTCACATTCGCTCGCATTGCCGTGTCTTGCGCGACGGTTTCGAGTTCTTCTCCGGAATCGATTCGTGTAAAGAATTGTTCCATGTGCGGATTCAGACGCTCCACGTCCGCCTCGGTAAGCGTCGGAGCAGTCGCACCCAGTGGAACTGCTGGCATCGTCAGACAAAAGATGTAACGGAAGATGTTATTCAAGACAAAGAACGGTGCCACGATGAATGAGATTATTCCGAGCCAGCCGATCAGCACGGTAATCCCGGTATAGCTCCAAAACGTGCTATGGATGCACGACTTGCAGAGATTTCCCTCCATGCTCCGCGAGAACCGCATCACCAGAGCGCCGATATTTTGATAGAAGGCAACGTACTTCGTGGGTGCTTCAATGCCACACTTTTGACAGAACATGAGTCGAACCCCATTGCGTTCGGATGTGAGAGATGGCTCGAACGCTATCGTAGCCAAGATGGGTCGACCGAAACAAGTCAGCGCAGATTCAGGATTCTACCGGAACTGCGCAGGCTTGTTTCAACCTACTCGTGTACCATCAAGCACTCTGCGACGCAATTCATTGAAATCGCACGGACAGGCCTGTGCCGACGAAGTAATCGTCGGCTGCGTCGTTCAAGCCGACACCAGCTCGGATGTCCCACTGGACGTCATCCGTGATCAAGTAGGTGAAGCCGCCGTTGAAGTAGTGTTGCGGCTTGGCGGTGTCGGCGCTGGACGGAAAGAGAGCGAACCATTCGGTGTACCCGCCGAAACGATCCGTCAACGTATAGGCGGCTGTCCAGGATTGAGCAAATTCGGTGTAAGAAGCTGTTGTTGTTTCGTCAATTGCTCGGTTGAATTGCGTGCTACCCGCAGTCGAGATGACATCGTTGATTTCCCACCCGTAGATCCAGTTGACACCTCCCAGTACTTCGTCGGCGCTGAACGCATTGTGTCCAGTCGGGACGGTCATTTGCGGGATGATGGCCATCTCTGGCAACAGACATTCTTGTGGCGTGAGGGCGATCTTGAAGCCGAGGTACAAGTCTTCCGAACCCGAAACGCCCGCACCGTTGACTTCTTCATTTGCGTAGTTCCACGCGACGCGAAGCTCAAGCCATTCAGCGAATATGCCATACCGCAGCAGCGTCTCGGGATAGGAATTTCCGATCGTTTGGTCCGTCCCGTCGTTGTCGAAGGTGTACGTGTAGCCAAACTCCAATTGCCCCACACCGCGTCCAACCGTCGAGCTGGCTTCTGTGAAGTCCGGTCGATCGGTAACCAGCGGTGCGCTCAAGTCGGGTCCGCCACCGAAACTGTTTCCATTACTCCATTGCAGCAGCGTTCCTGGCGAGCATCCGGTACATCCATCGACCCACAGACGCTCCTCGCCGCGAAGCAACTGGGCGGGCAGTAGTGCAAGAACCGTGATGCCGATTAATGACGCTAGTTTGTTCGTTGACATCGGTTTCACATCCTGTCGTTTGATAATAGAAGTTCTGATTCGCGGCGCACGTGCCTTCCACCGACTAGTTCATTCATCGGAACTTGCGAGAGCGATTCACCTGAGAGATCGTCTTTTTGATCCATCAAAAAAACAGTTTCGGCTTGCAGGCACTTGAGTCTTCCCTACAGCCCGCAAAGCTTCACTCGTGAGAGAAGGAGACGACCAATGCGGCTACCACTCTACTGATCGGAAGCCGCCGGAGCGAATGCGATGTGCGCCATGCCGTGATCGACAACTAGTAACCCTAAAACCGCACCGTCGGCGCGCGAAACGACGCACGAACCGTGAAGCTGGGGGCTGATCGAGAATGAAGACGCAACATCCCATTCGCCGATGCCAGGCGTTGAGGTAAGACGATTCGTCGGAATCGGAAAGCTCGATTCGGCAGACTCCGTAAGAATGAAGACTTCTTCGATAGAACTTGGTTGTCGAAGTTGCTCCACGGGCCAGGGGCGTGTGTCTTTCAAGGCAGCGTCCAGCCGCAGTGTTGCAAGTTTTCCGTACAGTTCGATGCGTTCGGCGCTGACTGAGAATTGCTGGCCAACCAACTGAAGACTAGCCGCACCGTCGATAGCGCTCTCTGGCGGAATTAGTAGATCGGCGGGGCCAAGTAATTGGTTGGTGGACAACGCTAACAACCACCCTTCGCGTTGTCGTGATCGACTCAGCCCGAGTCGCTTCTCTTTCCAAATCAATGCGGCACGCGTGGGATGTGGCAACATCATTGCCTCGGGTAGCTCGATCGATCCGAGCGGAATGTGTGGCTGCCAACTTGTCCAAGTGCCTTCGTCGAATCCATCGTCTCGCTTGCTTAGCAACGTAAAGCGATGACCTGTACTCACCGGTTTGCCGGGAGTATCGGGCGTCGCCAGCGAAACGCCTCCGGCCGCGATTGTCTCCAGCGTTTCAGCACTCAACTCAAAACCGCCGCTGATGCTGAAGTTCGCCTTGACACCACTCGTGCTCCAGAAAACAGTGTTGTCGCGAATGATCCGCGTGAATGCTGGTTGGATGTAGGCGCGAGCTTCGATTCGCGACGCGTCAGGCGAAAGACCAAGCGAGACGACTTGCCCGACTTTGTGCCCACGATAAAGAACGGGTGCTCCCGTCCGAAGGCCTCGCCGGTGAACACCTTCCAGGGTAATCTCAAGGCCACCCTCCGATCGCTCGGTTGTCGTCCGCGCCGATTCGAGGCCGTCAAACGATGTAAGCAACTCGGCATCGTCAGGGCCAGGTACGACTGCGATGTAGCGGCCGCCGACGATCGTATCCAGGCCGCGAATGCCGGTGAGACTTACATCAGGACGTTCGATCCAGAACAGGCTTCCGGCACGCGCGAGATCCTGGGCACTTTGGACGAGTCGCACGTTGACAGTAACGCCGGACAGTTCGTCGTTCAGGTCGACGTTTGAGACTTCGCCGACGACGATGCCGCGGTGTCTCAACTCGTCGCCAATTTGGAGACCGTGTCCGTCACGAAAGTGAATCTGAATCTCGCGAACATGCGAGTCAAGAACCATCAGCGGCGATTCGTCTCCGTCGAAAACAAACTTTGCCGCCGCGTCGGCGTCACCGGGCAGGATGCCGAGATACTTCGCACCGACAACTGTTTCCAGCCCGCTGACGCGGGCCAAGCTGAGTCGCGGTCGCTCGATCCAGAACCGACTACCTTCACGCGCCAGACCGGATGCTGCTGACTCGAGGACAATATCGACGACGACGGTTCCAAGATCATTGTCCAGCTTTACCGAGATGACTTCGCCCACCTCGATCCCACGATGACGAAGCGCGTCGCCCGGTTTGATGCCGTGACCTTGTTGGAATCGGACTGCGATGTGCGTCCCGCGGTTGCGGTTGGCCGAAGCAAACAGGATCACCGCGACGACCAGACAGATTCCCGTCACAATCCACAGGCGGCTGGAATGGCGTCGAATCGATGCTGCGATGTTCCCGCCTTCTTGGATCTGGGCGTTCGGGAACTGTGAATCAGGAAGCGGATCTTCAGGAACTGGGCTCACCGCTGCTCCTCCCAAATGGCGTGGGGGTCAAACGACATCGACGCGAACATGCTCATCGCAACGCAAAGAACGAACGCTACGACCGCCGGTCCGAAGTTGAATTCCACCACATCGCCGAGTTTGACGAGCATCACCAGGAACGCAAGTAGCATCACGTCCATCATGCTCCATTTACCGGCGTATTCCATGACACGATAGGTCACTGCCTTGTGCCGACGCTGCAGCAGACCGAGCAGGCTCAGTTCAAGCAACATCACGATCTTGACCAGTGGAAAAATGATCGAAAAGACGAGAACGATGATACCGACAAACCAATCGCCGTGGGTAAGCATTTCAATCGTTCCGAAAAGCAAGCTCGATTCGTTATGTTGTCCGAGTCGCTCCATCTCCAGAATTGGCAACAGCGTCGCTGGCCAAAACAGGATGAACGCACCAAGTGCCATCGCGGCAGTTCTGCTCGCGGCGAGTTGACCACCACTTGTTCGCTGGATCGTTGCTTGGCAGCGCGTACACGTTGCGAACTGAGTGTGTTCCAAGTGCGGGACACGGTGAATCAATCCACAGCAGTGACAAGCTCGCAAGTTGCCCATTCGTCGTGGTCTCGATGCTGGTTGTGTCACGAGGGCATGCCACCCTACAATACCGCCGCGTTTCATCTTATATGATTTCAGCGACAGGATTCTAGGGTTATCTCACTGATGGCAGTTGACACACCGGCACGCATCGCAGTACTCGGCGCTGGACCGATCGGTCTTGAAGCAGCGCTTTATGCTCGCTTTCTTGGCTACGACGTTGATATCTACGAGCGTGGAAACGTCGCCGATAATATCTTGCGGTGGGGGCACGTGCGGATGTTCAGTCCCTTCGGGATGAATCGCTCGACGCTGGGGCTGGCAGCTTTGCGGGCGCAAGACAGAGGTTATGAGCCGCCCAGCGACGACGAGTTTCTCACAGGATTAGAGTATGCGGATCGGTACTTGCTGCCGTTGTCGCAGACGGATTTGTTGGCCGACCACTTGAAGTTAGGAATCGAAGTCGTTGGCGTGGGTCGCCCGGAGTTGTTGAAGGGAGAAGAGATTGGGACCGATGAGAGAATTGACTCGGACTTTCGAATTCTCTGCCGCGATCGTGCGGGAGCCGAATTTGTTGCCGCGGCGGAAGTCGTCATCGACACCACGGGAGTCTTCGGCAATCCGAACTGGGCAGGGGAGGGCGGGCTGCCCGCGATCGGCGAAAAGACCGTTCGGGATCGAATCGAGTACGGCGTGCCTGACGTTCTGGGTTCTGCCCGATCGCAGTATGCAAATCGCAAGACGCTAGTCATCGGTGCCGGTTATTCCGCCGCGACAACAGTCGTTGGGTTGGCCAAACTCGCAGAAGAAGCACCCGACACGCATGTCACATGGATCGTGCGACAGACGAATGAAGCGGAGCCAATCTCACCGGTTAACGACGACCGATTGCCCGAGCGGGCGGCGTTAACGGTCGAAGCAAACCGTCTCGCCTCAGGGGCATCGCCAAACGCAACGTTCAAATCGGGGACGAATCTGCATTCAGTTAAATACGATGAAGCGACGGGTAAGTTCCGTGTCAGGCTTGCTGCTGAAGGCGAGGTCGGGGAAGCCACCGCTGCCGAGTTCGACGCAATTGTCGCAAACGTTGGCTGCCGCCCGGTCAACCGCATTTATCAAGAACTTCAGATTCACGAGTGCTACGCAACTGGCGGACCGATGAAACTCGCCGTCGCGCTTCAAGGATCTAGCTCGGGAGATTGTCTAACTCAAACAACTCACGGGCCTCAGTCGCTGGTGACTCCTGAGCCGGACTTCTACATTCTTGGAGCCAAAAGCTACGGCAGGAATCCTAATTTCCTGGTTTCGATTGGTCGCGAACAGGTTCGTGATCTCTTTACGATCATTGGCGATCGCGAAGATCTTGACCTCTATAAGACGGCGGTCTCGTTGCCGAGTGGTGAAGTCGATGACCAGTGACGCGCCCGCCATTTCGTTATCGCATCTCGATCACTTGTGGTTTCAGGTGGCGGGGACTCTATGCAATCTGACATGCCACCATTGCTTTATTAGCTGTAGCCCCAAGAATCGAGCGTTTGAATACTTGTCTCTAGCGGAGGTGAAGCGGAGACTTGACGAATCGGCGCCGCTTGGCGTGAAGGAATATTACTTCACCGGTGGCGAACCGTTTCTCAATCCAGAGATGGTTCCAATCCTCTGCGAAACGCTGACTTACGGCCCCGCGACGGTGCTCACGAACGGAACGGTCTTCAAGGACGAGTGGCTCGCTAGATTGCGCGATGCGGAGTCGCAGAGTCTGTACTCGTTGGAGTTTCGCGTCTCGATTGACGGCTTCTCATCTGAGACGAATGATCCAATTCGTGGCGAGGGGACGTTTGAGCGAGCCATGCGTGGTGTCGTCCAACTTGTCGAGCATGACTTCTTGCCGATCATCACGGCGTCACGAACGTGGCCAGACGAAGAAGAACTGCAAGTAGTCGGAAGTTTCGAGCGGATGTTAAAGCAAGCCGGTTATTCGCGTCCTCGACTGAAGATCTTACCGACGTTGCAACTGGGGGCGGAAGAGCAGCGAACATGTGGCTATCGGGGCACCGAGCGTGTGACGCAAGAGATGATGGCCGATTATGATGCTTCACTCTTAGTTTGTGAGCACAGTCGCATCGTGACCGATCGCGGCGTTCACGTCTGTCCCATCCTGATCGAGTCGGAGGATTCGTTGCTAGGCGAGAGCCTCGAAGCATCTTCGATTCCGTTTCGTTTGAAACATGGAGCTTGCTTGACGTGTTATCAGTATGGAGCCATTTGCTCGAACGCTTCGAGCGGATCGGTTGCAAGGTCGTCGTGAGTTAATCCTCGCACCAGTCCTTTCGCCGGTCTTGCTACTTCTCGAAGTTGTCGCGTTTGCTGGCGAGGAGTCGCTCCTTCGACCCCTTGGTTTGCTTTATGGGGCATTGTTCGAGAAAAAGAGCAATGCCTCCACACGCGTTCGGCCCCACGCGTGTTCGGCATTGGTTCCAGTGATTCCGATTGATGCGTCCGACACAAAACCTTACAGCGGCAGCTTCGGTTCACGTAGTTGTTCGGCAGGACATCAGCATTCGACTGGATGCCGCAGCGGTGAATGGTGCTTCAATGGCTTTGAGTGGATGGAGTCTTTTCTTGTGTTCCAGTTTTCTTTTCGAGTTTAACTAAACGCAACATGTCGTCGACGTATGAATCAGCCGGGCCCCTCACCCAGCCAAAGTACCTCGCTTTATAAAACATGGTCATCTCGAGCCGAGCGTAGGGTCTGGTGCTGAGTTGCGCGTTCTGGCTGACCCACGTTCCATCGGTAAAGAAAATAATGTTGTTGTTCACAATGGCCGGTAGACGCCGACCGTCCTCGATCACAAACACGCGGTTGTCGGGCGACACGATGATCTGAAGATGAGGTCCAGGTGGCTCTCCTGCGATGGGCGGTCCTTGAAAATTGTACGCGCCGGCATATTGTTTGATGTCATCAACTGCGGCGTCGCAGACGATTCCACCGTAGCATCTGGCTCCGTAGAAGTCCCCGCGCTTATCCGGTTGTTCGTGTGCTTTCTTGTAGTCAGCCCATTGAGCGCGAATGAATGACTTGGTCGCTGGGTGCCATGTGTCGCTGGAAAGTTGTTCTTCGATCTCCGCATCAAGCTCTGCGAAGACATCTTTTGCTTCCTGGGCCGAGGCGGCCCTGGAAAGTGCGAAAACAACACCGAGAACGAACAGTCGATTCATTGCATACTCCTTTGGCATCACCACGCGCCCACGGTGCGGCTTCCTATACAGACGTCCGAGAAGGTGGTTTGGTTTCAATATTTTCGCCGAACGGTTGAGGTAACGTGGTGCGAGGAGAAGATTCAGATGCTCAAACCAAACAGCGCGAGTACTCACGTTCAACGAATTGTTTGCCGCGATGAGTATCGCAGGACGAGCCACCACGCCGCAAGGTGCCAATATCACGATAGCAATCCGTGCCAACATGAGCAGTCATTATTGATCTCGATTGTCTGAATGGGCTGTTGGTTGCGAAGCAGCGGGAGTGCGTACAGAGATGAATTGAACGCCGACCAATTCAGTTCAGTAGGCTGGGTCGCGACCCAGCGCAAGCTGAGAATAAAGCTGGGTTGCAACCCAGCCTACGCAACTTCGATTTCAAGTGCGGTTGTCACATCTTTCAAGGCCTCAATGGCATTGGCGTAGTCGTTGTCAATTTCGATCGCTTTCTCAAAGCACACTTTCGCATCTGCAAGACGGCCTTGCCCACGCAACACAAGACCAAGATTGTGGTACGCCTCATCAATGAGTCCTTCAGGGCATTGTGTGGCTAAGCGATGAGTCCTTTCAGCATCTGTGAGCTTGCCTTGTCGTGCCTGTACTGCCCCGAGAAAGATGTAGCTTGCCGATTCTCCCGGATCAGTATCGATTGCTTGTTGATATGCGATTTCCGCTTCGAGCAAAGCACCGCGGTATCTATGCAGATGGCCGAGCTGATTATAAATGCCCCATCGGCTGTCGGGAAAACGTTCGAGCGCGTTGTTGTAGACGGCGATTGCTTCATCGAATCGTGTCATCTTGTAGAGCATGGTCGCGTAGTCGTGAATGACGGAGAGGTCATCTGGGTTGTCGCGCAGCCACTGCTGGCAGAGCAGGACGCAAGTCGCAGCCTGATCGTTGTTGTAAGCTTCGCGTATTGCTTTAGGAGGAAGTAAACTCATTTAGCGGCAGAACGATTCCATGAAACTCCGTGGTTTGGGCGGAGTCGGTTATTGTTGGCTGACTTGGCCGGTGACCTCCTCTATCTTTACTCACTGCCCCAACTCTTGCGTCTCTGTTGCTTCTTTTCGGACTTCTCGCGTTTGCCAGCGAGGCGCCTCTCCTTTGAGCCTTTCGTGGGTCTGGTCGGACGACGCTTTTTAGGCGGCGTGGCCACGGCGATAATCAAGTCGCGAAGTTTGTTGGTGCAATCAGCGACGTTCCGGCCTTGATCCCGAAATCGCTCGCTATTGATGACGAGAAAGCCTTCTTTGTTAATGCGACGAGGGTATTGGGCCAGGAACCGAGCGCGCACATCTTCGGGCATGCTTGGTGACGTTGTGACGTCCCAGTGCAGCGTTACCTTGCTGTTGACCTTATTAACGTTTTGTCCGCCGGGACCGCCGCTACGAGCAAAGGTAAACGCGAACTCTTTCAGCGGGATCGAGATGCGATGATTGACTTCGAGCATGGAAAGCTTCTTAAAACGCGAGTAGATTACCGGCACGAAGTCTACGCGAGCCCGGCAAACACGGCTATATTAACTACTGTTTCAGAATTTCGTCGTCCTGCTAATTGAGCCGTAGGCGCTGGCCTCGAGTTCTTCCGACGCTGGGCTACGAACCGCCCATACCCAACGCTAGCGCGTACGGCTCATGTAGGGATCAGACGCGATGCAGACACGAAACCTATTTCTAATGTTCGCCCTAGTTGCCCTCCTCGGTTGCACAAACGACGGCCCGACAACAGCTGACGCCCAGACGACAAAGGCTGCGCCGAAAGCGCAGCCCACAGCATCAGCCAGCTCAGCGGGAGAGTTAACCGATCTGTGGACTCGTAGAAAGGGCGTCGATTGGCCCGATTTCTTGGGGCCAAATCGCGACAGCAAGTCGCCCGAGACCGGCATCATTTCACCTTGGCCTGAAAAGGGATTGAAGATCGTTTGGCAGCGCGAGTTGCAAACAGGTTATGGCATCGGCAGCATCAGCAAAGGGCGGATGTACCATTTCGAACGGCAAGACAACAAGGCGACGCTGTTTTGTCTGAAGGCGGAGACGGGCGACGAGCTTTGGCAATTCCAGTATCCCACGGACTATGAAGATTTGCTCGGATACAACAATGGGCCTCGTTGTTCGCCTGTGATCGATGGAGATCACGTTTACATTTACGGCGCGGAAGGGATGCTGCATTGTTTGAAGGCGAATGACGGCGAGTTGCTGTGGAAGCTTGATGTAAACACGAAGTACGGTGTAGCGCAAAACTTTTTTGGAGTCGGCAGCACGCCGATCATTGAAGGTGGCTTGCTGATTTGCATGGTTGGCGGCAGCCCGCCCGGCAGTCCCGGGCTTTACGAAAGTGGCGGACGCATCGATGGCAATGGGACGGGGATTGTCGCCTTGGACAAGTTAACTGGCGACGTCAAGTATGAAATCACTGATGAACTTGCCAGCTACTCGTCGCCGCAACTTGCAACGATTAACGGTCGCCGCTGGTGCTTCATGTTCGCGCGTGGAGGACTGGTTGGTTTTGAACCGGCGAGCGGGAAAGTTGACTTTCAGTATCCGTGGCGATCGCCAAAGCTGGAAAGCGTTAACGCGGCGGCGCCGGTCGTTGTCGGCAATGAAGTGTTCATTTCCGAGACTTATTCGGTTGGCAGCTCGCTGGTCTCGGTAAAGCCCGGTGGATACGAACTTGTTTGGGCGGATGATCCGAATCCTCGCAAACCGAAAGCGATGCTGAATCATTGGAACACCGGAATCTATCTCGACGGCTACTTGTACGCTTGCAGCGGACGAAATCCGCCGGATGCCGATCTTCGGTGCATCGAATGGAAGACAGGAGACGTTCAGTGGATCGAACAGCTGCCGCCGGAAACTCGTGAGCGATCTTCGCTGCTATACGTCGACGGACACTTCATTCAGCTAGGCGAATACGGCACTTTGAAGCTGCTTCGTGTGAACCCCGAGCAATATGAACTCGTCTCGGAAATGGTATTACTTCGTGAGGAAACGAATCCCGTGTTTCAGCCACGACCGTTGCTGAAGTATCCCGCCTGGGCGGCACCGATCGTATCGCACGGATTGCTGTATGTCCGAGGAGATGATCGGCTGGTCTGTTTGGAGCTGATTCCCGAGTGAGTCCGTTAAGCGACGGCCGACGTGAGATTCTCGAACGCCTCTTTCGAGTGAGCGATCAATTCGGCGTAGTCCGATGCTTCGATCTCTTCGCCCATTAACTTGACATCGAAGTAGCCGTCATAGCCAGCATGAAGAAGTGACGAGATCATCGTTTCAAGGGGAACAACGCCTTCGCCCAATCGGCATCGGTCCTGTTCGAGGCCCGGAGGTTGTTTCGCATCGGCCAACTGAACGATGCCGATTCGAGGCGTGAGTTCGATAAGCCGCTCTAAGATGGTTTCATTGTGACCAAAATGATAGGTATCGAACACAAGCTTCAGTTGTGGCGAGTCGAACTCGTCAAGCAAGCGAAGCGTTTCATCGATGTCGGTTAGAAACGTCCACTCCGAAGCGCATCGCGCCGGCATTGGCTCGACGGCAAGCGGGACACCAAACTCGCAAGCGACCGGCAGTAGTCGCTTCAAGGCCTCGGTCAGCAATCGCCTCGCGTGGTTGTTCGTGTGGCCTGCGCGGCTACCGCTGTAAACGATTAGCGACTCAGCTCGCATCTCAGCGGCGAGCTCGATGGCCGCACAGGCGTCCACGATGCTGTCTTGATGCGATTGTCCGTCGCTTCCTGTAAAGCCACCAGCCCACTGGAGGCTCGATACCGCTAAGCCGCTATCAATGAGCAGCTCGATTCCCTTTTCATCGCCAAAGTCTGAAAGCTTTTGACGCCAAACGGCCAGTGACTGAATTCCCGCTGCCTTGTATTGTTCGACGTCTTCTTCGAACGGCCAGCGGTAGGTTGTTAGTTCGTTAATGGAAAGCCGAGACATCCGAATGGTCTTCTCTGGAGTCGGATCGTATTGCGATGGTGCATCGAGTGACGTGGCGGATTAGTATGCCGAATCAGCTCGGATCTGTAAAGGAAGTGTTAAGACCGATCGACGAGAACGAAACACATCACTCTTTCGCGGCATCACCAGCCGCGAGATTCCACGCGGTCAGCCACTTCGTCTCGTGGTGCTTCAATTGAAAGTCGTCGGCAAGTCGCTCTTCCATATCGGGAAGGTGTGCTGCTCCGTAGAAGATAGCAATGCGAGCATGCCCTGCTTCGAGCTGTTGCGTCAGCACTTCGAGTGCGGCCTTGTTCCGTTCGGTCACGATCGTCGAACCTTCCGGGCCATCGAGAACAGCCGTTGCTGCCTCCATGTCTTCAAACTGTTCCGCCATAACGCGCTTGAGGCGTAACGAACGTTCCTCCGGCTTGGCGAACAACGCAGATAGTAGCTGTGCGTCGCCACTGCGTGACGGATCACGCGACTGCATAGCGATGCTCTGGCCGAACATACGAAGGAACATTTGCATCATGCTTTCACCGCGTTGCGTCATGCTCTTGGTGAACTCCTCAGGCGTCATGTCCGCGTGGACGAAGTTCTTCTTTTCGTAGTCGATGCAATCGAGTTGGAATTGGAGTGATAGCATGTTCTTCATCGTCAGCTGCATGAAGCTGACTGGATTCGCCGACCGTGCTCCCGGAGTCGGGGTTGTATCTCGTGGGGCGACCAACTCGTAAAGAACGACATCGTAGTTCTCAAACGTCTTGTTCAGCTCGTCGTAGTAGGCTTTATCCGCGACGTGGACGGCTCCAATAAGATCAACAACAACTGGCTTGCCCTGAAGTTTTCCCTGATAGCTCGCGATCGCCGTTTCCAGCGAGACCAATTCCTTGGCGTCATTACGACGGAGGCGGAGGAACTCTCGTTCGGCCTTTTTCTCGTCAATTGGTGGCGCGGCGAGAACACTCGAAGTGAACAGCGCGAGTAGGACGGCGACCATTGCGGATTGGAGCTGCTTGACGGACATTGGGATCGCCTCGTTGTTCTCAGGGCGCCAATCATCTGCATGATGAATTTATGCACGATGACTTCACGCGATGAATCCACACGACGTGTGGGTTGGAATACGTCACAGAAGTATATGCCCACAACAGACAAGAGCAATTCAGGCCGCCCGTTGGAGGGGCGCAAGTGCTTGGAGTTGAAGCACGGGAGTATCGCACTCGCGTTGTAAGCGGAAAGAGTACCAAGCGTTAATTGCCTATAACTTTCGTAGGTTTCTGCGCCACCTGCGAAAGCGAATTCTTGGGCCTTCATCTGTTTCTGATGCACCTGCGAAGACCGCTCTTACGTCCTTTTGCTGGTGCTAGCGTCGCCCTGTGTGACCGCTACTATCGGATTTCTCGGTAAGGGTTACCTTTCTTACTCAACTTCTGCGACATGCATTTCCGATAACACCGTCACGAGCATCGTCTGCCATGCAGATGAGTTTACGCCATCGTGACCGTTACATCGTCACCGTCGAAGGTGGAAGAAAGTCATGTTGCTACGAAAAATTACCGCGTGTTTCGCTACGATCGCCGCCCTCACCCTGCTGGTTCCGCCAGCTAGTGGGCAGAATGAAATCCATCGAGGTCGACCTTATGTCGATGGGGATGGAAACAACCCTGATCTCTGGCAGCCGTTTGTGGACACGACTGCGTTTCCACACGACATGCAATTCTTTGCGCCTGCAGAGTTTGGCGAGTTTGGCGATGGGCCGCAGCCGTCGACCGGCTGGTTCGGAGCGGCCGAGCGCATGAACATCCGCATGTCGCGTCCTGATGCCGAGCCAGCTTCGACCGAAGGTGACTGGACTTGGGGAAATCGCTTCACCCTTGGATACATGAGCCCTGAAAATCACGGTTGGTTTGGCGAGTTCTCACATATCGATGGTCCGAACTACTTCAATGTCACTGAAGCGGAACGCGTGAATGTTCTGGAGCCGGACGACGCGATCAACGGCGATCCAGACAATGTTGACCTTCGAGGCGGTGGCGGCGGGGGGGGCGGGGGGGGGGGGAGGGGAAAAGGGAATGCGAATACGGGGCTGCCCCTGAGGGGCGTGGACAAACAGCTCTCCCAAGATCGGAGGTACTTCATCCGCGGTAGTGACCACGTGGCGGGGCCAACATTCATTGAGGTTAAACAAGCATTTCGCTGGGGGCAGCGCAACCACCGTGCCCAGGTGCG
>JACNKX010000215.1 GCA_014381825.1 Planctomycetota bacterium
GGGCGCCGACTATGAAGACGAGCGGATGCCGCCGGCCGATTCGAAGCAACTGACACCGTAGGAGATCGAACTCGTCAAGCGTTGGATCGAGTCGGGAGCGACGTGGCAACAGCATTGGTCTTTGGTAGCACCTCAACGTCCCGCCTTGCCAAAGGTAATCGATGCAAAGTGGCCTCGTAACGCACTCGACCATTTCGTGATAGCTCGGCACGATCAAGAAGGCTTGAAGCCGTCGCCCGAAGCCGACAAGCTGACGTTGTTGCGACGAGTGACGTACGATTTGACCGGACTTCCGCCAACGCTCAAAGAAGCTGATGACTTCCTGGCGGACCAATCGAACGAGGCATACGAAAAGGTCATCGACCGTTTGTTGAAATCGCCGCATTACGGCGAGCACATGGGGCGCTACTGGCTGGACGCGGCGCGTTATGGCGACACACACGGCTTGCACTTGGACAACTTCCGTCAGATGTGGCCGTACCGCGATTGGGTCATTAAGGCGTTCAACGCGAACATGCCATTCGATCAGTTTACGATCGAACAGCTTGCTGGCGACCTGCTTCCCAACGCGACTCTCGATCAGAAGATCGCCACCGGATTCAACCGCTGCAACGTGACGACCAGCGAAGGCGGTGTGATTCCGGAAGAGTACTATGTCCACTACACCAACGATCGTGTTGCTACGACATCGACCGTTTGGATGGGCATCTCGATGGGCTGTGTCACGTGTCACGAACACAAGTTCGATCCGTTCGAGATGAAGGATTTCTATCAACTCTTTGCGTTCTTCAACAGTCTTGACGGTCCCGTGATGGACGGCAACAAGCAAGATACCGCGCCGGTTGTAAAGGTTGCGACAGACGAACAACAATCGGAACTCGCGGCTCTGGACAAACAAATTAGCGAGTTGTCGAGCGTGATGGCTTCTCCGATTGCAGCGGTTGATCAAGCCCAAGGCGAGTGGGAAGTTCGGCTGGCGGCTGGTGCCGATTCGAAGCCCGAATGGTATGTGTTGTCACCCACCGAGTTCACGTCGAGCGGTGGGGCGACGTTGACGAAGCTAGAAGACGAGTCGCTTCTTGTCAGCGGTCCGAATCCTGCTCAGGAAGTGTACGAAGTCGTCGCGCAAATCGATTCCATCGGCAACACGGCAGTTCGTTTGGAAGGGCTGACGCATGAATCGTTGACTGGAGGAGGTGCTGGACGAAGTGGCAACAGCAACGTTGTTCTCACTGGGTTCGAAATAGAAGTCGCTTCCGTAGCGAAGCCAGAGGAGTGGCAGCCCATTAAGTTGTCGCGAGCGTGGGCCGATCATGAACAGACAAATGGTGATTTCAAAATTGCAAACGCGATCGACGGCAAGAAAGAGACCGGTTGGGCGATTCAAGGCCAAGAACGGAAAGAAGATCGCACGGCGATCTTTGCGGCAGCCAGCCCCTTCGGCCAAGATGGTGGAACTTTGCTGAAGATTCGTCTGCGGCACGAATCGATTCACGAACAGCATCAGTTCGGCCGCTTCCGGTTGTCCGTGACTTCTGCCGAACAAATCCCCCAGATTGAAACCGGAATTGCTCCCGCCGAGATAGTCCAACTCATTCAGATCGCGTCCGACAAACGCACCGCCGACCAGCAGAAGCAGATCCGCGATCACTACCGCCAGAATGTGGCCAAGCACGAACCCTTAGTGCAAGCTCGCGAAGAACTCGCTTCCGCGCAAAAGCGGCGGACGGACCTCGACAATTCATTGCCCACAACACTGGTGTGGAAGGAAGCTGCCGAGCCGAAACCGGCATACATCTTGACACGAGGTGCATACGACAAGCAAGGCGAGCAAGTTGCTCGCAATACACCGGCCTCGCTTCCCCCGCTCCAAGCGTTGCCTGAAGGAGAAAATCCAACACGATTGCATCTTGCGCGCTGGCTCATGTCTCCCGAGCATCCGCTTACCGCTCGGGTAACAGTCAATCGTTTTTGGCAACAGTATTTCGGCACGGGCATCGTCGAGACGACCGAAGACTTCGGTTCGCAGGGCGCGGCACCTTCGCATCCGCAACTGTTGGATTGGCTGGCAGTTGATTTCCGGGAAAGCGGTTGGGACGTGAAACGGTTGCAGAAAATGATCGTCCTGTCTGCGACTTATCGGCAATCGTCACGCGTATCGCCCGACCTACTCAAGCGAGATCCAGCCAATCGACTGTTTGCTCGCGGCTCGCGGTTTCGAAATGACGCCGAAATGATTCGCGATACCGCATTGGCTGTCAGTGGCTTGCTCGTTCCTAAGACGGGCGGTCCCAGTGTGAAGCCTTATCAGCCGCCTGGCATTTGGTACGCGGTGGGCTACACCGACAGCAACACCGCGAAATTCACCCGAGACAACGGCGATGCGCTGTATCGGCGCAGCATGTACACGTTCTGGAAACGCACCGCTCCTCCCCCGACTATGTCGACACTTGATGCGCCGTCGCGAGAGAACTGTACCGTGCGCCGCTCGCGCACAAATACGCCGCTCGCCGCATTAGCGCTAATGAACGACGAGCAGTTCGTCGAAGCATCGCGGGCGTTCGCGCAGCGAGCGATGACCGAAGGCGGGAAGACGGATCAGGAGCGAGCGTCTTACACGTTCCGACTGGCGCTGACTCGTTCTCCAACCGAGGCAGAACTCGCCGTACTCCTGGATGTTTACCGAGCTAACTTGGCGAAGTACCAAGCTGACAAAGAAGCTGCGACGAAGTTGATCAGTGTTGGCGATTCGAAGCCCATCGAAAATCTCGACCCCAGCCAACTTGCTGCTTGGACGATGATCGGTAATTTAATTCTGAACTTGGATGAAACGATGACGAAGAGTTAGGCGTCGCCAACTGAAGGCATCACGACACAGGGAACTTTGATCATGGACCCTCGCACTGAAACACTGTTGCAACTGACCCGCCGACAACTTCTAGGGCGTGGTCTGAACGCGGCTGGTGCGGCCGCGCTGGCGACACTCGTAAACAAAGATGTGGGAGCTGCCGCAGCGGACGCTCCGCAACGCATCGGCGGTTTGTCCGAGCTGCCACATCATCCGCCAACGGCAAAGCGATTCATCTACTTGTTCATGAGCGGTGGTCCGGCGCAGATGGACTTATACGACTACAAGCCGCTAGTCACAAAGCTGTTCGACAAAGACTTGCCGGATTCCGTGCGGCAAGGCCAGCGGTTTACGACAATGACGTCGGGCCAAAAGCGATTTCCACTCGCACCCTCGATGTTCAACTTCGAGCAGCACGGCGAATGCGGACGATGGGTGACCGAGTTGCTTCCGCATACCGCGAAGGTGGTCGATGATCTGTCGTTCATGTACAGCGTAAATACGAACGCGATCAACCATGACCCTGCGATAACTTACATTCAGACGGGGCGCGAGTTGCCCGGCTGGCCGAGTCTTGGGGCTTGGTTGTCCTACGGACTGGGCGTGTCGACAGAGAACTTGCCAAACTATGTCGTGATGACGCCGACTTGGTCGGGACGTAAGAGCGCGCAGGCGCTGTACAACCGATTATGGGGCACGGGCTTCCTGCCATCGCGTTTGCAAGGTGTTGCCTTGCGAGCGCAAGGTGATCCCGTGCTGTTTCTTTCGAACCCAGCAGGTGTCGATCGAGATACTCGAGGCAAGATGCTGGAAGGGTTGGCGAAGCTCAACGCGCTTCAATACGAAGAGGCTGGTGATCCCGAGACACAATCGCGCACGGCCCAGTACGAGATGGCCTTCCGCATGCAGATGTCGGTACCCGATCTAACGGACTTCTCGCAGGAGCCACAGCACGTTCTGGACATGTACGGCCCGGATGTGATGAAGCCGGGTACGTTCGCGGCTAGTTGTCTATTGGCGCGGCGAATGGCCGAGCGAGGTGTGCAGTGTACCCAGCTCTTCCATCGTGGGTGGGACCAACATGGCAATTTGCCGAACGATATTCGCAATCAATGTCGCGATATCGATCAACCGACGCGAGCTTTGATCGAAGACTTGAAACAACGTGGGATGCTCGAAGATACTCTCGTCACGTGGGGTGGCGAGTTTGGTCGCACTGTCTATTGCCAAGGCAAGCTGGCTCGCGACAACTACGGTCGCGATCACCATCCGCGCTGTTTCACGATGTGGATGGCTGGCGGCGGCGTTCAGGGCGGACGTTCGATCGGCATGACCGATGAATTTAGCTACAACATCGTCGAAGATCCCGTGAATATCTCCGACATCAACAATACGATTCTCCACTGCCTCGGCATCGACAATCGTCGACTATCCGTTAAGTTTCAAGGCCTTGATGCGAGGGTGACCGGTGTGGAAGAATGTCGCGTACTCGAGGAGTTGCTCGGCTGAAGTGCGGCACGACGAAGCTAAACTCACGAAGAGTCTTAACGTGAATTCAAGGATTTAGAACGGACTGTTCATGATCGCTGGAGCGGCAACCCTCTTCATGGCGACCTGTCCCTACCGAAAACCCCGTCTGGCCTTACCACAAACGACTTGCGTCATTTGAGATTGTCCGTGAAGAAGTCGATGGCTGCTAAGTCCTGAACATGGTTATCCAGGAACGTACGCCAAGTCTGGGATGGTGGCTGAGCCGGACGCAGCATGTACGTGGCAACGGTGCTCTCTGCCAAATCATGCCCCAGCAGTGCGAGTTCTGACTGGATACGCGGTGCGCCCCAGGCAGGATTCTCCCTGGACATCCGTCGAATCAAGTCTCGCACCTCAGCTTCAATAGGTGGGCGCCCCGGCTTGCCTGCTCTCGACTTCCACCGCCAATA
>JACNKX010000216.1 GCA_014381825.1 Planctomycetota bacterium
CACTGGACACCAAGTCCCCAAAAAACTACTCTCGCGTAGTAGCGCTGAACGTACGTGCTCATCTCATTTTGTTCTGCCTATCTCACCGTCTCGTGGAAAATCATAACTCAGCACAGCACCGTCTTCACGCAGAATGTACAATCCCGGTTCAAACGATTTTGGCAGTCTAGGTATCAGTTCGCTAAGCATAGTCCAGTCCTCGATGTCGATGCTTTCGAGACATCGTCTTTGGATGGCTGGATCCGGCGTTGCAGACTCGACGGGTCGAGGATCGAAGTCGATCCAATGAGGCAGGTCGCTGAGTCCGCTGTTATACAACGAAACGACAGCCAACCGAGTTCCTATTCGCGGCTGCGAACCGCCGATCAACCTCAACTTTTGTTGAATGATCTTTACTGCTGGATACGCTCCCACGCCATGTGTCAGGTCGGAATAGACCGCTATTCGCATTGGATGCAGCGAAACAATCATCCCAGGATTGACACATCCGTGAAGAAAATGGTCGCGCACTCGCATCCAATAAAACCAGTTCGTGAACAAGAAGGCACCGGCCAAGATCCAGAAGCTCCAATGAACCAATAGTGCCGGTGCAAGCGACCCTAACAGCAAAGCAAGCCAGAGACATGGCCAAATGGGATAGCTTACGGCCCAGCGCAACGGAGATACGCGAAAACTACCGGGATTACTGGCGCGTGCCGAGTCGTCTAACGTTACCGATTGTTGAGATGATAGCTCTTTGGGATCGATCGCAAGCGCGCTTTCGGCTTGTTGCGAAGCGTTTGGTATGCTCAAGACGTCTCCGCAGCTTGGACATCTCACCTGCCTTCCGTATAGCGTTTTGTTGGCTAAAAATGCCTTTCCACACACACATTCTATTCGCATTTACGTATCACCTCTCTAAACGGAGTAGGACCAAGTACAGTCATTCGGCCTCAAGCTCCCAAGTCAAACGGCGCGACTGCGTCCCCATGGAGCTTGTCGCCGGAATACACTCGTACGATCTTCGCGTCTTTGTACGGCTGGGTGGCACACTTGATACTGATCGCCAGTGCCACCCAACCGCTACACGTCTCTCTTTAGAGTTTTCAATACAGCACGATTATTTTTTGCCTTGGCAATTTCAAATGCTGTCAAATTCGCAAAGTCCGGATCGCGCGGTGGAAGCCTTACAGAGCCATCGGCGTTGCGGTCGAGCAGCAATTTCACAGAATCTGCGCGATTCGAACTCGCAGCGTACATCAGCGGCGACCAGCCGTGCTCGTCGACGACGTTCACTTCTGCTCCGGCCTTTAACAATGCGGCAACCATTTCGATTGAACCATTGGCCACGGCACTCATCAATGCTGACCGAGGCGATTCGTTCACGATTGACCCAGCCTCTAATAGTCGCTGCGCGATTTTGAGGCAGCGTGTCCCTTTGGACGACACTGCCATGCGCAACGGAGACAGTGTGCGAAATCCCTCGAAGCGTGGCACTCCGGAGTTATTTACATCTGCGCCACTGTCAATGAGGCAAACTGCTACGCGATGCTTTTCGTGGAAGATTGCAGTCTGCAACGGAGTCTTACCCTCGCTACCGATCGCTTCTAAGTCCGCGCCAGCATCGATCAATAGTCTGGCGATTTCAACTTGGCCTTCAATCGCAGCGCAATGCAACGGAGTGCATTTATTGTTTTCATCACCGTTTACATCGACGCCGGTACTTAGTAGCAGCTTAACGACCTCCTTTTCCCGACAGCTCACTGCGGTAGCGAGTGCAGTAGTGGGGTTTACGATAACGCCAGACGATCGCGCTTGGCTCGATTGTCCCTTCGGCACCGCCACCTTGCCGTCGTTATTGGTATTCATGTTCTAACCTCCTGCGCCTTGTGTCATCCACCGATTTCTCGACTGATTCGGTCCAACACCTTTTGTGTCATTTCATCTTGTTTTCCTGCCAGCCAGCCCAAGTAATCTCTGCTTATGAACTTTTTCTCCTTCAGATATTGGAACCAGTTCTCTGCCGCTCGCGAACCCTTTGATGAATTCAAGGCATGAGGTAAGAGTTCCAAATTATCCGGATCTTCGACCAACTCCTTCAACAATCGACTTTGCTGATTGCTGCCCAAGCCAGATTGCTCCAATAGATCGCGTATCGCTTTCTGTGATAGAAGGTGGTCTCCAGCAAGCTCACTTCGCTTGCCCCATTTCCAGACGTTTGTGAATGGATCTAGATAAAGCGCTTCGCTCCCGGATTTGCGGTAGGCTGGTAAGTGATTAAAAACCTTATCAACAAAACACGTATTATGCACCAGCGCGCCGCAGTTCCCAACGCGGTAGAGGTGTTCCCCTTGGACGGTGAAGTTGTAGACGCGGTGAGTGCCGTCTAGCGGCGTGATGGCGGCGACGGTGATGAGGCCGTCTGTGCCGTCGAGGTGTTCGCCCGGCTGTAGCTCGCCTGCCGAGAGCCAGTCGCCGTGGCTCTTGCTGTAGAACAAGTGCTCGTCGGTGGGACGAATCGTCTCTTCGTTGCCGTCGGCGTCGCGAAGAGATAGTTCGATTACTCCACGTGCCAAACGATTGACCGTTGTTAGCACGGTGCGGCCTGCGCCTTGTTCCAACTGGGGACAAGGCAAAATATCGAGTACCTTGCCGGTCATGCCGACTGGCAAGTTCATCTCGACCGTTTCCAGCGGTAACGGTGCTTGCGAGCCGACGTGAACTTCGTGTTTGTGAATCCATTGCCACGGTTGCAGCGTCTGGACGTTGATCTCGTTGTAGGTGCCGTCTTCCCAGACCTGTTTGGCTTGCAGCAGCACGAGCCGGTAGTCGGCTTTCTGTAACTGAGCCGGTGTGGCTTCGGTTAACTCACGCAGCGGATCGGCCACGCCTTCGATTTCGAGTTTGCCGTCACTGGCGTTCCAGGACGACTCGAGATCGTTCAGCCGAGCGATGTCGGTGGCGAGTGCTTCTTGGGGTGCATCGACGATGACTTTGTGGCCAGGCCGGATGTCTTCGATCGGCCGAGTTAGCTCGATGGGTGCGGACGCGCCTTGGAAGAAGCAAAACGCGGCGAAGAGGAGGCCGGTGAAGAGCGTGCCCATGGACAAGCGAGTGCGGAGTTGAGTTGGTCGTGTTCGCTGCGCCGCAGGCCTTGTTGCAGGCGCGCTCACCCCAGCCCTCTCGTGCAAGGAGAGGGAGCCGGACGTTTCCCGCCACGGAGCGTCGGGACGACTGACGGGCTGATCACTTGGAAAGTGATGGCTACGATGGGGATGGTTACTGTGGCGATCACTCTCCGAGTGATCAGCCCCTTCGAACAACAAATCACACAACGCGTCCAACCGCCGCTGCTCCAAGTCTTCAAAGTCGTCGCCAATGTGATTTGGATCGACGGGTTCGTGGTCAAACATGAAATCATCCTCGACGTCCCAGGATAACGGATCGTTGTCGGTGAAGCAGAAGCAGCTACCAGTTACTTCACAATGTCCCTTGGTCAAAAAAACTACGCTCACGTAGTAGGGCTGAACGTACGCGCTCATCTCATTTCGCAAATTCGCCAATGACAGTGCTTTGTTCTGCTCCTTTGTTTCGCTCACTCGGATACATTCATTTCCTGGAAGCAACATCCGGTAAAGCCCGATGCTTCGATTTCGCACTTCAAGTCCTCGCGAATCACCAGCATCATGGAGCAACCGTCGATGCGAAAGAGCTGGTGGTCACGGACTGCAGCAGCCTGGAGCCATAGATCATTGAGATACGGAAGGTCGTAGTTTCCGTTTCGACGCTTCTTCCATTTGCCATCTCGAACGACAGTTCTTTCTTGATCCAGACACTCAACGGCCTCTAGAATCTGAGCGACTGAGTAACCTTTGACTTCGCTCGTACCATCTTCACGCTGAAGACGAATGGGCAGGAACTGGACCGGAAGGTGCCGTTCCTCGAAGAACGTCCGCAGTCCGCTTGAAAAGATAGGATGGTGTGCCATCTGGAAGTCGAGATCCATAAACTCCGACCCAGGATACGTTGCAACAGCATTTTCGTCCCATCCTTCGACGCGATCGACATCTCCGAGCCAGACGCCGTTCACCTCCCAGATGTCTATCTTGATTAACCAGGGATCACCCGTCGACAGATAAATCGATTGAGGAACGAACTCATAAAACTTCATAGCCCAAACGCCTTTGGATTTGCCAAGATGTCGTTGGCGAGTTTGATCATCTCGACGCGCACCGCTTCCTTGTAACCGATCGTGTGTGGCGTCAAGTGTTTCGTTGCATCCTGGAGGCGCCGATACACCAACTTGTGCGCAATCTCTGGATGCGGTCCCTTGTGGTTCGGAAGATGGATTTTATTCCATCGGCTGTGCTTTGGATTCAGTCCCGCGTTCTTCAGAATGTCCTGGGACATCTGCGACCACGGCGAGCTGAACCCGCGTTTACTATTCTTGAAGTACGAAACCATGTGATGGATCTTGGTGTTAGCGCCCTTTGTGCCAAACAGTGGATACTGGTTATGAACAAGGACGCCGGACTCTGCGACACGATACAAATGCTCTCCCTGTACGGTCATGTTGTAGACGCGGTGAGTGCCTGTTAACGGCGTTACCGATGCAACCGTGATCGTGCCGTTGACGCCGTCGAGGTGTTCGCCCGGTTGTAGTTCGCCAGCGGGTAACCAATCACCGTGGCTGGCGCTGTAGAACAAGTGTTCGTCGGTGGGACGAATCGTCTCTTCGTTGCCGTCGGCGTCGCGAAGAGATAGTTCGATTACTCCACGTGCCAAACGATTGACCGTTGTTA
>JACNKX010000237.1 GCA_014381825.1 Planctomycetota bacterium
GGACTCTTTCATTCCCTATTCCAAACCGGTTTCACCCCGGCGCTTTCCCTGACCCACTAGACGCTGCCGTCGGGATTGAATTTCACCACCGCGATTTCCTCACGGCGGCGATCCGTGTAGGCTAGGGACCGTCAAGGGAACGATGTCACACAGGGCATCATAATTCAGCAACAAAACCGCTTTTCGTTGACTGCCATGAACCAAATTCAGCACCGCGCCGTTGGAATCGATCTTGGAACCACCTTCTCTGCGGTCGCTTGCCTGGATGATCTGGGCCGCCCACAAACTTTGGCAAATGGTGAAGGCGATAAGCTGACGCCGAGTGTGGTCCTGTTCGAGGAATCCGATGTTGTCGTCGGCAAGGAGGCGGTCAAAGCCATCAGCACGGCTGCCGCTCAGGTGGCCGAGTGTGCCAAACGGGACTTGGGCAACCGGATGTACGAAAAGATACTCGGCGGTCGACAGTATCCGCCGGAAGCCCTTGAAGCGTGGGTCCTGAACAAATTGCGAATCGATGCCGAGCAGCAGATAGGTGCGTTTGACAAGGTGGTCATCACGGTCCCGGCATATTTCGATGAAGTGCGACGAAAGGCAACGCAAGACGCAGGATACATCGCTGGCTTCGACGTGATGGACATTATTAACGAGCCAACGGCGGCGGCGATCGCGTTTGGATTTCAACACGGCGGAGAATATGCTCTTGATGTTTCCAAGGGCCCTTGTCGAATTCTCGTTTACGACCTCGGTGGAGGTACGTTTGACGTCACGGTAATGGAGATTTCCAGCGATCAGTTCGTCACCTTAGCTACCGACGGTGATGTTCGGTTGGGTGGACGCGATTGGGACCAACGATTAGTGGACTTCGTGGCCGAAGAATTCATCCGACGCTTCGGCATCGATCCTCGTGAAGATCCGAATACTGAAGGACGCATGTGGCGCGAGTGCGAAGATACGAAGCGAACATTATCGGCAAGATCGAAAGCAAGCGTCGCCTGCGATTATCAGGGACAGAGCGTGCGGTTGGAGATCACTCGTTCACAGTTCGAGGGTATGACCCGCGATTTACTGGATCGAACAGCGTTCACGACGCGTCAAACGCTTCAGGCCGCCGGACTGACGTGGGATGATATCGATCGAGTGCTGCTTGTTGGTGGCTCGACAAGGATGCCAGCCGTCTGCGAGATGTTGAGTTCAGTCACGGGCAAGCAGCTGGATCGTTCGATCTCGCCTGACGAAGCGGTTGCTCATGGAGCAGCGATTCATGCTGGTCTGTTGCTGGAGCGGCATCAAGGGATGGCCCCACGAGTTACCATCAAAAACGTGAACTCACACAGTCTGGGAGTTGTGGCTAGAGATTCGGCCACCCAACGACAACGCAACGCGATTCTGATTCCTCGCAACACGCCGCTACCGGTTTCGGCGAAGCGGATCTTTAAGACGCATAAGGCGTCTCAAAACTCGATTCTGGTGCAGATTGTCGAGGGGGAGAGTGCGTCGCCCGATGATTGCTCGCAGATTGGTAAATGTTCAGTTCAGGCCTTACCCCCGAATCTGCCCGCGCAAACGCCGATTGAAGTGGGGTTTCGTTATGCCGACAATGGTCGCCTAACCGTACTGGTTAGCTGCGCGGGGAAAGAACTCTGTCACGAGATCCAGCGCGAGAACTCGCTAACGCGGGAGCAACTCGGCAGCTGGCGTCAATACATCAGCGGGCGGTGACCGTTCGCGGAACGACCAGTTTCGCAAGGTTCGGCAAGGCGAAAGATCTCTGCGGATGAATCGAATGTTCCAATCGTAACGCGATTTTCGATTCTCTTCGTTCTCGCGATTCTCTCCCAGTGACCTCGTCCCAAGCTGCCCGTTTGCACTCGACGTGAACATTCGTTCGTCAAATTACAACCTACGTTTGACTGATACACCTTGCGCATACGGTTCGTCGCAAGGTTTGAAACTGAGGTACTTGCAAATCTAATGTCGACCGAGCCAACGAAGATTCTAATAGTAGACGACGACCCGGGGCTCGTGCGTCTACTGCAAAAGTGGATGGAGCGTCGTGACTTCGTTGTCGAGTGCGCAGGTGATGGGCGCCAAGCGGTGACCGCTATCGAAGCGAACTGCCCGCATATCCTGATCACCGACCGCGACATGCCGCACATGGATGGCATTGAGCTCTGTCGTTGGTTGCGCAAGCAAGATCTAGACAACTATGTCTACGCGATCGTCGTTACCAGCCATTGCAGTTCCGATGCGATGGTCGAAGCGTTCGAGGCGGGCGCGGACGACTTCTTGAAAAAGCCGATCGATAAAGCCGAACTTGTGGCTCGTGTACAATCCGGTCGTCGCGTATTGGAACTAGAAACGAAGCTAAACGTATTAGCCAAGACGGACTCGCTGACAGGTCTGGCAACTCGTCGCACGTTCTTCGAGCACGCAGAGCGCGAGTGGAGTCGTGCCCGGCGACATCACATCCCGTTGTCAGCCGTAATGATCGACATCGACTTTTTCAAGCGAATCAACGATACCCATGGACATCGCATCGGTGACCAAGCCTTGCGTGCCGTTGCGAAAGTGCTCCAAGAGAGCTGTCGTAGCAGTGATGTCATCGGACGTTACGGGGGCGAAGAATTCTGCGTTCTGCTGCCAGAAACAGACGAACCGCACGCGATTGAGTGGTCCGAACGCGTGCGCGAACGACTTGGCAACAGGAAGAACATTGTCGCTGATCTCACGACTGCGATTACCGCGAGTTTCGGAGTTGCCCAGCGACTTGCCGACACCGAAAGCTCCGAAGCGCTGGTTGATCTTGCCGATCAGGCGTTGCTCGTCGCAAAGCGTTCGGGTCGTGATCGAGTCGTCGGATTTCAATCCCTCTCGACGTCGACTCAAGTGCAGTGCAACGCCGACGGACCGCAAGCGATCTTCGATGGCCTAGTCGCTCGCAACGTAATGACAACAATCATCGCGGGGTTGGACGAAAATGAAACCGTTGGTCGAGCAGCCCGCTATTTCCTGCGTTTTCGATTCAACTCGGCACCTGTCGTTGATCGTGATGGCAAGCTCGTAGGCATCCTCTCGGAACGGGACGTGATGTCGATCATGATGTGGCCGAAGTGGTGGGCGACGAAGATCAAAGACGTCATGAAACAGAATGTTGTGTGCTACGAGGAAACGACGACCGTCGCGTCGATCTACGAGTTTCTTTGTCGCGTATCGCTTCGAGGTGTGATCGTCGTGAAAGAAGGGAGACCGACGGGTATGATCAGCCGCGGTAGCCTACTGCGTTGGTTCACCAATCTTTTGGCCGTTACGCCGAGTGCAGTGTTGGATGTGCCGACGGTCGAGCGGCCTCCGGAGGGAGATGGCCCCGTGTCTGTGAACCCACGCGCAAATGTCGAGATGATCGCTCGTGCGTTGTCGGAGGAGGTCGAACAACTGGAGTTCCGAATTGGACGAGAGACGAATGATCTCGTCCCGGCAGTCGTTGGCGGAGTATCCCGAATTGAGGAATTGCTTAACGATCTGCTCGCTTTCTCCCGGCATGCCAATACTTTGGAGCAAAGCAATACAAGCGACGGCTCACCATCTAACGAAGCGACCGTCGGAACGTTAGCGGATCTACTCGAGATCTCGCATGATGACACCGACGATACGTCGCATACACTACCAGGCACACGGCTTCCCGCCGGTACGAACGCCGAGATTCTAACGGACCCGTACAAGTACGTTGGCGAACAGCGCGTCAGCAATCAATTGGCGGAAGGTGCGAGCTGATAGATGAAGCCGAACGAGTCAGTGAAATAGATCTCGCCTTGTTCATCTTCACCAAATGCACAGATAGGCATGCTCTTTGCCGGGATCGAGTGGTTCGCGACGACTTTCTTTTGGGCCTGATCGTAGCGTAACGCCCAGACTCGCCCGCTGACGTAATCTGCGTACAGATAAGCACCGACCAAGTCCGGTAACTTCTTGCCGCGATAGACCGAACCGCCCGTGATTGACTTGCCGATTTCGTGATGATATTCCCAAATTGGGTCGATCAATTCGTCGCTGGCCTCTGATCCGTTGTTGCCGAACTTGTGTTTCGCTTCGCGAAGATTCCAACCGTAATTTCCGCCGCGCGTGATCAGGTTAATCTCTTCCCACAACTTTTGGCCCACGTCGGCGGCCCACAGTTGTCCCGTCTCTCGATCAAAGGACATACCCCAAACGTTTCGCAACCCATACGCCCAGATTTCGCTTCGCGCTCGCTCACGCCGCACAAATGGATTGTCTTTGGGAATCGAGTAATTCTTGCCCTCATCCTTGCGGTCCACGTTGATTCGTAAAATGGATGCAAGCAGCGTCTCCAAGTTTTGGCCGTTGCCGTGCGGATCGTTGCCGCTGCCACCGTCGCCCAAGGCAATGTACAGGTAGCCGCCGGGTCCAAAAGCTAATGCTCCACCATTGTGATTCCAATAGGGCTGTTTAACGCGCAGCAACTCTTCTTCGGATTCCGGATCAGCCTGATTCGGATTGTGCTTGGAAACTCGAAAACGCGAGACGACTGATGTGTGCGGCGCATCGGTCGTCGTGTAGTAGACGAAGAACTCGCCGTTCTGCTCGTAGGCGGGATGAAAGGCCAATCCCAACATACCCTCTTCGTTCTCTTTGTCGTTGTAGACGACTTGAGATTCGATATCGAGAAAGGTCGCAGTCTTTTCGACGGACGAATCGTTGGGGATGACGTGGATCACGCCTTGCTGTGTCGCGAAGAACATTCGGTTTGATCCGTCGCCCGCATTCGTAATCACGACCGGTCGTCGAAGCCTCAAGCTCGGGAAAGCGCGATCGACCTTTAACGAGAGCGCTGATTCATCGACTTCCGCAGAGGACGCAGTTGAAATCGTTAGCAGCGCGAAGATGAAGCTGATTGTGAGACGCATGGTCTGACGATCCTCGAAATCCTATTGAATCGTGAATACGCAATCCTCACATCATGCTTGGGCGCGCACCTCGTCTGCAAGTCCCATTGAGAAGAAAGACGTGAGGAACTGCAAACCCGTCGGCGTATCACTTACTCGATCGCGAGCAACTCGACGTCAAAGATCAGGACGGCATGCGGGCCGATGTCGGCACCCGCGCCTCTCGACCCATAAGCCAATTCGGAGGGAACGAACAGACGCCACTTCGAGCCAACTTTCATCAGTTGGAGTGCTTCCGTCCAGCCGCGAATGACTCCACCAACGGGAAACGTTGCCGGTTCGTTGCGTTCGACCGAGCTGTCGAAGACTTCACCGCTAATCAGCGTGCCATGGTAATGAGTGCGAACCGTGTCGGTCACTTTCGGTGACGGTCCGTTCCCCTTTTTGAGGACGGCGTATTGCAATCCACTGGGCAGAGTCACGACTCCGCGCTTGGCCTTGTTGCCGGCCAGAAACGCTTTGCCATCGCGGATGTTCTTTTCGCCAGTTGCTTTGCCGCGTGCAGAAGATTTAGCTGCCATTTCCTTTTGAAACGCGTCGAGAGCGGCTTTGATTTGAGCTTGTGTCAAACGAAGCTCTGATCCGGCGAGGACATCCTTAATACCTTGGGCTAACGCTTCGACACTGATCTCCAAACCGTCCGCCTTCAAGTTGCGACCGATATTGGTGCCAATTCCGTAACTCGCTTGTTCGACCGTAGTCTTATAACCAGGTGCCGGGATTGCGTTGTTGGGCGTGTCTTGTGCGTCGGCCACCGACGATAGAAGAATGATGGCGGCGAATGAAATCCAGAAACGGAACATGAGCGGTCCTTTCGGTGGTGGGGCGACGCCGAGTTGGCTCCGCGACGCGTGAGCGGGGCGCTGAATTTGGTGTGCCGGTGGTAATTAGAGGGCATTGAATATAGCTTTTTGGCGATTCGTACGGAACACCGGAGCCGTTCGGCGGCGGATTCGGAGACCCTCACCCCGAACGGATATCCCAACCGATACAACGCGAACTGAAACCAAACTGTTTTCGCTGTCGAAGGCAAGAGACCACGAAATTGGCTTGAGCCAACTACCACCGATTTGCTAAAACAGGTTCTCAGTGGTTGATAGCCGTGTTACTCAAATAGGGAGGGCAAGCAATGCAAGATCCGCCTGGCGAGTCGTGTCGGAAGGCTGACACGGGTTGGCTTTCCGAATGAGTTCCGGTCGAACCCACTTCGCACTCTATCGTGAGGATAAGACGCAAAGACCCGCCTCGCTTCGGCAAGGCGGGTTTTATTATTTCGAATCCGCTGTAGGCGCTTTGATTTTATGGCCGTTTTGAGTCGACGCTACCGAGCTCTTAGTTCAACCAAGGGTTCGTCGCGAATTCATTGATACCCAACGCATCTCGATATACCGAACGACCCACTTCTCGAACCAACTCGTGCCACGGCGGAACGCCTTCCCTGAACAGACGTTGAGGAGTCGTCGACGCGTTGAACCATAATCCGCTTCGGAGTTCTAGATCCAACTGACCTGGCCGCCACTTCGCAACTTTCACCGGGAGCGTCGCTAACTCCGCAACCGGAGCTTGCTTCATGTCAGTGATGCGAGGTACGTGTTTGCGTAACTGCTGCATTGAGTCAGTGAAGGCTCCATCGAGCACGACTCCCGACGCTCCTTGGGAATTGTGTTCCAGCAGAAGAACTGCCGAGCGACGATAGGGAGAGTTATCCGCAGCGGGTGACGCAATCAACAGGCGACCTCGCATCGATCCCATTTCTGACGGATTCTCTTTTGTAGCCATCTTCTCTACTCCAAACATGCCAAATTGACACGAAAATGAACCGGGGCCAGTGGGCTATGACGC
Source organism: Planctomycetota bacterium (assembly GCA_014381825.1). GTDB lineage: Bacteria > Planctomycetota > Planctomycetia > Pirellulales > Pirellulaceae. The sequence continues at coordinate 6,804 of JACNKX010000237.1, forward strand.
AAGCGGCATGCCAGATCACGATTTGTTGGCGTCGCCAGTGTTCTAAGTCGTTGAAGTAACATTGTTTCCGCGCATGCAAACGCCCCACGGTTTTGCCGAGGGGCGCTGTACGTAATGCGTCAATTAGACGAGTTTCGCGATCAGTCGAATTTTCGCGAACTGACTTCGTCTGCAGTTGGAAAGTCCTTTGGGATCTCCGTCTGAGTCACTTTTCCGGTGGCAGCCCATTCGGTACCGCGTCGTAGCGAAACGATAAAGCCGACACATTCTTGCGAGTAGTCCGCGTGTCCCATGGGTGTGTGAAAGACACGTCCTTTGCCGTAGTTGATCGTCATCAACATCGGTTCGTGTCGACCAGTTCCGCCGTGATCGGGGCTCGCAAACGCAGTGGCCAGGATCTGCATATTTTCCGCCGGACCTCGAAGCATGTCATAGAGTTCGTCTTTTGCGTGCAGCCACTCGCGCGGCATACCCTTTGTGATCGGATGCGAGTCGTCACGGACAACGATTTGAAACGGGTGCTGGCTGCCGTGGTGTCCGCCGTTACCAGGCGTCTTGTCTCGAACCACTTCGCCCTTATCGTCGAGATAGACATAGGGACCATGCTTCTCGTTTCGCCCACCCCAACCGCCGATCCCAATCATCTTGTTGTACTCGTTCCACTCGCCGAACGAGTTATTCGCTGCATGAACGATAACAACCCCGCCACCACTGCTGACGTACTTCTCAAATGCAGCTTGCGTCTCTTCGGGCCAAGGTGCCGCGCCGTATCCGAAGTTAGAAACCACGACGTTGTATTTAGAGAATTCTGGTTTAAAGTTCGGATCAGACTTTGGCTTGTCCATTGCGGTAGTCGTAACTCCGGCTAACGGATATTTCTTCAACAAGTCTTTCCCCTGCCAGGTGTAAGCACTTCTTGCGACATCGACAGTGAACAAGCCGCTATCTTCCAGATACTTCTTCATCATGACAGTGGTCTTCGGCCAAGCGCCGTGATTATTTTGACCGTCGATGATAAGAGCGTTTAACTTGTTTGCTGCCGACGCAGACGTCGCAACAAGACAGACGAGTATGAGTGTGCAGAGCATCGAACGAAACATGCGTATCTCCTGTGGCCGTAGTTGGGGTATTAAACGCGTTTAGTCTAACAACGGCGATCGACCGAAGAAAGCAACGAGTACCAAAGTTGCCGACACAATGGATTGTAAGATCAGCGGATTGTAAGATCAGCACCGGCTCAAGATTTCAGTGCAACCGGAATTTGATCGATCTTCGCGGCCAGAATGAAATCGTTCTCGCTCAAACCACCGATGGCGTGGGTCCAGAGTTCGATTGAGACGTTTCGATATCCGGCGATATGCAAATCGGGATGGTGGCCATCTTCCTCAGCGACTTCCGCGACCTTGTTGAAGAAGTTCATTCCCGCCATGAAGTGCTTGACCGTCCACTCCTTGCAGATGCGTTGACCCTCGTGTGTCAGATACCAACCATCTAGCTTAGCCAATTGATCTTCCGCTTCCGGAAGCGTACAAGCATCAACTCCGCCTTCACACGGTTTGCACTTCTTCGCGACGAGTTGATCGGCAGCTTGGATTTTCATGAGTCGTCTTCCTTATGGTGGTCGTCGCACTTCGTCGTGATAGCTACCTTGATATGATAAGATGAACCGGGTACTTGAACAGCCAGGCCGGTGACATTCGAAGAGACGTCTAATCGACTGCCGGAGCGCACAGGCCAAGTTCATCCGCACACTCCGCCATGGCGTCGATCACGAACTGGATATGTTCGTTCAACTCGACCCCGAGATCTTCCGCACCGTTGATGATGTCTTCTCGGTTCACCGCCGCGGCAAAGCTCTTTTGCTTCATCTTCTTGCGAACGCTCTTTGCCTTCATGCCGTTGATGCGCTCTGGACGAACGGCCGCACAGGCGGTGATGAAGCCCGCCAATTCGTCGCAAGCGTAAAGAGCTTTGTCCATCTGAGAAACGCGAGAACAGTCTTCCAGGTAGTCGGCGTGGGACTTGATGGCGTAGATAACATCTTCCGGATAGCCAAGACTGCCGAGGATCTCTGAGCCCTTCAGCGGATGATCCGGTGGATTCGGCCATCGCTCGTAGTCGAAATCGTGCAGCAGTCCGACGATGCCCCACTTCTCTTCGTCTTCGTTAAACTTTTTTGCGTAAGCTCGCATCGCAACCTCGACCGACAGCATATGTCGGCGGAGACTCTCGCTTTGTGTGTACTCACAGACCAGAGCAAAGGCATCGTCGCGATTCATAGTTGATGCTGTTCAGGCGAGTCGCAGGAGTTCAATCTATATCGTAGCTGGATTTGCAAAAAAGTCAGTTCTCCGGCCACGCGGGCTGAATTTTTGCAAATCCAGCTACCTGCCACGTGCGTTAAGTCCTGCTGGTCGCCTTACGTGTCGAGAACGCGTGCTGGTGGATCGAGCTTGTCTTCGACTTCTTGCAGTTCGCGGAAGGGCTTACCTTCTTCGTAATGCTTCAACTCGTCTTGCAGTTGCTCGATCTGCTCGGGCAGCTTCTCCATTCCCAATTCGACACACTTCTTCGACCACTTGATCGCGTTTTCAAAGTCGCCGCTTTCGGCGTAAGCAGCAGCGAGCGTGCTGATGATATGTGGCATTTCAAAGTTCGTCACTTCGCATGCTTTCGTCGCAAGTTCAATCGCTCGCTTGCCGTCGCGGACCTCATCCTTAGGAGACGTCGAAAGAACCCAGGCCAAATTGTTCAAAATGCCGTCGTTATCCGGCGCCAACTTCACGGCAGCGTTATAGTCTTCGATCGCCTGGGCATGCTTCCCGACACTGAGTAGCGCATCCCCGCGTGAACGTAGCGCTCGCCAGTTGCCTTCGTCGGCGGCGAGAATTCCCGACAGGACTTGAATGGCCTTTCGCGGTCGCTCGTCCGCAACATAAAACGCAGCCAACTGCATTTGTAAGTCGATGTTCGTCGGGTCGGCTCGTAGGATGTTCTGAAGATCCGCGATCGCCTTCTGGAAGTCGCCATCCGCGGCTTCAATCATGCTCCGCAACAAAACTCCTTGGCTAAAACCAGGTCGCTCTTGCAACAAGAGATTGATGTCGGCACGTGCTTCTTCGAGATTTTCTTGAAAGTAATGCAACCGCGATCGTGCCAACAACGCGGCCGCATTGTTGGGCTGAACCTTGAGCGCTTGCGTGAGATCGGCAAGTGCTTCATCGATCTTATCTTGAGCTTCGTGGACTTCAGCTCGCATTGCATAGTTGAGAGCATTCTCGGGAGCCAACTCGATTGCTTTATCCAAGTGCTCGAGCGCCTTGTCGTACTGCTTCGTACTCGCGTAGGTCGTTGCTAAGGCTTGCTCAACGGCGACGTTCGCGGGATTCTTTTTGAGCAACTCCTCGAAGTCCGCAATCGCTTTGTCCAACTCACCTTGCTCGACATGCACGGCGGCTCGCAGCTGTAAGGCCTCAACACTTGTGGGATCGGCCTCGATCGCGGCATTGATATCGGCCATTCGTTGGTCGGCGGCTTCTCGTAGCTGAGCTCGCAAGAGGTAAGTCTTCGCCAGTTCCTTCTGGTCCTTCTTTTCCTTGTAAGATTTAATCGCTTGGTCGACGGACTTCACCGCCTTCTCGCGACTGCCGCCAGGTAGCGCTTGCAACTTGGCGTTCAATACATGAGCCTCGGCGAAGGAGTCGTTGTATTTGAATATTTTGTCGATGTCTTTCGTCACCAGCTCACGGATATTTCGCCACTGTGGATGCGGACGCGGCTGATCGAAGATGGCAGCAGAGTACTGCGAAGCGTGTTGCCAGAGCGACGAAACGATCAATTGTTTCGCAAACTCAGTGTTGTCTTCGTCGAGTCCCTTCTCGAGCGCACTCTCGCAGAGACCAACAACCTTTTCGAGGTCTTGTGGATTCTGAGCACGAAGCTGGAGGTCAGTCGCTTGGTCGAGATCATCGAGCCCCTTGTCTTCCGCCATGCCGATCGTTGCGTTAGACACTAGCAACGTTAGTAAGGACAGAACAAGAACGAGCCACGAGGTGGCGACACGGGTGGAAATCATTGAATAGGCTCCTTCACTTTGGCTGGCGAGTACCGCTAGCAGGGCTGACACGTCCCATATTATGGCGGAGTCCACGTTCTGATGCTATCCGAGTGTTCGCTCGTGCTAGCGGCGGTCAGTTGTGGCAAACGAACTCCGGCTGGTAGGCTGAGCCTTTTCGCTCAGTTCACGGTCGAAACAAGCTGGCCAACCCCGTCAAAGGAGTGCCAAATGAAACTTTCGTTCGTCGTTTCGATAGTTGCGATTACGCTCGCAATGGGTTGCCGCAAGCCGGTTGAAGAGATCCACGTCGCGAGTGCTGATCTGTCTTCGGAGGCAGCGCCGATCAAATTCTCAGCCAATGACTGGCCCGTCTGGCGCGGCATTACGGGTGACAACAAGGCAGCCAACCCCTTGCCGCCGTTGCAGTGGAACAACGCGAAGAACGTCCTGTGGCGAGCCGATGTGCCCGGTCGTGGACATGCGACACCGATCGTCAGCGGCGAGCGAGTCTTCGTGGCGACTTCCGACGCGGGTGAAGAAACGATGTCGCTGCTTTGCTACAACCGCTCAACGGGCGAGCGACATTGGGAGCGGGAGCTTCATCGTGGCGGATTTTTGCACACGCATCAGAAGAACTCGCACGCGTCACCCACTCCGGCGTGCGATGGCCAACGCGTCTTTACGGCATTCACCGTGCAGGACGCGTTGCGAGTTTCTGCAGTTGATTTCGATGGCGAGATCGACTGGCAGACCGAAGCCGGACCTTTTAACTCGCAACATGGATATGGATCTTCGCCTGTCTTGTTCGAGTCGTTGGTGATCGTTTCGGGTGACAATCGTGGGCCAGGATTCTTGGCCGCGCTGCATCGCGAGACAGGAGAGATCGTATGGCGGGTACAGCGAACCAATCGTCCGAGTTACTCGACGCCAATCGTCGCCCACGTTGCGGGGAGAAATCAGCTGCTCCTGAGCGGCCAAGACCAAGTAACCAGCTACGATCCGTCATCCGGTGAAGTGCTTTGGACAACGGACGGCCCCGCTTCCACAACGGCCAACACAATGGCATGGAATAATGAGTTGGTCTTTGCCACCGGTGGGTACCCGCAGAACGGTATCGTCGCAATTCGCGCCGACTCGGGCGAAGTCGCATGGAAAACTGACGATCGCGGCTATGTCCCGTCACCGTTGGCAATCGAAGATCGCTTGCTGGTCATTCAAGATCGAGGTGTCGCTATCTGCCTTGACGCAAAGACCGGCAAACATCTTTGGAAGCAGCGGCTCGGTGGAAACTTCAGCGCTTCGCCAATGTTAGTCGGCGAGCATGTCTATGCAACCGACGAGGCCGGCAAGACTATTGTCTTCAAGGTCACGCCCAAGTTCGAAAAACTAGCGGAGAACAACTTGGACGATGGCGGTTTTGCGAGCCCAGTGATCTGCGGCGGACAGTTGTTCTTGCGTACGTCGAAACAGCTCTATTGCATTGCTGAAAAGGCCGAAGCTCTCCAAGAGCAAGTCGTGGAGTGAGCTATCGCGGTGCGCGAGACTGAACGCCACGTTGGGCTTGCCGAACGGGTGGCACCTGCCCCTGCGGCCTGATAACTTGCTGTTGCTGTGCAGGCTGCTTCACACGTTTCCAGCCAGCGGGTATTGCCGGATTGAAGAACGCTCGATTCCAGACTGCAAGTTTCTCGAACGTCTCGTTCCAGTTGGTCTCGCGATTCGTGAATTCGAATGTTGTCTGAGTACCGCCACGATGGTGCAAGATGATAGCCTTGGGCAAGTATTCCGGCGTATCGGGAATTACGATGTCGACTTGTCTAAAGTTCGCTGTGTCTTCGCGCCGCTTCGGCACAGCCTCCAGCCAGAATACGTCCTTCTTCTCAGGATTGATGCGCACCCAATATCGGCTTTCAATCTGTGCCTTCTTGGCACCGAATAAGAACGGCAGCGGGCCCTCGACGATTTGCTTTCCTCGCATTTCGGGCGGCAAGCCACGCTCGATCAATTGTTTGTTTCTGTGGTCAAACTCGAAGACGGTCGTGCCATCACAGATCCACTTCTCGAATTCCGTCGCCTGCTGCTTTTTGTAAGCGAATTTACCGTTCGGCAGTCCCTGGACCTGCGTTAGCGCCGTCACCTCGAACAGCCCTTTATCGGGCTGAGCATACTTGATTTTGCCTTCGGAGTACGTCTGAAACTGTCGTGGATCAAAGTTCTGTCGATCGTACTCCCATCGTTGAAAGTCGGATCGGTATCGTTCTATCTTGGCGCTATGAAATTCCCAAAATGTGAGAACGTCATCTGTATGCTTTTTCAATGCCGGCTCCAGCGGGAACCAAGCTGGCATGCCCTGCGGTCGCTGCTGTATCTGCGGCTGACGTGCATCTGCTACACGCGGCCCAATCTGCTGCTGACCACTCGCCGACGATGCAGCAAACAGAACCACCATACATGCCACTGTTGTGACGCGCGGTACCGAACCCATTCCCATAGCGAACTCCCAAGAACGAAATGCCGACGCAAGGGGCGGGGAGTCTAGCAGGATGGCTACGATCGCCCTAGGTCGGTTCTCGGAAATCTGCGGCGAGCGATAGGGTACTATTCCGCCGCGGCAGGAACGATCTCGTACTTGCGAGCCACCGGCTGAGCAGCAGCGTAGATCTTTGTTTCGTAATCGATCGCGAGCGCGTTCAATTCGGCGATCTCCTTGTCAAACTCGACAAGATACTCCTTATGTTCCTCCGTGCCCGTCTTGCCAGGTCGCGTGAAACGGTTGCGGAGTTGGGCCCATTTGCCTCGGAGCGGATGAATCGCCTTGTCGTTTCGCTCTTTGTTGAGGTTTGCCACGGCGAGAGCCTGCTGATACTGAGGCGTCTTGTCGTTGCTTTGCAACTCGATCTTTGCTGCTAGCGTCGCGTGTGAGTACGTTCCTACCTTGGTGCCATCAATCGATACGTCATAGCGACCCGGGCTGAGACCCAATACGCGAAGACGTTCGTTGCTCAGCTTGTGTCCGGACTTGGTGATGGCGTAACCAAGCTGTGCGTCCGCTGGCAGGACCCAAGGTAGTGAACTGGCTTTAAACGTAAAGCTTAGCGAGTCGGCATCACCCTGCGCATCAGACACTTTGTCCTTGCCACCCGCGACACGCCACTTGTTGTTTACTTTGGTGGCCGTGATCGCTGAGACTTGCCGGCTGGCCGACATCTGCTCCAGCATCGCGAACGCCATAACAGCCTGTCCGTTGGCATCGGGATGAACGGCGTCTGGGATCATGTTGAAACTCGCGTTCTCGACGCGTTGGGCTCGAGTCAATTGTTCCATGATATTTTGCATGTCGACATAGCCCAATCCGCGATGCGTTGCCTGATCGCGAACCCAAGCTCCGTAGAAGGCCAATACGGCTGCGTAGTATCCAGTGACTTCCGCAACCTGATCCGGATTGCCTGCGACCCAGCGTGGTGGCTGGCCGACGGAGACTCGCGAATCGTACATGCTCGGCCCCATCAAGATCGCCGTTGCGTCGATGCCAGCGATCTGTTCGATCACCTGCGTCATGTCCGTTTCATAGCGATCAAACGTCTCGCGATGGAAGTGTCGATAAGTACCATCGTTCATTCCAAGCAATACCGAAACGTATTTTGGCCTTTGCGAGGCGACGTCACCTTCGAATCGTGCCAAGGCATCGCCGGCTTTGTCGCCGCTGACGCCAGAGTTGTAAAAGTGAATCCGCCGCTCAGGATAGCGCGTGTAAAAGTAGTCTTCAACGTACTGCGTATAGAGACACTGATGCGTGATACTATCGCCGAGAAACACAAACGAATCTCCATCTTGCAGATCGATTGATGTGACCGGTTTCGGCGGCTCGGCCGTGACCGAGCAGGCAAGCAACATCAAGAGACAGGTGACAGGAAGTGAGTGGCGGTACATGCGTCATTCTCCGACGTTTGTTAGAAGGTAATAGAGGATACGAAGTTGCCTTTCGTGGTTGTCTCTCTTTCATTGCGGAATGAGTTCAATTCAAATCGGCTAATGTCTTCTTAATCAAATTGGGAATATAAGCCTTCATGCGACGGTTCGCATTCGGGTCCTGCTTTGGCAACTCGGCAACTTGTCTCGCAATCGACGCGGCGTTTGCGTCGAGATAATCGATCGCGTTCAACGCTGACATCGAAGCGTAAATGCCGTTGTCGGTCGGAGACGCGAGATCGAGAAGCACGGGCAATGCCGCCGCAATGTCTTGCTTGTTGCCATAGCGCCCTAGTCCTTCCGCCGCGGCAATGCGGACATACGGAGATTCATCATCCAGCGACTTTCGTAACAGATCGCGACCGACGGAAACTCCAGTTTCTCCTCGCATGAGCAAGCCCATCGCTGCCCAATACCGAACGGCGCTGTCTTCGTCCGCAAATGCCGCATCCAAATCACTCAGCGCTTCGATCTTGAGCGACGCAGCCTGTTCGGCGACCGACATGATCTTGGCCAACGGGTACTTCGTGTCGTCGCGTGACATCTTGTAAGGCGTCGAACCTTCGGAGCGAGAGTGAATCTCGCCTTCCGGTAGGAAGCCGAGATCGCGAGTCTTGACGGCAAGATCTTGCTGAGCCTTGCGCATGCGTTGCAGAAGTTCTTGGTGCGTGAGCGAGTTGGCAAGGTTGTTGACTTCGTCGGGATCGCTCTTCAAATCGTACAGCTCTTCCCCTGGCTTCGTCTTCCAGAAGTGTGATTGTGCTTCGTTCAATTCGCCGGCATCGAACATCTCGTTCCAAACGCGCGTCGTCGGCGTCTGGAACATGTAGTCGATGTACTGACCATAGATCTTGTGTGGCATGTAATTGCGAATATAGACATACCGCCCATCACCGACCGAGCGCACCATGTCGTAACGCTCGTCCATCCGTCCACGGTAGCCATAGACGTAATCTTGTCGCCGTGTCGTGAATTTGCCGGCGAACGCGTGACCCTGCATGTGGGCCGGCGGCTCAATGCCGCATACGCTGAGTAAAGTCGGCGCAAGATCGACGAAACTAACTGGCCGATCGGTCGCGCCGCCCGCAACGTAATCATCCGGTCGAAGATGCTTGAACTTCTCCGGAATGTAAACGATCAATGGCACTTGCAAACCTGAGTTGTAAGGCCAGCGCTTACTTCGCGGCATGCCACTGCCATGGTCGCCGTAGTAAAAGACGATCGTGTCGTCTGCGAGTCCAGCCGCGGCGATCTCTTGCAAGTTCTTTCCCGCCAATGCATCCATCTCGGTAATGCGATCGTAGTACTGGGCCCAGTCTTGGCGAACCTCCGGTGTATCCGGATGATAGGCCGGTACGCGAACTTTCGCCGCATCGTGGACGGCCTTATGAGGTCGAGTCCGCAGTTTGCTTTCGTGGCTGATCGTGTGGTTGAAGATCGCGAAGAAGGGTTGCGCGTCCGATCGATTCTTCCAATGAGCCTTGCCAGACGATTCGTCCCAAACCTCGCCTGGCTTCTCGAGGTTGTAGTCCTCTTTGCTTCTGTTCGTGCAGTAGTAACCGGCTTCGCGTAGATATTGCGGGTACATTTTGAAATCGTCTGGCAGCCGAGTCATGCTCCGCATATGTTCCGCCCCGAGCGAAGTCGGATACATCCCCGAGATAATCGTCGTTCGCGCTGGTGCACAGACCGGGGCGTTCGACCAGCAAGTGCGATAGATCATTCCTCGAGCGGCAAAATCGTCGAGACTAGGAGTGGTGGCATAGTTGTCGTCGTAACAGCCCAAGTGCGGGCCATTATCTTCGCTCGTGATCCAAAGAACGTTCGGACGGGGCGGATCTTTGGCGGCTGTTGCCAGCGCGGAGTACAGTCCGCTGGTTATTAGCGTTGCCATCAGGGCCAAGCGTTTCATCGGTAAACCTCAACACTGCAGTTACAATTGCGACGTAAATCTCGAACCGCCCATTCTAGTTACCGACAGATCGATTTCACACAGGGCGGCTTTTGGTACAATCGCTGCGTCGTAATCTGCCCACTCACATGGAAGCACCTAGTCATGATCTCCCGACGGAACAACATTAGCGGTCTATTCGCATTGCTCACTATTCTTACCGTGGCCACAACGCTCGTTGCGCAATCTCCAAGCGAGCGCCCCGGTCGCGAACGCCCCGGTCGCGAACGCCCCGGTCGCGAACACAGGGCCAAGGCAGACGTGAAATATGTATCGCAGGCCGCTCTCGGCAAAGGCGTGACGCAGGCCCAACTGTCTAGCGGGCTGACAGTGCTCATCCAGGAAAATCATGCCGCGCCCGTGGCCACCGTCCGCTGCTTCGTGCGGAATACCGGGAGCGCGTTCGAAGGCCGATACCTTGGCACAGGAATCAGCCACATGTTGGAGCATCTTGTGGCGCTCGGCTCGACGACCAAGCGACCAGAGCCCGAGATTCAAAAGCTGCTGGATTCGATGGGTGGCCAGACGAACGCGTTCACGTCGACGGACATGACAGCCTACTTCGTCGATTGCCCCTCAAGCCAAGCCGATTTGGCGATTGAATTGATCGCGGACAGTATGCAGTACTCTTTAATCCCCGAGAACGAATACGTTCGTGAAATGGAAGTCGTCCAACGCGAGTTGGAGATGGGTGAAGCGAGTCGCGGACGCATGCAACACCAAGCAATGAAGTCGCTGATCTATACCGAACATCCGATCCGACATCCTACGATCGGTTATCTGCCGGTCGTCCAAAGTGTCGATCGTAGCGACGTGATCGCTTTCTACAAGAATCGCTACGTACCACAGAACATGATCTTTTTGGTCGTCGGTGATGTTGATACGGCTCACGTTCTGGATCAAGTGTTGGAGCACTTCAAGACCTTTCAACGAACGACTGAACGCGGCGCGGTATTGCCTGTCGAACCAGACCAAGCTTCCGCACGGTCGAATCGTTTGGAGATGGCTGGCGAGACGACGAATTACAGTGTTGGCTGGCCGACCGTCATGCTTCAGCATCCCGATCTGTATCCGTTGGATGTCGCGAGTTACTTGTTGGCTCACGGCGACAGTTCGCGACTAGGATATCGATTGAAGATCGAGCAGCCCTTGGCACTTTCGGTCAGTAGTTCGTCGTATACACCTGGGATCGTCAAAGGTTGGTTTGATGTATCGGTTCAATGTCAGCCAGCGAACACGGAAGCTTGTCGCAAAGCGATTTACGAAGAGATCGAGCGACTAAAAACGGAACTCGTCAGCGAGAAAGAATTAAGCAAGGTGAAGCGTCAGAAGGCCGCTGAGCATGTTTTTCAACAGCAAACAGTCCAGGAGCAATGCAACTCGCTGGCATACAGTTTCATTTCGACGGGCGACCCGTTGTTTGACGAACAGTACGTGACAGGCATCCAAGGGGTTACACCTGAACAGATTCAAGCCGTCGCTCGCAAGTACTTCCTATCGGAAAGAACCAATACGGTCGTCATCCATCCGATCGGCAGGAAGCAAGAAGTTGAGGAACACGCCGAAGCGGTGACCGAATCGCCCGTGGTTCGCAAGAAGCTGGCGAACGGCCTTACCGTTTTATTAAAACGACACAGTGTAACTCCAACGGTCAGCATTCAAGCGTTTGTAAATGGTGGCGCGTTGGCGGACACGTCAGCGACAAGCGGGCTGGCGGCGCTCACCACGGCCGTGATGGAACGTGGAACGGAAAAATACACCGGTCGTGAAATCGCCGAACACTTCGATTCGATCGGTGGTTCATTCGGCACAAGCAGCCAACGCAATACGAGCTTCCTTCGTTGCTCGGTATTATCTGACGACTTCGAGGAAGCACTCGACTATGCGCATCAAGTCTTATTCCGGCCCACCTTCCCCGCAGAGGAGTTCGCCAAGGTCAAGCAACAACAGCTGGCCGGCATTGCCGCGCGAAAGGCTAATCCGCAAACGGAGATTCTTGACTTTTGGTCGACGATGATACCGCAGAGTTCACCGTATGGCCGGACTATCTCGGGGACGAATGAAAGTGTGACTTCATTGACCGTCCAACAGTGCAACCAGTTCCACAAGAAGCACTTCGCACCAGACAATATGGTCCTCGCAATCTTCGGTGATATCAACGTTGACGAGACGCTGTCGAGAATCGAAGCCAGCTTTGGTAAAGAGTCGAAGAGCCGCGGACTGGAACTTCCCACGTTTCCCCGGCGAAGCGCGGCGACCGAAGCCAAACGCGAACAGGTCACGACGGCGCAGCCCGGGACGGCGATGGTGCTGCTTGGGTATCCAACCGTCAACGCGTTGGATCTAGAGACGCGGGCAACGCTCGACGTCTTCAACTCGATTCTGACCGGCGGTGCTGGCGCTGGCGGACGTTTGTTCAATGAGCTGCGAGGCGAGGGGCTGGTCTACTACGTGTTTGGCATCGAGCTTTCTGGACAAGCTCCAGGCTACTTTTTGTTCATGGCACAAACTCGTCCCGAAACGGCTGACGAAGTCGTGAATCGCATTCAAGCGAATGTACAGCGGCTAGCGGATGAAGGTATCGCAGAAGAGGACTTTGAACTGGCCAAACAGAAGTTAATCGCCGCTCACGCGCAACGAAATGTCACGCCAGCGACTCAGGCCTTCAAAGCAGCGGTCGACGAGCTGTATGGACTCGGATACGACAATGACAAGACCTACGAAGCGCGGATCAATAAAGTGACTGTCGCTGATCTGCAAGCATTGGTCGCTGAGTACTTTCAGAACGCGATCATCGCGACTTCGGCACCCGCTACGGAGTAATCGTGAAGACCTCTCGCGCTATACCATTTCCACGTCACGGAGCCTATGCTGGAAGAGGCGCAAGGCTTTCCGTGTTTCACGAGTGATTGGCGATGTCCACACAACCACCACCCGCAAAAGATCCGCTCGACGCTTACGCGCCTCTCGAAAAGTCGAAGAGCGGTGGCCGAATCGGTCTGCAAGCGCTGTCCCGTTTCTGTCACAACATCGGTACCGGGCTTCATGCCGGAGTTGATGTGCGACGAGTCTTCGAGACGGAAGCCAATCGCGGATCGACAGCGCACCGCAACAAGATCCTGGAAATTCGAGAACACGTCTCTCGCGGAACAAGCGTTTCGGAAGCTTTGAAGGCGAGCAACGGTTACTTCCCGTCGCTGCTTTGCGAAATGGTCGAAGTCGGCGAAAGGACTGGGCGGCTCGAACAGATCTTTCTTCGACTTGGCGAGTACTACGAGCAACTGTTAAAGCTGCGGCGCACTTTCATCATGGGCATTGCCTGGCCGATGCTTGAGTTGATCGGCGCGATTCTGGTCATTGGCCTATTCATTTTGATCATCGGAATGGTTTCCGATGGCGAACCTGCCATGACCTTTTTCGGGTTGTATGGAGCTCGGGGTGCGATCATTTACTTCACGATCGTGGGGCTGATCGCCGGCGCATTCACCATGACGATTGTGGCGGCGATGCGAGGCTGGATCAGCCTCGAACCTTTCCTTCGCTTCCTGATGAATGTCCCGTTCCTTGGGACCGGCTTGCAAAACGTCGCGCTATCTCGCCTAACATGGTCTTTGGCGATGGCCACGGATTCTGATTTAAGCGCCAAGCGCGCGGTTGAACTCGCCGTGAAGACGACGCAAAGCACGTACTACATGCGGTTCATTGATGGCATGAAGAATGTCATTGGTCGTGGACGGACGATGCACGACGCATTTGCGACAACGGGAGTTTATCCCGACGACTTTCTCGCGTCTCTCGAAACGGGAGAAATTGCCGGAAGCATCAGCGAGACGATGTTGATATTGTCTCGCGAGTACGAAGATCGAACGAAGACGTTCTTTCGCGTGATGACTGGAATTGCTGGCGCCCTCGTCTTCCTGACCGTCGCTGGAATCATCATCACGATGATTTTCAAAATGGCGATGCAGTACATTGGCATCCTGAACGACGCAGCGAACATCTGAGAATTAACTTACGAGTTCACTGGTCTCGGCGCGAAGTCCTCGCAAGTGCGGTTTGTCGAGGATTCGAAATGGTGACGCAAGTGCCTCCCATCTTTCGCCTTGTTGCTGCACGAGTTGATTCGCGATCGGACCGAGACGATTCGCTGCGAGGCTCAGATAACTGATCCGCTCGGGTGCGATTCCCATCAAGCGGCACAGTGTTGCATCGACTGCAGGCAAGTTGGTACCCATTGCTAACACTCCCATATGCTTGCGGCTACCAAGGATCGGGCCATCTCCTTCCATGCAGTCGATCCCATCGACAACGGTTATCGTCTTGGGCAGTGAAGCATTGATGTCGAAGACAGTTTCCGGAATGCCCGCATGATGAAGCACGTTCTTCGGCCAACCGTATTTGATCCCCGGAATCACGCCATACAAGTTCTTCATCGATGCCGTGACCCCGACCCAATGATGCGTCTTCATTTTCGGCATCGAGACGATCAGATCCGCTTCGACGACTGACTGTGGGAAGAAGAAACCGTCGAGCTGGCTCGCCCCGCCGCGATTTTTGACCCAAGCAATCTCCTCGTAGTTCAAATCGGCGAAGGGCAATTTCGCGGCATCGAGTGCCTCTTGCACGCCCGATTCAACGAGCGCCATTTCTGTATCGCGAATGTGGCCGGGGCCTTCACCAACGGTGACCGTCGCGCCCCAGCTGCGGAAAGCTTCGGCAGTTGCGATGACGACAGCAGGATGGGTCGTCATGTGTGGAATGTCACGACTCGGCTCGACCAAGTTCGGCTTGAGCAACACGCGTTTTCCACGCAATGCTGACGGCTCCATTCCACACGCAACCAATCCATCCATGATCGATCGCCGGAGTGGACCGGTGTAAGTCTGGTGCCGTGCGATAAACACAGAAGCCCGGCCGCGCATCGCGTCGCGAACGATCGGATACCCGACCAGCCCCGCAGCGGCCAGTGAACCGCCAAGTAGCAGCGTCCGACGATCAACCGAGTTATCTGAAGCAGACGTCGGCTGAGTCGACGTCTTCGCTGACGAACTCATAGGAGTCCTTTCGCAGTAGAAGCTGCCAGCGCCAGCAGCGCTAACTTGTGCGGTGAGCGATCGTGTCGAATCGTGCGACCGTAGGCGGACTCGAGCCAAAGGTCAGCATGTTTTGGACGTTGATCATGCGCCGATAATCCCATCAATCCCCAACACAACGAAGCGGTTGTCGTCTGGGCTGAGAGTGTTTGCTTTAGATACGTCAGCGATTTGTCGATCCGTCCGTCTAGGTCCGACTCGCCAGCTAACGCGAGCATGGCCAATCCTGTCGGCTGCACATGTGGCAGTAACGCTTGGCCAAGCACTTCCGTATTTCCGTAGTTGCAACCTCCCGTCGGAAGCTGGCGATCGATCAGCATTTTGATTGCTTCACGAGTTCGTGGGTGCATGTCGTGTCCGCGCACTTTCAAAGCCCGCACGTGTAACGCGGTCGGTTCAATCCACGAATGCGTCCCTTCGACCCACGGCCAGGCTACTAACTGAGTGTCATGTCCAATGTCTTCGGTCGGTTCGATTCGCTCGCCATGCGTCGACAACGTCCAACCGATCGCCGCGGCGATCTGCTTCGTGTACCGGGTTGCATCGACGACCGTCCAGGCGGGGATTGCGAGACTGGTCGGCCAACGTGGGGTTGTCTCGCCCTGTCGAATTCCTAGCGAACCGTCTGCAGCCTGCAAGGAATCGAGCCATTCGGTTGCTTGATTCGCCGCGGCGGTCTCGCCATTGGCTGCAAGAGCGATCGCGCACAGTGAAGTCGGCTCGGTCGCAGGCCTCGCATCCGCGTGATAGCCGCAACAAGGCTTTCGTCGAAGTTCGTCGATGACTTTGTCGTGCCAACGCATTTAGTCATCCGTCGCTATGATCGTACTGTTCCACAAAATCGAATCAGCGTTCGTACATATTGGTCCAGGCAAAGATAGCTCATGCGAACCGCGATTCTCGCGCGAGTCGGTATACTGATTCGCACGCCTGTAAACGAAACCTGATCTTGGAACGCATAATTGCTATGAGCCAACCATCACTTGATTGGATCGATGACGAGCTGCGCGAATTAGACTCAACTGGATTGCGCCGAAGGCTCGCAACCCGTACCAGTGCTCAATGGGCAACGATCACGGTCGATGGAAGTGAGTTCATTAACTTCAGCTCGAACGATTATCTTGGATTGGCCGGAAAGTGTTTGAACGATGCCGTCATCGAAGCGATCAAATCCTGTGGTTGGGGCAGCGGCGCGAGTCCGCTGGTGACGGGTCGCGGCTCGTTACATGCAAGGCTTGAAGCTGCGTTGGCGGAGTTCGAGTCTACGGAATCGGCGCTGTTATTTCCGTCCGGGTTCGCCGCGAATGTAGGAACGATCACGTCGCTTGCCGGGAAGGGCGATGTGATCTTTAGCGATGCCAAGAATCATGCCAGCATCATTGACGGATGTCGTCTGTCCGGAGCTCGGACACAGATCTACCCTCACGGCGACATTGATTACTTACGGATGATGTTGCCTCAGGCACATGCCTTCCGACGTCGGCTGATTGTGACCGACGGATTGTTCAGCATGGACGGTGACTTGGCTCCGCTTTGTGATCTGGCCGCGTTGGCCGAGCAATTCGGCGCAATGCTAATGGTGGACGAAGCTCATGCGACGGGGGTGTTTGGCGATCATGGGAGAGGGACGGTCGAGCATTGGGGCGTCGAGGACGGTGTCCACGTGCGAGTCGGCACGTTAAGCAAAGCTGCCGGTTCAATCGGCGGTTTCGTCGCCGGAACACAGACATTGATCGATTGGCTCGCGAACCGAGCCCGATCGTACGTTTTCTCGACCGCGCCGCCCGCAGCGATCGCAGCCGCCGGCCTGGCCGCACTGCAACGCATCGAAAGCGAGCCACATCGCCGAACGGAATTGCTGACGCGGGCGGATCAATTGCGGCACAAACTGATAGCGTTGGGATGTGACGTCGGAGAGTCGGCGAGTCAAATCGTTCCCATCATCATCGGCGATCCACAAGCAACCATGCGGCATGCAGCCTCGCTACGCGAATCCGGCTTCTTCGTGCCGGGTATCCGCCCTCCGACCGTGCCCGAAGGCGAATCGCTGCTGCGGATCAGTCTCACTTACAACCACACGGATGAGATGATCCGTACTTTAGTTGAGGCGATCGATCGATTACTCACCGTCCAATAGCTGCCGAACGAATTGCACTTGTGGCTTGCCGCCGCCACGAATGGCCTTCACTTTGAGGAACTCAGCGACGTAGCGTTGCGGTGCCTTCTTTTCAGGTACTCGGAAGTTGTCACCCTTTTGAAGAATTGGGCGGAAATCTGGCATGCTTCCGAAATCTCGCGTGCCTGCGGCTTGGCAGGGGATCCAATGGCCGACACCTTCGCTATCGTGAAGATAGAATTCCGGATAGCAGTGACCTGGAATCCAAACCGTGCGAGCGGGGATCTTGTTGGCGCGACATAATGCGACGAACAATGAAGTCAGTTCTTCGCAGTCGCCCGTGCCATCGTTCAACGCGGCAAGCGCTCCCTTGAGTGGCCCATTCACGTACTCGACGTTCTCGCGAACCCAATCGTACATCGACTCGACCTTTCCCCACGCCGAGTCTTGATCTTTGGCCAGTTCACGGGCGAGGGTACGAATCTTACCGTGGCGACTTTCGATTTTCGGACTAGGAGCCAGAAACTTGCCGATGTCGCGAGGCACTCGCTTTGGGACTTTAAATTGCGTCGGATCGTCCGGTCCCAAAATCGAACTCCGCGTCACTTCAAACGTGACGAAGGCATGAGCCTCTTGTCCCGGATTTAGCATCGGGATCGAGATCAGCATCTGTTTGACACCGTTATCCAGGGTTCGATAAGCGACGTCTTTCACCTCGGCAGAAAAGTCTTCTTCGACCAAGCGGACTTGTTGCTCCGGCCAATCGGTTGGAACTGTCGCGGTGCCATAGATCCCGGCGCAAGGGCCTGCTGGGGCCGTGATGGTCATACCAACTTTCCAGCGTTGGACGAGCTTTTTGTCGAACTTGATTCCGTTGGTTTGCTCGACTGCGCTTTCGTCTTGAGCGTTCGCGACGAGCGACGTGGCAGCAATTAGGGTAATGGCGATGATCGTTCTCATTTGGAGTCTCTCCAATCGTGGCGGCTGGCGAAGGAGTGAACTCACGACGCAAACGCGATGCCACTTATTCCTATTCTAGTCAGCACTTGTTCGACAGCGCATAAAACAACCCGCCGGCAGAAGACGCGATCAGGATGGCGCGCTCTTCGTGCGACGGGTTTGTATCGAGAATACCGTCGACCAGCAGACCGCACGTCAATCGCGCGTGCGGCACTGGTAGTTGTTCGCTTGCAGTAAGTTACGGGGATTGCGGCGCTGGTCCATGCAACGCTCCACCGCTTGGTGGCGGCAACATTGTATCGCCTTCATAGATCATGCCCGAGCCGTAGTTTGAACTGTATGAATCGTAGCTTCCGTTGCCGCATGTATCGCAGGAGTCGCCGCGATGGAAGTTGAACAGCGATCCACACGTTCGGCAACCGCTGCTCGTTGCAACCGTCATCATTGCGATGACTGTAAGGATTGTGAGCCTTTTCATGGCTAGTTTCTCCGGGAAGGTATGGTTGTTCGGAGTAGGCGAGGTTGAAGGTCAAGCAACTCTACATCACGTCTAGTGATGTGCAAATTCAACGTCGTTTTTTTTCTCGACCTAGTGTTGTTTTTTTTCAACACCTGCTATTTATCAAGAGCTACAGTTGCCTAACGTTGGTAAAAGTATCTTCCCGCAGGACACAGGTTGGTGACGCAGTCATGAAGTCTTGGCGTTCATTCTTGGTTAGCACTTCGCTCCTTCTCGTGGCTAACTGCGTTGGCTCGTTCCCATCATGCGCACTCGGCGCTACAGATACTTCCGAAAGCGAGAGTGTGCTCGGCAGCGATCGCTGCGACGTTGATCGAGACGATGATGTGTGGCTCGTCTCAACACGCCACCTTGGTTGTCCTTCGTCAGACAAGACCAACGAGATGGATTTGCACGTCAAGCATTACGGCGGCAGAGACGTTGGGTGGAGCGAGACATCGCTTGATGATTTTTTCGCGAGCGGCGATTCCGCGCAGCCGACGATGATCTACGTTCATGGAAACCAGATTAGTTGGAATGAAGCGATCCAGCGTGCGTGGAACTTACGCAACTCGGTCCTGGGCTGCAGCCACCTTGAGCCGATTCGATTAGTGATTTGGTCTTGGCCGAGCGAAAAAGTCCACGGCTTCGTGCGCGACGCCCGCGTTAAGGCCGCTCGCACGAATGGCGAAGCTCATTATTTCGCGTGGTTTCTCTCGCAGCTCGACCCGGCAACACCTCTGAGCATCGTTGGTTACAGCTTCGGTGCACGCGTGGCGACTGGTGCGTTGCACTTGCTTGGTGGTGGAGAGCTAGGCGGCCAGACGCTGCCCCTCGTGAAGTCCGCTCCAACGCGTTCAGTGCGAGTTGCCTTGATTGCCGCGGCTCTTCATCGCCATTGGCTACGACCCGGCGGCTGTCACGAGTACGCTCTTTCACTGATGGATCGACTGTTGATTCAATATAACTCGTGTGATCCTGTCCTCCAGCGCTATCGATTCATCGAAAAACGCGGACGCCCCAGCGCACTGGGCTATTCAGGCGTGTATATCGACGAGCCGCTCAATACGCGGATCGAGCAACGTGACGTGTGCCGTATTGTCGGTAAGTCACATGCCGAGTTTCGATACACCAGATCAGCAACGTTGATGCGCGAAATTCGCGATGCCATCTTTGAGGAAGTCGAGTTCTCACGAGAATAGGGATTGGGGTTTGGTGGTTTCGGATCTAGATTGAATGGTCTTGGTTCAACACTCTGAAATCATCAATCGAAAATCCTTATGTCCCGCCTCGCTTACTTGAATGGTCAGCTAGTCCCTGAATCCACCCTCTCCGTCCCTATCTATGACGCAGGATTCGTGCAAGGCGTGACCGTCGCGGAGCAGATGCGGACATTTGGTGGGAAACTGTTTCGACTCGAGGAACACTTGAAGCGACTCCAGCGGTCGCTCGATATCATTCGAATCCCGAACATCGATCTGGCTTCGCTCGGCGTAGCTGCCGAAGAGCTTGCGGCAAACAATCACCAGTTGCTAGATTCTGATGATGACCTCGGACTCTCCTTGTTCGTCACGCCAGGGTCCTATCCAACGTTTGCACCGCCTGGCGCGCATGAGGCCACAATCGGCATGCACACCTATCCGATCCCATTCCACTTATGGAGCGACAAGTACGAGCGCGGCGAACGACTGGTCGTGAGCGATGTTCGACAAGTTCCTAATAGCTGCTGGCCGCTCGAGCTGAAGTGCCGGAGCCGCATGCATTACTACTTGGCCGACCGCGAGGCGCGCGAACGTGAGCCCGGCGCGCGCGCCTTGCTCTTGGATCAAGAAGGATTCATCGCCGAGGCGTCGACGGCAAGTGTCATTCTGTTTCGAGAAGCAGAAGGATTCCTATCACCGCCGCGCGAAAAGATCTTGCCCGGTGTGAGCGTTGGAGTATTGGAAGAACTTGCACGTGAAAAGGGCATCGACCTTTCGCACCGAGACCTCACCGTCGAAGACGTGTACGCGTCGGACGAAGTCATCCTGTGCAGTACTTCGCCGTGCGTACTCCCAGTCGTTTCGCTCGATAGTCGACCGATCGGAGCTGGAACTGCGGGCTCAGTACTCCAACAAATCCTCGCAGCGTGGAACCGTCTTGTGGGTCTCGACATCGTCGAACAGTCGTGCAAATTCTCAAGACGCGGCGACGTGTAGCTTATCTCTTCTTCGCGAGAGTTACGACCGCGTTGAACTCTGGTTTGCGAACGGGTTGAACCGACAGCCGCGAACCCTTTCGCAACAGCTCCATTGCCTTCAACGCTTTGATCTCTCGCAAATCATCCAGGGGAATTGGTTCGTCAAAGATCTCTTCCAACTTGATGTCGACCATAAACCAGCGAGGGTTCTGTGCCGTTGACTTGGGATCGTAGTGCTTATTGTCCGGATCCCACGATGTATGGTCGGGATAGCTCTCGCGAACTATCGTCGCAACGCCAGCCACAGCTGGCGGTTTTGCGTTTGAATGATAGACCAGCACCTTGTCGCCAATCTTCATGTCGTCCCGCATGTAGTTTCGAGCCTGATAGTTCCGCACGCCGTCCCAGTGAGTTGTCTGTTTCTTCTCGGCGGCGAGATGCTGAATTGAATAGCTCGTCGGTTCCGTCTTCATCAGCCAATACTTTGATGCTGCCATTTCACTTTTCTTTCATCTGCAAATCGTAGACAATCCTCACGGAGGTTATACCAACGCTCGCTATGTTTGGAATGCCCGGTCATCTTGAACTGATCATCGTAGGCATGATGTGTCTGGCGATCGTCGGTGTGCCTGTGCTCATTATCGCTGTCGTTTTGTGGGTGAACCGAAAGAATCGAGGCGATGGCAGCGAATGACGACAGACGCCCGTGTCTGAAGTACAATCGCACGAGGTCGGGGCAGCCGAGCTTACTACTAAGAAGGATAAAGGATAAGTGATGTATCGAGCCTTCCATTGCGTTGTTGTCGCGTGTCTCGCCGCCGGTGTCTTTGCCTCAACTCTTGTGGCTGACGATTCGAAGCCGAGTCCAATTCAATTCGAATCGACGGATTGGCCTTGGTGGCGCGGGCCGCAGCGTAACGGGATTGCGGCTGCGAACCAAGCTCCGCCATTGAAGTGGAGTCGAACGGAGAACGTGTTGTGGAAGTCGCCAGTTCCCGGTCGCGGCCATGGTTCGGTGACCGTTGTCGGTGAGCAAGTGTTTCTCGCGACCGCCGACGAGCAAGCCGATAAGCAGATCGTGTTGTGCTTCGACCGTAACACGGGCAAGCAACTGTGGCAGACCGTTGTTCATGACCGCGGAATCGAGCGCAAAGGAAACAAGAAGGCATCACAGGCATCAGGAACAATCGCCTGCGACGGCGAGCGTCTGTTCGTTAACTTTTTGAATAAGGGAGCGGCCTACACAACAGCCCTCACTCGCGGTGGCGAGCAACTGTGGCAGACGAAAATTACGGACTATGTCGTCCATCAAGGTTATGGCTCGTCGCCGGCGCTTTACGATTCACTCGTGATTGTTTCGGCCGACAACAAACAAAAAGCCGGCGGTGCGATCGCCGCATTGAATCGCGCGACTGGCAACATTGTGTGGCGGCACGACCGACCGGCGACCCCCAACTATCCATCCCCGATCATCTTGAAGGCGGGCGGTCGAGATCAAGTGTTTCTGACTGGATGCGATTTGGTTTCGAGTTTTGATCCACTGAGCGGTAAGAAGTTGTGGGAGATCGAAGGCGCTACCACTGAGTGCGTCACGTCGACGGTGACTGATGGGAACATCATTCTGACAAGTGGCGGATATCCGAAGAATCATATCGCGGCGGTTCGTGCTGACGGATCGGGCGAGATTGTGTGGGAGAACAATGTTCGTGTCTATGTTCCGTCGATGCTCATTCATGAAGGAACGATCTACGGTGTCGCCGATGCAGGTGTCGCGATGTGCTGGGACGCAGCCACAGGCAAAGAGCGGTGGAAGGGACGCCTTGGAGGAACCTTCAGCTCATCCCCGGTCATCGTTGGCAAGCACATCTACGTTACGAACGAAGCTGGCGAGAGCTCCGTCTTCAACGCGGACCCGGAGAAGTTCGAACTCGTCGCGAAGAATCAACTCGGCAACGAGGTTTATGCCACTCCAACTATTTGCGGAAGCCGCATCTACATGCGAGTTGCCGAACAACAAGGCGATCGCCGACAAGAGATGCTGTATTGCCTTGGTAAGCAATAAGTGAACGCAAGGTGGGCAGCGCCAATCAGAAGTCGTACCAGACGCCGAATCCGATCTGATGTTCGAACTCGTCGAAAAACGAGAATTGTGGACTCTCGCCGTTGTAGTAGTGCAGCCCCATGCGCAACAACTTTCCCGACGTCCCATCAGTTCGCCATGCCCATCCGGCTTGGGCGGATAAACCTCCGCCATAGTTAACCTCTTGGCGCAAGTGTCCATTCACGGCGAAGAATGGTTCGCCGTGAATGCCGGTCGGTCGTGTTGGAGCATAGTCGATACCAAATTGCAGTTCCCATAGTCCGCTAATGTCGCTCCAAAATGCCCAGCCCACCTCGCCATACAATCGCAGGCGTTCTGTCGGATAAATCGAGTAGCCAAGCACCAAAACGTCGCGGACATAATTCAATCGTGCGAAGCCCGGATTCTTCAGCAAGAACTCATCGCCAAGGTGCGAGCTGAGGTGGTAGTAAGCGAACTTGATCTGCTGGTTGTCCCAACCATAGGTGAAGGGAACTCCCGCGCGAAAGTCAGCGCTGCGCACATCGACCTCTTCATCCGGATCAAGCCGCAAGTGCGCTGCACCTTCGATGTCGATCTGAAACCCCAGCGGTTTATCTCGAGGACCAATCCGCAACAAGCCAAAACGACCGCCAAGTGTCGAGTCCCACAATGTTCCATCGCCGTCACGGTGAAAAGTCTGTGTCCCCAAACGTGATTCTTTGACGCCCGCCAAGTACGAGTGGTAGATCAACTGCTCAGGCAGGACGACTAGACCCCATGGTTTATCGAACGGAGATGGTTCGATCGGCGGCAAGCCGATGTAGGGTTGTGAGTGTTCGTCCAGGATCAGGGTGGCTCCGCCGAACGGCGAATCGAATGGTTCACCTCGCGCGGACGCTGCTCCCAAGACGGTCACCGTCCCGAGTGCTACCAATAGTAATAACCAGGCTCTCCGCATCGCCTAAGGTCCGCTGTCATTGAGCACGACGCTCTGATACGAGCGCGCAACGGTTTTACAGGAGCGGCATTCTAGGGAGAGGTCGCGAATTCAGAAACCGCAACCGAGTCGGCTATCCTGACGGCAGCTACTATTCTGACGACTCGTCTGTCGCCGCTGCCGGCTGCTTGCCGACCGCGACGAACATCAATCGTAACTCGTGCAGCACCGTGGTAAGCATGGCAGCTTCGTCGGGCTCAAGGTTCCCCTTGGTCTTTTCCTCGAGAACGCCGAGCGTATCGACAAAGTGCTTGGCATGCTCGAGCTGCACGATCGGCTTGCCATCTGCTCCAGGGATTTGTCCCATCGTCGCCAATGCTTGCGTTGCCAGCGTCGTGACCAGGACCGAGAAGGAAGCTGGCGGGATGGGTCCACCATCATCCGGTTCCGCCGCAGACGAAGTCACGTCTTGCGGCTGTTCATCGAGTGCTTCGTCTTGCTTGGTTTCGGCCTCTTGCTGAAGCTGTTCTTTTTCAGCTTGGGCTCGCGACTTCCAATCATCGTCAACGATGATTTTCGGTCTGCTTGTTTCTTCTTCGCTCATGATGAAATCGAACCCTTCAAAGCTCGTTATCGAGTCTGGTCAACGACTGACCGATTCTGAGGCGGACGCAGATTCGGTTGTCGCTGGGCCTTTACTCGCGTTTTTTTTTATCGCCGCCTCGACAAATCCCGCGAATAGCGGATGCGCACAAGTCGGCTTCGATTTGAATTCCGGATGAAATTGAACGGCCACAAACCATGGATGATCGGGGATTTCGACGATCTCGACCAGCGAACTATCAGGACTCAGTCCGGCGAACGATGCTCCATTCGCAGTAAATTGCTGGCGGTACACGTTATTAAATTCGTAACGATGGCGATGTCGCGCTTCGATAAGCTCTTCACCGTAGCAGGCTGCCGACGTACTCGACGGATCGAGCTTACAAGGCTGTGCCCCGAGTCGCATAGTTCCGCCTTTGTGCGTGATTTCCTTTTGTTCGTTAAGCAAGCAGATGACCGGATGCGTCGTGTCTTTGCTGAACTCCGTCGAATGAGCGTCTTCGAGACCGACCACATTTCGCCCATACTCGATCACTGCACACTGCATTCCCAAGCAGATACCGAAGAAGGGAATGTTGCGCTCGCGAGCGAAGCGGATCGCTTCGACTTTGCCTTCGATACCACGTTCGCCAAATCCACCAGGACAAAGAATCCCATCGTAGCCCGCAAGCAATCGCTCCGGTCCTTCGCGTTCGATCGCCTCGCTATGAATTCGACCGATCCGGATCTGGGATTGATGATGCATTCCGGCGTGATCGATCGCTTCGTATATGGACTTATACGCATCGACATGTTCGGCGTACTTACCAACGACGGCGATGCTGATCTCGTGCTTCGGATTGCGCAGGCGGTGTAATAGATCGCGCCAAATGTCGAGGTCCAGCGTCTCCGCATGTAGACTCAGCTCCTTCACGATCAACTCGTCCAGACCATGGTCGACCAAGCTGAGCGGAACTTCGTAGATAGAAAAATCTTTGTCTTTCTCTTCGATCACTGCCTCCAAAGGAACGTTACAGAAAAGCGCGATCTTCTCACGGTCTTCGCGGCTGATCGAGCGCTCGCAGCGACAGATGAGAATGTCGGGCTGGATACCGATCTCGCGAAGCTGACCGACTGAATGTTGTGTCGGTTTCGTCTTTAACTCAGCCGCCGCCTTTAAGTACGGCACGAGCGTCAGGTGAATGTAAAGGCAGTTCTCTTTGCCGACGTCGAGCGAGTACTGACGAATGGCCTCTAAGAACGGTTGGCTCTCGATGTCGCCGACTGTTCCACCGATCTCGGTAATAACAACGTCGACGTCGTCACCAGCCAACTTGTGGATGACACTCTTTATCTCGTTGGTGATATGCGGAATCACCTGGACGGTTTTGCCGAGAAATTCGCCGCGACGCTCTTTCTCGATCACCGAAAGATAGATTTGGCCGGTCGTGTAGTTCGAGTCACGAGTCAGCGGGCTGTTAGTAAATCGTTCATAATGGCCGAGATCGAGGTCGGTCTCGCTTCCGTCGTCGAGCACATATACTTCGCCGTGCTGATAGGGGCTCATTGTGCCTGGGTCGACGTTGATGTACGGATCGAGCTTCTGCATCCGGACGCGCAAGCCACGGCGTTCCAGAACCATGCCGATCGACGCACTGGTCAGCCCCTTGCCGAGCGAGCTGACAACACCGCCGGTAACGAAAATATGCTTCGTCATATTTCAAAGCCTTCCTGGCAAATCCTTGTGAGCAAAGTAGTTGCGGCGCATATCGCGACGTACAGCGACCGCAAATGGGAACAAAGAGGATGCCTGGCGACGGGCTTCTAGGCGGGGCCCAGGTTTTCATCCCTGGGAGTGCATCTTAGCAACTCGAAGCCCGACTGACAAATGCCCGATAATCTTCAGGCGTATCGATGCCAATCGTTGGTTCGTCGATCACGCCAACGAGGATTTGATGCCCCGCTTGGAGTACACGTAATTGCTCAAGACCTTCGACCTGTTCCAACGGTGACGGCTGCATCTCCGCAAGTTCGAGCAAGAATTCGCGTCGATAAGCGTACAAACCAACATGCTGAAAGAAGTGCGGCGGCTCGTCGGTAAGCAGCGCATCGTCCCACCGCCGTGCATGCGGAATCGGACTGCGGCTGAAGTACATTGCACGACCATTCGAATCAAACACAACTTTCACGCAAGCAGGATCGTTCAGCTGCGCGCGCGAGCGAATCGGCGTAGCCAACGTCGACATGACAGCGTCTGGATTGGACTCCAACAACTCAATCGCTAGGTCAATCGCGGAGCCAGCGATCTCGGGTTCGTCTCCCTGCACATTGACGATCAGATCAACTTCGGTCAATTGCCGAGCCGCCTCGGCAACACGATCTGTACCGCTTGGAGCATTCGGATCAGTCAGCTGCACATGACCGCCGAAATCGCGAACTACGGCGGCGATCTCTTCGTGATCTGCTGCGACACGGACGCCGAGCGGGCGAGTCGCACAACACGCCGCCTCGTAGGTATGCTGAATCAACGTCTTGCCCGTCTCGCGCAACAGCAATTTCCGCAGCAACCGCGTCGATTCGAGACGAGCTGGTATGACGATGTAGCTACGCATGATAATTCTGATCGTAACTTACGATCTGGCCCATAAACAGACCCAGCCAGTCGTCAAGCGATCAACCTCGAAGGCCACACTGTGGGAAGATACTTTCGATTAGCCAGAGCGAGGGACGTGTGGGAGGAATCGGTGGAGCAGAATGAAAAGTCCCGTATCTTTGCGGGCTGCAATGAAGCGGTTGCAACAGACCGTTTTCCGCAGCGGGAACCACTTCGCAGCGTTCACACATCCAACTTCCCCGAGATCCTCGACCAGTTGGGCATCACGCTCTTGGTGTCAACCTACCAGGCTGGCAAGCTTGTCATGCTGCGAGCCGAGAACGGTGTGTTGAACACGCACTTCCGCGTTTTTGAGAAACCGATGGGGATGGCGGTCGAACCGAATCGGCTCGCGATCGGGACCGCCATGCAGATGTGGGAGTTTCACAACATTCCTGCAGTTTGCGCGAAGTTAGACGGAGCAGGAACTGGTGTGACGCATGATGCCTGCTTTCTCCCGCGTGTGGCTCATTGGACGGGCGACGTTCAAATCCACGAAATGGCGTGGGTGGACGACGACGTGATCTTCGTCAACACGCTGTTCTCCTGTCTTGCCAAGCGAAGCGGCGCGTTTAACTTCGAGCCAATCTGGCGACCATCGTTTATCACAAAGTACCTTCCCGGCGACTGTTGCCATTTGAATGGTTTGGCAATCCGCGATGGCGAACCTCGTTACGTCACAGCGCTCGGCGAGACTGACGAGCCGGATGGCTGGCGAGTCAACAAGAGAGATGGTGGGTTGCTGATCGATCTCGACTCGAACGAGGTTATTGCCCGAGGCCTTTCCATGCCCCATTCGCCACGCTGGTACGACGGCAAACTGTGGCTGCTGCATTCCGGCACCGGTGGCTTTGGGACGATTGATCTTCAAACGGGTGAATACGACTCGATTGTCGAACTACCAGGCTTCACGCGAGGTCTTTCCTTCTGCGGTCCACTGGCTTTCATCGGCCTGTCGTAAGTTCGCGAGTCGGCCGTCTTCGGTGGGATTCCGATTGCCGAGCGAGCGTTAGAAGAGCGGAGTTGCGGTGTGTGGGTGGTCAACATTCAAACGGGCGAAGTTGTCTCCTTTGTCAAGTTCGAAGACGCGGTCCAAGAGGTCTTTGCTGTCGAGGTGTTGCAAGGGTCGCGCTATCCCGAGTTGGTGAACGAAGATCGCGAGCTACTCGCCCGTTCTTACGAACTCCCTGACGCTGCGCTCGCCGACGTGCCAGCGGACCTTCGCAAATAGTCGCATCTTCCCAGCGAGATAGACACCTCTCGACGAGTCAGTTGAAAGCGCAAGTGCTTTGGCCACGGATTGAACACGGATGAAACACGGAGAGACAGACGACTCTTCATGCGCTCCATTCATCCGTGTTTCATCCGTGGCTCACCGAAGACCCCACGGCCGAAACATCTCAACACGCCCCCACACGATACTGGAAATCGCACCGGATCTAGGCCATAATCGGCAATTGCCGAACCTCTCAAGTTCCGGGCTATCATGAGAATCCATACTTGGCTGAGGCACGGTCTGCGTCGCGCCACACGAACGATTCGTGCTCGGCGCGTGTTCTTCGAGCCACTTGAAGACCGCCGAATGCTGGCCACCTTCACCGTAGTGTCGCTCGGTGACGAGTCACTCGGTTCGTGCCAACCAAGTGCCTGCACGCTTCGCTCTGCGATCGAGGCGGCGAATGGCAATCAGGGACTCGACACGATTGCATTTGACGCGAACGTGTTTGCCACGCCGCAGACGATCAACCTAAGCCGCGGCGAACTACCGATCACCGACGCCATCACGATCGACGGGCCGGGACAGGGCGTGCTAACGATCGATGCTCAGCAACAATCGCGAATCTTCAATGTTGTTCCCGGCAACACGCCAGGAGATTTTGATATTACGATCAATGGACTTAACCTGACTGGAGGACGAACCACAGCGGACAATCAATCAGCAGGCAACTTTATCGAAACAACGCACAGTGGTGGGGCAATCCGCTTCAATTCGACGGGCGGGCTCACGATGACTGGATGCACTGTGTCGAGGAATGGAACGACCGGGCGACTTGCAAGAGGCGGCGGCGTCTTCTCACGTGGCTCGATCACGTTGGTGGGCAGCACAGTTTCCGAGAACAGTACGGCGGGCGATCATGCAAGCGGCGGCGGGGTCTACTCACGTGGCCCGATCACGTCAGCGAGCAGCATCATATCGGAAAACAGCACGACAGGAAATTCCGCTACTGGAGGTGGCATCCTCTCTATTGGATCCGCAACATTAACGGGCAGCACGATATCAGGAAATAGCACCATGGGGGCCTTTTCGGCAGGTGGCGGCGTCCATTCTGTAGGCTCTGTCACGCTAGTGCGTAGCACGATCTCGGACAACAGCACCAAGGGGGACGCTACAGCCGGCGGCGGCGTCAGTTCGCAAGGATCGGTCACTTTGACGAACAGTACAATCGCGGGCAATCGTACAGAGGGGAATCGAGGGCAAGGTGGCGGTATTTTGGCTTTTGGCTCCGTCACGTTGATGGGCAGTACGATCTCGGGCAACAGCACTGTAGGCGAATTGTCGAGCGGCGGCGGCGTCCATGCAGCGGGCTCGGTCGCGTTGATGGGCAGCACAATCTCGGGAAACAGCACGGCTGGAGACTATTCTCAAGGTGGAGGAGTTTTCGCCGGGAACTCGCTAGATTCGACTACCAGCACGATCTCGGGAAACAGTACGGCTGGCCTTGGTTCAGACGGCGGGGGTGCCTTCTCTGCGGGTTCGGTTACGCTCGCGAACAGCACCATCTCGGGCAATAGCACGGAGGGTGATGACGCACAGGGAGGTGGCGTCTATTCACAACGCTCGGTAAGGCTTGTCAGCAGTACGATCTCAGGTAACATCACGCTGGGCGAGGCGGCAGACGGTGGCGGCATCTTTATCGTCGATTCACGCAACAACTTTGGTGTGCATAGCGAAAACTCGATCGTTGCCGGCAACAGCACTTCGTTGGGCACAGGCCCAGACTTTCTGCCGGATCCCGAGGGCACGTTGAGCGTCAGTCACAGTCTGGTCGGCGACAATTCCGATACCGGATTAACTGCACCTCCCGTCGGTTCGACAGATTCCAACGGCAACTTAATCGGATCGTCCGAGAGCAAGATCGATCCGCTGCTTGGCCAGTTACAAGATAACGGTGGGCTGACGCAAACTCATACCCTGTTGCCCGGCAGCCCCGCGATTGATGCAGGCGATCCAAGTTTCGACGCAGCTCAGCTCCCCTATGACCAGCGCGGACAGCCTTTCCTCCGCGGCGCAGACGGAGGAAGCGGTTTGGCTCGCGTCGATATGGGAGCTTACGAACGCCAGACCCTTGGCGACTTGAGCCTCGTTGTCGACACGACCGTGGACGACAGTGATGGTAACTACAGTGATGGCGACTTGAGTTTGCGAGAGGCGGTTGAGTTGGCAGGCGGCAGCGTCGGCCCCGACACGATCACGTTTGACGCATCCGTGTTCAGTTCGGCTCAAGCGATCAATCTTAGGCTAGGCGAGCTACCGATCACCGAAGCGGTCACAATCGACGGGCCAGGACAGAATCTGCTGACGATCGACGCTCAACAGCAATCGCGAATCTTCAACATCGTTCCCGGCAGCACGGCAGGAGATTTTGATGTGACGATCGCGGGACTCAGCCTGACCGGAGGAAAAACCACGGCGGACAATCAGTCTTTGGGCCGCTCTCTCGAATCAACTCACAGCGGGGGAGCAATCCGCTTCAATTCGACTGCAACGCTCACTTTGTCGGGCAGCACGATCTTGGGAAGCAAAACGGATGGTTTTGGCGCGAGCGGTGGCGGGGTCTTCTCTCTTGGATCGGTCACTTTGTCGGACAGCACGATCTCAGGAAACTACACGGAAGGGGATCATGCGAACGGTGGCGGAGTCATGTCTTTTGATTCGGTCACATTGCTAGACAGTACAATCTCGGAAAACAGAACTGTCGGAGAATCTGCAGACGGTGGCGGGGTCTTTGCTTTCGGATCAGTCAGGTTGTCGGACAGCACAATTTCAGGAAACAGAACTCAGGGGCAAGGCGGGAGCGGCGGTGGGGTCTTCTCTGCGGGGCCCGTCACTGTGCTGGGCAGCTCGATCTCCCTAAATAGCACGGCGGGAAGATTTGCGGCTGGCGGCGGTGTCTCCTCTTTCGACTCGGTCACATTGACGAACAGCACGATCTCAGAAAACAGCACAGCGGGGGAATCTGCAGACGGTGGCGGTGTTTACACTGTGGCCTCTTTTGGGTCGGTCACTTTGCTGGCCAGTATGGTCTCAGGAAACAGCACAGCGGGGGAATCTTCACGCGGCGGCGGTGTCTACTCGATCAGCCGGGTCACTATGATAGCCAGCACGATCTCGGGAAACTACACGACGGGAGACTCTGCGGACGGCGGCGGCGTCTACTCGCCTGGATCGGTCACGTTGACGGGCAGTACGGTTTCGGGGAACGGTACGATGGGGGATCATGCACGCGGCGGCGGTGTCTTTTCTTCTACAGTACATTCGGTCACGTTGATGAGCAGTACGATCTCGGGAAACAGCACACATGGAGACTCTGCGGACGGGGGCGGCATTTTTATTTTCGATCGAGTCGCCAATCCTGGAATGCTCATGGCAAACTCGATCATTGCAGAGAATACAGTCTTGCTGGGCAATGGTCCCGATTTTCTTCCGGATCCTGACGGTACGCTGAACGTCAGTCACAGCCTGATCGGCGATAATACCGACACCGGGTTGACTGTCGCTCTTGTGGGTTCACCAGATGCGAACGGCAACCTAATCGGCACGTCCGTCAGCTTGATCAATCCGATGATCGGACCACTAGCCGACAATGGCGGCGCGACCATGACTCACGCTCTGCTTCCCGACAGTCCAGCCGTTGATGCAGGAGACAATACCTCCGCGCAGGGTTCAGGACTTTTGTTGGACCAGCGTGGAAACGGCTTCTTCCGTATCCTTGATGGAGGCAGCGGAACTGCTACCATCGATATCGGAGCGTTTGAGTTTTCACTCGCCCCTGCTCTCGACTTCGGCGACGCGCCAACCGCAGGGCAATCAGGCTTTGATAGCGATTATCCCGTCACACACATTCAGAATGGGGCGAGGCACAGCGCGAGCCGGTTGTTCCTGGGGAGTCTGATCGATGGCGAAACTGAAGGCCAACCCGACAACACCGCTGGCCAAGATGGCGATGGCGGCGACGACAGTAACGGTGTCTCGGATGAGGATGGCGTAGTTGTCGTCGCCAGCATGGTTGCGACCATTGCCGCAGCAACGAAATCGAGCTTTGTTATCACAGCGTCTGGCGATGGAAAGCTGGATGCGTGGATCGACTTCAATCAAGACGGTGACTGGGATGACACGGGCGAACAAGTTTTCACGAACAGGCTCGTCACTGCGGGCCTGAACCTACTTAGCTTCGACGTGCCGGCAGGATCAATTCCCGGCAGCAGCGGCGCGAGGTTTCGCCTTAGCTCGGCCGGCGAACTAGCTCCCACCGGTGCCGCTCCGGACGGTGAGGTAGAAGACTATATCGTGATGATCCTGGACGGCGATACTGAAGGCGGCGCGGCGGTCGAAATCGAACCGCCGATATCGGGCACGCTCGACGTGGTTGCTGATGGCACGGATGTCGTTGTAAGAAGCGGAGCAAGCGAGTTTTTCCGCGCACCAGGAGCGTCTTTAGGCCGGATCGATATCTTCGGACTCGGCGGGGACGACACGCTGAACGTCGCCAACCTGGACACGATCTTTAGCGGCACAGTTGTCGGCGATGCTGGCGAGGGGAACGACACGTTGAATTTGACGGGCAGCGATCAGCGCCTCGATCTTACCGACAGTTCCAACTCTGGAGCGCGCGGTATCGAAGCGATCGACATCACTGGTAGCGGGGGGAATACGTTGACGCTCGATGTTAATGAGGTACTCAACATCTCGTCCACGACGGACACGCTGCGAGTGCGACACAACGGCGATGATATCGTGAACTATGGTAACGGCTGGTTGGTCGATACGCCCCAGGTCGTTGACGGCCAGTTCGTCCATCTCCTCCGTCAAACCAGCGCAACGATCCAAGTCGTCAACACGCTACCGTTTCAGAATCCACTTAATTCTCTCGATACGAATCACGACAACCGCGTTTCGCCACTCGACGCACTAATCATCATTAACAGATTGAACACGTCTGGAGCCGGCGTGCTTTCAACTCCAACATCCGTCGCAGGTGTCACTGTATTCTTTTACATCGACACCAGTGGCGACCAATTCGTTGCGCCGGTCGATGTGATTCGGATTGTTAACTTCTTGAATGATCCAGCAAGCGATCCAGAAGGTGAGTTCGCTGCCCCTCGAGTCGACTCTACTTTCGTCGGCACCGTAGATCGGACCTTGGCAGAAGAAGATAGCATGCCTGCGCTATACCGTTCTGCAGGGTTTGTGATCGCTCCGATGGCTACGAAAGAACGCTCGCAACGCGAGACTCCAGACTTCGTGAAACGCCTGGCGAGTCGCGCCAAAGACGAAGATCTGGCAACTGCTCTGGACATATTCTTTGGCGACTACGAATCCGAATCTTTGTAAGACGCGGTATTCAATTGCCTCGCAAACCGTGTCTGCAACGCACTCGCTTTGGAGTTAGGACCGTCCGACCAATGATTGTCGTCTTCCGCTCCGCGAAAGAACGCTACTTTCGCGGAGCAATAGCCGACAATCCGACAATGCATAATCGAGCCGTCCTTACCCACCAAATCAGGCTCGAACTTTCTCGTGAGGCATGTATAACTAGATTAGTCTCCACCAATCACGCCGTGCGATCGGTACCCGCAATTTGAAACGCTCTCTATGATGCACTCTCTAGTTCGAAAAATGATGTTCTCTCTCGTCATCTGCGTGTTCTGGGTGGGAGCAAACGCGGCCGCGGAACCAATTGCCGTCCCCTGGGCCGACATGCGTGACGTGGGAGGCAAGTCGATCTCGTTGGCCGATGCAAAATGGAAGGTTGTCTGCTTCTTAGGTGCGGAGTGTCCGCTCGCGCGACTTTATGGATCACGCCTGGAGAATTTGGCCAATGAATTCTCCGACCGCGATGTTCAGGTAGTCGGGATCAACAGCAATCCACAGGATTCGGTAGCCGACGTGAAGCGGTACTGCGAGGAACACGAACTCTCGTTTTCGATCATCAAAGACCTCGATCAATCTTTGGCGAGGCAATTCCGCGCGACTCGGACGCCCGAAGTCTTTGTGCTCGATGCGGCGGGCCGTATCCATTACCAAGGTCGAATCGACGATCAGTATGAACCAGGAATCTCACGAGCCGAGCTGACGGCCCATGATTTGCGAAACGCCATCGAGGCGCTGGTCGCCGGCCGCCCGGTGCCGCGCGCCAAGACCGATGCCGTCGGATGCTTGATCACCATCGTTAGTCAACCCAGCCCACCCGACGATCCCTCCAAGCTCGTCACGTTTACGCGTGACGTGGCTCCGATCCTGAATCAACATTGTGTCGAGTGTCATCGCGAGGGTGAAATCGGTCCGTTCGCGTTAACGGACTACGACGAAGTGGTTGGCTGGGGCGAGATGATGCTTGAGGTCATCGACCAGCGGCGCATGCCACCTTGGCACGCCGACCCGCAGCACGGCAAGTTTGTGGGAGCGCGGCGCATGCCGAAAGAAGCGAGAAAGACGCTCGTCGCTTGGGTCGAGCAAGGAATGCCTGAAGGCGACGCCAAGGATCTTCCTCCACAGCCCAAGTGGGGCGATGGTTGGCAATTGCCGACTTCGCCGGACGCCGAGTTCGCGATGCGTCATCGACCGTTTATCGTCCCCGCGGATGGAACCGTCGAGTACCAATATTTTGTCGTCGATCCTAAGTGGGAAGAAGATCGATGGATTCGCGCGGCGCAAGTCATTCCTGGTGACGCAGCGGTCGTGCATCACGCCATCATCTTCGTTCGCCCACCGGACGGATCGAACGCACAAGGCATCGGTTGGATGGGAGGGTATGTGCCCGGACAACGCACAACACTACTGCCGCCAGGACACGCGAGACGCATCCCCGCTGGATCGAAGCTCGTGTTTCAAATGCACTATACGCCTAACGGGCACGAGACCCAGGATCGGACGACAGTGGGCGTTTGGTTCAGTGATCCAAGCCTCGTGACACACGAAGTGACGACGCGCGTGGCGCTGAATAATCACTTCGAGATTCCACCTGGCGCGAAAGACTACGTAGTCGATGTGCGACTCGAAGGCTTTGCCCGCGAGTCGCGGTTGCTCGGTGCGATGCCACACATGCACTTGCGCGGCAAATCGTTTCGGCTTGACGTTCGCGACCGCGAGAACAAGGAGACGCTTCTGTCCGTGCCGCACTACGACTTCAATTGGCAACACTGGTATCAGCTTGAATCCCCGCTCGCATTGAACAATGTGGATGCCTTGGAGATGCAAGTCAGCTTCGACAATTCGGCAGAGAATCCAACGAACCCAGATGCTGAGGAATTCGTTACTTGGGGAGACCAGACTTGGCAGGAGATGGCAGTCGCGTTCTTCGACATCGCTCATCCTCGCGACAAGCCTCGCGTTGCAGCTCGGCGACAACGCAAGAGAACACCGCAAGATGAATTGCAGCGAAGACAACGTATCGAAGATGAAGTCGTCGAATTCTTAGCTCAGTTGGATAAGGATGGGGACGGCGTTGTCATCAAAGACGAGACTCCTGAGGCGTTCCGCCGGTTCGGATTCCGCAGAGTCGACCACAATCGCGATGGTCGCATCGAACGCAGCGAGATTGAAGCCGAAGCGGCCCGACGACTTTGATCGCTTGATGACGTAGCGGAAATCATGGACACCGACGAGCGCACAACCGGGCTGAGCCGACGCCTCTTCTACTGGTGGGCAGATCATCCTGCGGCGCATGTTTGTGTGCTGTTCGTGATGTCGTCGCTGGCGATCATCGGCCACGTCAAACCGTCTCTCGTCCGCGATCTCATCACGCCGTTACAAGTCGAGGACGAAGAGCCTCAAGTTCAACAGCCCGTTGTCACGAGCAACAGCGCCCCAACGGAAGAACCGCCCGATGTACAGCCATTCCAAGTGGCGGGAGGCGAGTGTGTGGTTGTCGCGACCAGTGAAGATTTCTTTACGACGGAGAGCCTGACTGCGATTCGGAGTGTCGTTTCTGACCTCGAATCGCTTCCGCAGGTGTCGCGCATATTATGGATCGAAAGCGTTCCGGGATTGAATCTGTTTGGATTGCCCGAGTCGCTGTTACCGCGATCGAACGCTTCCGAGCGACAGATGCAACTCGGTCGTCAGCGAACGCTCGAGAATCCGTTTGCCGTTGGGCAACTAGTTTCGACCGACGGTAAGACGATGCTTCTCCATCTCCAGATGGACTGGTTCTATGTAACGACCGACGCGGCATGTACGACCGCGTTGCGCGAGACAGCCGAAGCGGCGACCGCGAATGTGCCCGGTGCCGACTTGCAATTCCAAGTGACGGGTTCCGCGCCGTTGTATCTGATGATGGCTCACAATCATATGCATGATTCATGGCGTTATCAGGCGATTGGCTACAGCATCATGCTGCTCAGCGCGTTGATATTGTTTCGCGGATTTTCCGCGGTCACCATCGTCGCAATCGCGCCAGCGATGGGTGTCTTCTGGACGATGGGAATGCTGCACTTCTTTGACTTTCAAGACAATCCATTCAACGACATTATCGTGCCTGTGCTGATCAGCCTTGTTGGACTGACCGACGCCGTTCACTTGATGGTTGAAATTCGAAATCAGCGCAGCTCGGGGTTAGACACTCGGCAAGCGACGCGACGCGGGGTGGCACGTGTTGGACTTGCGTGCCTCCTGACCAGTGTGACCACGGCCATCGGATTCGCCAGTCTTTCGCAGGCTCATCACGAGATCGTTCGGGAGTTCGGTTGGTGTTGCGTACTCGGCGTAACAGCGACGTTCATCAGCGTGTTAACGATCGTGCCGCTTGGTTGCCGTTCGCCTTTGGGATGGCGGTTGCATGTTGGTCTTGGCAAGAGCCTAGTGGATGGCCAACTTCGGCGCATCGGGCCGCTAGTCGCTTGGATCTTGCGACATGATCGAAAGGTCGCGTGGCTGGCGATCGCGACAACGGTTGCTCTCGCAGGCATCTGCACTCAGTTGAAGCCGGACCAAAAGCGGTACAGCGGTCTGAGTGAATCGGGCGAAGCCGCCAAAGCTTTGCGTCATCTCGATCACTCGCTTGGCGGATTAGAGTTTGGGTTCGTCCGCATCTCGTGGAACGACGCCGCAACCGAAGGCGAGTTACTGGAAGTTCTGCTCGAAGTCGAACGCGCCCTCGCCGGCGAGCCGCTGATCGGGCATCCCCTCGGGTTGCACGAGTTGTTAGCCGCGTTGCCCGGCGACGGTCCGGCGGACGAGCGAATGTCGCTGCTGGAACTCTTGCCGGCAGAGCTGAAGCGGTCCTTTTACATTCCTGAACTTCGCCGGGCGACCGTGCAATTTCGCGTGCAGGACATCGGGATCGCCCAATACGGTCCGGTGTTCGAACGCATCGAGGCGGGATTCGCTGATATCGCGGAACACCATCCAGAATTCTACTTGGAGCTGACGGGCGACGCTGTTTGGCGGTGGCGAAACATTTATCAGATCGTGACGGACTTAGCGACGAGTCTGGGAACTGCGAGCATTGTGATCTGGTTGATTCTGACGATTGCTTATCGTTCGATTCGCGTCGGATTGATATCGCTCGTACCGAACCTGTTCCCGCTAGTTGCGACGGGAGCGATGTTGTGCCTTGCTGGCCAGTATCTCGAGCTGGTGACCGTTTGCGTGTTTACGATCTGCTTAGGTATTGCCGTCGATGATACGATCCACTTCTTGACGCGTTACGTCGAAGAAACGAGTACCGGCGACGAACATCGAGAGATGATCCAACGAGCCTTCACTGGCGTCGGCTCTGCGCTCTTGATGACAACGATTGTTCTGGTCACCGGAATGATGACTGCGGTATTCGGTGACGCTCGCGACGCGCGGCTGTTCGGCATTATGGGTGCGATCACACTGACATCGGCGCTCTTCGCAGACATTTTCTTTCTGCCAGCGCTTCTCAACCGCTTCGCAAAAACGTCTCGCAGAGAGCCCAATACGAAGGTGCGATCAGACGGCTAAGCAAATTCCGCGTGCAACTCGACTCGACGCAAGAGGTCATCGGCCCGCTGTAAGAGTGAATCGCACCACGCATCCCGCGGAACGCAATCTGAGGAATCCTCAGAAGCGATAAACTCTGCCTTGCAATGTTGGCAGATGACGCGCCGTTCAAGGAAGGCACCCCGAACACGAAGCTTGCGGCTACACGCAGGGCAGTCTTGAGAGAAACTTGTATTGATCATGAATTACTTCCCTGTGAGATTCGTCGTGCGTCGGCGCGAGTTTGTCAGCCGATCCTGGCTGAAGTTCATAGCGTTGCGAATTTCATACCAAGTGAATAGGCTCGACGTGCAACTCGTGTGTTCAACAGGCTTTGTTGTTCTTTTGGATTAGTTCGAGGTTAGCAAACGTCTGTCACATTTACACAATGAGCCTTTCACCAAGAACATTTTACAGAGCCGATTGCGAAGCTTTGTTGGCAAGTAGACACGTCAGGCAAGCTGTTAGGTTCGCGATGAATTGATCAGCCGTTAGCATTGGAACTGAAAACCGAGTCGTACCTCCGCCGATATACTATCGCACAACCATGCCGAACATCATGAAAGGGTCGACCTGATGGAACAGCCTCAAAGTGGCAACTTACCGACGCTCGAATCCAACAACGATCAACTGCTCCAGGAACTTCATCAACTCGCGACTCACATTAAGCAACCCGACCAACATCAGCAGCACGACGATTCGCATGGTGGGCAGGCCCAGCACTACTTCGAAACGGGGAGATGATGAGCCATTGGTGCTGCGAGAAGAGGTGACGGTGGGCTCTCTCTGCCAATCTTGCACGAACGTGCGTCGGGTCGTTTCGGGAACTGGGTCGATCTTCTGGCTGTGTGAGTTGGCGCACTCGGATGACCGATTCACGAAGTACCCACCGCAACCCATTGTGCGTTGCATTGGATTCACGGCGATCGAGTCAACTTCAGATAAGCCTCTGCATAACGGCGACCAAGCTCCCGATATCCCGCCGTGTTAAAATGGACTTCGTCACCCTTATGGGCCAATCGGTCTGAGTTGACGAACGCCGTACTTGCAACTTTGGTGGGCAGGCTTTGCTGGGCGGCATCGACCAACTTCTTTGCATCACTCCAGGGACGCTCTTCGAATTGTCCCATTTGACCGGCGATGAACGGAACTGCTGGAGCTTTCAGTTCGTTGCGAAAGCGGGCGATCAATTCGTGTAGTTTCTGCTCGTGAACTTCGGCGGCTCCAGGCTTCGAATCAGATTCACCCTGGTGCCACAGAATCCCTTTCAAGACTCCGACCTTCAGCGCATGTTTGGCCCGTTTGATCGCATCGTCGTAGGGATGGCTCTTCGTTTGCGAGTGATATCCGCCGGGCTCCCAACTGGAAATCGGCGAACCGCCCGCCGCGCATGGGATTAACCCGATCGTGACATTCGGATTCGCCGAAGCGATCTCGATTCCAAACGTCCGACCGATCCCGACACCAGCGATGGGCTTGTCGAAGTGCAATGGATCGATCGCGGGAGACCATTCGTTTCCCTTTGTAAGCGTGAGAACACGCGAATGTGGCTCTCGATCTTCGTCACCAACTTTGCCACGTCCTGCCATATTAGACTGTCCGACGAGCAAGAAAAGGTGAAAGTTCTCCTTCCGCGGCAACTCGATCTTGAGCCCATCATCGGCCTGGATGAAGCCCGCAATCGGAAGAAGTAATAGCGCGACTAGAAACCTGTAAGTGTTGATCATCGAATTTTCCCCCACCCAGAGCATCGGGCGAGCTTTTTGTTGAAATCGGAAGCGTTTTGAGTTACGACTTATCATACTTGCTGTCACTCCCTCCCGCCTCTGAACCTC
This sequence comes from Planctomycetota bacterium, assembly GCA_014381825.1. GTDB lineage: Bacteria > Planctomycetota > Planctomycetia > Pirellulales > Pirellulaceae. The sequence goes on from JACNKX010000237.1 coordinate 46,924, forward strand.
CTGCCAGAAAGCTGAACTAATCATGAACCACGTTCCATCGCTCGCGAGTTGCCTGCGCCCCTTTCTTTTCGTAGCCGTACTTTGCCTGACATGTGTGGTCGTTAATGCTGCTGACTCGGAAGTGCCGGAAGGATTCCGCGCATTGTTCAACGACGAAAACCTGGATGGCTGGCATGGCGATAACCCTCACACGACTGCCAAGGCTGCGGAGGGTAAACGTGAGGAAGCGATCGCCGCACAGCAAGAAGAGTTCAAGGCACACTGGAGCGTCGAGAGTGGCGAACTCGTCAACGACGGGCACGGGCCTTATGCGACGACAAGCGACGAATTCGGCGACATGGAGTTTACACTCGAGTACAAAACGGTGGCTAAAGCGGATAGCGGCATTTATTTGCGAGGGACGCCGCAAGTGCAGATCTGGGACTACACGAAGGAAGGTGGCAAGTGGGATCGCAACGCCGACAAGGGATCGGGAGGGTTGTTCAATAACACGAAGGGAGCGGCAGGCCAGCTTCCCATTTCTCTTGCCGATAAGAAGTTCGGCGAATGGAACAAATTTCAGATCATTCAACTTGGCAGTCGAACGACTGTCTATCTGAATGACAAGATGGTTGTCGACAACGCGATCATGGAGAACTACTGGGACAAGACTCGTCAGAGCCCGCTGCCGGCTCGCGGCCCGATTCATCTACAAACTCATGGCGGCGAGATTCGCTGGCGGAATATTCACGTACGCGATATTCCGATCGATGAAGCCAATGCACGGCTTCGTGGCAACGACGAAGCAGCTGGCTTCTCTTCGATCTTCAACGGCAATGACTTTTCCGGTTGGACGGGGGCTGTGGAAAACTACGAGGTGCGGGACGGAGCCATCGTCTGCAAAGAGGGGCACGGCGGCAATCTGTTCACGGAAGAAGAGTACGCCGATTTTGCCGTCCGCGTCGAATTCAAACTGCCACCAGGCGGCAACAACGGTTTGGCGATCCGCTATCCCGGCAAGGGGCAGCCTTCTTACGAAGCCATGACCGAGCTGCAGGTCTTGGACGATACGGCGGAGAAATACGCGAAGCTCGATCCGCGACAGTACCATGGTTCTGTATACGGCATGGTGCCCGCTCACCGCGGCTACTTGCGACCAGTTGGCGAGTGGAATTATCAGGAAGTGACCGTCCAAGGTTCGACGATCAAAGTAGAACTTAACGGCAGCGTCATTGTGGACGCGGACGTCAGCAAAGTTACCGAATTCAAAGACGATACCCCGCACCCTGGCAAGGATCTCAAGCAAGGCCACTTCGGATTCGCTGGCCACAATGATCCCGTCATGTTCCGAAACATTGCGATTAAGAAGCTGGAGCAATAACTCGCATTACTCGCCAATCGCTTCGATCTCGGCAGGTCGAATCTGTTGCTGCATGTGCGTGAGCAGGTACGGGACGTAGATGATGCCTGTGTAATGATTCGCGAGCATCTCGATGTGGTGCGACGAGTCGAGCTTGGCAGTCCGCGCCAGGAGCTGGGAGTTCGCTGGCGGAACGACTTTGTCGAACTGAGCCGAGTAAAGCCAAGTCGTCTCGGGATCGAGCCGATGCGCGATGCGTGTCGGTTCGATCGTAGCGACTAGAGATTCGAGCTTGTCGCCCGTTAGACCAGCCTTCGTCAGTTCCTCTCGGAACTTCGCGGCGTCCTTCTCTCCGTTTTGAATTACATCATAAAGCCCACCACCAGCCAGCACGATGAAAACTTGGTCGTAACCTTTGTCGAGGCTGGCCGCCGTCGCGCAGACAAATCCGCCCAAGCTAGTCCCCTGCAAAGAAATGTTATCGGCGTTGACAAACGGCAACACAGCGACTGCGTCTCGCGCTCGGCGAACGTCCGCGATCGCTTGACGGATTACTGGAACGAGGTTCTCTCCGCTGGGACGCTTTCCATTTGCTCGCCGCTCGCCGTAATACGGCAGTTGAATCATGAAGGCGTGAAATCCTTGCAGCCTCAACCCGCGAGCGAACATGCGACCGACCGACATGCCGCTTCCCGACTCATGAACGACGACAACGGCTGGTGCCGCGACCGGAACTCGGTCTTCATCACGAACGATGTACCACTCTAAAGTCACTGAATCGTTCGCCGGATCGCCGGTTGGCAGTGGTGAAGGGAACTGGATCATTAAGTCGCCGCAACGCTCGCGCGGAGCCTTGCATTGCAATCGAAACTCGGCAGCCTGCCAAAGCAAGCCATCGAGACACGCCTTAGCGTCGGCTGACGATTCGTCGCCAGGGGCCAAGCTGTCAGTGGCTACAAAGGTTTCACCGGCGACTGGAAGTTCGCCTGCGAACGTTGATGTCGAAGCACAAAGCAGAGTCAGAACAACCAAAGTCGAACGGAACATCGAATAACCTTAATCACGGGAGAACGCAACGGCGCTCTTGGCCTTCGCACCTGGCAGCGATTGCAACAGTTTATTTAATTCCAGTCGCGCATAAGGTTGTTCTGCTGCAGGCTTGTCGTGGCTGGCGTTTGCTACATAGAGAACACCGTCCTCGGGAACGAATAGTACATTGTGTAGATTCGATTCCATAGCGACGGGTCGACTCATAAGCCACTGACCGACCTCGGCATCAATATCGCCGTACCGCTGTGTCACTCGCTCGCGCAATTTTTCGAGCCGCGAGCCGGCCGAGAGTACAACGGCGTCCTCGATACCGGGGCCAAGCAACTCGTGCCCTTGGCCTGGCAGAATGAAATCAATGCTCTCGGGCGTCGCTGCGACGCCGACGGCTCGATTTGTTTTGCCGTCCGCAAACACATAATAGTACTCGCAAGTCCGCGGGCTCTTTGTCCAAAGATCCATCACTTCGTCGAGTGTTGAACATTCTTCGAGAGCTCTTCGCATCAACGTGGCCATCGGCACTCCGTCCCATTGGCCTTCGCCACGTCCTCCCATCTCGCCGAGCGAAATGCCGCGCGCGTTCATTCCGCTGACACTGCCGATGAAACCGGCATAGCCAATGTTGGCAAAGGCATTCTGCCCTTCTGGGGCGACAACGAACGTTGTCGCAGCATCTTGCAATCCGATCGTCGTCATGTAATCAAGCACACGACCGTGATAGAGCTTGCCGTCCTTGGTCGCCTTTCCATACACCGCAAATCCAGAACAGTGGAACAATTCAGGGAAGACGTTCAGCGTTTGCGCTAACTCATCCTCAAGGCCGAGACTGGCGGCCATCGCTCGCGTCTCTGTCTTGTGCCGTTCCGGGATATGGGGTGACAAGCGTGCGTAAGCGTCGGCGAGATCTTGACGGAACCATCGACCCGTGCGAATCGTTTGCGCAGTACCGAACGTATAGAGAACGGAATCGATGCACCGTAGTGATTCCTGTTTCAACAACTCGCCGTGGGCCTTGCCGATCTGTTGCGGAGTACCATGAAGTAACGCAACCCGCTGTCCGTCGATCCAGCGAAGTTCTCCGTGGTCGACTTTCTTGGCCGTCTGCGGTGGCGACGTGAGTCGCGATGAGGGAGCCAAGATCTCCAACGCTCGGCGAACGCCGCGAACTAGTTGCCGCTCAAGTTCACTTCGATCCAATTCGACGACGTCCATCTCCCGCCAGTCGGCAACCGCGTTAGCTTTTGTATCTGTGTCGGAGACCACTAGTCGCACATGTGTTTCGCCGACCTGCGCTTGAATCGTCTTGCCTTCGTCTAAGAACTGAATTGAAGTCTCCTTCCCCAGATTCCAAGACGATGTGGCCCGATCAAAATGAAGCTTCAGTAAATTGGCAAGCACTAACGCCACGACTTGGGGATCGCCGCTCTGCACAATCGGTACGTAGGTAGAGACTTGCGACGCCGAACTGATTAGGCGTTTTGTGATTCCGTCCGGCGAGAGATGATCGGTTGCGTCAATCTCGCCACGTCCCACAAAGACGGTTTTGTGAAGCGGGAGCGCCATCGCCGTTATTTCGGTTCGACGGCGTAACAGAACCGCATAGTCCTCGTGCGTCAGATCGAGATCAAACGAGCTGTCTGAGTAGCGAGCAAATCGTGCATCAACTGTATGCGAACGTCCATCGATCTTGACGTCGACTTGCGATGTCAGCTTGAACGTCTTTCGTTGCCCTGACAAACACGCGAGGAGCGGTTGCAGTTGTCTCGCAAGCCGTGTTCGATCGTCCTCGTCCGCTCTCGCAAAAGATGAGGTCAGCGACCCCGTGATGGAGAGGACTAGTAGTAAGTGAACGGTCCAGAGGCAGCGCAACGAGATGCTCATAGAATTCTCATAGGACATGGACTGCTTGTCAGTTGCGCGAATGTGGATCGCGGATTCCATTTCACAATGCAGTTCGATACAATCGGCGACCGATCGACCGCTCTGCAAGATAACCGCAACTCAGGAGTTCATCAAATGTCAGTCAAAGCTCAACCGGACGGCTATCACTCGATTACGCCTTACTTGATCGCGAACGATGCGGCGGCGGCGATTGAGTTTTACGAGACTGCGTTTGGTGCGACCGAACTGATGCGACTGCCGGGGCCAGGCGGCAAGGTGATGCACGCCGAGATAAAAATTGGCGATTCGCCCATTATGCTCGCCGACGAGTTTCCTGAGATGGGCATCCGCAGTGCCAAGTCTTTCGGTGGATCTCCAGTCAGTATCTTGATCTACACCGAAGATGTCGACGCGATGTTTGCTCAAGCGATCGCTGCAGGAGCCACCGAAACGAAACCGCTCGCAGATCAATTCTATGGCGATCGATCGGGTACGGTCGAAGATCCTTTCGGACACACGTGGACGATTGCGACGCACACGGAAGATCTCACGCCCGAGGAAATCGACCGACGTTTTCAGGAAATGATGTCGCAAATGGGCGGCGGCTAGTCGCCCAAGTTATGAGGCGACGCTCCGACATCGACGATGCTGCACGCGATGATTGGGTCGAGACCAAGTTCGCGAGCTTTGGCCGTGACCTCGTCGCTATCGCTGCCTGGATTTAGCCAGAATTCATCGCATCCTTTCGCCACGACTTCGTCGAGCATCTTTAGACCGACGTGCGGCGGAAGATAGACGCTGATCCGAGAGAGTCGTTCGACCGGAATGTCGGCGAGTGATTCATAGACCGTCAACCCTTCGATCTCGCCGCCACGTGGGTTCACGGGATAGACGTCGTAGCCTTGCTGAAGGTGCGCTCGTACGGATTTGTTTCCGAACTTGGAACGATCCGCACTGGCACCGAGGATTGCGACGGTTGGTTTTGACATTGCGAATCTCCGGAGAAAGAGCTGGTCACGAAAATCCACAAAGAGTAAGGGAACGGATTGTGCTTCGAGTGTTTCTCGCGGCCAGCCTGATGTTTGAGGTCAATTCTATCTAATCAATACGCCGCGTCGTGCCGGCGGGCGACTGTCCGCGTCGCAGCGCCACACTATACCAATTCCGCCACGCCTGTTGATCGAAGCTAAAGCTAACTCCTGTCAGTTTCACCAGCGTTTTCAGAACTTCTTGATTCGTTGCTGTTTGAGTGATCACTTGCGGAGCGCTCGGCCCGGATGAGAATGTGTCGCCGGATTGATTCGTTGAGCCACCTCAAACAAACGTTGTCGAGATCATGTCGCTGCCTGCCAATACCGTGTCGTGCTGTGTCACGAGCGCGTCGATCAAGGGCGGCACTGCCGATTGATCGCCTACGGAACTCAGAGCAATCGCCGCACGATTCACGCGACTGTTGTGTGAACTCTTGAGAGCCAAGACAAACTGTCGCACCAACGGTGGCCTCGTTCGAGTGGCCAGCTGATCGACGCACGCGTAGAAGACCTCCTCGTCGCGATCCGACAACGCCAGTTCGACGAGCGCAGCCGCAGCTTGATTGTCAGACATCTGCCCCAGCACATCGACGTAGATCAATCGCATGCGGCGATCTCGCTCGACGCGTAACAATCGTCCGAGCGCCTCAAGGGCCAGCGGATCTCGCACTTGGCGGATGCTGTCCAATGCTGCGTGCCGTTTCTCCTTGTTCAATTGAGAACGCCACCGTGATAATTTGACGTACCAATCCTTCTTGGCAAGCTCCTCGGCGCGTCGCTGCTCGACTAAATCGATCTCTTGTGACAGACGCCATTTCCCCTTGTAGCGGATATATCCCTTACTCGCGAGATGCTCCTCTTTCTTCACCCATTGGCCGCCGATCTCTGAGTAGCCCAACGCTCGGCGAGCGAGTACGTGTTGTGAATCAAGTGCAAGGACCCGGACTAAATGATGCTCGCTCAGCTCATAAAGGTCGTTGGCGCGACACCACTTCGATAACTTCCAATGGTCTTCAGCTGTGTCGGCGACAGATGGGGCCAGTCGATCATACTTTGCGCGAGCTTCGGAAAATCGAACGACTTCGACGACGCGAACTCGCTCAAGTGTCACGCGACCACCATGTTCAGTGTCTACGAGATAGTACGGCGAAGAGGCGTCTTCTTGATTCAGCCACTGGCCACGAACAGTGGCACCCGTCGCCAGGACAAAGTTGTCGGCCTTCGACTCCGTTAGCGCAAACGAGAGGACAGCGCAAATGGCGGCGAAGCGAATTGACAGGCATGAACGCAGCATTCAATGTTCCCCCTGCCACATCGGACTTTAGGAATCGTGGTCAAATGCAGCCCCTCCAATATACGGCAGTCGCGAGCTCGAATACAAGGAATCTGTTTGAGCCGCTGGCAGCGATTGACGAGACGGCAAGTTGACGGACGCTAACCGCGATCAAGATCGTTATCGCGCAGCTTACTGAGTTTCTTCGCCAACTTCGCTTTGAAACGAGCGACGAGCGGCTCGTGCTCTGGCATTGCAGCAAGGTTTGTGTACTGCTTGGGATCTTGCTCCATGTCGAATAACTCGATCCCGGCCGAAGCGTCTTCCTTGTACTGAATATAGGCCCATTTGTCTTCGCGAAGGAGAAAGCCCTTTCGCGATGGAGCCACGCTGAACGCAGCGTCTCGCACCTGTCGACTCGGATCGTCCAGCATCGCTGAAATGTCCTGGCCCTGCAGTCGCGAGGGAACTTTCAGGCCACACAAACTGGCAACTGTTGGATAGAGATCCAACAGCTCTGCAAACGAGTTGCAAACCGCCGGCTTCTTGCCAGGAACGCTGATGATAAGTGGGACCGAAGCTGACTCTTCGCGCAAGCTAACCTTCGCCCAAAAGTCGTGTTCGCCGAGGTGATAACCGTGATCGCTTGTGAAAATGACGATCGTCTTGTCGTTGAGGCCGGCTTGTTCTAGTGCATCCAAGACTTTGCCAACCTGCGCATCCATGTAGGCAACCGAAGCGTAGTAGCCTCCCATCGCTTTCTTCTGGCGACGAATATCCATCTTCATATTGACGCTGGTCTTGTAGTTGATCCCCGCCTTTGGAATGTCATCCCAATCGCCTGGCAGCTTCGGTGGCAAGACCGCTGTGTCGTAAGGCAGGAACGGTTCAAAGTATGGCTTCGGAGCGACGAAGGGAACGTGTGGCCGCACGAAACCGACGCCGAGCCAAAACGGTTCGTTCTTGTGCTTCTCGATCAACTCCACTGCTTTCGCCGCCGTCTTACCATCTGAATGGACCAAGTCATCGCCATCGGCTTCGACGACAACGAATGTGTTCCCACCCACGACCGGTTTCTTGCCATCGGGATTGCCTTCAAGCGTTTCGCCGACGCCAGGCGCTTTCCACTCTGGTCCCAGACTGTTGAATCGTTCGGTCCACGAAGATGCATCGTCCGCACCGTTTCCTCCGTCGTGGTTTCGTCCATCCCCACCCTCTTCAATGCCGCCGGGAACTCCCATGTGAAAGATCTTGCTGACTCGAGCGGCGTAGTATCCATTGTTCTTAAAATGCTGTGACCACGTCGCTCGATCGCCGATCTGCGGTCGTGGATTTTTGTAACCCAAAACGCCTGTCGCATGGGGATAGTACCCCGACATGAATGACGCTCGCGACGGACCGCAGTAAGTTCCCTGGCAGTACGCCCGTGTGAAGCGAGTGCCCCGGGCAGCGATCCGATCGATATTGGGAGTCTTACAAACCTTGTTGCCGTAGCACGAGAGCGCTGTGGACGCCAGGTCATCGGAGATGATGAACAAGACATTGTACTTCGCTTCAGCGGCAATCGCTCTACCAGGAAACGCTGATGCGACAGCGGACATGCAAGCGAGCGCAAACACAAGCGGCGATTTCATCTTGAACCTATTGGTATGTTGTGGAGGAACTTTCAGTGATAAGGGGGGAAACGATCATTCGTCGATCGCGCGGGATGATTAGCATTCTAGTACATTGTCACCGCGAAAGGTTGAAGTGGCCATCGAGTAGACTGCATTCCCAAATCATACTCGATTCCCTAGTCAGGCTCTGGCACCACACAGAGAATTCAGATGATGACCAGCCAGGCAGCTTTTTCTCGCTTCGCTCTGCTAGCGAGACCAGCACTTTGTCTCGAAATCTCCCGCGAATCGAGCCGCAAGCGCCCGCTAGCAGCTGCTCCCATTTTTGCCTAATCGATTCAGACCGGACTCGTGCAAACGAGTGATCCAATTGCCGTTCGGAATCCGATCATTCAAGACGTCCACACACCTTCTTGACGCCCGCGTATTTGGATGAGGACCGACATGGACGATACGTTCTGCTTCGACGATTTGGCCGCCCACGAAATCGACTGGCTGCTCCGAGCAGACGAGTCGGACTTGCCAGATCAATACGCCATCGCCCGCCAGAACTTTCTTTGGCGAGTCGGTGGTTCCGAGAATGCTCGACTAGCGATACAGCTCCTCGGTAAGATGGAACACGTTATCTAGACCGAGAGTTCCCAAAATCGTCAAAGGTGTTGTCTTGCAACGAATACAATTCGCTGGGCTGTTTCTGTTTGCGCTGACTTGTTCCGCCGTCACGTTGCATGGGCAACACGATCCGCATCGCAATGCCATCCGTCATATCGCGGCTGGCGACCTCAAGAAAGCATCTACGGAACTCAAGAAGGCGAACCCGGACGACCCAGAAACGAAGTTCGTCGAGATGGTGGCATTGTTAAAACTAGGGGACGTGCCAGCAGCTGGCGACAAGGCTCGCGACACTCTTAACGCCGGACTACCCTTTGAACGCCTTCTGGTTGGTCCGCGTAAAGCGCTGACGCCACTGTACGAGTCGGACGCGTGGAAAGCGTTGTCGGATCAACATGGCGATGGAGTGTTACTGCACGGTCCAATGTTGGGAACAGTGACCGAGGATGGTGCGTCCTTTTGGGTGAGAACTTCTCGGCCAGCCACGCTGAAGATCGATGTTTTTGAGGCGGACGCTGCGACTGTCATTCGTTCTTCACCCCCTCGTAACACCACGGCGAGACAAGATTTCACGACGATCCTGCGTGTTGAAGGTTTGCGGCCTCGCACCAGTTATCGATACGAAGTGTTGATCGGCGATCAGAAGATGGTGGTCGAGAACGCGCGTTTTACGACCCATCCAAAACAAGGCGACTCAGCGACCTTTCATGTTGCGTTTGGCGGCGGCGCGGGATACGTACCTGAGTGGGAGCGAATGTGGGACACGATTGAAAAGCTGCGACCAAATGCTTTTCTGACGTTGGGCGATAACGTCTACATCGACGACCCAACCCAGCCGCTGACAAATCACTATTGCTACTACCGTCGGCAATCGCGACCCGAGTGGCGACGGCTGATTGCATCGACCAGCGTCTACTCGATTTACGACGATCATGACTTCGGCATGAACGATTGTGTTCCAGGGCCAGAAATCGAGAGTCCGCCGTGGAAGCGAACCGTATGGAACACATTTCGCGAGAATTGGGTCAATCCGTACTATGGTGGCGGCGAGCGGCAGCCGGGCTGTTGGTACGACTTCTACATCGGCGACGTCCACTTCATCATGTTGGACGGCCGCTATTACCGAACGCGTAAGCCGCAACCTAGTATGTTAGGGCCTGTGCAAAAGGCTTGGTTACTGGAGACGCTCAAGAACTCGCGTGGCACCTTCAAGGTGTTGGCATCGCCCGTACCATGGACCGAGGGAATCAAGCCCGGTAGCCGTGATCCATGGGATGGTTTTCCTGACGAACGCGAAGAGATATTTTCTCATCTCGAAGCAAACCGGATCAACGGAGTGTTCTTAATCGCCGCGGATCGGCATCGTACTGATTTGCGAATCACGAAGAGGCGTCAGAGCTATGATCTCTATGAATTCGAGAGTTCGAAGCTCACGAACCGTCACACGCATCCTGTCGTTAAAACCGACACTCTGGTTTGGGGCTACAACAAGACCTGCTCGTTCGGGCTGATCCGGTTCGATACCACGAAGCCTGACCCTCAGGTACGATTTGAAGCGATCACAATCGACGGCGAGAAAGTCCACGAGTTCGAATTGAAGCTTAGCCAGTTACAGCATCGTGACTAGAACGAGCTTGCCGCGGTTGGACTTCGAAGTAGATCGCAGCATTCTCCGACCGCATCGCGGCCTTGGTTAGTCGCAACTCGATACGCGTTCCAAAGATTTCAGACTGCGCGACTTTGAGAGTTATCGGGGGACCATCCAGTTGATGCGCGATGACTTCCGGCTCGTACGCCAGGGGCGGGCAGAACGCGACGTGTAGATTGTGCGCTCGCTCGCCGGCAGCAAACTCAGCTCGCAAGACGCCGGAAATGATCTCAACGCCATCGTCATTTCGTGCGCGAGTCGTCTGTTGAATAACGTTCGTATCAAGCTCCGTTTCTTCTTCCTCGTCGACACACGTTTCACTTTGGTTGGCTTCTTCCACATCGATGTCGGTGACCGCTGCTGCTGTTTCCGGCTGCTCCAAGTTGCGATCGCGCACAGCACTTAATTTCGGATACCACCAAGCAAGTTCGCCTCCTGTGATAACCAGCCAAACGAAGCCCACCGACCAGCTGTTCGCTCCTGCCAGCGACATGGCGATGGCGAGACAGATCACGCAAATCGATGGAATCACAAGCCGCGCCAATAGGCTGGTGAACCGTGTTGCATCGAGATACAACCGCGACCAAGCGACGCGAATTCCGCTCGCGAGAACCTCAACGGCAACACCGGCAGCGATCAGAACGAAAGCCGAATGAGGAGCCTCGAACACTCCCAGTAAGCCGCGAATCGCAGCCACAACGGCAAGCAGTAAGGTCAAAGCGATGGTGAACGCAACCGTCTGCCTCGCGATCCGGGGCACGGGATCATCGAGCGAGTCGATCTGATGTGATGCAACCGGTGCGTCCATGCCAAATGTCCTTCAATTCGTCGTTGCTTGCTACTCGTGTCGCAACGCTTCGATTGGATCCATTTGAGCGGCGCGGTAGGCCGGGTACAAGCCGAACATGACGCCGATCATGACCGAGATGCAAAACGCAAAAGGAATCGAGAGCGGAACGATGATTGGCGTTACGTCGCGCATGATATCGGGCAATCCTGCGATCAAATCTGGCGCGACACTCTTCAAGATCGCACGGCTAGCGTCAACGGCGAGAGGACAGAGCAACCCGATGCCAACGCCGACAAGTCCCCCAAGAACGGACATGGCGATCGTCTCGACCAGGAACTGCCGCACAATATCGGATCGACGTGCACCCAGCGCGCGACGTACGCCGATTTCACGAGTTCGCTCCGTGACGGTCGCCAGCATGATGTTCATAATGCCGATGCCGCCAACAACCAACGTCACACTGGCGATCAGTCCCATGATCACCATAAACATCATTTTCGTCCGTCGTGCTTGCTCAAGCAGTTCCAGCGGCACGATGACGGCCGTATCTAGCAGTTTCCCGTGGTTCTTTTCCAGCATTCGTTCGACGAGTTCCGCGGTCTTCTGAACATTGTCGATGCTGTCGATTCGAAGCGTGATCTGATTCAACTCGACTGTTTCACCTTCGCGCGAACCGCCACTTCGCATGACAACCGTATCGCCGATTCGTTGCCGCATCGTGCTGATTGGGATATAGATGTCATTAGAAAAATCTTGTGCGTCGAGCGAACCGCCAATTGCAGCAGTCGGCGCACGATCGCGACACACGCCAACTACGGTGTAGTAGTCGTTGTGCTCTTGCAGATAAATACGACGTCCCAGTGGATCCTCGTAGGGAAACAATCGCTCGACGACGTGCGCCGCCAGAACACAATGGTTCTGCGACGTCTTCACTTCCGCGTCCGTCACAAAGTGGCCTCGCTCGATATAGAGTCGCGTGACGTCCGCGTACTCCGGCGTGCAACCGACGACACGGCCTTCGATCGTATTGTCCGCGTAACGAACTTCACGGCGCATTTCCCGAATCGGCAACGCACTTGTGATCGTGGGGATTGTCTCCACTAACAGCGCGTAATCTTCTCGCAACAAACCGTAGGGCATAATGAAGCTGTTGGCGGAACCTTCTGGCGGATTCATCGGTTTCTTGGATCGGACCATGATGTTGTCAGCACCGAGCCCTTCGATTTGCCGCTGAGCTTCTTGGCTAATCCCCTCGCCGATGGCTAACAAACTAATGACGCCAGCCACACCAATGAAGATACCCAACACCGTCAGCGCAGTCCGCATCGGGTGGAGCAACAAGCTCTTTATCCCAAGTCGCCATGTTCGAAGCCAAAGCATTTAATTCAGTACGTTTCGGTTTTCATTTTTAACGTCTGACTGGACCAAGCCGTCTCGCAAACGGATTACCCGCTTGGCATGTTCGGCGACTTCGTCTTCGTGAGTCACGATGATGATCGTCTTGCCACGTTGATTGAGATTCTCGAACAACCGCAGGATCTCTTCAGACGTCACCGTATCGAGGTTTCCGGTCGGTTCGTCGGCAAGAATAAAGTACGGATCATTGACCAAGCTGCGAGCAATCGCGACTCGTTGTTGTTGACCACCCGATAGCTGCGCGGGACGGTGGCTGAGTCGGTCCGCCAACCCCACCATATCTGCGAGTTCCAGGCATCGCGCCCGATCACTCTTGCTCAGTCGGCCTTGGTAATACAGCGGTACTTCGATGTTCTCGACGACCGTCAGTTGTTGAATCAAGTTGTACGATTGAAAGACGAAACCAATTCGCGTTGCTCGCGTGTGCGATAGCTGATTGTCATTCATCTGGGCGACGTTGGCATCGCCCAGGTACATTCCGCCTGAAGTTGGTCGATCGAGGCAGCCGAGCAGATTCAATAACGTGCTCTTTCCCGAACCGGATGGTCCCATAATTGCGATGTAGTCACCTTCGGGAACATCAAACGTGACGCCGCGAAGGGCGCGGACCGTTTCACTTTTCAAGACGTAGTGCTTGGTCAGATCTTCTAACTTCGCTGCTAGTTTCATGGGGCTCCTCCGGTTGGTCCACCACCGGGACCTCGTCCTCCGCCACTAGGGCCACCACCGGCTCCAGCACCGCCACCGCCCATGTTGGCGAAGGCAGTGGTGAGTTCGGCGGCATCGTAAAAGCCATCGCCATTCGTATCGGCTGTCGACAATCGACCACGTAATTGTTCCGGGAGTTCGTCCGCAGACAGCTTGCCGTCGCTGTTCTGGTCCATCCGTTGGATCATCTGAGCAGGATTACCGCGACCGCCCCTTTGGCCGCGACCAGCGCCAGCCGCTTCAGCCTGGGGAGGCGCCGCAGTCCCAGGAGATGGTTGCTCTGCGACAGCTGGATTTGAAGATGCTTTCTTCGAGATCTCTTCCGAAACCAAATCATCCGCCTCGGGGAATCGAGTTTGGTCAAATTTATCAATGTGCTTGCGAGGGTTGAGAACGACTTGTTCGCCGACTTCGAGGGCCTCTGACTTCTCTTCATCAACGGCCACAAGCTTATCGTTCGTGGAACTAATCACAATTTCGCGCGTATCCCACGTCGCGCCGTTCTTCACTAAACAAAACGTCTTTCCAAGCCGTTCGTAGATCGCCTGTACAGGAACTTGCAACGCGTCCTCACGATGCTCGACATGAATCTGAACTTCGGCCGTCAAACCCACTCGAAGTTCCGGTGGCGGCTCGAGGATCTTGATCAAGGTGACATACTCTTTGGCCGATGCACTCCAAAAATTGCCGGGCTCCGCATACTTGTTGACCTTGGTGACTTCGCCTGGCACGGACGAGTCGCCAAATGCATCGATCCGAATGGATACGGGCATTCCTTCGTGGACAAGGGTGATACGAGACTCGGCAATCTTCGCCTTAATCTGCATCGCTTGCGGGTCGGGCAGGCGGACGATGACTTGTCGCTCGCGAACCGAGACGCCTGGCTCGACGACGAATTCGCTGCCACTGCGGCTACTTTGCACATTGGCATAGACCACCTGTCCATCGGCGGGCGCGACGGCTTTACAGTTGACAAATTGCTCTTGGATCTCTTGGAGATTCTTCTTTTCTTCCTCGTGACTGTCCTTTTCGTTGCGCCACTTTACTTTCGACGCTTCGATGTCACTGTTCAATTGGGTCAGCATCTTCTTCTGCGAGTATTCGGCCAAGACTTCCAACTTCTTCTTGGCGAGATCAAGATCATTCTTCGCTGCATCAACGCGAAACTCCTCGCCTTCCAATTGAAGCGAGTCCAGCAAGCCCCGTGAAACTTGCCGCTTAATCGATTCGTACGAGAGTTGCGCCTTTTTCAAGGTCTCTTCAGCTACAAAGATCTCATTCTCGATCATCTTCTTTTGTTCGATGTATGTTCCTTCTAAGTACTCTTCCTTTGCGATCTCCGCCGTGTCGTAAGTCGCCTTGGCCTGGATCATGATCGCTTCGCTCGTGTTGACAATGATCCGCTGGCGGCTCATCTCTTGCTCGATAGCGGACGAATCGAACGTCACCAGCCAGTCGCCTTCCTTGACGTGCGTCCCTTCGGGAATCACGTCGATGATGGACGTTGCTGGCCCACTACCACTCGATCTCGCGCGAACCTCGCAACGAATCTCGACGTTGTTTGAGCTTTCGACTTCGCCTTCTTCCAGCACAATATGGTCGTAAGTGCCCCTTGTCACCTCGGCCAGCAGCGGTGTCAACGCGGGATCCGGGCCACGACTTCGCAATACGAACCAGGCGACTGCGGCACCAATGGCGACGATCACCAGTCCGACGAGGATAAACAGCGACACCGATCCTTGAGGACGGTGGGCAGAGCGCATCGCAAGCTTTCGACCGACGGGAACGCGAAACATGGCTGAATCCTTCTGAGTGAGAACTCGAAAGAGTTCCGTTGTTGGGCTTGTGTGCCCAGGCGTGGAATCGACTCACTATTCTAATTGCTGGCGAGCGACATTGTCACCAGAATCAACGCATTGGCGGGAGTTTTGTCGGCGAACCAAGTGGAACTGGACGTCGTGGCTAAAATACCGGTGGCCAGAATCGCGACAAATACTCACAACCCCGAGATGTCACTCTCGTTTCGGGCATTCTTCACCCGCAATTGATTTCCGGTCGCGAACCCAGCTCTAAATCCTAGTAAACAACCGGCAACGGTATAACTGGCGCCATAGTTTCCGATTCGCTGCTCGCTTCTAAGACGGCGATCGACGGTTGTCCCCGGCGTACCGAACCATCGTTCCGGCGAGACGACGCGCTGGTCTCTGAGTCCAAAGGTGAAGGCAATTCCAAGTCAGGTTGACCCTGCGTACCCGGCAAGATTTCTGGCTCGACCGGTAGCTCGAAGCTGTGCTCAATTTCGCCTTCTTCGAACCCAATCGGTGCCGGGAAGCCATACTCCGCACCAACCGGACCTGGATCGACCCAATTTCCCTCGAGGTCTAGGTTCATCGTGCCGAGATCGAGATCGAGATTCAATCGCTGAACTTCGTAGTTGACCCAAACGTTTAAGAAGTCAGTTTGTGCAGACTGCAAATCAACCAGGGCGGAGACAACGTCGCGAGCCGCCGTCACTCCGGCTTCTTGCCCACGCTCTTCTCGCAACTTCTGAATTTGATCGTTCAGGACAACTTGATCGATCGCCGATAACACGGCAACCCGTCGTTCTTCAAAGTTCACGCGGTTGAGATCGATGGTTCGTAACGTGTTTCGCAAGCTTTGCGTGACCCCATCGACGTACGCATAGTAGCTTCGCTTTGCTTGCTGGTATTCGATCAACGACTGTCGGTACGTGTTGCGCTCCGTCAAGCGAGTGATCGGAGCGTCGAAACGAAGCGCCATGCGAAGGTCGTCGTCCGTGTTACTTCGTAGAGTGCCGTTAAACTCAAGGTCCAGGATCCCCTCCAAGTTGTCCGCATTGAATTCAATCAAACGCCATGCGTCGACGAGGGCGGCTCGCGAGTTCATCCAATCACGTCGATACCGACGGGCAAGTTCAAGCGCCATATCCCACTTCAACTCGATTGGAGTTACGCGAACGGCATGCGTCCGAGCCTGAGCTTGCGCGAGCGAGATATCCAGAATGTCGTCCGACAATTCAGACAACAGGCTTGGCGTTGCAAAGATGACTTTCTGTTCTAGTAACACGGACAGCTCTTCGCCGCTCGGCTTCATTTCCGCGTCGAGCAGTGAATCAATCGCGGTCTGAATCTCATCGAGTGGTTCGGCGTAGGAGTTGAACAGTGCCTCCAAACGATCCACATCGGCGCTCAGGGTTGCCGGGACGGCCTCCAGCACTTCGACGTCGAACACGGATGCATCGATATCGGCAAGTAGCGTGACCTGACAAGGGTCCAGCCCGCCATAACGATCGAAGCGCACGAACTCCTGCTCATACTTGGTCTTGACTGTTAGTAACTCCCGTTTGCGATCGTCAAGCGATTCGATGAGACGATCGATGTCTTGACGAGTCTCTGTCAGCGTTCCAGCGGCGACGCGCTCGTAGATCTGCCGAATACGACTGACCATCTCACGCTGCGTTTTTAGGCGTTCTTCAAGCTCATCGCTCCAAACGGCATGAGTTGCGTCGCCTTGCGAGCCAAGCAGGGCAAGAATCTGTTCGTTCGTTCGGCCGACGGCACCACGCAGCTCCGTGGCTTCGGCCTGCAAGCGTATCGTGTCGGGCGAGATCAGATTGAATTGATCGAACATACGGTCTTGGATATTGACGCATAGCTGCGGTGGCAGCCCTAGCGTTCGCTTGTAATTATCAAGCGTCAACTGATAGCTCGCTTGGCTGTTGAGCAGACGGCTCTCGGCGTTTAGCAACGCTTGTCGCGCTTGAGCAATCTGCAGCCGTTCGCGGATAATCGTTTCGGGATCGTCGGGAATCTGCGTCAAATTCTCACGCAATGAATCACGGAGTTGCGCGAGATTGCTTCGCAAGCCCGCGATTGTAACTTGTTGATTCCGTATGTCCTGTTGTGTCTGGAGCAGCCCGAAGTATCCGTCCACCGTAGCAGCACCAGCTCCACCGCCGCCAATTCCTCCCGTATTACCGCCACCAAAGCCTCCCCCAACGCCACCAAAGCCACCACCGACGCCTGTAAATCCTTCGAGGCCCGATCCAAATACACCACCGCGGCGCGACGCCCCGTTGCCAGCATTGCGCCCGGTCATGATTTCAACATAGTAAGCGCGGCGATACCGTTCCATTTGTCTTACGTTGGCGAGTACGGTTCGCTCGGAAAGTGTTAGCTGTTCCATGATACGATCGCGACCCGCGCGTCGAAGTAGCGGTTGAATGAACCCGACGTTCAATAGCGTCGTTGGCGTAAACGAATCGCTACCATCAAAGTTCCAAACCAACGAGTTCGCGACGCCAACGATCAAGTCGGCACCGGTTGCGAAGCTGCGTCGAGCAAGGAGCGAACCGGGACCGCGCCCGATGCCAGTGCCGCCCGCCGGAAGACCACTGCGTCCCGTCTCGGTTGTAAGTGTACTCGCCGTGAGCAGACTGCTGGGATCAGTAAAGTTCGCGTTCGTCTGGTAGCCGCCGAAGAACTGAGTGTCGAAACGAAATCGCTCGGCGCTGACGTCCAGCGCGGACAGGTACAGCGTCTCGAACTGTTGCTGATAATCTCGCGAGTGAATCAATGCCAATTGGTAGGCTTGATCCGCAGTCAGATTTAACACACCGTTTTCGTCCAACGGCAAAGACGCCATCCAGTCAGGGTTCTCGGCGGTGTCGATATCACCGTTCGCATGCCAGCCGGGATAGCCCGGCTTGTCATCGACGTAGTGCATCAGCTGGTGCGACGTCGGGTCATCCGTTGGCATCGGCGGTCTATCGCGATCGAACGGGTCAAACATCCGCGACCGAGGATCGGTTTCGATCGATTGACGAGGCAACTCCCAGTGTGGGTGCAAGGACTTCTCGTAAACGATCGAGTACGCGTCTGCGTCGGCCTGCTCGCGGTAGTATCCGCGATGGCATCCAGCAACTCCCAGCACTCCAACGATCAACACCGCTGTAGTCCTGACACGGCTCCCAATACGGTAGGCCAGCATCGACAATTCCCCCCTCTAGCTCCAGCATCGCTCAGGATGGCCGGTAGAAACACAAGTTCAGACCTCGCCCGTCCAGACGCTGGAACGTCGACTTCTCTTTAACTTCGGGGAATAAGCTGCAACGACTTTAACGATTGTGCATCTTGTAGCGGTCGTATCGGGAAGATAGCTGCAAGGTACTTGCCTCAGAAGGGTTACGCCAAGTTGACTGCCTCAGTTTAGGTTGACACCCTATATTTCCCAGTTTATCATCAATCGGTATCCTTTGGACTTGGTCTTGGAACTGTAAACACTTATCAACATTCCAGTTTCGAATGTTTTTGGCGTTTGTTGCGTCACGACTTTTGTACGACTGGTGTCGCTGTGTTTATGATGGATGACTCAGCTGACTTCCACCGCAAGGCAAGTCGAAGCTGACGAACGTCGGCATATCGGCGAAGTTTCAATCAACCAACAGCACCGCACCGATCGCTCCACTCACCCGAAGCGGCTGATTTGATTCATGGACAATCCGGTCATCTACCAGGCGCTCGGTGCCTTACTGGTCCTCTTCTTCTTCTTCCTGACGTACATGTTCACGAAGACATGGCGTTGGTTCCATGTCGTCTGCACGTTCTTTGTATTTGGTGCATCGATCGCCTTTACGATCTATGCCGCGATGTCTGCCAAGACACACATCGCTTGGCGAACAATGGAGTTGAAGAATCGGTTGGCTGCCGAGAAGGCGGAAGCTGAGTTCCAGACGTTAATGTACGGCGATCAAACTCAGGTCGTACAAGAAGATCCGTCCATTCGAACTCAAAATGCCAAGTTTGCTCGCTTGATCTTTGATCGCGGACGCGTTTGGCGTAGTTGCACTCCACAAGGGCCGCCCCAAGGTGACGGCTCGATTGCGATCAGTACGGTTCCTCCGGGTACGGCGGATCCCGCCACCCTGGACAACCAAATCGATGACAAGATGGTTTTGTACGCCTTCACCGAGGCAGACGCCCCGCCAGAAATTGGTCTCCCCCCGGGAACGCGTATCCCGCAGTACTACCTCGGCGAATTCTCGGCGGTCGCGGTCACGAATGCTTCTGTGACGTTGCGCCCGACCTTGCCGCTCGATAATCAACAACGACAAAGACTCCAAGCTGGCGGCCAAAACTGGACGCTCTATGAAACGATGCCAATTGACGGGCATAAGTTCTTTTCGATCGATCCAAACGCGACTTCGAATTTGAACGAATTCGCTGATGTTGCTCCGATCTTTGGAAGTATGGATCCCGACTTCCTCGGCAAGCTGCTGCCACCGGGAGTTCTCGACGCGTACTTGCGAGACGGCAAGCGAGCGGCAGATTCCGATTCACCCGAGAAGACGTGGGTCAAGGTTCGCTTCATCCAAGATCACTCGGAGGTCGTCGACAGCGATGCGATCTTAGGTGGTGTCGAGGCAAGCCAGGACTGGTTTGATCGTGGTCGTTCCGAAATTCCACTTTTGCGACGAGGCGACGTCGCGAAATTCAAGAAGGACGAAGTCGGTGTCTTTCCACAAGCGGATGCGGACGACCTGATTGCCCGCGGTGTGTGCGAGCGTATCGAGCCGATCTACGTTCGTTCGCTGAACGACTATGAGTACCAATTCCGCTCGACGCATCTTCAAATGGTCCTCATTCGTCAGAACATCGAGCGAATTCAACGCAACATTGATGAGCGAACGGCCATCAACGCCCGAACGGAAACGCTCATTGCGTATCGCAGCGACGAAAAGTTGAAGTTGCAGCAAGACCTTGATAAGTTCGTCTACGAGCGAGACCAAATCACAGCCTATCTCGGCAATCTCCAAGCCGTCTTGGACCAGACGAAGGCCGAGTTGAGCCGGTTGTATCGCACGAACTTCCAACTGAGCGAAGAGCTTCGTCGAATTAGCGAAGAACTCACCCGCGAGATCGACCGCCGCACCGCTGAAGCGGTCGCCGAAGTCGACACGGCTCGCGGGACGTAGTGGTGCCGCTTCGTGCCTTCCCGCCGAAGTGCTACTGACTGGCGGCCTTCTTCATCACGCTCTCCAACGTAACTTCGGCACCGCCCTGCCGCTTGCTTTCGTCGGCGGCTTCCATAAAGGCATAGATTTCGAGCGTTTCCTGGGATGCCACGGGTGGCTTCCCCGTGCGGAAGAACTTGATGATCTCGACGACCAGTGGCTGGTAGCCGTCGTACGATCCGACGTCACCTTCTCCGTTCTCACCGACCGCGTTGCCGCCGTAGCCTTTGCCTTCGCGAAAGATACCGACTCGGTCGCCTTCCCACTTTCCCGTGACAACGATCTTGCCGTCTTCCGTCGTTCGCTGCACAGAATTGCAACCGGTACCCATCACCGTGAAGAGCGCTTCAACGCCGTGAATTCCGTACCAAAATAAATCGGGATGCGTCTTCTCGATGCTCGCCGGACTGTGCGTCTCGCAACGCGTAATCTCGCCGAGCTTACCACTACGGGCAGCTTGTGAGTTTTTGCCGAAACGGAGCGACGATGATGAAAAAAGTGGGACACCAGCTTGGTCCGCTTCGCGGAAGATCGTGATGGCATCTTGCAACGACCCTGCAATTGGTTTGTCAATAAACACTGGCTTGCCGGCTTTCAAGACCGGACGGACCTGTTCCAAGTGAGGTCGGCCGTCGTTCGTTTCCAACAGAACTGCGTCGACTCGCGACACCAGCTCATCAATCGTTTCGACAACCTCGACGCCAAGTTCCTTGATCTGTTTCGTGTAATCGGGAACACGACTGACACTCGACGCGATGTCCGGGCTGCCCTTTGGATAGACGGCCACGACCGGACAATTGGCAAGTTCGGGAGCAGGCTTCTCGGCGTTCAAGATTTTGGTAAACGCAATGCAATGCGATGTATCGAGACCGATGATTCCGATGCGAATTTGTTTTGGTTCGTCGGCAAATGCAAACGCAGCGCCGAACGACACGAGTAAAAGAGCAATGACGAAACGCGACATGGTGGGGCTCCTTGTGGTGGCGAGTGAGTGTCGAATTCGGTGAGGCGGAATGTCTCGCAAGAGACAGGTCGGATTCTAACACGCCCACGAGTCGACTGCGAATCGAAGAGAATCGCCACGGGGCTTTGACGATCGAAATCCAGCGATCCCAGTAACACGCCCGTGACGCAGCATACGGCCTGGCGTTAAACGATTTCGGTCTGACTGCGTCTCGTTAGGCTAAGTCCGAGAAGAAATACCGCGTCAGGTGGAAGAATACCGGAGCGGCGAAGCAGATCGAATCGATTCGATCGAGAACGCCGGCATGTCCTTGAACCAGCGTGCCCGTGTCTGAAACGCCGCGGTCACGCTTGATGGCCGACATCGTCATGCCTCCCGCCGAACCCATGACTGCAGTTACGAAAGCCATGCAAGCCGCTTCCCAAATCCGAAAAGGCGTCACCCACCACAACAGGGCTCCGACGATCGCCGTCGTCAACACGCCGCCAACAAATCCTTCCCATGTCCGGCTCGCATTAATCTGCGGCGCGATCACGCGCTGGCCGAGCAGCTTGCCCCACGCGTATTGAAAAATATCGCTCAATTGCACAATCAGGATAAAGTAAAAAAGCAGACCCGCGCGGCCCCCTTCCTTCCATTTTCGCCGCGTCGTGGATGTTTGCGCTTCCGCATCTGTCGTTTCTTCCTCCGTGTCTTGCGACGGCGGAGCATCATCCGTCGTCGAAGAGGTGTTGCTAACTGCTTGCTTCGAGGTTAGCAAATCGAGATGCGCGAGAGCCGGCGCGTAGCTGAGCGAGTAGACACAGATTAGCAGGCTAAACTGGATTTTTGCCGAACGTTCCAGAAACCGTCTCGCATCGCCGGACAACGCAATCCTCGCAGGAATATACAGCGACGCGTAGACGGGGATCATAATACTGTACAAGCCGTACAAATCGATTCCTTCGAGATTGAGCGTGTCGGCCCACCAGATCGCCGATGCGCTTTCAAGCTTGACAAAGCTGTTGCCAACGCCCACTAGCAGGTACTGCAGGGGCGTGAAGACGAAGAATACCCAGAACAGCGTCCGATGATCGCCTCGCCGAGTCGGGGTCATCGTGATGAATTCGCGCAACGCCCAGAACGACACAAAGCCGAACAACACGATCGTACACGTGTAGCCCAATAACAATCCGGCCGCCAGGATGGCGAACATCATCCACCAGGCGCGAACGCGCTGGTTGAACGTTCGCAGCAGCGCGGGGCTGACGACACTCTCCGGCTGCCGCTTTAGAGTCTGCCCAATGATCGAAGCAACGATCAAGACGACAATGACGACGAAGACAAGCCAATACGTCGCCGTGTCGAGCCAGTTGGCACCTTGCAACAGGCCTAAGAGAGGCTCGAAATGAAGACCTTCGATCATCATGATCACGTACCGACGCTTTCTCTAAATATCCTTCAGCCGTTTGACCGCTTCACGGGCTCGCTTCAGAAACTCGGTCTTCGACTCACCTGCCTCCAACCACATGGGTGGTCCGATGGTAATACAACTTAGCAGCGGAACTGGCAGGAACTCGCCGCGCGGCAAGACGCGGTTCAGATTATCGATGTAAACGGGCACTAATTCTAGGTCTGGCCGTTTCTTGCCAAGATAATACAAACCGCTCTTAAACGTCCCCATCTCGTCGGAAGCATTGCGGCCTCCCTCCGGAAACACGATCAGCGAATGCGTGTCTCCGATCGCTTGGATCATCAGTTCGACGGGACTGCGGTGAACTTTGATGTTCTCTCGATCAATCAGCAGCGCATTCACCGAGCCAGCAATGTACCGGCGCAGCGCCGACTTGTCCCAGTAGTCTTTGGCGGCCACAGCTCGCGTCAGCATCCGGATATTGCGAGGCAGCGACGCCCATAAGACAAGCGCGTCGAGATGGCTGGTATGATTCGCAAAGTAAACGCGCTGGCACGTATCCGGCTGGCAATCCACCCAGCGCACACTCGATCCCGCTAGGAGCTTTGCCAATACAGATAATATGCTGGCCGTCAGAGACATGAGTGCGTCGAGAGTGGAAGCCTGCTGAACTGCTCGGCTCACGAAAACCGAGTTACTTTCGCCGCCCAAGACCGCGCGACGTGCTGCGACTGTCAGTGTTCTATCTTAGCTCGGTCCATCCTAACGGGAGACCACCCCCGCTGGGAGTGGGCAGGTATAACGGCGTCTTACGCGACCAAGTTCGTGGACGGTCGCGCGGCTCGTGCTCACATGGGGATGCTACGACCGAACTAATCCGCAGCGTCGATACGACCCGCAAGCGATTTGTGTAGTAGTGTTTCAGTGGTGGGATGTATTAACTTACGGGGGCGACCACGATGCAATTGCCGGCGATCACTGAAACACCGAGCTTTCTATTCGGTGTGCTGCTTGGTTCGCTGCTACTGTGCTTGGGACTAAGTCTTGGTCTGTGGTTCGGGCGACGGATGGCGATGCTCTACGACGTCCGCTCGATGGATCGCGAGCAGCTACAGCATTTACTCAGTGGCCTGTTTCAGTGGACCGACGGATTCGCAAACGATGTGTCACAGTATCGCGAGGTCATGGATCAGATCTCGACGCAACTTGATCCGGACGGCGCACAAGCGGACAGTAGCCAAGCTACCAAGCTGATGGCCAAGATCGTACAGGCCAACGAGCATCTGCAGAAGCGACTGAACAATGCAGAAGCCACGCTGCAAGATCAGGCCGAGGAGATCACAGCGTACATGTGCGAGGCGCGCACGGACACATTGACCGAGTTGCCGAATCGCCGTGCATTCGACGACGAGTTGACTCGCCGCATGGCCGAGTGGCGTCGACACGAAACGCCTGTCAACGTCGTCATCGTAGACATTGACCACTTCAAGATGTTCAACGACCGGTTCGGACACGCAGCGGGCGACGCGGTTCTCGTTGAAGTGGCGCGCGTCCTGCAATCAGCAACTCGAGAATCCGATCTCGTCGCGCGTCTAGGAGGCGAGGAGTTTGCCGTCGTCTTAGCAGGCGTCGAAGCCTCCGAAGCGCGCCGCGCCGCCGAACGGATGCGCAAAGCGGTTGCCAGTACTTCATTCCACTACGAAGGTAAATCGTTACACATTACCGTCAGCTGTGGTGTCGCCCAAGCACTCACCGCTGAGGGCGGAACATCTCTAGTAAAGCGAGCCGACGAAGCTCTCTATGCATCCAAGGCGGCAGGTCGCAACGTCTCGCACTGGCACGACGCGCAACGCAGCGTCTTGCTAACTCCCAGCTCACCCACCGGTCTAGTTTCCAACATCACGCCGCTTTCCGCCCCAAACGACCGCCAGTTCGTTCGCGTGTGTGATGATCTCCGCCAACGATTGTTGGAAGTCACAGAAGGCGAAGCTTAGCTCACGGTCGCCAGCGATCTGCTATCGACGATTCGGTTCCTGCCCTGTGCTTTCACCGCCAAAGCAGGAAACGACGGACTAATTCACGTCAACAGTTGCATTTCGTGCGATCAGTTGTTCCGATTCGGCCTTCAACTTCGACAGGATATCGTCGTAAGAAAACTCACCGAGTGGTTCGCTGACGCGTTTGAGCGTGACGTGATTCGGGGCGTGTTTCCACAACTCGCGAGCCGCGCCGAGGAACCACCCACTTTTCTTGGCTTTCTTATGTGGCGGTATGGCGGCAATTTCGCGCATCGTTCTCCCCTCCTGGCCCGGCGAGCGGATGTCGATTGTCATTCTCGCACTCGCTCGTGCGACAGCAAACAGCTGCCGCACAAACAGCAACGACGACTTTCTCGGTGGCGACGAACGCTGCAACGATTCTAGAGATATTTCTCTACCTCGCGTTCCTTGTTCCCGGCTAACGCCTAGGCGCGGAAGTATTGTTGTTGGCTGGAATCGGGCTTTCAAAACCGTTGTAAACCTCGGGTTTCACTCCGCGAGCGTAACCGCCGCCGCGGAACGTGTTCGGTTTGTACTTGCCCACAAAATCGATAGACGAATCTGCGATGATCTTCGCCTCCAGTCCCAACATCCAATAAGTCGCGTTTACCAGCATCCGTCGGTAACCGTCGTTTACAATGTCCTCGGAAGCTCCGTAGAGCGACGTAAACACGCGGCCCTTCTGGCCATTCGCGCTGGTGTATTCCCGCGTCCATTCGGACGCCATCGGCGGCTTCGACGCATCTGGCTCGCCATCGAATTCCATACTCATAAGCGGCTGAGCCATGGTCAGGATATTCCAGTCATCCTGCGGTACCGCGTTGTAGCCACCGCACTTTACATGAATGTTCTTAACGCCAGTCAGAATCACATGATTGGCCTGCTCTGGAATGATGGTGATCCGAGTGCTTTGCTTGTGATTTCTTCCATAGTGCCCCACCCAGGTTTGCCCTAGCACCTGATGGCCGAAACCCTTTTCGTAGCCGGCGGCTTTTGCCTGGAAATCATATTTGGAGTAGGCACTTTCCTTGTTCCCATACTTGAAACCATGAGTCGAAGTCCGCAGTCCCATCACTGGACCGCCTCGGTTAAGGTAGGCGTCGATGTGCTTCATTTGCTCATCGGGAAGTGCCTGAAATCGTGTGAACATCACCATGCCATCGGCGGATTCGAGCGATTCGAGGCCGGGGATGTTGGACTCGCCTGCCTTGATCTCGCCGTTTTCATCCAAGCCAAACAATACTGTGCAGTCGAACCCATGGTGTTTGGCCAGAATCCGCGCCATCGCCGGAAGCGTTTCTTCACCGCGGTATTCGTGGTCGCTGGCGATGAATACGAGGTGTTTGCCTTTGGAGTGCGCCTTCGTGGCCTGATACTTGACTGGATTGGCCACGGAGGTTGATGTCGCCGATGAACCACTGGGCTGCGCGGCCTCGATAGTTCCCGACGCGATCAGAAGAGTCAATAGAACTACGGTAACGCTGCGATTGATCATGCTGTTTTCCTCTATGAGATTTTTCGTATGTGTTTATCGTGTTGTTGTTGGAAGGAACTTTTCTCTTGCGAGCCACTTCAGCGCGGCCGCTTTCCATTGCTCCCAGAGTGGGCCCTGGCAACCGTTGAGGCCGTGACCGCCGGAGGGGAGTTCAAGCAGCTCGACCGAAACGCGATGGGCTTTCATGGCTGCAACAAACTGGCGACTGTTCTCCGGCGGCACGGGTTTGTCATCAACGGCATGCGCGAGGAACGTGGGCGGAGTGTTGGCCGTAACCTGCGTTTCGTTGGAATACAGGTGGACGAGTTCGGGCTTAGGATCGGCGCCGAGGAGTTCGTTCCTGGAGCCGGTGTTCGTGTATTTGCCCATCGTGACGACGGGATAGACGAGCCAGGAGAAATCGGGCCGGCAACTGAGTCGCTCAATGGGATCGGACGAATTGCCGTTGCCGTCATCGAAGTGCGTGGCGGCAGTCGAAGCAACGTGGCCGCCGGCGGAGAAGCCGAGAATGCCGATACGGTTCGGGTCGATCTTCCACGTCGCGGCGTTGGCACGGGTAAGGCGGATGGCGCGTTGGGCGTCGAGTAACGGCACCTGATGACGCAACTCGGGTAATCGATACTCCAAGATAATTGTGGCAATACCGTGGTCGTTGAGCCATCGCGCGATTGGATAGCCCTCGCGATCAGTGACATGGCGGATGTAGCCTCCGCCGGGACAAAGCACGATGGCAGTGCCACTGGCCTTTTCGGCAGGCGGAAGGAAAACCTCAAGTTCCAAGTTGCAATCTTCAAACTTGCCGTCGCCAATGGGCGCTTTGCCGGGCCAGAGAGCAACGCGCTCGGTCGGTGTGGGCTTAACCAGTTTGGCAGGCGTCTGCGCTGACAAGGAAGAGGCCAGTCCGAACATGCATAGGCTAATCGCGGCAAGAGAGTAGACTCGATTCATCTGCTTCATTAGTTCGCTCCGTGTTTAGACTATGTCCTAGTCTCGACGACGTCCTTTGCTTTGAAATCGCAGAACCGTCAGCGTGTTCGGCTTGAGCTGGTATGTCATCCTGCCAGAATCCTCGACGCGATCGACCATTGGACCGGCAAGCGTTACGGTGTTTGGAGATTTTATCGTGTTTTCGGCGAGGTAACTGTCGGCGCTCACTTCGTGAATTTCTACCGAGCTCTTGAGTGGCCAGTGCTCGATGCTGATTTGGACTTCGACCGCTTGGCGAGCGTCCTTGTTCAGCAAGGCGAGAAACACATGGTTGCCGCGCCCCGATTCGCCATGTGACACGGACGCGCAGTGGGAGATTCGTGCGAAGGTGTATTCCGGATCGCGGTACAGCCCCGGCTGCGGGGCGGCGATGGTGTTGTCGCCTTGCAGGTGACTCTCGACCAGGAATTCTCCGCGTTGCTCACTGAGAAGCTTGAACACCCAATAGATCGGCATCCGATAGCCGTACCCTTCGTCGGTACTCTTCCCCTTGTAGGCGAGTCCTTGTTCGCGATTTGTCTGGACGGAGAACATTGCCTGGGCGTCGTTCGAGAAACTGTGCCAGAACGCCGCGTGGATGTTTTCGGATGGAACGCTTTTATTCGTCATGTACATGAGCTGGTCAGCCATGTAGACGCCTGTCGCCATCGTGCGCATCAGGGATCCACGGAAGCTGTTTTCATGTTGTCGGAAGATTCCGCCGGTCCAGTCGCCGGACCATTCGCCGACAACGAGTTTGGGTGGCGGCTGCTGCTTGCACTTCTCGCGGATCAGTTTGCTGATGACTTCGTGACACTCGCGGAACTTCGTGCCCCAGCAGTAAAGGTGTTTCCATTCGTCATCGGTGTCCAGGAAGTCGTACTTCCCGTTCCAGCCGTTGGCCGCATAGAAGTGCCAGTCGAAGTAATCGACCTTGACGCTCAAATGTTCCAGGAATGCGTCAGCGAATTCGTGGCTCGTCGTGAAATTGATGTCCGGAGATTCGGGTTTCAGTTTCGCCTCGGAGCGCGGACGTTGAATGTTGATGAACGGTACGAGCACTTTCGCGCCAGGTGACATCTTCCGGATCACTGGAACCAACCGATCCAGCGCGCGGGCGTATTCCTTCGCCCCCGACGCGTTCTCCTGAAACCCTTGCGGGTAGCTATGTACTTCATTGCCGAGTTGCCAGTGTGTGATTCGGTACGGCTTGATCCGCCCGTTGGCTTTTCGCTTCTCGGCCCAATTGACGCCATCGTCATCGATGTCGCCATCGCCGACGAGATACTCGATGTAGCCCTGCACGGACTCCTGCGACTCGCCGACAAAGTTGATCTGCATCAACGGTTCGATGTCGAACCGCTCGCAGAGTTGGAGAAAAGTATCGAGGTCGTAGACTTCGGTCGGCAATCCCTTTGGATTCTTCCCGATGTGATCCTGCCAGTAGAAGTTCGCCCATGAGCCGCGGTGATCGTTACGATTGAAAACGAATCCTCCGGGATACCGTGCGATCCTCAGCCCGGATTCCGCAATGTCCTTAAGAACCTTCTCCGGATACTTGGGAGCCCGCAGCGGGTTGGTCTTGTGGTCGATCCCGGCGCCGAAAATGTACGGACTGATGCGACCTTTCTCCACACGAGGGCTGACCCGCAAATCGACGGACAGCTCCGCTGACTGCACCTGTGCGGGATCAATCGAACCTCCGACAGCAAACAGCACTACGGCGATCAGCGATTTATTCCACCTCATGTTTCAGCTATCCTCCGGCTTGCCACGACGGTTCTTCTTTATCTTCGAACTTTTCTTTCGCGTTTTCATCGCTGTCTTCTTGGCCTTGGCGGCGGCCTTCTTTGTTGCTAATCGTGCTGGTAACTTCGCGGGCGTTGTGTGCCTGCGCGTGAATTCCCTTTGAGCTTCTTCCAACTCGGCAATCAGGTCGGCTTCGGCGGGCAACGCCAATTTGTATTCAGCGGCCATGACCTTGTTGGGCAACCCGTCCAACGCGTAACGCGCGACGGCCTGATCGTTCCGAGCGCACAGAATCAGGCCGACGGGCGGGTTCTCGTCCTCGTGCGTCCAGTGTTCGGCGGCGTAGTTCAGATACATGTGCATCTGACCGGCGTCGGCGTGACTGAATTTGCCGATCTTCAAGTCGATCACCACCAGACAACGCAGGCGGCGGTGGAACAGCAGCAAATCCACTCGATACCACTCGTCGCCAATCCGCAGTCGGCGCTGACGACCAACGAATGTGAAATCGCTCCCCAATTCCAGCAGGAACTCTTCGAGCTTATGGATGAGCGCATCTTCCAGATCGTTCTCCGAGTACTCATCCTTCAAGCCGAGAAACTCCAACACCAGCGGATCTTTGATCTCTTCTTCGGCGGTGACGAGGTCATCGGCCTTCGGTTCCGCCCCCTTGCGAAGCATGGCTGCCTTGTTCTTCGACAACAGCGTCCGCTCGTAGAACAAACTGTTGATCTGTCGATCGAGCTGGCGAGCCGACCAGCCGCCGCGCAATGCCTCTTCCTCGTAGAATTTGCGGGCGATCTTCTTCTTAACCTTGAGCAGGCTCAAGTAATGCGACCACGGCAGCGGAAAAAGACTGGCCGCCGATTCGGCAGACACCGTCTGCCGAATTCCCTCGGCTGGCTCCACTTCAGTCTCCGCAGATTCGGCAGACAGTGTCTGCCGAATTGGCCATTCCCGATAGAACATTCGCATCGAGCGGAGATTTCGTATTGAGAACCCGCGCCCGAATCTTTTCGTCAGATCCTCGGACAACGATTCGAGCAGCCCCAGACCGTACCGAGCACGCTCCTCACCGCCTTGCTCGAACTCGACGATCCGCCGCCCGATTTCCCAATACGTCGCTGTCATGACGCAGTTCACCGCGCGAGCAGACGCGCGACGAGCCGACTCCAACAGATCGACCATCGAGGCCAATACGTCGCCGTAACGGTCGTTGCGTTTTTTGAGTTCTGTCTTTGTTTGTTTCCTCTTGGACATCGAAACTTTACTTAAGCCTCTGAATGACAGTTAGGGTTCATTGATTGCGGCAACTAATCTGCGAATGTGTGGTTCTAGCTTCTTTGTCTCAGCAGGATTGTCATTCCAAAATACGTTGAATTGTTTTGTCGATGATCGTTTGCTCTTGAAGAACGTGGGCATATCAACGCGGTCGTCACCAATTCCTTTGTTTTCCTGAAAGAATTTACCGGCAGTAACGAGAATACGCTCGATCGCTTTGACCAACGGCGCTCGCAAATCGGGATCGTGTTTCTCCATAAGGATGCGAAATCTTTCGGTCGACGTCTTCTTGGTGATGTGAGGACTGAGTTTACTCCACACGTAGTTGAGAACCAGCCATTTAGCATCAGTCTTATTTTTCTGTTTGGCGAGTCGAAACACTTCGCGTGCGAGCAGGTATCGCGGAAGATAGAAGTTCGGATCAGAGTTCGGAAATACCCGCTTGTAATACTCCTCGGAAAACAACTTTTCCTTAGCAGTTCGCGCAAGGATCGGATCGATTTCACAGGCGGCCACAGCCTGAGCAAATTCCTCTTTCTTTACGTAACGAAAGTGCTTTCCGCCGTGTGCCTCTTTTGCTTCGCCTTTCGTTTGACGTTTGCGAAGGTACGCATATCCAATCTTTCGCAACGCGCGTTCCAATTCAATCTGAATTCGGTCGTTCGACATTAAGTCAGACGCGCGAATAGCATTCTGCCAATTCGTTCCTGCAACAATACGAGATACAAGCGTGTCGAATCCACGAGCGTCGCCATGACCGCGTTCGACTCGGATCACTTTGACCAGGACGCTGGCTTTCGCAGCTTCACCAATATTGTTGGAAAGCGTACGCGTGGTTTGTTGCCCGTTGATTACTTGAGGATTACCAACTTGAAGAAAGTCCTTTCCGTCTCGCTTTCTTCCTTCGGCCTCATCGCAGAGAATTGTCACTCCATTGTTGTAGTAGAAGAACCGGTCGGGTTCCTTACCAAGCGTCTTTTCCATGCCTTTGTTGATCGCTGTCGTTTCACCAAGAAATCCTCGCACGTTTCGCGCAAAGAGGCGAATTCCGGCATGCTGGAAGAGTTCCGCAATCTTGTCACCTCGCATCGAGAATACCCAACACTCTATTTTGTTTGCGTCGTCATACCGCTGAGAAATTCCGTTCACCCGAACCTGGGCACTGTTTTCCATTTCCAATTCCAGCGACGGAATCGGCGGCGCGACGCCGTCCAAATAGTCGCGCAGAATTAGCATCGCCCGTTTTCCATCGATAAAGTCAATGACGACTGGCGATTTCATAGCCTTTAGCAAGGATGTGGCATCATTTCGCACGGATGTGCTTACTTTTCCTAAGGTCAGGAAGTTCAACCAAAGTTTGTATCCACGCTCCTTTAGACGCTGTCGTGCTTTCTTGACTTTAGCGGCGGCATGGGCATCCATCGAAGCTACGTAGTTCTTAAATTCCTTTTCATCTTTCTCGAACATGCGCGATGCGACTTCTGCCAGCGCAAGCACGTCGGCGCGGCTTTCCGTTTTCTGCATTAGCTGTTCGCGGTGTTTACCTTGCACGACAAACACGGCTTTCGCATTATCGTCAATGATGATTGCATCAATTCCTTTGTCACCGGCTCCATCAACAATGGCTTCCGCGGCAAACTCTTCTTTGTCTGTAATGAACGCACGCAAAAACCAGAGCACAAACAAATCGTCGTCCTGAAGACGCGGGAATCGCTCTTTGATGTCGTCTAAAGCCGACTTGAGGTCAATTATTCCGAGATTCTCGTTAAGCATTCGTATTCCTCAGTGAATTCGTTTCTTTCGACATTGAAACGGATAACTTCGTTCAACCACGTATTGCCCGTTCGATTTCTTCAACGCTCGGTTCCTTGTCACGCCGTGTTTTTCGCATGAACTTCAAGACGCGTTTGTGGAGCGTGTCTTGGTCCAGATGCTTCAGCCGGTCACCGAAGAACGTCAGTGTTTCTTGCTGCGCGATCGTAGCCGCGAGGGTGGCGTTGATGAAGCCGTTTAGGGATACGCCTTGCTCTTTGGCTAACTGCTGAGCCTTCTGTTTTAAATCGTCTCGCATGCGAAGCGATAGCGTGGCCATTGTCTTTTCCTTATGAGTAGCGGGCGAGGAATTCCTGGGGCGTCATCACGGTCCAGCCGTGCGGGGTTAAGTCCGGCGAGCGAAAATCGCTCACGTTGTAAGTGGCAATCACGGCTGCCGCGTGAATCGCCGCTTCAACAAACTTGTTGTCTCCTTCGTCTCGCAGGTTCGGCCGCCATGAAAAACGCAACTGAACCTTGCGAGACAACGCGATCAAATCCGTAACCAGTTCTTCGGACTGGCGACGGGCTAGCCCCGTCAATTTTCGGATCGCAGGGCGGGCGAGGACGTCCAAATACTCCAGCACGATCGGTTCCGTCAGAATGATTGGGAACCGTTCTTCAAGGACGCCGAGCAACAACTCGTGCGCCAAACTGGATTCGTGTCGGCAAGCTCCCGTTACCAGCACGTTGGTATCCAGCACAATTGGCGGACTCCGATAGGAATCGTCCACGGTCAACTCCCGCAATCCATGTTTCAGGGGATACCATATTGTGCTACAAGTCGGACCGGTTGGCTACCCCGACAATATCCATTCGTGGAAATCAGGGGGTTTCATCTCAACCAGAGTCGGAACGTTAGCCAAGGCGTTTTCGTCGATCGGTGCGGGTCATGGCTTTGCTTTCTCCGGTAGAATCGGCGCGCCCGTTTGTGGGTCCAGCCGGTTGCGCAGATCGGAGTCGAAAGTAGCGTCTCGGATTGTGCTGTCGGCGTTGACCGGCTTTGTGTTAAGCCGCCACTCGATCAGTCCGACGTCACGCGGAGCCTGTGGACTGTCCTTGCCAGCCTTGATGCGGTATCCGGTTCCGAAAGCTGTCAGGATCGCGCCGTCGCGCATCAGCGTGGACGACGTGGCTTGGCTGCTGGGCCACCAGTAGGTCTCGCCCTTTCGTTTGCCGGACCAGACATGCAGCAAGTACCGGTGATCGAGATCCCATGTGGCGCCGTGATCGTGGCTGACCACCGCCTCGATGCCGAATTGCGGAAAGCCGTTTTGGTCGTCGACGTATCCGAGTCGCACGACGTAGGTCATCACGATGTCCTGGTTGGGCATCAAAACCAACGATGGGTGATGGCGACCGTAGTCGTAGAGTTTCTTGACGGCTGACCACGTGCGGCCGTCATCCTTGGAGATCGAGATTCCCAGCCCTTCGTAATGGTCAAGCGTCTTGCCCTTCAGCCGTCGCGGAACGTCGGTCCGACAAGCCGCCAGCAAATCGCCGTTGCCGGCGCGAAACAAGTGCGCCTCATTAACGCCCTGCCACTGCGGGACCTTGATTGATCCGCTCCACGTTCGCCCTACGTCGGTACTGAAGCGGATATAGGCTTGAGAGCTGGTACCTGATTGCTTGTAGCCTGTCTCCGCGAGTTGGATGATCTTGCCAGTCTTGGGATGACGATCAACCAGTGGCGGATCCCAGATGTACCAGGGCTTCTTGTCTGACGTCGGTGCAATTGCCACGGGGTCGCCCCAGGTCTGGCCATAGTCTGAGCTGAACCACCGCGAGGGCGGACCGGCCGCCAAAATGCCATCTTCATAAAAGACCAACTTCCCTTTGCCGAGATAAGCCAGCCCCGTTCCCATCCCGATCGATGGTTTGCCATCGTCGCCCTCGCGCACGGGACGAGGATCCGTCCATGTCGCTCCGCCGTCGTCGCTGGTCAAAACGAAGGCGCGATGCGGATAGTCACAACCGACCAGCATCAGCAACCGGCCCTTCTCCGGCATATTGACCATGTAGGGAACGGCGACCACTCGATTCCAACTCTCGGTGACGATCTGAAATCTCGCCGGAAGCCGGACGCTACCGG
>JACNKX010000116.1 GCA_014381825.1 Planctomycetota bacterium
GGGCGCGGGCCCGGCTCGAGTGCCGCCCCTCGGCGGTGGCTACCGATCGCGCCGGTGTTCGGTCGGGTGGCGACGACCTCCATGGACTGGTTGACATTGGGTTGCGCCTGTGAACCGCCCCATTCCCCTTCGCCCATCACCAGCTCGAACCCCGGCCCCGCCGGGCGCCCCGACATAACGACACCGAAGATGACACCGCCGCAGATCAGCATCAGCGTACCGCCGATTACCGCTATGGCAACGACGATGATCGTCACGTTGCTCGATTTTGTCGGCGGCCCAGGAAATGAATTCGGATCGTCCGAGAAGTTATGAGGCGTGCTCATGGCGATGTTCTCTAAGTTGCGGCCTGAGATAATCGTTTTACCGCATCGCGACCACTTACGCCACGAGGTCTTTGATCACCTGCCCGTGGACGTCGGTCAAGCGGCGATCGATTCCGTTGTGGCGGACCGTTAAACGTTCATGATCGACGCCCAACTGATGAAGGATCGTGGCGTGGATGTCGTAAACCTGGGTTGGATTCAATCGGTCCAGGGGTTTGTAGCCCCACTCGTCGCTCGGGCCATGCGTCACGCCGCCGCGAATGCCACCTCCGCAAAGCCAGTTCGAAAATACATAAGGGTTGTGATCACGACCTTTGCTACCTTGCGTACTTGGCATACGCCCGAACTCTGTCGTCCACAGAACGATCGTCTCGTTCAACAGCCCACGTTGCTTTAAATCCTTAATCATTGCCGCAGCTCCGACCGCCATTCCATAAGCCAGTGGCTTGTGATCGCGTTCAATGTCTTCGTGACTGTCCCAGTTGCGGCGCGGGAAGCTGTTGTCGTTTCCGGACCAAATCTGTACGAAGCGAACACCTCGTTCGAGCAACCGCCTCGCGATCAAACACTTGCGTCCGAAGTATTCGATTTCCTCGGGAACATTGATCTCTTCCGGGTACGTCTTACCCTGTGTGTCGAGACCGTACATCTTCATGATGTGGTCGGGCTCGCCGGACAGGTCGAGCGCTTCCGGCGCGCTTAACTGCATCTTCGCCGCCAACTCGTAGGATCGAATGCGAGCTTCGAGTCGGGAATCGTCTGGACGTTGTTGTTGGTAGTCGCGATTCAAGTTGTTGAGTAGCGTTCGTCCATCCTGATCGCTAGCCCGCGTAATGAAGTCGCTGCGCGGTAGCAGATCTTCGATCGGGTTTTCGCGCTGAGGAAAGATCGCGGTCCCTTGTGTGTGAGTGGGCAGGAAGGCGGAACTCCAATTCTTTGGTCCGTTCGACGCAAAGCCGCGATGGTCCGGCAAGACAACAAACGTCGGCAAGTTGTCGGTCAGGCTTCCGAGTCCGTAGCTGATCCACGCTCCCATTCCTGGAAAGCCTGGATCCTGGAAGCCCGTTGCTTGCAAGTATGTCGCTTGACTGTGAACGCCCGTCTTGCCGATCAGGTTGTGGACAAAGGCCATATCGTCGACACAATCACCCAATGGCGCAACGGCCTCGCTGATCATCTTGCCACACTTGCCATACTCGCTGAACTTAAACGGCGACTTCATCCACGGTCCGAGTCCATTTTGAAACGCCTCGACATGTTCGCCAAAATCAGACGCCTCGCCGTGATGTTTCTCGAGGGCTGGCTTGTGATCGAACAGATCAAGATGACTTGCGGCTCCGCCCATGAACAATTGAACGACACGGGTGGCTTTCGGAGGATGATGAAGGACTTTGACGACACCTCCAGCGCCATGCGATAGCGAGTTAGATTCGGCGTGGCTCTCGCGTTGCAGCATCGCAGACAATGCAAGTCCAGCGAATCCGCCACCGGTTTTCCAAAGGAAGTCGCGCCGCGATCTCTGAGGATCGCAGCTAGTCGCATGTGGAAATACAGATGGAGAGTGCATGGTTGTTGGGTCTTTAGTCAAGGTAGACGAACTCGCTCAGGTTAAACAACACACGACAAGTGTTGGCGAGCCCATGCGTTTGGGCATAGGCTTCGAGTTGCTGGTGTTCCTTGGTGGTTGGCGAGCGGCTTGCAACTAATTGCATGGCGAGATCGATCTGTTTGGACAGCGTTGGCGCTTCGCCATCTATTCGTTCCGCGAAATGTTGTGCCATCACGAGACTGAATTTATTGTTCAGGAGCGACAACGCTTGCAGGGACGTGAGTGTTTCGTTGCGCAGCGGTGTGCTTTGTGACGAGTCGGCGCAGTCGAGCGTCGTCATGAACGGGTCGGGCTGCGAACGGGCGATGAAGCGATAGACCGAACGCCGATGCGATGCGCGATCATCTGGATCAAACAGATGATATTCGTAGTGTGGTGAGTGGGCCGTCTTTTCTAGTACGAAAAGGTAGTAACCCGGACCTCCCATCGTGAAATTCATGCGACCGCTAACGGATAGGATCGCATCTCGAATCTCTTCGGCCTCAAGTCGCCTGCGATTCATGCGCCACAGCAATCGGTTGCCGGAGTCCGCAGCGGCTGCCTTGGACGCGTCATCTAGTTTCGCGCTACTGGTTTGCTGATAGACGCCGCTGGTCACGATCAACCGATGTATCTCCTTGATCGATTGGCCGTTATCTCGCAATTCTGCGCCGAGCCAGTCGAGTAGCGCTGGATGCGATGGAAGTTGCCCCATCCGGCCAAAGTCATTCGGCGTGTCGACGATGCCCGTGCCGAAGTGGTACAGCCAGATACGGTTGGCAATCGATCGCCATGTAAGCGGATGATCGTGATGCGTGATCCAATGCGCGAGTGCGGCGCGGCGCTCACCTTCGGTATGTCCGGTCGGCAACGCGAACTCCGGCCCGATCGATTCGAGGATTGGCAGAGTGCCCGGACGGACTTCATCGCGAGGCGAGGTGACATCGCCACGATGGAGCACTCGTACGGCGCGAGGCGTACCCATCGTTGGTTTGAAATTGCCTTGTGGATTGAAGTGCGTCGCGGCGGCATAGACCATGCGACCTTTCGGCAGGGCGGCAAGCGTTTGTGTCGCTGTCGCGATTTGCTGATCTAGTTTGGCTCGTTCGGCTACTCGCTCGGGCGTATTGATCCGGGCCAGGATAACACTTCGCTCCTGATTGGCATTTGCCAAGAGGCGAATTGCATCGGGATCACCTGCCTGAGCCCAGATTCCATCCGTCAAATTCGATTTGGCCCAACGCACAGGCGCTTCAATCGAATCGAGAGATGTCACGCTCGCTTTCATCGCGACGTTGTTTCCGTCTTCGTCAAAGACCTCGACCTCCGCCAAAGCAAAAATGAAATCGTTCTTTCGTTCCGCAAGCTTGGTCGCCGTGACTCGAACGTAACGGGCCGTGATTTGATCAACTTCGATTTCGTGCGGCAAGAGACCAGGGTTGGGGAAGTCAGCTTTTGTCTGGTCGTCTAACGTAGTTCTGAGGCTCGGCGATGGAACTGCTGTTCCATTGGCGTCATCAGACGCCGCCAAGTCCGCGTCACGGAGTGCCGCGACTACATTGAACTGCACCGGGAATCCGAATCCCGCTCCAATCCCGCCGAAGTCATCGTGGCATGGGTGCAACAGAACTTTGCGGATGGCAACTTCTCGACCAAGATCAATCTGCACCCACTTCTTGTGACTCTGGTCACTTGCGATGCCGCTGTGATAACCGAACGCGGGATGCTTGTCCTTCGCGTTTGCTTTAGGTTTCACTTCCGCGATGCGTTTCTCAACGGCCGCGAGTTCCTCGCCGCCTTCCTTTTTGATGGCGGCGTCAATTGTGGCGAGCGCTGCTCTGGCGGTCTTCAACGAATCGTCTAGCTCTCGCCGCTGTTGGTCGACGGCCGGATCAAGGTCGTACGCTCGCTCGGCTCGATCGACTGCGGCAAACACCGATTGCAAGCTGTAGTAGTGCTTCTTTGTGAAAGGGTCGAACTTGTGATCGTGGCAACGGCAACATTGAATGGTTGCGCTGGTGAATGTGTTCAAGGTATTGCTGACCATTTCGTCACGATCAATATGGCGAGCCACTTTACCGTCGATCTTCGACTCAGGAACTTCGACATGTCCGATGAAATCCCATGGCCCGGCTGCGATGAATCCCAGCCCCAAGATTCCATCAGGCTCACCGGGGAAGAGTACATCTCCAGCGATTTGTTCCTGGACAAAACGTTCGTAAGGTTTGTCTTCGTTGAACGACCGAATTACATAATCGCGATACGGCCACGCGTTCGGACGCAACTTGTCTTTGTCATAGCCACAAGTATCTGCGTACTTCACGACGTCCAACCAATGCCTCGCCCACCGTTCGCCGTATTGAGGCGAAGCCAACAAGCGATCAACGAGCTGTTCGTAGGCTTGCGGCGAATCATTGTCGATGAATGCCGCCAGCTCTTCCGGCGTCGGCGGCAGGCCCAATAAGTCGAAGTACAGCCGCCGAGCCAATGTCCTGCGATCTGCCTTGGCGGACATCGAAAGATCGGTCTGTCGTAATCTAGCGGCGATAAACGAGTCGATCGGAGTTGTGATGCCACTCGCGTCGTCGGCGACGCTCGGCACCGCAGGACGCGAGAGCGGTTGCAACGACCACCAGTTCGTATCTGCAAGACTCTTGTCTTCGAGCCGCTTCGCTCCTGACCAATTGGCTCCCGCAACAATCCACGCTCGAATCGCCGCGACCTCGTCGCCGGACAGAGGATCTCCTTCCTTCGGCATTTCCGGTTCATCGCCCGAGACATACTCGAGTAGCGAACTGGCCGTCGGATCGGCGAGATTGATCACGGCGCCACTCTCACCGCCTTGGCGCAATGCCTCCTGAGATTGCAATGACAGTTGTCCCTCGCGCTCTTCGTCGTTGTGGCAGCCGA
This sequence comes from Planctomycetota bacterium, assembly GCA_014381825.1. Taxonomy (GTDB): domain Bacteria; phylum Planctomycetota; class Planctomycetia; order Pirellulales; family Pirellulaceae. Next base: position 4,825 of record JACNKX010000116.1, read on the forward strand.
CGCAGCGACGTTCAAAGATCGACGCCACCTTCGATTCAAAGAGGTCGTCAGCCGCATGGGATGGCGGCGCGAAGGACGGAAACGCGGCTCCCAATAGCACGAGAGAGAACAGACGTGTGTTCATGCCTTTACAATTCGTCGTGAGAATGCAGCGAGTACGATGAACTTCGTTGCTCCATTCTGACGCAAGCGAGTCCGCAAGCCAAGTCATCCCGTATTCTTTAGGCGAGGATCTCTTTCACGACTCGGCCATGCACGTCGGTCAAACGGAAATCGCGACCTTGATGCCGGAACGTTAGTCGCTCGTGGTTGATGCCCAGGCAATGCAAGATGGTGGCATTGAGGTCGTGGATGTGAACGGGATTTTCCTGCACGTTGTAACTGAAGTCGTCGGTCTCGCCATACACGACGCCCGGTTTGATACCGCCACCGGCCATCCACTTGGTATAGCAACGCGGATGATGATCGCGTCCGTAGTTCGTCATCGTCAGACCGCCTTGACAGTAAATCGTGCGGCCGAATTCACCTCCCCAGATGACTAGCGTGTCATCTAGCATACCGCGTTGCTTCAAGTCGTTGATCAACGCTGCACATGGCTGATCGATGATCCCGCATTGACGACGAATGTCATTCGGCAAGTTGCCATGTTGATCCCATTGTCGGATGAATACTTGCGTAAAGCGGACGCCGCGTTCAGCAAGACGACGGGCCAGCAAGCAATTCGCCGCGAACGTACCGGGCTTCTTGACGTCGGGGCCATACATTTCCAACGTGTGATTCGACTCACTCGAGATGTCGGTTAGCTCGGGGACCGATGTCTGCATGCGATAGGCCATTTCGTATTGCGCGATTCGCGATTGAATCTCGGGGTCACCAACCGCGTTGTAGCGTTCTTGGTTCAACTTCGACAGCTCGTCCAGCATCCGACGTCGCATCTGTGGTGTCATTCCATCGGGGTTGGACAGATACAGCACTGGATCACCAGTCGATCGAAGACTGACGCCTTGATGACGCGTGGACAAGAAGCCGGCTCCCCACAATCGTGCATAGAGCGCTTGGCCTCCGAACCCTCCGTTGACCGTCGAATGCAGCACGACGAACCCGGGCAGATTTTCATTCATGCTACCCAAGCCATACGACAACCACGCGCCCGTGCTTGGACGACCGGGAAGCTGGCTGCCGGTTTGGATGTAGGTGATCGCCGGATCGTGGTTGATCGCTTCGGTGTTGATTGTCCTGATGACAGCGATGTCGTCGACGATTTTCGCGGTGTGAGGCAATATCTCGCTGACCCAAGCTCCGTGTTTACCATGACGGTGGAACTTGAATGTCGACGGCGCAATTGGAAACCGCTTCTGGCCGGATGTCATCGTGGTAATGCGTTGGCCGTTGCGAACGGAATCAGGCAAGTCTTTGTCGAACCAATCTCGCATCTTGGGCTTGTAGTCCCACATGTCGAGTTGCGACGGCGCGCCTGACATGAACAAATAGATGACACGCTTCGCCTTGGGAGCAAAGTGCGGCAAGCTAGGGAGGCCCTGCAAATCGTTCGACGCGGACACATTGCCAGCCGTCGCACCGAACAAGCTTGGGTTGAGCAACGAACCGAGCGCAGCGGCTCCAATTCCCGCAGCTCCTCGACCAAAGAAATGGCGACGTGTTTCGATTAATTCGGCTTCACGGATCGGATTCATAGCGTTGCCTCATCTATCCTTTTGTCACGGTTTCGCTGAGGTTGAGCAGCAGGTGGACGATCATTGTCCACGCGCCCAATTCGTTGACATCCAACGCCTCGCTCCGAGGCGATTCGCCTGCGGCCAGCAGCGTCGTGGCTGCTTCGGGACTATTCTTGAACTCGGCATGGTAGTCGTTAAATAACCGAGTAAGCGACTCTAGCTCACTTGAACTGGGACGCCTGGCAAGCACCGATCGGAACGCAAATGTTACACGCTGCCCAGCATCCGACCCGCCCTCGTTCATGACGTGCTCGGCGAACTTACGGGCGGCTTCGACAAACTGAACATCGTTCATCAGTACCAGCGCCTGCAGCGGTGTGTTTGTTCGTGCGCGGCGGACTTGGCACGTTTCGCGATCCGGCGCATCAAATGTCGTCATCGTTGGAGGTGGCGATGTTCGCTTCCAAAACGTGTACATGCTGCGTCGATAGAGCTTATCGCCCTTATCTTGCACGAAGACGGAAGTGTTACTGCCACCAAAGCCGACCGGCTTCCAGAGTCCAGCTGGTTGATACGGTCGCACACTTTTACCGCCGATCTCCTCGACCAACAAACCGCTCAGCGCTAAAGCTTGATCGCGGATCACCTCGGCGTCCAATCGAAATCGCGGGCCTCGCGACACGAAACGGTTTTCCGGATCGACCGCCAGTTTCTCTGGCGATACGCGTGACGATTGGCGATAGGTCGCCGACATGACGAGCATCTTCTGCAATCGCTTCACGTCCCAGCCCGATTCAATGAAGTCGACGGCCAGCCAATCGAGTAAAGCGGGATGCGACGGATGCTCGCCTTGCACCCCAAAGTCCTCGGACGTTTTGACCAAGCCCGTTCCGAAGTAATGCTGCCAGTATCGATTCACGGTCACTCGAGCCGTCAACGGATGCGTGGGGCTGACCAACCATTGTGCCAAGCCAAGTCGATTGGCAGGTGCTTCGGGTAGCGCCGTTCCCATCCATTCCGGAACGCGTGACGAGACCTCTTCTCGCTTCAACGTGTATTGGCCTCGTTCCAAGATGTGCGCTTGTCGCCGTTCCTTGCGTTCTTCCATGACGAGCGTCGCTGGAATTGCCTTTTCAACGTCGACAAGTTGTTGTTTCAGGCTCGCCTGCTGCTGGATCGGCTCCGTCAACACGGCCCGTGCATCAGGATGAACGTGCTGTAGGAAATATCGCGTGAGCTGAGTCTTCTGCTGATCGTTACGCTTACCTGCTTCGACATCGACGAGCTTCTTGATCTCGTTAGGGACGGCCGGGCCCTTGCCCGTCTTCTGAAACTGCTCCCAGGCGAACTGCGATCGTTTCTGTTCATCGGAGAGCGATGACGAAACGATGCCTGCCGCATCCCAATGGACCGTGCCCTTCACTTGAGTAAACGCCCAGCCGTTAAGTTCCGAACCAGGCTTCAAGCCAACTGATGCCGCGCTCACCTCTAAACGAACCCACTTCCCGGCCTCTGGAAGTTTTCCTACTACTCGGTTCGATACGTTGTTACGCCCGGCACCAAAGGCCTTGTCGGCCCCCCACGAAGCTCGATGCTCCCACGTCCCATCATTAAACTGTAGTTGAATCGTGTCAGGCAAACTCTTTGGATCTAGATACACGTACGCGAACAGCCGCGAATTCTCTCCGATCTTCAGCTTGTCAGTCGCACCAGTAAAAAAGTGCTGCGTGATGGCGTCTCCTTCCGCGATTCGGACAGTCGACTTTTTCCCGCTGTGTACCGGATGATCAGGTGCCGCGACGAACTGCCAGGGATTCGGTCCATTGCCCTCAGGCTTGGCACCGGCGGGCAGAGCATCATCGACCCAGATCAGATCCTCTTCACTCAACTCGCCCAATGGCGTTTCGGGCATGGGGTCGGTGTAGTTGAAATCCGCAAGGAGCTTCGCGATTTCTGCGTCTTTCTGCGCGAGTTCGGTCGTTAGCTTCTCCTTCTGCGCGGTTTGTTCGCCGGATGGAACTTTGAGCGAAGGGGGCGGCAGCAGAGCGTTCCCGTCCATCGCCTTTTCGGTCAGGCTGAAGAAATAGGAGAAGAGTTGATAGAACTCTTTTTGGGTCAGCGGGTCGAATTTGTGATCATGGCAAGCGGCGCATCCTGCGGTCAGTCCGAGCCAAACGGTTGACGTCGTTTCAACACGATCGACGGCGTATCGCATGTAGTACTCTTCGTCGATCGAACCACCTTCGCTGGTCGTCACGTTGCAGCGATTGAATCCGGTAGCGACACGCTGTGCCAGCGAGGGATTTGGCAAGAGATCGCCGGCGAGTTGCTCGGTTGTGAATTGATCGAATGGTAGGTTGCGGTTGAAGGCATCAATGACCCAATCACGATACGGCCAAATCGATCGTTCGTTATCCAAGTGCAAGCCATGCGTATCCGCATAGCGCGCGGCGTCCAACCAATTCCGAGCCATATGCTCGCCGTAGCGCTTCGAATCCAATAAGCGATCGACAACACGTTCGAATGCCTCAGGCGAATCGTCGGCGAGAAAGTTGTCCACTTCTTGAATCGTCGCTGGAAGACCCGTCAGATCCAACGTCGCGCGGCGGATCAATGTCTCCTTGCTAGCCTGCGGATCTGGTTGCAAGTTCGCTTCCCGCAGTCGAGCGTGAACGAAATTGTCAATTGGGTTTACGCTTTGCCAATCTGCGACTTGTCCGGGAACGTCGGGTTTGATGGGCGTTTCAAAAGCCCAATGTCCTGACCATTCTGCTCCGCTGTCGATCCATGCTTTGATGCGCGCAATATCTTGGGGACTCAAAGTTTTTCCCGAATCAACGGGTGGCATGCGAAGGTCGGGATCTTTCGATGTGATCCGCTGATAGACCGCGCTCGCATCGCTCTTGCCCGGGATCACTGCCGTGTCGCCTGAGTCTAACTCGGCGAAAGCTCCTTCCGGCTCGTCGAGTCGCAAGCCGGCTTCGCGATTGCCCTCGTCCGGGCCGTGGCATTTGAAGCAGTTTTCTGACAGCAGCGGAAGAATGTCTCGACTGAAGTCGACCGCCGACTCGTCCGCATACAGCGACTTCACGCTGGACAGGCATATCCATGTAACGGAAAGAATAAAAACGGATACGTGTTTGCTAATACGTCGAATCGAGCGATTAGGACAATGAGATCTGAACGTTTGCATACTTCACGGCGTTTCTGGAGGGTATTAGGCAGGGAGGCTTGGGGGGGGTGAGTATTACACAGTGTACCTTGTCGGAACAAAAGATTGAAGTTTCTCCGAAGTGTGGGTAGTGACCCATTAAAAGGTGCTGGTAGTGGGACTAATTCAGAATCGTCTCGTCAAAACACCAGACGAGCATCGCAAATCCAAAACAGAGCACAGCACCGATGAACAAGAGACGACCAATAGACCACTTACCCTCGGAGGTTGTCATCGCCTGCTGAAAATCATCGTGCCGTTTAATCAGAATTAGTGACGCACACATCATGGCGAGACCGGCCACGACGACAACAATTTGGACCACGAGCAGGATATTCTCCATCATCGTTGGTTACTCCCATCTTTTAGGGCCGTAGTGTAGTGGGTGATTAACTGCGCCTCTTCCCGTTCCGGGAGTGCCCCGATCGTATGCGGTCGGGATGGGGCTTGTATTGCTCGCTGGGCATTGTAGCACGGCGGAAACGACGGAATGAATGGGAATTGGGCGGCGCAGCAAGAGCCCGGCTAGTAGCCGTGACCTAGACGGTTGTGGCCGTACCCACGTGTACGTTCCAAGGCGCAGCCATGCAGGAACACTCTGCGTGAACGTCATCGTCACGTCGTGGCGTTCTTGTAAACTCTGGTCCGCGACGTCAGCGGGAGTTCACGTGTGCCGCGAGACATCGGTATAATTCGTGCATGCCTATCGCGATTCGAGACATTACCGCCTTCGTGCTTGCTCTATCGGCGATGTATCTGCCAAATTCCATCCTGGCGGGAGATAGCGTACACCAAGTCCGTCCAGTGTTGTCGCTTCCGCATGGTCACGATTCGTTCCGGTTCGCCTTCGCTGCGGACGGCGAGTTCTTCGTAACATGGGACGCGGTGACGCGGAGTGCCGATGCGTCCATTGCTGTATGGAGGGCATCGGACTGGTGCCTAGTGACACGGAAGAACTTAAGGAAGGGACTCTGGGTTGATGCCAAGACGCAGAGCGATTCGTCTCTGGTGGTTTCCACTCAAGTCCGGCATCCAAGTGGCAAGAGGCGGTACTACCGACTGTCGCTACCTGAACTAGAAGGTGTGGGAATCGAACGAGAACCTAGGTCAGACATCATGTCTCCGGACGGTCGCATTCGCGTGTCGCGCGCACGTACATCTGCTGGAGATGAGAGTCCGACGGCAATTGAACTCCGCACTGCGCGATCTAACAAATTGGTTCTTAAATTTGAGCCGTACCGCCTACACACATCCGTCTCTGGTTTCTCCCCGGATTCGCGTTACCTCGCCTTCTCCGGCACGAATCATAGAGCGAGACGTTATAAGGACGTTCCGCCTCCCGAGGTCTTGGCAGAGCAAAAGGTCGAGCCGCCGTTCCGTCTATGGGACGTGGTAGCAAATCGCGAATTCAGACATGCCGTTCGCGGCAGTTGGCGCTGGACAATTCTCCGATTTACGTCGGACAGCAAGAAGGTCGTCGTTCGGACGTCTGAGGAGATTCTGGTAACGGATTTCAGAACCGGAGAAATCGTCGCAAGGCACGGCGTTCAGGGAGTGCAATGGCCCCAAGTTTCAGGCGATGGGAGTCTGGTGGCATTTCACGAGGACAATCAAGCGGTCTTGTGGGATCACGCTGAAACACATCACTCGATCTGGAAGTGCCACGATGCCGATGGGCCGCGTACTTTTTTGTTCGCGCCAGGCAGGGAGACACTTGTGACGAAGGGCTTCGATGGCACACTGTTGATCTGGAGAGTCGAGGAGCTACTGTTACTCGCTACTCCCCAGCACGGTTTGATGCGAAGTGCCAGTGAATGAGCCGAGAACTTCTGACAGCTTGTATCAACTTCGGTCAACGTTGCAAGTCTTCTGCGACCAACGCGAGAATGTTGGCGCGACCCCGCTGCCGTACATTGCCGCGAACGATTCGCCGAAGGCGAACCCAGCAACACCGCGATGTTGGCCGTCGCTATCCGCAGAAACGGCAACTAGTGAACCGAACGTAATGACGAGTTCTCAGACGTTGCGAAGCTGCGAAGATTTACGCCGATGCCTAACGGTTCGATTGCTGGAAGGTCTCAGATGAGGTCGTTACGAGACCACACCTGGCGGCTCATGACACGTTCGCTTGTTCTGGGCCAAATGACGGTTTTTCAAACGCAACCCTAACATCCGCCGAGTTAACAGTTTTCTACTACTCCCAGGGAATTGGGTCTGTTAGGCTGAGGCGAAGAGGGTGATCCATGGAAGTCTTATCTGTTCTCGCGTGTGTCGTGGCTGTGATCGCGTTGGCACTGCTGGTCGGAGCCACTCGTCGAGTGCGGCTGCTCGAAGACCAGATCAAACAAGTACTCGCGGGACGCGATGCTGACCAACTCCTTGCATCAGGCTCTCACGAGCTCGAGAGAACGCAGCGTCGGTGGCTATCGTTTCGCCTGCGGTCGCTGCTCATGTGGGTCGCCATCGCCGCGTGCTTGCTGGGCTGGTTCGGCAGCGAGTTGCGTCGTGCTAAGAGGCAGCGAGTAGCGGTCAATACTTTCGAGAGTCTCGGTGCTGCAATCACTTACAACTTTAACGAATATGACGCGCGGGATTGCTTTCCCTCTGATCGCCGTCCACCGTTACCGCGCTGGACGCGACAGTTATTCGGTGACGACTTTGGTTCTCGTGTGTTGGCCATAAGATTTGAGGCACCGTTGGGAGGAGGGTTCGGTGGGTGGCAATGGGGGACACCAGGCTTCGGAAACAAGAGCTTTGATCTGACGGATGACGATCTGAAACTCCTCCGCGACCTGCCAGACGTAACGTACGTCAATCTGTGCTACACGGATGTGACGGACGACGGCCTGCGCCACTTGGTCGGACTTCATGACCTGAAGCGACTCTCTCTGGCCAGCACTCACGTGACGGGAAGCAGGCTTGCTGAGCTGGAGATGCTACCACGACTTGATTGGCTGGATCTGAATGGGTCGAAGGCGACTGACCAGGCGATGACGGCGGTGAGCGCACTGCCCCATTTGACGGAGTTGATTGCTTCGCAGCACGTGACGGACGCGGGGCTCGCCGCGCTGAGCGCATCGACGACGATCGAAGCGCTTGACCTCACGCGAGCACCGATCTCGGACTCTGGTTTGCGGCACGTCGCGAAGATGCAGCAACTGACGGCTCTCAAACTAAACGAGACGATGATTGGAAATGCCGGTCTGCAGCATCTTCAGCGACTGCCCAATCTAAAAGTGCTCCATTTGGACGGCACACAGGTAACCTGCGACGGTCTCGCACAACTGAAGGACCTGCCTCGGCTACATGCGCTCTCTCTGCTGTCGCTGAAGTTCGAGTGTGACCTGGTTGAACACCTCGCGGGTTTGGAACAACTGCAACAACTGTCCCTTCCCGCCGACTCGATTCTAGAAGACGAACGAGATCGACTACGGGCTAGCCTCCCAGATACTCGGATCGACTTTGCTGAGCCGTTGGGAATGATTGGCGGTGGCGGAGGATTCTGAAGGAAATTCTTTACTCCCCCCACGCGCTCAAGACTCATCAAAGCCGGCAAACCAGTCGTCGGATTGAAGCTCATGCAATATGGTGCTTCAATGATCGTGCTCGTTCTGCTAGTGGATCTTTGGCGATCGTCTGCATCGGTGGGCTGATTATCGTCGTCGGATTCGTAGTGCGACGGAAACGCACAAAGTAACGCCCCTCACTGTTCCCCCACTACACGATTGTGGTGCCGTCGTCCGGTGTGATGTACTCTGAAGCACGGCCCGCGGGGAGTGAGTAGCGAGCGCCAACACATAAATGATTGATTTTCACCTTCGCCAATCCTCCACGAGAAACGTCATGCGATCGATTTTCCTTGTTTCCCTTTGTTCATTTTGTTGCCAGTTCACGACCGCTGCCAATATCGCCGCTGCCAATATCGCCGCTGCCAATATCGATAGTGTGGCCGGTACGGGCCAACCCGACAACAACGGATCGACGGGAGCAGCGACCGCCGTGAATGTCGGTCAGCCCTTTGGCGTTGAAGTGGGTCCCGACGGCGCGTTGTATATCACCGAGGTGCAGAATCATCGCGTGATGCGAGTTGATCGCAGGTCGGGCGATTTAACAACGATTGCTGGCTGTGGACGAAAGGGCTATTCGGGCGATGGTGGCAAGGCGACCGAAGCTGAATTGAACGAGCCGTATGAAGTTCGATTCGACAAACAAGGCAACATGTTCTTTGTCGAAATGCAGAACAACGTCATTCGTCGCGTTGATGCCAAGTCGGGAATCATTAGCACGATCGCAGGGACCGGCGTTGCGGGTTATGGCGGAGACGGCGGGCCAGCACTTAAGGCGCGGTTCAATCGACCGCACAGCATCGCGTTAGATCACCGCGGTGGACTTTACGTTGCCGACATTGGCAATCATCGAATTCGACGTATCGACCTAAAGACGGGCGTTGTCAATTCGATTGCCGGCGACGGAAGCAAGAAGCCACCAAAACACGGGCATCTCGCGAAAGGCAACGCCGTGGTTGGTCCTCGCGCGTTGTTCATTCATGGAGACACCATGTGGGTCGCGTTGCGCGAAGGCCACTCGGTATGGACGCTCTCGCTGGAATCCGGCAAGTGGAGTCACGTTTCTGGTACCGGAAAGAAGGGATTCAGCGGCGATGGAGGTCTAGCCTCGCTCGCCACGTACAATGGTCCGAAAGGCATCGCCGTGGGACCGAACGGAAACGTCTTCGTCGTCGATACGGAGAATCAAGTGATACGCATGATCGATACCGAAACCAACACGATTTCAACAGTTGCGGGAATGGGGCCAGAGCATCGTGGTGGAGCTGGCGATGGCGGACTGGCAACCGACGCTCAAATGGATCGCCCGCACGGCATCTGCGTTGGGCCAGACGGCACGATCTACATTGGCGACACAAACAATCATCGCGTGCGGCGAGTGAGCACTGGTACTCCGTAACGCGAGTTTGGCTAGATTTTGGACCCAGCGCAAGTTTGCGTACGAATACACCGGTCGCGTCGATCGGTCAAACGGTCTGCGGCGGCACGTGCAGAGCAGCACTGTCGGGAGACATTTCGATCGGTGTGGAGCAGCTCTCACGGCGGCGAAGTCGCACAGGGAGGCCACCTTTGATGTGGTTCGCCAACAGCGGAAGGCTGCGAGCGTACTCGTGGCCGGGCTGAATCTCCATCGTGTATCTACGCAAAATTGTTGGAACTGCCAGCATGAATTCGATCATCGCGAATCGAGATCCAATACAAACATGGGGACCCATGCCGAAGGGAATGTATGTGTTTGGTTTGATCGTGCCGATGCGTTCAAGAGAAAACCGCTCCGGGTCGAACTTCTCTGGGTGTTCGAAGTTGTTTGGATCGCGGTGGACGACGTAAGGGTAAATGTAAACCCAGCCACCTTTCTCGATCCAGTGATCCCCCAAGAACACATCTTCCAAGGCCTCGCGAGCGAACAACGCATAGGCGGGTGGGTGCAGTCGCAAAGATTCCTTAATGACCATCTCGGTGTATTTTAGATTTGGTAGATCGGACGATCGAAGTTGGCGGTTGCCGACCGTTTTCTCGACTTCTTCCACAATCCTCTGTTCCACTTCAGGATGCTTTGCCAGCAAATAGAAGGTCCAGGCAAGTGCGACACTGGTCGTGTGATGACTTGCGATGTAGATGGTGAGCAATTCGTCGCGTGCCTGTTGGTCCGTCATGCCCGTTTTGTCGCCTTCTTCATCAACAGCATTCAGCACGGCTGATAGCAAGTCGTCAGTTTGCCCGCCGGATTCGCGTCTTTCGCGAATCAGTGCGGAGACTTCGTTGTTGTACGCTTCGATGCCCTGACGTTTGGCCTTCTTTCCAGGCAAAGGCAACCAGTCCGGGAACCGGAAAATGGAGAACATTTCTCGTGAAAACGCTTCGGAGATTGATAGATTTGCCTTCGCCAAAACTTCAACTCGTTGACGTGGCTGTTCGCCGAAGAAGACGCGAGTCGTGACACGCACCGTTAGCCACATCATCTCCAGACTGACATCCACGATCGGCTTCTTGCCAAGAGCATCCCAACGGTCCAACAGCAACTCAGTCTGTTCCACCATGCCGTCGGCATAGCCGTTCAGTTTTTGCGGCGAGAACGCCTGCTGAACGAGCCGCCGTTGCCGAAGCCAAAAGCTACCGTCGCTCGTCAATATGCCGTTGCCAGTCAACTGGCTGACCGCGCGCATCTGGCGATCGATCTTGCGGAACGCAATCTTTTGCGTCACCAATACTTGATGGATCAAGTTCGGGGCACTGACCACATACATACGGAGGTGGAACGCCCGGAAGAACGCAACAGGTCCGTACTTGCGATTGAGTTGGGCCACGAATTCTAGCGGTCGAAGCCAGAGGTTGAATAAGTGACGAGCCGTCAAGCCGATCGGTTCAAGGATGTTGCGAGGGCCGGGCGGATGTTTACGAATCATGCAGTTTCCCTATGCGTCGTGACGCGGTTGCACGTGGACGAATCGTTAGTTGCGTGCGGCGACGCGTGGGAGATGATGCAACTGCTGCACCACACTCGGTTCTCGTTCGAATTGCCGTTAGAGAACGCACAACAGGGCGTTAGGCGTGTGCTGACACGGGTCGAAGCTCTCGCGGACGTTGCCTTTTGACAACTCGCGTTGTTGAAAACCAACCGGACATAGCGAGCGAGTCCGACGGAGGTGCGTCGAATCCACGGTAGCCCAGTGCTCGTGGATTCACGCTCAGCGTTGGCGGAAGAAAAAGATTCTCGACCTATTCCGCGCTTCTCTCGCGCAGCAGTTTCGCGAGGTACTTTGCCGTTTCGTCGGCGATCACATTGTATCCCGCAAGATTCGGATGTCGGTCGGAGTACCAGGCGGGTAAATGGCCGAGAATGGGGTCGAGTTCGTTGGCCATCACCACTACGCTGTTGCCGCTGACGAACGGTTCGACAAGATCGTGATATCGCGAGGGAACTTTGGCCAGCGGGTAACGCCGGTAGTTCAGCATATTCGCCCCCTTCTTCAGCTCTGCGGCGTAGCGTGGATAGATGTCGAAGACCTTAAGGTTTTGCTTCACCGCGACTTGGCGAACGAGATCGTTGATCTCCTTGCTGGCCGCCTCGTCCGCGAACGGAATCACGGTCATCGGAATCAACTGTGCTTTCGGATGATCTTGTCGCAGACGCTGTATCAGCTCATGGAAATCCTTGGGAAAGTTCTCGCCGAACTCTTTGATCCTCGCTCGGTCGTTCAGACCGTAACGAATGAAAATGTAGTCCAATCCGGGCAAGTGTTCCGCGTCGCGCGCGTAACGGCCCGAATCGATGAGCCTGCGGATGTACTCTCCGCTGAGGCTGGAATTGATCACGTGGCATGGAGGCAGATCCGGTTCTGCGGCCAGCAGTAGCTCCAGCACCTTCTCCAGATGCGGGCCCTCGGGCTTCAGCCGCCGTGGCACACTCCCCTCGGTTGTGCTGTCGCCAAGCAATAGGATTTGGAGTTTCCCTTCATACTCCGCTTGGGCGCAGAGCGGCGAGAAGGCGATCAGTAACACCACGCCGCACGCGCGAGCAAGGAGAGGAAAGTTCTTCACCGCGAACAAGAGAGGATACTTCATTGGATCGATCCAGTATGGTGTGGAATCGTCAAAATGCTTCCCCCGTATTCTGGCGGTTCCCGACGCCGTCGGGTAGGGTCTGAGTTGCATCGTCGAGGAGGACAGAATCCATGCTGGTTATCAGTCGTGTTGCCCCAGGCAAACCGGAACTCCATCACTGTTCCGACATGCCGGACGAAGAACGGTTACGGTTGCATGGGCGCGCGAGCCATACGCCGATCGACAAATTGACGGTCAGCCAGCCAACGGCAGTTGCTTTCGAGTTTGTCATTGGCGAGTACGCAGTTGTCACCGGCGGACGATTGATGGTTGTTTGGCGGTGGCCCTTCGATTGGAGCGATCTGCAAACGGTGAATCCCGCCGGCGATGGTTACATGCGGACGGATGTTGTTGCAGCGCACGGTCGCGATCATGGCGATGTTACGCTCGATACTAACTATAAATGGATCGCTGGTATCGAGCCTTGGCACCATGTGATCACCGTGAAGGTGACCGCTGGCGAGTTGCGGACCGGAGACACGGTACGAATCGTCTGTGGTGAAACGATTGGTGGCGGACGCGGATGGTGCGCTCCAACGTGTGCGGCGCGACGAGCTAGATTCCTGATGCTGATCGATCACCAAGGCAATGGAAAGCGAATTCGACTGGTTGATTCGCCACCGTTCAGGATCTGTGCCGATCAGGCGGTTCGTTTGGTAGCCTTCGCACCTTCCGACGCGACCGTCGATGCGCCGTTCGAAGTGACTGTTCGCACCGAAGACCGCTGGGGTAATCCGACCAAGCCGCCAACGCCAACGCAATTGTCAGACCCAGGATCCGGAGTGGCCGTCGAACGGGTTCCAACGCACGACGCGGATCCGCCGTTCGAGAAGTTTCGTGTCACGGCGTCCCACGCTTGCGAACTCAGCTTCCATGCATCCAATGGCGAGCTGACTGCGTCGACTAACAGGGTCCACGTACACGCAAAAATGCCGCCGTGGCAGTTATTCTGGGGCGATGTTCACTCCGGGCAAACGGAGATTGGTTGCGGTGCCGGTTCGTTGGCCGAGCATTACGCTTTTGGTCGTGATTGCGCCGGCTTGCAGTTCACGACACACCAAGCCAACGATCACTATGTCACGCTCGACGAGTGGAATCACACTCGGCAAGTGACCGACGACTTCTACGAGACAGGACGCTACGTACCATTCTTGGGTTGTGAATGGAGTGCGTTGACGAAGGATGGCGGTGACCGCAATGTCTTTTACTTGGAGGACGAGCCACGACTGCGACGGAGCGATCGATTCTTTGTGGAGAGCGAGCCCGATCCTGAACCGGATGTTCGCACGGGGCCTGAATTCGTCGACGTGTTCAGCGAACTCAACGTCCTCGTTAACATCCACGTCGGCGGACGAATGACGAATCTCCAATGGCACGCACCCAAGATCGAGAAGCTATGCGAGATCCATTCAACCCACGGCACTTCCGAATGGTTCGTTCACGACGTTTTGAATCGCGGCTACCGCGTGGGAATCACCGCCGGAACCGATGGCGTGATGGGTCGACCTGGCGCGTGCCATCCCGGACGACGCTTGATCCGGAACTTGCGGAACGGCTTAACCGCTGTCTATGCAAAGGAACTGACTCGTGAATCCCTATGGGAAGCTTTTCAACAACATCGCTGTTACGCAACGACCGGCGAACGCATCCGATTATGGTTTGAAGTCAACGGTGCGGCGATGGGCTCCGAGATCCAGAGTGAAGGCGATCCTGAAATCGCTTTCCAAATTGAAGGGACGAGTGCGATCGAACGTGTCGAATTACTTCGTGGGACAGAAGTTGTCCACACATGGCAAGTCGCCCGATACAATTCTACCGAGCGCGATTCTGCCGATGATGGAGTCTTACTTCGGCTGCTGTGGGGAGGAACGGAGCGAAAAGGGACGGCCCGATTGCAGCGAGTGAAGTGGGACGGAACGCTTTCAGTCTCGAACGGCGAATTGGAATTGTTAGACACCGTCAACGTGCAATCTTTCGCCGACCGCGTTGAATCAACCGGTCCCGCTTCGATTCGCTGGAGCAACGCAACCGCCGGCAACACAACAGGGATCATTGTTCGAGTGCGCGGTGCGGAAGGAACGCGATTGCATTTTCAATCGCAGCCCGTCACGTGGGACGTCGATTTGAGCGAGGTTCGCGAAAACGAACAAGTGTTTGAAGCTGGTGGCATCAGTCGCTTCGTCAAAGTTGGTCCAGCACCTCGAACGGATGGCCCCCAGCAGTTTCATGCCGGTTGGGTTGATGCGAAGCGTCCAGCCGGAGTTGTCCCGTATTGGATTCGCGTTGTTCAAGTTGACCAAGCAATGGCGTGGAGCAGTCCCGTTTACGTTCACCGCTGCGATATCGATCCACCAGAACGCTAGCACGATCCATCGCGGCAAATAGCCCAACAAACTTGAGCAATAATTCTGCGATCTCTCTTGACGATGTGAGTTGATTCTCGGAATATCCCTGCCTCATCTCGAAGTGTCTCTCCTTCTCTTGTCCCGGAGCGTGTGCGGTGCGCCACCCGTCTCTGTACTCAATCGTTTGTCTTTGTCTGCTCGCGACAACTGTCTGCGCATCGCGAATCAGCGCGCAACAGCAAGAAGAAGGACGGGCGGCCAAGTTGCGGCGCGAGATGTCTTCGTCTCGCCGAGTTGGCTACCTACGGCAGCGAGAGGAAAGTGGCTCGGGAAAATCGGTCTTTGTCCTAAAGGACGCCTACGACAAGAAAACTTATCGAATTATCGAAGAGTCCGGGTTAGACCTTGCCGCTTTCGTCGACCGATATGTTTCGCTGCATGGAGATACCGAGAGCGAAGCGAGTGGGACTCAAAGGAGATTCAGCGTTGAACGCGTGACGGCGTTCGACGATCGAGAACCAGTTAGCGCTCGCGCTAGCATCGTTCGCCCCGCTGCGTTTGAGGCAGTAGACGCTCGACCAATTGAGCCTCCGTCGGAGCTGGACGACATTCGTGTCGCCGCTCTGACCGACGGCCTTCCGGCTCCGTCTGAAGTCCTTGGTCAGACCCAGGCGCCGCTGACGATCGATATCGACACGACGCCCGACAACTACGTGATCGAGGCACCGGTCACCGACTTCGATTGGTTACGGCCTCCAGCGACCGGAAACAATGGCCTTGGTGGGCGCGCCTGGATTCGTGGCGAGTATTTGATGTGGCTGACCGACAGTCTGCGCACGCCAGCCTTGATTACGACAAGCCCCACTGGCACTCCGCGCGCCATGGCGGGTGTACTCGGCGAAACCGACACGCGCAGTTTGTATGGCGGCAGCACGATCAACAATGATCCGCACACAGGTGCCAGGATACGCGGAGGCTTTTGGTGGGACGCGGCTCACAAGATGGGCCTCGAAGGCGAATACTTAATGCTCGACGAGCAATCGTCTGAGTACCAAGCAACGTCGACCGGCGATCCGATTATTGCACGTCCGTTCTTTGACATCGTCAATGGACAAGAGACTGCCGAGCTAGTCGCGTTCCCCAACGTGGTTGGCGGCAGCATCCGTGCGACGGCGCTAACGAATCTCCGCTCAGGCGGTGTTTGGATGCGATTTGATCCGCATGGAACGGGCAGCCCGTGTGAAGCTCGGTCTGGACGGAAGCTCGATTGGGTACTCGGCTATCGGTACATGAAGTTGGAAGATGACATAAGGATCAGCGAAGATCTCGAATCGCTCGACGTGGCGAACCCGGGGACCTTCGTAATTGAAGATGGGTTCACGACCGACAACAAGTTTCACGGGGTCGAAGTCGGCGCCGTCTATGAAGCCGATCGCGGACCTCTGTTCATCGAAGCGCTCTCCAAAATCGCTGTCGGTAACAACCATCAAGTCGCCAACATCACCGGCTTCAGCGATATTACGGAGCTTGGTTTACTGGAGCGATTTCCCGGCGGAGTCCTCGCTCAGCGAACGAATATCGGTCACTATTCCCGCGACGAGCTGGCGATCATTCCACAGTTGGGTGTAACGCTCGGCTGGCGCATTACACGGCGATTCAGTCTGACTGCAGGCTACACGCTGATTTACTTCAGCAACGTTGTTCGAGCGGGCGACCAGATCAGCACGGACGTGAATCCCAACCTCTTCCCACCAGAAGCTGTTCCTTTCTCGGGCGCTCTCCGTCCTGAGTTCGCGTGGCGCGAAAGCGATTTCTGGGCGCACGGCGCATCCTTCGGCGCCGACTTCCGGTGGTAACGATCAGATCAACTATGACGATTTGATCAAGTTGCCGGATTGGCTCTCCGATAACTCAAACCGATGTGTTGCGGTTCGCGCTGCGCGCACCGCTAGCTACTCCTCTCCCATCAACAACGCAATGTTGGAATGACGATGATGCGATTTCGCCGAGCCGGTCAGAGCGTTTCGAAGGCACTCCGCCAGTGGATCACGGGCAACCGATCGCATCGACGGAGCCGACAAGCTCGCCGACAGATGTTGTTCGAACCGCTTGAGAACCGGCGTTTGTTAGCGGCCGGCACGGACTTGGCCGCCATCATCGGAACCGTCTTCGATGACTTCAGCGGCGACGGTTTCAGCCCCGGCGAGGAAGTGGCCAGCGCGACGGTGAATCTCTATGCCGACACGAACGCCAACGGCACGTTTGAGCCGGGTGTGGGCGACGTGTTTCAAACGTCAACGACAACCAACGCCAGTGGCCAGTATCGGTTCAGCAATCTCACGGCGGGTAGCTATTTCGTCCAGCAACCTGCGCAGACTGTTTCCGGTTCGACGTTGTTGGCGGCCAACAGTATCGTGGCTGTCATCTCGGCGACGGACGTGCAAGGAACTGTGATTCGGACGATCGATACGTTCAATTCGACAACGCATTCGGTCAGCGATACGACAAACGATGCAGTTCCTGTAACGGACGTTGCCACGGCAACCGAAGCCATCGGCGGCGAACGCGACCTGCGAGTGAATCTGACTTCGGCCGTCGGAGCATTGCAACTCAGCTCGAATGATCCGTTAACGCCGGGCGTCCTGACATTCAACACGACTGGCGCCGCGACCGGCGAACGCGTTCTCACGTGGGATGGTACTGATGGCGATGCGACTTCGGTCAGCGATGCTGGGCTCGGCGGCATCGACCTGACTTCGACGGGCAGTGCGACTGGATTCAACCTCACGATCGGTGCCGACTTAGCCGGCGGAACGATTTCTTTGCGCGTGTATACCGACGATGGAGCAGCGGGGACCGCGAGCCGATTCTCCACCGCAACGATCAACCTGCCAGTGACTGGCGGTTCGGCGACCGCGCTCGAGTACATTCCATTCAGCAGTTTCACGACCGGTGGCGGAGGTGGCGCTGACTTTACGAGCGTTGGAGCGATCGAAGCCGAGATTACCGGTGTCGCGAACTTCGATGGCGAGATTGATCTCGTCACGGTTGTCGGGCCGACGCTTGTCACGCGGGATTTCGCGAATTTCGAGTCGGCGGACCTAAGTCTGACCAAGACGGTCAGCAATACGACGCCGAACGTCGGCGACAGCGTCACGTTTACGCTGACACTTGCCAACGCGGGACCAGACGCAGCGAGCAATGTCACCGTCGGCGACACGCTTCCGGCAGGAATGACATTCGTCTCATCGACGCCCAGCCAAGGAACGTACGACAGCGGAACCGGCGTCTGGACCGTTGGTTCGTTGACCAGCGGAAGCAACGCCACTTTGCAAATCGTCGCTTCGATTGCCTCGACGGGTGCAAAGACGAACACGACACAAGTGACCGCGGCGGAACAGTTCGATCCCGACTCGACGCCGAACAACAGCATCGCCATGGAAGACGATCAGGACGACGCTTCGCTGACGCCTACCATCGCCGATCTCTCCCTGATCAAGACCGTAGATAATCCCAGCCCCAACGTCGGTCAAAACGTGACGTTTACACTAACGCTTGCCAACGCCGGTCCCGACGGAGCCACCAACGTCACCGTCGGCGATACGCTGCCGACCGGTATGACGTTCGTTTCGTCAACGCCGAGCCAGGGCACCTATAACAACGGTACCGGCGTGTGGACCGTTGGCTCCGTGGCAAGTGGCAGCAACGCGACATTGCAAATTGTGGCCTCGGTTGATTCGACCGGAACGAAGACGAACACGGCGCAAGTCGCCGCGTCGGACCAGGCCGACTCGGACTCAACGCCAAACAACAGCGTCGCCATGGAAGACGATCAAGACAGCGCGGGGTTGACTGCCCCGATCGCCGATTTGTCGTTAACGAAGACTGTCGACAACGCCTCGCCAAACGTCGGAGAGAACATCACGTTCACGTTGACGGCGGCAAACGCGGGACCAGACTCCGCAACGAACGTTGCAATTACGGACGTGCTGCCTGCGGGTTTAACGTTTGTTTCGTCGGTGCCAAGCCAAGGAACCTTCGCCAGTGGAACGGGTGTCTGGACCGTTGGCACGATCGCCAACGCCGGTAATGCAACCCTGCAAGTTGTGGCGACCGTCGGCTCGGTTGGCGCTAAATCGAACACCGCTCAAGTCACCGCATCCGATCAGGCCGACTCGGACTCGACACCAAACAACGGAGTCGCCAGCGAAGACGATCAAGAGACTGTGGTTGTGACTCCGCAGATCGCTGATCTCTCGCTGACGAAGTCAGTTGACGTCGCGTCGCCGAATGTGGGCGACAACGTCACGTTTACCTTGACACTTGCCAACGCAGGCCCGAATTCGGCGACCGGCGCAATCGCGACCGATGTCTTGCCGACTGGATTGACGTTTGTCTCGTCGACACCCAGCCAAGGAACCTACGTGAGCGGAACAGGCGTCTGGACAGCTGGCACGATCACCAGCGGAGCCAGTGCCACGCTTCAGATCACAGCCACCGTGGCCTCCTCCGGCACGAAGGCGAACACGGCCGAAATCACCGCAGTCGACCAGGCCGACTCAGACTCGACGCCGAACAATAGCGTCGCTTCCGAAGACGATCAATCCGCCGTTTCGGTGACCCCACAAATCGCAGATCTTTCGATTGCCAAGACGGTCAGCAACGCGTCGCCAAACGTCGGTGATAATGTCACGTTCACGGTCACCGTCAGCAACGCAGGGCCCGACTCGACGACGAATGTCTCCGTGATGGATACGTTTCCAGCTGGTATGACTTTCGTTTCCGCAACGCCATCTCAAGGATCGTACGACAACGCGACAGGCATCTGGACGGTTGGCAGCGTTGCCAATGCAGCGAATCCGACGTTGTCGATCGTTGCGTCGGTGAGTGCCGCGATGAGTCAAACGAATTCGGTCGAGATCACTGCTTCCGATCAATTCGATCCAGATTCAACACCGAACAACGGTGTAACGACGGAAGACGACCTCGCAAGCATTTCTCTAACTCCCACGGCAGCGGATCTCTCGTTGACCAAGACCGTTAGCGACGCGACACCGAACGTGGGTGACAACGTTACGTTCACGGTGACGGTCACCAGCGCCGGTCCCGATACGGCCACGAATGTTGTGGTTACCGATTTGCTGCCCCCAGATCTGACGTTCGTATCGTCGACACCCAGTCAAGGAACTTACAGCGGTGTGACAGGGCTGTGGACGGTCGGCTCGGTCGGAAATGGAGCGTCGGCGAGCTTGCAACTTGTCGCGACCGTCGCATCGACCGGGGCAAAGAACAACTCGGCACAAGTCACGGCTTCCGACCAACAAGATCCCGACTCGACCGTCAACAATGGCGTAGCGAGCGAGGACGATCAAGCCAGCGTCGCGGTAACACCACAATTGATCGATCTGTCGCTCGCTAAGACGGTCGACAACGCGACGCCCAACGTCAGCGATAATGTCACTTTCACAGTAACTGTCACGAACGCCGGACCGGACGATGCGACGGGCGTCGCCGTTCTCGACACACTTCCGACAGGGCTGACGTTCGTGTCGTCGACGCCAAGTCAGGGTTCGTACGTCAACGGCACAGGTGTTTGGACGGTTGGATCAATCGCTAACGGTGCGAACGCGACATTACAGCTTGTTGCTAGTGTTGATGCGGCCGGTATCAAAACGAATTCAGCGCAGGTCAGCGCTGCAGGCCAAACCGATGCCGATTCGACGCCTAACAACAGCGTCGCTTCGGAAGACGATCAGGCGAGCGTCACGTTGACGCCCCAGGACGCTGACCTTTCGTTGACAAATACCGTCGACGACGCGACTCCGACATCAGGTCAGAATGTGACGTTTACGGTGACGGTTTCGAACGCCGGGCCATCGAGTGCGACGAACGTCGTCGTCCAAGATTCGCTTCCCACCGGATTGACGTTAGTATCATCGACGCCAAGTCAAGGAACCTTCGACAGCGCGACGGGACAATGGACCGCAGGCACGATTGCGAGCGGCGGTTCTGCGACACTTCAACTCGTTGCGACGGTCAGTACATCCGGCACGAAGACGAACACGGCCCAAGTGCTTAGTGTTGATCAAAACGATCCCGATTCAACACCGAACAACAGCGTCGCGACCGAAGACGATCAAGATGATACTGCGTTAACACCAGAGGTGGTGGACCTTTCGGTGACACAGACCGTCAACAACGCCATGGTAAACGTTGGCGACAATGTCATCTTCACCATTCAAGTCTCGAACGCCGGACCGCAAGACGCCACAAACGTCGCTGTTCGAGACAACTTGCCAACTGGCATGACCTTCGTGTCTTCGACGCCCAGCCAAGGCGCGTTCGACAACGCGACCGGCATTTGGAGCGTAGGATCGGTTGCCAACGGCGCTTCTGCTACTTTGACGATCACCGCCAGTGTCGACACTCTCGGCTTGAAGAGCAATACTGTCCAAGTCAGCGCCACAGATCAATTCGACGTCGACTCCACGCCTGACAACAGCGTCGAGGCCGAGGACGATCAAGCTAACGTCCTCGTAATTCCTCCACGCACATTATCAAAGCGCGCGTTCTTGGCTCGATAGGACAGTTCGATGCGGATCCCATACACGAAGCTGACGCCAGCGACGCTTCGAAGTGTTGTTCAGGAATTCGTCACTCGCGACGGCACGGACCATTCGTCCGTTGAGCGGCGCGTCGAGCGTGTGCTGCGGCAGTTAGAGGCTGGTCGTGTCGAGGTGCATTTCGATGACGAAACCGCCACCTGCAACATCGTGAACGTCGAATCCGGCGCAGCTCCACCTGCGGACGGTGCAGGGGCGTGCTGAAAAACCTCGATTCACTGCAGAAGTTGGTCGCAGCGCGTTTTATCTCTTCGAGACTTAGACGTTCAGGCGTGAAACGCCTTTCGACAGATCAACACATACGGTTACCTCACGTTCCTTCGCATAGTAAGTTCCCGGCACGAGGGAAAGAACCGAGGTAACTGGTTTCAAGGTCGCTGTGGTGCCATCTGATTCAAACTTCGGTGGACCGCCAGACAAGAGCGGCATTCGTACCGTGAAGGATTCACAAGCAAACGGAGCCGTCAGTTTTAGTTGATTACCGGATTGCTCGACGCCAGTCAGTTCCTTTGCTGCCCAGTAACGGGCGATCTCGCTGTTCTTCATCCAGATCAAGTTGTCGAAGCGTTCGTGCAGCCGCCTGACGACTTCACGAAAGATCTTGAAGCCAACTTCTTCGCCGTTGAAATGAATTCCTGTCCAATGGCAGACGATGATCGCTGGCTCGCCGCGAGTGATCACTTCGACCATGCGACCTGTCTCGAGATCCGGCGTGATGAATCGATCAAGTTGTCCGCGACTAGAGCAATCCCAGCCACCGGTCCAATCGCCAGTGCATCCGATAATCGACACGACACACTTAGGATCATCTGATTCCAGGCCGGAAGCGTATTCGACACGCGGCGCGACACTTCGATCGCCTTCGGCGTATAAGTGACGGAAGTAATGTGGGATCTCGGCTCCGTAAATATCCCGACACGCCATTAATGTTGCCTGGGACAATTCAGGAAGCACACGATTGCCGAAACCGCCGGGTGTTGTGACACCCTCGCAAGGCAAATCGATGTTCTTCAGGATCTGTAACGCATACCGCATGTAGTCGGCAATTTGTTCTGCCGATTTGTCGTCGGTCCAACGCCAGTTTTCGACGTACTCCGGCCCGAACTTCGGATATGGGTGCCCAGTCTCAATGTCGATAACTCGAGTGTGTGTCACCATCTCGGGATGAATATCCCAGTTGGGAACCATTAGCTTTTGCACCAAGTCGATGCTGGCGACAAGCTCCTTGCGCGTCCACCCAGGGACTTCACGATCAAGTCGCCCAACGCAAGCCGGATACGGCACGATGCTGTATTTTCCTTTGACGCCTTGCTCGGCACACCATTCACCGAACCGGCGCACGAAGCTGTCGGGAATCTCCAGCGGCATCTTCCGCCAGTCATGGGCATAGCGCTCATTATTCCACGCGGCGGCAAACTGTGGGATCGCGAACCGATTTAGATTCACGAGACATGTCGAGTCGTCGATGATCAGCGAGACGGGAACACGGTTGCGCGGATTGAGAACTTTGATCGAAGCATCTTGCTTTGGTCGCTCGCCTGGCATTTGAGCGATCGCTTGCTGTGATGCTGCCCCCAGTCCAGCACCGATTATCGTCGCTCCACTCGTCGCCAGGAAACTGCGTCGTGTATCGCGCCACATCATGATGACCCTCGTAGCCGTAGTTGTCGCTCAACGAGTCGATTAGAATACCACAGTTCGATTGACGAAGCACAAGCTTCACGCTCATCACACTGACATCGCGTTTGCGAGATCACAATGCGTCACTTTCCACTGTCTACTTGTGCCCTGATTGTTTTTTGCCTCGCAGGACATGCATCGGCTGACGCCGGCGATATCTTCGTCGGCGATGGAGAAGCACAACTTGTACTGTCCGAACATGCAGGCGAGGGGCCCGCGTGGGACCACAAGCTTGGCTTGCTGTTCAGTGGGCATGGCAGCATTATGCGAATGGCTCGCGACGGTAGCGTCGATTTCCATCGCCAAGGTGCAGGCACTAACGGATTGCTGTTCGATAAAGACGGATCACTACTCGCCTGTGAACCCGCGCTGCGACGTGTGACTCGCACCAACACAGCCGGCAAATTGAAGGTGCTCGCCGAGGACTATGATGGAATGCCATTCAATCAGCCGAACGATATCACGGTTGATTCGAAGGGCCGCATCTACTTCTCCGATCCCCAGTACGGCGAACGAAGCAAGATGAAGATGCTCGACGCTGAAGGTCGCCAAGTCGAAGGTGTCTATCGCATCGACCCAGATGGCAAGGTCACCCGGGTCATCACGCATGAAGTCGATCGCCCCAACGGTCTAGTGGTGACGCCCGACGACCGGTTCCTGTTTGTTGCGGACAACAATAATAACGAAGTTGGTGGAGCGCGAAAGCTCTGGCGATTCGCGATGAAGTCAAATGGCTCGGTCGATCTGGCGAGCCGGACTCTGCTATACGATTGGGGCAATTCGCGCGGGCCGGATGGAATGGTGCTTGATGCGGCGGGCCGAGTGTACGTCGCCGGTGGAATCAATAAACCAAATCCACCCAACGAAACCGACGAGAAGCTCGGCGGCGTTTATGTCTTCTCGTCGGAAGGCAAATTGCTGGCGTTCGTTCGCGTGCCGAGAGACGAGGTCACCAACTGCACCTTTGGCGGCGAAGACTTGAAGACACTGTTCGTCACCGCTGGCGGCACGCTGTGGAGCGTTCGCACGACAACGCCTGGCCAATTGCTATGGCCTCGTCGATAGGTTCCGTATGAAACCTTTCATCCGCCCGATGATCGTGATGAGCTTGATCTTGCTCGTACCGATCGTCCCGTTCTTGTTGTTCGGTGCGGACTTTGAAGCTTGGGTTGAACGGTGGTCCGAACAGCCGTATTCGAAGCCGGTAACAGCGTTGTTCATTGTTGGTCTCTTGGCGACTGACATCTTGTTGCCAACACCATCGAGCATGATCAGTACGCTTGGAGGATGGCAACTCGGTACGTTTGGGGGAACGCTAGCCTCGTGGATTGGA
This sequence comes from Planctomycetota bacterium, assembly GCA_014381825.1. GTDB lineage: Bacteria > Planctomycetota > Planctomycetia > Pirellulales > Pirellulaceae. Next base: position 29,363 of record JACNKX010000116.1, read on the forward strand.
ATGTCGCTCGGAGCTGTCATCGGATTTGTGCTGGCTAGAAAATGGGGCAGGCCGTTCGCCCTTTGGCTTTCGAGTGAAGAAGACCTCGCCCGGATGCACGGTTTAAGCGAGCGATTCGGACCAGCCGTTTTGATTGTGGGGCGCGGAGTCCCTGTTCTCGCGGAAGCAAGCGTCCTGCTCATGGGTGTTCATCGCTTGAGTTGGCGGCGGTTTCTGCCGGCTGTCTTGTTCAGCAATCTCGTCATCGCATTCGCTTACTCGGCGTTCGGGAAATTCGCCGAAGAGAATCAGTGGTTGCCGTTAGCGCTGGGTGTATCCATTGCACTTCCGGTTCTGTTGGCGACAATGGTAGCCCGCTTCCTGCCAACTTCGAATACTACCACTGAATCTGAACCAGAAACGACCGATCACAATGAGCAATGAACTGCTTGATACGAACGACGACTCGATCTTTGACATCCACACCAATGCGACCGGCCCGCAGGGCAAGTTGCCGTTGACCGACGAGATGTTGCGGAGTTGGTCGAGTGGCGATTTGTTTGGCCTGACGCAGAGTGCGGGGATGGGCTGGAAGCCGGAGGATCTGCTTGGCCCGCAGTACTTGTTGCTGAGTACGCAAGGAGGCGTTCGAGCGCCCGATGGTCAGCCGATTGCGCTTGGTTATCACACTGGGCACTGGGAAGTTGGTCTGCTCGTACAAGCTGCGGCACACGAGATCAAGCGAGCGGGCGGCGTGCCGTTTGCAGCCTTCTGCAGCGATCCTTGCGACGGACGAACCCAAGGAACGACTGGCATGTTCGATAGCTTACCGTATCGGAACGATGCCGCCACCGTTTTTCGTCGCTTGATTCGATCTTTGCCGACGCGCCGCGGAGTGCTTGGCGTCGCAACTTGTGACAAGGGGATGCCGGCAATGATGCTCGCACTCTCCACGATGCATGGCTTGCCGAGCGTGCTCGTGCCCGGCGGAGTGACTCTGCCGCCGACACACGGCGAGGACGCTGGCAAGGTCCAAACGATCGGGGCGCGTTACGTTCACGGCGATATGACGCTCGATGAAGCATCCATCGCAGGATGTGCCGCGTGTGGAACTGCGGGCGGCGGGTGTCAGTTTCTCGGCACGGCAGCTACGTCGCAAGTCATCGGGGAAGCCCTCGGTTTATCAATGCCTCATTCAGCACTTGCACCGAGCGGGCAACCTGTCTGGCTTGACATGGCGACACGAAGCGCCAAGGCGCTGATGCAGCTTGCCGATCGCAAACTGACGATGCGAGACATTCTCACGCCAGGATCGATCCGCAACGCGATGGTTGTTCATGCAGCCGTTGGCGGTTCGACGAATTTGTTGCTGCACATCCCTGCAATTGCCTTTGCCGCGGGCCTTGAGCGACCGACCGTCGATGACTGGAACAAAGTCAACCGCAGCGTCCCGCGCTTTGTCGATGTCTTGCCAAACGGTCCGACGAACCATCCGACCGTGCGAGTATTCCTAGCTGGTGGAGTTCCAGAAGTCATGCTTCACCTTTGCGGCATGGGTTTGCTTGATCTAGACGTGATGACGGTCTCGGGTCAACCGCTCGGCGAAATACTCGAGTGGTGGGAAACGTCGGAACGTCGAAGGCGGATGCGCGAGCTGCTGATGGAAATGGATCAAGTGAACGCGAATGACGTCATCATTCCGCCGGAGGAAGCTCGCCGCCGGGGCATGACCAGCACGGTTTGTTTTCCGCGCGGAAACCTCTGCCCGGAAGGTTCAGTCATTAAAGCGACTTCCATCGATCCGGCGGTCGTTGATGATGATGGTGTCTATCGCAAGACAGGGCCAGCGCGCGTGTTTACCAGCGAGCGCGAGGCGATTGCGTCGATCAAAGGGCAATCGGATGAACCTCTTAAGGCGGGTGACATCTTGGTCTTGGCTGGTCGCGGACCACTCGGTTCCGGGATGGAAGAGATCTATCAAATCACTTCGGCTCTCAAGTTTCTCAAGTGGGGACGCGAGGTTGCCGTTGTCACCGATGCGCGATTCTCTGGCGTAAGTACAGGCGCATGCATTGGCCACGTTGGCCCCGAAGCGTTGGCAGGCGGGCCGATTGGTAAGCTAAAAGACGGCGACATCGTGCGGATCGTCATCGATCGAACTACGCTCGACGGTACGGTTGATTTGGTCGGAGATGGAACTCGCGAGTTCACGCCCGAAGAAGGAGTCGCGATACTCGCGGACCGCCCGACGCGCGATGACATTCGACCGGACCCCGATCTTCCCGACGACACGCGGCTATGGGCCGCGATGCAGCGCGTTGGTGGTGGGGCGTGGGGCGGTTGCGTCTATGACATCGAGAAGATCATTGAGACGCTTGAAAGTCGCTGATCGTGCGCTCAATGATGCAATGTGAAAGCGACGCCTAGCGGTGCGGGCCCCAAATCGTTTTGGCGACCGTTCGCCCCTGCACGGCCTGTTCGTTGACCAGCCGCGACTAGCTGAAAGTTGCTAATTTCACGAGCCTGCTGATCGTAGACAACTCGACCGAAAAGCTTTGGTTGGTACGTTCGTCCGTCGCCCTCGAATTGCATTTCACCAGTAACGCGGAATATCACACGTTCACCCTCGCGATCGACGAGTTGTGTTCGCATCGCGCCGTGTCGTATGTGCTCCGGTTTCCAATCGCTGCATTGGCCACGAGCGCAATCTTTCAATGCGTGAGATACGAGTTCCTGCCAAGCCGATCTTGGAACTGGCTGCGGCGTTTCCGATTGGGTGACGAAGGCGGCGGCCTGTGGCGCCGTCAGATCAATCCACTTCGCGTTGTGAGAACAACGCTCGAATTCATTGCGACCCGGATGCAACACTTCGCCGCGCGGAAGATCGCGAATCGCCGCCTCCAACTTCATCCCTCCGCGCTCGACCGGTTTGCCTAGCGTCTGCACGAGCTGCTCGGTTGGCACGGGTTGCGGCGTCCAGCCTCGTGCTCGCGACATCGTCTGGAAACGCTGCCAGCCGTTTTCGAGAACGTCTTGCGCACGATCCTTGAATGCCCACGCAAAGTAACCGGAAAGGTACTCGCCGTCGGCCGTCATGCAGTAAACGCCTTGCACGGTCGAACCACCAACCGGCACGACGCCGGGTGGCGCATCGGCGCGGTATTTCTTAAATAGATCGAGCCCGGCACGATCGTTCGGTTCCAGCCAGTGGCGCTGCAACCACGACGGTGGTCCTAGGACGAAAGCCTCATGCGTGGCGCAAACGAATTGTGAAGCAAGCTCTTGAATTCGTGGGTCTGACCAGACCTCTTTGCGCCCATTGACGCCATTGTTTCACGTCTCGCCACACGGGTTGCCGTTCATCGTCCAGAGAAGAATCGGCCTCTGCAGTCGGCGAGCTTCCTCTTGCGCCGTAGCAAGATTGTTGTGCCAACGAATGTCGCGCCACTTCAAATCTTCCTCCGTGGGGCGGATGAATGTTACCCACTCTTCAAGATTGTCATCTGTGACCACAGCAGCCGGCCAGCGAACCTCGCCGGCTACCGTGATTTGTGCTGACGCAGCCGACGGACTCGCATTTGAAGCCGTTTCACTGCGTCCAGACATCTCCTGAGGAAAGTGCTCTTTCAGAAACGCCTGATCTGCATCGCTCAGGCTACTGATGACGATTCGAGTCAGGCGGTCGCTGCCTTCTCGCTTGAGCGACACGACGCGGCCATCGATTTCGGCGACGGTCATCGGCTGGCGAGTCCGTCGTCCATCACGCATTTGCCACTTGCGGAACTCGTTCTCTTGTGCGGAAACGATGGCCGTCACGCAAAGCATTAAGAATAAGGCAGCATTGTTTCGTGTCATCGCGCTGTTCTCCGAGTTAGTAGCCATCACTCTCCGAGTGATGAGCCCTTTGAAGTTCGAGATGTCTAAACATTCGAACAAGGCGTGTTCCTATCGGTGTTGGTTCTGCGGGGAGCTGATCACTTGGAAAGTGATGGCTACGAATATGATGGCTACCTTTGATACGCCGGCAGGTAGTGCATGTAAACCTCTAGGATCAACGTCGCCATGCTGGTGTAGTAAACTCGATTTACGCCGACAGTTCCTTCGCCTTCCGAAGTGCCGGGAGGTACGCTCCAACTGCCGTCGTCGTGTTGTTCTCGCAACAACATCTTGCGCACGCGTGGATGCCAGTCGTCCCAGTACACGCCACCAGCCTGATAGTTCGCTTGCATCGCGTAGTAGTGGAAGTAGTAGTACCAATTCACGCCCCCTGAGTTTCCCCATTGCACCGGTACGTTTGACAAATAGTCGAGCGTCGGCTCGAGCAGCGGGTCGTCGTAATGACCGAGTAACTGCAGCGACACAACACCCGCCGCAGACATCGGCGGCGTGCGGCTTGGTCCTTGATATCCGAAGCCACCGTTCTGGCGAGCACATGAACGCACGTAGGTGACTGCGTCTTCAATCGTCTCCTCCGGAACAGCAATCGCGGCGTTGTTGGCTGCGCGCAGCGCGACGATTTGCATGACGGTGACACTCAAGTCTGAATCACCTGGGCGCGGTTGATAACGCCAGCCGCCGTTGTGCGATTGACTGTTCACGATTAATTGAACGGCATCGCGCAACGCCTCTTCCAAATCGTCATCGGGATCGACACCGTACATTTCTGCAACAGCGAGCGTCGTCAACGCTTGTTGGTACATGGGCCCCGAGCCGGCATTTCGTTCAGGTACGAACAATCCGTCATCGTTCTGCCGCGCGAGCGTGTACTGCTTCACCTTGCGAAGCACGTCACGATATTTGCCGCGTCCAGGAATATGGCCGCGTCCCATGAAAGCCAACATCGCAAGTGCGTTTGGTGCGTTGTTACCATCCCACGAACCGTCAGCACGCTGATGTTTCGCGAGGTAAGCCAACGATCGATCGACGGAAGCAGTGACCTCTTCCAGAACGGCAGGGTCGACTTCGGCGGCGGGTTGGGCGAAGACAGACTTCGTGGTGATGCACACCACGGAGGCGAGAAGCAACGCGCATGACACCGCATGCCTCTTCGTCCCGCCTGTCCGTTTACCGTTTCTTGCGTCGCCTGACTGATGCAACTTTATTCTCCCACTGGGCTCATCTCACAGAGCGAGATGGCTACGAAAGACCGGTTAACCGCCGCATGCCAATGTCGGTGACGTAGACGGATGTCAACACTAACAAGATCAACCAGTTGTCCCAAATCGTGACTTCGCGATGGATCTGTTCATGATGCGGTTCGCCGCTTAGTTTCGCCGGCAACGTACTGAACTCGACTAATTCCAATAATTCGCCGCCTGATGTTGAAGCCAGTAACTCCAGTGTCGCGCGATCAACGTGCGGATGTCGATATTCGTCGGGAGCGAGTCTGGCTTGAATTGTCGCTTGAGCAGATTCAGTTCCATTGCCCGGCTGATAGAGCAAACGATGCGTGCCCGCTTCGCTAGGGGTGAACTTGGCGGTGTAACGCCCGGGCGTCTCTGGGTCGACCGACAGCTTAATCGGCTCGGTTGTATCGGCTCCCACGAAAGTAATGCGCTGCGTACGCTCGGCAAGTGGCGAGCCTTCTTCGTCGAAGGCCCACAACTCGATCTCTGCTTCCTCGCCGACACCGACCTGTACTGGATGAACGGCGATCCAACTCTTCTTGCCAAGCTGATCCGCCCGCGCCACAAATCGAATGCTCTGGCCCCAGAACTTGTAGAAGTATCGGTCGGCGACATTCAACCGCCATCGCCAAGTCGCATCGGTGCCGACGAAGATGACTTTACCTTCGCCGGCGTGGTGCCATGCCATTAGCGGCATTTTTCCAAAGCGGCCTTCGACAGCCGAGTTCCATGCCAGGACTGTCGCCCCGGCCGCAGGGCGCTGTACCGCCGAGCACCAGAAGAACTCAGGCAACTCATCCCAAGCCTCTCTGTTCTGTACATCGTCATCTCGCAGTCGCATTCCATCGTGCAGCATGCCGTCTCCCGCCAGCTCGATCTTGAACGGCTCGTAGGCTGCCGCCTCGACTCCGGACTTTCCTGATTGCATCCGGACAGGCAAGATGCTTCGGAAATCGGGATCAAATCGATGCGGCATCGCGTTTGGGCCAGCGGCTACGATCAATCCGACACCTTTCTCGCGAACGGCCTCGATCAGCGTCTCGCGAAACGACGAATCGAATAAATCCGGCGAAACATCACCCAACACGATCACGTGGTACTCGCTTAGCTCTTCAACGGTCTGAGGGAGAGCGTCGTGTTGGCGTTGCTCGGACCAGCGTTTCCATTCCGTCTCGACGATCACGTCCGGCGGATTGTCATCGCGACCGGCCAGACCACCGTCACGATTCAAAGCGTTCTTCAGGAAGCGAAAGTCCCATCGAGGATGTCCGTCGAGGACGAGTACACGAAGCTTTTCGTCGGTGATCCGCACAAACGCCGTGTCGACATTGTTAGCGTGTAGCTCACGTGGTTCTGCAGCGAGTACGGGAATATTCACATCTAAGTAACTGGCTCCGACTTTCTCAGCCTCGAACGTCAATTCGATGCGTTGCGGGTGAGTACTGTCGAGCACGACTTGTTCTGTGTCGAGCAGCCGCTCGCCGTCTTTCAACTCCACCGTGATGGATTCACCATCCAGTTCGGTGGATTCGACCGCAACGTTTACTCGCACGGTATCGCCAACGGTTACCAACGCCGATGTATCGACATCAACGATCGAGACGTCGCCCAGCGAGTAGTTCGAGTCGACCGGAATCGCGAAGACCGCTGCATCGGCGGCAGCCGCGAAGTGAGCCGCCTCCGAAACAGACGGACCACCCGTGTTCTGACCGTCCGAGATCAGCACGACGCCCGCGATCGACTCGGCGGCGGCATCGTCGACCACCTGTTGAATTGCTTCTCCGATAAACGAACTGTTTCCTGGTTTCGTTTCGGCACTCGCGATATCGTCAATCGCCAACGGTTGCAGTCCGTCAGAGAACTCGAACACGCGGAGGGCGTAGTCCTCCGCAAGTTCTTCCAGCGTTTCGAGTCCATCGGCGAGCGCCTCTTGAGCCCGTGCGAATCTAGTCTGCGAGTGCGTCGTCGTAGTGGGATCGATCGGCAGCTGCATGCTTTGGGTGTTGTCGAGCAAGATCGCCAGGACCGGCTTCCGCTGGACGGTCATGTCCAGTCGCAAATAGGGCCCGGAGAGAATCAGGAGAATGACGACGGTGACGAAGACGCGCGCGATGTTCAGTATCAATCGGAATCGCGGCGACGGCGTGTCGAGATTCTGCTGCCGCCGCCAAATCAGATACGCCACGGGGATCAGTAAGAGCACTCCGAACCACAACACAACGGGTCGTTGAAACGCCAGTTGAGCTTGGTCGAGATGCTCTAACACCTCGCCTTCGATGCCGATAGATTGGAGGAACCACGTCATGGTTTTACCTTCCAGATCGTCGTCGAAACCAGTCGAATTACTTTGCTCCGGCTTGACTCAGTCTGATGAAGTAGTCGCGAATGAATCGTTGGTATCCCTTTGGACCACCTTGCCGCAGGCCCTGTAGTAAATCTTCGCGCTGATGGGGCTGCATTCGCATCAGTAGCGATGCTGCTTTTGGGTCGGTCTCGCCTAACTCGACGAGAATTTGCTCGACCGCTCCGTTCATCGTTCGCGCGCCATCGGGGCTGCCTTGGGATTGCGCGAGTTGTGCAGTCGCATTGCGGGCGAGTGAAGGCGGAAGCTGCATTTCGTCCATGCGCTGTGACATCTCCATCGCTTGTTGCATCGCGGGCGAGTTCAAGAGTTGGCCGAGTTGTTGCGATGATTGCGAGCTGGACGGCTGTTGCGAGTTCGTGGCTTGTGACAGTTCGGAAATCAATTCACCGAGCGCTTGTTGGTCTGCTGCGAGACTTTCGGTTGCGCTACTCAACTGCTCGGCATGTTCCTGCTGTTGTTGAGCCAATCGCGCGCGCGGATCAATTGGACTTTGTTGTTCGGGACTTGGCTCGCCGGATTGACGTTCCGAGCTACTCGGCGCGGATTGACTTGGATTACCGCTTTCGCTCTCTTGTGCGGCATCCTGTTCCGCGCTCGGCTCGAACACGTCTTCCCAGTTTTCGAATTCTTCACTAGCAGCCTCTTCGTTCCCGTGAGCGTGTGGCTCGTCACTGGAAGATTCCTCGAAGCCTTTCTTCGAGCCGTCGATCGCTGGCTTGAACAAAGGCTCTTTCGATTTCGAGTCGAACGAATCCTCTTGCCGCGATTCGTCATGTTCGTGGCGTCCCCGTTCAGGTTCGCCAGCGTCTTCCCACAAGTCATCCATTCCGGAGTCCTCGTCAGCGGGCTCGAACGGGTTATCTACTTCAGCTTCCTCGCGGTCGGCATCTTCTTGGGCTAAGTCGTCGATTGCATCTGTGTTTAGTAGCTCCGATGCCTCTCGCAGGCCTTCTTGAGCGCGTTGTTCAAGCGATTCTTGCTGGGCAGCGAGCGAATCGATCGCTGGATCCGACATCTCCGCGTTGGTCTGCGAAGTGAGCTGTGTCTGCTGTTCACGATGCTGCTCCAAGTCCTCTCGTAGATCCTCGACGAAATCGCTCAATTCCGACAACTCACGCGCGGCTGCTTCGGCGTTCTGTTCAGTCAACTCTTGCTCGAACTCAGCCAACGCCTCTTCAATACCATGCTGACTTGTTTCTTGAGCCCGTTGGATCGCTTCCAGCCTCGCCTGCAAGTCTGCAAGGTTGTCTTGCAAGTGATCACTCACGCGCTCGACCGTGGCCGCTTGCTCTCGGTTCGCCTCTGGCTGAGCCATCTGCGATGCCATTTGTTCGAGCTGTTCCAGAGGTTGTTGGACCAGCGGCTCGATCGCTTGCTCGGCGGCTTCGATCTGTTCGGCGATTTCGGTCGGAAGCAATTGGGCTTCTGCAGCTTGTTCGGCAGCACGTTCCAATGCATGGGCCAACTGTTCCGCTAAATGGGCGTTCTGACGTTCGAGTCGAGCCAATTCGGTTCGTTCTTCGTCGCGTTCCCAGATGTCGTCGTTAGTACGATCGACCTGCGACTCATCGCCGAAAGGATTGGTCTCGTGCTGTGGCTCTTCGCGGTCGGCGGTCTCGCCATGTGCTGAGGAATCGGCTCGCGCCAAGTCGCCAATGATCTCATCGGCGCGATTCTGTTCGCGGACAAGACTTTCGAGCATCGCCTCCACAGCTTTCAACTGTTCTTGTAGTTCAGCCAGCTCGCGATCCGCTGCTTCGCGCTCATTGGCGACGCGAACAATAAACGATTCGGATATAGCTACCTGGCCCTTTGTGTCACGGGCCTCGACGTGGCATTCGATTCGATCGTTAGCCCGCAGGCGTTGTTCCGCCAGGTCAAGCACGAATAACGCGTCTTCATTACGCGGCGGAAGAGCGGTTGCAAGCGGATGTGCCTGTCGCGAGACGCCCCAGTAGTTGTGTTCGACGACTAGTGAGATGCCGTCCAATCCGAAGTCGTCAAACGCCGCAACCTGCACCGGGATTTCCATTGGTGACGTCACAACGATGTCTTTAGTTGGCCGAGCCAACACGACTTGCGGCGCGTTATCGGGAACGGCCGTTAGCTTGCCCTCCTTCATGTGTCGATTGGTGTGCCCGAGCGAGTTCTGTAGCACGATGCGGTAATGGCCGTCTTGCTTTAAATCGAATGAGGCTTGTCTGTAGCCATCACTCTCCGAGTGATCAGCGCGACCCGCTCTAGGAGCGAGAGGGCCACTGTATTTGTGCTCGTCACTCGGAGCGTGACGGCTACTTTGCATCGCAACTGTTTCGACGACTGTGAACTCGCCGTCGGCACTTCGTGCTAGAAGCTCGATCTCGCCGTCAGAAACATCGCCTTCAAAGCTGACGGAGACCTCGACATGACTGCCGACGGGTCCCGTTATATCGACGGTGTCATCCGAGGAAAGTTTGGGTTGATCGATCCGCATGTATTCGGGGAAATGCACGGCGCTGTGCACCGACGTAATTCGCGGCCGGTCGAGCAGCTTGATCGCATACTGTTTGCTCCAGGTTCCGCCTCCGTGGACACGATAGGAGCACGGGTATTGCATCTCGTTCAAGGTGAGACTCACGTGATCTTCGCGCAATTGTCCGAAGTCGTACCAAACTCGACGACGCCCGCCGTCTTCCTCACTCACGTTCAATTCCAGCCGCAACGGATCAATGCCGCCCGGCGGGTCGACTTCTCCGTCTCGCAGTACGACCGTAAACTTCACGTCTTCGCCGCGTAAGATGTCGCAGTTGCCGGGTTTGCGGTTATCGGCGACTAGCACGTCGTACTTGACACCTGAATTCGGCGGGATGTCGGCCAGCGGGTTCACAATTCGGGCGACGGCTGTTGGCATGCGATCCCCGAAGATGACTGCTGCCGCAGCGAATGCGATCAGGCCGCATCCGGCAAAGATGGCGGCTCGCTTCAATAGCAGCAAGTTAAGCACCTTGGTCGGCTGAAAGCCTCGAATGCGATCAATTGCTTCGATGACAAGTCGACGGTGAAAGACGGGCGAGCGCTTGGCCGCTTCGCTGTGGTCGGTCAGCTCAACGCAACTTACCAAACGATTGTGAATTCCTGGCAGGTGCGATTCGATTTTATGGGCGACTTTCACTGCCGACAGCCGCCGGAGTATCGGTACCAAGACGCCGGCAATGAACGCAACTGCTCCCGACGAGACGACAGCCAACCAGCCGGCGACACGAAGGAATGTCGATAGCGGCATCGCGAGGTCGACGACCGTCACAAACAGCAGCGCCGAGACGAAGACCCCGCACGTAATCGCCAGGCCAATTGTCGTCCAAGTTGAACGCAACAGCCGACGCGTGCGAGCGATCAGCCGCTCGATCGCATCGACATTGAGAGTTTCGACGACGTCGATCGCTTGTTGACGATTGGAAGATCTGCCGTTGGTAGACATGAGTATTTCTCCGACGCTAGGGCCGAGTCGTGTGGGTGAATTTTTCGTTTAACGGCGAGCCGAAGCCGGCGGCGTTTCGTCGACGTGTCGGCGCAGTCGCCTTCGGCTTGCCGTTAAACAATTGTGTGAGTGAGAATCGTGCTGGCAGGACTGCGTGCATCGCGCTGCCGCTTGGCGTGGCAATCAGCAGCTCGACGGAGATCACCGCCAACGCGAGAAAGATCAACGTGCGCCACAACTCGCGTTTCGCACCGACTTGTCCATGACGCTGTTGGGCTTCCGGTGACGCGTCGATCATCGTGAGGTTTACTGCGGGCAGCATCTCGCTCAGCTGGCCTTGTGTCACGGCATCGAAATGTGATTCGTCAGCCGCTGTGTTGACGGCGAAGGCGAGAGTTTGTTCTTTAGGCTCCCCAGTCGAACCACCGCTGACGGTGACTCCATAGAATGCGGCTTCAATCGTATTGTCGAACGCGGCGACAATTCGGCCATTGTCGTGCTCGAACTCAAGTGGCGTGGCACCATGCGACTCGCTTAGCACAGAGCCATTGGCAGATTCCCACGACTCGTCGACAGAGATTTCGGCGATCCCTTCTGCCGGGATGACCGCCGCGACATTAACCTCGGGCCGCCTCTTCACATAAGCGGCCATTCGAAGAACCAGCGGAACGAATTCAGGTTGTAGAGGCAGGTTTGACCAACTCGCGTCGAACGGTACTGCTGACAGCAAGACGCGGCCCTTGCCGAATCGTCCGGCAACGATCAGGGGTGAACCGTCAGCGAATCGAGCCAACGTCCATGTGTTCTTTGCCGATTTGGCGAGAGCTAGTTCATAGCGTCGATACGCTCGAGTTCCAGCCAGATAGTGTTCGTCCGGGTCACGAAAGACTGAAAAGACTGGGTGAGCGAAGTCCACGCCACCGAAACGATCAAACGCGGCGGTCTGACCAGCCGAGCCAGTGGCAGCACGCAACCGAACGGCCAGTAAATAACTCTCGGTGCTGGAGTTAGCTGCAAGTAGCGCTCGGTTGTACTCTCCAGGATCGACTTGCTCGCCAGGCAAGATCAACAAACCACCACCATCGGCGACGAACTTCCGCAATCGTTCGTGGGCCGTCGCAGAAAGCGCGCCGCAATCTGCCAAGATCACGACATCGGCCTCGCCCAGGTGTTCTGCGTTTAAACGCGATTGACGAACCTCTTTCAAGTGCAGCGACCGCACCTGATCTTCGTCGACCGAAAGTGCGCTGCGAAGGAACAGTCCGCGATCTTCAAGTGGATCGGATGACGGATGACCGTTGACGAGTACGACGTTGACTTCGGAAGTGGCGGACAAAGTGAACCGGAACACGTTGTCGCCAGCGAAGCGGTCATCGGGGATCTCGTAACGAAGTCTCTGAATTCCGGATTGCTCGGGAGTGTAGATCACCTCGGCCTCGGCGGCCTTTCCGGGTTCAACGGTGATCGTCTTTCGAGCAACCTCTTCATCGCCGGCGAAGACGCTGATGGGAACTTCGACGGATTCGACCGTCGAGAAATTGATGACTCGTGGCTGTAGCGTGACTGGCAAACCGGCGAGTACATGCTGATCGTCGGGAACGCCAGCGATGATACCTTGGTTCTCGATCGGCTTGCTCGAGCCAACGTTGATCACGAACACCTCCGTGTCGGTGGGAATCAAGCCTGCGGTCTCGCCGGTCTTTAGTTCCCGCCAGCCTGTCTGCTGCATGTCGCTGATGACGTAGATTCGAGGGTTGGCCAATCGATCGGACTGAAATGTGTGCAGCAATGCGGCAAACCAGTTTGCTCGCGCCGCACCAGCTTCTAGCTGATCGATCGACTCGCGAATCGCATCGGGATTCGATGCGAAGCGACTGCAGATTTCTCCCGGGCGACTGGCGACGCGGATGACGGTTACGCGATCTTGGCTGGGCAGATTCTCGACGATCGAACTGGCGGCTTGTTTTGCCTGCTGCATCGCGCTGCGACCGTCGGTGGTGATGCTCATACTGGCTGACGCATCGATCAGTAGCACATCGTCACGCCCCGAATCCATGCCCCCAAACAACGCGCCCCATTTACTGACCGCTGGTCGTGCGAGCGCCATTACGATGAAGAGCAAAAACAACGTGCGAAGTACCGCCAGTAACATGTCTTCGAACTGAACCCGCCGACGACTGCGGACTTCGCCATCGAAGAGGAAGCGGTACGTACTCAGCTCGATCGTTCGCAACTTGTGCAATGTCAGCAAGTGCAAGATGATCGGCGCCGCGATGATAGGCACGAATGCGAGCAGTAATCCGAAGTGAAGGAAAGTCATGTTTTGTAGCCATCACTCTCCGAGTGATGAGCCCTCTGCCGCGATAGTTGAAGGAATTCGCATGTTGTGAGTTCTTCGGGAAGTTCGTTCTGATGCTTATCACCCGGAGAGTGATGGCTACATTCTGGACCTCTTATCTAGATACGCGGCGAGGAAGCGATCGTAAGGCTGGCTGGTGTTTGCCAGTTCGTAACTGATGCGTCGTTCAAGGCATTTCGTTTTGATATTGGTGATGAATCGTTGCATACGCTCGAGGTAACGCTGCCGCATCCGCTTTGGGTTCGCGATCATACGACTCGTGCCTTCGATGTCTTTGAAACGTGTCATGCGAGTAAAGGGGAAGTCGAGTTCGGCGGGATCCATTACCTGCAACGCGAGGACTTCATGACGGTTATGCCGGAAGTGTTGTAAGCCATCGGCCAATCGGCTTTCATCGTCGAGCATGTCGCTGATCACGATGACAAGGCTGCGGCGTTTGATTCGTTCAGCGACATCATGCAGCACGACGCCAACGTCTGTCTCGCCACCGGGTTCCATGCCATCGAGTGAACTTACGATGCGGCGGAACTGTGACGGATGAGCTTTGGCTGGAATGAAGTCGCGGATTCCGGTATCGAACGTGACTAAGCCCACGGCGTCGTTCTGTCGCAGCAGCATGTAAGCCAACGCGGCCGCCAATTGGCCTCCGTACGTCAGCTTGTCCACTTCGCCGCTGTTGAATGCCATGGAACGCGAGCAGTCGAGCAAGATGTAGGCCCGCAGATTTGTTTCGTCTTCGAATAACTTGACGTAGTACTTATTCGTACGAGCGACGATCTTCCAATCCATCCCTCGTAAGTCATCGCCGGGTGTGTAAGCGCGGTGATCGAGAAACTCGACGGAGAAGCCGTGGTATGGGCTGCGATGTCGTCCGGTGAGGAATCCCTCGACGACTTGTTTGGCAACAAGGGGCATGTTGCCAACGCGAGCCAGTCCGGCGGGATCAAGGAAGCGAGATTGCATAGTAACGTAGCCATCACTCTCCGAGTGATGAGCCCTTTCGAGGTGATCGTAACACTTGGTGCGTTGCCACGAGTAGCGGAGTGCGGTGGCGCTTATCACTCACAGAGAGATGGCTACCTTTCAATCAGCATGCTGATGATGTCGTCCGTCGCGATGCCGTCGCTTTCGGCGGTGAAGCTGGTGACGAGTCGATGCCGTAACACTGGATAGGCGACGTACGCGATGTCTTCAGTCGAAACGTGAACGCGACCGTCGAGGAGCGCATGTGCCTTGGCACCCATCAACATCGATTGACATGCCCGAGGTCCGGCTCCCCAGGTCAGATACTTCTTGATGAAATCGGGCGATTCGTCGGATTCGGGTCGTGTGCCCCGCGCCAGCTGTACCGCGAACTCAGTCACGGAGCGAGCGATCAAGACGCGACGGACGACTTTCTGCAATCCGAGAATCGACTTCTTCTCGAGCAGGGGCGAGAGCGTGGGTAAGCCTTGGCCGGTCGTTGCTTCCGCAATCAGGACTTCTTCGTCATAGGTCGGATAGTTGACGTTGACGCGGAACATGAAGCGATCGAGTTGCGCTTCAGGCAGCGGATAAGTGCCTTCCTGTTCGATGGGATTTTGAGTCCCAAGAACCAGGAAGGGGGGTTCGAGCGGAAAGTCCTGCCCAGCGGTTGTGACTTTCGACTCTTGCATCGCTTGTAATAACGCAGCTTGTGTCTTCGGTGGCGTGCGGTTGATTTCGTCGGCCAGGATGATGTTGCCGAACAGTGGGCCTTTAACGAATCGCATGTGCCGCCGGCCGGTGCCCTCTTCTTCGTCCAGAATCTCCGTGCCGGTGATGTCGGACGGCATCAGATCGGGCGTGAACTGGATTCGGCTGAAGTTGAGCGACAACAAATCGGCGAAGCTTGAAATCATCAACGTCTTGGCCAAGCCTGGCACACCTTCGAGCAGGCAATGTCCCTTGGAGAGCAACGCGATGAGAATTTGCTTGAGGACTTCGTCTTGTCCGATGATCACTCGGCCAAGCTCTTGCTTCAGTTTCGCGGCGACAACTGACAGTTGCTCGGCGGCTTTTAAGTCGCGTTCGTCTGCGGTGACGGTTTGCGTAGATTGAAGTAGTGTCTCGGTACTCATGTCCGTTCCTTCATAGCCATCGTGTGAAGAGGCTGTATGTTCTACGAGGCGAATCTGTGAGTGGAAGCCCCAGCCACGAGGCTGTTGCTACGACCGCAGGTCGTAACAGACGATGTTTTGTTTGCGGCGTAGATAGAGCTTTCCATCGACGATTGTTGGTGAGGTGCATTCGACGAGGCCCATGTTCTCCTCGTCAAGTCGTTCCAGACGATTCGTGTTTGTCCCGAACATCAGCAAGCGATTCTTGCCAACGGTTATCAACTTGTTGTTCGCGATGGCTGGCGACGAGTAGTTCGAGTTGCCGATGCCTTCACGCCACATGGTCTTGCCATCGGAAAGGCGGACGCAGAGCGCTGTGCCAGCGGCGGTCGAGTAGACGAATCCGTTGTAGACGACGGGTGTCGATCCATGACAATCGGCTCGCGAGGTCCATGTTTCTTCGGGTTCAGAATCGCCAAGTTGATAGGCACAAAGTGTGTTACTGCCGTGCAGGACGAGTTTGTCACCGGCAACAATCGGTGTGCTGTTGCCGCCGTGCGAGCGAATTTGCCACTCGATTTCGCCGCTCTTCACTTCGATCGCCGTCAGCTGATTACCTGTGTTACAGATTACAAATGTATTGCCGTCGTATTTCCAAACGGCCGGCGAACTGTGTTCGGATTTAACTCTGCTCTGCGACCAAAGCTCCTCACCGGTCTCTGCATCAAGGCCAGTGACCGGCCCTGAAAGAACCACGGCGACGCCATCGGCGACCGTAAAAGACGACGAGGTTTCTTTATTCGGTCGAGCCGTATTGGCTTGCCAGATCTCGCGACCGGACGTTGCGTCGATGCAGTAGACATATCCGCCGGAACCCGAAGCGTAGACTCGACCGTTCACGACACAGGGCGTGCCGTTGGATGGTGTCGTGTGCGTGCCACCATCATTCTCGAACTTCCAGATCGATTCGCCGGAATCCGCGTCGAGGCAGTAGACGACGTCGAGACCACTGTACGCCGGCGGTTGCCTTTTGTTTGGCGGAATATTGACGTACGTATAGGTGCGACCGTTGGTAATTGACACGCTTCCCCAGCCGCCTTCCCATTCGCCGGGAATGCGATCGCTCGTCCACAGGGGCGGCGGACCGCTGGACGGCCACGAATTAAGTAGCGACGGGCCAGCCGAGACTACGCCGTCTCGGCTGGGCCCGCGCCACATCGGCCAGTCAGCGGGAGTTGGTTCGGTGCTTTGTGGCTGTACTCGTTCGACGCGACCAGCCAAAGGTTGCGCCGCGGATTCAGCTTGATCAGCGTTCGCATAGATTTGCTGCTGCTCAACAAGATCGCGATCTGCCTGGCTGAGCTTTGCCAGTGGCATCTCGATCTCGCGTCCGTCGTCTTGTCGTTTTAGGCGAACGGAACGGTCGTCGTGCGCGATATAAGCCAACTTGATTGACGAACGACGTCCGTCGATTGTCTGCCAAACGCGGTACTCGTTTCCGACGACGGAGTATCCGCCGATCAACATGCAAAACATCAGACTCAGGCCAACGACAACGGCGCTGGCCCGAGTTGTGAGCGGCCATCGCCAACGACGATCGCGATCATCGCGCCGATACGAAACCGTGTTTGCTGCGGTTGATGGTATCGTGTCTCGCGATGGGAATTCGCGGTTGGCTGGTTGAATCGTCGTAGCCCAACGATCGTCGTGACTTTGAAAGAACATGACGGCGACGTAATCGCTTGTGTCTTGCACTCGCTCCAACAGAACTGTCTGCGTGCAACGCGGGCACTTGAGTTGCTTACCATCGAGACGGCGGCTCTTAATTCGAAGTTGCGAGTTGCAATGCGGACAGCGCACATTGGTAACGCCAGACATTTCGTTCTCCTTCAGAAGCATTCTGTTCCGAGGCTCAGATGGCCTGCGAAGGCATCACCGTGAAGTGACTTAAGGACGGCATTGAGTCAACCGTTCGCGTTGAGTCATCGGCCTTCACTGGGGTAATAACGAGTGCCGCGAATGCATTACAGAAAAGTTGAAGAAAGTTGTCGTCGCGAGAGAAAGGAGGCCGGAACAAGTCTGCGCAGTTCCAGCCTATGCAAAGCTACTTCACAGGAGGATAAGTCTTCGCTTCACGTCGCGGTTTGTAGAATTCGCCCTTGTGATTGATCCCCTGGCCTTCGTCTTTGACGAGTGTGATCTTGTTCGCAACGCGTACGGAGCCCTTGAAGACGTGTACTTCGACATCGTTGTGCTTGTCGACGGACAAACCGAATTCTGTGCCCAGATCGACGATCTCGATTCCTCCCGCGATCACCGTAAAGCCTTCCGCCTCGGGTGGCACGACGGCGCGCATGACGCCTCGATCAAACTTGAATCGGTTTGGCTCGCCGAGTAACTCAAAGTCAGCGGGGCCTTGCATGACGATAAGTACTCCACCACTGAGTTCGAGGTTGCCTCGACCGGCAACGATTTGGCCTCGACCGGGTTTGAGCGAGCCGTCCAATGGCTGATCGTCCGCGTTTTGCCATGCGAAATGAGAACCATCGATTAGTGTCGCGACGACGTTGCGACCAGGGCCATAGTTGTTGTAAACGTAGTGAACGACGGCGAAAAGCAAGGAAGCGGCAATCGCGAATGAAATGAACGGCGTCCAGTTACTTTGCTGCGTCGGCAGAAGCTCACGAGTCGATTCCAACGGCATCTCGACCGTCGGTGTGCGATGATGCTGAAGCTCAAGCATCGCATGAAGACTGACATACTCGACGTAGTACTCCCGAGAGCCCGCGTCGTTGTTAATGATTTCGTTTAACTCGTCTCGCTGCGCAGCATCTAAATCACCTTCCGTCACAGCGACGAGGAGTTCAATAAACTCAAGGGATGGCTGAAATTGTTCTGTCACAATGGTTCACACTTGCTTTGGATGCACTCCATTAGCATGGCTCGCAGGCGATGCAGTCGGACGGCGAGCCGGTTCGCTGATTGGCCAATTTCATTCGCCAAGTTCTTCACGGACCATCCGTCTCCGTAGCGACGATGGATCAAATTACGTCCATCGTCGGGAAGCTGCTGAATACACTGCGTAAGCGCTGTTAACCGATCGTCGAAACGTTCCGATTGCGTTTCGAAAGCAGTCGCGATTAACGAGACCGCTTCGTCGTCGAATACATGCCGATCGCGGCCTTGTTTTTGTCGAAGAGCCATCACTTGATACCGTGCGATTTGAAATGCCCAGGCCATGAAGTTGGTTCCCGGCTCGAAATCGTCGAGCTTTTCCCAAAGTATCAGGTTCGTCTGTTGCAGGAGATCGTTGGCTTGTTCGCGGTTTCCTACCAGCGATAGGATGAAGCCGAACAACCGATTCTGATTTGTCAGCATCAGCTGAACGGTATCGTTGGAAGACGGCACCGCGTTTGGTTGGGTCGACCGATGCCCATGGGGCGGCTGTTGCTGCATCGAGGAAGTCGTTTCAAGCTGGCTGGCTCAACGAATCAAACATTCGCGAATCAAACATCACGAACCTTCGTATGCAAATAACACTTGTTTCGATGAAATTACGGGAAATCTGTGAATTCGTGACGCGAAACTTCGCCGGTAACGCCGCCCTCTCGCTTGAATCTAAGTCGATCGACCGCACTCCTCGTTCTTCGAGGCACGAAATGCTGTGCTAAACGGAATCTCTCAAGGTGTCGACCAGAGTGGCAGCTTTCCCCAACGCCATAGTCAGCAGCGCGGCGCTTAATTCCATGGTCTTTCTACTTGTGGACGGAGATTTGCGGAACCCTTCCCAGTAACGCCTCAGCGTTATTGGTTAAGGTCGCTTAGCCTACCTAAGCCGTGACTATAACACGAATTGAAGAGCGTCTCTCCAGTACCGGTGGCGAGCTTGGCTGGAAGTGTCATCTCCGACTATACTTAAGAGGTCTAGATATCCCGCCTCCCATACCCTCCGATCGTGTCGTCTCTTCAGCGACTTCTACTCTAATCGCCACAACGATTGTGTCGATGTTGGGGTTCTATGTAACGACACATGGTTTCCATCCCTCCACTGACTCTCCCTGATTATGAACGCAACACAATCCCCCAGCTTTTGGCAACTCGCATGGAAACCCGTGATCGGGCTCGCCATTCTGGCTTCAATTGTGGTGTTGGCGACGGCCAGCTGGAGCTTTTTCCAGGACATGGGCGACACGTCGCAAGCTTATGTCTATTACACGGTGCAACCTTCCGACTTGCCGATCGTCGTCACTGAGCGCGGGAACCTCGAAAGCCAGCTTGAGACCAAGGTCCGCTGCGAAGTCGAAAGCTCTTCTTTCGATCGCAGCAGTTCGAACGGCACTCAGATCATCTTCATCGTGCCCAACGGAAGTGCGGTCAAAGAAGGCGATCTGCTCGTCGAACTCGATTCGGCCGCGATCCGTGATCGGCTCGACAGCGAACAATTAACTTATGACAAGGCCGTCTCGCAACGAATCCAAG
This sequence comes from Planctomycetota bacterium, assembly GCA_014381825.1. GTDB lineage: Bacteria > Planctomycetota > Planctomycetia > Pirellulales > Pirellulaceae. The sequence continues at coordinate 49,206 of JACNKX010000116.1, forward strand.
CCAAGGCGACGTATGACAATCAGATTACCGAGAACCAGACGAACGAGGCGCAATCGGAACTGAAAGTCGAACTCGCTAAGCTCGAGCGCGAAATGTATATGGATACTGAGAACGGCACATTTAAGTTGGCATTGGAGGATATCGCGCGACAGATTGATGAATCGAAGAATTTGATTCTGGAGTCGCAGGCTGCTTTGGAATTGGAGAAGACGGAGAAGTCAGGCATCGAAGCGTTGTTCAAGCTGGGCTATCGAGGTAAGAGCGATATGGAGCAAAGTCGCTTTCGATTCTTGCAGGCGGAAGACAAGTTGGCTTCCTCTGTCAACCGGCTCTCAACGTATCAATCGACTCGTAAGCAGCTGAAAGACTACGAGTTTCGCATGCAGAAGATGCAGTTGGATGGCGACGTCTCGACGGCAGAGCAGAATTTGGTGCAGACCAAGACTTCCAACGAGGCGCAACTCGCCAAGGCCGAAGCCGCGAAGATTGAATCCGAAAAGACGGAAGAGAAACAAAAAGAGCGACTGACTAAACTTGCGGAACAGTTAACACGCTGCAAGATCCTCGCGCCGCACGATGGGATGGTCGTCTACGCTCGACCGAACAGCCGCTCCAGCACGAGTACCGAGATCGCCGAAGGCGTTACCGTTCGCGAGCGCCAACAACTGATTACGCTGCCCGATCTTTCGCAGATGCAGGTGAAGACTCAGATTCACGAAGCAGTTCTTGATCAGATTCGTGCTGGTTTGCCCGTGACCGTAAAGATCGAAACGTTTCAGAATCGTACTTACGACGGAATCGTCCACGAGGTCGCCGTCGTGCCGACGTCCAGTTACTACACCAGTATTAAGACCTACGATTGTGTGATTCGTATCCAAGAACGAGTAGAGAATCTGAAGCCCGGCATGACGGCTGTGGTCGATATCCATGTCGATCGCATCAGAGGCGTGCTGTCGATTCCCGTGCAAGCCGTTGCCCGCGTCAAGAAGGATACATGGTGCTACGTTCATAGCGACGAAGGTGTTGAGCGACGGATGATCAAGCTAGGACGCAGTAATGACAAATTCGTTCACGTGACCGAAGGACTGTCGGCTGGCGATCGTGTCATTCTAAATACGGATGCGATCTTTGAGGAATCCGAAGAAGAAAGTTCGGAGATTACATCAGAAGGGGACGTCGAAGAGGCTCCCGATGTTCAGTTGCCACCAGCTGACGAAATGACGAAGGGTGGACCTCGAACGTCGTCTTCTTCGGAACAAGGAAAACGCACCGCCTCGCAAAGCGGGCGCCCCGACCGACCACGCGGCAAAGGCAAAAGAACGCGTCCCGAATGATCCTTCGTTTAACGGCAGGCTATAGGCGACCGTGTTGTCGGTGGACGAAGTCGCCCACGGCTTGCCGTTAAACGAATTGAAGCACCCTGGCCAGCAGCACATCTATATGTACTGGAACACTTTCAAAGTCGGCGTCAAGAATTTGCTGCTGCATAAATTGCGCAGCTTGCTGACTGTACTTGGAGTAATTCTCGGTGTTGGCTCCGTGATTTCGATGGTGGCAATCACAGAAGGCTCGAAGAAGGAAGCTCTGGAGCGCATTCGCCAGCTCGGCGCGACGAATGTAATCATTCGTAGTGTGAAGCCGATCGAAACCGGCGCCGGTGAAGAATCGGCAGCGACTACTGCCACGCAAACAAGTCGCGTTTTAGAGTACGGCTTGAAACATAAAGATCTGGATCGTTTGAAAGGTGCCTTGCCGACGATCAAGAAGGCTGTTCCGATCGCGCTCGTGGTGCAAGAAGCACAGCACTCGCATCGCCGAATTTCGAACGCTCGAATTCTGGGAACGATCGACGAATTCATCAAAGTGAAGCATCTGGAGGTACTTCGAGGACGCTTTATTACGGATGTCGATAACTATTCCACGTCCAACGTCGCCGTACTTGCAGCCGGTTCGGCCCAACGTCTATTCAGCTTCGAAGACCCAATCGGCGAGGATGTTCTACTGGGAACCGACGTGTATCGGGTGATTGGAGTCCTCAAGCCTCAAGGGAGTGGCAACGCGACACCAGGCGGGTTCGGACAACAGAATTACAACGAAGACATTTACATTCCGTTAAGTTGCGCTCAGCATCGCTTCGGCGAGTTGCAGGCAATTCGCAGCGCGGGCAGTCGCAGTTACGAGATGACTCAGTTGAACGAGATCACGTTGTCGGTAAACGATGCGAGCTTAGTCAGCCAAACTGCGTCGATGGCTCGAAAACTGTTACTATTATCTCATCCGCGAAACGACGATTTTGAGATTCAAGTTCCGTTGGAGCTGCTGCAACAAGCCGAAAAGGAAAAGCAGATCTGGAATCTCGTGATGGGCAGCATCGCTGGCATTTCTCTGGTTGTCGGGGGCATCGGCATTATGAACATCATGTTGGCGAGTGTCACCGAGCGGACTCGCGAGATTGGGATTCGACGAGCGTTAGGTGCCAAACGGTCGGATATCACCTATCAGTTCTTGGTCGAAACAATTCTTCTCTCGTCGATCGGTGGAATTCTAGGAGTCATTCTCGGCATCGGCGTTCCGTTTGTCGTCAGCCACTTTTCGAGTATCGAGACGGCGATCAGCATCTGGGCGGTAGGCATTTCGTTTAGCATCTCGGTCGGCATCGGTGTAGTCTTCGGAATCTACCCGGCCCGTCGCGCGGCGATGATGGACCCAATTCAGGCTCTCCGACACGAGTAGCGGCGGCATGACTCGATTTCTTTCGCCGCTGTGTTTGTTGTTAGCACTCGCCATGGTCATCGCAGGCTTCGCACTTTGGTCAGTGGATGCTCCAGAAGCTGGCATCGAATTGCATCGCGCTCGCGTTGTCGGGGATGACAGCTCCACAGAAGCCATGGAAGCGAAATTAGCGCAGCGACAGACCGCGAGGAAGGCATTGCTCGTTTGCCTATTTGGAGGGAGTGCCGCCATGACGCTAGCAGCGTTCGCAACGCTAGGCCGCAGTGATCCGAGCTGACTCTGCGGATATTTGGCTCTCGATTCTCCGACCGATCAGCCGATGCTGATGAATACCGATCGGTGTTGTCTTTTCATTCAGGCCAAGTCAGGCCGCTGTTAGTTCGGGGAGATGCTGCGTGGCAGCAAATCTACGAGTCTGTTTGCTCGTCGTGTTGGCCATGCTAGCGGGCTGTTCGCGCAGTCACTATCGGCAACGTGCCGATACCGATGCCTATTCGTTGATCCACGAAAAGGCAGGGCATACTCCGTGGGAAGTGCCGTACGATTTCGATGTTGTGGCAACACCAGGGTCTCGGCTTTACGATCCGACTGCGCTGGACGACCCCCAACTCCCGCATCCGGCCCCACAGCTTTATGCGTATGATCTTCCGCAACTTCCCGAGCGCGACCCGAGTCGTTTCCGGCAGCGACTTAGAACCAGCAGCCTTGAAGGTCCGACGGAGTTATTTCCTGCGGTGCATGTTGCTTCCCACCGTATCCCTTTCGAACGCCTCCCCGAATCGAATCGCCGGGAGGATGAATTCGCTCCAACTCGCGACCTGCAAGCGGTGTCTTATCTTGACCCCGCTGAGCAAAGTAACTCGTCGAGCGAGGTACAGAGCATAGAGCTGCCTGCCCCCGATGAACAATCGCCACGTGAAGCGGAAGACAATCAGCCAAAGCTTGCAGCAGTTCCTGCATCGGCGTGGGCCGATATTCCGCAGAGTTGTCAGCTTCGAATGTTCGAGTTCAAAAGTATCCGTGAAGAGTTTGGGCGATCTTTCGGCGAGCCTCCCAGCAATTCCGAACGCGATATTTCGCAGGCATTGGCTCTGGAAGACATCATCGAACTCGCTTTGCTGAATAGCCGCGAGTATCAGGCGCAGAAGGAAACACTTTACCGAACAGCTCTTCGGCTCTCCTTACAGCGATTCGATTACGATCTGAAGTTCTCGACCAGCGGTAATCGGATCGCCACGAACTATACGCACGCACGCGACGGCGGAATCACGGTCAACCGATTGCGAGGCCCGAGCGGCTATCAAGTCGACAAGATGTTGGCGACTGGCGGGACGGTGTTGCTGCGATTCGCTAACAACCTTGTACTCACCTTCAATGGAACGAACGGCTTCGCAACGGACATCGGATCAGACATCGTTCTGGACATCGAGCAAACGCTTCTGCAGATCGACGTGCAATTCGAACCATTGACGCAAGCCGAACGGGATGTCGTTTATGCCGCGCGAAGCTTTGCTCGCTTTCGCAAAACACTCTATACAACGCTGGCAAGTCAGTACTACGCGTTGATCCGTTCCTATCGACAGGTCGAGATCGAATCGCAGAACTATTTGACGTTGGCGCGGGCGTTCGACCAAGCGGAAGCCGAGTACCGTAATAACCAAGAGCCTCGCTTCCAAGTCGACCAAGTCGAGCAAAATGTGCTTGACGGTCGTAGTCAATTGATTGGGACATGCAACAATCTGGAGCAATCGCTCGACAGCTTAAAAATTCGGATCGGTCTGCCAACCGAAACTCCAATCAACATCGACTTGACGGAGCTCGAACAGCTGACGAGTCACGATGAACTCGCCGTTCGACGCGAGCTTGTTCGGCGCGTACAGCAGCGACTCCTCGATGAACGAAACGCCACAGAGCCGGAGCGAGTCGTGATGCTGAGTTCTGCATTCGATCTCATCGATCGGACGCTTGGTGCGTTTGATGTCTTACGGCGGCTTGGCGAAGAGCCGGAGGGCGAGCAGGACTTGCAAGAGCTGCGATCTCGAATTGGTGCGCAGCTTGCTCGAGCCGACGCGAACTCGGAACGAAGCGATCTCGAGAAAGAACTGGCAGTCGTCCCGCCAGACCACGCGAAGTTGTTCGGCAGAACGGCTGACTTGACCGAGCCGCTGCTCGCACTGATCGGTTATCAAATCGAACTCGTCAAGCTACTTGGCCAGCCCGACGAGTCGATCGCCAACATGCGAAGCACGGCTGCCGATCTTGGTCAGCGATCGGATCGGCTTGTCGACGAATACCGTCAGCTTGTAAAAAAACGCGCGGAAGCATCTGCTGACGCTGACGAAGAGTTTGATCACGATGAGTTTCTTGCCGAGTTGCGACGATTGGTCGAGGAAGTGAGTGCATTGCGACGGGCCTGTGAAGAATTGGTGCAGTTGCTCGATCAACTCGCTAACCTCGGCGGTGAGATCCAAGACCCTGTACAAAGGTTGGCGGAAACGGTTAGGGTCGTTGATGACTTAGCCGCGCGAACAGATCAACTCCTGAGTTCGATCGGTGGCGGGCTGGTACCGATTGAAACGGAAGTTGACGACGCGATGCTGACGGCGCTGGTCCTGCGCCTGGACTTGATGAATGAACGCGGCGCTTTGGCAGACGATTGGCGACAGATCAAGCTTGCCGCGGACGATCTAAAATCAGTGCTGAATCTTCGCGCGACGCAGACGGTTCGCAGTCCGGGTGATAGCCCATTTGACTTTACCTTCGACGAGAGTCTTACCCAGTTAAACGCAACGCTTGACCTGCCGCTAAACCGTCGTTCCCAGCGTAACACGTTTCGTCAGAATTTGATCGACTATCAAGTAGCCCTTCGGCGGCTCATGGAACTCGAAGACGCTGTTAAGCTCGACGTTCGAAATGACCTTCGCGCTCTCGCCTTGGATCAAGAACAATATCAGGTCGATGTCGCCAGTGCCGGACTGGCGTTTGAGCGAGTTGTCAGTACACAACTCGAGCAACGCCTCGGAATAGGTAACGTGACCGCGCGAGACTTTTTGGAAGCACAAGACGATTACACGAACGCATTAAGTAGCGTCGCGAGCCGACACATTAACTACATCGTTGATCGAATGGAGCTGTTCCTGGACATGGAAGTCCTTGAGGTAAACGAGCGGGGTCTGTGGGACGGCTTGTACGACGAATCGGTTCAGCCCACCCCGTATTATCAGCTCCCGCCACATGCCTATCCGTTCTATGGAGAGTTACCACGGGGCTTGCACTTCTCGACCGACATTCGACGAATGGAGCAAGTGCCGCCGGGAACGTCGATGATTCATCGCGCGCCCGCTTCCGAGGAACTGCCACCGGTCCCTGAAGGTCTGGACGCGCCGAGCGTTGAAGCGGCGTATTAAGACCGGATATTAGAGTTGCCAATTGATGGAGCCCGAATTATTCCTATCTTCACTCTTTACCGCAACGCGGTAAAGATACGCAAACTCTCGTTCTCATTCATTGATCAACTCACGAACGTGGCACTAGGGCAGTACCGGTCGCTTGAGTTTCTGCCTTGTTCAGTTCTCTTTCCACAATAATGAATAGCTCGCCATCAACGGCGGCATCGAACTGGCGAGATAGTATGCGCGCGGCGATGTTAGCTCTAGCATTGATGCGAGGTCAGGCCGACGATCGTTTGACATGACGAAGCCCGAGATATCAAAGAGACTTGCAGGGCGGAGATAACGGACAACTCTCGTATTATTCGCGTCAAGATTGGCGAGCGTCAACGCACGATCGATTGCTGATTCAAGGAATCCGATCTCATCAACTAAACCTGCCTCCTTTGCTTTTGTAGCCGTGAAGATTTCGCCAGTCGCCAGTTCATCTAAAGCAGCTTCGTTCTCGCGAAACGCAGGGCGTCCCTGCTTAACGATCGCTTTGAACCGGCCAAAGGATTCATCGACGTAAGCCTGAAGCAGCGCGCGATGATCTTCGGGGATCGGACGGGTCATCGCCAACATCTGTTTGCGAGGATGGCTAGCGATGGAATCGTCCTTGACGTCAAAGCGAGCCATCAGGCCGCTGAGGTCGTAGTGTGGAATGATCACGCCGATCGAACCTGTTGTTGTTGTGGGCTCGGCGTAGATGGAGTCCTCTTGGTCACCGACAGCCATCGACACATAATAGCCGCCACTTGCCGCAATGCTTCCCATGCTGACGACCAACGGCACACCCTTTTCCTCTCGAAGCTTGTTCAAGTGATGAAAGATGTAATCCGACCCTGTGACGGTGCCGCCCGGCGAATCGACTCGTACAACAATCGCTTTCACGGACGCATCGCCACGAACGCGGTCGATCTGGTGCTTCACGTAGCCATCGCCACTCATGATCACGCCGTCAACCGAAATGATCGCTACTTTGTCATCCGCGAACATCGTTCCTGAATGATGTTTCTCGGTAATGCCGCCCGAAGTATCGAAGTAGTCCGACATCGTGAGAAGTTGACTGACGAGCAACAGCGCACACAAGGCAAAGGCCATCCAGCCAATCATCGCAAACGTTCCGAACATCATCCCTCGGCTTCTGCCGCTCTGCTGGATGACGATCTGCTGTGGGGGTGCGACGGGTGAATAGTGTCCCGCAGCGACGTAGGCGGGGGTGACATTTGGCGGACTTCGGTGGCAATAATCATTCGAATCGTTGTTCATCGAAGCAAACTCCTCAGAGTCTCAACAGCTATCAGCTAGCGATCTGTCAGTTCGACTGGCAACCGCGTGAGCCGGGGCCAAGGCATCGCAGAAACGAGCAACTTCTATACTAATCAGACCTGGGGCGAAATTCTTGGGTGGAAATCCTTTGTCGCAACGGTGTTGCTTCAAAACGGCGAATGCCGCTAAGCTACTGCTCGCCAACTAGTTCGGCGCGTTTGGACGGAGCCTTTTCGAAAGGAAGACGAAGTGATCGTCGCTGCATCAACGGACTGCTATCGCGATTTGTCGTTGACGGATGCCATCAGCAAACTGACAGATCTAGAATATACGACTCTTGACATCACCATCCACGAGAGCGGCAATCAGGTTAAGCCGAGCAGCGTCGTCGGGGATCTCGACAAAGCTATCGCCTTATGCCGCGACACGCATCGTTTAAATATTGCGGCCTATTCGGTCGAGATTGAAGCGGAAGGCGACGAGTACTATCGCCAATTCGCAGCGATCTGTCAGCTGGCCAAAGCGACGAAGGTCGTCACTTTGACTGTGCCTTCCGGCGAGCACGGCACTCCGTTCAATGAGGAAGTTGAACGGCTTCGCAAGTTGGTTGCTATAGCGGAGTTAGAAGGAGTACGCGTCGGGATGCGAAGCCAAGTCGGGCGATTGTCGGAGGATCCAGATACCGTTGCCGTGTTGTGCGACAACGTGAAAGGGTTGGGAATCACGCTCGATTCAAGTCATTACATCTGCGGCCCGCATCAGGGAAAGAGTATCGACAAGCTGATGAAGTACGTCTATCACGTACTGCTTCGCGATACGAAGAAAGATGAACTTCAAGTCCGTGTAGGGCAGGGCGAAGTTGACTATGGGAGGCTGATTAATCAGCTGAGCCGCGTTAAGTATAACCGAGCCCTCTGCGTTCACATCACGGAAATGCCCGACGTCGATCACATGGTCGAGTTGCGCAAGATGCGGCTTCTGATGGATAGCCTGCTCTAAGTCTCTCTGTACGATGTCCTCATACATAAAAGAACGACCCTCGCCGCATAAAGAGGACGAGGGCCGTATAGATTCTTGAGAGAGCGGAACTGCTGGTCAGAACAACACGCCTTTGATTCAATCAAGCAATGCCCTTCTCGGGCTCGCCGCTTGCTCCAGCTCGCCTGTCGAACAAGGCAGAGCAATGTGACTGAAACCGCAGGACGACATCAAAAGCAAATCACTTCAAGCAACAGATCGGGGCCTCCGTGGAGGCAGTCTCTCGTTCAACTTGAATTAAGGCCTTGAGGTGTCACTGAACTGCGACGACCTCATAACAACATTCCTGGTGGATCTTGCATTAGCACCTCCCGTAGAAAGAGGAAAACACCAAAAACTCTTGTCCTCGAAAGGACCCTCGCATGATAACGACTTGCGTGGGTGCAAGTCAAGCAAAATATTGCGATCTTTTTAACGCGACTTTCAAGATCAATACGCAGCTTGGCGCGTGAGTAATCTCATTCGTCATTACCATCTGCACAACTTGCTGAAACGGAATCTTCACGCATCGAATCTGTTCAGTTCCTTCCAATTCTTGTCGCCCGATAGTTATCGATCGCGCCATGTAAAGTCGTGTTGGCGAAACTACATTTGCGGTGAACGGATCAACCGTTCCGAGATCTGTCCACTGATCGGCCTCAATGCCAAGCTCTTCTCGCAGTTCGCGCTTTGCGGTAGCGAATGCGTCTTCTCCGATTTCAATTCCACCGCTGGCAGTCTCAATCGTGACACGTCCAACGCCATAGTGAAACTCTTCGGTGAGGTAGGCATTGTCTTCATCATCGATTGCGAGAACGGACACACCGTGTTTGAGATCGACGACACTGTAGGATCCAGGCTGGCCATCGGGGCGAATCACTTCGTCGCGCCGGAGGCTAGTCCAAGGGTCACGGTAAACTTCGTGCGAATCGATGATTTGCCAGGGGCCGTGCTGACGGGTTTTAGGTGGCATGTCTTCTCGGAGCTTCTATTTGTGGGGAGTAATTCGTCTAACAGCAATGACCGTGCGACCATCGACGCGCGCTTCCGCTTTCATTAGAGTAAGAGGCGCTTGGGAAAATGATAGTCGTGGTTCGTTGCGCGAACCAAACGCGTCGATTGCGGAGCGATCAACGACAATGTCCGACCTTCGTCTTGCAGAGAGTATCCACTAATGTCAAGTTTTCTCAAAAGTGTCGTCGCCATATTATTGGGTGCCGCGATCACAACGCCGTGTTTGCGCGCCGAGCCAACAGGCGATACGAATATCCATCCTCGAGGAACGTTTGCCAACGCGAGGCTGCGTTTTGAACAGGACAAACAGGGGCACGTCGCATTCATAGGTGGATCAATTACCGAAATGAACGGCTATCGGCCAATGGTGATGGAAGTTCTGAAACGGCGTTTTCCGGAGACGGAGTTCACCTTTACTGATGCCGGTATCTCTTCGACATGTTCCACGACCGGAGCCTTCCGTCTGGCCGAACATGTTTTGGACAAAGGTCCAGTCGATTTGTTCTTCGTCGAGTTTGCCGTCAACGATGATCAAGATGCTGGGCACGCTCGTCGCGAGTGTATCCGAGGCATGGAAGGCATCATCCGGCAGACGCGAACACATAATCCTGGCGCTGACATCGTCGTTACTCACTTCGTCAATCCAGGAATGCTTGCGAAATGGCAACGCGGCGAAGTTCCATTGCCGGTTGCGGCGCACAACGCTGTCGCCGCGCATTATCAAGTCTCGACGATTAATCTCGCTAAGGAAGTTGCCGATCGCATCACAGCCAAGACGCTGACCTGGGAGCAATTTGGGGGAACGCATCCAAAACCGCACGGCAACGCGATTGCGGCCACAATGATCGATCGTTTGATTGAGCAGTCGATGAGCGACCCCACTCCGGCGAAGGCGATTCCTCATGCGATGCCCCAACTTCTAGATTCCAAGAGTTACGCTCGTGGGCGACTGCTTCAGCCCAATGTGGCAAGTGACCTGAAAGGAATGATGATTAAGGTGCCTGCGTGGAAGGAGTTGAAAGGGTCGAGTCGCGGTCGTTTCACGAAGGAACTTCTTTTGTGTGCCGAAGAACCGGAAAGCGAGTTAACGCTTAAGTTTGATGGGACAGCGATCGGAGCGTATGTACTCGCCGGGCCCGACGCAGGCATCGTCGAGACGAGTGTCGATGGCGGACCGTACCAGAAAACGAATCTGTTCCATCGCTTCAGTTCAGGTTTACACTATCCACGAACGGTGCTCTTTGGCGCGGACTTAGCGACCGGAGCACACGTGCTGCGATTGCGAGTTGCCGATGCCAAACACGCAGATAGCATCGGTAACGCGATGCGAGTTCTTAACTTCGTCGCAAATTGACGACGACATATCGCAGACGACCACATTCTCTCATCGCTTTCCGGACTTGATTCATGTCTCCTGCATTCGCTTCGGCCCTATCAACGAACCCCAACTCTCTTACCGCGCTGGACGAAGTCATTGCACTCGTCCAGGAACAGCTCGGTGACGATCCGACCTTCGTGGTGTTGTTTGTCTCCGTAAACCACATCGTCGCCGCAGCGAAACTTGCACCTCGAATTTGTGAACAACTAGGAACAGAATGCGTGATCGGCTGTTCGGGCGAATCGATAGTTGGCGTTGGAACTGAAGTGGAGATGGCGTCGGCAATGTCGTTATGGGCCGCGTCCTTGCCAGGAACCGCCGTTTTGCCGATGCGACTTGAGTTTGTTCGCGCCCCAGAAGGTGGCTCGATCGTCGGCTGGCCTGACGACTTGCCGGAAGCGTGGCCCGATGGGTCGGCCCTGTTAGCACTGGGCGACCCCTTTAGCTTCCCGCCTGAACTGCTGCTCGAACGCGTCAACGAGGATCAACCTGGTACTCCTGTGATCGGTGGCATGGCTAGCGCTGCGACTGAACCCGGGGAGAACTGTCTTTTCATGGGGCCAAACGCCTTTCACGACGGTGCGGTTGCAGCCCTAGTTCACGGCGACGTAGCGGTTCGTTCGATCGTCTCGCAAGGTTGCCGCCCGATCGGCGGCCACTTTGTGATCACGAAGGCCGAACGCAATGTAATCCAAGAGCTTGGTGGCGTTCCTGCTTACAAGCGGTTAATCGAAGTCTACGAAACGCTTGCAACACATGAACAAGAGATGCTGCGCCGCGGGCTGCATGTGGGACGCGTCGTGAGCGAGTATCAGGCGACGTTCGAGCAAGGCGACTTCCTTGTGCGGAATGTTGTGGGTGTCGACCAAGAAAATGGTTCTATCGTGATCGGCGACTACGTCCGTCCTGGTCAGACCGTCCAGTTTCACTTGCGAGATGCGAACACGGCGGATGGCGAGTTGAAGCAATTGCTCGCGTCGATCAAACAGCCTCCGGATTCCGAGCCTCGCGGCACGCTGCTATTCACCTGCAACGGTCGCGGAACACGCTTGTTCCAGGAACCAAATCACGACGCCGAAGCCATTGGTAAAGCGTTGGACAACGCTCCGCTCGCTGGCTTTTTCGCGGCAGGAGAAATGGGACCAATCGGAGGCACGAACTTCTTGCATGGGTTTACAGCCAGCATCGCCGTATTTGAACCGGCTCCATCTTCTCGCGCGCGTGTTGAGGAGTAGCGAAGAGTTTCCCCGAGGCGCGACAACGTCTGACACCTGTACGAATGCGAAAGGGTTTCCGATGGGCTCATCATTTGACCGCCGACAGCTCTTGAAGGCGGCCACCGTCGCAGGGTTTGGGACAGCGACCGCAACCGGCACCGAGCCGTCTAGTGAGCATGAGAAAGAGCTTGCAAAGCCAGGCTCGGTCGACTGGCAACTAACGCGCGCGAGAATCAACCAAGGCAACTATCGGACGTCGCTAATCGAAGGCTACTGTTCGCATCAGTCGGTCGAGGTCGGCGACCAGCTGAAAATATTCGTCAGCACGGATCCGGCTCGCAATTTCAATCTCGACATCTATCGAATGGGCTATTACGAAGGAGCTGGCGCGAAGTTGATGCAGACGCATGGGCCGCTCACCGGAACGGTACAACCGACACCAGAGATAGGCGACAAACGGTTGCGTGAATGCGATTGGGAACCAAGTCTTGAGATCGAGATTCCCGATTCGTGGATCAGCGGCGTTTACCTTGGAAAGCTAACGACCGTGCCAGAAGGCGACGAGCCGTATTGGCAGAGCTATGTCATCTTCATCGTGCGCGATCAACGCAAAGCCGATATCCTGTTTCAGTGTTCAGACAACACTTGGCAAGCCTACAATCGCTGGCCCGTCAACGAATCGCTTTACACGCATCCCGACGGAGCCCACGCGCCGGACGTGGCGTCTAGCTTCGATCGGCCCTACGGAAAATATTGTCAAATCTTCGACCATCCGCTGTCGATTGGGTCCGGCGAGTTTCTGCTATGGGAGTATCCGCTTTGTTACTGGCTCGAGAAGCAGGGCTATGACGTCACCTATTGCAGTAACAGCGACGTTGTCGATCCGTCGTTCGTGACGCGCGCGAAGTGCTTTTTAAGCGTGGGCCACGACGAGTATTGGGATTTGGCTCAGTATCAAACCATTGAGAGAGCGATTGATGAAGGTGTGAACGTGTTGTGGTTGAGCGGAAATTCGGTCTACATGGTCAGCGAGTTCTCAAACAACGCCAACAGTCAGCAGCGACGAAGGATCGAACGCGTCGCGAGCTATGGACCATTGCGCGACGAAGAGTTGAAAAGTTACGGAAAGATTCTGGGCCCGTTTGATACGAGCGGTCCCGATGAACGAAGGATCATCGGAGCAAGAACGGTCGTTCCCTTTAATGGAGGTGGCGATTGGGTATGCACCAAGCCGGATCATTGGATCTTCGCCGGTACGGAAATGAACAGTGGTGAAGCGATCCCCGGCCTTATCGGCTGGGAGTTTCACGGCGATCCAGATGTTGCACGTGCTGGGCTGGAAATCGTTGGCGAGGGGAACGTATGGGCAGGCGGAACGCGTCGTGGTCAGTGGGCATCAACGATCTTTCCCGGACCGAAAGACAACTTCGTTTTCAATGCGTCTACGATCTATTGGGCTCAGGGACTTGCATCACCGCCAGGGCATCTCCTTCCCTGGTCACATTGGTCACGGCCACACGGACCTGATTCGCGGGTGCAACAAATCACAGAGAATCTGCTGCGACGTGCTTGTAGCTCGTGACAGCTGCCTTACCCCGCAGCAATGTGTCGCGTATGCTGTGAAGGGCAGATGGCACTGGCGATGAGAAAATAAATGGATAAGAAACTCGATTGGAATTGCGCTCTCGATGCGGTTGGTGGCAGCGCTGAACTACTGGTCGAATTGGTGACCATCTTTTTCGAAGAGTATCCCAAGTTGATCGACGGAATCCGATCTTCCATCGAGTCGCATGACTTGGTCGAACTTCGGAGATTTGCCCATACGTTGAAAGGCTGTTTGCGATACTTCGGCCCGACACATGCAAGCGACCTATCGTTCGAACTCGAAGCTATGGGACGCGATGGCCAGATTGAACGCGCGACCGAAGTGCTCAGCGATTTGCAAATCGAAATGGAAACTTTGTTTCCCGAACTGAAGGCATTCGTCGCATCACAATCTTCAGATTCCGACGCTTAACGGCGAGGCTCCCTTGTTCGATACGATAATTCGCAACGGTGAAGTGATCGACGGAACGAATAGGCCTCGATTTCGAGCCGATGTTGGATTGCAAGGAGATCGAATTGCAGCGATTGGCGATCTGACCAAGGCCACGGCGGGCGCGATCATCGATGCCTCGAACAAAATCGTAGCCCCCGGATTTATCGACGTTCATAACCATAGCGATGGTTGGCTGCTAAAGACGCCACACTTCACCGCCAAGACGCTGCAGGGTTTTACTACTGAGATTCTGATGGCCGACGGGATTTCCTACGCGCCGGTCAGCGCGAGTACCGCTTCGCAATGGATGTTTTATCTGCGAGCGTTAAACGGCTTGCGGCTCGACGAATATCGCGGATGGGAGAGTTGGGGCGAGTACATGCAGCAGCTGAATGGACACGCTGCGCAAAACGCGGCAGCGCATCTGCCGTACGCTAACATCCGCTCGATGATCTGTGGCTTTGGGCGAAACGTCGTCGATGATTTCCAGATGCGTCAGATTCAAAACGAGATACGTCGCGGGATGGAAGAAGGTGCCGTCGGCCTGTCGACAGGACTCGACTATATCGTGCAATGCTTCTCGACGACCGACGAGCTAGTCGAAGCTTGCTCGGCCATGTCCGATTATGGCGGCATCTATGTGACGCATGTTCGATACAAGAAGGGGCTGTTTCCTGCACTGAACGAAGCGATCGAGATCGGTCGACGAGCGAATGTCCCGGTGCATATCTCCCACCTCAAAGTGCAGGCTCCGTACACACACGAACAAGTCTTTGAACTGCTTGCTAAAGCTCGACGCGACGTTGACATAACGTTCGACGTCTATCCGTATCAACCGGGATCGACGATGTTGAGTTACTTCCTGCCTTACGACGCGTGGGAGGACGGCCCGATCGCAGCAATGGATCGGTTGCATCAACCGGAGATTCGTCATCGATTCAGCGAAGGCCTGAACGCGTTACGCCTCGACCTCGACCACATCCGTATCGCGTGGGTCGGCAGTAAGGAGAATTCGCATCACCAAGGCACGACGTTGCAAGAGTACGTCAACCAATCTGGGAAATCGGCCGATGTCGCGCTGTTCGAGCTGTTGATCGAAGAGCGACTTGCCGTGCTGTGCGTGATGGAGGAAGGCGACGACGCGCTCATCTGGCCGTTTCTGCAGCACGAGCTGTTCATGATGGGAACGGACGGTATCTACTTCCCGGATGCCCAAGTGCATCCTCGCGTATACGGCGCCGTCGGCAGAATCCTTGGTCGCTGTGTTCGCGATTTGAAGCTATTCACGCTTGAAGAAGCCGTGACCAAGCTAACTAGCGTCGCTGCCAAAAGATTCAAGCTCGTCGATCGAGGAACTTTGGCACCGGCTAAGTTCGCCGACGTTGTTGTGTTCGATCCGCAGACAGTCGCTGACGAGGCAACGTTTGAATCTCCGAATGTGCCGACGACAGGCATCGAGCATGTCTTTGTCAATGGAGAAGCGATCGTTCGCGATGGCGAGCCGCTGCTTGCTAAGTCAGAGCAAATGCCCGGACGGTTTCTGCGATTTGGCAAGTAAGCGGCGAATCGATTACATCCATTCGCGGATTGGTTTGCCTTCGATCAAGCGGACCGGGCGGCCGTCTGGGGCGCGAGCGATTAGGTCGTGCGGGATGCGGAGTTTCGAATAGATCGTGGTCGCAATGTCGTCGCTCCAGTACTCGTCGCGCGTCACGTATCCGCCTTCGCCGTCGGTCGTGCCAAGAACGTGCCCGGCTGGTACGCCAGCTCCAGCCATGATTGCGAAACCTGCTGTCGCCCAGTGGTCGCGCCCGCTAGCCGAGTTGATATTTGGAGTGCGACCGAAATCCGTCAGCCAACAGACGAGTGTCGTCTCGAGCAGGCCGCGGTCTTCCAGATCCGTCAGCAACTGTGGCAATGCTTGATCGACGGGTGGGATGCGTGAATCTTTGAGCGACTTGAAGTTATTTTGATGCGTATCCCAACCGCCATCGGTGACCGTGACGAATCGAACGCCTGCTTCGATCAAACGTCGAGCCAACAAGCAGCTCTGTCCAAACCGATGCTTGCCGTAGCCTTCACGAAGCTTCTCGTCTTCTGACGCGATGTCGAACGCTTGCTTTGTCTCTTGTGCGGTGATCATGTTCAAGGCGGTTTCATACTGCTCGTCGATCGCTTTGAATGCTGCGGGTTGAATGTCGGATTGACGTTGCAGTTGGTCAACGGTGGCGAGCATCCTCTTGCGACGATCAACGCGATCCAACGAGATGCCACTTGGCGGTGTGATATCGCGAACCGTGAACTTGTCGCTGTTGGGATCGGAATCGATGACGAACGGGTTGTATTCGTGTCCGAGTACGCCGGCCTTGCCACCACCAAATCGACTGTCAACGTTCGTGCCGAGTTGAACAAAGGGAGGCATCGCCGTCTTGAAGCCATGATGGTAGCTCATCACCGAACCATAGGTGGGATAAGCTACCGATTGATTGAACCGGCGTCCAGACATGACCCACTGATCGGCCGATCCGTGGCTGCCATTACGCGGATTCCAGCCTCGCAGCAACGCGAAGCGATCGGCGTGCTTGGCCATGTTTGGGCAGATCTCGGTGAACTTGATTCCTGGAATCGCCGTGTCGATCACACCGAACTCGCCACGCACGGCCACCGGAGCATCCGGCTTGGGGTCGTAGGTGTCGTGGTGACTGGTTCCACCGCGAGTCCAGATGACAATGCAGTTGATGTCCGATTCGTGCCGCCCTTGCGCTGCCGCAAGTTGCTTGCTCGCCATCGCAAGGGGCAGCGAAACACCAAGTCCAGCGAGGGCGCCGACTTGTAGAAAGCTTCTGCGTGAAGCCTGATCGTGATTAACGCCGGTGGGCAGAGTCAGCATCGTGGTGATCTCGTTGTGGGAGGTAGCATCGGGAGGGCTCGAATGGGTGTTCGAGGCGATGTCTGGAAGGCACCGCTATCATAGCAAGTCATTCAGCACGTTCAAAGTGAATAATCCAACCAATCGCATGGTGCTGACCCCCGATCGGGCCGCCCTGGACAGGCTGGTTCGATTACCGCGAGAATGACGTCGGGCCGAAGGATTGCAACAACATGGCACATGAAGACTTCGATATCGACAGCTTGGCTGCCTATCTCCATCTGACGCCACCTCAAGTGGCAAAGATGGCGGGCCGCGACAGATTGCCTGGCCGAAAGGTCGGTGGGCAATGGCGATTCTCTCAGGCCGAGATCCATCACTGGTTGGAAGAGCGAATCGGCGCTTCAGACGAGAGCGCGCTGCTCAAAGTCGAAGGAGTGTTGGAGCGCGCGGCGGAAGGGGAGTCGGAAGCTGCCGTTTCGATTGCTTCCTTGTTGTCGGTGGAAGCGATCGAAGTGCCGCTGGCGGCAAAGACTCGGAACTCCGCCATCACTTCCATGGTCGAGCTAGCATCTCGCACTGGTTTGCTGTGGGACCCAGAGAAGATGACGGAAGCCATTCGCGCCCGCGAGACATTGCATCCGACGGCGCTGGACAACGGCGTCGCCCTTCTTCATCCGCGTCGCCCGATGCCCACCGCGCTTGCCGAGCCGATGATCGCACTCGGTCGAACGCATCACGGCATTCCGTTTGGAGGGCCGCGAGGAATGCTTACCGACGTCTTTTTTCTAATTTGCTCTTTCGATGATCGTGGACATCTGCGAACACTTGCAAGATTGAGCCGGTTGGTCGGAGACCCCGAATTCCTGGCGGCGCTGCGTGACGCGGAGAATCCTACCGCCACGCACGAACGTATTGTGGACTTTGAAAGTCGAATCCCCTGATGACAGCGCAACGAGTCTTCTTTGTCGGCGATCCATCGCACGGCGAGTTTCATGAGCCCGTCGCTTGGTTGCGCGAGTACTGTGATCTCGCGATCTTTGAACAGATGGACATCGCACGTGCCGAGTTGGCGGCTGCCGACGATCCACCCGATGTCGTCATCGTCGCGGCGGCGACACCTGGCATCTATTCGCAACAGGATGTCGCTGCACTGCTTCGGTTGGCTCCTCTCGCACAGTTCATTGGATTGATGGGCGGATGGTGCGAAGGCGAACTGCGTACCGGTCAGCCTTGGCAAGGCGTCACTCGAGTTTATTGGCACGAGTTCGTGCCGCGCATGTCAGTGGAATTGATGGGCGTTAATCGACGAGGCCGATTAGCGATGCCGCGGACTTTCACCGAATCGGAACTCAGCGGCATCGCTGTTCCATCGCCTGAGAACGGCCAACGCGGTCTGGTTGTAATCCGAGCGACAACGCTCGAGGCTTACGATGCAATCGCCGAGGCGTGTCACGTGATTGGCCATTCAACCGTTTGGGCGAGTCCGCGGCAGCCAGCTTTCGTGATGGGGCCTGCCGTCGCGATTTGGGATGTGTCGCGTTCGATCGAGTTAGACACACTCGAACTTGTCGCATTTGTGAAGCAAGTTCATCAAGTACCGCTCATCACGTTGATCGGTTTTCCGCGCGAGTCTGATCGGCAAGTTGCATTGAATTGCGGCGCAACCTCCGTGGTTTCGAAGCCTTACTTGCTGCAGGAATTGTGGACGGAGTTGACACGTGTGACGTCAGCATGCCAAACGGTCGACGATCGCATCTCGGCGGCGTAGGGCCGTGCATCTTCGTTGTTTGCTCTGCGAGCAGCGGCTACTCGTCCGCGTAAACCTTCGTGCTTTCCTGCTTGGTGACAGGCGTTGTTACGTCGTCGCTGGCGAGTTGCACCGCAATCACGTGATCACCCGCTCCGATGCCTCGCGCCGCAATGCGATAGATGACCTCGTCGCGCGGCGCGATTCTCGCGAGTGGTTCCATGAAGACGTTTTGACCTTCGACGATCACCTTTGTGGGGCCGTCACCGCTGATCGGTGTCAGCTGGTCGGGCATTGCTGCAGCGATCTGGACGTTTGTTGCGACTTTGTTACCGTTATTCACAATCCGAATTTCGTACATCGTTTCGCTACCGACCTCGATCGGATCGTGAACGTCCTGCACGCTGAACGCCAATTCGGTCAGGGCTTGAACGTTGGTTGTGTGTTCAGATTCTGCTGCCAAGTTCTGACTTGCCGTTCCCTCCGCCAATAGCTTTTGCTCGCCGGTTTCGATTGGCAACGCCGTCAATTGAACGCTTCCACGATCCCCGGCAGGAAGTTCAGCCAAGCTCCAATAAACCGCATGACGCCGCGGGTCGTAGCTCCCTTTATTGTCAGCCGAAACATACTTCAGACCCTTGGGAAGGAGGGTTACGAGTTCGACATCGTAGGCTGTCGACGTTCCTGGATTTGAAACGGCGACGTCGTAGGTTACTTTGCGTTCTAGATAACGGGTGCGCGGACCACCGATGGCAACTTGCAAATCGGGTGCGATCACTTCGAGTGTCGCTTGATCTGTCACGTCAATCCCAGCATCAGCTTTAACTCGCAGCAGATTATTCACCATGCCCGCTTTGTCGGCTCGCAACAGCAGTGTGACTCTTTTCTCTTCCTGCGGACGAAGTGTTCCGATCTCGTACTCGAGTCGGTCACCGTCGACGTGAGCCAATCCGGCGGGGACATCTTCTTCAATAACGATCCCGGTCGTCGCTCCACTGCCGGGATTTGACAGAGTAATCTCGAAGATAACATCGTCACCGATCAGAACCTTCTCGGGACCCGTATGTTTGACAACGAGTTCAGGTTTCGTGCTGATCGAGCGGACCGAGGCCTGAGCGCGGAACGTGACGTTCGCAGTGCTGCCGACTACACCCTCGACTATCGACTCTAATTCGATCGAAACCTGTGCCTGGTCACCTGGTTCCAGATCACCTAGCTGCCACACCATATTGCCATCCGCAGTCTGGTCGAAATCGGGCGATGCATCGACGAGTTTCATTCCTTGCGGCACGCGATCGGTCACGACGACGCCATGGGCCGTCTCATTACCCACGTTTTGAACAAAGATCTTGTACGGAGCCGCTTGCCCGACGCTGACTTCGTCGGGGCCCTGCTTCTCAAAGGTGAGCTTCGGGCTTTGGATGCCTTCAAGATCACGATCGCCGGGGGTGTCGGAAGTGAGGGGCGATGGTACGAGTGCGGCTGTGGAGCCACCGGGGGCGTACGTTGCAGACGCGGTCGGACGCTCGATGGTCGAGCTGTTCGACAATAGCGGTTGCTGCGCTGCCGGAGGCGCTAGTTCGACGGGAGCGTAGCTTGAACGAGCAGGTATTTCGTCACGCGACAGGGGTGGCGGTTCGATTGTTCCATCGTTGCTCGCAATGGGCGCGGGCGACTGATAAAGAGGTGATTCTGATGAATCGCCATTCACTAGCTCCGGCGCAGATTCAGAGGGAGGAGCGGGACGCCCGGGCGCTGCGCTCTTAGATGCACCATCTCCATAGCCGCCGAAACGGTCTTCCGATTCTGTTGCAGCCAATTCTTGTGGTGATCGCAGCGAGGCTCCGGTACCGTCCACGCCGTCAGTCGCGTCGCCGTATCGACTCGCGTACGGTGATGATTCGGTTGACTCTGCTGTCGAATACTCGCTTGTATAAACGCTGGTTGGCGCGTAGGAGCTTTGAGGAGTTGACTGTGGGCGCTCGGGTGAATCTTGCGTCGTATCGGTATCCGTATCATTAATCGAGTAGCTTGCTGGCGAACTGGCGTACGACGATGCAGGTGGGCCGACGAACTTCGCGGAACTTGCAACCTCGTCGGTTTCTAGTTCATTGGAGTAGATCGCTACGTTTGTCGGTGCGGCGGAGTTCAGGTTGGAGCCATCTTCACTTCCGTAAGAGTTGTCTGAGATCGGGATTGGTCGTGGCAATTCGCCGCTCGCGGTCGGTGCTTCGGTCGTAGTGGTGACCGCCGTTGGATCTTCTGAAGTCGTACCACTCCTCTGTGCGACCAAGACTCCCGCGCCGCCAACTCCCAGAATTCCAGCGACCAAACCGAGACGCATCCACAACCGCTTCATTGCTTTGCTTCCAATTGAAGTGACCCGAACGGCGCGATGTCGACGAATAGACCAGCACGCCCAAAGAGCTGTATTCTCGAACGAGACTTACCAGCGATCGGTAAGTACCAAAATCGAATCCGCGGTGGAAGGTCACTTTATCGAGACACGACAGGCGCATGCGGCTGGATGAGCGAATGTCGGATTGCTCCTCATTTGGTGAAAATCACGTTCTCGTGTTTCACACCACGGGCGAGCTTGGCGGCATACGTGGGGAGTTCGGCTATCGGATGTTGGACAAGTGTGCCACGTCGCTCGGTCCAATAGGTTGACCAGATGCCGCTAGCGATCTCGCAGTAAGTGTCTAACGACATCCCCGCGCGCTCGATTCCATACGGCCAAATTTCAGAGACGACTGGGACGCCTTTGGAAAGCAAGTCGGCGGCGCCACGAAACGCGAATCCTTCATAACCCTGGACGTCGATCCACACGAGCGACACTTGTTCCGAGAGTTCATCACCCAGGTTGGCCAACAGGCTATCAATCGTGTCGGAGGGCACTTTGATCACACGACGATTCGACTCGTTAAACAACTCTCGCGATTCACTGGCTGGTAGCGCACTGCGAACGCGATGATCGCCGTGGTTGTTTTCGCTCAGCTCGAATTCGAGTTCGGATCGCCCGTCGGATGCCGCAAAGTTGAGACAAGTAAAGCGTTCTTCAAAATCGTTGGCGGCAACGTTTCCTTGCAGCTGCGAGAAATTCCTGGGGGCTGGTTCGACCGCGATCGCTCTTTCGAATTCACCCGTGGCGAGCATTCCAATAGAGATCACGCCGTTGTTCGCTCCGATGTCCAACACCGTTCCCTGGCCCTTCGGTGGGCACAGTTGTTTGCTGCGGAGGAAGGCGAGAGAGTCCACGATCCACTCCAGCTCAAACTCGCGCCGAGAGTAGAGATGCCGGCTAACGGCATCATGTTCGTCGAACGGGATATTGAAGATTCCTTGTTGAGTCTTCAACGTCATCGACTTGCTGAACCTTCTGTGAAACTGCCACAGTAGCATTCGATATTTCCATTGAATTCGCTTCAACGGCTTAGGGAGACTGGTGAAGACGTTCATGTGATGCCTTTCATTGAGGCCCGTAACAGATTGGCTCGTGGATGTTGGCATCATCGACGTGAATCAAACAGTTGTCGCTGTAGCCGTCTCAATAAGCCATTTTGCGGCGATCGGATGTTCTGTTCCGGAGCGTCCACCCGAATGTCATTCATCTGCCGTTCGGCTTCTCGTTGTTGCTGTGCGTCTCTCAACGGCAACTCCAGCGGTTCGAGTCCGGCAATATCCTTGTGTCGAGCGACGAGCACACCATCGGAACAATACGTTCCGTGATCAAAGTCGGCGTGCGCGACAGTGATGTATCCGCATCGCTCAAGATAGCTCTTGCATTGATAGTGCAACTCTTGACTGTGAGTGCCCACAAACACGTAGCCGATTCTTCCGGTCTTAAGCGATTGTTCGGCATCGCAGAGCATCTCGAATTCGGCACCTTGGATATCGGCATGCAGTATGTCGATATAGTCTAACTGTTGCGATTCGAGGAATTCGTCAACTCCCAAATAGCCGTGGCCGATCTTGCTATGGAAGAACTCACCTACTAGGCCGTTCTTAGCAAAATTGTGCTTGCCGACTTTCAAGTTCTTCTTTCGCGGCTCGACGCAAAAACATTTCGCGCCGGCCACCTCGTTGGCGAACCACATCGAGTAGAACGCCCAATACGCACCCAGCTCAACGATGCTGCCCCCCTGCGGAATGTGTTTCAAGACTTCCTGAAACACGAATTCTTCCTGTGGCTCATGGCAGCCGTTGTTGCCCTGGAGGAGGCGAACGTATCCGGGGTCAATTGCTTTAGCCAGCAGGCCGTTATGCGTGATTAAGTGCCCGTCGATTACGGCACCAGCGTTGGGAACTCGCGCGATATGCTTGTTGCATGGATCTGCACAAATGTCACGAATCCGTCCCTCCACGTCTTCCAGATGCGCTTTCGCGGTCACTGTGAGTCTCCGGCGGTGAACTTCGTCGCGTCGCGAACAGGTCGGCTCGTCCACTGCGTATTGTTGAGTTGCGATTGTCTAGGCGGCGCGCTGTGTCGCTAGGTTTGCTTCGTCCGTTGGCACTTGAATAATCCCCAGGTGCTTTCGAATGAATTTCAAGATGCACCAGTTCAACTGCTTGTCGGCTACGAGCTCGTGAAACGCTTCATAGACTGGGTGAGGATGATCGGTCGTCGCCTCGTCCATGCGGCGGCTACGATCGACATCATGGACCAGGATGAAGCCGCCCGGCTTTACGAGTGGAACGGCGTTCGTCAGATCTGCGAGCGCGCCCTCATACGTATGGTCGCCATCGACGAGCACAATTTCGACTTGTTCCTTCAGGGTGTCGGCGAGCTTCGGCAACCACTCTTTCGAGTCCCCACAGCACAATTGCAGTTTCGATTCAGAGAATCCGACGCGAGCCAGGTTGCGTTTCACTACCTGCGGAAAGGTCCCATTGCTGTACGAATCTTGGTCGACGCAGATTAGTTTTCCCTGCCCGTTCTCGTTGATTGCGTTGGCAAACCCAACAGAAGTACCACCGGCGAAAGTCCCTACTTCCACGATGTATTCGGGTTTATAGTGGCGTGCCAAAGCATAGACAAAACGACCGTAACGAGGATGATCCTTACCACGCCCATTGTTCTTGAGCTTGTAGTTCGGCGCTCCTTCAAACTCGGGCAGGGGATCGTAGGGCGCGGCCAGGAATTGATCGAGAACTTCACGATCGAAACATAGATTTCCATCAATGGATCGAATTTGCCCGGCCTTGAGAAGAAAGTTCTCGATAAGTTTCATGACGTGGTAACCATTTGATTGTTGTGATCGGTGAACGCAACTAACGAGGCCTTAACCCGTTGCGGCGGGAAATGTAATCGGGTCCGCCAAATCGAAAAAGGTCAATTCCATGAATGCGGGTGCTAGCGGTCTGAACCGACGCCCACTCGGTTAAGAGACTTTTAGCGGCCCACGAGAACTGACATTGTCTGCGGACGCCGCCTGCGATAGCTTTCCCCGATCTCAATGAAAGGGAACGGATCGCCGCCTGCCAAACCACGAATTTGGGAGTGTCGTAAATGAAAGTGGCTGAACGTCTGCATGCAATGCATCGATTTTGGCGCTACCGTCTCAAGCAAGATCGTCATGAACTCGCGTATATCAGAAAGCACGTTGCAGCCGGTGAAACCGTCCTCGACATTGGGGCAAACCGCGGTGCTTATAGTTACTGGCTAGCAAAAGCCGTCGGGCCGTCCGGCACCGTTTACGCATTCGAACCACAGCAAGAGCTCGCCCAGTACGTGGAAGATTCCAAGCAGGCCTTTCAGCTTTCCAATGTCACGGTCATTAACAAAGCATTGTCGTGCACAACCGGTGAAGCCGAGCTCTTTAGGCCCGACTGTCATCCTTGGGGTGGCGGAAGTCTCGAATCGTTTCCTGATTGCGAAGGTACTTACGTCACCGTCCCAACGCAACGTCTGGATGACTTCGTCGCGCAAGAACAACAGATCCCTCGCCCGATCAGCTTCATTAAGTGCGACGTGCAAGACCATGAACTGCAAGTGCTTCAAGGCGCTCAACGAGTCCTGCGAGAAGATCGACCTACGCTTTTTCTCGAGTGTATGCCGTACTGCTGGGGCGAGTTGTCTACTTATCTCGACAGCATCGGTTACCTCGCCAAACATGTTGTCGTGAATCACAAAATGTACACCCTCGAAAGCGCGGATTGGAAGAAGGAGTACGATCACATTCTCGGCAAGTTCTTCTTCGTCCATCAAAGCTGCGCAGAGACTCGACGAGCAGCTTGAGTTCAATTCGAAACGTTTAGTCCATTGCATCATCGCCGGCGGTTTGCGGCGCTTATTTGTTGCTTGGTAGGAAGAAACTGCGATGTCCACAGATGCCTATTGCTCTCGCACCGAGTCCACCGCCGACCTCACTCCTGCGTACGACGAACCGCTTCGGCAATGTCCGATGTGTGGATCATCGGAGATCAAGAACTACGATCATGACTACACAGGCCGACAAGTCGATCGCTGCCAGTCCTGTCGACTGATGTTTATGAACCCGCAATACACGGCGGACTACTTGGACTGCTATTATGCGAACTACGGCCAGTGCGGCGAGGACGTCTTAGCGATTCCCGATCCCGATGATCTGAGTGAGCGTCGTGTTGCGGCAAAAGCGGATGCGATCGAGCAATTGGAGCGTTACACGACGCCGGGGCGTCTTCTGTCGATCGGTTGTTATGATGGGATTGAATTGCTGTTGGCCGAGCGGCGCGGATGGCAAGTGGAAGGCTACGATGTTGACGCCACAACCATGAGAATGCTACGAGAGCAAGTTGACTTTCCGATCTATACAGGTGACTTCTTTGGTCTGGGACTTCCCGCCGATCAATACGATTGCGTGTTCATGGATCAGGTGCTGGAACACCCTAAGAATCCACAGGAGTACCTCCGAGAGGTTTATAGGATCCTCGCTCCCGGCGGTCTGTTACATATTGGCTGTCCCAACATCAAATCGATTTCTAGTCGGCTGAAAACGCTATTAGGAAAGCTTGGTCTGAAGCGCCGACGAGGCAAGCACTACGACATGTTCCACCACCTGTTCTTCTATGACCCACGAACGCTTGCCGAGATCATGGAATCACACTACGGTTACGAAATCGTGGTTATCGAGGGCGATCCCGTCATTGGTCTGAAATCCATGACTCTGGAGGAAAGCTGGCGCACCCGACTCAGCAATTGGATCCGCCGAAAGTATCCGATTTGTGAAAGCAGCTTTCGCCTCGTCGTCAGAAAACCGGGTGAGGCGGTATGCGCTCGTCGAATGGCGGCTTGAGTCTCCCGCTCTTCACACTCGCTCGGAGTGGATGTTGGCAAGCGCGTCGAGAAATGCATTTCCGTCTAGGCAACTTCTTACACGCTGAACTTCCTTTCCCTTGGTTCATTTCGTGCGAGCGTTTGTGGATTTCTTCGTCAGCCGGTGCGCTGTTGCTTGTCGATTGCGAGTTGCTAGCTCCGCACCAAACAGCCTCCTGATTTAGTTTCCAGACGATAGGTATCTCGCTGAGTGAGCTTCACACATTGACATTTGTATAGTCGATGCCCTGAGCGGGTTCTCCCTCGTCCAAAAGAGATTGCCGAAGCGTGTCCAAGTTGGACGATCGTTTTAATCAGAAGTGCACTCGACAGGACGCCAGATGCCAACAGAAGTTGTGGGGATTCTCTTTGCTCGGGATCGCCTGAATAAGTAGGATGAGGGGGGACAATAAGTGCCTCGCAAACCGCTGGGCGACATGAAGACTCAAAAGAAAACGCGGTTCTCTGCCACGATCCTTCGATCGATCGATGAGTTTTCATCGAAGAGCGGACGGTCGGTGCTTCCCCCCACCATCTGGCTCGTGTCACGGTTCTGTTCTTGTCCTGGAGTTTGCAGTCATGCTCATTAAAGCGGCGCGTACCGCGCATGCTAGTCGTTCCTCGATGAGGAGACGTCGGCTCCAACTAAGACGGTTTAGCGATGCACGTCGGCTCTTGTTCGAGCCGTTGGAAGATCGCAGATTGCTCGCCATCGATTTTGGCGATGCACCCGACAGCTACAAGACGCTAGACGCCAGCGGTGGCCCAAAGCACGAAATCGGAGCGCTGTTTCTTGGTACCTACATTGACGGCGAACCTGACGGGTATCCGGATCAATTCGCAGAGGATGATGACGACGATCAATTGCCGAACGACGAAGACGGCCTCGTCCGCACGTCGCAGTTTATCATTGGTCAATTATCGAGTATCGATGTTTTCGCTTCGGCGGCTGGTAAGCTTGATGCGTGGATGGACTTGAACGGCAATGGCCAGTTTGACCATCCGGATGAGCATATTAACGACGGTGTCTCTGCTTCTTTAAATCCCGGTGTTAACACACTGACATTCACGATTCCTGGTGGTGAAGAAGGTGCAGTAGCAGGTACGAGTTTCGCGAGACTTCGGATTAGTTCGGCTGGCGGTCTTGCCCCCGGTGGTTCGGCTGCGGACGGAGAAGTCGAAGACTACGAAGTTCAGATCCTTGGTGGTGGTTTTGGCACCGAACGTGATTATGGCGATGCGCCGAACAGCTATCAGACGCTTGCTCAGAGCAGTGGGCCGTCGCACTTGATCACCTCGTTGTTCCTTGGCAACTATGTCGATGGCGAGTCCAATGGGACCCCTGACCAATTTGCCGAGTCAGACGACGATGACCGGATTCCAAATGACGAAGACGGCTTGGTCGGGTCTTCGTTGTTCGTGCCTGGCCAGTCGGCGAGCATTAATGTTCGAGCTTCTGGGTCGGGACAGGTGGATGCCTGGATCGACTACAACCTCAATGGACAGTTTGATCATCCAAGCGAACACATCGGCGGCGGTACTTCCGCGTCGGTCACAGCCGGCGTCAACACGATCAATTTCAGCATCCCGGCCACTGCGACCGCAGGGAACAGCTTTGCGCGCATTCGCCTGAGCAGTGCTGGCAGCCTCTTTCCACTTGGTCAAGCGAGCGATGGCGAAGTTGAAGACTACGAAGTCATCGTATTTGGCCAAACGAGCAATCAATTCGATTTCGGTGATGCCCCCGACAGCTACCAGACGCTAAACACAAGCGGAGGTGCGAAGCATCAACTCGGCGGTGGCCTGTACTTGGGAGCGTTGGTGGATGGTGAGCCCGATGGCAGTCCGGCCACGGATGCAGAAGGCGATGCGTTCGAGCAGTTTCCTAATGACGAGGATGGCGTCGTTCGGACATCGCTGTTTGTCGCAGGTCAATCGGCCAGCATTGATGTAATCGCCTCCGCAAGCGGCAAGTTGGACGCTTGGCTCGATCTGAACGGTAACGGCCAATTCGATCATCCCGACGAACACATTGACGACGGAACTTCCGTCCCTGTTAACGCCGGACTAAACACGATCAACTTCGATATCCCAGTCAACGCCATTGCCGGAGAAACATACGCCCGAGTTCGTATTAGTACGACAGGGAATCTAGGTCCCGCGGGTCAAGCCGCCGATGGTGAAGTTGAAGATTACCGACTTGTCGTGCTCAGCGGAAATGGAGGCGGCGGAGGTGGTGGTGCGGTTCAGATCATTGATGACGGGGATGCTGGGTTCACACAGACGGGTTTCGCGCCGTTTGCGGTTGGCTATCAGGGCGACGAACACTTCGTGGCGGCGGGTAATGGCTCGGCGACGGCTAGTTGGACGTTCGAAGTAACTCCAGGTCGTTATCGTGTGTCTTCGACTTGGGATCCGCATGCGAATCGAGCCAGCAACGTTCCGTATACGATCATGGACGGCACGACGCAGGTGGCTCAAGTAGCGGTGAGCCAAGAGACCGCTCCGAACGACCTGACAGATGCGGGCGGGAACTGGGAAGACGTCGCGACCGTGGATATCACCAGCACGACGTTGAAAGTGATGATTTCCAACGACGCCAACGAGTTCGTATTCGCAGACGCGGTTCGTATTGAGCGTGTGGGCAGCCTGGTGATGGAGCCTGAGATTCAAGTGTTGGACGGTGCGACGGACATCGCGGATGGTGGCACGATCAACTTCGGTACCACAACGCCCAACACACCGGTGGATAAAGTGCTGACCGTGAAGAACGTCGGTACTGAGAACCTGACGATGACTCCTTTGAATGGTGGTAACTTCCCGAACGGCTTCAGTCTGGTTCAGAACTTCGGTAGCCCGACGCTGTCACCGAATCAATCGACGACGTTCACGGTTCGTCTTTCCTCGGCGAGTGAGAGTAACTTTGGGGGAGCGATCAACTTCGCGAACAACGACGGTGACGAGAATCCCTTCGACTTGAACCTGCAAGGCGTGGTCGCCAACGTTCCTCCACCTCCTCCGACTCCGGTGGTTCAGATCATTGATGACGGGGATGCTGGGTTCACACAGACGGGTTTCGCGCCGTTTGCGGTTGGCTATCAGGGCGACGAACACTTCGTGGCAGCAGGTAACGGTTCTGCGACGGCGAGTTGGACGTTTGATGTGACCCCAGGTCGCTATCGCGTGTCTTCGACTTGGGATCCGCATGCGAACCGGGCGGACAATGTTCCTTACACGATCTTGGACGGTACGACTCAGGTTGCTTCGGTCGCAGTGAACCAGGAAGTTGCTCCGAACGACTTCACGGATGCGGGTGGCGACTGGGAAGACGTTGCAACGGTGGACATCTTCGATACGACGTTGAAGGTGATGTTAACGAACGATGCGAACGAATATGTTTTCGCCGACGCAGTGCGTATCGAGCGGAATGGTGACATTACGCAGATTCCTGGCTCGCCGAGTGCCCCAGCCAATAGCAACATTCCCGACGTCACACTTCCCGCACCAGACGCGAACGAGTTTATTGACAGTGGTGGAATTCAAATATCTACCCGAACGATCGGCGTGATATTCGAAAGTAACGCCACCGTCGGAGATGTTAACGATCTCATATCATCTATCGACGCAACGATCGTTGGCGGTCAGTCTTCCACCAAATTGCTGTTTCTTGCCCTGCCACCGAGCAACACACTTGAGAACGTGGTTAGCGCCATCGTCAGTCTAAACAATGACGCGCGCGTGGTGGTCGCCACTCCGAATACACTGCAAACGACCCGACAGCTTTCGAACAACAGCGATCAGTTCGCGCGGGGCTGGGTTTGGGAAACGACACCCAACGGAGGCAACAATGGTCTTGAGCTCATTCGAGCACCGCAAGCTTGGAATCTGCAGACTTACGGTGCAAGGAACGGTGATGTCGCGGACGTTGGTGTGATCGACAGTTCCTTTGATCCCACGCATCCAGATTTGGCCGGGCGGCTTCAGGTCCCGCCTTCAACACCAGCGCAGCTCACCGTTACGTGCCCAATGGGAATTTCGGCACCCTGTATTAGCGAACACGGTACACACGTTACGGGAATTATAGCTGCTCAGGGCGACAACCCGTTGGGAGTCGAAGGAGTCGCACCCCACAATCCAAACATCATCGGGCGTGTCGCCAATGTAGCGACGCTCCAAACGATTCAAACTATCTACTCGATCCTGGCGGAGAATCGTGACGTCGTCGCGATCAATATGAGTTTCGGATTAAAGGAGTACGCCGCCAACATTAATCCGCAAACAGATAACGTTCGTGACCCAATCCCCTTTACCTATTCGCAGATGATGTTTCTGGCTGGGATTGCGCACAACACGGCAGCCGCCAATTTTATCGCCGCGAACGCCCGTTCCAACTTTCTGCTCCCATCCGCTGTTGGCTACGACGCTCGGCCCGGAGTTGTGCGCGTCCAGGACGATAGTGGAATGAACAGTGCAGCAATTCTGAATCCTTCTGGGCATTATATTGCTGTTGAAGCCGTTAACCAGTCGAACTCTAACCCGACCGGGACTAATCTCGGCGGAACAATCTCAGCACCTGGAATCGGAATCCGATCAACCGAATCCACCAGTGCGGGCGATTACGATAGATCTGCGACTGGAACGTCTGATGGCGACCCAAACTATGCGACCATATCGGGCACATCGCAGGCGACTCCGCACGTCACCGGTTTGATCTCGTACCTATGGCACTTAGCTCCCGATCTGACGTTCGACCAAGTCCGCGATCTTGTCACGCATTCAGATTTCACCGTCCAAACGAACAACGGCACGCAACCACGGATTGACGCGTTCGCTGCAGTGATGGGTATCGACCAGAAAAAGAGTAACTTTACGCTACAGAAAGCTCTGGTCGACGTGGATGACGGATCACTTGATGGAAATGCACGCAATGATGTTGATGACGAAGACGGTGATGGGAATACGTTGGAGTCTTTTGTGAGTGGTAACGTTGCGGGTGTCGACGCAACGGGCATCAAACACGGTGATGGCCTTCGTGGCGACGGCGTAGTTGATATGAAGGACTTCCGTGCCTTCCGTGATGCGATGCTGCAAGTCTTGCTCAGTGAGAACTCTCTTTCAAGTAGCGACTTGGATTTGGACGGTGCCGCTGGCAGCCTAAAACGAGACCTGAACCTAGACGGACGCGTGAACCTAGTTCCGACAACATCTGACCCGCCCTACGAGAATGTCTTCCCCCGTTATGACTTCAACGGCAGCGGTGCGATGGAGGCCGACGGAATCTTGGTGACGCCGGGGAGTACCGGTGTTGCTCCGTTTAAGATTGATCCTGATACGAGTTGTAGCAACCTGAATTCTCCCGCAGGCTGTTTGCGGGACATTGACGTTCTGGCCAATCCAGCGATCTGGCAAGTCGATCAAGAAGGCGTCTCGACCACCGACCTCTTGGCGGATCGTGACAACGACGAAACTATCGATTATTTGTACTCCGCCGATTTCCACTTCAATATCGGCCCCGATCCGCAAGCCAACTCTGCCGACCTTAGCATCCAAGTCGAATCGCTTCAGGGAGGTCCGAATGGAGCGGTTACGTGGTCGAAAACGATCAACATCCCTGGACCTTTGAGTGCTCAGAATGCGACGAAGCGTATCATCACAGTGCCATTGTTTGGTGATCGAGTCGATAATGCCGTCAAAGTCACAGTTGCCAGAGGAGGTGGCTCTGGATCATTCACGTTTGGCGCAGTTCAATATGGCAAGGATCGCGTCGTACGAGTGGAGAACTGAAGTGGACCCCAATAACTGGACAGGGCAATAAGGGGTAGAATCGCCCGAATTC
>JACNKX010000028.1 GCA_014381825.1 Planctomycetota bacterium
GCGAGGCCAAACTCGCTATTCTAAAAGGACTTACCGATTACTAAGTGCCATTCGTGCAATAGACCGACGCACTTTCGGGCTTTGGCTTCGTGCGTTCGGAGTGAAACACCGAAGCAGGATACTGCGACCGGCTTCGAGACCGGTTGCATCGACTTTGGTAGTTTGCGTTCACTCGGGGACGGCTCCACGACAACAGTCTGAAAAGACAGGAAGAAAGCCCTCAGCACTGCAATGCCGAGGGCTTCTGAGTCAAGCCAGCCAGAGGGCTATCCTTGTGGGACTCCAAGTTCCACGTGGATGTTTGGGAGCGTTGTACGTATAAATGAGTCAGCAATGAAATGCAGCTTTCGACTCCCCTTCTCTCGGACTTGGAAGATGTCACCCGCTGTTTCAGCGGTTAGATTGTTCTCAAGGAAGTGACGCTTAATTGCTCGTTCGATGGTTTTCTTGCTTACTCCAGCAAGGTCTGCTGCCTCTCGGATGGGGAGAAATGTGGAATCAGTCATAGCAGCAGATTGCACGGTCTCATGCACAATGCCAATTGACAATGCGTCACGTCCCACGTCAGATCACATCTTTGGGCCACGCCAAGGCTCACGACATTTAGACCAAGACATATGCGTCATGACGCGACAACTCAACTTCCGGCATACGCGACGCGATTCACGACACACCTGCTACTGACGGACACAGGGAGTGCGGCTATTGATGCCAGCATGAACGCGATATTGGGTCGAAGGATTGCAGGGGCGTCACCAACAGACATGTGACAGTTGTGGTTCACAGCAGGTCAATGACGCGGGTGCGGTCTTGCGACTGATGACGCAGAACGAACCGGGTCATGCTGAGACAAATCGATAGGGGAGTACCGCGTCTGTCGTGAGCGATTACCGCGTCATGTGTCGTATCTGCATGAAGCCTGCATTGCAGCTTGACTCCATCTGCATCCGCTCCGAACGCTTTGCCGTCTGGCCCATACCGCGTCATGATCACGTCGTAAAGTGTGTCGTATCGATCAGAGGGGCCCTCTCCCGGCCAAAGCTCTTGCAGCTGTTTCCACGTCGCATCTTTTCGCTTTGCAGCGGCGACGGACTGGGCGATTCTGACGGGGTGGCCCGCCTCGAACCTCAACTTGTCGGCATACCTGTCTCCAAACATGAAATCGCCGAGCGAACGGACTCCGGACCTGCTTCTTTCATGACAAAACACGCACCCCTGAAGATTCGGAGTCAGTTTCTGAGCCTCGGTCGCGCTCCTTGCTTCAAGTGGGTCCACCAATCCGCCGGAGTCGGCTGCGATTGTCTGGAATCGAAAATCCGTCGGCCCCAATGCCCTCATCGCAAACTTGCCCTCTATGAGTTGTCCGGGCTGCATGGCAAATTCGGTAACGCACACAGTCGCCCTGGGCCTCGCCTCCAGATCCGTCGTCGTGACATTCAAGTAGGCACGTAGCTGGATACTATTAATGAAAGGGCTAAGAACGAGTTCGCCCTCGTCGCTGATCAGGAACGCCTGGTCGATGAGGGCGAATTGAGTTCCAATGGGGAATGCTTCTCGATCGTTGAGCGTTTTGATGTATTCCAGGGTCGCTTCGCGTCCGTCGGGCAAACGCACGAACTGAAGAAAAGTGGAACGCCAGCGATCGATCATCGCATGATCGGAGTCGGGGTTGCCGGCCTTCCCCAGGCAGACCCACGAGCTTTCTTCGGCGTAGAGGTCGGCGGGCAGAAACGGTTTGAAGCGGTTCGTGGGGTCATGCTCTTGTGGAAAGCCGCCGCTCTTGATGGTCGCTTTTCTGGTGTCGGGCAACGCAATGATCTCGGCTTCTGTCAGAGCAACTCGCCCGATGAGAGTCGCGAGTATCTTTTGCGTTGCACCGCGTCTGTCCAGGTGCGTTGGAGGCTTGTAGTCATTGGGTATTGTCGCATCGAAGACCACCCAGAGATGGCGTTGCAACAGCGCCCGCTTCATTGCCCCGTAGGCTTCGATCCGGGTCTGAGGAAGTGCGTTGAACCGCTCCAGCGCGGCCGTCAACTTCGGAAACGTCACGTCGTCAAACGGATATTTCGAACGGCCATAGATCAAGGGCCCGACTTCGTTCGTCCCGTAAGCTCTCCCATCGGAATCCTTTCGTACCATGATCACGTCGTAAAGCACGTCGTATGGATCAACAGTGTCCTCAGCCCGGCAGACGCTGCCAGTCGGCAATTGGCAAGGAATCTGCACGAATAGTGCAACGCATAGAAAATGTTGAAGCCGAAGCCGGCGAGTCGGGTATATCGGTTTTCGTGACATGACGGCACCCTCCGGCTGATGTTGGTCGATCGGCTGACAGTCCCTTGAAGAATGAATCAGGCCGGATCAAGCGAAGCGCCGCTCCGGCAATCGAGATTTCCGGCGAGTCGCAGTTGCCGGAACATCGTCGCTTCGCTCCAGCCTACGGGGTTTTCTGCACACGCTCAGTTGTGCTGCTCCTGCGTGAATCGCCACAACACAAGCTCTGGTTCTGACAGAACGTCGGCGAAGTCTTTCTCTTTCAGTCCCCATCGAAATCGCATCGCCTTGGATTCGACGGAGCTACTGAGCCCGCTGGGGTTGATCCGTTCTTCCAGGCGTTCGCGAACCACTGGTAAGTGCGAATCTGCCAGATGCAGATCGAATTTCAACGCCGTCAGAATCAGCGAGATGACCGTGGATTTGATTCTGCTCTGCGGGTGTTCCGGAAATCGATTCAGTTCCTCTTCCGACAGGATGTCGCCGAGGGCTTCCGCTTTCATACGTTGGAGCTCCGACCCGACCGTGCGTTCGATGTCGTATGACGATCTGATCTTGACTCGTTCTTCAATTCGTCTGCGAACGGCTGGTATTTGCGAATCGTCCAGATCGAGATCGAACTGCAGCGCCATGACCATCATGTCGACGACGGTGGTCTTCAGTCTGTTTGCTTTGTGTTCCGTGTATTGCGTGACTTGCTCCTCGGTAAGAACAGCAGAGAGCGCCTCCTTCCACGCTACCTCATTTTGCACGTCCGAGTCTTTCGGACCGACGGTATTGCCGGAAGTGCCAAACTTGAAACCAACACGGAGCCAGTCGTTAGAACCCTGACGTTCGAATTCGAAACCAAGGCTGTCGTATTTATTCCTGTCGGCCGGGTCCTGGTCATTCGCATCCAGGATGATGAATCTGTCGTTAAATCTAAACGCGGTTAAATCAGGATCATTCCTGCGTCCATCAACCAGTACTTTCTTATTGAGCGTGCGTTCGGCATTCCATTTGAAGGATTTCTGTATCGAGCCGCGGGCGTTCTCAACCGCCGAGTTTGCTGCTTCCTGTGCCGCAAGGCGCAGTTTGCCGCTTTCAGTTTCGTCGAGGCTGAACATGTCGGAGAGCTTCGCGACCTCAGCGAGAATTACTGCCGAGTGGAGACCCTTCAGCTCCCTGGCGACTTCGTTTTCGACACGCTTAAACAGAGTCGCTCTGAGTGCCGGAGTGTCGGGGAACCGATCCGGCATGGGCTCAGGTTTCGGTTTTGTTTTCGGCTTCGTCTGAGCGATCGGTTTCGGCAATTCGACTGGTTCGCCACGCCAGTACTTCTGCAGTGTGTTCCAATAGGCGTATTCACGTTTCTGTGCCGCCGTCGCTTTACCGATGTCTTCCGGGTTGCCTTCCGTGAAGAAGCCGTGTGTTCCTCGAAAGCTTCTCGTCCTGACGCCTCGGCCTCCCGCACGGCTATGGCAGTCCATGCACTGGTTGAGACGTGTCCGGGGCCATTCTCCTGCGAGTTTCCCTTTCATAAAGGGATCACGTGGGCTGAAGCCCGGGGTCGGGGTTTTGGCACCTGCGTCGAAGTGGAAGTCCTTCGGACCCATCGCCCTCATAACGGCATTGCCTTGCATGAGCTGACGCGGCTGCATGACGAATTCGGCCACGCATTGAGTGTCCTTGGGTTCGTCGTCATAGCGTCGGAAGTCACGTCCGACATCCAGGTAAGCGCGAATCTGAACGGCGACGACGAGCGGACTGACGACCAGTTCGCCGTCTTTGCTTATTAGTAATGGTTGCTCGACGAGAGCGAACTGTGTTCCCACGGGAAACTGATGGGGCCGTTTGCTGATTCGCTCCATGTATTCGAGAGTTTCGGCACGGCCTCCAGGAAGACGCATGAACTGCAGGAACATCGACCGGCTATACCGGTTGCCCGTGTGGAGATCCGCCGGGATCTCTTCCCCATCTTCGCCCAGGCAGATCCAGGAACTTTCCGCCGAGAAATAAAGATCCCGTGGCAGGAATGGCTTAAGCGGGCCCGCGGGGTCGTGAGTTTCTGCAAACTGACCCGACTTGATCGTCGCCGCCAGGGTATTGGGAAGCGAGAGGATCTGTTCCTTCGTCAGCGCCAGTCTCTTAATCAGCGCGGTGATCTTCGGCTGGGCGATGGCGCGGCGTTCTATATGAGTTTTCGGAAACGATCTCTGACCGTCCCACCACCAGTCGGCCGACCACTTCCAGTTGAAAGTCGTTTCGAATAGCTCCCAGAGATTGCGCTGCATCAAGGCACGCTGGACATCGCTGTACTGCTCGATCTTTGCCTGCGGAAGGGCAGCAAACGCATCCAGTGCCGTGTTGAATTTATCGAATGTCCGGTCGTCAAACGGGAATTCGGACCATGAAGAGACTATTGGAGAAGTTTCATCCTGTGCGTACGCCTTCCCGTCCTTCCAACGCGTCATGATGACGTTGTAAAGCGTGTCATACGGATCAGCCTGATCTTTGGCCGCGTCCACGACCGGCTTTGCTTCCTTCGTGACATCCTTCTTCGTTTCCTGGTCCTTCGTTTCGTCTTTCGCCGGCGCGTTCTCTTCTGCCTTCGCTTTTACTTCTTCGCCTGCTGGCTGTGGGGGCTCCGCAGCCTGGACATCGCTCGTCCGTGTGAAGCGAGACCCGGCCAGCAACACAACGATCGATACGAATGCGACAGCCAGCGTACAAAGCGCTCGCCGCGATAGCTGCGTGCGGATCGTCCTGCGCGGATCGAGGAGCGCGGCTATGCGTTGCTCCAACTTCCGAGGGTATTTCCACAGCCCAATGGCCAGAGGGATCGCTTGCGGGGCCGGCGACCGCTCGGTCAATTCCAACAGCATCCGACTGTATTGAGAAGCCTCCGTCTGACGGAGCACATAGTTATCGCAGACGTCCTCACGCGCTTCGTCGATCTTCGTATTCAACCGCCAGACCAGAGGAAACGGCCAGAAGAATGCACCCGCCAAACGCTGCAGCAGGACAACGGCGTGGTCATGCCGGCGGATATGGGCCATCTCATGGATGAGCATGTCACGCAGCTGAGATGCGTTCAAGGTTAGCGCCATTTCCCTCGGCAGTACGATCGCGGGCCGGAGCATCCCCATGGAAATCGGTCCATTTATGTGTTCGGAAACCAATAGCGGCGCGAGCCGTTTAGCATCGACGACTTGCAGGACCGCTTGACTCACCTCACCAAGTTGGGGCATCGCCTGTTCGTCGAACGCAATCGCGGTGGACCGAATGCGGCCCAAGTAACGCCACGCCAGCAAGAGCCGAAACGAGATCACCGCGATCCCAACAAGCCAGATCAGGCCGGCGATGTTGGCAGCATTATTCCAAACCGTAGCGAACGTGATTTCCGTATCGGCGGACGACGCTTTTGGCGCTTCGTTAGGAATCGCCGCGCTGGGTGCCGTTGGGAATTGTTCCCGACCAGGCGCTGCGAGCGCAGCATCCGCTTCAGGCATGAGTGGTTCCACAAGCGGCCGCTCGTCGCCGATACTTGGCGGCAGCGCCAGCACTTCCGGCGATTCTTCCGACGACGCGACGCTCGCTGCATCTCGAGTTGTGGTCGGGACGGTGTGATCCGAAGAGGAAGTTGGGCGCGAGGGCACGCGGATCGAAATCAGCGGCATATCAATTCGATTGGCAATGTGGGTGGCGATCGGGCAAAGTACGACACACAACAACCCTGCCAGTAGAACTGAGTGCCGCAAAGCGGGCTGATTCCGAAGCAACCGACCCGCGAGGAGAGCAATCAGGATGACAATCGTCGCCTGAATCAAAACGCTCGCTGCCAAGATCGCCATCTCGTTGCCTGCGAAGATTTGTGGGACGTGACTCATCATCGGTTCCCTTTCTTTTTCTTCTTGTTGCGCTGTTCGGCTTCGTCAATCATGTCGCGAATTCTGTCGGCTGCATCCTTGGTCAGGCTGGCGTCTTCCAGCAAGGCAGTTACCAAAGCCTCTGCTGCCCCTCGACCGGCGGCGGACATGAGATCATCCAGCCGCTGCCGCAAAGTTGTTGTTCGAGGCTGGACTGCCTTGTAAACGAACGTGCGGCCGATCGATCGATGTTCGATCCAGCCCTTCTGCTCGATGCGGACGATCATTGTCTGCACTGTATTGCGAGCGACATCACGGCGTTCCCGCAGAACGTCCCAGACCTCGCTGACAGAGATTTCCCCGCGA
The DNA here is from genome assembly GCA_014381825.1 of Planctomycetota bacterium. Classification (GTDB taxonomy): domain Bacteria; phylum Planctomycetota; class Planctomycetia; order Pirellulales; family Pirellulaceae. Next base: position 6,489 of record JACNKX010000028.1, read on the forward strand.
TCCCAAATGATCTCCATGATTTCCTGCTGGGCCTCGGAGAGTGCCTGGGGAGCGTTCTTCACCATTTCGATGACCTGACTGTACTAGATGACTACTGATGATAGGTGTTATACCTACTATCTGTAGGCAAGTCAAGTGCGAGCCATAAAAAAATCGGATCAACGCTCACGCGGTTACCGCCCGGACGAGCCCGGTCAGCAGTTGGCCCAAAAGAAGGGCGAGCAGCAGAACGCGGACAAGATGCTCAAGCGGAAGAGCATGAGCCAGACGCGTCATTTTGGTTAACGTCATCACGTTCTCGTGAGAGTTCTTTGCTCTGGGTCAAGCGCATACGAAACTCGCCACCTCATCGAAGCAATCGCGAAATGTGAGTCTGGCGCGCCGCGTTGGTGAAGATAACGCTCGTGCGTTACATGTCGTTATGGCAGACGCGGACGACCGGAGGGAAAAATTCGTTGCATCTGAGGGTACACCATCAGCCCTAAGAGTGATTTCTCGCGCCGCGGTTGCATCGCCCGCTGCTTCAAGGAATCGTTGTTCGTCGCTGCGATGCAATCCACCGAGGATTGTCTTTGATTGATCCGGAACGAACGTCATCGCTGCCTAGTACAATTTGCACCAACTGCATCAAAACTGGGGCAATTCCAAACTTTCCCCAAGACGCTACAAGTGCTCGGAAACCCCGCAAAAACGGTGTTTTCAGACCATTTTCTCGTATCATCTTTCGAGATCGTCGGCCATGATGACGACGATGTTGCGATGTTTCGCTTGGGCTCTTCGAGTAGCCATCTTCAACGAGCAAGTTGCTCGACACCAATGTCGCGACAACTGCACTGCTGAGTTGCGCACAACTGAATCGCCAATGTATCCTCTGCAAACACTTGCGGACGATCTGCGAACAGTCGCGTACGACTGGAAAGCGCATAAGAGATTTTGAGCTAGCACCCTTGAATTTGCTCCTCACTTCGTCGTTCTGTCGGCGTTTACACATAGATTGCAGCACTCCCGCCGGTCGTCACGCCATCGGGTTGCCTAGCAACTGCACCGGCATATTTTTCAATTCCCGAGTACAGATGATACTTCGCGCTTTCCGACGAGTAAACCAAGCTAACTTGCTTCGTTGGTGAGCCAGTGCGGAGGGTAAACCGAAGATACCCAAACGCGTCGGTCGTTAGTTCACCGTAATCGAACTGCTAATCATCTGTCGCGTTGACACTTCCGCTTTGCAAGCCTTTTGAGCTGCCGCATGCCCGTGTTACACTGGCATGCCTTGGGGGTGGCAGCTTCGATCTCCGTTAATACAGATTCAATCCACTCGCAACCGTTGCAAGAGCAACTCGTTTTGATGTCGAGAGCCGCCAAATGAGTACGTTCTCATCGAATGAGTCACTATGATCGACAGCGAACCGAGCGACGAGAAGACGGCGAAGGTCGAACAGCCGCGAATCGGCAAGCGACGGAGTTGGCTCCGATACAGCTTACGCACGCTACTCTTACTGATGCTTCTAACGTGCCTCGCTTCCGGATGGTTTACGATGAAGCGAAGAAGAGCGAGAGCCCAACTTGATGCGGTTGGGAGAATCCTCGAAATGGACGGAAAAGTATATTACGACTACCAGCAGACAGTTGGGGCGGCTGGAATCTCAAGGCGGCACGGCCTTCACCCGGTTGGCTCATCGATCTCGTCGGCACCGAGTTTGGTCGTCGCGTCGTTTGGGTCAATCTCGCTGGGACTAAAGTGACAGACGACGAGTTGATTTGTCTTGAGCCACTTACGAGTTTGGAGTTCCTCTTGTTGCAGTATGGTGCCGTTACGGACGAAGGGCTGCTTCACATCGACCACTTGACGCGGCTGAAGCATCTGCATCTCAACTCAAACGGCATCACCAACGAGGGCCTCGCGAATCTTGCTTCCATGACACAACTTGAAACGCTCGATGTGTCCAGCACAAGAATCGGTGACAGCGGCCTGTCCCATCTCAAACATTTTACGCGTTTGAAGACTCTCCACTTGCGAGATACTTCCGTCAGCGAGCATGCATTCGAGCAATTCAGGCAATCATTGCCGAACTGCGAGATTCATCGTATTAATGACTCTGATGTCGGCAATTGAGACAAGCGCCGATTAGCCCAAGTTGAGTTGGATGACTCCATTACTTCCGAATTCTTCTTCATCGTATAGCCGATCCGAGTCGGATGACTAACGACGAAACAGACACACCGATCAATTTACTCGGACCGACCGTCGATGCGCGCTACTACGACGATGAATTGGCGCTGACCGAATACGTTTGGAGACACTTCCGGCAGTTCGTGACGCCATTTGAATTGCGTGTCGGAATGTACGCTGTTCCGATCGTGAGTGACATCGATAGCGAGAAGGGACGCAGGATTTACGATCATTGTGAATCAAAACACGGTCATGTGGAGGATGAAGCCGTGCGAGCCGCATTTCCAGGTGACTTAGCTTCCTTCAGGTTAGAAACTCGGCGGCGTTTGATGCGAGAGCCGGCTGAAGAAGTATTTGTGAATCGCTGTAGAAAATGCTCCCGAATCGTCAGAACGCCCACCGCACGTCCATGTCCCTGGTGCAAACATCGATGGTACGACACATGAGCGGCATTACGGCATCCATACTCCTGCGTTCTGCGTTTACGGTCGCTGATACCGGACGCGTGACACGCATACTGCGCGACCTCGCGGATGACGTTACCGAGACACGCAAAGGCCGCCACTGGGAATTCACGGTCGACAATGCTCACGCGTCGCTTTCGGTGTTGTCAACGTCCGATTACGACTTCGACTTTGAGGATGACCTGCTCGCGAATAGTTTACTCTTTGAGCAAGCTCCTGAAGCGTTTCTGCTGTCGTTCGGCTCGAGTCGGGATAGTGACCGTGAGGCCTGTTCGTTGCTGGTCGCCCGACTGATCGAATCATTTGGCGGAATCCATTGCGGGTTCGGCGCTTAACAATTTCGGATTTGGAGTTAGCGCGACTTGGAGCCTGGCTTCACGCCTCGCAAGACGAGTTTAAGATCTCGCGGCACGCTTGTGGAATTCCTTCTCTAAACTGTCTTGACTCAGTGAATTCATTCTCTAATAATCACGGCATTAGAGAATTCCTTCATTAACACTTCATGTTCGCCGATTCACGCCGCGTTCAAGGGAAACGAGAAATGCCGCGTCCTGCTTCATCACAGCCGACAGATGTCGAGTTACAGATTCTCCGCACTCTCTGGGAGCTAGGGCCCAGTACGGTGCGTGAGATTCATAACCAAATGACCCAAGCGAAAGACATCGTATACGCGACAACGGTCAAGATGTTGCTGGTGATGCTAGATAAGGGACTCGTCAAACGTGACGAGTCGGTTCGGCCTCAAGTCTATCGCCCTGCAAACACCCAAAAGCGCACGCAGCAGCGGATGCTCAACGACTTGATTCAGAAGGCCTACGACGGCTCGGCCAAGAGTCTCTTAGTACAAGCGTTGTCCTCCGTGCAAACCTCGAAAGAGGATCTGGAAGAGATACGAAACTTGTTGGACGAATCAACTTAAGCGAATCACTCTAGGGCGAGGCACATGTTTGATCTTGATTTAGTTGACCGCGTCGGATGGGCGTTAATTCATTCCGTTTGGCAAATTGGCTTGATCGTTTGCTTGACGGCGATCACCACACGTCTCCTACTCCGAAGATCTGCGAACGGCAGGTATCTCGTCAGCATCGCCGCGCTGACGGCGCTGGCCGCCGCGCCCATCGCAACCTTCTTCGTTACCTCGCCGCAACCTGTACCTGCGACGATCGCTAATAGTGAGTCCGCAGCGCAAGACATCACCGCGACGGTGACACGTGAGCAACTGCCGGAGTCCCCTGCTGGTATAGATTTTTCGGCAGGGGAACAGGATGCCAACGAGCGCGAGCCGATCGAAAACAATGTCAAGACCACAGAAGCTGACCGACCACTCCCAGAGGAGGAGGATCTCGTCACGATAAAGCTTGTGCCTGAACTGGCGTGGCAAGATCGAATGACGAGATCACTTCAACCGGCAATGCCTTGGATTGTACTCGGTTGGCTGACGGGAATGTTCTTGCTCAGCGCACGACCGTTGATCGGGTTCTTGACGATTCACAGACTGCGCCGCGTCGGTCGATCGGACGTGGATGAACGCATCGTATCGATTGTTCGTCGCTTATGCGATCGAATTGGCATCAAAACCACCATCGAGGTCGCTCAGTCTGCCTTGCTCAAAGTGCCCGCCGTCGTCGGTTGTTTGCGGCCACTGCTGTTGCTGCCGGTGGCGATGGGCGCGGGCTTGACGCCGCAACAACTGGAAGCCGTGATCGCGCACGAGTTGGCTCATATTCGCCGCCATGACTACTTGGTCAATGTTCTGCAAACTTTGGTCGAAACGATGCTGTTCTATCACCCGGGTGTCTGGTGGCTCTCGCGAATGGTGCGGCAAGAACGTGAGCATTGCTGTGACGATATCGCCATGTTGGTTTGCGACGATCGAACCGCTTACGCCAAGGCGCTTGTGGCTCTTGACGCCCTGCGTCGCTCCGTGCCGCAGCCGGCCATGGCTGCCACTGGAGGCTCTCTACTTCAGCGGATTCGCCGAATCATGAGGGGGGAGCCTGTTGCGTCGCGCAGCGCCTGGCCAGTGGGGATTGCCTTATTGGCGATGGTTGCCCTGCTTTGTGTAGCTGTTTGGCCACAGAGTTTTAACAACACGGACGCCGCAGAACTGTCACCACTTGATTCCTCTGCGTGGATGGGCACAGCCAAAATCAAACTGGAAGATCGCGTCTACCTTCTTGGCGAAAACGTACATCTGCAATTTGGAATCACGAACACACAGAACAGGTCCGTCGAGATCAATGAAGGCGGCGACGATCGTGGCACGCCGCGTCCGTTGCGTTTCAAGGTGTTGGCTTTCGATTCGAAAGGCCAGCGTATTGCAGATCCCTATTCGACATCAACGGCATTTTTTCACGGCGGAATGAGTACAAAAGGGATAGTGCCGCCCGGTGAAACGCATTGGATTCAGGTGCCTCTGGGGCGCTACTGCAATTTCCAGCAGCCCGGCGAATACACATTGCGGGTCTATCACGATCTTGGCTGGGATAAAGAGCTTTCGCACGAAGAGTTCGTCAAGAACGACTTGCCAACAGGCAATCACGCGGCTCCGATTGCCGAAACGAAGATCAAGTTCGCGATGCCGAGTAAGCGTCAAGCGAAGCGATTGGTCGACCGGATGGCGGCGAAGTTACGAGAGAGCGGAGGCGGCAATAGTTGGCGTGAAGACGAAGTCGATTTCGCCACGCTCCGCCAGCCGATTTACTTGCCCTATCTCAAAGAGTTGGCATGGGATCGCCCAGAATCAGTGGGCGCAGCAGCTGTCGCCGGAATTGCGGAGATCGCAACTCCCGAAGCGACGGGCGAGCTCTTACTCTTGTTTAGTGCCCACTCCAAGCAAGTCGGGAATGACGCGTATTACAAACTGATGGGACGACTGCCCGTTAGCAGTCCGAACGGACCGGTCCGCCCTTTCTGGACACAGTACAACCAACAATTGGCGGCCAACGCGTGGAATGGCAAACAACGCAGGCGAGCCATCGAAATCGCAAACCACTTTCTCATCACGAATCACTACTCCCAACTTGACGTTTCGCGCGAAGTCGGATTGTTGCACGCCTGTCGGATTCTCATGGCCTTAGGAGATCGCGAGCAATACTCCGATCTCGCGTCGAGCGTTTACAGCGTGACCGCCACCAATGACAGAATCGATGATACGGTGGCACGACTTTCGGAAGCCGCTTGGTTCCTCTTTTGTAATCGCCAGACACTGCCTCCTCAGGATCTCGACCGGCACATCGACAGTGCCAAGGCAAACGCGCTAGACGCGCTGACGTTCCTGCGATTGCTAACGCTTCGCGATGACTATCGCCCCGAAGGTTGGGAAGACCGCCTGCGCAGCCTGCTCACCGAATCCTGCCCTTCGATGCGATACTTCGCCATCCAGAACGTGCCGTTCCCTTTTTCGCAGGATGTCGCTTACTCGATCAGCCAGAATATCGAAGAAGCATGGGCCAGACACGGCGACTCGCAGGGCAATATCCAGATTCATCCACCGTTGCAGATCGCGGCGCTTGCACTGGCCGAAAGATCGCGATCGATCTACTTTCTGCCGAGCATTCGTAAGGTCATCGAGACGTCGAAGGACGAGCAGGTGCTAGCCGCGGCGCAGCGTGCGCTAGCTGCCTGTTCGCGCAAGCCGATTCTCGCGAATCGCAATCGGACCGAGTGGCCGCAACTCGACTTCCCTGTCGAGCGCGTCGAGACGTTAATGGCGAATTTCAAGAAGCGAGAGGACTTGCCGAACGTAGTTGCCGAGCTACGGGAGATCACAGGTTTGGACTACGGCGAGGGGGTAGCAATCGAGTCCCGTACCGGTTGGTCGTATTGGTGGTCGCGCGAACGGAGCAACATCCACGGTTCGGCTGATGGCGATCGCGACTTTCTCGTCTACGGTCGTATCACCGACCCGGCGGGCAAACCATTACCCCGTGCCTGGGCGGAAGCGGATGTATCGTCAAACTTCGGGTCGTTTGGCGGCGTTCGCGTTGCGTACACATTGGCCGACGACGATGGTCGCTATCTGCTGCGATTCGGCTTTCCCAAGAACAAGGTGCCCGGCGATGGAGCTGCCACGGTGCGAGTGCAAGGGTCAGATCCGGGCGACTACGCGGCGTTGCCCGAAGACGAACATCGCTTGCGCGTGATGTCTCGGTTTGAAGTTAAAGACGATTCGATCATGCCGATTCGGAAGGAGGATGCCTTTTACGGTGGGCACCCGATCGAAGCGAACTTTACGCTGCATCCCAAGACGCGTTTGAGAGTCCATATTGTGGACTCGGACAACGGCCCGGTCGCGCCGGAAATGTTGAGCATTCGCTACACGCCCGCCGGAGCATCGGAGCCGATCGTGCGACCTGTGCGGCTTGTGAAAGACGCTTATTTCTTCACTTCGTTCCTGCCGCCTCGATCCGTCGAGTTCATTGTGCAGCAAGCGGACGACTCGGAGCCCATTACCACACCGCCGATCGCGCTCGATCGCGTCGGCGAGTACCGCATGATTTTGAGTCTCTATCCATCAGAACCAGCGGGCAGACCACTCAGGTTAACGGTCGTCGAACAGCCAGAGTCGGACCCCAAAGACCATCCCACGGAAGACAGGGCTGTTTCGGATGATGTTGGTCCAAGCGCTGATGACGGCGAACTTCCCCAGGGACGTTTCTTTGGCGGGGCGGACGCGCTGCGTGAGTATTTAGCCGAGAGCGACTTGTGTCTTGCTGGCACAATTACGTCCGAAGCGATGGGTGTGACTGGCGAAGCCTACGTCGTCAACTACTCTTGCGAGTTCGATGTAACAGAAGTCTTATGCGGCAAGTGCGACGAGAAGAAACCTCGCGTCAACATCGTGCATTTCGAGAAGACCGAAGAAGATCGCCTGCCATTCGTTCGGAAAGGCGGCAAGTGCATTCTGTTCTTGAAACGCCTGCCAAAAGGCAACTTCCCCGTTTGGCAGTCAATTAATATGCGTTACGGAACCGAGCGATATTCCTATCAACTTGCCAAAGCGATCAAGCGCGTTGCCTCGGAGCGATCTAACGATGAAGAAGATGCCGACGCCGACTCGGAGAATGGCGAATCCTCCGACAACCCGCATTCTAAGAGAATTGATGCCATTATCAGCGATCTGATGAAGCAACTCGATTCGCCTTCTCCACAAGTTCGCGAAGCCGCAGCGAGTCGACTCCGCTTCTTTTACGACGTTCTCCCAGATCGCAAGTTCCCCAAGAAGATCAATGAATTGAAACGCGACTTACTACGTCCGCTCAAGCTACAGATCCGTCCTGTCACATGGAATTGGCGATTCCAAAGTTCCGATCCCTACTCCGTCATCACGGTGATGGTGCGGCAGTACATTCGCAACTCGTCCGGCAAGTTCGACCCCAAGACGCTCGCAGCGAAGACTTACGCTGGCGGCGAACGGTTGACCGATGAGATTCGAGTCGGGCTCGACGACGACACGGGCAAGCCTCGGTTTACGATCAGAACAAGGTATGGACACCACGCAGCGACGCCGCGTCAATTGATGCTCACTGGCTACAAGCGTCTACCGAGTCAAACGAGCGGCCCGGTCGAAGTTGGCTCGCACCAAGTTCTGCTCGCGCGTTACAAGCCCGAAGTCAAATCCGGCAACGAGACGAAGCTGGATGACTTAGCGGCGTTTGTTTCCATGGAATTCCATGTCGAAGCTGCCCCGCCGCGCAAGGCAGCTACGATTCGTCGCTACGGTGGAGAGATGCCGCAGTTCGATCTAGGTTCGGGAACATGGTACGCGACTCATATTGTGCTCGCCGACGGCGGTAACGAACATGACGGCGAGTTCCGAGTGATCGAGTCGTGGAAAGGCGACCTAAAAGCCGACCAGCAACTTTCGATCCCTGAGCTTGCCCTCTTCAAGGACCCAGCAACGCGAAAGATCAGCGAGTGGTATATCGCTCGTGCCGACGGCGACAAGCGGGAAGTCGTCACAGGCCGCAGAATGATCTTGTTTCTCATCAAATCTGATTGGGTAGACGGTGGCGACTGGCTCTCGGCGATGATGCACTCGGGCGGCCATCGCTACGCTATGGACTACTCAGTTGTCTGGGTCGAAGACGCGAATGCGTTTGCGGTGAAACAACCGAGGAACCCAGGCCCGAATATGATCGTGCCGCTGGAAGGCGGTATCGCGAAGCTGAAGTCGGACGTCGAACATTTTATCGATGTAAAGTCGCGACTCGAATCGGCCCTCCGGATCGAAGACCAAGCAAAACGTGCCGACGCGCTTCGCGAGTTCACAAAGTCTGATTCGTGGCATGCTCGACGTTTTGCCGACGAGCAACTTGATATCATCAGAGACGCGAATGCCGCACGTGGTCATAACGATGCATATCGGCCGAAACCTGTCCGCAAGAAACCTATTTCGCCCGCCAGCTCGCTCTCATTCGAATCAAACTTTGCTGATACAACGGATGCCAACCTATTCGGCTATCCGGACGAGGGAGGATGGATCTACACGGCGGAGTCGGTGAAGCGTGAAACGCCCTTGATGCAAAGCCGCCGCCCTGACGTAATCATCGCGAAGGACGAAGGAATTCGTGGCGACTGTTTGCGGTTCGGGAAGAAAGCGACTGACGTGCTTTACTACCTGATGAACCCAAGCCTTCGTAGGCCAACAAAGAACTGGTCGGGTGCAGTTACGTTCTGGATCAAACCGGATCTCGAAAAGATTGGCGCAGCGGCTTCTTACCCACTTCAGTTCTTCGATGGCGACTGGAGCCACGGAGGCTTCTTCATTCGTCTCCCTGGCACCAAAACCAACCCCATCGAACTGGGCATGGTCTCCGCTGACGCAACATCCACCCAGAGGTTGCTCACCCCAGAAGCGATATCCTCCAATCATCACACTGTGATTTCGCTCAACGATGCACCAATCGCCAGCGATCGCTGGACGTTCTTGACGATGACCTTCGAGAACGCGAATCCTGAGGGCGATGGCACTTCGTTGATCAAGTTTTACATCGATGGAGAACTCAGAGGACAGACGCGGCGTTTACTCAAGATCGACTGGATGGACCCCGATGCTGCCGGCCCCAAGCCAAACTCCGCCACTTTCCTGGGCATCGACTACATCGGCGATATTGACGAGTTCCGGATCTATGACCGAGCGATCTTGGAAGACCAGATACTCGTAATTCGCGACTTAGCAATAGCTGCGGACTAACGTCCGTATGCCGCGAAACTGAAAGCAGAACAGCCTCACGAAACACGAGTGCTGCGCAGCGGTGTTGGTGTACGAGATTGAGGAGTTACGCTCAGAAACGCTTCTCGATCCTGGTATGATGGCGAGTTGGCAAAGCGCGACGATGCGAACTCAACCAATCTCATCGCGGGAAACGAAGCATGACATCGCAAGTTATTCAGAGACGCTCGAAGACCGTAGCGCAAGTTGCACAACTTCAGATGATGACTCACTTCTTGCGAACCCAACTACGTGATTCCAGCTTGGAAACGCTGTTGAGAGTAACTCTTGCGTTCACCTTACTCTTCACCGGTCTAATCGGCTCCGCCCGCTCGGACGAACGTCCAAACGTCCTATTCATCGCCATTGACGACTTGAACGACTGGGTCGGCTGTCTCGGCGGGCACCCGCAAGCGAAGACACCCAACATCGATCGCTTGGCGGCTCGGGGCGTACTGTTTACCAACGCACACTGCGCCGCGCCGGCTTGCAACCCATCGCGAGCTGCAGTGTTTAGCGGACAGATGGCTTGGAACACGGGCGTCTGGTCGAATGACAGTTCACGGCTGTTGCGGCAACACCCAAAGATGCGAGTGCTGCCTCGCGCTTTCAGCGCAGCAGGCTATACAACAATGGGGACAGGAAAGCTGTTGCATTCAGGTTCCTCGAACAAGGTGCTTTTTGATCGAAGTTTTAACCCGGAACAACGTTGGAGTCCGTTTACTCGCGATGCCGTTCGCTACAGCGAACAAGAGCTGCCATCGAAAGGCAGCGTCAATCCTCGGCACGTCGTCAAGGTTGACGGTCGAGACCCGATCGTTCTCCCACTGAATCGAATGCCCTCGGATCGCAAACCGCAAGGCGCGGACGGAGAGTCGTTCGACTGGGGACCACTCGACGTTCCCGATTCAGCGATGGGCGACGTGCAGATCACTGATTGGGCTATTGAACAGCTCAATGCGCCTAGTGACAAACCTGTGTTTCTCGGCGTAGGTTACTATCGGCCTCACATTCCGCTGTGGGCGCCGAAAAAATACTTCGAGGGTTTCGCAGCAAGTGAAGTAAAACTTCCGTCCACGAAAGGCGATGATCTACTCGACTTGAGCCCTCGTGCGCGGAGGTGGGCGACCGAGGCAATCACTGCAGGTCGACATGATACAGTAGTGCAGCATGACCAGTGGAACGCGGCGGTCGCTGCGTACCTTGCCTGCACGACGTTTGTCGACCACCAAGTAGGCCGGCTTTTGGATGCGCTGGATGCTGCGAGACTCAGCAACAACACGCTGATCGTCCTCTGGTCGGATCACGGTTGGCACCTCGGCGAGAAGGAGCATTGGGGAAAGTGGACTGGATGGGAAAGGTCGACGCGCGTGCCTTTGATCATCGTGCCGCCGCAGAACTTCGCCGCTCGCAAGACGAAGTCAGTAACTCGCTGCGACCAACCTGTGAGTTTGATCGATCTCTATCCAACCGTGACGGAGGTTTGTGGCGTCGCTAGACTAGACGATTTGGACGGCCAGTCGCTCGTGCCACTTCTACATCAGCCAACACAATCGACAGGGCGGACCGTCGTGACAACTTTCGATCCCGGCAACGTTAGCCTGCGGACGGAGCGTTGGCGATACATCCGCTATTCTGACGGCACGGAGGAACTGTACGACCATCAGACAGATCCCAACGAGTGGACGAATGAGGTCAACAACTCGGCATTCGCTTCCGAAAAGGAGCGGTTGGTTTCTCATCTTCCCCGGAACGCGGCTGCCGTGCGTGAATAAGGCGTGTCGCTCGGACCATTTAAAACAATAGCGATGTTCTCGGACTATGGTCTCGGCTGAGCAGTTATCGCGGTGTTCGGCTCCGCGGCGAGCTTTCCAAGCACGCTTCAGTCGGCGGAAACCGCCATCGCTTTGTCCTCGATGGCGCTTCGGGTTACGATGCGGCCTTGTCACCGCTACCTTCGATCAAGTCAGTTACAATGCTATCCACGGCAAAACAACTAAAGGAACATCTCGCGACCGGGCTTCCAGTCATCGGACTGATGGCGACAGATCATGCGTGGCCGTTTCTGGTCGAGATCTGCCAGAAGAGCGGACTCGACTATCTCGTGATCGATTCCGAACACGGTGATTTTTCTGACGAGTTGGTGTCACATATTTGTCAGATCGGACGGCTTGCTAGATTTCCCGTGCTGGTTCGAACGATCTCGTGCGAACTCTCTGTCATACGACGCACGATCGATCTAGGTCCGTGTGGAATTTTGCTGCCGTGTGTGGAGTCGACTGACCAGTTGGATCAGGTTCGGCAGGCGACACTGATGCCGCCGCGCGGACGTCGACGTCCGGGAGGGATGGGCAACTACTGGATGAGCGATTTTCAGTACGAGACATGGAAAGCAGAGTTCGAAGACCACTTCATTGTGATCCCGCAGATCGAATCGCAATCCGGTGTTGATAACGCTACTTCGATCGCTGCTCATCCGCTCGTGACCGCGCTCGGACTTGGCCCCTATGATCTTTCGGCAGACCTTGGCTGTTGTTGGAATCCCGAACACGAAGAGTTCTTAGCTGCATTGGACCAAGTTAAAGCCGCCGCCGATGGTGTAGGCAAAAAAGTGTGGGCGGGATGCGACGCGCCGGCACTTCGAGCAAAAGGCTATACGTTCCTGTGGGTCGGAACAGCGACGTCCGTCCTCACGAACGCCCTTCGCGAAATCGTCGAGGAAGTGAAGAGACCTAACGAGACCACTTCCGCCGAAAACGAAAGCCCGCCGCCAGCATAAAACACATCCTAGTGCGGTCGTCACGTACGTGTAGCGACAAACTCGTAGCTGGATTCGCAAGAATTCAGCCATCCCGCTTCGGAATTCTTGCGAATCCCGCTACAGATAAAAGACGATCGCAATAGAACGCATTTTTGAGACTAGTATCGGTCGCGTGGCTGGGGCATCCTGCCGCAGTCTTCTCACTTCCTGCTGCGGCTAGAAGCCCCAGCCACTGGGCTTGGAACAGCGGGTTGCGCGCAGATCTCAAGCAGCAGAAATAGACGCCAATGCCAAGATTACGACAAAAGCTCGCCAATTAATTCGCCCTTGGCGACGAGCGGAACGGGACGACCGAGTCGATCGGGAACGGTTGTCTCGGGGGCGACCCCCATGAGGTGATACATGGTCGCCAACACGTCTTCTGGGCTTGTCGGTTGATCTTTTACGAAGGCTGCCTTCGAGTCTGAGGCGCCATGGACCATGCCCTTTCGAACTCCCGCTCCCGCCAGCATCACGCTATAAGCTTTCGACCAATGGTCGCGACCGCCACCTTTCTTGTTCGTTTTCACGGTCGGTGTGCGACCATGCTCCGTCAAACAGAGGACCAACGTGTCCTCTAACATTCCACGCTGCTCCAAATCCAACAACAGCGAACTTACCGCAGCGTCGAAACCGGGAAGGAGTTCGTCACCCAAGCGCGGGAAGTGGTTGAAGTGAGTGTCCCACGCAGTGTTGACCACTTTGTACTCGTCCCAAAACACCGAGACCAATTCTGCGCCTGCCTCAAGCAAGCGACGTCCGGTCAGCGCCGCTTGACCGAACAACGTCATGCCGTAGCGCTGGCGAACCGACATCGGTTCCTGTCCGACATCGAGCGCCTGTCGGAGCGTCGCCGAACTCAGTAGCGAAAGAGCCATCTCTTGAAAGCGATCGAGCCCTTGTGCGGCGGCGCTCTCATTTAAGTTCCGATTCTGTTCTTCGAATTGGTCAACCAGACTTCGTCGCGCGTCTAGTCGGTCTAACGTCATCGACGAACGCAACTGCAGATCCTTGGAAACTCGCAATCGACTCTCTGGCGTGATCCCACAGAAAGGGTCTTCTACGTCAACGCCCTTCAACCGATTGAAGAAGGAAACTCGATTGACATTCCGTGTCGGCTTGCCGTCAAATTCTGTCCACACCGGGTCGTAGCCGCTTCCTAAGAAGGCACCATACGGCCCAGCTCGACGAAACACGGGAGAATACGTGCTGAAGCGAAATGGCAATCCGACATTCCGAGGAATTTGCGTCTGTGGAAGTTGCGACTGCGAAGCCTCATCGCGTTGATCGGCGAGGTAGTCGAGTACGCTCGCAAAGAAAGGATGATGCCGACTGTCGGACGGATTGGTCTCGCTGGAAAAATCGACGGTTGGATGACCAGTTAATGTGTAGGCGTTGGAGTGATTGTTGTAGTCGTGGGACATGGAGCGAATGATAGTCATTCGATCCGCCAACGATGCAAGCTTCGGAAGTTGGTCGCAGATCTGAATCCCTGGAACGGATGTGGACGCCGCGCCCCACTTCCCGCGCACTTCTGCCGGCGCATCGGGTTTCGGATCCCAAGTCTCCAGCTGAGATGCCGCACCCTGCAGATACAGCAAGAGCACTCTCTTCGCTCGTCCAAAGGTTCCGCCCGATCGGCTAGCCGCCTGCAACGACCGCAGCCGCAATAGATCTGGCAAACTCAAACCAAACGTGGCGAGTCCGCCGACGCGCATGGCTTCCCGCCGAGTTATCGCAGCTTGTCGATTGGAGGAACCTAACTGTGGCATCATCAATTCGTGGGTGAAATCTCTAAGAATCGGAACGACTACTCTCACCATACTGGCGTACTGCGATGGCTGATGCAAGTTGACATCAGATTGCTAGCGACTGGATCGAATTGAACAATCTCGACAGAGGTTCTTGACGCGTCTTACTTCGCTGCTTCCGGGCCGACACATGCGAAACGCATCGAGAAGTAATGCGATTCGTGGATCGCCCGATCACCTGTGTCCCGGACGCGAGCCCACACTTGCGCCATCATCGACGCGACCCGTTGCTGCTGGTTAGGATCGCGGGCACGGTTGTGCATTTCGTGAGGATCTTCGTCGAGATTGTATAGTTCGTCGAAGTCGAATCCATTGAAGACGAATTTCCATGGCCCCTGCCACAGAATTCGTTGCATCAACGGAAAGCGAGTGCCGTGATATTCGGCATAGCCATTTTCAAATCGCGGTAGCGAGACAGCCGCCTGACTCAGTAGCGGGCGAAGCGATTGAGAGTCTGCAACATCAATGGACTCGGCTTCTCCGAGATCACACACTGTCACGCCAATATCAGCGATGCTGACGGGAGCGTCGCAGGTCGCGTCTTCTGCGACTCCAGGGCCAGCGACAATCAAGGGAATGCGGTAGATCTCTTCAAAAGCGCCAAAATTGTGCGCGTCGAAACCATGCGCACCGACATATCGCCCGTGGTCCGCCAAAAAGACGACGACGGTATTGTCCAATTGCCCAGCGTCTTCCACCTGCGTAAGCAGACGGTTCACGAGACTGTCAAGTTCCGTGATGCGACCAAAATAACAGGCTCTGGCAGCACGCCAATGGTCTTCGGAAATGTCTTGCCCAATCTGCTGTTCGCGTTGATACATGTTGGGACGATCCGACATATCGTCCCGGAAGTTTACAGGCAGCGGGATCTGCGTTGGGTCGTATTGATCCCAAGTTTCTCTGCCGACAATGAGAGCTTCATTCGGTTCGGAGAAGCTCACGCAGCAACACCACGGAGCGGAGCGATCAAACGAGTTGGCAAGAAACTGTTCCGCGTCCAGTGCGGTTATTCCCGGATAGCGTTCGTCAAGCGGCGTGTCGGTGACTCCCCAATGCAGAATCCGTTTGTAGCCACGCGGTCCGTCGACGAAACCGCAGAGCGATTCGTCCAGCTCAAATGTCTTCGGCCCCTGCTCACCGCGACCGATATCCTTCACGTGCTCGGCACCTTTGACGATTCCTTCCTGCCAGCCGAACGACCTGACATCCTGCGTCCGCTCGACGTGCCACTTGCCAAAATAGCCGGTTCGGTAGCCGGCGTCGGAAAGCCGTTGCGCGAAGTGCGGGTGTTCGGTTCGCAATACACATTGATCGTCGTCACGACCGTGTTCCACTTCCAGCACACCGTGATTGTGCGGAAGCATCCCTGTCATCAGACTGGCGCGTGCCGGGGAACACGTGGGGCAAGTTGTATGTGCGTTGGTGAACCGCACTCCTCGCTTCGAGAGGACTTCGAGCGTTGGAGTGATGCAGGGGTGGTTGCGTTCGACCGCATCGGCCTGCATTCCGTCGGCGAGAATGATAAGGATGTTTGGTTTGCTCATAGCGATTCCGATTCCGTCGTTGTCTGCGCGGCGAACAATGCGTTTTTCCGCAGCGATGTAGGCAGCTACATCACAATCAGAAATACACCGCCAATGATGCCAAAGACCAGTAACCAACCAACAAGAAATCCTGACATCGCGCGCCACGTCGGTACTGGGATCTCTAAACTACTGCTGGCAAACAGGACTCGCCGAGGCGCAGGCGTTACACCTTGTGGCAATGTACACGGTTTCTCTACCACTTCCTCGGGTTGAATTGGTGTTCGCATCAATTCGTAAAACCGTTCCAGTTGATCAGGATCATTTTTCCGTGTGTACAGACTGACGACAATTCCGCCCGTGAAACCAGCCGACAAGTACGCGAGCATTTGCCAAGGAACAGTCACGTGCAGCACCCCCTTCTGCTCGGCAACGACGCCCAGCGACTCGGCGAAGGGCAGCGAAGTCAGCAACTCGGCAGTGACGCCAAGGCCTGTCACCCACCACGTTAATGCCGTGGCCAGCGTAGCTGCCCACGCTCCCGCAGGCGTCGTCCCCCGCCAGAACACTCCCAGCCAAAAAGCGGCGGCCATTACGGCGTTCAACTTCCAGAGGATCTCTAGCCCGTGGATGACGTCGCTGAGCCAAAACGTGTATGCAATTGCTACGAGTACGACCACGAGACCTGATGCGCGAGCGACCCACAAGTAATGAGTTTCGCTGCGACCAGGAACTAACGGCCGATAGAGGTTTTCTGTGACGAGTCCCGCTGCGGAGATCATGAACGAATCGCACGATCCCATCACCGTCGCCAACAAGCCAGCAAGGAACAGCCCGAGCAAACCAGGCATCAGCTTGGGCAGGAATTCGGACGCCATCAATCCGTAAACATGGTCAGGATCATCAACTGCGCCGCGATAATGTGCGAACGCAGCCAGCCCGGTCAGGCACCACGCGACGGTACAGATCCGCTTCAGAAATGTGCCACCCATGAATCCGACGGCACCGTCTAGCTCAGTCCGTCCAGCTGCGCAAGTGCCCATGTTGTGCGGCTGGACCGTGACGCTCAAGAGAGCATTAAACGCGATCATGCCGATGTAAAAGACACCGATGTCTCCCGGCGTCACCAACGACAACATATCTTTGCCCGGAGACAATTCGGCGAACGACTGCTTCATTCCTGCGATCCCACCGACGGCATTTAATGCAAATGGAAGCAACAGAAACGAAAACAGCAGCGCCAGTATTCCCTGCACAAAATCAGTGATAATTGCGGCTCGCAAGCCACCCGCCATACCATAGACGACGAAAAGTACCGTCATCACCACGATCGATGCTTCCGCCGAAATCAACGATCCCGTACAAGCCTCGATGACCGCGCCCGACCCCTTCAGCATGTTGCCGATTGTCACGACGAACTTCGCCAGCCCAAAGACACAGAACAGCACAGCGACAGACGGACCAAAACGAGCCGCAAACACATCGGCAGTCGTTAATGCGCGAAATCGCCGCATCATCGGCGCGATCAACCAGAAGAACGGCGTCGCGAACAGCCACATCCACTGGTACCAAATGCCTGACAAGCCGCTTGTGTAACACTTTGACGCCACACTTACCGCCTGGTCGGAATGCGTACTCGTGCCAAACCCATGCATCAACATCATCAGCTTGCCGAAGCGGCGAGGCATGACAAAGTCCGACATTGCTTTAACTTGGCGACTTGACCAAATGCCCAGCAGCGTAACGCCGATCAAATAGATGCCCAAAGCGATCCAGTCAGCCGTCGATAGTCCATGCATAAGATTGAAATCGCGTCGAGTCGTTAAGCTGTCGCTTCTCTGCTAACTTATCCGTGCCGCACCCGTAAATCGTCCGTTAGGCTACCAGCTGTCGGCCTTGAGTTCCAACGAAGACGACCGCCAACGTCGCAGGCGGACTCCAATTCCGACCCACTCAGCTTCCAAGAGCCCGTATGTTAATCGATCACCAACTCACCCACCCGACTCACTCACACGGTACCATACACACTATCCTGC
>JACNKX010000026.1 GCA_014381825.1 Planctomycetota bacterium
CGGCAGCGACGAGAAGAAGGCGGAAGAGGAGAAGTTATTGAAAGAATTAGCGATTGCGCTGAAGAAGGCCGAAGCTCTTAAGGCACCCTCTGGCGAGACGTATGGTGAGCTGTTTAAAGCCCACGGTTTGCCGACGGCCGACGGAGCGAAATCGATTCGGTAACGACCACCATGAACTACGTCTTTGGCCCTGTTCCATCACGGCGTCTGGGAAGATCGCTTGGCATCGACCCGATTCCGATGAAGACCTGTAACTGGAATTGCGTGTATTGTCAGCTCGGCAGAACTTCGAAGCCAACGAACTGGCAGCAAGAGTCCGTTGCAACCGAGGACATCATCGCGGAAGCCAAGTCGGCGATTGCTTTACACCGATCAGATCAAATAGATTGGCTGACCTTTGTTGGTTCGGGCGAGCCGACACTACACGCTGGCCTTGGCCGGATGATCGGTGCGTTGAAGTCGTTCACTGACATTCCGATCGCGGTCATTACAAACGGCTCGCTGCTTTATCTGCCAGAAGTGCGGCGAGCGTTACTCTCCGCCAACGCGGTGTTGCCAACATTGGATGCGGGAACGGAGAGATTGTACCAACGCATCGACCGGCCGATGAGTGAACTGTCCTTCGCGAAATTGGTTGGAGGGATGGATGCGTTCCGACAAGAGTTCACTGGTCAGCTCTGGCTTGAGGTGATGTTGATCCGCGGGTTGAATGACTCGGAGGAAGCACTCTTGGACCTCGCCGCAGTCATTTCGCAAATCCAGCCCGATCAAGTTCACATCAATCTCCCCGTTCGTCCGCCGACCGTTCATTCGATCGAAGTGCCGGATAACAAGAGCCTTTTCCGTGCGCGAGCGATCCTGGGTGATGTGGCACAAGTCGTACATCACGCGGATATCACAGTCGATCTTGGACAGGACAACAGCTTGGTAGATGCCATCTGCGGACTCGTGCGGCGTCATCCGATGACTTGTAAGGAGTTGACGGCCGCGCTGAGCTATGGGTCTGGCGAGATAACCGACGCGCTGAACCAACTTCAGATGAGCGGAAACGTCCAAGAAGTTATTCGTCACAACAAACGCTTCTGGACGAGCGCCGACTCGCAGTTCGCAAACCACGCCTCTGCAACTCACTGATGGAGTTTAATGCATGCCAGATCCATTTCCGATCGAAGCCGTGAATCACATCGCGCGAGTTACCCACGATCTCGAAGCGAGCCTCGTCTTTTATCAGAACGTACTCGGCTTTCGTCCCATTCGGCGACCAAATTTCCAATTTCCTGGGGCGTGGCTGTTCAACTATGGCGTCCAGATTCACCTCATTGCCACATCGGAACGCAACGCACCGACAAGTGACATTTCCATGCGTGACGATCACGTCGCGTTTCACGTCACCGATACAGATGTCGTCGAGAAGCTGCTCGCCGAGCATGGCATTGACTATCGAAAGAACTACGTAGCTGACACCCAAGTCACACAGTTATTTTTCCTCGATCCCGACGGCAACCACATCGAAATCGGAACGTACCCGCCAGCTCAAGAGTTGGCGTAAGTTGCGACCGACCTATCAGTCCTCAGGAATATCTTTCACCGCGCGGAACGCGAAATACGCGGGCGCGAACTCCTTCTGGCGACGCGGGACTTGCCCGTTGTAGCAGATCATGTAGGCATGCTCGGCATCGATTTCCGTTCCAGTCCACCAGTAGATTACTTGTGAGTGGACGTTCCAAAGCGGCGTCTCCTTGTCAGGCCTCTTGTCGTATTTAGGAAAGGGAGACTGGCCGTCCCACTCGCCGCCGCAATGCTTGCCGTGGCGGTGCATCGAACGGATGGCTTCGTCGGTAGTTGGTAAACGCCAGATGTCTTGCGGCTCATCCGTGAGAGTGAGACCGTCTGCGGCGAGGTGTCGGCAGCGACGGACGGCTTCGCCCCACTTGATTCCTTCGCGCGGCCAACCTGGACCCTCGGGAGCCCATACGAGCGTCACGCTATTTCCTCCCACGACGCGCGCTCTGAAGTCGCCATCGTTCGTTCGTCCAACAACAAAAATGTGCCAGGCCGGCTCCACTCCGCAAACAACCAGCGTGAGCGATGTCGCTCCCAATGGCAGTCCAAACGCCCATTTGCGCGGCTGCGGCCGACCGAACCAATAGGCGAGAGTTATCAAGACAACCGGAACTGCAACAAGGCGAACGGCTACGCCGCCGAAGTTAAAGAACCACAGAGCGAACGCTGCCCGTCCAACATGTAGCACTGCCCCAATCCTTGGCCACGCGATCGAAATGGCTGCTAGCGCTAGGAACGCGAGCATGAAGCCTAGGTACTGGATCAAAATCTATTGCAAGTTCGACCAGACCGATTCGAAGTACCAACCTTCGTGGAAGTTCTCGATGATGCCCCAAAACGCCCAGAAGCAGGTGATCGCTGTTGACAAAACAACCGCAATCCAACCGACGATCCGATGCCACTTGCTGGTAGGCTTGCTGTCCATCACTCAAGTTCTCGCTTCGACGTGACTAGCGCTACTCCGGCCACCGCAAGCGGTAGTGGAATGAGACTAATCACGAACAAATTATTTAATACTCTCTCGCGATCCGGATCACCTAACGGCAGCAAGTTGAAAAAGAAGATTGCCCCGACGCTCGCGGCGAGCAAGACGAGCCCAATCGCGCGGGGCCACTTCCGACAAAGAACGGCGCACAAAATGAACGGCCCCGGAACAACAAGCCCTTCCATCAGCAACGCCATCGGTTCGCCAGCATGACTCATCACGACGAACGCCGCCCAAAAGAGTCCGAAGGCCAGAAGAATCCGCGAGACAGCTTTGCGAGTGTCCCAAAAGCTTAGGCAGTAGCTTGCGTAGTAAACGACGAGCATGGAAGTTACGACAGCCGACGCGGGCACCTCGTCGTTACTCAAGCTAAGTTGATGCCACCCTTGGGTGATCACGATCACCATCAAGAAGATTGCCCCAGCAAGATATGCGCGCAGACCAGCTTGAGCAGCCGCTTCTTTCTGAAATTCGTCCAAGTCATCCAGCAGCCTGAACTGGCGCAAGACGCCCGGCCCAAAGGCACCCAACGCCATCAAGAGTACAAAGCCCTTGTGCACCGAGGCCCCGAGCGCTAGACCAACGACGACAAGTATCAACGCGGTCAAACCGATCGGTGTAATCTGCAATCGCGACAGAAGCGATTGATGCCAGCTACGTGTTGGGTTCATGATTTCTCCTCCTCCTCCAGCTCGAAAACGGCCTCGACGGACACGCCAAAGACCCGCGCCAACCGAATCGCCAACTCGATCGATGGCTTATATTTCCCGCGCTCGATCGAGATGATTGTCTGACGTGTCACTCCGACTCGTTCAGCGAGTTGCTGTTGGGTCATCCCATCATTCTCAAGGCGGTAACGCTTCAGGTGTATCTGCATTTACTCCAATTCCTTAGTACGCATGGTATTGTAAAGCATGCTATACAATATGTCAAAGACGCTTTACATTTCAATGTGTCTTCTCCAGGGACAAGGACTGTTTGAGGCAAACGCGGATGAGCCCAAACGAGCGTTTCGTGCGCAGGTCGAATGCTGACGGAAGATCGTCAGACGGGAATTGCGCTCGAACTCGTGTTGACTTCCATTTCTAATTAAGGATAAAATGGTCCGATAATCTTAATAATCCCTCCAAACCTTCCAGGAATGTTCGCGAATTCGCCCCACCAACGAACGACCACTCCCGCCCAACCATTCGCAACGCATCAACTCACCCCATGACGATCGTTGCCGACCCACCACAAAAATACTCGACGTCTGAGTAGTCAGTAGATTCGCCGCACAACTAACTCGATGCTTCGCCGGCAAACCGATTCATCCGCTGTGGACCGCCGGTTGGCATCCTGCAACAGGAGAATCCAAATGCGAGTTTCACGAACGCGCAATCGTTGGATGCTGCTTTCCGCCACGCTGAGTGTGACGATGATCTTCGGTAGCAGCCGGCTGGCCGCCGATGAACCGGCTGCCACTTCACCAACCGCGAAGCTGCAGCGAATCACTGTCTATCCGGACAAGATCACGCTTGCCGGCGCGCGTAGCTTGCAAGGCCTGCGAGTAACAGGCGAATACGCGGACGGGACGCTCCGCGATCTGACGCGCGAGTGCAAGTACAGCTCCGCCGACGCAGCAATTGCCGAAATCTCGGACGAAGGCGTGATCCGGCCTAAAGGTAACGGCGACGTTGCCATTACTGCGACGTTCCAGGATGCAAAGGCTTCTACGCCGTTGACCATCACGCGTGTCGAAGACATGTCGTACAACTTCCGCAATGACGTGCTACCCGTTCTGTCGCGATGGGGTTGTAACGAGATGGGTTGCCATGGTTCGCCGAAAGGCAAGAAGCGGTTGCACCTGTCGCTGTTCAGCGCCAAGCCTCACATGGACTTCCTGGAAATCGCTGACAGGAAGAAAGGGCTGATTGATCCCAGTGATCCCGATCAGAGCTTGTTACTTCTCAAAGCGATCGGCGACGAGGAACATGGTGGTGGCGATTTGGCCTATCCCGATACTCCTGACTACGACCTTGTAGCGGATTGGATTCGGAACGATGCTCCCGAAGGCGACGATGACGATTCCGACTTGGCACGCGTCGAAGTCTTCCCGCCGGAGCGCGACATGTTGCCCGGCGACAAGCAACGACTCTTGGTGGAAGCCTATTACTCCGATGGATCGATGCGCGACGTGACCGAATTGGCTTCATTCAAGTCGAACGAAGAGGCAGTCGCCAAGGTCAACGACATGGGAATGTCCGAAGGGACCGGCTATGGCGAGGCAGTTTGCATGGTCGGGTATGGCACCCAGTTAACGACCAGCCGCGTGACGTCATCACAACCTGCAACGGTGCCATTCCCCGACGTCCCGTTCAACAACAAAGTCGACGAAATGGCGGTTGCCAAACTTCGTGCATTGAATGTAATTCCTTCCGCCAGCTGCACGGATGCCGAGTTCCTACGACGTGTTTACCTCGACGTGATCGGCATGCTACCGACGGCGGAAGAGGCGCGAACCTTCTTCGCCGACACGAACCCCGACAAACGAAAGCACTTGATCGACTCGCTCCTGCAACGGCCCGAGTATGCCGATTTCTACGCCGTGAAATGGGGCGACGTGTTGCAAATCAATCGCGACAATCCGGCACGACTACAAGACAAAGGCATGTGGGCGTATTACCGATGGTTGTGGGACGCGCTCGATCAGAACATGCCGATGGACCAGTTCGTGCATGAGTCACTCACGGCTCGTGGCAGCGGATATCAGAACGGCCCGGCGAATCTCTACCGCATTGGCGAAGGTCCGCAGGGCATGGCCGAGCATGTGTCGACCGCGTTCCTCGGGGTGAGGCTCGATTGTGCCCATTGCCACAACCATCCGTTCGAGCAGTTCACGCTGATCGACAACCTTGGCATGGCCGCCTTCTTCACGAAGGTCCGCCTCAAGCGAACACAAGAGCAAGACGAAGAGGTGATTTACGTCGCCGATAGCGGATCAATCAAGAACCCTGAAACGAATCAAGTTGCGTCGCCGAAGTTCCTCGGCGGCGCCGAGTTGGCTGCGAAGGAGAAGGCGGTCGCGGCCATCGCAGATGCTGAGAAGGCTACGGCAGAGAAGACTGCTGCCGAGAAAGCCGCTGCTGCCAAGGCGGTAGTTTCCAAATCGCAAGCCGAGAAAGCCGCCAGCGAAAAAGCGCTAGCGGAGAACGCGGCGGCCGCGAAGAAGGCGATTGAGCTAGCTGCCGCCTCGAAAGCTGCTGCAGACAAGGCGACTGCTGAAGTAGCCGCTGCCAAAACCGAAGCAGAGAAGGAAGCTGCCGCCAAGATCGTCGCCGAGAAAGTTGCCGCGGCGAAGGCAGCCAGTGAGCAGGCTTCGGCGGCACAAGCTGCTGCCGACAAAGCGTCCGCTGAGAAAGTCGCTGCCGAAAAGGCTGCTGCTGAACAACGAGCTGCCAGCGACGCGGCAGTTGCCAAAGCGAACTCAGAGAAGGCTGTCGCTGACAAGACACTCGCGGCAAAGACAGCCGCCGCAAAGGCTGCGACCGCTGCAGTCGCCGCTGTGGAAACAACCGGTGACCTGCGAGTCAAACTGGCGGAATGGATCGCGTCGCCGGAGAACCCATACTTTGCGAAGCACATGGCCAATCGAGTATGGACATGGCTGGTTGGCCGCGGGATTGTTGACGAGCCTGACGACTTCCGTTCGACAAACCCAGCTTCGAATCCGGAACTGCTCGACTATCTGGCGAACGAGTTCGTGCAGTCCGGCTACGACATGAAAGCAATGTTCCGGCTGATTCTCAACTCGCGCACCTATCAGCTTTCGGCGACGCCGAATCAGTGGAATAAGCACGATCGCATTCACTTCTCGTACTATCACTTGAAGCGTCTGACCGCCGAACAACTAGCAGGCGCGATCACTCAGGTGACCGGTATCCACGAGAAATACTCGGGCTTGCCGCTGGGAACGCGTGCAACGCAGTTGCCCGATGTTTCGATGCGATCTGAATTCCTTGATCTGTTTGGTCGCCCGAAGCGAGCGACGCCGGTCGAGTCCGAACGAACTTGTGACACGCACATTGGACAGAGCTTGCAAATGATCAGCTCTGAATACATGGCAAATAAGCTTCGTGACAACAACGGCCACGCGGCCAAGCTCGCTGCGTCCGACAAGCCAGCCGCTGCGGTCGTTGACGAGCTGTACCTGATCGCGCTCAGCCGCTTCCCAACCGACGCGGAGCGGCAGGTCATCCTCGCCCAACCAATCACAGACATCCAACGTCGCGAGAAGTTTGAAGATCTCGCTTGGGTGCTGATGAATACGAAGGAGTTTCTGTTTAACCACTAAAGTAGTTTCCTCTCCCGGTGAGAGAGGGAGGCAAGACACTTCCACCAGAGGACTAACCAATGTTACATATCGACATGGAATCTCGCCGGCAGCACGGCATCGGACGACGTGACTTTGTACGCGCTGGAGCGTTGTCGACGTTCGGTTTGACGATGGCCGACCTGCTGCGAGCGCGTGCCGAGGCACGCCCCAACGACGCCGAGCCGAAAGCCAAAGCGTGCATCGTGCTGTGGATGAGTGGAGGCCCTTCGCATTTGGACACGTTTGACTTGAAACCCGATGCTCCGTCGACGCATCGCGGCACATTCAACCCAATCGAAACCAACGTTCCAGGCATGCAGATCTGTGAGCACCTGCCGAAGCTCGCTCAGCAAGGCGACAAGTTCAGCATCTTGAACACGATGACGCACCCTTCGCCATCACACGATATCGCCAGCCATATCATGCTCACAGGCAATGTTCCCGCACGGGGGACGATCAGTCCGAGTTACGGGTCGGTCGTGTTCCGCGAATGGGGCTATCAAGGCTCACTGCCCCCATACATTGCCGTTCCAAGCGGCCATCGCTACGCGGCAGCCGGCTTCATGGGTGGCACGTACAAACCTTTCGCCATTGGCAGCGATCCGAACGCGAACGGCTTTCAAGTTCGCAGCCTCCGACTTCCCGCTGGCATGACGGTCGATCGGCTAAACAATCGCCGCAAATGGCTGGAAGGCCTCGACTCGCTGAAGCAGCGATTGGATGGTGACGAAGAACTGGAAGTACTGGATGGCTTCTACAAGCGTTCCTACGACATGATCGCCGCACCCGAAGCTTCGAAGGCCTTCGACCTCTCGGGCGAAGATGACAAACTCCGTACTCGCTACGGGCGAAACACACTTGGCCAAAGCTGCTTGCTAGCGCGAAGGCTAGTTGAATCTGGGGTGTCGTTCGTCCACGTCGACCGTGGTGGCTGGGACACGCACTCGAAGAACTTCGAAACGCTTCAGAATACGCGGCTGCCAGAACTCGATCAGGCGTTCTCCGCATTGCTCGAAGATCTGGATCAGCGCGGCATGCTCGAGAGCACGATTGTGCTTTGGATGGGCGAGTTTGGTCGCACACCAACCATCGACTATGCGCCGCGTTGGCAAGGCGGTCGACATCACTACTCGAAAGTCTTCTCGTCGGTCATCGCCGGAGGCGGATTCAGTGGCGGCCACGTCGTGGGAACCAGCACGGACAAGGGCGAGGAAGTCAAAGATCGACCGGTGTTGCCGTGGGATGTTGGAGCCAGCATGTTCACGCTGCTCGGCATTCCGTACGACAAGACTTACGTCGAGCGAGATCGAAACATCCGTCTGCTGCCCTACGGCACAAGTGTCGTCAGCGGCGGAATGCTGAAGGAGTTGGCGGACGTTTCCTAACGAGGCACTCGGCCAAGTGGTAGCCGAAGTCGTGAGACTTCGGTCGCCGCCCCAATATATCGTACAGAAGATCCGAATTCTTACGAATCCGGCTACGACAAGGGAGACAAACATGAAACCGACTCAATGCCGTTTCAACCAACTGGTTGCTGTGGGACTGTGTTCTCTCTTGATGACCGGGCCGACTCGATCGGCATTCTCCGCCGATGAAGAAATCATCTTGCCGGCTCCGCAGCCAACGGTTTCGGCCATGCTGCCAGCGGGTCTGACGCGCGGTACGTCGATCGAAGTGAAGGTGTTGGGGAACAGTCTCGCGCCAGCCACTGCGGTGCGCGTCGGAGGCAAAGGCGTTGCCGCTGAGATCGTACCTCTACCCGAAGGCAAGAAGCCCAATGCCAGAGAAGTGACTGTAAAACTCACAGCCGCCGCAGATGCTGAACTGGGAATTCACGAATTGCGGCTTGTGACGCCAGGCGGAACATCGAATGTGGTGCGATTTGCTGCGAGCGTCTTGCCCGAAGTAACCGAATCCGAGCCTAATGAGACTGCCGCCCTTGCCATGCGCTTGGACCAACTCCCAGTCATCGTCAACGGCGCGGTCAACCGAGGCGAGGACCGCGACTGCTTCCGCTTCTCGGCGAAAGCCGGCCAACAAATCATCTTGGATCTTAGTGGTCAACGTTTGCATCCGTACGTGACAAGTCAACGTCCAGGCTGGTTCGAGGGCCTGCTGACCGTACGCGAAGCGGACGAGATCGGCCAAGCGGCAGATGCAACTTACCTAGTAGAGAAGTCTGCTGCTGAGAAAGCTGCAGCATCGAAGACGACAGCCGCAGCGGTCGCCTCCAGCAAAGCGGCGGCAGACAAGGCGAAAGCGGCAAAACTGGCTGCAGACAAGGCGGTCGCTACTAAGGTTGCCGCCGCGAAGACCGCAGCGAATCAACTAGCGTCGGCAACGACTGCCGTTGGCAAGGCTAATTCGGGTAAAGCAGCTGCCGAGAAAGTCGCTACTGATAAAGCGATCGCGTTGAAGGCTGCCACGCAACAGGCCTCGCTTGCACAGACGGCCGCCAACAAAGCGAACGCTGACAAGATCGCCACGGACAAAGTGGTCGCCGGAAAGGCTTCGATCGAGAAAGCGGCTGCCGAAAGAGCCGCTGCACTAACTGCCGCTGCTTTCCTGTTGGCATTCGACGACGACCGAATCGCCGCCGAACGCGTGGCCGCTCAGAAAGCTGCCGCCTCCCAAACGGCATCGGATGCAGCTGTCGCGGCGAAAGCTGCCGTTGAGACCGCTGCGGTTGAGCAGGTAGACGCTAAGAGAATTGCCGCTGAGAAGGCAGTTGCGGCTGCCGAAGAGGCAGCAGCTGAGAAAGCCAACGCTGACAAAGCAGTTATCGAAGCAACGGCCGCCGCAAAGGCTGCGTCTCGCAAAGTCGCCGCAGTAACGGCGATCGCAAAGAAGGCAGCTGATGACACAACCGCTGCCGCTCAGGTAGCTGCGACCAAGGCAGCCGGTGCCAAAACCGCGATCGACAAAGCCAGCGAGGCGAAGGTGGCTGCGAACAAAGCGAGCGCGGACAAAGTTGCTGCGGATAAAGCTGTTGCTGCTAAAGTTGCTGCCGCCACGGCTGCCGAGAAGACGGTCGCCGCGATGAAAGTCGCAGCCGACAACGCGACCGCCGAGCAGGTCGCGGCTGAAAAGGTGGCGGCTAACAAAGCGGGAGTCCTGAAAGTTGCCAGCGACAAGATGGCGGCTGCACAAGCAGCGACGAAGAAAGCCGCCGAAGAACTCGCCGCAGCCAACAAACTTGTCTCCGTGAAGAAGGACGCTCGCGATGAGATCGCTGACAAAGCATATCGCAATCTCGCGTATTCGCATGACTTTGCCGGACGGCGCGACCCGTTGCTCGTCTTTGACGTGCCGAAAGACGGCCAATACGTTGTCGAAGTTCGCGACGAGCTTTTTCGCGGGCGGGCGGAATTCAATTATCGGCTGACGGTTGGAGAACTGCCATTCGTGGCCAGTGCCTTCCCGGTCGGAGGAAAGCGGGGAACGACGACTCCCGTCAGCCTGGAAGGAATCAATCTGGGTGACGTGAACAAGCTGTCGTTTGCCATTCCCGCAGAAGTTCCGATCGAGGAACGACACGTGGAAAGGGTTAGTACCCCGCTTGGTCTCTCGAACGACATCGCGTTGGCGCTGGGTGACGATGCGGAACTTAATGAAGCTGAACCAAATGATGTCGCTGACAAAGCGACCGTGTTTCAAGTGCCAAGTGTTCTCAATGGCGTCATTGAACGAGAGGGCGATATCGACAACTACAAGTTCCAAGCGACCAAAGGCCAGCGTTTGATCTTCTCGACGGTTAGCCGGTCACTTGGTTCGCCGCTGGACGCTCGACTTGATCTCTACGACATGAACGGGCGACGATTGAAGAACAACGACGATGCGAACAGCACCCCCGATTCGTTGATCGACCACATGTTCGCCGCAGACGGCGATTACGTGATTCGCGTGGGAGACACAACGAGCTTGGGCAGTCGTCGCCACGTTTATCGGCTCGACGTTCATCCGCCACGGCCTGATTTCTCCCTGACCGTCAGTCCCGACAATCCGCGTGTGACAGCTGGCGGTACGATCGCTTTGAAGGTACTCGTGCAACGGCGCGAAGGATTCACGGGCAACATTGAACTCTCCGCGCCGAATCCGCCAGCGGGAGCAGTCATCAGCCCGGCCGTTATGTCGAGCAGTCAATCCGAGCAGACTTTGTCAGTGACCATGCCAGCCGATGCCGCGTCTGGCGTTGTGGCCTTCTCCGTTGTGGGCAAAGCGAAGATCGGCGACCAGGAAATCACCCGCAAAGCCACACCATCCGAACAAGTCCGCTACGTCAACGCTTGGCGTTACGTACCGGTCGATGACCTGTTGCTTACGGTGATGCCGAGCGCCCCGCTTACACTCGCTTGGGCCCAGCCAGACATCAAGATCATCTCTGGCAAGACGGTTGAACTACCGATCAAGGTCCAACGAGCCGAAGGCTTCACCGCACCGATTCGAATCGTGCTTCAGGGCTTGCCATCACGAGTCGCGGCTCCCCCCGTGACAATTGAAGAGAACGCGACTGAAGCAATCGTCGAAATCCGCTCCTCCAACGGCGCTCCCGCTAACTTGGCCAACGTGGTCGCCAATGGCAGGGTAACTTTCGAAGGAAGATCGTTCATCCAAAGTTCGCCAGCGCTGCGAGTGCAGATCGAAGTGCCTGAGAAAAAGAACTGATTTGAGGAGTTTGCGGCCACAATAGGGACGGGTAAGAGTACTCGTCCTACCGCATATCGCGCCGCCAACAGCAGAAATCAAGACTTGACAGCCACCACAAGATCAGTAATTATAGATGTGAAGATCTTTTTAGTGAGAATTATAAATCCAGGAGACACGAGATGATTTCCCAAACTGCAGAATACGCGTTGCGTGCGATCGTCTTCCTGGGAAATCAGGCTGGCGAAGCTTGCACGACGGCACAACTTGCCGACGAGATCGACGCCCCGCCAAGCTACTTAGCCAAAGTAATGAAAGGCTTGACCCGCGCGGGAATTGTCGGCTCGCAGCGTGGGTTACATGGTGGCTTCACGTTGGCTCGAAATCCGTGCGACGTAACGGTTCTAGAAGTGGTAAATGCGGTCGACGCTTTCCATCGGATTCCACAATGCCCGCTCGGGCGACCGGCCCACACCAGCGGCCTGTGCCCGTTGCATCGCCGACTAGATAACGTGATGGCGGTGGCAGAGCGATCCTTGGAACAAGCGACAATTGGCGAAGTGCTCGAAGAGCCAGGTTTGCTATGCACGTTGCCCTGCATCTCCCGGTCGGCACTGAATGCTAAACATGGGGCGAGTGTGTGACGGTGCCAGCACGCGATCTGAACATGCTTATGGAGGGCTTCCCCCGCAACCGATTGCTGCTTCCCGCCTGAACAATCTACCGCAGGAGACCGGTGGCATGAAGACACCGTCTATAAACCATATTGGTTTTCTAGTAGTTCTCTTGATCGTGTCGAGCAACCATACGTCGATTGGGGATGAGCTGAAACGGATCGACTTCGTCAAGCAGATTCAACCGATACTGCGCGCCAAGTGTTACGAGTGCCACGGTATCGACTCCCAAGAAGCTGGCTTGCGGCTTGATTATAGGAAGGCCGCGCTGCTGGGCGGTGACAACGGTGAAGTGATCATCACGGGGAAGAGCGGCGAGAGTCCGCTATTTCAGAGCGTGGTTGGCGAAGACAAAGACAAGCTAATGCCGCCCGCCGTTGAAGGAGAACCGTTAACGCCGAAAGAAGTCGCCGTGATCCGAGCGTGGATCGATCAAGGAGCGAATTGGCCCGATGGCGTAGATGGTAATGCGGCAGAGCAGCGACTCGGCGCAGACCACTGGGCGTTTCAACCCCTTGTGCGTCCTGAGCCGCAGGAGTCGAACGATCCGTGGGTGCGCAACGATATTGACACGTTTGTCCTTCGCCGGTTGAAAAATGAAGCTATCCAACCCTCATCGGAAGCTGAACCTTACGTCTTAATCCGGCGACTCTATCTCGACTTGATTGGCTTGCCGCCGACACCGGAGGAGTTGGATCGCTGGTTAACCTCTGAGGATGAGAACTGGTACGAGCTGCTCGTCGATCACCTGCTCAATTCGCCACACTTTGGTGAACGCTGAGGAAGACATTGGCTTGACTTGGCTCGCTATGCCGACAGCGATGGGTATGAAAAGGACCTGCCGCGACCCTATGCTTGGCGGTGGCGTGACTGGGTGATCAATGCGATCAATCGCGATATGCCGTTCGACCAGTTCACGATCGAACAGCTTGCTGGCGACTTGTTGCCCAGTGCGACGGTGGACCAACGGATCGCCACCGGTTTCCATCGCAACACGCTGACGAATTGCGAAGGCGGCGTCGATCAAGAGGAGTATCGTATCAAGGCGGTCAAGGACCGAGTCTACACGACGGGGACAGTTTGGCTCGGCTTGACAGCTCAATGTGGCGAATGCCACAGTCACAAGTTCGATCCGTTCTCGCAACGCGAATACTACGAACTGGCCGCTTTTTTCAACAACGCCGACGAATCTGACCTTCCCGCGCCACTCCCGGGAGAAACTGAGGCGTATCAGATCGCAAGAGGCGAGTTCGATCGCAAGCAGGCTGAGTTGAAAGGCGCGTTGGCGGCGGTCGAGCAGACGTCGGACCAGGCAGACGGTGCAGAACTGGCCAAGCTCAAGAAGGCTGTCGAAGATCATGCCAAGAAAGAACCGAAGCCTCCAGGTTCGAAGGCTCGAGCGTTTGCCGAACACGCGGAGCCACGTGCGAACTACGTCCATGAGCGAGGCGACTTTCGTCGCCCTGGGCAAACGGTCCAGCCGGGCACGCTCGGTATGTTGCATCCGTTCAAGCCGCGAGGAGAGCAGCCGGATCTATTCGATCCCAAGCCGACGCTGAACGAACTTGACGGCGAGAAGCTGCCAGAGTCGTTTACCAAAGACGTACAGTTCGCGTTCATTCAAAAGGAAACGGCTCGGGCAATGGCCAGCCCGCGGAAGTTTGCTCCGCACGGCGAATCGGGCGTCGAGTTCTCAGATCTGCTGCCTAACATCGGTTCCTGTGCGGACGACATCTGCATGATCCGTTCCTTGCACACCGACGTCTTCAATCATCACCCCGCCCAGTTGATGATGGAGACAGGCGTCCCGTTTTTTGGTCGACCCAGTGTCGGATCGTGGTTGCTGTACGGTTTAGGAAGCGAATCGCAGAACCTCCCTGGTTATGTCGTGTTGACATCCGGACGAGGCACCAGCGGTGGAACGACACTCTGGTCGAGCGGGTTCCTGCCATCGACATATGCTGGTGTCTTGTTTCGCAACAAAGGCGAGCCGGTACTGAACTTGACGAACCCTCCGGGAACTTCGACCGAGATCCAACGAGTGAGTCTCGATGCCCTTCGTGACCTCAACGGGCATCGCTACGAACAGATCGCCGATCAGGAAATCGCGAGCCGCATCGCCTCCTACGAATTGGCTTTCCGTATGCAGTCCGCGGCACCTGAACTGATCGACTTGTCAGATGAGACACAAGAGACCTTGGATGCGTACGGCGTTGATCGCACGGAAGGTGACGCGAAAGGCGATGGTCGCGGAGGTGGTAGCGGAGTGTTCGATTCGTTTTCACGAAACTGCTTGCTCGCACGGCGGCTCGTCGAACGTGGTGTGCGTTACGTCCCGATCTTCCATGCGTCGTGGGATCACCACAGCAAGCTCGACGAAGGCTTGTCGCACAACTGTCGCATGGCGGACCAACCGATTGCGGCGTTGATAAAGGACTTGAAGCAGCGCGGGTTGCTCGACAGCACGCTGATCGTCTGGGTTGGCGAGTTCGGTCGAACGCCACTGGGCGAAAACCGCAAGGGCTATAAGACCGTCACCGGCCGCGATCACCATCCGTTCGCGTTCAGCACGTGGCTGGCTGGCGGCGGTGTGAAGGGAGGTCAAGTGGTTGGCCGCAGGGACGATTTCGGTTGGAACATTGCCGAAGATCCAGTCCACATTAACGACTTTCACGCCACGCTACTACGTCTGTTCGGCTTCAACCACAAGAAGCTGACATTCCCCTTCGCGGGACTGGACGTGCGGCTGACAAATGTGGCAGGCAATGTTGTGGAAAAAATTCTCGCGTAGACGCTACACGACCAGAACACACTCCGGCTGCGATTCGCTGCAGCCGGAATGTATTGGTCCGTGAACTACTTGATCTGAATCGTGTAGCTGATCGCACCAATCGCTTCGTTCTTTTTTAAGCCCTTATAGTTGTCGTGGCACATGACGCACTTTTCCATTACAACCGGGATCGGAGTGGCAGCCCGCAGGTAGCGTTTGCCGTCTCTTTCGATCACTTCCTCGTGCCAGGACTCGCCAGCCTTCAGTTGCTTCACAGCGGCTTTTTCGAACTCGTCCTTGGCCGCGTTCTTCTCTTCCAACGGTTCGCCACTAGCGTCCAGCAAGCGGGCCTTATGCGTGCCAGATTTTCCAACCGCTTCGAATAACGCGATCGCAGCAGTGCCGGCCGGCAAGTCGTCGTCGTCGTTGACATAGTGAGTCGTGATCAACACAACCGCCGTCTTATAGACATTGTCGAGCATCTTCACGGTCTCCCGAG
Organism: Planctomycetota bacterium; assembly: GCA_014381825.1. GTDB lineage: Bacteria > Planctomycetota > Planctomycetia > Pirellulales > Pirellulaceae. The sequence goes on from JACNKX010000026.1 coordinate 15,490, forward strand.
TTCTTTCGAGAGCGCGGTCCTTCTTCTTTTTCTCTTTGTCGGCGGCCGTCGCCGGGAAATGAGGCGAGGCGATCACCGCAATAATCGCGGCACAAATCATCAACATGACAATTCTCTTGTGGTTCTTCATCTGAGTTGCCTTTCATCAGGAAGGAATGGCGTGCGGCGGGAACAGAAACAGCGGGAAACACGCTCCCCTTCCGCCTTGGCCGTGAGTGCGACAGTAAGGAGGGCAGCAGGTAGGTCAAGATTTGAGCATGTCAGTCTGTGATTCACAGCTTGAGATTGAGGATATATTCGGATATTACGGATGTCAAGATCTTTAACTCATCAGTCGCCGTGTACGTGATGTTGCCACTCACACAAGAATGGGATCAAGAACGCGGCACGGCAGCACACCCGTGAGGCCCAGATCGAGACCTTGAAAGTTGACATTGAACCGCGAGTGATCAATGCCTAGCAGGTGCAACATTGTTGCGTGCAGATCGCGGATGTGGACGACATCTTCCACCGCGCGGTAACCTAGATCATCCGTCGCGCCGAAGGTGATACCGCCCTTAACTCCACCACCAGCCATCCACATCGAGAAACCCTTAATGTGATGGTCGCGCCCGGCACCCCCCTTACCCTGGAACATCGGCGTACTTCCGAATTCGCCACCCCAGATCACCAGCGTGCTGTCGAGCAACCCGCGCTGCCTTAGGTCGGTGATCAACGCCCAGGTTGGCTAGTCGGTCAATCCACAGGAAGTGTTCATGTACTGAACTAGCCCGCCATGATGGTCCCGGCCTCGATGGTACAGGTGGATGAAACGCACATCACGCTCTGCCAGCCGCCGAGCGAGCAATTCGAAGCGTAGACCCATCGCCAGGCGTGGCCCCGTACATCTCCAACACATTCCCCGGTTCGTTCGAAACGTCCATCCACTCGGGCACCGAAGTTTGCATCCGAAACGCCATCTTGTAAGAAGCGATCCGCGTATCAATCTCGGGATTGATAACAGTCTGGTTGCGACGCCGATTCAGTTGCTCGATCGTGTTAGCGAGTTGCCCTTGCTGTTCGCGCGAGACGCCCAGCGGGTTGCGCCACTTCAACGTCTTTGGATCGTGGTGATTGTCCAGTGTTGGTGAAGTCATCGGCGGCTTTCGGGTCCGCCTTAAGTTGTGTCAGACTCATTGAAACGAGACGTTCTAGCAACGCGAGTTCTTCGACATCCGGCCGATGCGATACAGCGCGGAGAAAGGCGAAGCTCAGTCGAGCTTCGGTTGTGTCGCCTCCTTCATGCATGATTTGTTCGGCGAATACACGAGCTGCTTCGACGAACGTCGGATCGTTCAACAGCGCAAGCGCCGCCAGCGGCGTGTTCGATCGCGGGCGTTGCGCAGTGCATTCTTCGCGAGTCGGCGCGTCGAAAGATGCTTTTCATGAAACGCTCGAGATAGGCGTTCAAGTTAGGACTTCGCGGTGGCAATCGCAGCGGCTGCGTGTCTTCTGTTCTTTAAGAAGGCACGAAACGAGGCACAGAACTTACTGTCGCGATCCATGATCAGATCGCGTTGGCCGTTGAGAAAGCCGTCTTCGCAGTCCAGCAGATTCCTGGCGATCTGCTTCATCCACAACTCGTTCGGACTGGTCGTGCAGCCCGCGAAGTGGGCATGACGCGTATTCAGCTCTATCACGAACAGCAGGTAGAAGGTGACCAATCCTCCGCGAGTCCGAACTTCGATCGTCGTGAAGTCAATCGGCGACAACACGTCCCAATGCGCCTTGAGCAACGTGTTCCATGATCCTGTTTGTTGGCGCATCGGAGCTGGTTCGATGCCGTGTGCTATAAGGACGTTGCCGACGGTCGTGACTGAGATATGGTAGCCGACGTTGGCCAGGGCACTCGGATTCGGTCGTGGCCCCAGCTTGGATTCTCCTGGGCGAATCGCAGGATCAGATCCACGATAACTTGGCGGATGCGAGGCCTGCCTACCGACTTCCGCTTCTCGGTGTGATATTTTTTGGCCACGAGTTCTCAGTCCCAGCGGAGGATCGTGTCCGGTGTCACAATGGTCGTCAGCTCCTGCAATGCTTTGCGTCCGATCGACTTTCCCTTGACCGCCAGGAGGAGGCGCTGGTCATCGGTGAGCAGGATGCGTTTCTAACCGAGCTTCTGCAGCAGAGCGGTAATCTGGGCGTTCTGAAAGTCAATGATCTCTGTCTGACGCTGGTTCACCAAGCCGCAAAAGGTAACAAACAGGATTTGCCAGGTCTGGAGAAGGAAAGTCATTGGAGAGCCTCTTGGCGAAGGAAGCCTGAATTCTCTTTACCATGTTGCTGCCCAGCCCACCGGTCAACCGGTTTCGAGCCGGTGGCCAGGCCATTGATGCATGCCGTGTCCGTCTGTCCGATCTGGTCGAACAAAGCGGATGACGATGTCGGCGGATATCGGCGACCCGAGACCTTACATCACTCCCGTCAAGGACAACAGTTGAAGGTCGGACCAGTTTTTTCACCTCACGCCTACGGGCTCACCCCTCGACCCAGTCGTCGGCTCTAGTGTCCCGATGGTGTAACGGGCGGAATATCGGGTGATGCTATTCGTCGAGTTGCTCGTAGAGCGGCAGGTGGCGGTAATAGACTTCCAGCATCAGCAGCTTGACGGCGGTCGAATAGACGCGGCCACCGGTTTTCTCCCAGTTGTCGCGGGGGTCCCAAGTGCCCGCCAGCGGGCCCTCTTTGACCTGAGTCTGCACCAGATGATCACGGAGCTTGTTGTTCCAAGCTTCCCAGTACTCGCCTTGCATGTGATACATCACTTGCGTGCCGTAGTACCAGTAGTAGGACGTTAGTCGCTGTTCGGGTTCAGGTAGGTTTTGCAGCAGATAGTCGGCACCGGCACGCATTCGCGGATCGTTGCGGTCGGCACCCATGAACTGCAAACAGAGCAACCCCTCGGCCGTCATCGCGGGAGTTGGGCTAGCGTTCTGGTAACCGAACACGCCACCCGGCGGCTTCTTGCCTTCGACCTTTGCCAGCCAGCGCGCGACGTTGTCAAGCGTGGCCGCGGGGGCCGGGATGCCGGCCATCTCGCCGCTCTTGAGCGCCATCACGGCCCAACCGACGACCGAAGTATCGGCCGCTTGGTTCGGACTGTATCGCCAGCCACCGGTGCCCGCATGTTGGGCCTTAACGAGGAACTCCAAGGCTTTCTCCGCGCGGGGCTTGAGTTCCGGGTCGACGGTCATGCCGTAAGCCTCGCACAAGGCGATTGAAGCAATCGAGTGGCTGTACAACGGTTGCTGATCGCCTGCAGAGAGCAAGTCGCCGTTTTCTTTCTGCGTCTCGGTTAACCACTTGATGGCGGCGGCGACTTGCTGTTGGTATTCGCCGGCTTGATGCGTGTTGCCCGATGCCAACAAAGGCAGCAGCGCCAGCCCGGTCGCGGCGGTGTCGGATTTCGCGGAACCCGCTCCGCTGCAGTTGGGATGCTTGTCCTTGCAGTTCGCGTGAAAGTTGTGCAGGCTCCAACCGCCGTTCTCGTTCTGATGAGTCACCAACCAGACCAAGCCGTAATTGACCGCGCGTTCCGACTCCTCCGTACCGTCGAACAGCTCGATGAATTTCTTGCGGATGTCGCTTTGCCGGAGCGTAAACATTTCCCGCAAACCGACGCTGTCCGCGGCGTAGACCACCTTGGTGGCCTTGGCGCGCGGTCGCTGCAACTGGCTCACGATCGGACCGAAACGGGGCGGCAAATCGACCTGCATCTCGCTCAATTCGCCGACCAGCACTCGCCGGAGGCCGCGGTCCGGCCCGGTCATCTCCCGAGGGATCGGCACTTCGATACGGGGCGGCTTCACATCGCTGCGGTTCAATTCCACGGGCGCGCCCGCAGCGGCCAGCGACTCGGGTGTCGCGGGCTGCGGCGGAGTGGCGTCCGGCGCTTCGCTGGCACCCAGGTCCGCCGTCACGTCGGGCACGGGTCGGGCTCGCACCAAGTCGCGAGTAGGCGAGGTCGGTTTTGCCTGTGTCAGGTCAACACGGACGGCGGTCGGCAAGGCGGTCGCGGGACGAACCGAGCGAACTTCGGCCGGTTGAGCGGACGGTGGGGAGGGGCGAGACGGCGTCGTCCGGTCGAGTCGGATCTGCTCCCGGAATTCCGCAGGCAGTTCAACCGTCTTCGCCAAGGGTGTTACCGGCGCGGTCGTATCCTCGGTGATCTCGACGACTTGTTGAACTACGCGACTGACGCTGCGCGTTGTCGTTGGATCTTGTAGCGGCGCGTCGAGCCGAGGTGAATCGCTGGGCGCTTTCACGCTCAACTCCATCGTTCTTGGGGCAACGACGGCGACCGGCTCAGACAACTCAACAGGCGCCGCGACCGGCGGCAGTTCCGCTCGCTGCAACTCGACTTGCTGCGCGACATCGGCCAGTTCCGCGGCAGGCTGCGGCGGCGCAAGGAGCTGCTCGACCGCGTCTGCCACTTCATTGGCCGCCGCCGGAAGCGCCATGCTGCGTGCAGTAAGCTGTTGCGGCTCGCTCAGCTCCGTCGGCTCGCTGGGTGGCGTGTACAGCACCTGATCGGTCGGCAACAGGCGTGCCAGCTCGATGGGAATCGTCGGGGCGAGCCGCTCCGTATCGTTGGGAATATTGATCGGCTCTGTCTCGCGGCGGATCAAGTCGATCGCCTTGTCAATGGCCGTCAGGTCCGCCAGCTTCTCCCAGGCTTGTTGCCCGTCCTCGTGCGATTGGTGCTGGTTGTCGTCGAACGGCTGCGACGCGGCTTCCGCCTCTTGGATCTTCGTGATGATGACGCTGACCATCGTGGGCAACGACCAGAAGGTCAGGATGAACAACAACAGCACGTGGAAGATCACGCTGCCGGCGAAGAACCGGGCCGACGAGGCAGTTTCGGCCAGCCAGCCGCGCAACTGTAAGGCACCGGTGGCCAGCGCGCCCACCGCAACGGTGAGCAACAAGGCCAGTGGCCAAACGCGGCGGAGCGTCGCCACGCGAGACGTATCCCAAGTGACTTCCTCGAAGACCTGCATCGCGCGGCTTGCATAGACCGCATCCGCGCCGGCCCGATCACTGGAGAAGAGCAAAGTGAAGCCTTCGGGAGACAACGCAGGCTGCGTCTCGTCCGCCGACGTATTGATCGGTGTACCGATATTCTCGGGCGGATCGAAGCGGTTGCCCACGCGCCGCGCCGCATAGATATCCAAGTCTCGCTCGCCGCTCTCGGGCGGAGCGCGGTTGGAGGCGAAGTAGAGATGCACACCGTCCGGCGACAAAAATGGTGAGTTTTCATCGCTGTCGCTGCGGTTCAGATCCGTCAGCGGTTGGGCGCTCGGCCAAGGGCCGTCGGTTCTGTCGCGGTGTGCGACATACAAGTCGAGGTGCGACATGCCGAAATGGCCGCGCGCTGTCTGTGAGCCGGGTGATTCGTCGTCGCCCGTCGCGTCGTCGCCCGCCCGTCGGGACATCGACTCGGTTCGATTCGACGCGAAGTATAAAGTTTGCCCAGCGGCTGAGAGCGCCGCGTCGTACTCATGGGCTCGCGTGTTGATCTTGGAGCCAAGATTGCGAGGCGGACCCCAATCGTCCCCCTGCCGCTCGGACACGTATAAATCAAAGCCGCCAGATCCGCCAGGCCGATCTGAATGAAAGAAGACTTGCGCGTCGTCGACGGTGACAAACGCTCCGGCATCGTCCAGCTCGCTGTTCAACGCCGGCACCGCCGCCAATCGCCCCCATTTGCCGGCCGAGAATCGCGCCCGATAAATGTCCGCCGGTCCATCACCGACACGAACCGTACAGTACAGCGTCGTGCCACCTTCGCTAAACCTCGGCGTGGTGACGACTGCGTCGTTCATTTTCGGCGGTAACAATTCGGCAAGGGTTTCCGGCGATCGCCAGACGATGACTCGCTGTGGCGGTAGCCGGTTGCCGTCCCAAGTGATACTCTCGTCAGCCGGCACCACGCGATTGGCGCGACGGGGCAGCGCCCAAATCGCAACGGCCCCCAGCAGCACAATCGCCAGCGCGGCCAGTACCTTCCACGGTGGACGAGCTGCTTGGCGGGGCATCAGGCTACCAGTTGGAGGTTAGGTTTTAGTAGGCCGGAACAAGTCTTTACAGTTCCGGCATGAGACAAACGTCACACCGCTGCCGGAACTGCGCAAAGCCTTGTTCCGGCCTAGTTCTTGAGTCATTGCCGCTGCAAGGCGGCAATTCGATAATCCATCCCAGCTCGGTTACAAAGGCTCATCACGGTAGCCGCATGCTTCAGCGCGCTGTCGCCGTCGCCGCGGATCAGCGCGGTCTGATGCGGATTATTTTTCTTGGCCTCACGAATGATCGCGGCTAGCTGTTGTTCACTGTATTCCTGGCTGACGACCTTGTACTTCCCGTCTCGGCCGATATTGATGATCAAGCCTTGGGTCATCGCCAGTGGCTGGGCCTGGACGACTTCCGGCAGTTCAACATCCAACTCACGTTCCTCCTGGTCGAATCGGGTCGCGACCAGGAAGAAAATCAAGAGCAAGAAGACAACGTCGATGACCGGCGTCAGGTTAGGCGTGTCGGATTCTTCCGATTCAGCAGGTAATCGCATGTGGTACTTTCTTTGTCGAGCCTTCGTTCAGTCGCCGAACACGGAGTGTTCGGCGACTGACGTCACAAGGACATCAACGTCTTCTTGTGCGGTCGACTCGTCGCGTCGGCATCCATGTCCGAGGCGGTTTGCTTCTGCGTCAGGCACGGCTCGACGGCAACCAGATGCCTGTTCATCTCTCGGAAGAACTTATCGATGCGACCGCTGAAGTAGGCACTCACTAGGAGCGCAGGAATCGCGATCGCCAAACCGCCGGCGGTGGTCAGCAGCGCCATGTAGATCCCTTTCGCCAGCAGTTCCGCCTTGCCCAAGCCAGCTTGGCTCGCCGTGTGGAAAGCGATGATCATCCCCACGACCGTGCCGAGCAGTCCGACCAACGGGGCGACGTTGCCGACAGTCCGTAGCGGCTGGATCCTCGCTCGCAGCTCGGCCATCTCCCGAGCGGCGGCGTCCTCCATCGCCTTTTCCACTTCCAACAACGGGTGGCCATGGCGGAGCACTCCTGCTCGCAAAACAGTACCCAGCGGCGATTTAAAGCGATCGCACAGTTCAAGGAACTTTTCGGCCCGCGTTTCCTTCTTGTTCGTCAAGCTCTCTAAGTCCTCGACAAGATCGGGAGGGAGAATGACGCTGCGGCGCATGTTCATTGACCGTTCCAGGGTGACGGTCGCCGCGACAATCGAAAACAGAGCCAACACGCCCATGAACCCCACGCCCGTGGCACCGCTGTCAAGGATCATATTCATGATTGAATCCGTGGCACCGTCCGGCGCGGCAGCTTCCTCGACTGGCGGCGGTGTTTTGGCGGCAGGATTTTCCTGAGAACGCGTTACGTCTTGGCCATCAAGCGTGGGCAGAATCCAAGCCGCGCCGATCAGAACGATCAGCAAGGCCAGCCAGTTGGCTCGCGAGGAGGCACTCATAAACTTCTCCCTCTATTGCTTGTCCAGTTGCGCCAGAATCGTCTTGACATCCTGTACTCGGGCGTGTTTCGGAAACTCGTCGACGACCGTATTGAGCATTTGGCGCGCGGCCGCAGGGTCGTTCAACTGGATGTAACAACGCCCCGCTTCGAAGTAGCTCAGCGGTTGCCACTCGTCGTGCTTGAAGCCAAACGCGACTTCCGAAAAGCAATCGATCGCTTCGGCGTATTTCTTTTGGGAAAACCAGCATTGGCCCATCATGAACCAGCTCTTCATGGCAGTTTCCGACTCCGGTTCCGTTGCCGTAATCTGTTTGAAAGCGGCCTTGGCTTCGTCCAGCTTGTTTTGACTTTGCAGCGCCATGCCAAGTCCATACCGCGCGTCGCCCAGCAGTTCAAACTTAGGGAACTGTGCGATCAGCGCAGTGTAGTGCTGTTGGCTCACCGCCCATTGCTTCAAGTTCGCCGCGCACGTGCCGCAGCGATACAACGACCTCGCGCGAAACTCTTGTGCTTTCGCGTCGGCCGCGACGGACACCGGACCCAGTCGTGCCAGCGCCTCCTGAAACTTGTTTTGAGCGTACAGACTCTCGCCCGCCAAATACGACGCCGCGAAGGCCAGATCTCCCGCAGCGAACTCCTTGAGCTGCGCATCGAGCGTGGTGACCGCAACCGCATGTTGGGCTTGCTTGTGCTGGACCGTGCCAAGTTTGTAGTAGAGCTTCTCGCGCACGGCCGGTTCTGACGGACCCTTCAGCCCGGCGGCGTAAGCTGCGGCGGCTACCGGCATCTGGTTTTGCGTATCGTGAAACTCTCCCACTCGATACCAACTCTCCGCCACCCGTGGACTGGCAGGCAACTTCTGGGCTAATGTGCGAAACGTATCTGCGGCGTCCTTGGGCTTGGCGGTGGCGAGATAGGCAAACGCCAGTTCATAGTAGACGTCGTCAGCCCGTTCGTAATCTGGCTTCTCATTCAGCAGAGCGCCCAACCCGGCGATCGCGGCGTCGAATTGGGTCAGTCCAATCTGACAACGGGCCAAAGCGAATCTCGCCCCAAGCAGATCCGGCTCCGGTGGCTTGGTAGCAATGAACTCGGTCAGATTTTGCACGCCCTCCTGATGCTGCCCTAGCCGCAGATGGCACATGCCGCGCAGGTACTTGCCACGCGGAATGATCGGAGCTTGCGAGTGCGTGTTGACGAGCGTGTTGAGACTGTTCACGGCCGCCGCGTAGTCTGCCTTCTCGAACTGTGCGGCCGCGATGCCGTACCAGGCAGCCGGGACAAAGCTGCTTTTGGCCTGCTGGGCAATGAGGGTTTGGTAATCGCGAATCGCCTCGTCGTTCTTGTTCTGCTGAAAGTGAATCTCGCCCAGCTGGTACAGCGCCTGATCTC
>JACNKX010000067.1 GCA_014381825.1 Planctomycetota bacterium
TCCCCTCGACACTCACCAACGAAGGCAACGAACGAGAGTCATGAACCATGCGCTACTGGTCGTTCGCTTCGGACCAATCGATGTGGTCCGTGAACTTCTCGACGTATTCGGCTTTACGGTTGTGGTAGTCGATGTAGAAGGCGTGTTCGTAGACATCGATGACGGTTAACAGTTGGCCGAAACTACGGAGGCCGCCCGTTGATCATCGTATCTTGCTCGGCACATGGGTGTCCGTGGTCGTCTTCTCATCTGCTCCTACCAGCCAGCGACGAATTCGGTCGGCAATCTCAGTTGCGTTCGCTTCTGGGAGTTCGTCCGATATCCTACCGTTCTTGCGGACGACGAAACCGTTCCGGGTTGGTTGCCAAACCAACTCGATACGTAGGGCATCCTCGCCTATTCAACCTGATGCGAAAGGAGCCGCCCCTTCGTTTCGGAACTGGACGCGCACTTCGACTCGGTTCTTTTCCTCGACGCGTGCGTAATTCATCACGTCTACCAGGTCCATGACCAACTGCAAACCAAGTCCACCGACTTCAAAATCAAGATCCTCATCACCCTCCTGATCCAGTTCCGGATTCAGCGACGGCGAAAGGGCCTCAAGAGGGTCGAAAGGCGTGCCATCATCCTCAATCACCAGGATGAACTGTTCGTTCACAATGCCGAGATCGATGTCAATGCGGTGCTCGTCGAAGTCTACATAGGCGTAACGGATGACGTTGACGACGAGCTCTTCCAGTGCCAAGTTGACAACGTATCGCGATCGCTGGGACGTCGAGTGTGCTTCGAGGAAATTTTCCACCTGGGCGTACAAGTCCGTCAGCTCTGAGGTCTCATTTTTGATTGAAAGCTTCAACTCCGCTGCTGCGTTTGGAGCGGCCTCAACGGTCTCCGGCTGAGGCGGGGCGTCGACCTTTGGAACGTCGGTTGCGAAACTCGCCCGTTCGAACCCCAGAAGCTGTAACGCCTCTTCAAGCTCGTATGCGATGGGCATGACTCTGTCCATCTTGGAACTCCTTAAGACGGTATCGACCATACCCTTGGGATTGAGCAGGACTAGCTTGCAACCAGCCTTCTTGAGCTCCTTGGTGTTCGCGTACAAAAAGCCGATCCCAAGCGACGACATAAATGTGATGCCCGACATTTCTACAATCGTCGGTAGTCCGCGCCCCGTCGTGGCCTCTGTAAAGGGCTGCTCCACTTCCTCCACGCCCGTTACGTCAAAACGCCCTCCGAGGGCCACATAAGAGACTTCGTCGCGTTCATGAATGAAGAGTTCCATATTCACTCCTTATTTTTGTGTAATCATATCCTACAGCGATTTTCCCCACGCTGCATCCCGTTGCTCGCGCGACTTCCAGGCTATCGTCCTATCCGACTAAGGACAAAACGTCGGGCGACGTCCCTGCACGACCAAAAATTCAGTGGAACGCAGCCATGAGTTGAAAAATAGCTTGAACACCGGTCATTTGGCTGGCCCGTTAAACGTTCCTTTTCCGCGACGCAATCGCCGTTTCCCTAAGTCCAAGAATGAGTTCGGTCGACCAGTCCGAGATTGCGGTCTCGAAAAACAAAAACCCGAGAAGTCGTGGGGAATGCGATAGGTAGGACAAGCATTTTGCCGCTGTTTATGTGGATCGATTCAGTTTGTTCGGCGACAATTAGAATTCCCGGTTGCGAATTCTATTTCGTCCGCTTCGATGTCTGCGGTGTCGTTTTCTTTACCGTCTCTACTCGGTAGCGCGGCACGTTCAATTCGATGATCACGCTGTGGTGCATCAGACGATCGATGGCGGCGGCAGTCGTCATGGCGTCCTTGAAGATCTGGTCCCATTTGCTGAAGGCTAAGTTACTCGTCAACAATATGCTCCCGCGTTCGTAACATTCCGCTAGCAGCGTGAACAACACCTCCACCACCAAGCGATCGGCTGCAAGAACTGGTTGTTCCTGGGCAGCGAAAACGCGGGACCGCGAGCCGCTGTCCTCCACACGATCTTGGCCGGTGCCAAGCGACACCGGATTGAACCATGGACGTGCGTTCGCGAACTTCTCATACGACGGCTCGCAGATCGAGGAGTTGCTTCCCGATCGTTGGGCCGCGTAGCATCCCGAGTTCATCCTGACCCATCGCCTCGAGGAGTCCCGCACCAAGGCCATCGCCAAACGCAACCGACGTCGCCACCGCCGTGCCCTTAACAAAAGGCAGACCCGCTGACTCCACCACCGTATGGGCACGCCGAGCGATTACGATTCTTACTCCTGCTGCGGCGCTCGCCAAATGACACCGGTCTAACCGACCGGGTGCAAGTGCTGCATACCGCTTGCGCGCTCAGGTCAAAACGACCTGAGTCACTAACGCAAATCGCAATGATGATCGAGGTGATCGCGTCCTCGGCGCGCAACGGCTCCTTCTCAAACTGCTCAGGACGGCACTTTCCTTGCGCACAAGGTGGTTGCAATTCGGCACCTCGAAAGACCAGGCCAACATCGTTTCCGAGATTCTTTTACCCACACAAGTGGCACATAGATGCGTGCTGAGGTTCCCAGCGAACGGAGGCGTTTCTTTCCCGATCCCTCCAAAGAGAATTGCCCGCGCATAAGCACCGATTCTGCCATCGAACATCGCATCCATTGTCGGATTGGCGACATTGTGTCATCTTGCAATGCCCACGGTACAGCCGGTTAGTGAGAAGCTCGTTGCTAGTGTGGTAGATGCGTCGATCGTCGACCGGGAACACTATCTCAAATCGATTTGAGTAACCCCTTTGGCTAAAGAAGCTCCTCAGCAGAAAGATGCAGAGCTGTTTCTATGCTCGCCGCGATAGCCCTTGTGTATGCGGTGCAAATAATTCTTTAACACGATGCTGCCGCCGTTGATTAGCAAGAGTTCGTCGGCTCAGGCTTCGTTTCGTGTCTCAATTCGTGCAACCATTCCAAGGAGTTTGGTCAGCCGCTCTCGCGTCCCCAACCCGCTGGTCGATGAATCACCGACGACCGCCTACGGCTCTCTCCGTATCGTCAGAATCATTTCGATCCATCAAAGAGCTCTGTCTTGAATATGGATGTTTGGCGTTGCAAGTACTCGTCCTTCGTCATCGCCGGGTCGTGCTCGCTGAGGATTCTTCGGGCCTTGGCAGCATCGTCGCTGAGCAGGTCAACGGCCATCATGGCGAGCGTCTTCGCGGGAGTAACGTAGCCGTTCTCGTGATCGGCAATGCACCAATCGATCTGGTGATGAGCGCCTGCAGCGCCGGTCATCATCGGGTGCAGGACCGGCATCAATTGGCTGAGATCGCCGGCATCCGTCGAGCCGCCGGCGTGCGGATACTCTCGATAGTTGTCTTCGCCCAAGAGCGGCCCTGCGGCGTCACGAAAGACTTCAGCTAGGCCTGCATCGTTGCGGAGCGGGAGGTTTCCCGGCACCGTTTCGATTTCGACCTGGCATCCCATGGCCACGGCGGCACCACGAAGTGCACGATCGACTTTTTGCGAAGCGTCGATGATTGCGTCAGGCGTCTTCGCGCGAACGTAGGTCTCCAGGCAGACCTCCGCCGGCACAATGTTCACGAGGTCGCCGCCTTTCGTAATGATGGGATGCACGCGGACACAATCCTGATCACGAAAGGTCTCGCGGTGCGCATTGATCGCACTCAGAGCGAGCTGTGCTGCGTAGAGGGCGTTGATCCCGCGCTCCGGAAATCCGCCCGCATGAGACGCTTTGCCGAGGAAACGAATGTTCTTTGCCAGGAAGCCGTTTGACGAAGGTGCAAGCCCCATGCTGCCTTCGTTGACGTCAGGGCTTGTCGAATGGATCATCACTGCCATGTCGATATCGTCAAAGTGCCCCAGCTTGATGAGTTCTTGCTTGCCTGTCAGAAACGAAGTCTTTCCTTCCTTCACCAATCCGATCCGATAATTGATCTCGACGTACTCTTCCGCTGGCACGGCAAAGAATACGACACTCCCCGCAAGGTGTTCCGCGATGCCGCTGTCGGAAAGCCCCATCGCCGCCCCCAGCAAGCCCGCGATTTGCGCGTTGTGCCCACACGCATGGGCCGCACCAGATGCCGGGTCGGCTCGGGGATGATCGGGAACTTGCAGCGCGTCCAATTCACCCATCAACGCGATCGTCGGGCCTGGCTTCGCACCTCGCAAGACGGCTTTCACGCCGGTCAGCGCGAGTTGGTCTTCAAACGCCAAGTCCACCTGCGCGAAGGTCTGCATCACGCGTTCAGCGGTTTGCGTTTCTTTGAATCCCAACTCCGGCGCGTCCATGATCGATTCGCCGATGTTGATGATGTCGTCCCGCCGCCGATCAATGGCTTTGCAGATCTGTCGTTTCCGCGTATTAGGCTCGGTCATAGTCTTCGCATCCTGGTAATGAGATTAGAACAGGATAGACGTTGCGTCGCGCGAATGGGACCCGCCGTACAAGCATCTCATACAGCGCGATCACTTAGTCGCGAGGCACCAGTTGCAAGACGTCGTCAGGATGCGTGACGATGCCGCCTCGGATCACCAGCGCGATCTAGCTTGCCCGTGATCCGCGTCGCACCGAGGCTCGCGGTTGCTTTCAGAAAGTGTCTTCGTGCGTTACTCGTCGCCATCAGAGTCAATTGTTTCTGGATCGGGGTCTGGTTTCGTGGTGGGCGCGTATTTGACGGCCTCTTCCAAGAATGCCTCCAGCTTCGGCGTCTCGCCTTGGTGCCTGTCGAAGTCTGAGGCGCTCAGGTCTAGTCTCGTGGCGGTGCTGTGCCATTGGTACATCTTTCCATCCCAAGTTGGGACCATCACCACCACGCGAGCCCCCGGTCCTTGTATGAATTCGTACTCACGGATGACATTGTCATCCCACTGGGACCACGCTCGGTCGGGATTGTTCTTGATCCAACCAGCGTACACGCGAAACCGACCTACCAGCGGTGTGGACTTTTTCTCCATGCAAGCTGTGGTCACAGCGCACAGACGCGAGCCGTCACAGCAGTACTCCGTCTTGACGATGACGATCGCACCAACTTGGTCCTCCGTACGATACTGCTTGAAGTCCGTTAACACATCCTTCTTGCTCCACAAATCCGTCGTCAGCGCGGTGATATTCTCGCACTGATCCAGACGGACGGGTTTCGAATTGCGGTAAAGGTCGGGATCACGAAAGCTCTTCTCGAAAGCGAACGCAGCACTCGGCCCTTCAAGAACCGACTCAATAGTCTCGACGTCACTTGGCTCTTGAGCGAATGCATGAATCGAGTACGTCATCACCTGGTAGGCTACGATCTGGATCAAGATTCCGATCCGGCACGATTTCGCGATACTCATGACTCGTGACCTTCGTGGAGTAAGGACTGTTCACTAGTCATTAAGACCCAATAGCCGCCCGATTGCCAGGGAAATTCGAGCCTGCGATCGCGTGCCGTCACTGAAATGGTGCGGTCGTCCCGTCTAGGCTGTTCATCATGCCGAACCGCTTTCTGTTAGACGTACCGGTCAACGGGCAGTTGCAGCGATAGTCGTTCTCTTTAGTCCACCGGGTGTGTTGGAAGAGACTAACCTGTCAGCCCGATTCGACGGACGTGGTTGGAGAGACTCGCAAGACGACGGTGATGTTACGCCATCACCGGATCGCGACCGGCAGCGCGGCGGGCGTCAGCCACTTGGCCAGCGTGAAAGCTCATGTGCGTTGACATTGCTGCGAAGCAAGCACCAACGGTCGAGAAGGCCGGACCAAATTCTTCCGGCGCGTGTGTCGACTTGTCCAAATCATCGGCGCTGAGCGAATCGAGGTGGGCGAGCGTGGCAGAGCGAATCTGCTCGAACTTGCCCATTAGCTCATCCATCGAAGGATACTCGCTGGCGTCCGTGGAAGGCGTGTTACCCATCGCGCAATTCTCAAGTTCCGGAAAGCGATTCAGAGCGCCAAGGATGAAGCAATCGAGAAGGTCACTTTCGGCTCGAACAAGGTGTCCGAGAACCCAAAGTGGATGGTTACCGCCGTTCGGCGTCGGTTGTGTCATGGGTGAATCCTTCATGTCGCCGATTAGTCCCATCGCCCAGCCTTTGCTGCTTTCTAAAGACATCTTGATGTAGTCGATTGTGTTCATTTTTGCATTCCTATTAAGAGAGTCGTGAACGTGCTTTGGTGAGTTCTACGCCGAAAACAGCTTCGTAGAATTCCTTTGAACTGACGATATCGTTAACAGGTATCTCAAACCAATTGACCGGATTACGCGTGAGGACGTTTCATCTCTCCGGCGTGGCGAAACCTGTTTGACGTAAGCTGATCATCACGTTACTATGTGGTAACGTAACGAGCAGGATTGGCCCTGTCAATCACCGAATAGTCGTTGTTCGATCCGTTAACGAAACTTCAGTTCGCCGAGCGAGTGACGACTATCACTCTTACAAACGAGGAACTCTCATGCCTGACAGCCACGAGCTAACTCTCGACATTTCCCAGTGCATTGAAATCCACGCAGCACCGGGCGAGACGTATAAAGCATTAATCCTGCGTCTTTCGAGTGAGAATTCAGGCCCCGATAACAAGCCCATGCCGATGGTGCTGGAGGAGTGGCCGGGCGGTCGCTGGTTCCGCGATTTAGGCAACGGCCAAGGCCACCTGTGGGGATTCGTGCAAGTGATTAAACCGCCTACACTGCTTGAAATTCATGGCCCGATGTTCATGTCGTATGCGGTTGCTGGGCACCTTCAGTTGCGGCTGACCCAGATAGCGGGCGGCGCGGAGCTGTCGTTGCGGCATCGAATTTTGGGAATGGTCGAAGACGGGCACCGCGAAGGTGTCACGCTCGGATGGGGCAGCTTCCTGAAGGGCGTCAAGGTAATGGCTGAATCAGCCTGACATAGTTCTCCGATTCGCGACACGCAGCGTCCTGCCTCACCGAGGACTAGCATGGCGAAGGACTTGGGCCACGTTTGGAAAGCACTCTCCGACCCAACACGTCGCGAGATACTCGACTTGCTGCGCGATGGCCCGCGTCAGACGACTGAGATCGTAGACAACTTTCCGAAACTCTCGCGGTTTGGCGTGATGAAACATCTTGAGTCCCTGCGCAAAGCCGGGTTAGTCAAAACGCGCACGGAAGGCCGACGACGAATCAATTCACTAAACGCTGCTCCGATTCGAGAGATCCTTGAACGCTGGATTGGAAAGTACGAAGCCTACTGGTCCAATACTTTGTTGCGAGTCAAGGAATCCGCCGAGTCGGAGGCTTCCGCCAAACAGAAACCGAAGAACAAGCGAGCCTAGTATGGCCTTTAACGAAGAGCACGCACAACTCCTTCGCGACGCGTTGTCGGATGTCAAAGGGATCAGCGAACGGCGAATGTTTGGTGGGCTGTGTTTCATGCTCAATGGCAACATGTTGTGCGGCGTACACAAGGGAGGAGGCATGGCGCGGGTCGGAAAAGACAATGAGTCGCCGGCATTGCGACTGGCGGGCATCGATCCTCTTTCGTTCACGGGGCGACGGATGGGCGGAATGGTCGACGTGAGCGAAGCAGCGCTCACGGACAACGACACCCGCAACGCAGTGTTGACGCTCGCGAAAGAATTCGTCGGGTCGCTACCAGCCAAGTAAGTGAGGAATTCGAAGCGAGTGGTTTCCTGAAGGAGGTTAACAAATGACCGATCACACTGTTGTTTCAAGCGAGGCGTGGCTGACCGCTCGCAAAGAGCTACTGAAGAAGGAAAAGGAGTTCTCGCGTTTGCAAGATGAACTCACTCAGCAACGCCGCGACCTGCCCTGGGAGAAAGTCGAAAAGGATTACGTATTTGACGGCCCAAATGGTTCTGAATCATTGGCCGAGCTGTTCGGAGATCGCAGCCAGTTGATTATCTATCACTTCATGTTTGGCCCCGATTGGCCGGCAGGTTGCAAGATCTGCTCGATGTGCGCTGACCTCTACGAGCCAATGGCAATCCATCTCAAGCATCGAGACGCATCGCTCGCAACCGTTTCGCGGGCACCGCTGGCAACGCTCGAGGCGTATAAGCGACGTATGGGATGGAGCTTCACATGGGTTTCGTCGCTCAACAATAGCTTTAACTGGGACTACAACGTTTCGTTCACGCAAGCGGACTTGGACGCTGGAAGCGCCTGCTACAACTACCAGAAGGGTGTGAAGTTCCCTGCGACGGAAGGCCCTGGCATCAGTTCATTCTACAAGGCCGACGACGGCGACGTCTTTCATACCTATTCGTCTTTTGGACGGGGTCTGGAAAACTTCTTAGGCATCTACAAGTTCCTCGACATCGTCACCAAGGGCCGAGACGAAGCCGCCCTACCGTACGGAATGGCCTGGGTGCGACATAAAGACAAGTACGACGATAAGACAGTTATCGACCCGTACGCGAAGTAAAACGAAGGGAATCGCATCGCGTCCGACCTGTGTACTACGGCAAGATGGTCGGGCCAGTCATTCTTGAACGTCCGCGCGAAGCGACTTCAGCATCTCTAGTGTCGTCTCGGTGATGGTCGTCGAAGCTTCGGTTTCCAGGTAGCTCCATCCGGAGCGCCAAGTTTCGTAGCCGCCAAGAGCGTGCTGGCCGGGCGTTGGCAAGTAGCCGTTGTATCCGTTCGCCAACTCGATTACGAACGTTGTCTTGAACGGGCTGCGGCGTTTTATCTCAAGGCCAATCTCGGCGAAGACTTCGCAAGGGATCGCGACGATGGCAAGGTCATTGATAGTGATCGCCTGAAGTTTCATGCGCACGGTTGACTCGGCATCGCGCAACCGAATCGTTTCCTGTGCGTAGAGTTCGTCCATATTCAGCCGTAACGGATCATCCGCATTCTTGAAAAGTTCGTGAGCCCTCTCCAATTCCGCTGCGTCAGGTTTCCGAACACCCAGTTCAATCTCTCGCTCGTTCATTCGGATCGATGCATTGTCGGTGAAGCGAACATCCTCGTGAGCTTGCTGGACTCGATCGGCTACCTTCGAAGCGACGGCCTCCATCCGCTCGTACGGCGCGGCACGAGGTCGGGGATTCGGGAACTGATAGTTGTTCACGTCGCCACTGGTTCCATTCGACATAATGCCGACGAACGAATCGTCGCCGTTGAGTCGATCCCCGATTTGCCGCGAGAATTCGCCGAAATAGTCAGCCGACAACTGGCCGGCTGAGATGCCGCCCACGTAGTGCAATCCGTAATTGGCAAGCACCGACATCGCCGCTCCACTCTTCGAGCGAACCGAAATGAAGTTGACATCGGGATCCACTGGCCCAGCAGCTCGGATCAATAGACCCGTTCCACGAGGTGGATTCATTTTGACTTTATCATCCAACCGGCCAAATGGGTTTGGCTTCATCGCCTCGGGTTTAACAAACCAGCGGCGGTTGCCAACTTCGCCGGGGACCGCGACGACTCCCCAACCGATCTCGACCGAACGCAGTCGTTCATTCGCCTCGACAACTGCAGCGGCGATCTGCTTCGTCAAATGCTCGATGTATTCTGGATTGGGAGTGCATTGCGCCGCCTTCAGCGCGGTCGGTGCGGTGTGTGTATGCGTGGCCGCCGTCAACATTCGCGAAGTTGGTATCCCGGTCTCCTTCGCTGCGGATTCCTTTGCCGCGTCATAGATCTCTCGCGGAATGAGACAGCTATCGACGATGACGAACGCAATCCGAGTGTCACCATCGTCGAGCACAAGGCTTCGTGCATGCAGCCGATCGTGGACTCCAGTCGCTTTGCGATCCTGAAAACTGCCCGTCATCGACACCGGTAATTGCAACGGGGTGATGTCCGCAGCCGACGCCCCAGCTCGTAGCGTCTGTGCCTCGCAACGAGTTCCTAAGAAGGCAATCAGGAGAAGTAAGCAGTACCGCATTTTGAGTATTCCTTGTCTGAAATCCGCGAGCGGAATCCCGTTGGACGGAGCATCATCGTAGCGAATTCCGCATCGAATTGCTTTAGGTCCGCTGAATTCCAACCATCGATTCGTCCGTGCCGATTCACTAACGCGATGACGGCTCATTGAGGCTCTCTTGGAAAAACGTCAGTGCTGGCTGATACGAGAACGCGTGCCCGCCGGGCGCGACCGTGAACAGAGGCGCGACACCGCCAGCCTGACGATAAATCGGTTCGATCAGTTGCAGGCATCGTTCGGCTTCTTGTGGTGCAAAGCCGTCAGTGGCTCCATTGGCGATATGCAGCGGACGGGGCGCGACAATCAGCGCCAATTCGGGCAAATCGAAGTCCGGCAACAACCTCGGAATCGCACCGCAAGAACAATGACGATGTCGATCGCGAATGAAGCTGACGCGCATGCTCCCGAAAATACCTTGCACACTTGCGGCAGCGATTCGCGGCTCCATCGCCGCGGCGCTAAGCGCGAGCAAACCACCCGTGGAAACGCCCGTCACGCCAACGCGTTTCGAATCGACCGACGGATCGGAAAACACGCGATCCAGCATGATCCGTTGATGAGCGAACAGCAAACTGTACCAGCCGTAACCTTCGAGTCGATGCACTCGGTCGAGATCAAGATGTGTGTCGGTGCCAGGCTCCATCCCGATGTTCTCCATTGCGTACACGATGTACCCGGCTTCGGCAAATCTCGCCGCGCATGCGTGCTGGTAGCTGTCTTGCTCTTCAAGTATCTGCTTTACCTTGCCGTGACCCATGAAACAAACGATTGTCGGACGCGCACCACTGGACGCATTCGTCTCCGGTTCAAGTCGAAAGTATCGGAACAACCGCTCGCCGTTCGCGGAAACATGGAACGCATGCTGTTCGTAGGTTTCAAAACGCAATATCGGCCCGGAAGATACGTTGATCGTATCCTGATACGGATAGAGCATCCGCTGGATGAAGAGCTTTCGTCGCTCCGTCTGCCACTCGCCGAACGAAGCGGCGTTCTCGAACTCAGGCACGTTCAATGGTCGGGTTTGCGCCGCCATCTTCTCGTGCGAGTATCTTCGTATGGAAGGTACGACAGTGGTCACGAGCCCCTCTCTGAATCCTTCTATGCCTCGTGCAGTTTCGATGTCGACAATGCCAAGACAAAGCCACCAGGGAGGAAGCCCCGACAGTTCTTGATCAGCCGCGAATTCGCGGAACCAGACTGTCGCGTGGTGCGGCTTGCCGTTCTTTTCAGGATTACTCGCCCCGCGATAAGCGTTCGAACGCCAAAGATGCCAGCCGTTATCCTGTGCAGCGCGACCATCAGCAAACGACCAGGAACCGCTATCGTTGTAGTTGAACGCAGCGAATACGACGGCTGGTTGCCGAAACCGAAACGCGATCGGGCTGCCGCTACCACCATCGAAAGCGTAACGCGCCAGGCCGTCGAGTTCTTCCGGCAATTCAAGCATCTGGTAATCACGGTTCAGAAACGTGCGGCTGCCGACGCAGGATTCGCTCGCCTCTAGTCGTACATCCTTTGCCTTGTCAAGCAGCTGTCGGAGCCGTTTCTCAGGAAGATCGCCGCTTGCAATTCTCTTCAAGGTCGCCCTTTGCCT
The DNA here is from genome assembly GCA_014381825.1 of Planctomycetota bacterium. Taxonomy (GTDB): domain Bacteria; phylum Planctomycetota; class Planctomycetia; order Pirellulales; family Pirellulaceae. Next base: position 11,477 of record JACNKX010000067.1, read on the forward strand.
TTGTGGATGGTCGGACGAAAGTGAGTCAGGACGGTAAGCGAGCAGATCCAGTGTTTCATCCATTCCACCCGTTGTGCCGTTGAGGTGAAGTCGCTTGTTGGTCGCGCGAACGCGTTTGACCGGTTCATCGTTCTGGTTCAGCCAACGTGGCCAAAGACGTATACAATCGACGCCAGCTTCTGCAAACGCTTCGATGTCATCCACAGTAGGAATCAGCGCTAGCTGCTTCGCTTCTGGCAGCAGTTCACGAAACCGCTTTGCTTGCGGTACGCTCCTTACGCCGACGATCGTTCTCGATGGATCACCGTGTTCACGGATGACGTGAACAACTTTGCGATCGTACTCATCTCCTTGCTCTTTCAAGTCAAGCAGTAGGTCGATTTTCGTTCTGCAAGTCTCGGCCGCTTCAATCAGCGACGGAATCCGTTCACCTTGATACGCCGCGTCGAACCAAGAGCCAGCATCGAGTTGTTGGAGCTGTGTGAGTGTCAAGGCATTCGCGGATCCTTTGCCATTTGTCGTTCGATCCAGTGTCGCATCGTGTAGTATGAAGAGTCTTCCATCCTGACTCGTGCGAACGTCAACTTCGACAGCAGTCGCACCGACTTCGATCGCTCGACGAGTGGCTGACAGGGTGCATTCGGGACGTTCGGCGCTCGCACCACGGTGCGCGATGATTTGCGTCACCTGTCGCGCAGCCGTGCCACTCGCTTGATGCAATGCGCCCTCGACCTCTTGAGCGCAATGGGCCTTAACTTGCGCGAGAAAATGGCTCGGCACTTCCACGATTGCCGGTTGTTTGGTGTACTGATTGCTTCTCTCCTGCGGATCGGCTTGGTAGCACTGCAGATCGCCACATTCCAAGTCATCCGCCAAGACGATCGCAATGTTCGGCCTGTCTTCGCGAGCGTGGACTTTCGGTGCCGCAATGAACAGTAGAATCGATGTTAGGAATAGAATCAGAGTTTTCATGGCGTCGCTAAGTCTCGAAGTAATGACTGATCTGGTTGAACACTGGCTGCCGTCGACATCCAAAAGACGGTGTAGATTGTACGCGATCCTGGCCGTGTCATCGAATCAGATGCATTCATAGGGATGATGCCCGAAGTAATTTCCTCTCTGAAGAAAACGGACTCGTTGGTGCGGCCGCGTCGGCTAGAGTAAAATTCCATTCGCTCTGCGGCGCGTAGCGGCAGGCGTATCACAATCATCATGAAGCCGACGTGTCGGCGTGGCCTGAACAGATGTCGAACTTGCGACTGATTACATTCATCTTGGGTTCATTCGGCATGCTGCATGCCGCAGTAGGCGTAAGTGCGCTCGGCCAGTCTAGACACGAGCGTGCGAAGGCCAGCGACGCGCCGCAAAAACTCAACGTGTTGATGCTTGCTGTCGATGATCTTCGACCGATGCTTGGATGCTATGGTGATGAACTGGTTCATACACCAAATATCGATCGGCTGGCGCAACGAGCCGTTGTGTTCGATCGAGCGTATTGTCAAATTGCCAAGTGCGGACCGTCTCGTTTATCTCTACTCAACGGGTTGCGACCGGATACGACAGGCGTCTATGACCACCGGGTCTCGGACCTAAAGCATTTCCGCCAGAACCATCCGACGCATGTTTCGCTGCCTCGGCGTTTTACAAATGCGGGCTACTATACGCAGGCGTTCGGCAAGATTTATCACGATAGTTGGGATGTCGCTTCGGATTGGTCGAATCCTAGTATGCCAGGTCGTGACAGCGAGATGCTGGCGGTTGCTGATCTTGATGCGATCGCGAAGGTTCCATTTGATGATCGCGCAACTGTGCCGACCGTCATCCGACCGCGCGACGACTGTCCGGCGATTCAGGCTCCGGACGTTCCAGACGACGCCCTCTTTGCCGGCCAGATGACGAAGGCGGCGATTTCGGCGCTCCGGAATATGAATGACAAATCTTTCTTCCTAGCCGTGGGATACCGTCGACCGCATTTGCCGTTCGTTGCACCGAAACGCTACTTCGATTCGTACAAGCCGACACTGGAGTGGTTGCCAGCTGATCGCCAACCGCCTCGCGATGCACCCATTATGGCGCATTTCAACTCAGACGCGTATGTCAGCTTTGCCCGTCGTGTCGGCCTGACAATGCCGAACCCACCGCAATCATCGGAGCAGGCGGCGGAGTGGGCGGGATTTGAACTTCGGAGCTATCAGGGAGTGCCCTATCACGGTGAGATCAGCGACGAACTTCAACTTCGTTTGCGGCAGGCCTACATGGCATGCGTTAGTTACGTTGACGCACAGATTGGGCTGCTGCTCGACGAACTGGAACGGTTGCAACTGAACGAGTCCACGATTGTCGTACTGTGGTCCGATCATGGTTGGCATCTCGGCGAACATGCGTCTTGGGGCAAGATGACGAACTATGAATTCGACACGCAAGTTCCTTTCATTATCGCTGCACCAGGCGTCAAGCCAAACCGCACCCGTTCGATTGTTGAGCTAGTCGATCTCTATCCAACACTGTGTGATCTGTGCCAGTTGGAGCCGCCCATCGGGCTCGATGGCCGATCGATTGTGTCGGCGCTTCGCGAACCGAACGTACTCCCAGCGAAACCCGCGTTCAGCCAGTTCACGCGTTTTCGAAAGTACATGGGGCGTGCCGTTCGCACCGAACGACATCGATACGTGCGATGGACAACCCTAGCGGACAACAGCGTCGCCGCCCGCGAACTGTACGACCATCAAGTGGATGCCGGCGAAACCATCAACCTTGCCGGTCGCGCCGAGCATAGAGCGATCATTCAAGAACTGGACGCGCTGCTGCCCCTGCTTGCCCTTCAGCGCAATTAGTCGCCAAAGCGACGAGTTTCCTGGCCGGTCGCGACTTGCCGAAGGATGCCGCCATAGGGAGCGGAAAGGAACGAATGCCCGTCCGGCGAAAAAACAAAGCGGAGGGGATCCTTTTCGGGAGCAATAAGGTCATCGGGCTTACGAAGCCGATAGGTGTGGAACGATCCCTTCTCGAACGTGTATCGCGCGATCTCCTTGCCGCTGATCAGATCCCAGAAGAGAACATCGCCGTTTGCTTGGTCGCCGGTTCCAAGCATGGAGCCGGCCGGCGCAAAGAACGGGTGCTGCAAGCCTCGACCTCCCGTTTGCAAACGACGGATCGGCGTCAGCGAGTTCGCATCCCACAACAACACGCTTCCTGCTGCGTGCCCGGATGCCAAGACATTTCCATCGGGAGAGAACTTCGCCGTGTAGAATGGTTCGTCCATCGGCGACGATGACAATTGAATCGCCGGATTAGCGACGTCGCAAAGTCGCAATTCACATCCGTAGTCCGTGGCGACGACGCCAAGCAGTCGTTCGCCGCTTGGGGCGTATTGCAATGATAGCGCTCCCGCGACGCCGGGGAACTGCTTTAACTTAGCACCTGAGCTGAGATCATAGACGACGCATCGACGCTGGCTCGCGACGGCGATCGCGTTTCCTTGTGGCGAGAAGCTGAAGGCATGGCAGCGGTCGAAGATGTAAGCCGGCTTCCCGGTTTCAATATTCCACACTCGGACTTCGTTCAGCTGCAACTTGTCGGCCGTCACGAACAATCGAGACGCGGCAACGAGCTGATTGTCTGCCGAGAACGCAACCTGCGTTAAATCGCCAAACGTTTCCACGCGACGAACTCGTTTGCCTGATTCCATTGACCAGACTTGAACGACTCCGCACTTGCGGGGGTTTGGATGCGGTCGCGGTGGAAACTCTTCGTTCGACAGTCCAGAGATGCCAGTCGCGACGAGGCTGCCATCTGGCGAGAAGGCGACGCAGTGAGCATCGCGAGCGGGTACAAACGGAGCCGCCTCGGACACGGTATTCGCAAACAACGCAATCGACATCGCGAAACAAATGCGACGAGCCAACACATTACTGCAACGAGACGCGGAAATAAACATCCTGTTATTCACCTTGAACCGGTTGCATCCACTGCTCGGTCAACCAAAGGATCGCAGTACCATCGCGGCTGCCAGTCAGTGCAAATCGGCCATCATCTGAGAACGTCACGGAAGATACCTCTTGCGAATGTCCGCGAAGGTTAAGAATTTCTTTGCCGGTGTCGGCATCCCAAAGCTTTGCAGTAAAGTCCTCGGAGGCGGTCAGCGCTCGCTTGCCGTCTGGCGAAAATGCCACCGAAGTCACGGGAGCGGTATGACCCGCGAGGATCTGAGTCGTCTCACCCGTCTCGACGTTCCAAACGCGAGCCGAATTGTCATCGCTCCCAGTGATAATCGATTTGCCATCGGCTGAGAAGGCCGCGCTCAATACTGCCCACTCGTGGCCTTTGAGTTCGGCGACCAGTTCCGCGGTCGCGGTCCGCCAAATGCGAGCCGTCTTGTCTTCAGAAGCGGTAAGCACGAGCGTGCCATCGGGCGAAAACATTGCAGAGCGCACTCGACCGGTATGTCCTTCGAAACTGCGGATGTCATCTCCACTCCTCGACCCCCAAAGCTTTACGGTTCGGTCGTCACTCGCCGTCAAAACGAACTCGCCCTTCGGCGAGAACACCGCGCTGTTGACGTATCCGGTATGGCCACCGATCAGTTTCAATTCAGCAACCCCGGACACAGCACTCCAAATCCTGGCCGAGTTGTCCCAACTCGCCGTTACAATACGCTGGCCATCTGGGGAAAAGTTCGCCGTGGCAACCGCCGCATGGGGACTGAAGGTCATGATCTCGCGTCCGTGCGAGCCCGGCATCTCGCGACGTATGTCCCATAGTCTCGCTTCGTTCCCTCCCACGGTCAAAAGTGAATTGCCGTCGTTCGAGAATCGCGCCGACCAGACCAATCCTCCCAATTTGTTGAAGTCAAGAAACGCATCGGATTCGGGATTGTTACCGCTCGGCAATGCGGCGCCTGTCTCAACATTCCAGATGCGAACAACCCGCTCTTCAGAATGAACGCTTAGCGCGAGTCGGCCGTCACTGGAGAGAGCTGCCGCCGAAACCGGAGTCGAGGATAAGTTAAAAGTGTTAACTAAGCTGCCCGTTTCAACATGCCAGGCTCGGAGCGTACCATCGATGCATGCGGTGAGCGCTCGCTTTCCATCTCGGGACAAGTCGAGTGAAATGACGGAGTTCTCATGTTTCAGTTGCACCAATTCAAGCGGAGCGATCGAGCCGGGATCATCTGCGAGTTGGCTCACGTCCCATTGGCAAACGTTCTTGTCATCGCTTGCCGTGAGCAGGCGAGCGCCGTCGGGTGTGAAGCGGGCGGCCGCAACTTTCGAGGTGTGCCAGTCGAGTCGACGAAGCTGCTCGCCAGTCTGACGATTCCACAAAACACCGCGTCCATTCCCGTCTCCAGAGTAAACAAAACGATCGTCGGGCGAGAAGGCGACGGCGGTAATCTCGACTTTGTGCCCGTCGAGTATGTGAACCAATTCACCGGTGTCCGCATTCCAAAGCTTCGCGGTTCGCTCATCGCTGCCGGTTGCAATCCAACGATCATCGTGCGAGACGGCGACAGAGGCAGCGCGTCCGGTGCGTTCCAATCGACGGCTCTCGACACCACTCGCGACATCCCAAATTCGTACGGTGTTGTCGACTGCACTGGTCATCAGCCGTTTGTTGTCCGAGAAAAAGGCGGAATCCGATGCGAGGAACGAGTGTCCTTCGCGAAGCGACAATAACTCCTCGCCCGTATCCGCGTTCCAAATCTTGGCCGTTCGATCTCGACTTGCGGTCGCGATCAGGTGACCGTCGCGTGAGAACGATACTGCCATGATGGCGTCTTGATGGCCTTCCAGGACGCGGCCTCGGAGGACGCGTATTTCTTCGTAACCTTCGATGTTCCACAGGCGAGCATGATTGTCGTAGCCTCCCGAAAGAACCCACTGCCCATCGGGCGAGAATGCACTCGCACGAACCCAGCTATCATGTCCTCGCAACGTCTTCAGTGGCGAGGCGTCTTCGACACTCCACACCTTGACCGTGTTGTCGTGTCCGGCACTGAGGATGAGGCTTCCGTCGCCGGAGAACTGGACACTACGGACCGGAGCTGTGTGTCCGTCAAATGGAACAAACTTTGGTGGCCGAACTTCTTCGTCAGCCAAGAGTCCGTCAAAATCGAACGGTTTCAGATCCTCGGCCTTCCACAGCAAGGCTCTTTTGTCGTAGCCGCCGCTAACGATATTTTTGCCATCCGGCGAAAACGCGACTGAGTAAACGGGGCCCTGGTGACCGGTGAACGCGGGACTTTTCGTGTAGTCAGCTAACGTCCAGACGACGGCCGTACCGTCCTGACTGACTGTGGCAACTTGCGATTCATCTGGCGAAAACGCAGCGTCCCACACCCACCAGCTGTGCCCTTCGAGAACTCGAATCTGTTCGCCGGTATCGACATTCCAGATGCGAGCCGTGTTATCGAACGACGTTGTTAACAGCCGCTTTCCGTCACGTGAATACGAAGCGCTGGTGACCGCGTCCGTATGCCCTTGCAACGTACGCAAGGGCTGCTGTGTTTCCAGATCCCAAATGCGGAGGTACGTCGCTTCGTCATCACAGCCAATGGCTACCTGATTCGCAACCGGGGAGAACGCCACCGATTGTACGTACAGCCCTTGCTGAGGCAGATCGATCGTGGTGCCATCGTCGACGTTCCAAACTCGCGCCGTTGCGTTCCAACCACCCGTGATAAAGCGTTTTCCGTCTGGCGCGAAGGCGATCGCGTCGACTGGCGCACCAGCATCGTAGTCATGAACGCTTTGATTACAGATATGCATCAAGCGGCCCCACTCCCAGTTGCGAAGTTCCGCCTTACAACTGGTCAGCAACTCGCGGGCATGGCCGAAAGCGTTCTCCTCGATCTTCAAATCAGCCAGTCCAATCAACGCCACATAGGCTTCGTACTCAGCTTTGTCCCTTTGCTTCGTCGCATCCGCCTCGGCCAATCGTGCTGCGACCTCTGCAGTACGAGCGTTTTCCGCCTCGGTTTTGGCGATACCTTCCTGCTCTTTGGCGTCCATCTCCGCGAGGACCGCCCTCTTGGCTTCCGAGACGGCGATATCCTCTTGCTTCTTTGCTTCGGCTTCGGCCGCTCGTGCCACGCCCTCCGCAGTACGCGCGATACCTTCCTGCTGCTTGGCATTATCCTCCGCGACGACCGCGAGATCGCGTTGCGTGTCGGCTTCGTTCTTCAGCGAGTACATGATCACCGAGACAACGACGGCCGAGACGGAACCGACGGCGATCAATCCGACGACAACTCTTTTGAGCTGCTGCGCGCGTTGCTGTTTCGCTTCACGCTCGTGTTTTGCTTCATCGATTTGACTGGCAAGATCAGCATGTTCGGGAAGGTCGCGGTCGAGCAGCGAAACGCCCAGGTCGAAGTCGCCCTTCTCCAATGCGCTCGCCGCATAGGCGAGCTTCGCTAGCGTGACGCCTTCCAGCGCTCGATCGTTTCCTTCCCACAATTCGTAGGCTTCTTCAAAGCCGAACACGGCTCGCGAGTAGTCTTCGTATCGATCCGACTCTTGAGCGGCGTGTAAATCGTCAGTGGCACGCACGGCCATCGAAATACTTTCGGAGTGATCTTGATAGCTGCGAATCGCCGCTTGAAAATCTTGAACCGTTTCGTACCGATCCTCGATCTTCGTTGCCATCGCTTTGAGTGCGATATCGACCAACTCACTCTTCTTGTCGGTCGGGACGATCTGATTCTTTGCAGCAGCGAACAGACACTTCATCACGTCCTTGCCGCGATGAGGTGGAACTCCCGTCACGATTTCGTACAAGATCGCACCGAGCAAGTAGATGTCGCTGGCTGGTCCCATCTTGTCGAAGGGACCAGTCGCCATCTCCGGCGCCATGTATGCCGGTGTGCCACCCATGCTGGCCGATTGGGTGATACTGCGTGACTTTTCGACATGGCGGAAAGGCAGCGCGAGTCCCCAGTCCATCACCAAGACTTCGCCAAAGCCGCCGAGCATCGTGTTCTCTGGCTTCAAGTCACGATGGATGATGCCACGCGAATGGCCGAACGCAACCGCGTCGCAAGATTTGAGCAAGATTTCGATGTTCTCAACCAAGGTCTTGTCGCCAATACAATCATCCCACGGCGTGCCTTTGACGCATTTCATCGCATAGAACAGCGCCCCCTCATCATTTGCACCAAGATCGTAGATCGGCACAATGTTCGGGTGATCGAGGTCGCCGGTGATGACGGCTTCGGCGAGGAACTTGTTGCGTTGGTTCGCGTCTGCCGACATGTTCGGCTTGAGCATCTTGATCGCGACGGTTCGATCGATAGAGGCTTGGCGACCGGCATACACCACGCCCATACCACCTTCGCCAAGTTTTTTCACGAGGTCATAATCCGCGTTCCCGCCGAATGCTTCCTCCTCGGAGACCTCTCGGAACGCACGCCGTTGCACCACCAGCGATTGACTTGCTGGCTTCGGCGTTTCTTCCTTGCCTTTGATGGTCATTCGAGGCGAAGCACCAGCATTCTGATCGCCGCCCCACATATCGTTCATGTTGGGATCATCTGCAACGACGCTTGAATCGTAGGTCGCTTGGTACTGGCGTTCGGCGAGCGTGCCGCTGTCATCACCGCCGATATCTGCTGAATCAACGGTCGCCATATACTTGCGTTCGCTGACGGTCCCATCGTTAGGAGTTGGGACCGAACCGGCATCGGAATCGATCGTTTGCATGCCACGAAGGTCCGACACGGTTCCTGGCTTGACACCGGAGGCCGGAAGTGACGTCGAATCAATCGTTGCGTCCGTGCTACCCTCTCCATCGGAAACGCCATCGATCGAGTCGGTGTCTTGTGCCATGTTCAAGTTCACCGAATCAACGGTCTGGCCGATGCCGGTGTCATTCGGCACAGACGTTCCCTGCGGGAAATCCACCGAATCTGAATCGCCATCTATTGGCAGTTGCGATGCGTCGACCGTCTGTTTGTAGGTGGGCGGCGCGGGATCCGAGGACTCCGGCAGCGACTCTACATCAATGGAATCGGTATCGGCATCGATCGGAAGGGCCGTCGAGTCGATGGTTTGTGTATAGGCTTTCTCGACCGCCGGTGGAGTGGAATCCATGTCGATGGAATCCGTGTCGGCGGACTCAGGCAAGTCGACAGCTTCGACGGTTTGTGTATAGGCTCGCTCCACGGGAGGCTCGGGCGACACGGTCTTTATGTCAGCCTCGACCGAGTCGCCATCAATCGTTTTGGCGCTTTTATCAACCGCTGCGATCGGCGGATCGTTCGGAAGATCCGTACTGTCGGGCAGGGTATCGAAGTCGACGGAATCTGAATCCAAATCAATCGGCAACGCCGACGAATCGACCGTCTGCAGATAGTTCTGATTGTCCGCTGTATCCTTCTCGACAGGTGCATCAGGGATCGAGTCGAAGTCGAGCGATTCCGAATCGAGATCGATGGGCAGCGCCGCCCCGTCAACCGTTTGCATGTAGTTCTGGCTGCCGCCCGACGGTTCGGCAGCTGGCGTTTGCGGCTCGAAGTCAGTTTCACAGACCTCGCAATGCCCCGCTTGGAGTTCTTCGTCGGTTAGTTTCGCCTTGCAACTAGGGCAGTTCTTCATGGCAATTGATCTGCAAATCGAGAAGAGAGTTTCCGAGACAAACCGCGGGTACTCGGCGGCGGTTGCCCGCTAATTCGCTCAGCTAAATGCTTTGCGAGCCACCTCCGACCGCTGCTTGTGGCCCTTAACACCGCGATACAAATGACTTGCGGCAATTACATCCATGCACACTCGATTATCATCGCAAACCGAGGTGCCGTCAAACTTTCCGGAATTCGAAAGATCGCGCCACGAGTACAGTTCTAACGACTGAAGTGATGATTCATTGCCCTTGTTCTGTTTGGGGTAAATACAGCGAATTATCGGATTGCGTAAAGTTTGCGGGCAAGCTTGCCGATTTCCTGGACCAGTCACCGGTGTTTTTAGGTGTTGGTGCTAGCATGTCGCGAGGAATGACAATTAGACGATTGGCGTTTGTTGTCGCCATTATTTGCGCTCTCCCGGTCTGTGGGTGCGCAACTCCGATGGTGCTTTCGCATCGATCGCATGGGCCTGAGCTGACGAAAGTAATGAGCGGCCCAGTTCCGATTATCGGGCATCGGTTCGGGACCCGTGAATCAGCGGAGTGTCTTCCTTGCGAGGATCGACAACGACTGCAAGACTACGCCCATCGTTCGATGCCGTACATGGCCGGGCCGTTTATGCACAACCGTGCCGACGTTGACTACGCCGCCCAACAGGCAACGATTCAGCCACCACATTCCAAGTTTCATCCGGTGCCGACGCGTCCTGTCTTTGAGACGCGAATGTCATATCATCCGCCGCAACCCATTGGCGTCCATCTGGTTCCCGTTCCTAATCAAGGAACGCACTCGATAATGCCACAGTCGCCCCGGTCGCACGATGTTCTGGCACAGCCACCAAGACCTCCGCTTGAGATTCCCGAAACAGGGCCGAGGGACTTCGACGACTCCGATACCTTCATGCTTCCGCCGCCTGGCAATTGATCGATGGACCGCGCATGGACGATCACCCGAATTCGTACTTGTCGGACGTACGCAACGTGATTCGCGGCTTGTGTATGGGCTGCGCGGACGTCGTCCCAGGTGTGTCCGGCGGAACGGTCGCACTGATCCTAGGCATCTACGAGCGGCTGGTAACCGCGATCAGCCACGTCGATGGCACGGCGATCCAACATCTCGGGCAGCGTGATTGGAAGCAGCTTGCTAAGCACGTCGATTTGCGTTTTATGGTCGCGCTTGGCGGCGGGCTCGTGTCCGGCGTTCTTGGAATGACGTTGGTCGTCGGTGTGTTACTCAATAACCAGACGACGCGTTCGTTAACGTTTGCCGTGTTCTTCGGAGCAATCTTCGCGTCAGCGATTCTCGTTGCTAGGTTGGTCCAGCCCGCTTCGCGCATGCAAACGATTCGTTGCATTGCATTGGGAGTGATTGGAGCGATCTTCGCCTACTGGGTCAGTGCGTTACACATCGCATCGGCGACAGGACCACCGAGCCACGCCTACGTTTTTGTCTCTGGCTGTATCGCGATCTGCGCCATGATTCTTCCGGGCATCAGTGGGGCGATGATTCTCTTGGTGCTCGGCGTCTACGAGCACCTGACGGAGATCCCTCGCAACTTTTTGGCCGGCAAACACATCGCAGAAGGCATATTGACGATCGCGGTTTTCGGTGCGGGGTGCCTGATCAGTCTTGTGTTGTTCAGCAAGTTGCTGAGATGGTTGCTGTCCCGACACCACACAACGACGATGGCATTGCTCTGTGGATTCATGTTCGGAGCGTTGCGAAAGCTATGGCCGTTCCAACACGACCGAACTCCTGAAATCGAGAAATTCAAGGAAAAGACATTCGACGTTTTCATGCCGCAACAGTTCGACGGCCCAACGATCGCGCCAATCGCGGCAGCGCTAATCGCTGGAGCGATTGTCTTCGCCGTCGATCGCTGGACTCGGCAAACCTCCGGCGAGTCGCAGTAGATCCGCAGCCGTTCGTCTAATCAGCGGCCAGGCTGGCACAAACCAACTCGTTGTCGTTTCGTATGAAGACGTGTTTGTGCGCGAAGGCGGGATGAGCCCAGCAAACTCCATTGCGACGTCCTCGGCCGCTCAACTGCTCGGGCGTTGGATCGATCAGCTTCGCTCGGCTTATCTCGTGGAATCCCATGGAGTCCAGCTTCGAGATGATCAATTCGCCCATCTCGTTGAACATCCAGATGCGATCACCGTTGCGGACGAAATGGATATTGCTCCAACGATTTCGCGGCGTTGCTGTGAGATCCTCCCAAACACGATCGCCGGTTGCCGCGTCGAGGCAGCGCAACTCGCCGTAGCTATCAACGCCGTAAATGTACTTGCCGTCAAACAGAGGCGTGCTGATGATCGAATGCAAAGCCTCGGTGTTCTTCTCGTCGCTTCCTGATCGTTGCCACGTTTTCTTGACAGCCAACTCGTCTTGGCGCAACTGCAACATCAGCGCTCCGTCGTAGAACGAAGTGACGAACAATTGATCATCAGCGACAACGGGAGTGGCGATTCCGATCGGCATATTGCGTGGCTTGAAAGGAACTTGCCAAAACGCCTCGCCCGAAGCTGGATTGACTGCCGCAACACTGTCACCGGTCCAGCAGATCAAGACGTCGCGCCCGGCCTGTTGCAAGATGATCGGTGCCGAATATTGAGCCCGATCATTGAGCGTACGCCATCGCTCCTGGCCACTCCTGCGGTCAAACGCCACGATCGACGCGTCCTTCTTCGCTCCGATGTGTACGATCACGAGATCTCGATAGATGAGCGGCGAACTCGCGATTCCCCAAATCGGCATTCGGTTCGACGCTTCGATTTCGTATTCGTCGTTCAAGTCATGCGACCACAGCACTTTTCCTGCCTTGGCATCGAAGCAATGAAAGTGCCCCATCGCACCAAGTGCGTAAGCGCGACCATCGTCGATGGTGACTGACGCTCGCGGCCCCGCCTTGTAGCCAACCGTATAGGCACACGGGTATTGATGCGACCATTGCGGTTCACCCGTCTTACGATCGAAACAGTGAACGCGCTCGATTTGCTCCGGCTCGATGATGCGATCGGTGACATAAACGCGACCATCAGCGACCGTCGGCCCGCTGTAACCGGCTCCGATCGGCTGTCGCCACACAGGTTCGATGACGTTCGATTTGAATTCGTCGATAATTCCCGTCTCGCCCCATACTCCATCGCGTTGCTGACCACGCCACTGCGGCCATTCGTCTGCGGCGGCGACTTGCGTGAGAACTATGCAACCTAGAAATAGAGCAGTTGACCAAGCGAATCGCATTACGAACTCCGTGGGGCGATAAAGAAAGCGTGTAAAACGCTTCGAGCGTAACAAGAACGTCACCCAAAAGATAGCTGCTCACGGTGGCGAGTCCGGTTGGGCTGACTAGGCCCAGCTTTGTTCGTCGAGATTCAGTTCGGGACGCTCACGCCAGCGGATGTCTTCAATGTCTTCCTTGGCCTTGAAGTAAGCATCCACCACGGCTGGGTCCCAGTGGGCATTGGCCCCTCGTTTGAAGATCTCGTCGACCTTCTCGTCAGGCATTCCAGCTCGGTACGGGCGATCGCTGGTCATTGCATCGTAGGCATCGGCGACCGACATGATGCGCGCAAGTTGCGGAATGTCTTCACCCGCTAGCCCTCTCGGATATCCCTGGCCATCCCATTGTTCGTGATGGTGGAGAACGGCGGGTAACACGTCAGACAACTGCTTTATATCGGCGAGGATTTTGTGGCCTAGCTCGGGATGCATCTTGATGTGTTCATACTCAGCGTCCGTCAGACGGCCCGCCTTCCGTAGCACGTTATCATCAATGCCGATCTTGCCAACGTCATGCAGCAATCCGGACATGTAGATCGTGTTCAGAAGCTTCGGATTGACTCGCATCTCGAGCGCGATTCGGACAGCGTATCGCGCCACTCGATCGCTGTGACCGCTGGTGTAGGGGTCTTTCGCGTCGATCGCGGAAACAAGTGCGCGGACGATGTTGGCCAACAACTCGGATTGTTGTCGATACAGGTCACGGTTGCCGCTATGAATGCCAAGCAACGCGCCGACTGAGCTAAGAAGGTTGGCTTCGATGGTGCCGAATTCGCGATCGTCGACATGGTTGAAGGCGGCCAGCCAACCGAACACGTTATCACCTTCACATAACGGGACGACGATTGCTTGCCGCACGCCCCGCTCGAACCACGCAGTTTCGGTCGTTGTCCTTTGATTGGCAATAAACGCTCCGGTTGACGCCGACAAATCGAGGTCGTCAACGAGTGCGCGAAACTCGTCTTCATCAACAGGACAATCGCCACTGACGATCAAATTCGGACGCGTCCGAGCCTTGTAAGTCGAGTCGCCTTGTTCCACGACGGGTAGGTACTGAATCGCGAGCGAACTGGCTGGAACGCAATCGACGAGCCATTCGATAGCAAGTTGGCCGAGTTCTTCATCGGATCTCGAAATTCGCAGATTCTGCGTGATCGTATAGAGCAGACTGATTTCTTCGTAGGTCGACGCAAGGTTTTGCGAGATCAGGTCGACCTCTTTCTTCATCCGCGTAACGTTCGCGTCGGCATTCAACTTGCCCGTGATGGCTTCCGCCAGACGCAGCAAGATGTCTGCGTCCCACATCCTTTGGCAATCCAACCACGCTTCCGCTGCGGCGTGATCGTCGTCAAACATCTCGGCGAGCGAGTCGAGGTTCTGTCTTGCCGCCTCCGTGGCGAAGATTCCCGTCGCTACAAAGCTCTTGTCAACCGCTAGCTGCACCGGCAATGCGATCGCCAGTATCCCTTCGGCATCGGCGATGAACTGAGCATTCCCATCGCGGGCGACCGCGCGGACAAGTTCATCGGCGGCCATCGTCTGCAGCTTTGGAACAGTTTGTCCGACTCGTACCAACTCGCCAGTTTCGCCATTCCAAACCGCGAACTCGATCGCAAAGTTGCGATGCAACTCGTCGATAAGCGGACGATATTCTGCCTCGGCGGCAACGGAATCGTTGTCGCGCAAGGTCAGTGTATCGGCGGTGGAAGTGAGATTCATAATGCAAGTCCGGTCGTATAGGCGCATTCTGGACTACCAAACGTAGGTCACGAATGTACCTGGGACAAGTTAACGTTGCCGCACTAGCTGCATCGTCGCAAGAACCCTGCAGACAAGGCATTGCAGTCGATCGCCCGAGAATCGCAGCGTTCTGATCGCGACGATCATTACGGATAATCTAGCTTTGATTTCCGTTTCGCTGTCGATAGCGCGCGCTGACTCGCTTCAACAGCCGGCGTTCTTCTTCGGAAAGACTGTCCATGCCTTTCTCGTGCAACTGCCCGAGTAATTCGTCGGCCCTGCTTTCTTCATCAGCTTCGATTTCGAGCTGCCGTTGCCGTTTGATTTCGCGCCGTTGTTCGAGCCAACGGGCGAATGGTCCCGGCTGGTCATGCCGACGCTCCGTACTCTGCTCCAAGCTCGTATAGCCTTGCGAGAAGTCGTAGCCGAACAACTCATCTTCGATTTCCGATTCGGTCGGCCGCTCTTCCTCTTGTTTGGCACCGAAGTAAAGGAAGATCGCCAGGATCACGAGCGAGAACCATAATGGAATGGACTGGGTCGTGGTCTGGTCTCGAACGAACCAAGCAACGACGATGAGAGCACCCGCTGCGAGTTTGGCAACGAGCCCAACGATGCTTGCCGCTCGCCGCGGGCTGGCATCCGGCCATCGTGCCGACAAGAAAGCACGTAGCGCTCGCCCGCCGTCGAAAGGAAATGCCGGCAACAAGTTAGCCAGTACCATGATCCAATTAATCCAGCACGCCAGCTTGACTCCCACGAGCCAACCCGGGCCCTCAACCAACAACTGAGGTTGAAGCGGATTTAACAGTCCCGTGATTTGCGCGAACCCTGTAGCACCGTCGATATTACTGGCCCAAACTACACCGCCGGTGATCATGAACACAGATAAGTTGACGAGCGGACCGGCAAGGTGCATCAGACACTCGGCTTGCGGTTCGAGAGGCGGCTGCATCGGAGCAAGCCCGATACCGGGTCCGATGACGATCTCGTCGGCATCACCGCCCAGTCGCAGCGCCGCAACGTAGTGTCCGATCTCGTGAATCAAGACGCTCAGGAACAGCAACAACAAGCCTGTTGGCGCAATCCACGAACGCTCCTGCAGCAATTCATGATCGCGCCAGCCGAGGAATAGCGTGAACGCTCCAAAGAGCACGAAGAACACGTGCAGCCGCACGTTGACTCCGCCCCATCGTCCCAAGCTCAGGGTCCAACTCGCTTGGCCGTGCATACAAAACACTCACACTTCAAAGAGAGAGGCGTTCCGCGCCACGCGGACCAGGTTACAGGTCATCTTATCAGCCGACCATTCGACGATCAATCTTGCCCATGGATTGGGAGTGGTACAGCCGAACGACTGGGTTCACCGCAAGCTGCACATACTCGTCATTCCGATCGGCTCCCGACAGTGGAAGGGCTCGCCATAGCGGGTGCCGATGGTCTTACCCCAATAGGCGGCCTCGTCGCGGAGCTGGTCGAGGAACGTTGGGGGAGCCTGGGGGCGACCTTCGACAAACTGGCTGTGATAGCATCGAATTGCCTCTAGCTTTTGCTCCCATTGGTCGCTGATATCCAAAATAAACGCGGGTTGCGCAGCCATTTTCAAATGGACACAGTAGTAATTGTAGATCCGTTCGGGGTGAAACGATTCGCCTGACATATCCGAATTAGACAGTTTGGCCCAGAATCGGGCTGCCTCAACTAGTTGAGTAGCGGCGACATGATCGGGGTGAGCATCGGTCCAGTAGGGAGCGAACAGCCACCGGGGGCGCACGCGACGGATTACTTCGGCAAGCTGCTTTCTGGCATCGAGCGATGGCTCGAGAGAGCGATTTCGCAGCCCTAGGTTTTCGCGCCAATCTAATTCCAAAATGGCTGTCGCCTCAGCCGTTTCGCGGGCACGAATCTCGGGCGATCCGTGCGGCGTCGGTTCGCCGTCCGTCAGGTCGACGACTCCAACAGCGAGCCCCTCCGCCTTCAATTTCAGAATCGCTCCACCCATTCCCAGTTCGGCATCATCGGGATGTGGGGCGACCACTAGTACGTCAAGCTGCATGGTGTATATCTCAATATCTCAGAAGAAGCACTACACACGATGATGCAGCGAGAATCAAGTATCTCACCTCATCCTCACACTCTGCCGCACTACCGACAACTGGTCTGGACGAGTTTTTGCGCATTTGGGACAAGACTCCATTCCCGTTCTTGATAGCAGGACTCCGCGATGCGTAAACCAGTCTTAGTTGCTGCGATTTGTCTCCTGGTTGCCAGTCTCAGTGGTTGCGCGGTGTTCAACTCGAAGGCAGGTGCTGATACGGACGTCGAACCGGAGTGGATTGAGAACCTCAAGTCACTCAAAGGAACTGGCGCATCGACCGGCGCGTCGCGCGAGGCCCGAGAAATCGAGAAAAGTCTCGGGGCTCTCTAACGGCACGCCGCGCCAATCCATTGGCGTCCGATCACCTCACCTTAAATTCCGATCTGTTTTGCGGTACCTTCACCCCTGCAACCGCAGTCCTACGATTCAGCATCTCATGACGCGCGTCAAGCACGGAAGGAATTCGCACGATGTCCCGAGTAACGTTCGATAAACTTTGCGATCACGCTCGCGAAACCGCTCTTTTGCAATCTGTCGCTGAACTCTTGGGATGGGACGAGCGAACGAAGATGCCGCCCGCGGCAGGTGCCTATCGCGCGGAGCAGATGACTTACCTTTCGTCGCTCGCTCACCGACGGCAGACCGACCCACAACTCGGCGAGTGGCTCGACGAACTGGTGGTCAGCGATCTAGCAAGTGATCGACATAGCGATGCAGGCGCGACGATTCGGCAGATGCGTCGCGAGTACGACAAGCTCACGAAGCTGCCTCAATCGTTAGTCGAAGAGCTGACGCGTGCGTCCGTCCTCGGCCAGCAGGCCTGGGTCGAAGCACGTAAGAACGATGACTTTGTGACATTCGCCCCGATCCTGGAGCAGATCGTTTCGCTCAAGCGGCAACAAGCCGATGCGATCGGCTATGACGAGTGTCCCTACGACGCGTTGCTGGACGACTTTGAGCCTGGCGAAACAACAAAGAACGTGGCGCGCGTTCTCGAAGCACTCCGAAGCGAACTCGTTCCGATGGTGGCCGCGATTGCCGACAGTTCACGAACGCCGGATCTCGATCTACTAAAACGCACTTATCCAATCGACTCTCAAGAGACCTTTGGCAAGCAAGCGGCGACTGCAATCGGATTCGAGTTCAACCGTGGCCGATTGGACGTGACCCACCATCCGTTCTGCGCTGGTATGGGGCCGGATGATTGTCGTCTGACGACTCGCTACGACGAACATTTCTTTCCCAGTGGTTTCTTTAGCATTCTGCACGAGGCGGGCCACGGCATTTACGACCAGGGACTGCGGGGCGATCAATTCGGCCTTCCGCCGGGAAGCTACCTCTCGCTCGGGATCCACGAGTCTCAGTCCCGAATGTGGGAGAACATGGTTGGTCGCAGCGTCTCGTTTTGGCAACATTTCTATCCGGAGGCTCAAGAGACGTTCCGGGAAGCCCTTGGCAACGCGCAATTGGAAGACTTTTGCTTTGCCGTCAACGATGTACGGCCATCATTGATTCGCGTCGAGGCGGACGAAGCGACCTACAACTTGCACATCATCATTCGCTTCGAGTTGGAACAAGCGTTGATCAACGACGAGCTCGCAATCCGCGATCTGCCAGCAGCATGGAATCAGAAATATCGTGACTACTTAGGCATCGAGCCGCCGAGTGATGCAGACGGCGTGTTGCAGGACGTGCATTGGAGCGCTGCCTTGATTGGTTACTTCCCAACGTATGCGTTGGGCAATTTGTACGCAGCGCAGTTCTATGCACAAGCCGCCCACGATATCGGCCCGCTGGACGAACAGTTCGAACGCGGCGATTTTACTTCGCTGCTAGGTTGGTTGCGCGAGAAGATCCATTATTCGGGCCAATGCTATACAGCCAGCGAACTCGTTCAAAATGTCACCAGCAAGCCGCTGTCCCACGACGCGTTGATTGCGTACCTGCGCGAGAAGTACACACACTACTACGGCTTGAACTGAGGCATCGGACGAAACTCTATTTGTCATCGTCTTTTAAGCCAAGTCGGCTGAGCCATCGTCCCGTTTGTTTTTGGCCTGCTTTGCCGCTGCTACCATCGCCCCCAGATTCCTCAAAGCTGCGGATCTTCGTCTCTAACTCGGATCGCTCACGAGCGAGTTTCGCACGTTCGACGGAAATGTCGATCTCGGCTTGCCGTAGTTTCCCGCGCCACTCATCCTCTAAACGACTTAACCGCTCTCGCTCTTCGCAAATTTGTTCATCCTTGTCAAAAATGCGCGCCGACGACTCTTCGTCGCTCGGACTATTCGTCGCCGCGTCGAGTGCCGCCTTTAGATCGGCGATCTGTCGAACCTTATCAGCAATCACTTGATCAGTTATCCGAATCGTGCTTTCTATCGAAAGTTTCGCCTCGCCTACTTTGGCATCGCTTTCGTCGAACTCCGAATCTAGCTCCTGCATCATACGAAGCTTTTGCTGCTCCCAATCGAAACCGCTTGTCGTCACCGGAGTCGCGTCGCGCGTGGTTCCATCTCCTTGCGACGCCCGCTGCTGAAGATCCGAATTCTTCGCTTTCAAGTCGCGAATCTCTTTGACGGCGACCTCGAAACGGCGTTGCAGATCTTCAAAATGCTCGGCGTCGATGCCGCTCGATTGTTCAACTTGCCGTTCCGCATCCGCGAGCCGTCCGATCAACTCGTCTCGCTCCAGTTTCATTTCGGATAGCTGTTCGAGAAGAGCTTCGACATCAACTCCCTCCACGTCTTCAGTCTGCTCAGCGACAAGACTTCGCAATTGTTTCAATTCGCCCGCGCGAGCGTTAAGCAATTTGCGGCACTGAGCAAGTTGCGTTCGCACTTCTTCCAGCTCTTCAGACGATGCCTCTTGAACTTCCCGTGTGTTCAACGAAGACGTCGCGCGAGAACGCTCTTCCGCTCGATCGAGTTCCACCAACTGCTCCGCAATAGTGGCTGCGAGAAAGTCGACTCGGTCGCGTTGAGCTTCGAACAACCGCTGCGCACGCCGACGGAACTCACCCATTGCCTCGCGCAACTGGGGTTCTGGCATTTCGCTTGTCGAAGAATTCTGCGAATTCGTCATATCAACTCGAACGGCCCAACTCGAACGATCAGGCACCGTAGCCACATCGGCGCGGAGCTTCCGCACTCGGTGTGCGTACACTCGCTATCAGTCGTATACGTCAGAAGGAGCGATCCGTCAAAGCGTCGCTGACGGTTCACACCATCTGGGTGATTCGCAACGGTTATGACAGCACAATCGGATTGACGACGTTTTCAGGTATGGTTCCCGTCAGTCGCGCGACGACCTGACGTGCTGCTCGCCGACGAAGCTCTTCGACAGACTCGACTGAGACAAACGCAGCATGCGGTGTGACGATGACGCGTGGGTCGTTGAAGGGTGGAAGAGATAGGTCCGGCGGCTCGGGTTGCTGCACATCCAACCCAGCTCCTGCAATCTGATTGCCGTCCAATGCCTCGGCTAACGCCACATGGTCGACCAACCCGCCTCGAGCTGTGTTGATCAAAAAACTCGTGGAACGCATTGCGTCCAAAGCTTCGGAATCGACCAAGCCGTGAGTCTCAGAAGTCAACGGCAGGTGCAACGAAACGAAGTCACTTTCTCTCAGCAATTCGTCGAATGCCACGATCGTGGCATTCGCAGCACGTTCTGACTTGCTTCGGCGACACGCCAGAACGCGCATTCCGATCGCCGACGCTTTCTCTGCGACCGTGCGACCGATATTGCCAAGTCCGACGATGCCTAGTGTTTGACCTTCAATCCGTCGCGGCGTGGGTGCCTCTTGCAGATCATAGTTACCCCGCTTCGTCGCGGTGTGAAATATTGCGATATTTCGAGCCAAAGCAAAAATCAACGCGAGCGTGTGCTCCGCCACTTCGGTCGCGCAATAATCCGGCACGTTCGTCACCGGGATGCCGCGCTCGGTACAGAACTCGACATCGATATTATCCAACCCGATTCCAAGCCGCGACACGATCTGACAATTCGCCGCAGCACGGATCACACGCGAAGTCGTATTTGCCCAGCACGTCATGATGGCATCGACATCGCGTGCCAACTCAATGAGCGCCGCCTCATCTTGCTCGTCTGCGACGACAAGTTCGGCGCCAATCTCGCTCAGTACGGATCGCTCGACATCAAGCTCAGCCCACGCATAGTCGGTCAGCAGGACGCGGAAACGTGGTGTCGTTTGCCTGGTCACGGATTTTGATCGCTAGTCAGTATCTTGCCGAAGCAAGGAGCCAGATGGAAGGGACTGCGTAAAACAAACGATAGACGACTTCTCGGAATTGCTGTCGCCTTACATAGCATATCGACAATTCCACGCGAAGAACCAGACGGGCACAGGGCGAAGTCAACTTCTTACGGGCTTGGCGCACGTCGGGTCGACAACCTTGAGCATATTGAGACCAGTGACCCGAAATCCAAGTTTCTTGTACAAAGCTTGAGCCCCCATATTGTTGCCGAAAACGTGTAACCCGATATTCGTCAGGCCAAGCTCGCGTACGCGGGATTCAAGGGCGTTACATGCGGCCTCGGCAAACCCTTTTCGACGGTACTGCGGCTCAATTTCAATGTCATACACGAAGGCGGATTTGATCCCATGCTGTTCTACGACAGCAAACCAAAGGACGCCAACCGATGTGCCATTTTCCTTGGAGACTATCTCAAATAGATGATTATTTGGAGTTTGCAATCCTTGGGGGAGAGATTCTTCAAAGTCTGCGCGAGAACGTTCATAGGCTCCCACCTGAGGCCAACGACCTGCTTCAATATTGTCTTTCGCATACCCGACAACAGCGTTCTCGAAATAGGAAGTGAAGGCCTCGTCGCTCATCGGAAGTAAAGTCACCACCATAGTCACACTTGCATGGAACGATTGAGATAACGGAGGGCGAGGAGAGCACTCGACGGTGCGGACTAAAACCCGCGAAACAGTTAAGTTCAATGATGGCGATCACGCGGCGGCGACGAAAGATGAGCCATTCCGAATCCGCCTGCCATTGCCGCTCGCGTGCATAGCTTGGTTCGTCGGCCTTTGCTCGAATCCGTTGGCACGTAGCGAAGATGTCAGTGTATTGTGCTTTGGCCACATCGCCAACCTCCACTCGAACGGTCTCGTGCTGAGTTACCAAGACCAGTTCGAACCGACCCTTCTCACTTTGTCTCCGCCTAGAACATGGCACGCATCAGCATTACAACATGGCGGCGATCAACACGACAATTCCGATCAACAACGTTGCGATCACGGTCCCACAACCGGCCATAGCGCCATAAAGCACTGTCATTGCCGAATTTTGAAACGGTGATGTGCGCATACGTTTAGCGCACTACTCCAGGGTAGTTTTTTGTGGACTCGTTGTCGAATGGCTTGTTGGCTGTAGGCACGGCTCGGTCAGCATAAATCGGTTCATTCTCGCCACCCTGGTAGAAATCCGAAGCTCGATTGCCTCACACTGTCTTATCCGGCGTTTGAACCGCTGACAGAGCGTCACACTTTTTCCACGGGCTTGTTCAGCAGAGCGTTGCTCCGTCGATACCCTCGGGGTCAGACGACGTTATCAGTGCGCCTCGCAGCACCAACAAGTCAGGCAGGGCCTCGAGCTTCGGACGTTTCAGATTCTACTGCTTCAAGGTCGGTAACTCCAAGTCGAATTAACAACGGGATCAGCAACTCGCCAATCTGCGTCACACCGCGTTTCTTCTTACGCACCAATTCTTCCAACGGCTTGGCTTCGCTAGTGTGGGTGGACTGAGGCAGCCAATGGAAGGCTTCGTTCATGTCAGCGACGACTTGTTCAATCGGTGTGTGATGCAGGCGATGGAACTCGCGTAGTTTGACTAACAAGTACTCTCGATCAACGCCTTTGCCACGCCACGCCTGCCGACCGCCCACCAACTGAAACACCATCCGCATGGCTCGATTCGCAATACGTTCGAGCGTACGCGTCTGAAAACGGGTCTTCTGCTTCTTCAGGTAACTCGCCATCCGATCGACTCCGGCTTGCTTGACGGCAGTGGCTGAAGAGAACTTCTTAGCAATCGGAATCGCGACCGACTTGTTGAACAGTTTGTTGTCATCGAACAAGTCGGCGAATCCCGGCATCGTTTGATGCATCAAGACCCGCACTTGAACTTGCAATCGGGCTCGCTGTTTGACGAGGTTTCTGCGATGCCGTACGAGAGCTTGCAGTGACTTGTACGTCTCATCGACCGGCAAGATCGCCAGTCCATAACCATTGATGGCGGCATGAAAGATGGCTTCCAGGTCATTGTCATCGGTCTTGATGTCAGGATGCAGCGGCTTTCGATAATGTTTCGACGCGAAGGGATGCACGGTTCGCGTATCGAAACCAGCTTTGCGTAGTGCCGCTTGGACGGGGCGATGATAGACGCCGGTCATCTCGACGGCGGCAATCGCATCGGTGATCCCCATTTCCTGACAAGCCGTTTTGAGTTGGCTTGTCATTAGCTTCAACTCACCGGCTGTATGCTCGACGTTGGTAGGTTCGATGAGCACCTTGCCGTAGAAATCGCAGAGCATCCATTTGGATCTGCGTTTCGCACAATCGACGGAGATGATGCCGAAGTGAGTGGGACCAGCTTGCTGGACACGCTCTTGAATGAGTCCAGCCGGTTTTCCGATGTAGCGTGGTTTTGTCGATTTTGATGGACGTCTTTTCGAGGCAGTTGCCACACGAATGCTCCTTGATTGAAGGGATAGTTAAATCCTTCAATGAAAGCACTCGATTCATGTTCCCTTGATTACTTTTCAGTTTTGGGGACATACCAGGGAATCCGCTCCCGCAGGATGACGCTGCGCCTGCGAAGCAGCCGAAGCAGATTGGCCGCTACCGCATCGAAAAGGTATTGGGCAAGGGAGGCTTTGGCCTCGTCTATCTGGCCCACGATGAGCAACTGGAGCGGCTGGTCGCCATCAAGGTGCCGCACGCCAAACTAATCTCCAAGCCCGAAGATGCCGAGGCGTATCTGACCAAGGCTCGCACAGTTGCCAATCTCGATCATCCCAGCATTGTTCCGGTGCATGATGTCGGCAGTACAGAAGACTGTCCCTGCTATGTCGTCTCCAAGTACATCGAAGGCACGGATCTGTCGGCAAAACTCAAGAAGAGTCGGCTGAAATACAGAGACGCCGCCGAACTGGTCGCTACAGTTGCAGAGGCTCTGCACTACGCTCACAAGCAGGGACTTGTCCACCGAGACGTAAAGCCGGGGAACATTCTGATCGGCAAAGACGGCCAGCCTTACGTCGTCGATTTTGGCTTGGCACTGCGGGAAGAGAACATCGGCAAGGGACCGAAGTATGCAGGTACTCCATCCTACATGAGTCCTGAACAGGCCCGTGGCGAACGACATAGGGTCGATGGTCGCAGTGACATCTTCAGTCTCGGCATCGTGTTCTACGAGTTGCTCGCCGGTCGGCAGCCGTTTCATGGTGACACGCAGGCCGAGTTGTTGGAGCAAGTCACCAGCTATGATGCCAAACCGCTGCGGCAATACGACGAAAAGCTGCCGAAGGAGTTGGAACGCATTTGCCACAAGGCGATGGCGAAACGAGCCAGCGAGCGGTACTCCTCCGCCCATGACTTTGCCGAAGTCCGTGAACAAATCGTCCAGTTCCTTGTCGAACTCCGTCTAAAACTTCATCCCCGCAAGAACGCGATCTTTCCGGTCAAAGACGGTGTTCGCTTCTTGGGCTACCGTGTGTTCCCCACGCATCGATTGTTGGTGAAGGAGAACGTCTGGCGATTTCTGCGGCGAGTGAGAACTATGCAAAAGCAATACGGCGAAGGCCAGACCACACTGCCGGAAATCAAACAACGGTTGATGAGTTGGTCGGGACACGCTCGGCAAGCGGACACGCATCGCCTGCGGACGTTTTTGTTTGATACAATCCGCTTCCAGAGGGCGACGGCTGAGTAGCCGTTTGTTGCGTGGCGGCTCGTTCAACAATCAAACGTCGAACGTCCGTTCCGCCAATCGTAACAACAACCAGCCGACGAACCGAAACAACAACAATGGTTTCCGTCCGTCGAGCACTTTGCGGCAGGCTTCGTGCCTGCCATGCCAGAATTCGCAGGCCGTCATTGATTTCCTGCGGAGCGTGCGAGTGTAAAGTTCAGGTCGTCGTCCCGTGTCGGGCGGGCATCGTCCCGTGCGGCCAAATCAACAACCGGCCCGGCAGGTCTGGTAGGTCGCAAGACTCGAACGCCCTGCCGGGTCATTTGTTGACTCACTGAGGATCACAGATTCACCAAAACGAATTCCCCATTCACCCAAGAGAGAACTCCCAGCCTCACGCCGCCATCACCAGCCGCACGACATCGCCGTCCCACTCGGCGACGGCGGCGAGAAAAAGTTCTAACCGTCTTCTGAACACTCGACTCGGAAGAAAACGGTTCGTCGCACTGATTTGCGATGCGCTGTTTTTCTTTTGGTTACAACGAGTTACGTGTAGTCGGTGATCGACTACACGCGGTTCAATCGGATTCCCATCGATTGCCAATCCAGACATCACGACTCTCTAATCTGTTGGCTGTCAGGCAGTTACCGAGCTCAAATCCTTCAGACGCGCTCCGGGCTCGTACATGGTGTTTTGTGTGCGACGGCGGTCGAATCGCAACTGGTTACCATGGCTTGCGATACATTGCGCTTTGAAGATACCGGCCTTTCCGTCCGGCAGCGGCTTGCGATGCACAAAGAGATCTGTCAATACTTCTCGTGCCATCAAATGATCGAATCCATGGTGGAATCGTCGATTGCCTATGGACTGCATCGCGAGAGTGAATTCTCCGATCAGGAGCTTTTTGAGGAGGTCGTCACGCAAACAAACGAGAACGATAATCGGCTTCGTGTTATCCTGAGGGAGTTCGTCAATCGCGAGAAACTGCAACTGAGATGATAGAAGCAAACGAATGTCGACGCGTCATTTGCCTCGTTACTTTGCTGTGCGCAACGTGTGGTGTGGCAACGGGGCAGCGCGACAGCGGCCCAAAGTCTGAGTCCGCCGCCGAGGCTAAGGCGGCTGGAGTGGCCGGCAGTGATTCGACACTTCCGACGCTCGAAGAGCTAAAGGCAGCAGGAGCACTCAAGTCGAGTTATCGAAAACGCGAGCGGCGTTCAGCTGGGACAGAAGTTCCGAAGCCGCAGCTTGCAGCATTTGGAAAGGACGTCGAGCCGGTTCTGAAGAAGGCCTGTGTTCGATGTCATGGACCTGAGACGCAGGAAGGGAATATTCGGATCGACACGCTGGATCCCGATCTTCTGCACGGGAGCGACGTGGATTGGTGGCTCGAAGTCTTCGCTGTGCTCAGCAATGGCGAAATGCCTCCAGCGGACGAAGCCGAGATGGCTGACGATGATCGCAGCAAAGTGATTGAGTGGTTGTCCTCGGAGATTCAGGTTGCGTCCGCGGTGCGCCGCGCTGAGCACGGGCACTCCTCGTTCCGGCGAATGACTCGTTACGAGTACAACTACGCGTTACAGGATTTGCTGGGACTACCGTACGACTTTGCCCGAGACCTTCCGCCCGAGGCGAATTCGGAAGACGGTTTTCAGAACAGCTCCGAGATGCTGCACATGTCGACCATTCAGTTCGGGGTTTACCAGGAGCTGAGCCGCAACGCGCTGAAAAGAGCAGCGGTGCGGGGCGAGCGACCGGAACCGATTTACTGGGGCGTCTCCATGAAGGCTGCTTCGGCCGTTGAGTGGGCAAAGCAGGAGGAAGAAGTTGAGAAGATCAGAGAGAAGCACAAAGACGATCCCGAAAAGCTGAAACAGGAACTGGATCGACAGGAAGCAAGATTCCGTTCCAGGCCGAACAATGCTCACTATAAGAATCTGGCGACTGGACGAACTGCAAGAGCGTCGTGGAGTTACCCTGGTGCAAAGTTCGCATGGAAACCAACGCAGACTCGTCCCGAGATTCCAAAGCATATTGACCACGTTGCCATCATCCCGGTGCGACAGAAGCTGATCGTCGAACTTGGCGACCAGGTCCCAGAGGAAGGGACGCTTCGAGTTCGCATCCGGGCGTCGCGAACGTCAGTCGAAGACAACCGCATTCCCAGTCTACAACTGGAGTTCGGCTGGCAGGCAAGCAACGACTCGCAGGCTTCGGTAAGAATCAGCGGCCACGATATCGCCATCGATGCCGCTCCGGACAAACCGCAGTTTTATCAGTGGGATATTCCGCTGAGCGAAATCTACCCGCGCAATTCGGTGCGGAAGATTTCGAAGATGGGAGATTTGCCGAGTCCGTCTGAGTATGTGAAGCTATTGAACAGTTCGGTCTCGCAAGGCGACATTCAGATCGACTATGTGGAGATCACGGCACCCGTTTATGAACAATGGCCGCCGGACTCGCACAATCGGATCTTTTTCGACAGCGCGAACAAAGCGGACGAATCAGTCTACGCGCGGGAAGTGTTGACGCGTTTCATATCGCGTGCCTGGCGACGGCGTGTCACAACTTCCGAGATCGACCAGAAACTGGCTTTGTTCACGCGGATTCGTCCTGAGTGCGATGACTTTCAGGAAGCAATGATTGAAGTACTGGCGACCGTGCTCGCTTCGCCAAAGTTTCTTTATCTCGTTCGGTCGGATCAGCCGAACCCAGCCGACGAAAACACAAACGTCGAGCGTCGGATTGATTACGAACTGGCAACTCGCCTTTCTATGTTCCTGTGGTCCAGCACTCCTGACGAAGAACTCCTGGACCTGACGGCGAGCGGTCGGCTGAACAGACCCGATGTGCTGAGCAACCAGGTAGATCGAATGCTGACCGACGCGCGGTCGCGGCGTTTTTCCGAACACTTTGTCCGGCAATGGCTGGGCATGCAGTTGCTGGATTTCCTGAAGGTTGACCGGAAGGCCTACCCGCAGTTTAGTCCGTCCCTAAAAGAGGCAATGCAGGAGGAACCCGTCGGCTTCTTTCACGAAGTTCTTCAAAACAACTACAGCGTTCTGGATTTCGTTCACGCTGATTACACGATTGCCAATGAGAGACTCGCCAGGCACTACGGGTTGAGTGACGTCTATGGAAACCACTTTCGCCGCGTGACGCTCGATCCGCAGAACAAGCGAGGCGGTCTGCTGACTCAGGCGGGTCTGCTGGCGATGAATTCAGACGGCAAGGATTCTCATCCGCTCAAACGCGGTATCTGGATGCTTGAAAGCCTGCTGAACGATCCGCCGCCACCACCACCACCCGCCGTTCCCGAGATCGATCTCGCTGATCCCGAGATTGCAAAACTCACTCTGAAGCAGCGTATCGAGAATCATCGAAACGACGCCGCCTGCATGTCGTGTCACGCAAAGATTGACCCGTGGGGGATCGCGTTTGAGAACTTTGATGCTGTTGGAAACTGGCGAACGGAAATTCAAGGGAAACCCGTCGATGCGTCCAGTCTCCTGTTTAACGGGCAGAAACTTGATGGCATGGATGGGCTGAAACGGTTTCTGCTGGAAAACCGACAGGACCAGTTCGCTCGCGCGATGGTTCATAAACTGACGACGTATGCCCTCGGAAGACCCCTGACGTTTGGTGATCGCTCAAGCGTCGACCAGATAACGGCCGATCTTCGCAAGCAAGGGGATGGACTTGCTACGATGGTTAAATTAATTGTGGTCAGCGAACTGTTTCATTCGAAGTAAGGGTGGAACGCTAATCGACATTGATAAACACTAATCTCTTCGCTCTATTAGCGTTCTCCAAGAAGGATTACAACCATGACAATCAATCTCGCATCGTTCGACCGTCGAAGATTCCTTCGTGGTTCTCGAGTTGCTCTCGCACTGCCGTGCTTCGAATCGATTGCTAGACTCGCCGGTGCCGCCGAGCAGCCCGACCGACCGAAACGCCTCGCCTGCTTCTACATGCCTGACGGCGTGCCGATGCCGCTTGCCGAGGATCCGGCTCACAAAGACTGGGCCTGGTTTCCTCACGGAAGCGGGAAGAACTTCACGTTCACAAAATGCCTTGAACCGCTCGAGCCGTTACGCAACGATGTGACGGTGTTGTCCGGATTGTCGCATCCCTCCGTGCGAAGCATTCATGGCCATTCGAACGCCGATCAGTTCCTCACCGGCGCTTCCACCGGGCCTTCAGGGGATTATAGAAACTCCATCTCGCTCGATCAGGAGTTTGCTGCTCACGTTGGAGATCAGACTCGCTTTTCATCGCTCGTCATGTCGACTGATGGTGGCACGGGGACTCCGCGTGGCGCGCACACCGTGTCGTTCAATCGAAGTGGTCGAGCTATTCCAGCGGAGCACAGGCCGAAGCGAATCTTCGACCTGCTTTTCGTGAAGAGCGATGGCGATGCGGCACGTCGGCTGGCGCTGAGTCAAAGTGCGCTGGACGATCTCCTGGCCGATGCACGCTCGTTACGGACGACGCTGTCCACTCGCGATCAAAAGACGCTGGACGAGTATCTCCAATCGGTTCGCGATACTGAGATCAAAGTGGAAAAGGCGAAGCGGTGGATCAACATCCCGCTTCCCACAGTCGATGTCGATCACCTGAAACTCGACATCACACCGGAAGCTCCACGCGTTTATCTTCAGACGATGTTTGAACTGATTTTCCTCGCATTCAAAACCGATTCCACGCGAGTCGCGACTTACCAGATTGGCAGAGAAAACGGCATTGGTGCCAGCGACTATCTCGCTCGGGCTGTCGGGTTCAATCTGACGCACCAACTCTCACACAACACAAAGGAGCCAGGCGGCTGGAAGAACTTTGGAACGTACTGTCGATTCCTCAGCGAAGAATACGGACGCTTCGCCGGCAAGCTGAAAGCGACTCCTGAAGCTGGCGGAGATGGCAACATGTTGGACAACACGCTGCTTCTGTTCGGTTCCGCATCAAGCGCCTTCCACCTCTCACGCAACTACCCCTTGATTCTAGTCGGCGGGAAGAACATGGGATTCAAGCACGGCCAGTACCTCAATCATGCAGGCGATAATCCTCAAGGCGGCCCGTGGAGCGGTGGTCGCGAACCATGGCAGAAAGAAGAGACTCACGAGGACATTCCACTGTCGAATCTCTACGTCACGATGCTTCAGCGTCTCGGCGTCGAGACCGACAATTTCGCCGACAGCACGGGCGCGCTTGCTGACGTTTGAAGGCCGCGCGGCGAATGACTGCAGACCTCCGCCGTGCGCATCGAGAAGTTCAGCTTGGTTTCAGATGTTGGTCGAACCAGTCCTTGATTCGTCGCAAAGCGTCGAGTTGGTTCGGACGCTTAGCGAGTCCGTGGCCTTCATTCTTGTAGATAACGAGTTCGGTTTCCGTTCCATGCAGCTGCAGTGCTCGGTGGAACATGCGGCCCTGGTCGGTGGGGGCCCGACGATCATGTTGACCGTGCATGATTAGCGTCGGTGTACTGCATTGCTTGACGTACGTCAGTGGTGAACGACCGCGGTAAAGCTTCTCCCGTTCAAACACGTTGCCGTTCATATAAATGCGAAGTCCTTCGGGCGCGTCAATAGTCAGATTCGAGGAAACGAGATCGGTCCAACCTGCATCAACGACGGCGGCTTGGAAGCGATCGGTTTGAGTGATCGTCCACGCCGTGAGATAGCCGCCGAAGCTGGCACCACCGACTCCGAGTCGAACCGGGTCAGCGATGCCCCGCTCAACCAGCCAGTCAACGCCATCGATTACGTCCTGATAGTCGCCGTGACCCCATTCCAGATAGTGGGCTTCCGCGAACTCCCAACCCTGCCCGATTGAGCCGCGATGATTGGGAAGAAACACGGCGTAGCCGTTCGATGCCAGATATTGGCCCCACGACACGCTCGTCCCAATCCAGCCCTCCCACCACAACCAATGCGGACCACTATGTAGATTGACGATCGTTGGACATGGCTTTCCCTGTTCAAACCCCGGCGGAGTGATCAGCACGCCGTAGATCGTTCGACCGTCGAGCGAACTCTTCCACTGGATCGTCTTCACTTCTCCAAGCTGAAACTCCCGCAAGTTCTGGTTGAAGTCCGTCACTCTGTGTAACTTGGAGTCGCGTCTGACAAAGACGTCAGGTGGGTCATGTTGCGATTCGGAAGTAAAGGCAAAGGTCGTTCCGGTGCGGTCCATTCCGAAGACCCAGAAGTTGGTCAGGTCATCGGTGAACCGGACAATCTTTCCGGTCGTCGGCTCCAGGCGAATCAATTGGTTACGAGTCTTCTCGGTGAATTGAACGAACAGGTAGCGTGAATCGGCCGTCCACTGAACGTGGCTCATGGGAGTCGCATGAAACTCGGCGAACGGAAATGTTGGCTCACCGCCTTCTGCGGGAAACAACGCAAGGCGACGAGACAGTGTTCTAGGTGCGAGGACGGGCGCTGCGATCATCTTACGGTCTGGTGACCACGTTATATTGCAATTGCCGGTGGCCTTTTCAGAAACAACGCGAACTGTCGCACCATCGTCACGATCGAGAATGACCAGAGTTGTTGGAGAAACGGCCGTGCCGATTTCATTGATCTTCGCTACGAGTGCGGCAAACTGTTTTCCGGAAGGCGACCACGCGAAGTCAACAATGTCCTGGTCGTTTGATGTAATTCGCTGCGGTGTCTCTTCATCGTGACTAATCGTCCAGATCGCGTGGCGTGGGGCATCGGCTCCTACGACAACTATTTGACTCATTGGCCGTCGCCGCTCATCCGCCGTGAATGCCATCGTTTGCGAATCTGCCGCCCAGCGAAACCGAGCCACACCGTTGCGCATCGTTGTCACACGCCGAGGCTCCGTCGCGTCACGATTCGTAACAAAGATCTGCTTTCCAGATCCTGTGTCCGTGTCATTTGGGCCAGTGTCATTGGCAAGGAATGCCAGCTTCGTTCCGTCCGGCGACCATTGCACCGCACTGACGCCTTTGAACTCAGACAGGACCCGGCTCGGTTTGCTTCCGGCTGCTGTGCCACAAAGCCATGACTTGACCACGCGTTGGCCGTCCTCGACGACCGACGCCGAATACAGCAGCTTGGTCCCATCAGGAGAAACTTCGGCCCGAATAGCCCAGGTAAGGTTTAGAATATCTTCCGGCTTCAGATTCCAGAGCGGATCATCGGCAAACACTGGAAGGCTGAGAAACCCAAGCACGCAACCGATTAGACACACTGCTCTCGTCTTCACTTCCGGTTCCCTTTCGGAGGCACTTTGGCGACAGTCCTCCCCTGAGTACTAGTCGTAGGTGAACTTAATACAAGCCCGCAGATGCAACAATCTACGAACTTCTAACCGCGCCTGGTCCGTTTCTTGTCGAGAAGTTTCGTGACAGCCGCGGGAACGTCGGTTGTGATATTCTGGTTTTCGTCCATGTCAAGAAGGGTACTCCGCGACGTCCAAAAGGCCGGACAAACCCATTGCCGGACTGATCGCTAAACTCAAACCACAGATTGTGGCTGCAATGCATTAGCAGATCCGAATCAGGATAAGAACTTTCCACTTCGATAACTGGAACTGAAAACGACTCTACATAGGCGCAAGGCAATACAGATTACGAACAGTTCGAATCAACAACCGGTCGCCGGAAATGGCAGGTGTTGCCATCACAAATTCTCCCATGTCGCTGCTGGCAACTGTTTTGAAGACGTTTCCTTCTTCAATCACGGTGACTTCGCCTCGTTCGCTGACGAAATAAATGTGCCCACCGGCTGCGACGGCGGAGGCTGAGTAAGTGCGGTTGCCCGTGCCGACTCGCTTGCGATAGATCAGATCTCCGGTCATGGCGTCTCGAACAGCGAGCCGACCGTTATCGTTACATGTGTAAAGTAGTTCATCTACGACCAGTGGCGTTGGCATGTACGATCCGTCTCTGGATTGCCACCATGCGAGGCCAGAGTCTTCAGATTCGTCATCCGCGTTTTCATCATCGGTGGGCGTCAGGGCTCCGGTAGCCGTCGGTTGAATGGCATACGTCGGGCTACGACCGTGGCCGTTCGTCACGTAGATCAGGCCGTTGGCGAACAGCGGGGTGGGCACGGGAACGTCGCCTCCGTCGTTCAGGTGCCAGATTCGCTCGCCGGTCTCGAAGTCGTATCCGGCCATCTGGCGATAACCGTTGCAGACGATCTGCTGTCGACCTTCTGTCGTCACGACCAGCGGCGTCGACCAAGTAGCGACTTCGCCTTCGCGATCAATGCGACGAATCTCTCTGCCCGTCTTGATATCCAGGATAGCGACAAAGTTGGCATTCAGACAGTCGCACTGAACAATGACGTGACCGTTGTGAATGATCGGGGAACTGGCAAAGCCCCATTCCAGTTCCGGCGCGTCATAGGGTCCGGAATGCAGTTTGCCGAAATCGTGTTTCCAGATCAGCTGCCCGTCGATGTCGAAGCAGTACAGACCTTCCGAGCCAAAAAACGCGACGACAAGTTCACCATCCGTTGTCGGAGTGCAGTTGGCATGAGACGCCTTTAGATGCCGCTTGATGGTGGGCTCACCAACGCGAGCATCCTTGGTCCACAGGATCTTTCCCGTTCCGAGTTGCAGGCACACGACCTGCCATGTCCAATCGCCGGTGTCCTCTGCCGACTCGCCCGCCCCGCCGGACCAGCCGGTTTCCACGGAAGGCTTTTCTGTGTCTGAGTTAACTGCCGTTGTCAGGAAAACGCGATCGCCCCACACAATCGGAGCGGAGTGTCCCAGACCTGGTATCGGGGTCTTCCAAGAGACGTTTTGTTCTGTCTGAATGTCCCATTTGGTTGGTGGATTGCCACTGCCGATTCCAAGGCCGCCGTGCCCACGAAACTGAGGCCAGTTGTCGTCCCCAAACGTTGCTGTTGATATCGCGTACGCAAACAGTACCGCGACGATTGCTCGAGTCTTCATCGGATATTTCATCCATATCAGTAGTGCAAAATAGGCCTTCGATCAGTGTATCAGCTATGTCAATTCGAGGTACGCTGTTAGGCTCCAGCTTATGCAACGAGATCGCTCGGGTGACACGGAAACAGCTGTCGTCTAAAGTACGGTTTACCGCGTTAACTCGATTCCCGTTGGTGGGAGATAAACCATGCTTCGCATATTTGCTGTGAGTCTGCTGATGTCCGGATCGCTCTTGTTCGCCGAGGAGCCAGGCTCTTTCAAGCTTGCCGCTCCTGCTGGATGGGGCGGCGAAACCATTCAACTGCCTCCGGGATTTGCGCCCGATATGAAGCTGAAAGGCTCCGAACATATTCGATTTGCACCGGGGATGATGAAACCAGGCTCGGATACATTCTTCTCCTATGCGTTTGCGTTCGAACTTCAGCGGCAGCCCGTTCTAACGGAAGCCGTTGTCGAAGAGGAATTCCTGAAATACTACCGAGGGCTGTGCAAGGCAGTCCTGAACGGAAATCTTCCGGACGTCGATCCATCTGAATTCACGCTTGAACTGAAGCGAGTGAAATCCAACGAAAATCCTTCCTCGGATGCAAAGGTTGCGGACATGCCGAAGCGTTACACTGGCACTCTTAATTGGGTCGAACCGTTCTCCACAAAGAAGCCACAGAAGCTGAACCTGGAGATTCGGACATGGGCCAAGAACGAAC
This sequence comes from Planctomycetota bacterium, assembly GCA_014381825.1. Classification (GTDB taxonomy): domain Bacteria; phylum Planctomycetota; class Planctomycetia; order Pirellulales; family Pirellulaceae. Next base: position 45,796 of record JACNKX010000067.1, read on the forward strand.
GCAACTATATCTTCGCATGTGTATCACCTCAGGCGCGCGATACCGCAATTTGGAAACAGCTGCACGCAATACGCGATGATTATTCGAAGAAGTAACCCGAAGGCACGGTCACGGCAGCGTGACGTGAACTCAATGCATTCGTCGGTCGATCCATGTGCATTACAAATCGAATTCCGATCGAGTCTGGTCGCTGCGGGTCATAGTCGCGGAAACCACAAGCGTCGCGCGGTTTCGCCAAGAACTTGCGCGCGATCTTTTTCTTTCAGGGGAAGTTCCTCCGTAAAGATCTTCAAGTGTTCTGCGTACGTAACCTTGGGTGTCCAAAGCACGTTGGGAAAGTTGCTCCCCCAGACGCAACGTTCGGGCCCGTAGGTATTGATGATCTTCATCGCTGCTGCGTGCAGGTCATTGCCTGGATAGCCGACCTCAGTGCCAGTGCTGATGAAATCCACTTTGGGATAAAGGTTCTTGTACTTGGAAAGTCGCAACACCTCACCGAGCTTCTTCTCGTACAGCGGGCCAGGCTTGAGGTCCATACAATGATCGAAGCCCACGATGATGTTGGGAAACTCCTTGAGGAGTTTCTCGGCGCTTTCGACCCATTTCAGATGCATGAGAAAGATGTCGACCGTCGCGCCAACCTCCGCGCAAGTCTTCCACAGCTCGCGCACTCCGGGATGATCGAAGGTCTTCCTATTGTTACCCGGCGTGCTGCGCAGGGTTGAGACACCAAAGTCGCGCACGTATTGCTCCATCAAGCCTGGGCTGTGTGGATCATCTGGGTCGAGAGTACAGACTCCCGAGACCCAATCTGGATTCGCTTTCGTCGCATCGCAGACGTAGCGATTGTCATAGCCGTAGAAAGATACCGTCTGCACAGCCCGCACGGCGCTGACACCGCTGGCGAGACCGGTCTTTCGTAGATCGCTAATCGAGGCCTTGCCACCTGGCACGCGCAGAGGCTTGTCTTTGGGTTGGTAGCGATCTTCGTCAGGCGAGTAGATATGTGCGTGACAGTCGATGATAAGCATGGGAAAGCCGTGCCTCGTCAAGTTGGCTGGAATCACATCGAGCGGCCTTGAACCATCGGTAGGCATTCTGCGGACAGAGCGATCATCTTAACGAGTCCCTGGTCACGGAGGCGTCTTTATGTCAGCAGTTCGCCACAGCCGAATGGTTGTGTCGTTGGAAGCGGAAGCGAGCGCTCGTCCGTCGCCAGAGAATGCGAGCGACCAGACTCCGCCCGTGTGGCCTCGCAGCGTCGCGCGCTCCTCGCCGCTGGAAGGGTCCCACAGCTTGACCGTGTCTTCGGTGGAGAGATCGACATGGCTGCCACGCGAAGGACAGTCCACATCGCTCGTCCATGATTCATTGACGATCTCGATCGGGTTGTGACACTCTGGACAACGAAGGTGCATGTGTGAGCGAATAGATCCAGGTTGTTGGGGCGGCGTCTTTCGTCCAACTTGGGCCGGGGTATCCTTATCGTAACGCATCGGACTCGCGTTCGCTGGGCGTACTCAATGGACCCACCGCACGCTTCGCAATTGATCCATCAACTGCGGTCGATGTATCATGTTGCAGGCTGGACCAGCGAGTTTCTTGCGTCCAGCAGCTGGTCTTGAAGAAGAATCAGACGGCATGCTTGCCCCGAGCAAAGGAACTGAAATCTCGGGCAACTCATGCTGCTTCAAATTCGAAAGATGTTGCCGGTGCCACGCATGTCGAAGCCGGGAGGCGACAGACGATGAAGCACAACTCATCTGAGTACAGTTCGGAAGGGCCGGTCAATCGCCGCGCGATGCTGGCGGGTTGCATCGCGGGAGCCGGATTGTTGCTGGCTCGTCGCGCTTCCTTCGCGCAGGCCGCCGCGTCGAATGAACGACTGAAGGTCACCGACATCGAAGCCCACGAGATCTCAGTGCCCTACGAAGACTGGATCGCTTACGAGCTGAACCACTTCTACGGGCCGACACGGCGTACGATCTACGTGGTCCGCACCAACAGCGACTTGATTGGTTTGGGCGAGAGCGGTTCGCGGGAGCCGGACACCGTTCTGGCGAAATACATCGGTTCGAATCCTTTCGACTGGGTCGGCGACGAAACCAGTCTAGGCTTGGGAATCGCCATGTACGATCTGATGGGGCAAGCAGCCAGGGTTCCCGCTTACAAGTTGTTCGGTCAGAAGTATCGGTCGTGGGTGCCGGCGGCGTCGTGGACCGTGTCGACGCATCCCAAACGGATGGCAACTGCGGTCCAGAAGTTTTCGGCGCGCGGCTATACGTGGATGAAGTACCACCTGTCTCCGTTTGAAAACGTGATCGATCAGATGGAAGCGATGCAAGCGGTCGCTCCCAAAGGCTTCAGAATTCACTATGACTTGACGATGGGTGGCACCGACGACCACACCATTGAATTGCTGGGGAAGATCTCTAAGTATCCGATTGCCGGTTGCTTCGAAGACCCGCTGCCGGAAAAAGATATTGAGGGCTACGTCGAGTTACGGAAGAAGTGTCGGCTACCGATTTTGTATCATCACGCTCCATTGGGTGCCGGTTTCGAAACGCAGCGCCGCGCTGCGGACGGCTACATCTTGGGCCACGCAAAGATCGGTGACGCGATCCGCCGAGCCGGATTGTTTGCGCAGCTCGAACTTCCCTTCTCGCTGCAAAACGTCGGCGGCACCATCACACGAGCGATGACCGTTCACATGCAGGCGGCCTTCAAGACGGCGCATTTGCACTTCAACGGTGACACCGAAACGTGGAAAGCGGATGTCGTCAAGGAGCGGCTCGAACCGGTCAACGGGCTGATCCGTGTGCCGGAACGTCCTGGACTGGGATTGACGCTCGATCGCGTCGAGTTGGAGCGATTGAAGAGTCTGAAGCTCCCGGAGCAGCCAAAGTGGATCATCAAGACCAAGTACGACAACGGCACGAGGATGTACAACATCGCGGATCCACACGACTCGTTGTTCATGGTCCGACCCGACAAACGACGCCTGATCACGCTAAACTACGACGCTCCGCTCTCAACGGAGTACTGGGATCCGGACGGGACAACCGCGTTCCGCGACATGTTTCGACGTCTCGAAAAAGAAGGCATGGTCCTGGAGCGACCTTCGTCTGTTCCGACCGCTCCGCAGAAGTGAGGATAACGATGACAAAATGTGACTCCGGCTCATACGACATCACGCAACCCACCTCGCTGTCGCGGCTGGTACTGGCTGCTTTCTTGCTTTCCACACTCGTCGCGATAGCCAGCGCCGACGAATTCTCGGCCATCGACCACCATCGCCAAACAATTTATCACTCGCCGCAGAAGCCGGGGTTTACGAGTTGGGTTGGTGCGTGGACGATGCCCGACGGCAGCTTGATGGTGAGCTTCACGCAGGCGACCGGTCCGGTTGCAGGTCGTTCGCGGGCACCCAAAGAAGTGCAACACCAACTGACATGGCCGCCGGCAGGCCGCCCCGGCTACGACATGACGGGGCTCGACATGCGCAACGTCCATCTCCGCTCGATCGACGCGGGAAAGACGTGGCAGCAAGTCAGTGCCGACGCCTTCAAATCCTGCATGAACGGGATTACCGGCGAGGCGCAAACGGCATTCCCGGATGGGACCATCGTCCGTGGGGTCTGGGGGTATTACCTGCCTTACAATTCCGAACTGCCCAAGACCGGATACCTGGAGCGATCGACCGACCGCTCGAAAACCTGGGGCAAGCCCGAAGTGCTGCTGGACCCGAAGAAGTATTCGGCCTGGCCGAAGCGACTGCGCACCCTGCGCGACGGGCGGCTGCTCGCGATCGGCGGTGTGGCCCGCGTTCCGGCCAACAGCCGCACGCGGGCGGAATACAACGGTCTGTTCGAGCCGCTGCTGATGGTCTCAAGCGATCAGGGGAAGACCTGGAAGGGACCGATCACGGTCGTTCCCGCCGAGTATCGGGCCAAGTGGGGAGGCGAAGAGTTCGACGCGGCTGAATTGCCCAACGGCGATTTGCTGTGCGTCTTTCGGCGAGCCGATCCTGCAAAGGGCGGCCGGGAAGCACGCTGGCAGGGCGTGCTCAAGAAGTCGGGCGACACGTGGCTCACCGGCAAAGTCGAGCCGGCACCATTCCCCCACAGCGGACATCCCGACGTGCTGGCGACGCGCGAAGGACCAATTCTCCACGTCGCGACCAGCGGCATTCACGGGACGACGGATGCGGGTCAGACTTGGCAGAAGCTCGACATCCCCGGAACGGCCTACTACCCCCGCGCCGTTCAAGCTGCCGATGGTCGCATCTTCGTCTTCGGTCATGTCGGGGGCGACAACGCGTACGGCTCGGTCGATCAATCGATCGTGATGGACTCGTTCCGCTTGGCGAGTCACGACATTGCCATTGTAAATCGCAAATCGCTGGCGACAGACAACGTCGCCTGCGAACGCATTCCGCTGGGAATGGCAGATGATTACAAGCCCTGTATCGCGAAGTTGCCCAGTGGTGAATTACTGCTAACTACGTTTCATCAGCACAAACGAGACGGTAATAAAGTCATGGAGCAGATGCTGCTGTTTCGCTCGCCGGACGGCGGCCAAACCTGGTCGAAACCACAACCGCTCGATCTGCTCGGTCGCGAGCCGTATCTGACCGTGCTCAAGAACGGCACGGTCTTCATCACCGGCCACCTGCTCGCACAGGACGTGCGAAACGAGTGGGGTTACACGACCGGCTTCCTGCATCGCTCAATCGATGGCGGCCAGACGTGGCAAGCGACCCGCGTCGAATCAGAAGAGATTAAACCGAAAGCCAGCAACCACACGACGCGCAACGTGCTGGAACTGGCCGACGGCTCACTGTTGCTGGGCGTCGACTATGACGGTGGAGGTGGGCCGTATTTCGTCTGGCGATCGACCGACGGCGGCAAGACCTGGGACAAATCGCAGAAGTGCGAGCCCAAGGATTTCAAGAGTCGATACGGATTCTTCGGAGGCGAGACGTGGCTGTGGCAGGCGCGATCCGGAAAGGTTTGGGCGATGGTTCGAGTCGACAGCAACGAAATGCCGATCAAGGATCGCCCGATCAAAGCGGGCAACGATCAAGCCGATCACTTCATTTTGTTCTCGTCCGCGAATGGCGGAAAGACGTTCGACCGCATCCGTGACATTGGCGACTACGGCGAGATGTATATGTCGCTGCTGCGGTTGAGAGACAAGCGATTGTTGCTGACGTTTACGGTCCGCGATCTCAAGCCACCGCTCGGTGTGAGAGCGATCGCAGGCAGCGAAACCGACGACGGCTTCACGTTTGACTTCGCTCACGACCGGTTGATGCTTGACGTACGCACTCCAATCGGCAAGTACCAGGGAGGCGGGTTCGGCCCGACTGTGCAACTCGACGATGGCACACTGGTCACGTCGTACTCTTACCGCGGCGAGGACGACAAGACGCATCTGGAAGTTGTGCGATGGAATCTGCCAGCGGCGAAAAGTCCGTGAGATGATCGGGGGAGCCGTTTAATCTGTGTAGCGTGCAACGCGTCGCTGGCAATCTCGCTCCGGCATCGTCACACTAGATGCGTGCATGACGCCTGCTCATTCACGCCGTTACGACGCGAGAATCAACTATGACCATCACACGACGCGAATTACTAAAGGGAATCGGAAGTTTGGGCTTGGTCGCCAGGGTCTCGCCGCTCGTCGCGAACGACGCCCCAGTGCTGGTAGATACTCCCCGCTTGATCGGCTCGAGCAAAGTGATGCTCGTCGATCACGAGTTCATCGCAAAGTCAGGCGGCGTGCGGCTGAAGCTGCATCCTCCGCGAAAGACCGGCGAACGGCTCATCGAGTCGCAGCACACGTGGGAGAGTGCCACGCTGAACTGGTTCAGCGTACTACGCGACGGGGACCGATATCGAATGTGGTACGAGTGCTACGACGTCGAGGGCTGGCCGACGGCGGATGACACTTCGTTCTGTTACGCCGAATCGACCGACGGCATCCGCTGGACCAAGCCCCAGCTTGGACTGGTTTCCTATCGCGGCAACAAAGACAACAACATCCTGTTTCGACAGGTCGGCGAAGGTAAGCATCGCTCGCGCGTGCATGGAAGTGGTGTGTTCATCGACCCCTCGGTCCCGCCGGAAGCTCGCTATAAGTGCGTTTCTCAGGGACTGTTCCAGGGCATCGGGGATCGACCGCACTACGTCGCTGGGATGACCTCGCGGGACGGACTGCGTTGGACGCGCACGCCTCAGCCAATCTGCCCGGTCTTTGTCGACAGCCAATACTCGGGATTCTGGGACTTACAGCAGCAGCGCTATGTAATTGTCGGACGCGTGTCCGGACGAGGCGGACGCGCGATCGGTCGATCCACCAGCGTTCACTTCGATCGGTTCGCGCCGTTCACGCGAGTGCTGGAGACGGACGAGCATGACCCGCCCGAATCGGACCTCTACAATCCCGCGTGCCAGCAGTATCCAGGTTCGCCGGGACTGTATCTGATGTTTCCAAGCCTGTTCCGCCACCGGGAAGACTCGTTAGATATTCGACTCGCCGTCAGCCGAGACGGTGTGAAGTGGACGCGACCGGATCGCGAGACTTCTTTCATTCCGCTCGGCCAGCCCTTGGACTTTGACGGCGGGTCGCTCTACATGGGTAACGGCGGCTGCCTGCGCACCGGAAACGAGCTTTCCTTTTACTTCAGCGGCTCGACACTCAAACATGGCGAGGTGGGGTTGGAGAATTTGACGGATCCAAAGAAACGTCGAGTCATCAGTCGAGCGGTGGCGCGCCCCGATCGACTCGTTTCCGTGACAGCGGGAAAAACTGGCGGTCGATTCGAAACGCCTCTGATCCGGTTCGCCGGGGACCGGCTGGTCGTGAATGCGTCGGCTCGCCCCGGGGGAGACGTTCGCGTCGGTCTGCTGGACGCCGAAGGTCGCCCGATTCCGGGACGTGGCGTCACTGAGTGTGCTGTGCGGTCGGACGACAAAGAGTCGTGGACTGTGTCGTGGGCCGACGGCCCTGGCGTGGCAAGATTGTCCGAGCAATCGATCCGGTTGCGGATCGAGCTGCGAGACGCTGATGTGTTTGGGTTTCAGTTCGAGGGTTAGCTATTGTCCAACAACGGAGGCCAAAGAAATTCAATGACAACATCTCTATGTCTATCGCGGCGCGATGTTCTGCTGGCGACCACCGCTCTTGTTGCAGCAACCATCCTGTTAGTCTGCGACGTGTCCGCCGCAGAACCGGCCACAGTCAAAGGGCTGACGGCCGTTTCGTCGCAGCCCGTGCATCCGATCTTGATTCGGAAGGAGCATGGCCCGCTCACGCGTGTGGTCGTGATGGTCGATAATGACGTCGATGCTCTCGCGAAGTCTTTCGTCTTTAAGCTCGATGGTACTGACGACCTCGGAGATCTCGAGTCGCTCGCGCTGTATGCGACCGGTGACAAGGACGAGTTCTCGCCAGCGACGCAGATCGGAGAGCGCGTAAAGCCCGCCAAGGATGTGACGTTTCTGGCCGGACGAACGCTCAGCGCCGGCAAGAATGTTTTCTGGTTGTCGTGCAAGTTGATGCCGAAGGCCGACTTGTCGCATCGAGTCGCAGCGACTTGTGGCTCGATTGAAACGTCGGTCGGCACGCTGACGCCGCGCGATGATTCGCCCGACGCACGGCATCGGATCGGCGTCGCGCTTCGCAGACACAACGACGACAATGTTCATACGTATCGCATTCCCGCGCTGACGACGTCGCGAAAAGGGACGCTGCTCTGCGTCTACGACATGCGGCGGCGAATGGGACGCGATCTGCAGGAAGACATCGATATTGGCCTCAGCCGCAGTACCGATGGCGGACGAAACTGGGAACCGGTTCGCGTCATCATGGATATGGGCGAGTTCGGTGGTCTGCCCCAAGAACAGAACGGTTGCAGCGATCCGGGGATCATCGTCGATCACCAAACTGGTGAAATCTTTTGTTTCGCTGTCTGGATGAATGGAAAACCAGGCAAGCACCAATGGAGCGATGATGGCTCGGAGCCTGGCTTTGAAATCGGCAAGGCGGCTCAATTCCTGATGGTCCGGTCGAAGGATGATGGCCTCACGTGGTCAAAGCCAGAGAACCTGACTCGCAAGCTCAAGAAAGAGGCGTGGTGGCTGCTCGCCCCATCGCCGCAGCAAGGCATCAACCTGCCGGATGGCACGTTAGTGATGCCAGTGGAGGGTCGCGACGGTCGAGCCGCCGCCGCCACGTTCGCGACAATCATGATCAGTCGTGACCATGGGACCAGTTGGACGGTTGCAGAGCCTGCTTATAGCGGCGGCAATGAGTGTCAGGCGGCCCAACTCGGAGATGGCTCGATTATGCTCAACATGCGCAACGATCACGAACGCTTCCGCGCCGTGTTCGTCACCAAGGACCTCGGTCAGACGTGGCAGCCGCACGAAACCAATCGCAGTACGCTGATCGAACCAAACTGCAACGGCAGCCTGCTGCGTGTCGATTACAAACGCGCGGATGAAAAGAAACACGTGCTGCTGTTTGCGAATCCACACACACAGAAGGGGCGAACGCACCACACAATCCAAGTTAGCTTCGATGACGGCCGGACATGGCCCAAGTCGCATCACTTGCTGCTTGACGAAGGCCGCGGGGCGGGTTACCCGAGCTTGACTCGCGTTGATGATTCTCATGTCGGTATTGTCTACGAAGGAAGTCAGTCGCATCTGGTGTTCGAGAGATTCTTGCTGGATAATCTGCTTCACCCATGACCCCGAACAGAGGAGACAGCGATGGAATCTATCGGCATCGGAATGATCGGCAGCGGCTTCATGGGATTGACCTACAGTGAAGTCGTAAGCAGTCATGCGAAAGGCTGTCGCTTGGCCGCGATCACGGGTGGCAAGCGGGCGGAGAAGTTGGCGACCGACTACGATGTGGCTTACGAGTCGTCGGTCGAGTCGCTGTTGGCTCGCGCGGATGTCGCGGCCGTCGTGTTGGCGACGCCGGATCAGGATCGGCCTCGGTTGACTCGGTTGGCAGCGGCGGCAGGCAAGCATGTTCTGGCGGAGAAGCCGATGGCTCCGACGGTCGCCGAATGTGATCAGATGATTGCCGATTGCTCAGCGGCGGGGGTGAATCTGGCCGTTGTGAAGACCGAGCGGTTTCGTAAAATCACGCAGCGCGCGAAGCAACTGATCGATGATGGAACGATCGGTCCGATTCGCATGATGCGCACCGTGTCGGCGTTCCCGCTGCCGCTGACCAAGCAATTATTCGAAGAGCGACCGTGGATGGCCGATCTCCGCAGCGGCGGGTTGTTCATGGGGATGGCGTCGCACAACACCGACTTCCTGCGGTGGCTGACGGGACGCAACGCCGTGAAGGTGTTTGCTCAGGCGACAACGTTCAGCGACATCGCTGCTCCCTCCCAGTCGGTTATGGCCCAGATTGAATTCGAGGACGGCATCATGGCTCACATGTGGATCACGACCGAGCTTCCCTCGCCAAGCCTTCCGAGCAGCGAAGTGCGATTTCAAGTCTTCGGCCGCGATGCGATGTTCGATCTGGAGAACTTTGAGTTCCTCGAACTTGGCAAAGGGGACAAGTGGGAACGCATCTACACGCCGGAGCGGTTCGACTATCTTAAAGAACCAAAGTCCCCGATCCGGCTGTTTCCGCACGTCGGCGTGATCCAAGAGTTTGTCGATAGCATCCGTGAGCAGCGTGCTCCTCATGTCGGTGGAGCCGAAGGCCGTGCCGCCGTTGAGATTTGCGAGGCGTGTTTGATCTCAGCTCGAACCGGAGAAGCGGTGAAGTTGCCGCTGTGAGTTGTCTCCGTCGCTTCACATTCGCCCGGAGCGTGGGCACGACAAAGGCCAATCATGACCGAACCATCCGCCGCTCAGACTCGTGATGCCTGTTCACTGTCCTGGCCTCAGCAACGGCGAAACTTGGTTTTGTTCGCGACTTGCACTGGCATGCAGTACCTCGCCGCTCCTGTGTTGTACGTTGGGATCACACAGGCTTCGTTGTGCGACCGGTTGGGAGCGGATGCTCGGACGTCAAATCTGCCAGCGACTTTGTTCTTCGCGATGACCGCGATGCCGGCCATCATTGCTTGGTTGTCGCCGCGGGTAGCGTCGCTGAAGCGCAACCTTATGTTGTGTTATGCGACCTCGGCGGTCATGCTCGCGACGCTGGCCGTGACGTTGCTGTTGCCGCTGCCAAACTCGGTCAAGCTGGCGATGGTGATCCTGCAAGGTGGCGTAGCGGGCGCGGTAATGCCGGCGGCGATCGCCCTCCTGTGGGAAGCCATCGGACGGGGGTCAGACGAGTCCAGGCGAGGGCTCGCGCTGAGTCTGGCCTTTGGGTTGGGGCCAATCCTGGCGGTCGTCGGTTCGTTTGCCCAGACGACGCTGCTGGGTGGCGACCTGTTCGGCTGGAAGTTTTCCGGTGCGGCCTATCCCTGGAGCTTCGTTATGCTGTTCGCAGCCGGTGCTCCTGTGATGGCAGTGGCCGCTTGGTTGTCACGGCTTTTTGTCGTCCCCCCGGTCGATCGAGAACCACAGCGCGAGCCGTTGGCAGCGGTGATGCCGCTGTTGATCGGAGTGCCGGTGATGTTCGCGTCGGTGGCATTGATGCACGCAGCTGCGGTGACGGAGAACGAAGCGTATCGACAAGTGGGGTACGTAGCGGCAGCGATCGCTGCAATGAGCCTGACTTACTACTTTCGTTCTTTGTTACGACAACGAGTTCTGCTGCTAGCCACTGTCGTCACGATCTTGATTTACGCCGTCAACGGATCGCCGTCGAATATGAATCTGTATTCCCATGAGGCCCTCGGCGACGCGCCCGAGCAATATGCAGGCATCCAGAACATGCTGCGATTCGGCTGCAAAGCGATCGCTGGCGGATTGCTCGGCTGGATGCTGACTCGCACAAATCCCCGCGCCGGCATCTTGGCAACGGCGGCGATTTGTCTCGCATCACAGCTCTGGGCAATGCTGGTGACCGGACCTTGGTATCTAGCCTCGTTCGTCATCTTCGGAGCAGGCGAACTGATCGGTGTTTACGCGCCGAACTATATGGTGTCTGCGTCTCGTACAAACGATTTGCGTCGCACCATGGCCTTTGCCACCATGCTGATGGTCCCCGCCGCGCCGGCTGGATATCTGTATGGGACGATCGTCGATTACGTCCGCGACAACAGGCTGACCGCCTTTGGGCTAACTTCCGAGGCGTTGGGGTTTCGGCTCAGCTTTCTGGCAAGCAGCCTATTGATCCTGGTAGGAATCGTCGTGGCTGTGACGCTGCTTCCAAAGAAACCCAAACAAGAGTGACAGTGACTTCTACTATTATTCCGGGAGAACTTCAGTGATGACGCCGCACGATTTGTCGATCCAGTCTTTCTTCATCTGCCGCAATTTGTCGGTCCTGTTTTTATTAGTCAGCCTGTTCGCCTGCTCGGCGAAGGCACAAGAACCAGCGAAGCCCGCCTGGCAGTACGCTCCGGAACTGATGCGACCGTTCTGGCAAGGGACGACCATGGAGGGCGAGTCCGTGCTGTTCATCAAGGACGTAAAGACCGGGGAAGCGAAAGCCTCGGTGTTGTTCCCGATACAGCGAGTACTTAGCGTCCGCAATTCGGCTGGAGATGTCACGTATGAGAATGGCCGTGATTATGTCTGGAAGCCGGAGTCGCGAGAAATCGTTCTTCCCGAAGGTTCTCGCATCGTGTCCCGCCTCCCCTCCGAGTTGCGCCGCCCGGCGAAGTCGCAGAAGTACGAACTAACGCATCGAGACGGCAATGGCGAGATCTTCTTCGGATCACGGTTGGAGTATGCCGACATACAGACCTGCATCACGTACTCACACGCCCCAGACTTGTGGAAATCGGCGGCACCGAAATTCGATGCGGGAGCGCTGCCTCGCTCGGTTCACAAACTGCTAAGTAAGCAGCCGCTGTCGATTGTGGTCGTCGGAGACAGCATCTCCGCGGGCTGCAATGCCTCGGGCTGGGCAGAGGGGAATCCTTTTCAGCCTCCCTACCCGGAACTGTTGCGGCGTCATCTCGAAGCGCGCTTTCGAGGCCAGGTCACGTTGCAAAATCCTTCTGTCAGTGGTACCGACACGAGCTGGGTTCTAACGATGATCGATAAGGTCGTCGAGCCCAAGCCAAACCTAGTCATCGTGGCCTTTGGGATGAACGATGCCGCAGGTCGTTCAGCACGGGAGTATCAAGCCAATACCGCAGCGGTCATGGACAAGATTCGCGAACGACTCCCCGACGTCGAGTTCATCCTCGTAGCGTCCATGCTCGGCAATCGAGATTGGACGAGACTCGATCAGAAACTCTTTCCGCAGTACCGAGACGCGCTGGCCAGCCTCTGCGGACCTGGCGTCGCGCTGGCCGACTTGACTTCCGTTTGGGCCGGCTTCCTGGAACTCAAGCAAGACTGGGATCAGACCGGAAATGGCGTGAACCATCCGAATGATTTCGGTCACCGCGTTTATGCACAAGTATTGTCCACCTTGCTTGATCCCAGCGGCGAACCTGCCGCGGACTCTGAGCCTGAGAAGACCGTCGAAGCGGGGCCGCTCCAACTGATCGAGCGGCGACTGCTCGGCAATTACACCTACTCATATGCCTGTGCGACGGCGGATCTCGACGGCGACGGTGATCTCGATTTGACGAGTTCCGACGCCGAGCCCAACAGCAACCTGTATCTGCTGTTGAACGATGGCGAGGGGAACTTCCAGTACTCGTTTGTTCAAAAGTACGCCGCGGAAGACGACCAGCCGATCCGTTTGGAGCGGCACGCCATCGGAGACATCAACGGCGATGGCCGCCCCGACATCGTCATCGTCGACAATCTGAAATGGGACATTCGCTGGTTCGAGAACCCCGGCCAGAACACGATCGCACAGCCATGGAAGCTGCGTCGAGTGGCCGCACCAAAAGAAGTTCCAGGTTCGTACGACGTCGCGCTGGCTGACCTCGACGGCGATGGCGATCTGGACGTTGCCGCATCCAGTTGGCGGTTCGGTAATCGCTTCGATTGGTTCGAGAACGTTGGCCGTCCCGGAAACGGCGAGATTTGGATTCGGCATCAGGTCGAGGACATGATCGGCGAAACTCGCACGATCGCCGTGGCCGATTTCAATCGCGACGGGAAGCCCGATCTGCTCGGCACTTCGCGCACCGGCAATCAAATCGTCTGGTACGCCAACTCGAGGAAGCCTGCCAGCGAACCGTGGACGAAAACGGTCATCGACGCGACGTCGATCGCCCCCGCCCATGGACATCCGATTGACATGGACGGTGATGGCGATCAAGACGTCGTCATGGCGTTCGGAATCGCGGCTGGTGTTGGCAATCAATCTCCCGATTCGCACCAGGTCGCCTGGTACGAAAATGTCGGCCGAGCCGGATTGGGAACGCAGTGGAGGAAGCACACCATTGCCGCCAGTTTTCCTCAAGGATTTGAAGCCGTCGCCGGAGACCTCGATGGCGATGGCGATCAAGACGTCGTTGCCACCGGTTGGAGCCCGCAGGGTCGTATCGCCTGGTTCGAGAACACCGGCGATCCGAAGGTTGGCTGGCGGCAGCACTCGATCAAAGAGAATTGGTCGAATGCGGTCACCGTGATTCTTGCGGACCTGGACAATGACGGTCGCCTCGACATCGTCGCATGCGCCGAACGCGGCGCGAACGAATTACGTTGGTGGCGTAACGCAGGCGTGACGAACGCGACAGGACCCCAATGAACCAACAATGGCTTGCGCGCCGCTCGACAATTGAATCATCGCCCGAGGTCTTACCTCTAGCATTTCAGGGCTGTTATTTCATGAGAGGATTCGAAACATGCTCCAGGTGAGTGTCCGTCATTTCCGTCCCGTCTGGTTCTTGCTCATTTTGTTGATCGTGGAGTCTTCGGCGTCGGCTATCGAAGCAGATGAGCCGCAGCGTGTTCGGCGTCTGCTTTACAACTTTGACGGCGATTCATGCTTATCAACGAAAGCGGGTGGCAAGGGGCCGGTGGCGGTGGATGTCGACGACGTGAAGCGGTTGATTGAAGAAGTTGCTTACGACGGGAGTCGCGTCGATACCGTTCTGGTCTGCATCAACGCGCAGGTGATGTACTATCCGACCAAAGTCGGCACGATGCGCGGCACACTTTCAACTCCCGACGAGCGGGCGATGTGGCCAGCGTCGGAGAAACAACGGTTCGAGAACTTAAAGGCGTTCTTTGACGCCGACACTGACCCTTACGCGATCATGCTGGCTGAGATCAAGCGGCGAGGCCGCGAGGCGTTGCTTACGTTTCGCATGAATGACGATCACGGCAACGACTTTCTGAGGACACAGTTTCTGGTCGACCATCCCGACTGGCGACTGGGTACGGAACAATACCATGGCAAGGGAGCGATCGACTTCGGACGCGACGAGGTCCGCGACTATACGTTTCGACTGATCGAAGAAGCCGTCCGGCGTTACGACTGCGACGGTATCGAACTCGATTTCAATCGCTTCCCAGCATTCTTCAAAGACGGCTCGACCGACGAGCGTATCGCGAAGATGAATTCATTGGTCAAACGAGTCCGCAAGATGCTCGACGATGTTGGACGCGAACGAGGTCGCCGATTGGTGCTCTCGGTCCGACCTCCGTCAAACTATGGCCGCACTCCACCGACACCCGAGACCGCGCGGCTGCTCGGTTGCGACGTGCCGGCTTGGGTGAAGCAAGGCTGGGTCGATTTCGTTGCGGTCTCTGAGTTCCTGATCGAACGTGGCGATCTGCCAATTGGCTTGTGGAAGCAGGCCATCACGACGGCCCCAGTTTACGGTGGCATCGAATGCACCAAAGGCGGCGGCCAAAAGAATCTTACCGCCGACGAATATCGCCATGCCGCGACGCAACTGACTAAAGCGGGGGCCGACGGAGTCTACCTGTTCAATTTCTTCACGTCACGCGAAGGTGGCGAAGCGGCCTACGAACCGCCGTTCGAAGTGCTGAGTGACTTGACGACTGCGAAAGTTAGCGTCAAGACCGAGTCAGATCTCGAACGGCCTGGGCTCGCGCGACCCGACGTTGAATTCAAGATCTTTCAGTTTCCGGCTGACAAAATTCCGCGGATTGATGGCGACGCGAACGACTGGTCTCTTGTTCCGGAGTCTTACTCGATCGGCATGGATCAGCTGCGGGAGACGGTGATCGGGATCGACGACGAACGTGATCTCGAGAATCTGGACGTGAACGTGAAGGTTGGCTGGGTGAAGGGACAGAACCATCTCTACTTTCTGTACGAGGCCAGCGACAACTACTGGGACTTTTCCCGCGAGGATCTGCACAATGATATCTTCGAGGTCGTTATCGACGGTGATCTCTCGGGCGGACCACTGATCCGTCAGATGCATCCCAACGAGGAGCTGCGCAACAAGCCGGACACACACTTCCTCTTTCACGGCGTCCACGCGCAGAACTACCACATCTTCACTCCCGCCAAAGACAAGGACTGGACGATGGTCTGGGGCGCACAGCCTTGGATCAAGAATTTGCCACACGCCAACGCGGCCTACGAGTACAACTTCAAGCACGGAGAAAGCGGCAAGCTGATGCTGGAGTTCTTTGTCACGCCGTTCGATCACGCGCCGCCCGACCGCTCGCGCGCCGTTCCGACGAAGCTCGAAGAGGACAAAGTGATCGGTATGTCGTGGGCCATACTCGACTACGACGACGAAGAGGCAGACCGCTACGCCGGGTTCTGGAACCTCTCGCACAAGACGACCATGTATGGTGACGCGTCGGATTTAGTGGCGTTCCGCTTGATGCCGATCGAGAAGAGCCTCCGCAAGCCCGTCGAGGCCGATTGGTCTTTCCAAGTGATCAGTCGGAGAGATCGGATCGTCGCGTTCCGCGATCGTTCGTATGGCAAGATCACCTCATGGAGTTGGGATTTCGGTGACGGTACGTCTTCGACGGAACGTCATTCCATTCACCGTTATGAGAAGGCCGGTGAATTCATCGTAACGCTCAAGGTCGAGGGACCGGAGGGCAAGGCACGCCGGACCAAAGTTTGGGACGTGACACTACCCTAGGCGGGAGGTCGAGGCCGGAGAGCCGAAATAGTCAGTCAACATCCACTTCAGTAACCGCTCGTCGTTGATCCGACTACAGCTCAACGTACTCCGCCATCTTTGCATCTTCCGGCACGACAACGTATCGTGGAACGCCACAGTTCACTTTCTTCAACCCGTCCTACGAAAGGCCCGTGTCTCGAATGTGCCGTCCGAGATTTCACCGTATGATTCTGTTGGCCGGAGCTTTCGCCCTGCTGTCCGGGCGATCAGCCGACGCCCTTGACCAGACTGCTCAAACCACGAGCGCGCGACCACCGAACATCGTGTTTGTTCTCTTGGACAATGTCGGGAAAGACTGGTTTCGGTGTTACGGCAGTCAAGAAGACCAGACGCCGGTGATCGACCAACTCGCCTACACGGGCCTAAAGTTTCGCAATTTCTACATCACGCCAGTTTGCAGTACGAGTCGCACCATGTTGCTGACGGGTCGCTATCCGTTTCGCACCGGCTGGCATACACATCACGATTCGGCAATCTATGGTGGTGGGCACTTGGACTGGAATCGAGAAGTTTCTTTTGCACGCGTCTTGCGAGACGCGGGGTACTCGACCTGTATTGCCGGCAAGTGGCAAGTGAATGACTTGTTCGATCCCGCGCAGAAGGACGCGCTCGAGAAACATGGCTTCGACGAACATTGCATCTTTCCGGAAGGCAAGCCTGGACACCCCGCGCACAAGAAACGCTACTGGGACGCGTACCTCCATCAGAACGGCGAACGAATCGACACTGCAGGGCGGTTTGGTCCCGAGGTCGTGGCGGACTTCGCCATTGATTACATGCGACGCCACCGCGACGAACCGTTCTTGCTGTTCTATCCCGCCATTCTGACGCACATTCCGGTCACCACGACGCCGCTGGCACGTAATGAAACCGCAACGCCGCGCGCCAAGTTCGCCAGCATGTTGCGTTATGCGGACCATGTGATTGGCCGTTTGATCGAGGCTCTCGACGCATTACACCTGCGAGACAACACGCTGGTCGTTATTACCACCGATAATGGGACCGACAGTGGCACGGATCAAGGCCGCCCGCAAAGTTTGGGTGGACGGATCAAGGGCCGCATTGCTTCGGAAGGGATCTATTCGCTGCGCGAGACCGGCATCAATGTTCCGTTCATTGTCAGCGGCCCCAAGTGGATTCCACAAGGTCGCGAGACCGATGCGCTAATCAACGCGGCTGACATTCTTCCAACGCTTGCCGACCTTGCCGGCGCGAAATTGCCACGCGATGTCACGGTCGACGGTCAATCGTTCGCGCCGGTCGTGCGAGAGGCCGCCGATGATGCCCAGCGACGACCTTGGACCTTTACGCAGTACAGCACTACCCGCGTGATTCGTGATCAGCGATACAAACTGTATTCCACGGGCGAGCTCTACGACCTGGCCGAGGATCCGTTCGAGACGGTGGACTTGACGGCCGGTGCCGCATCACTCGAAGGCCCCGCCCTGGCCGCCGAGTCGGAGAACGCTCGCGATCGATTGCAAGCCATTCTCGACGCCCAACCGCCCGATGCCAAATGGCCATTCACGTTTCGAAGCATTTCAGCTCGTAAGATCCGTGCTCAGCAGGACGCATCGCGTCGCGCCGACTGGATTCTGCAGGAGCGGAAGCCTCCGAAAGAACTCACGAAGTTCTTTCGTCCCGCTACAGAACATCAAGACAATCTGGGGACGTATCAATCGCCGCTGGTGTTTCAAGATGGAAGCCGCGTTCAGTCTGCCGACGATTGGCAGCGCCGTCGCCAGGAAATCGGGCAGCACTGGCAGCAAGCAATGGGGCCCTGGCCAGATTTGATCGAAACGCCTCGCGTCGTGGCTGGGCCGATTACACGTCGCGAAAACATTACGCAGCGCCAGCTGCAAATCGAAATCGGTTTGGGCGGCGAGATGGTCGATGCATTTCTGCTGGTGCCCGATGGCGACGGTCCGTTTCCAGCTGTCTTGGATGTCTACTATGATGCCCAGACAGGCATCGGCAAGGGCACACCGCTGCGTGATCACGCCTGGCAACTCGCAAAGCGGGGCTTTGTGACGCTGTCGATCGGCAAACCAAACACGGGGATCAACCTGGAGGACGCGGAGCAGATTCCATCGCGTGGCCTTCCGTATTTCGGACCGGTCGGCAAGCCACTGGAAGTTCAACCGCTTTCGGCACTCGCCTACGCAGCCGCCAGCGCGCACACATTTTTGTCCACGCGACCGGAAGTGTATCCAGATCGCATTGGCATTGTGGGGCATTCGTTCGGCGGAAAGTGGGCGTTGCTCGCAGCGTGTCTCCATGAAGCGTTCTCCTGTGCGGTATGGTCAGACCCTGGAATCGTCTTTGATGAGCGCGATCGTCGCAAGCAAAACGCGGGAGGCAGCGTGAACTACTGGGATCCGTGGTACTTGGGGGCGGAAACCGGCACGTTGGTCGAAGCGGGCACGAAGTATCGATTTCGCAAATTGCCCGGTGAACGCACGATTGCAGGAGAAGCACCGCGAACTGGTGCCTACAAGACGTTAGTAGCAGGCAAGCACGACCTGGTCGAACTGCACGCAATGATGGCACCACGTCCGT
Organism: Planctomycetota bacterium; assembly: GCA_014381825.1. Lineage (GTDB taxonomy): Bacteria > Planctomycetota > Planctomycetia > Pirellulales > Pirellulaceae. Next base: position 64,484 of record JACNKX010000067.1, read on the forward strand.
TTCTCGTCTCAGGAGGTACGGCAGATTTACCAGAACGCTGGTCGGCGCTGAACCACGCGATTTCGGTCAATGCGCAACTAGGTTTTCGCGACCGCGTGGCCATGACCAACCGCGCCAGCCACTCACCCACCGAACAATCCAACGCACAGATCTACCGTTTCTTCGAGTGGTGGTTGATGGAGCGAGAATGATCGTTACACAGGGCATCGACGAACTGCGACACGTTTGAACATGAATTACAGCTGTCGCAATGACGTCTCGTTCATAGATGATAGTGTTTGTACGGTGACCGTAACGCTTACGATCATCAACGACGAAGCGGTTGTCACTTTTTCAATTTGGGAGAACGGATGAACCTCTCCGACAAAGAGTTCCTCAAGCGACTGGGCGAGGGAGTCCCAATCGCCACCGTCTGCGAAGCTGCCGGTTGCTCGCGCGGGCAATTCGATCAATGGTGGCGGGAGTGCTCGGTAAGGCGAGTGCTTGCGGTGACCGGGGATGTTTTCGCGCCGGTGAAGTCCCCGGTAAGTATCGAACGTGATCAGCGAGGCATTCCACACATCTACGCCGAGAACGATGAAGACCTATTCGTTGCGTTCGGCTATGCGATGGCGCAGGATCGTCTGTTCCAGTTGGACTACTTGCGACGCAAGGGCGCGGGACGATTGGCGGAAGTGTTCGGGGAGGAATCGTTGCAATCGGATGTCCTCGCGCGGACGGTTGGATTGCGGCGGATCGCCGAAGCCGAATGGAGTCGCTTGCCGAGAGAAACGCAGGAGTTGCTGACTTCGTTCACCGCCGGTATCAACGCGGCATTAGACCAAGCGACAGATCACCTGCCGATTGAGTTTGACTTGCTTGACTATCGCCCCGAACCATGGACCGAGATCGATTGTTTGACTATCGAGGTCGAGTTTCGCTGGTATCTTACCGGCCGCTTCCCGGTCATTGTCATTCCCGAGCTGGTGAAGCGGAGTTTGGGAGATGACGTTTTAGTACGAGAGTTCTTCTGCGGCGAAGCACTCGACGAGTGCCTCTTGCCCGCTGATGGTTATCCAAAGACGAAGTCCGATCGACCGGCGGAATCAGTGAGTCCCCCGCTCGGCGGCTTCGACGATGCCACCGGAAGCAACAACTGGGTAGTGAGCGGAAAATTGACTAGAAGTGGCAAGCCGCTTGTCGCCAGTGATCCGCACATCGCGATCGAAGCAGTTTCGTGTTGGTATCAAGTCCATCTTCACGGCGGCTCGTTTAACGTCGCCGGGATGACCTATGTTGGTATGCCAGCCATCATGTTCGGTCGCAATGAAGCGGTCGCGTGGGGTATCACGAACAACATCTGTTCGCTCCGTGACCTCTATCAAGAAAAGTCTGATACCGATCATCCAGGTTGCTTTCTTTACGACGGTGAGTGGGAGCCCTGGCACGAGCGCACTGAAACGATCGCCGTCCGACACGCGGAGCCGGTCACGAAGACAATTCGCGTTTCTCGCAACGGCCCGATTGTCGACGAAGTGTTGCCACCGCCCGCCGACAAAACTGGACCGGTCTCATTGCGATGGCTTGGAATGCACGAAGGTGGCTGGCTGGCGGCATTGCTTGACATGGACCGCGCTCGCAACGTTAGCGAGTTCAACGAGTCGCTACGACCGTGGCACGTGCCGACTTTTTCACTCGTCTTTGCCGATACCGAAGGCCACATCGGCCTCAAGCTCAGCGGTCGGATTCCGATTCGCAACGTCCAGCAGCGCGGCTATCGCCCCGGATACGATCCGGCGCATCAGTGGGACGGTCTCATTCCCTTCGAAGACATGCCTGGTGTGTTTGATCCGGAGCAAGGTTTCGCTGCGACTGCAAACAATCCTGTCGCCACGAGCGACTATCCGTACCAGCTTTCGTGTACGGCACCCGCCGGCTACCGCGCTCGGCGCATTCGCGAGATGATCGAGTCCCACGATCCGGCGAGCATCACTTCAGACAACTTCCGTGAGATGCAATTCGACGTAGTGTCCCTGCGCGCGGTGAATTGTCTCCCGCCGCTGCTCGCGATTCTCGACGCCGCTGCAGAAGCGGATGAACGAGCTCGGCAATCGATCGAGTCGTTGCGAGCCTGGGATGGCAGCGTCCTTCCCAAAGCGATTGGTCCGACGATCTTCAACGTTTTTTTTACGCACTGGACGCGAACCGTCCTGTCAGAACGCTTTGAAGCGGACGCGCGTCCCTTGCTGGCGATGGCTGCCGAAGGGCTCGCCGCACGATTGCTCGACGAAGATCAGCATGGGTGGTTCGTCAACGGCGACCGTGACATCCATGTTCGCGCAGCCTTTCAACAGGCCGTCGTAGATTTATCGCAACGCCTCGGTCCGACAGTCGACGACTGGCAGTGGGAGAAGCTACATCGCCTGACAATGAACCACGTTCTCGCTTCGCGCGGCGATCTGGCGGAACTGCTCAACTACGCTGGTATGGGCGTGCGAGGCGACATGCAATCTGTTTGTAACACCGGCAGCGGGCCCGATTGGACGGCGGTGACAGGTGGCGGCTTCCGTATGATCGCCGATCTGTGTGATTCAACAACGCTTCGAACCGTCGATGCGCCCAGCCAGTCGGGACATCCCGGCAGCCCACACTACAAGGACCAACTCGATGATTGGCTGGCGGGCAACTACCACGATCTGCCGCTTACACGCGACGGCATCACAGCGGATGCGAAACTCACGCTGCGGCCAGGCTAAGTAGGCTCATCAGTTGCGCCAATGGCGAAGGCAGCGCGGTTTCGTTGTCATGCGAAGTAGCTTGCCCAGACAGCGATTGAAATGGCCCGAACGCTAAGCTTCCTTCGCGGTCATTCTGCTGATGCGAAGATGACGATCATAGTGCGTTGTCGCGAGTTGGATGCCGTCAGGATGTATGTCCAAGTCGCGGGCCAAATGCGGCATCTTGAGACGATGAAAATCCTTCGGATCAGCGATCCTCCAAAACAGAAGAAATCCGCCGCTGCTGCCACCAGACGCGCCACAGAGAAACTCGCCAGCGTGGAATACGACACGCCAGACAGCTCCCTTAAGGCCTTCCGCGATGTGGGACTGCACAAGTTTCTGTGATTCCCATTCGAAGACTAACACCAGTGGTTCGTTCACCGCGCCGAGTGGATTCGTCGCCTTGTGCAGTCCGCCACAAGCCAAATGCTTCATGTCCGGGCTCAGGGACAGCGAACGCACCCCGCCAAAATCAACTCCTTGGCCACTGTTGTAGGTGTGAAGTTGTTTCGCATCGAACTTCCGAATCAGCTTGCCGGTGGCAACTTCCCATTGATGCACTTGCCCCGCCAAATCGCCGGACAACAAGAACTCACCACCGGGATGAAACAGCGTGCTGTAGACATCTTTTTCGTGACCGGACAACTCCCGTATAAGTGCGCCGTCTTGGCTATTCCAGATTTTGACGAGCCCGTCGTTTGCCCCGGTGGCAAGCAACTTGCCGTCGGGGCTTGTCGCCATCGTACGGATCCAACCATCATGAGCCTCAACGCGGCGAATTGGCTCGGGGGCGTCTGCCGATACCGACCACCAAATCAAGTCGTCGGCACCGCCGGTAATGACTTGTTCGCCGTCACTTGCAAAAGCGATTGACCGCACCCAACTGTCGTGCGCCTTCATCACGACCTTGGCGCCGGAACTGAGTTCCCACCGTTGGACGGAATTATCTTGGGCACTCGAAAAGACGTAACGCGCCTTCGGATCAAAGCGACACGCGATCAGCGGGCTGTCGTATTTCCATTGATGCGTAATATGTGTCAGCTTCGGTTCAACGTTCGTATCGGCCATTGATGGTCCTTCGTATCGTCCATGCACGAGTCAACTTCGTTCTTGCTGCCTTAGTCTAAGGCCTTGGAAATACAGCTTCTGATAGACGCCTCTTTGCGGCACGCGACTTGCCAATTGTAGACGGTTTGCGATCATCGTGAGTCGCACGGAGTCCGAAAGTAAGGCAAGCTGCTTCCATGGCTTCATCGTTTTCCGTAAACCGGTGCCTTCCAATTTTTTGGTAATTTCCCTTGTGGCCTGACGCCATATGCGTCTTCAGGAATCGGATGATCTTCCGGCTTGAGTAGTGGCAAGTCGTCCGGAAGGTGCTTGATCATGTAGTCTTTGTATTGAATGGTCATCGCGGGTCCGACGTGGACTTGCATGGCCAAGACGCCCTCAAGGGCGCGGCCTTTTTCGTCGAAGTCGGCGAGATCCGCGGTGGGATGGTCGTCGATCCAGTGTTGGTGGTGGTTCCCACGAACTAGAACACGGAAGTCGTGCCATTCGCCTGGCGCGAACTCTTTGAGGGGCAATTGGCCGATGACCCACGGTTGGCCTTCGGGATCGATGATGACCTTCTCGCCGGTATGCGACAGGATGCGGCGACCGCGTTCTTCGTACAGCATGCCGTTGTATTTCGGAGTGTTTGCTACAACGTCGCATTGGTAACCGGTCACGATATCGAGCCCGAGATCCGGCCGTGAGGTCCCGCGATATTGGATGCCACTGTTGCCACCGGGGCTGACCTTCACTTTCACCTGCAAGTCGAAATTGCGGACGGTCGAACCCTTCCAAGTCAGAAATCGGTTCATCTTCAGCGAGCCATCGGTCACGCCGGTGATTGCGCCTTCTTTGACCGACCAGTATTTCGAATCACCCGTCCAGCCGTTCAAGTTCTTGCCGTTGAACAGATTGACGAACCGATCTGCGCCTGGCTTCACAGTGACAGCCGCCGACGCCTCAGGATGCGGGACAGTGGACGCATTGAACGTGCCCTTCAGCGGATCGAGCGCGCCGCCGTATTTGACGACGCGTTTCGTAGTGCGATCGCGCATGGCCTTCAGCGTGTTGGCGTGCTTCGGGTCGTCGGCAAGATTGACGAGCTCGTCCGGGTCGTTCTTCAGATCGTGAAGAAATTCGCGATTCCCATGATCGAAGTAGCGGACGTATTTGAATTGTTCGTTGCGCAAGCCTTCAAACGCAGGAATGCGATTCCGTACGGCGAAATGTTCGTGAAAGGTCTCGGTGCGCCAATTGGCTGGTTTCCCTTCCGTAACAACTGGCTTCAAGCTGCGGCCCTGATACCGCTCGGGCACCTCAATACCCGCCCAATCGAGAAACGTCGCGGGCAAGTCCAGATTGAGCGCGGGGGCATCGGTAACTTTTCCACGTTGCGCCTCGGGCACGCGCGGATCGGACACGATCAGCGGCACACGAAGCGCTTCTTCGTAGTGCGACCACTTGCCGGCGAAACCGCGATTGCCCATGTGATAGCCGTTGTCGGCGGAGTAAACGATGATCGTGTTGTCGGCCAGCCCCGCTTCTTCGAGAGCTTTCATGAAACGCCCAATCGCTCCGTCGATCCCGCTGACCATACGAAAGTAGGCTCGCATGTTCGTTTGATATTTTTGGTCCGTGTTCCACCGCCAGAAATAGCGCTCGCGGTTAATGGTCGTTTTTAGAAAGTCCGGCTGAGCATCAAAGATTGCCGGATCATTCAATCGCGGCTCATATACCTTGACGTCCTCGTACATCCCGTCGACCGCTCGCGGCCACGGGAAATGTCCGATACCGGGCCGACGATCACCGTCCTCGGCGTGGCAAGCGTTGAACCACATGTTCAGCGCGAACGGCTTGTCCTTCGGCTGATTCTTCACGAATTCGATTCCGCGATCGACGATTACTTCCGTCTCGTGCCGCAAGCTGCCGTCAGGTTGTTTCTTGTAAAACGGATTTCGTCCGATCGCCTCGAACTCGTCGAAGTGGTCTTCTCTTCGATAACCATTCGGCATCTTGGCGTGCCATTTTCCAAAGTAGCCAGTGCGGTAACCGTTCTCGCGCAATATGTCAGAATACAATGTCTCGACGGCATCGGGCCTCGCTTGATCGGGATTGCTCGGCGTGCCGTAGCTGCGCCCCACCAGCCCCGTCAGGATCGTCGTTCGGCTCACCCAGCAGATCGAATGGCTGACGAAGGCGTTCTCGAATCTTGTGCCTTGTTGAGCGAGCGCGTCGATGTTCGGCGTTTGGACGATGGGGTTTCCATAGCAGCCAAGCGTACTGGTCGTCTGATCGTCGGTGAAGAAAAAGACGATGTTTGGCTGTTCATTCGCACGCAGGCTGGAAACGCCCAGAAGGTACGCGAAGACTAGCGGAAGCAGGAGTTGTTTCATGATGGTTTTGCGCAAATGCTGGATGAAAGTTAAGAGATTCATGGGCTGGTCACGGGGAGTCACAATGATGATCGTGTGGTCTCTCGGCGTAAAGACCCTATAGGTCGACACTCAAGATGCTTGATCGCGTCGAGTCGCTCGGTATACTCGTGGCGACGCCTCATTCAAGCAACGCATCGGGGGTGCCGTTCATGGCGATCAAGTTTGCATGCCCTTCTTGCGGGAAGGGATACAACGTCAAAGAAGAACTCGCTGGCAAGAAGGCAAAGTGCCAATGCGGGGCGGTCATGCCAATTCCAAGTCCGGCGGCCGCTCCAACTCCGGTCGAGAACGATCCGTTATTTGGTGACGACCCGTTGGGGGGTGAGTTGTTTGTCGACTCTGCACGCCCAAGTGTTGCGGCATCGGCAAGCAACTCTTTGTTCGACGAGGAGTTTCCGACGGGCGATTCGGTTCCTTCAGCTCCAACTCAGTATCAACAGCCGCAATCACAAGCCTCGACTCACGATCCCGCAGCAACACCGCAATCGCCAGCCGCAACCCCCGCCGCTGGCTATGCAGTTGCAGTTCCCACCGTAGGGCGCATCCAGGACAGCGAGCCAGATCCGACAGTGATGGGTGGCGGCGGTGCGTTCCTAATCGGGATCGGTCTGAGTGGCGCGGGCGCCGCGGTCGGTGCGATTATCTGGGCGTTGATAGCGATTGTTACCGGGTTCGAGATTGGATGGATCGCATGGGGCGTAGGGTTCTGTTCAGGCGTCGGAATGGCCATCGCCCATAACTTGTCCGACGAGATCGATGACTTCTTGGGCGGCGTCATTGCCTCGCTGATGGCGATTCTGGGAATCCTCGCTGGGAAGTTCGCTGTCTATCAATTCGTCGTCCTTGCGTCACTCGGCGAGTTAGGCGAGATCGGCGAGTTGCTCGAGGACGAAATCTCGTTCGGCATGATGTTCGGACCGATGGATGCGTTGTTTTTCTTTCTCGCAGTTGCAACGGCTTACAAGCTTGGCAGCGGTGGCGGTGACGACGATTAGATGACGATGCTCTAAATCTGTCGCGGCGTAGCCAGACGGGCTATACTGATCCAGTCCCAACTCGCGACTCGCGATCAAACAATCCCGCCTTTCGATCCACGTCAATGACTGTCGGAGACTCGAACATGGTCCGTTCTGCGCACTCGCTTTGCTGCTTAATTCTGGTTGGTATAGCAGGGCATACGCTCGCAGCCGATCACCAACTTGATACGTTCGACCGACATCAGCTGACGGATGTGTACTACTCCGAAGGTGTTAGCATCGGCGACATTAATAACGACGACGTTGTCGATGTGATTCATGGCCCGTATTGGTTTGAAGGACCAAGCTACGAGACCAAGCACGAACTTTACGCCGCCAAAGCGCAGAACCGACAAGGCTATGCCGACAACTTCTTCTCTTGGGTCTACGATTTTAACGGTGATGGTTGGAATGACGTGTTTGTCGTCGGCTTCCCCGGAACGCCAGCGTTCGTTTACGAAAACCCAGGGAAAGGCAAGTTCGATTCGCATTGGAGCAAGCATCAGGTCTTTGACTGGGTGTCGAACGAGTCGCCTCAATTCATCAACTTGGTCGGCGACGATCGCCCTGAGCTAGTTTGCACGCGTGACGGCTACTTCGGCTACGCGACGACCGACACGGACGAGGCGTTTGGCACTTGGCAGTTTCACATTGTGTCGGAACAAGTTGCGACCAAGCGGTTCGGTCATGGGCTGGGTGTTGGTGATGTGAACGGTGATGGACGCAGCGACATCTTGATGAAGGACGGCTGGTTCGCGCAACCTGCATTGCTCGAGGGCGATCCTCGCTGGTCGTTTCATAAGGCGGCGTTCGCTCCAGCCGGTGGAGCCGAGATGTATGCATACGACGTTGACGGCGACGGCGACAACGATGTGATCACTAGTCTGAACGCGCACAACTATGGACTGGCATGGCATGAGCAAATTCGTGATGGCGACGAGATCGCGTTTCGGCAGCATCTGATCATGGGGGACAAGCCGGAAGACAACGCATACGGCCTTATCTTTACCGAGCTTCACTCGGTCAACCTTGCCGACATGGATGGTGACGGGCTGAAAGATATCGTCACCGGCAAGACGTATTGGTCGCATCATGCCCAGAGCCCGATGTGGGATGCTGGTGCGGTTGTCTATTGGTTCAAGTTGGTGCGAGGCGAGAAAGGTGTCGAATGGATTCCCTACCTCGCCGACGACGATGCGGGCATTGGGCGTCAGGTGATTGTGGGTGATGTGAACGGCGACGAGTTGCCAGATATCGTGACAGGCGGCATGAAGGGGTGTCATGTGATGACTCACAAGCGAGAAGCCGTCGACGATATTACTTGGCGAACCGCTCAACCACAGCTTCCCAAGAGCATGGCTGCTGGGCTCTCGCCCGAAGAGGCCGCCGCGAACATGACCGTTCCACCCGGGTTCCGCGTCCAGTTGGCTGCAGGTGAACCGCAAGTGCATCAACCGATTGCGTTTTCGATCGATCATCGTGGCCGAGTCTGGGTGGCCGAGGCTCATACGTATCCAATCCGGGCACCGGAAGGTGAAGGCAAGGACAAAATCATCATCCTTGAAGACACGGACGGCGATGGCACGCTTGATTCCCGCAAACTGTTCATGGACGGATTGAACTTGGTCAGTGGTTTGGAGGTTGGCTTCGGTGGGGTTTGGGTTGGCGCAGCGCCTTACCTGCTATTCATTCCAGACAAAGACGGCGACGATCAACCGGACGGCGAACCGCAGGTCTTGCTCGATGGCTTCGGTTATCAGGACACACATGAGACGCTGAACGCATTCATCTGGGGACCGGATGGATGGCTGTACGGATGCCATGGTGTCTTTACGCATTCCAAAGTCGGCAAGCCGGGCACACCGGATGACCAACGAACTCCTTTGAACGCCGGCGTCTGGCGATATCACCCCACGAAACACCAGTTCGAAGTGTTTGCTTGGGGTAGCAGCAATCCATGGGGAGTCGACTTCAATGACAACGGACAGGCCTTTATTACCGCCTGCGTGATTCCGCATCTTTACCACATGATCCAGGGAGCCCGCTATCAACGGCAAGGCGGCCAGCATTTTAATCCACATGTCTACGATGACATCAAAACGATCGCCGATCACGCTCATTATGCTGGCAGCATTCGAGACCACGCGTGGTGGGGACAAGAGCCGCAAGACATTCCGAATACGACGTCGAAAGCGGGCGGCGGACATGCACACGCTGGCGCGATGATCTATCTCGGCGACAACTGGCCGGATAAGCATCGCAATCAACTTTTCTTCAACAACATTCACGGCAATCGCGTCAACAACGATCTGCTCGAACGAGAAGGTTCGGGCTACGTGGGCCATCACGGCAAGGATATTCTGTTCGCGAACGATCACTGGTTTCGTGGAATCAACTTGAAGTACGGCCCCGATGGATCGGTGTATCTGATCGATTGGTACGACCCCAATGCATGCCATCGGCGAGACCCCGACATTTGGGATCGAACGAACGGACGGATCTATAAAGTCACCTACGGCAAGACCGAAGCACCGAAGATCGACTTGAGCAAGCTGAGCGACATCGATCTTGTGTTACTCCAGCAGCACGAGAACGACTGGTATGTGCGGACTTCTCGGCGGATCATGCAGGAGAGAGGCATCTCCGCAGACGCGAGGAAAGGGTTGCTGAAAGGGCTCGCCACAGATGATACGCCACGGAAGCTGCGAGCGATGTGGGCGCTGCACGTAACAGGCTTCGTTCGAAGCGCGACGGTGCAATCCCTGCTCACCAGCGATGACGAGTACGTGCGTGCGTGGACCATCCAGCTGCAACTCGAAGATGGCAAAGCTTCGCCAGAACTTGTGGAGCGATTAGCCGAAATGGCCAGAAGTGACGATTCGCCGGTTGTCCGTTTGTACCTGGCGTCCGCGTTGCAGCGACTGCCGCTCGAACAACGTTGGCAAATCGTCGAGGGGTTAGTGTCACACGAGAAGGACGCCGACGACCACAACCTTCCGCTACTGTACTGGTACGGAATCGAACCCCTCGTCGCCGCCGAGCCGGAGAGAGCGTTGAAGCTGGGCGAGACGGCAGCTATTCCACTTATCAAACGGTATGTGCTTCGGCGTGCAGCGTCCGACAATGGCTTGCTGAATAATGTGGTCGCCGCAGTCACCACGGCAGACAACGCAGAATCACAGTTGCTTATGCTGGATGAAATGCTAAATGCTTTCGAGGGACGCGTTAACATTCCCATGCCATCAGCGTGGACGGCTGCATATGACACACTGATTGTCAGCAAAAACGAAGCGATTCGGCAGCGTGCCGACCAAATCGCCGTGGCCCTTGGCGATCGCCGGATCTTTCCTCGCATGCGACAAGTCCTAGCCGATGCGAAGGCCAATATGAAGCAGCGAACGCGAGCCATGGACATCTTGGTTCGTGGGCGGGACAACGACGCGGCATCAGCATTTCAAAGTGTGCTTGCTGAACCGAAACTTCGCGGCCCGGCGATTCGAGCACTCGCAAGCTTAGATGATTCCAAGACTCCCACAACGATTCTCGCGCAGTACGGGCGTCTCACGGACGTTGAGAAGCGTGATGCGATCGCTACGCTGGTCTCGAGGCCGACTTATGCCGGCACATTGCTTGATGCGTTAGAAGACGGCCGCGTCGCACGAACCGATGTGCATGCCTTTCACATTCGCCAACTACAACGCTTCGAGAGTGAAGAACTGACGAGTCGCATTAAGGAGGCATGGGGAGAAATCCGTGAATCGGCCAAGGACAAGATCGAACACATCCTCAAACTCAAAAGGACACTCGGCCCCGCAGCACTCGCAAAGGCAGACGTCAACAACGGAAGAATGCTGTTTACGAAGACTTGTGCATCCTGCCACAAGCTATTCGGAGAAGGTGGCAAAGTTGGGCCCGATATCACGGGTTCGAACCGGGCCAATCTCGACTACTTACTGACGAATATCGTCGATCCGAGTGCTGTGCTTGGAAAGGACTATCGCATGACGATTCTCGCGACTGCCGATGGAAGAGTCATTTCCGGATTGACACAAAAGGAAACGGACAGCGCTCTGACGCTGCGAACGATCAACGACACCGTAGTGATTCCGAAGGCGGACATTGAAGAACGTCAGCTATCCACTCAGTCTCTGATGCCGGAGCGTTTGCTCGAATCGCTTAAGTCAGAGGAAGTTCGCGATCTCGTGTCCTATCTGAAGAGCCCAACGCAGGTCACGTTGCGCGGGCCACGTGCTCCAATCGATCCGAAGACAAAGCGAGTCCCAAATGCTCTCGAAGGTGAATCACTGAAAATCGTTGGCAAGACCGCTGGCGAAGCTCGCAGCCAAGGCATGGGTAACTTCTCGAAAGATCGTTGGAGTGACGTCGATCACTTGTGGTGGACCGGGGCCAAGCCCGGAGACCGGTTAGACCTTGAGGTTCCTGTCGAGAAAGCTGGCCGTTATTCGGTCGAGATCGTTTTCACGCGCGCTCGCGATTATGGCATTGCACAACTTTCTATCGACGATGCTCCCCTCGGCGGGCCGATCGACCTTTACAATGCCCCGGATGTTATCACGACTGGTGTACTGTCGTATTCCGACATCGAGCTGGCCGCCGGCAAGCATAAGCTCGGCATCGAGATAACCGGCGCTCACCCCAAAGCCGCGAAGAGCTATATGATTGGATTGGACTATTTGCGATTGGTTGAGAGTACAGAATGAAGAAGTGCGGCGTCAATTCACACGCCGCACCGAGTTGCGACTATCAGGCTGCCACATCGGCACCGTCGTCGCCATCCGACTCACCTTCGTCATCATCCATACCGTCGCCTAGCTCCGACAATGCGTCTTGCACACGGACAAGTTCGGCATCGTCATCGGTCTTACTTGACAATTCAACTTCGCCCTTTCGTCGATGATCCAACAGCGAGTCAATCGCCGTCCCGAGCCATAGCGACGCGAACGGCACGTTCTTGAATCGCTTGTATCCGTTCTTGGTGCGATGTTGAATGTCTGCCGCTCCAAGAAGCAGCACTTCAAGCAAGTCCTTTGTCTCGCGCTTCATGCCTCGAGCGAAAATCGGTTCTCGTGTCGAGCCTTGCAAAAAGCCATGCTCGTACACATACGACTCGTCGATTTCCACGCGGTGAAACAGCCACGCCCACACGACTTCTGAAGCGATCAACGCGGCGAACACGTAAGCCGCCGCGATATAGAATCCGGGCGTCACGCCGGCTTCCAACCGAGCGATGTGACCAGCGACAGCCGTCAGCGGGTTCCACGCGAATTCAACGGTCGCAACGTAGGCCAAGCTGAACAAAGCAACCAATCCAACGCCCAGGATCGCCGACTTAATCACGTTGAAGTTGTACATGATTGCTAGGTAACAAACCGCAATCCCTGCGAACCAAGCCAACAGCAAGAATCCCGTCGGAACGACTCCGGTCATGGCGGCGAGATATAGCAGCACACTTCCCCATACCATCGGATGCAAGTAAACGGAGTCTCCGTACCACACGAATTTAACACTATAGACTCGCTGTCGATCATAGACTTTCGTTCCACTCAAATAGGCGAGGAAGTGCTTGTAGAACGAACGCCACATTCCGACGACGGGCCACACGACCAACCACAAGGGAAGCAGTAATAAGTTGCGGACTAACCCCCTGTTTCCAGAGGCAACAAACTGTAACGACTTGGCCATCTCAGTCCCCTTTCTAGTGCGAACGATTGCACCCAATGAAAAACGTGACCACAGATGACGGCGATGAAATGAACCATCCACATCACGAGAGGTCGCGATGCATCTGCTCGGGAACTGTTGAGAAGTCGACGCAGATGCTTTGATTGCTATTCGAGTGTGCCGTGTGAATATTGGCCGGATTGCACGCCGCAGATCGTTTAACGGCGAGCCGAAGGCGGCAGCGCGAAGCGGATTACGTAGTCGCCGGCGGCTTGCCGTTAAACGAGGCATTTGCTTTTCTGTGATTGCGAAACGATCGGGCGTCGCGCATGATAGGCGGCAGCAATCTCTACACCTTTCAAGATCCTAAAGACATGCCACAGCGACATTGGATTGGCGGATTCGCGTTATCGTTTCTCTGTGTGTTCTGCGCCATAGCGACATCTGCCGAACGGCCTAACATTCTCGTCGCTATCTCCGACGACCAGTCCTATCCGCATGCATCTGCGTACGGCTACGAAGCGATCGAGACACCCGCGTTCGATCGAGTTGCAAAGGCCGGACTGCTGTTCCGCAATGCATTCACACCCGCCCCAGGATGCAGCCCAATGCGGGCTGCGTTTTTGACAGGACGAAACATTTGGCAGATCGAACACGCTGGAACGCATGCGAGTTCTTTCTCGACGAAGTACGAAGTCTATCAAGACCGTTTGGAGGCGAGCGGTTACTTCGTAGGTTATACCGGCAAAGGTTGGAGTCCCGGGAATTGGAAAGTAAGCGGTCGGAATCGCAATCCGGCCGGACCTGCGTGGGCCGAAAGGAAACTCAAGGCACCTTCCGGTATCCGAAACACAGACTACGCCAGTAACTTCGAAGACTTTCTCAAAGCTCGTCCAAAGGGCCAACCCTTTAGTTTTTGGTATGGCGGCTCCGAACCTCATCGTACTTTCAAGAAGGGCATTGGCCGTGAGCACGGGCTCGATCCGACGAAAGTAAAAGTTCCATCCTTCTTGCCGGACACGCCTGAGATTCGCGACGACATTCTCGATTACTGCTTCGAGATTCAATGGTTCGACCAACACTTGGGACGCATGCTTGACTTGCTCGAGGCGGCTGGCGAATTAGACAACACGCTGATCATTGTCACGAGCGACAACGGCATGGCATTTCCAAGAGCAAAAGCCAACTGCTACGAGTACGGTATCCACATGCCACTTGCAGTCGCTTGGCCAGAAGTCGCCTCCGGTGGGCGAACCGTTGACGATCTCGTTAACTTGATCGACCTAACCGCAACGATCTACGATGCAACCGGTGTGATGCCTCCCTCGGAAACTCCGCTCGCCGGGCGCAGCATACGCAACGTACTCAGCTCGAAGAAGCAAGGAACAGTCGATGCAACACGCGACGCCGTCTATTCAGGGCGCGAGCGTCATTCGTCGTCGAGATTCAATTCGCTCAGCTATCCACAACGCTGCGTTCGAACACCACAATATCTTTACATTCACAACTTCCGTCCTGAACGTTGGCCCGCCGGAACTCCGCGGAAACTTGGCACCGGAAAATATGCCAAGGCCGCGGATGTTGCCGAAGGAAACTTAGGACCGATGCATGGCGGTTACCATGATATCGATGCATGCCCTTCTCTTTCGTTCCTGATCGATCGTCGTGATGACAACATGCTAGGCCGCTTTCTTGGCCTCGCAGTTGACCGGCGTCCGGCGGAAGAATTATTCGACATTCGCGACGATCCGAGTTGTCTGAACAATCTGGCAATCGATCCAGCTCATGTTGCGGTGAAGAAGCAACTGCACGACAAACTGTTTAGCTATCTTGAACAGACCGGCGACGCGCGTCTCACTGCTCCCGATGGCGGGGACATCTGGGAGACCTATCCGCGATACAGCTCCCTCCGTTGGTTTCCCACTCCCGATTGGGCGAAAGAGCATCCTGAGCGAGTTTCAAAGCAAGAGTGGTTGGAAGCAAAGCGCCCGAAGTAATCCTCAACCAAGCGATGTTTATTCACAATGAATTCTAAAACACCCGAAACCCGCGGCTTTTCCGAATGTTTGAAAGAGTAGTCACATTCTTCAACATTCAAGTAGGGAGGGTTTCGAGTGATGGGGCGGATCAAACGGCCCTCCCGAAAATGGTTGCCCGTCCAACCGCGCGGTTTAACGCGTGGTACGCATATCCTCCCGTCGCTACTCGTGGTCGTCGCGGCATCCCGCCGACGTACCAGAAGCAACCTCGCGACGCAATAATCAGAATCGCGGTAGGGACCGCCGTTGCCAGCGGCCCCCCGCATAGGATCCGTACGTGAGTGTTTACCTCATACGGCTCCTACCTTGAGTCGAGCGCGAAA
>JACNKX010000198.1 GCA_014381825.1 Planctomycetota bacterium
TGCACAAATGGAGCGGCGAGGTTCGCCAACTCGTCGAACAGGTGAAGCCGGGCGACCTCAGCGGTCCAACGACGGCACGGTTGGCCGACTTACAAGAACGCATTTGCGTATCGGAGCGTCGGGCGACCGAAGTTCGCGAGGAAGTGCTGGCCTTCAGTCGCAAGATCGTTGACCAGCAAGAGGTCACGAAGGCGATGACCGTCTTCGAGCCACTGTGGGAATCGCTGACGCCGCGTGAACAGACGCGAGTGATTCAACTTCTCGTCCAATGTGTCGACTACAACGGGTCGACAGGCAAAGTCAAAATCACGTTTCATCCGTCAGGCATCAAGACACTGTCCGAGGGATCGTCCGAACAGGAGGACGCCGCATGATTCAGCCCATTACCATCGAACGCGACGTTCACTTTCATCGCTGCGGCAAAGGCCGCAAAGAGATTGTCGAAGGGACAACTCCTGAACCGTCCGAATTTCCGCCTGGCCGCGTGCCGCGAGTCTCCCGACTTATGGCGTTGGCGATTCGTTTCGAACAGCTTCTCGATGACGGCGACGTGGCCGACTACGCGGAGCTGGCACGGCTTGGGCAAGTGACCCGAGCCCGGATCACTCAGATCATGAACCTGCGAGTCTTGGCTCCCGATATCCAGGAAGCGATCTTGTTTCTGCCCCGCACGCATGAAGGCCGCGACCCTATTCACTTGCGTCAGCTTCAGGCGATCGCGCTCGTCCCGGACTGGCGCAAACAACGACGCCTGTGGCAGGAATTACTGACCGAAAACGGCGTCGCAACTGACCTTCAAAATGAGAGTTATGACAATCTCTAAAAAAACATTTCGCGGGGGTTGAATCCGCAATTTCCGACGCTATCATAGGCCTACGAACACTTGATAAACATACGTTCACTATCTCACTTCCGGTGCCGGGACTGACGGGCTCCGGGGATTTCTGCGGCTCACCCCGATCTAACGCCGCGCAACCTGCCAGGTTGATCCGCCAACTGCCGTTTGGCAAACGCAGACGCTCTGTTGAGCTTGCGTAGCAGTGGCAATTCCCGACAAGACCATCGAAGGCGAACACGTCCCGCACCGGCGTATAGTATTTACTTGACGCTACACAGTTCTGGGACCGCGCCGGTCACCCAATCCAAGTACAGACGACGGATCAACGCAGTTCGTTCTGCGGGGGGTGATGGTTTGATTCTCTATCGCCGCAGTCGACGCGGCACGAAATGATCGATTTCGTTCCGCATAAATCCCGGTTCTGAGAAAGGCGGAACTGCAGGCCTGAGAGACGCTTTGAACGCCCAGTGATCTCGCGGATCTGCGTCCGGTTCTTCATCGGCGAGTGAATTCGCTCCTTGCTGTATCCAGCAAAACAGTAACTCGATCAGCTGATTGGTAAGAGGCTCTCCCACGGGTGGCATACGTTCGTCTTCATCTTCCGATGTCACTCGCTCGACCAGCAGGCTCGTCAGGGGTTGTCCACTGACAATCGCCTCGCCGCTGTCGCCACCCGTACGAATGAACGCACCCGTATCCAGTCGAAGGTTTGCCTGTTGCTCCCTTCCACCGTGGCAAGCGTAGCAGCGGACTCTCACAAAAGCGGTTTAATGTCTCGCTGGTAATCTGCTAAATCATCATCGGCTCGCGACGCCGTCCTGGCGATGACCATGCTGGCCATCATAGACAGAAATACCATCATAGACAGAAATAGTAGTGTA
Source organism: Planctomycetota bacterium (assembly GCA_014381825.1). Lineage (GTDB taxonomy): Bacteria > Planctomycetota > Planctomycetia > Pirellulales > Pirellulaceae. The sequence goes on from JACNKX010000198.1 coordinate 1,720, forward strand.
TAGCGAGTGAGTATTTGTAATCGCATCGATCGGGGAACTATCGACGATTCGCAAGTCGAACTCTCTTCATGGCGTTGAGCCTAAAACTTATCCAGATTCGCGATATCGCGATTATAACACGCTAAGCCCGCCCGCCTCTATCGCGGGCGATCAAAGGCCGTCAAGCGCTGCGTGAGCCGGTCGATTGAAGTAAGCTAGGGGCCGACGCTTCGCCCACGGAGATTGCTTGTGTTACGATCCGCGACCCTTTGCCTGATATTCGCTTCGACCTTGCTCGCCGACGATCTGCCGCGCGGTGTCGTGAACACCCAGAACCCGGACGATGTTTCGCTCACGCCGCAGGAGTCGCTCGCGCGAATTACCGTGCCCGATGGCTTTCACGTGACGCTGTTCGCGGGCGAGCCGGATGTACGGCGACCAATCGCATTTGATTTCGATGATCGAGGCCGGTTGTGGGTCGTCGAGAACTACTCGCATCCAAAGTGGAAGGCAGACAACGCAACAGATCGCATCATCATTCTGGAAGACACCGATCACGACGGCCAGTTCGACAAGCGAAAGATCTTTTGGGACAAAGGACGCTATCTCACCGGGATCGCGTTTGGGCACGGCGGAGTTTGGATCGCGAACACGCCCGAGCTGAGCTTCATCCCCGATCGCGATCGAGACGACAAGCCAGACTCCGAACCAGTCGTCGTGCTCGACGGCTTTCAGATTTCGATCAACAACGTGCTGAACAACTTTCATTGGGGGCCGGACGGTTGGCTGTATGGAGCAATCGGTTTGTCTGATCCATCGCTGGTCGGCAAGCCCGGCACACCTGACGAGCAGCGCGTCAAGATCGCTCGCGGCATTTGGCGTTTCCATCCGCTGCGGCACAACTTCGAAGTCGTTGCCCAAGGGATGGTGAACCCGTGGGGAGCCGACTTCAACGAGTATGGCGATTTGTTCACGGCCAACACCGTGACCGCTCATCTGTGGCATATCGTGCCCGGGATGTATTGCCAAGGCCGCGCGAAGGAGGACAACCCGTACGTCTATCGCCGCATCCAATCGATCGCGAATCATTTGCATTGGGGCGGCGGTCAGTGGACGAGTTCGCGGAGTGGCGAGCAGCATTCGGTCGCCGGCGGCGGGCACGCTCATTGCGGCGGCATGGTATACCTCGGCGACAATTGGCCCGACGAGTATCGCGGCAAGTTCTTTACGAGCAACTTGCATGGCAATCGCATCAACTGTGACGAGCTGGTTCCGAATCGATCGACCTACGTCGGCGTTCACGACAAAGATGTGCTGTTCACGAATGACCCTTGGTTCCGCGGGATGTCATTGAAATACGGGCCGGACGGCGGCGTCTACGTATCGGACTGGCACGACTTCGGCGAGTGCCATGATAGCGATGGCGGTCACCGAACCAGCGGCCGGATTTATAAAATTGTGTGCGGCGAGCCGGAGAAGCGGGCACTTGACTTGAACACGCTGAGCAATGCAGAACTCGTGGACCTGCATCTGCATCCGAATGAGTGGTTCGTCCGGCACGCCCGGCGGATCTTGCATGAGCGTGCTGCTGGGCAAGACATGCAAGACGTTCGTGACCGATTGGAAGAGCTCTCCGAAGACAAGGACGAGATGGTCCATTTGCGAGTTGCTTGGACCATGTTTGTCGTTTCGGACCAAAAGGCGTTCAAATCCGTACTCACACTTCTAATGCACCATGACAGCGAGCATGTGCGCCGAATGGCGATTCGATTGTTGGTTGACGATGGCGACCCGAATCGGGAAGGACTCGAAACCATGTTCCGCCTGGCGCAACATGCTACGCCCAAAATTCGGCTGGCGATCGCCTTGGCATTGCAGCGGATACAGCCCAAACATCGCATGCCCATAGCGGCAAGGCTGATGGCGCACGCTGAGGATGTCGAGGATCCATACATCCCACTGATGATCTGGTACGCCATCGAGCCGCTGGTCGAGTCGGACGAGACTGCTGCGTTGGAACTAGCTGTCAACGCACAGATCCCGCTGCTGCGACGGTTCATCGCTCGCCGCGCGATCGATCAAGAGTCGCCGGCTCTCGACGAAGTCGTTCTCGCGGCGAAGACGAGCGAGGACCAGCGCGTCCGCCTCGACCTTCTGCAAGGGATACACGACGCTTTGGAAACGCGAGGCGCTACGAAACCGCCGCCAAGTTGGGGCGAGTTGTACTCGCACGCGGCGAGCAGTTCACTCGCCGAGTTGCGATCCGTCGCAGTTCGGCTGGCGACGATCTTCGGTGACAAGGATGCCATCGCGGAACTGCGTGAGATGATACGAGATCGCGAGGCAGAGCCTGCGAAACGCCTCGCATCGCTGCAGGCTTTGTTGAAGGTGAAGGGTGGAGTGCCCGTCCCGATGTTGCACGAGTTGGCGGCAGCACCGTCGGGCCTTCGTCGTGATGCGATCCAAGCGCTGATCGTTCGCAGCGATGATGCAACTTCCGACGTCTTGCTCGACAGTTATGAAGCGCTAAACGCTCGCGAACGACAAGACGCGATCAGCGTGCTTGCGACAAGAAACGATTTCGCGAACAAGCTGCTTGACGCGATCGAGGATTCATCGATCGATCACAAGGATGTCTCGGCGTTTACCCTGCAACAGCTTCAAGCGTTCAACGACGCGACGATCAAGAAGCGTGTTGAAGCGCTTTGGCCTCGCGACTCGCGAGTGGGCAAGAAGTCGGATGAAATCGCACGTTACAAGCGGACGATGAATTCGGACTATCTGGCCGCCGGCGATGCCAGTGCGGGGCGAGGCGTCTTTGCAAAGACGTGCGCGAAGTGCCACACGCTGTTTGGCGAGGGAGGCAACGTCGGTCCTGATCTCACCGGCTCGGGTCGCCAGAAGCTCGATTATGTCTTGAGCAATCTGATTGATCCGAGCGCAATCATCGACCCGAAATATCGGCTGACGAACATCTTCACTGCTGACGGGCGAATCCTGAGCGGCTTCATTGTGCATCAAGATGACAGCGATCTAGTGCTGCGGACCCAGGAGGCCGAAGTGCGGCTGGCAATGAAAGACATCGACGAGTTCAACACTTCGAATAAATCGATGATGCCCGAGGGGATGCTCCGCGCGTTCACCAACGATCAGATCCGCGACTTGGTCGTCTACCTCGCCAGTCCGCAGCAGATCCCACTCGCCGAGTAGATCTCCTCCGCCGAAAGTGATTCTTCGAGTGGGTTCGAATTACACACTATGTTGCGGAACACTATTCAACCGTTCCGACTAGTCGTTTGTCGACGCACTCCGTGGCTCGCGGGAATGTTTGCCTAGAGTGCCTTGGTCGCGACATCCAGCATAGCTTGGCGACATGAGGTCAGTACGCCGGTCGCGGTCAAACGGGGAAGTTACTCTTGAGCCATCCTTCTGAAATTGCGGCAGATTGTATTCTAGTTCCGAGATCTTCGCAGAGACTTTCGCTGCAGGCTACCAAACCGTGGTATTGCTCAACCCGAAAATCTTGCTTTGACGAAAAACGATCACAGCAGATCGCGAGCCAAATTGTAACCGACGGTGAAGATCGCGGCATCAACCAACAAGTGGCTGAGCCAAGGCCCGTAAAGCGACTCGCTTTTCTGATAGATCCACGCCCACACAGCGCCACCAATCGCTACGGCTGCGGAAAACAGATACGTCGCTGGTGATGTCCAACCAAAGTAAACGGCCAACACAATCACGTGGTGAGCCATGAAGCCGAGGCTCGAAATTGCGATTGCGGTCGGCAGACTGGCGAACTCCTTAAGTCGACGGAAGACGAACCAACGCCAGTAATACTCTTCCATGAGCGAATGGATAAACGCATAGAAGAGCGAGGCAGCAATGTACTTGGGGAGCGTGTTCAGTCCGATCCCGATGATTTTTTCGCGGATCGCCTCACCCGATTGATCGAAAAATCCGATCGGTTTAAGCCACAACAAGGCCACCGCCAGCATCGCCGCTGCGACGAGCAGACCAAATCCGAACCCTGCGCCAATCCCGCGCCATGTCGGGCACGGACAACTGACCTTCTCACGCATCACGAAGAATACCCAGACGGCTGGAAACGCGAACTGAATGACTTTTCCGATTGCAGCTGCGCCTCCCTGTAGCGACGATGGTTGCCCGGCGAGAACGACAAAGTAAGCAAGTGTGACGATGGTCGGAAAGATGATCGCGAACGTCGTTGCCGCTAAGTTCGCCCGAGAGGATACTGCCATTGCTTCAAGACTCTCGTAGGCCAGGATCTGGCACCAGGGCGGTCGCTATACAAGGATCCACCGCCACCAGATCGTGAAGATTCGTTGATTGACGCGAGCATCGTAGCACATCCAGCATGGCCTTGCTAATCAAGGCCATGCTGGACGCCCGCGTAAGCTACGAGGTCCAATCGTCGTCTTCGCCGAAGATTTCATCACCGACATCGGTTGCGTCATTCAGCGTGTCTTGGGCGAGAAGATCATAGACATCGGCGTCGGCGAACTCGATTCGTTCATTGCCTGCCGTGGCGAGTGCTGTCTCGTAAGCAAGTCGATAGACGTCGATATCGACTCCCGTGGTTTCAACGAGACTGCTGAGTCGTGATCGCAGCTGTTGAGTCGACTCAGCCGTTTCTCCCTGGAGGATGTAGCTTGCCAATGCCTCGGCGTAGCCAGATCCTTGCTCGTTACTCGTTTGTTCCGACGTCGTCGCCAGAAGGCTAGATGCAACAATCGAGCGGGCACCAATCACGCCGCCTTCACCTTCACCTTGATTAGCTGGGTCGTTGAGGTGGTTAATGACCAACAATGCGTCGATTGGCGAAATGTCTCCATCGCAGTTCGTGTCGTAGAACGGTGGAGGTGTATTCGGCGGCAGCGGTGGATTTGGCAGCGTTCGGGCGCCGACGAGATTAAGACTATTAATAACTAGCAACGCGTCCAATGGAGTAACGAACCCATCGTTGTTCACGTCGAGGTTATTAAACGGATTACACCAGGGGGAAGGTGGCCGTGGCGAGAGCGTGATCGTGACTGTCGCAACCGACGGGCCACCGTTACCGTCATCCACGATGTAAGTGAATGAATCTTGCGACGTATTGCTTCCATCGTGGCGATAGATAAACGTGCCGTCTGCATTCAACGTGAACGAACTGGCGTGTTGTGGCTGTGAATCGATGAAGACGGACAGTGTATCGTTAGAATCGACATCGGTATCGTTCGCCAAGACGCCGTCATCATTGAACAAGGTTGGTGTGAGTGTGCCGTCGGCGTCTGTTGTCGTGAAAGTGCTTCCCTGGACGGCCGCATATCCATCATCGATCGCATTCGGTGCATCGTTTCGACCCTTGACGGTGATCGATGCATTTGCCCCGGCCGTGCCGCCATTGCCATCGCTGATTGTATAGCTGAATACTTCAACAACTTGGTCGCCAACACTCAAATCCTCGTACCGACCATTGGGCGAGAACGTGATACGGTTACTGGTGTCGAGCGTCGCCGTTCCACCACGCACGCCAACGGAGACAGGCGTGCCCGGCGAAATCGGATTACCGTTGATTTCGGTAACAGTCAGATTCTGCGGGTCAATGTCACTATCATTGCTGAGTACTTGAATGACGATCGATTGATCCTCGAAAGTCATTTGCGAGTCATCTTGAGCGATCGGATCATTGTTCGGACCGGTGATCGTCACGGTAACGACCGCCGTGTCTTGGCCACCGTTTCCGTCGCTGACGGTGTACAGGAACGTATCCGTTGCTGTTTCGCCGGCCATTAAGAAATTGAATTGGTTATTCGGACTATAAACAAAGACTCTGCTGTTGTCTGGTTGAATGACTAGGCCGACGTCACCGATCGTGCCAACCGTGTTGGGGGAACCGATGCTCAACACGTCTTTATCCGGGTCGCTATCATTGACGATAGCGTCGATGGTTACGCCCAGCAGATCATCTTTGGCAACTGTCGCCGAGTCCGCGCCAGCCGTTGGGGCATCGTTCACGCCTGTGACTGCAATTGTTACCGTGACATCTGTAGAAGATCCTCCGTTTCCATCCGACGCAGTATAGGTAAACGTGTCGTCTTGCATCGCACCGACGCCAAGCATCTGAAGCTCTGCAGAACCTGTCGGATCGTACGTTACGTCCCCTGTCGTGGTGACCGAAACAGTCGCACCCGATACAGACGTCGCATCAAATCTGGATACTGACAACGAATCAAGATCCACGTCGGTGTCATTGCCCAAGACATTCAGTCCGGTAAAGGGCGTATCCTCGTCCGTTGCGCCCGAATCCGTAACACCCACTGGTACGTCGTTAACCGCGTTGACGATCACGATGAACGTGTCAGTAACAACGTTTTGGAAGCTGTCTTGAGCCTGGACGGTAATCGTCGCTTGGCCGTTTTGATCTGGTGCGACAGCTAGGCTGATCACAGGGCCGGTAAATGGATTTGGCGTAACATCCACCAAAGTCGGATTGTTGTTTGATGCCAGGCTGTACGTGAGCGTGTCACCGTTTGTGGCAACGTCTACATCAGCAAAGGCCGATGAAATGTCGATGGAAATAGTTGGGCCGTCTTCGTTAAACGGAACGTCTGGCAACGGTGCCGCGACAAACGGATTGTCATTGACAGCCCCGACAACCACCGCGAACGTGTCCGTAACCGTCAAGCCGCCTTGGTCCCGTGCCTCGACTGTAATGTTCGCGGTCCCGTTTTGATCCGCAAGGAAGTTTAGCGTCAGCTCTGTGCCAGCGAGCGTTGGCGTCAAGAGCGACGGATTGTCGTTCGAGACAATTCGCAGTGTGAGGTGATCGGCATTTCCGTTGGTGATGTCCACGTCGCCGAAGATGCCGATCAAGTTGACTGGCGTTGCAGGATCATCTTCCAACGCTGGCACATCGTTAATGGGAGCGAGTACCGTCGGCGTGACATTCGTGATAACGCGGACCTGATAGTCTTCGACTTCGCCATCCGAAGCCAAGCCCGTCGGTTGAAGCCCTCCGTCGGTACTCAATCGGAATCGAGCTGAAGTAAAGCCAAGATTCGCGTCTGCTGGAGTTGCAATCGAAAGGGTGTTGAGGCCGGCGTTAACCGGTTGGCTGGCAAAGACCTGTTCGCCGTCGTCGACCCAGTCACCATCTTGGTTGAAGTCAACCCATGCGTCGAGCAAACCATCGTTCGATGCCGTGACCACGACTTGCGTGTCGACCGTTCGGATTAGGCCACCCTCGAAGACGACACCGTCTTCGTCGTCACCATCCAAACTGATTAAGCCATTGCCAACGTGCGTCGCTGAGAGGGCGAGACTCTGCGACTCGATCGCGGCAACAATCGCGTTCGCAAGTTGATCGGGCGTGCTTGCGGGCGTAAAGGTCACGCCAGTTCGTCCCGAAGTGATTCCATTGCTCAGCGTTGGATTGTCAAATTCAAACGTTACCGCATTAGCACCGTCGCTAATGACGAACGAGTCGCCATCGGCCATATTCGCGCCGCTCAGCGATTGAATGCCGCTTGGCAGCCGATCCAATAACTGCAAACCGCTTTGCGTGAGATTCAGAGCATGGCTTGACGGCCCATCAATGTGAATGCGTCCGTCACCCAGGCTTGTCGCGACAAAACCCGGAGCGAAGTTGCTGTTCGTGATTGCCGTGAGAACAGCCGTAGCGACATCGTCTGTCAAAAACTGTGTCAACGTGATGGAACCGGATGTGTCTAGCTTTTTCGATGAATCCGTGCCATCAAGGGACAACATAACGCGTCCGTCACCGAGGTTTTGCGGCGACAAGCCGAGACCTGCACTCGCGATCACGTTAGCAACGACACCTGCGATGTCGGCCTGCGTGCTGAGATTCGCGAACGTGACGACGCTGTTTCCCGGAGTCGTGTTACCGTTCGAGTCAAACTCGAAGATCACATCGGGTGCTCCCAGGCCCAAGTTGATCGCAAACGCATCGCCGTCAGCAATTCCGCCCTGAGTCCCGCCGGCGGTCGGCACTTGGATCGTGTGTTTGTAAGTCAGATTGATCGGCGTATTTCCTATCGCAACATTGTTGTCAAAATCAAACTCGAAGTTGATAACTTTTGATCCGTCAGTCACCGAGAACGTCTCACCGTCGGCAACACCGTCGGCTTCACCAAACGCGGCCAAGTTTGCTGCAGAGACGTCGATCAAATGCTCGTTGGTCGAGCGTGGATCAATGACGCCATTACCGAGATAGATGGGCGACAGCGGGGGATCGAGCGGAGCGTTGGCAATCGCCGAGATGATGCCAGCTGCCAATTCGTCCAGCGTTTGCGGACGAGTTCCGACGGCTAGCGAAGGCGTTAAGGTTGTGTCAACCGAATGAGACGAATTGCTTCCGTCTAGAATGACGATGCCGTTACCCGGATGATCTGGCGTAAGGCCCAGCGAGGAAACTCCGGCGACCGCAGCCACAATTGCGTCGGCCACCGAGTCCTGACTGCCAAGGCCCGCGACGGTTACTGGAGTATTTCCAATCGTAACCGAACTGTCGGAGTCGAACTCGAAGACTGCGTTAGCGCCGAACGAGCTGTTACGGATCGTGAAGGTCTCGCCATCTGCGACACCGCCCGGAGCGCTGCCAGCCGTCGGTACGAGCAAAGTAAAGTTGTCCACGATGTTGATCGTCGGATTGCCGGGTACGGAGACACCGTTTGAATCGAATTCAAACGTCACGACACGATTACCGTCACCAATCTGGAACGTTTGTCCGTCGGACAGCCCTGCCTGCGTCAAGCTCGGGGCAGCCGATAGATCCAACGTCGGTTTGGGACCGCGAAGCCGTAATGCACCGCCGCCCAGATCTTCCGGTGTTAGGCTCAACGACGAAGCGTTACGAATTGCGGTCGAGAGCCCCAGAGCGATATCTTCCGGACTGCTGAATCTAGTAAACACGACTCGTACATTACCCGTAGTCGCGAACCCGTTGCTATCAAACTCGAATCGAATAGGTACGTTCGACCCCTTTTGAATTGTGAATGTGTCACCATCGGCAATGTCCGCGCCACCGTTAGGCGGCGATTCAATAACGAAGGGTGCCGAGTTCGACTGCGTCAACGTCGTACCGGAGAAATCAAATGAATAGTTGATGTCGCCGAAATCAATTATGCCATTGCCTTCATCGGTCGGATTCAACGCCAGCTGAGAAACACTGGCAATTGTCGATCGGATCTGTGTGACAATATCTTGCTGCGTACTCGTCGAGGCGTAATTGATCAGGAAGTTGCCTGGAGCGACGTTGCCGTCGCTGTCGAGTTCAAACGTTGCCTGCACCGAACCGCTATTGATGGTGAACTGTTCACCTTCGGTGACAACTCGTCCACCGAACAGCGGCGCGACCAATCGCAAACCAGCAGTTGGTGTTTGAATCACAGATTCGATACCTGGGGCCTGCAACTCGTAGGCGGGAACTCCCAATGTGCGTAATGAAGCGTTCAGCGTATCGATACCGTGCGTCGCCTTGCCACCGATGTTGACGACTCCCCCACCCAGATTCGTCGGACTCAATCCCACAAGTTGCGTTCCCTGCGTCGGCGAAACGGACTGGATAGCCGTTACGATCGCGGATGCGACTTGGTCCAGCGTACTTCCTGTCGTAAACGGCACGGCGACGTTGTTGCCGGCGACGGTCGTGCCAGTTCCGATGTCGTCGAACTGGAATGTGACGGCCTGGTTAGTTGTGTTATCTGTAATCGTAAACGTATCGCTTTCCGTGACACCTGCGACACTGGTGAGAGAGGGTGCATCGGACGCATCTAATACTTGGCTTGAGGTAACTCCGAGTACGACCCTACCATTGCCTGAGTTCGTCGGTGAAAGGCTCAAGCCTTCATTGACGATGCTGGAAATAATTGCGTTTGCGATGTCGTTTTGCGAACCAGGAGTCAGGCTGACCGCAACGTTTGTCGGCCGAGTGTTGCCGTCGCTGTCGAACTCAAACGTGATCGTGCGAGTCGCATCGCCAACGATCAAGGTGTCGCCATCGGCGACGCCACCAATTCCGCTACCGGTGACAGGCACTTGTAAGCCCGTTGGAATCTGTACGGCAAACGGAGCAGGTGACGGTGTCAACGGCAGAAGATTGCTGAGTGTCAGATCAATAAAGGCATCGCCGTCGTCACCGGAGGCGACGGAGTTAGGTTGGCCGTCGGTTTCTGCATCAACTCGAGTTCCAAGAATCAGACCGTTACTGATGACGTGAACGGCACCGTTGCTGCCTGCCAGCGTTTGGAACGACGGATCTCCGGCATCACCGTAATCGAGAGCGACGTCGCCGAGAATGATCGTGAATTGAGTCTCACCGGTCAGTTGGTTTGGCTTCAGGTCATTTGTCGCCAAGTCCTTGATCGCCGGCATAAACGCGATGTTACCCGACGTTGTTGCAAGGAAGTTAGCCGTGGCGGTTACGTTGCGTGCTTCGTCGACGACAACGGTTGCGCCACCGCCAAGATTGGCGGTCACGTCGACTCGCGACAGCGGATCGTTGTTAATCGCGTTGTTCAACGCAACGGCAGCGTCGCTCGCAGAAAATTCAGCGGACGGCACGAACGGAATTGCAACGGCAGCGTTGTCGCCTGGTGTTCCAAGGATGGACAGATGAACCATCTGTTGCGAGTTGGCGAAACTGACTAAATGACTGGCCGTGCCGCCAATATCGATCGTACCCAATCCGTTGTGCACCGAAGTCAATCCCAATCCCGCGGACAACAGCACTGGCACCATCGTATTGGCGATATCGCTCGCGTTGCTCGTGTCGCCGAACACGATAATGATGTTGCCTGCTGTTTGGACGCCGTCGCGATCCAACTCGAACGTCACGGTATTGAGCGGGAAGCCGTTGTTGTCAACAAGTGAAATCTCGAACGTTTCGCCATCGCGAATACCGCCAGATACACCGGTCTGATTTAGATTCGTCCCTACTGTATCCCATAAGTGCGACAAGCTGTTCGCGTCAGGTTCGCCAGCATCGAGCAGACCATTCCCAAGAGCCAGCATCTGCTGGAGCGGATCGAGACCGACATTCGAGCTGTTGACAACCGCGATGATGGTATTTCCGAGTTGGTCAGCGTTGTCATTTTCACTGAAGGCAATGCGAATTCGACCTGGAGTGACGATACCCGGTGCCTGGTCGCTGTCGAATTCAAACGTCGTCAGGGAAACGCCATCGTCAATCGTAAAGAACTGACCATCCGCGATTCCCGTTTGTTGAACGCTCGGGCTATTCGAGGTATCGATCACATGGAACACCGTGTCGAGATCGAGATCGCCGCCGCCAAGATTGATGGGCGTAATACCGATGTTCGATCCTGCGATGGCAACCGCCATCGAATTAGTGACTTGATTGCGATCACTGCCGGCGGCGAATGGAATCCGCACGTTACCTGCCACAACCGACGAATCACTGTCGAACTCGAAGGTGGCACTATTCCCGGAACGATCTCGAATCGCAAATGTCTCGCCGTCCGCGATCGATGCTCCGCCACTCTGGGGAACGATCAAGTGCAATCCGCCATCAGGGACTTGAATTCGTAGCGATGCACTCTTCGTTTGCAGACCATACGCTTGGCTCACACCGGGAAGCCCTGATTGCGAGAGATTGCTCAGCGTCGTGCGAACGATGTGCTGAGGCGTGCCGCGAAGCTGGACTAGACCGTCGCCGAGATGGTTGGCCTGCAGGGACCCTGCAGCGTCAATGGCACCATCCGAAATCGCTTGATTCACGGCGGTGGTCAGAATATCAGAGATCTCCTCGTGCGTTTGACTGGTCTGAAACTGGATGGGCCGCGTATTCGGGCGAGTTAGGCCGTCGGTGTCGAATTCGAACCGTACGGTGTTAACTCCGTCACCAATCGAAAACGTGTCTCCATCGGCAACTCCGCCCGCAACGCCGACTGAAGTCAACGAAGTACGACCGCCACCGGTGGTGGGCAACGTAACCTGATGGACGTTACGTGTCCCAAAGTGAATTTGTCCTAGTCCCAAGTTGACCGGTGCAAGTCCCAGATCGGCATCCGCCAAGGCGTTAACGATCGAGATAGCAATCTCGTCTTGCGTCGAAACGCTGGTAAAGGAAATCGGGACGTTCGCTCCGTTGAACGCACCGTCTTTATCGAACTCGAAAGTTACAGTTCGCAGGCCAAGTAGGGCATCATTGAAATCGATAGTGAATGTTCCACCGTCACGAATGCCACCCAAGCGACCACCCTCTTCGGGCACTTGAACCGTAAACGTTTGCGGCACGTGCAGAATGTGACCGCTATCAAATTCGTAGCGATCGATGCGAGGTTGGAAATCACCGATCAAGATTGCATCACCGTCGTTGATCTCGTCTCCTGCCGGAGTCGTGATCACGAAGCGATCCGTGTTGTTCAGGGTAATCGTATAGAGGCTGTCGGGAGTCCAAATGCCGGAGAGTGGGGTCAACTTGATGATGTCGCTCGTCGCGTTATAGCTGAACGAGTAATCGACACCGTCTTGCAAGACAACGCCGTCCCGTTTGACGACGACAGCATTCGTCACGACTGTGTTGTCATCGACACCCAGTCCATCTGTCGGATCAGCAGGTTCGACACCATCGACCAAACGAATCTCGAAGCTTGAACCGACAATGCCTTGCCCAAGCTGAACGATCGACACTTCGTTGCTGCGAAGATCAACGCCATCGGCATCGTTGTCCGCGGGTTGAGTGATGTTGGCGGTAGGACCAGCGAAGTCAGCGCGATCAATGGCACCACGATCCGTAAAGACATCTTCGCCAAAGCCGGAAGCAGTTTCGACGTTCGGATCGTCGACACGCTTCTGCCCTGTCACGTCATTGCCCGGAGCCAAGATCGGCGATGGTGAGATCCCAAGCGGGTCGCGAACCCGTACGAGATCTGCTCGATCAAGCAATGATCCGACGGAGTTGTCGATCGCATTCGAGCAAGGTTGCAGATAGAAATTCTCGTTCACAGCATCGACGAACAGAACATTCGGGTCGTGCAGATCCGTATTGCAATTTGGACCGTTCGGCAACGCTGTCGCATCGGGATTACTCAAGTTGATCGCAAAGTCTTCGGAGGCAACACCGCTGATCGTCGTCGAGGCATTTCCTTGATAGATCTGACCGCCAACAACCGTCAGACTCTCCGAGAGACCGTCTGGAATAACGCTGATCCCGGTGTCAAAGTTCGCGACGATGTTGTTCAAGATCGTCGGTGCGGCAAAGTCGTCGATGAGAATTCCGATATCCGCAGATTGCGTTCGAGGAACTAGAGTTCCGCTCACGCCGAAGAGCGTGTTGTTCACGATTCGACCGAAGGGCACAGACCCTACCTGCTCGGAGGTCGGTCGAGTGTTGCCACTGAAGTGAATGGCTCCCTGTTGTCCGCCAAAGATTACATTGTTCTCAATCACCACTCCCGGCACGATGCCGGCCGTATTCAGTTCAAGCAGGTTCCGTCCTGGCAAGACTGGAACGGGCGCTGCGTTGGCGGCGCTGGCAACGGTCACGGTGGACGTACTGGAGGACGTACTGGTTCCAGTCGTGCTCGTGATGGTCGTTGATGTCGTGGTTGTGCCGTTCGAGTTGACGGTCCTTGTTACATCAGTCGTGGTCGTCGTATTGCCAACCGTTGTCGTTGTGGTCGTCGTTGTGCCACGAGCGGGGGCATCGACGGTGATGCCAAATTGTTCGGAGTTGGCAATCCGATTCGCTTCGATCAGAATCTGCCCTTGCTCGCGGAACAAGTTGCTGTCGCCTGGATCGTCAAAGACGACAAAGTCTGCCGCACTGACAGCACCAAAAGTCAGCTCAAGTTGGTAGAAGCCAGTTCCGCCGTCGATACCGCTTCCTTCGATATTTGGATCGTAGTCGCGGTTGTTGAAACCACTGACTCCAACAAAGTAAGTTCCGGATGCCGGGGCTGTGAAATCAAGATATGAGTCAGTAAATACGCGTCGAGATGTTTCCCCCGGAGCGATGCGGTCATCGCTAAGAGCCAACGGATTGCCGAAGATGTCGAACACTCGCAGCATCGAATCCAAACTCGAACCGATTTCTTCCGCATCAATATCGATGCGAATCGTTTCGCCGCGGAACAATTGAATTCGGAATAGGTCAACGTCCAAGCCCCGTTCGATTGGATGACGTTGGTTGTCGCCGATGGCTCCTGACGCTAGGAAACTCGGCGAGTTACGACCGACGATGCCAGTCTCGGTGGCTTCCGCCAAGAAGTCATTCGTTTCGTCGACATCCGTGCCATGCACGGTCAAGTGAGCTGGACCGTATACGTTAACTCGGTTCGTTGTTGTGACTGTTGGAGTGCCCGATCCAATCAAAGTACCATCGCCCAGACCCGCTGAGAGATCAGGCAGGACCGCTTGGACGGTCGTCGAGTTGATTGCGTCACGAATCGTTCGCGCTAAGTCGTTATTCGTACCTGCGGGCGTGAACGGCACTGGGTGTCGTCCCGTCAGAATTCCGTCCCCAATCGTTGTGTCGTCGTATTCAAACGTGACGCTATCAATCCCGTTACTGAGTACAAACGTTTGGCCGTCATAGATGTTTGCACCAGGCTGGGCAATAATCGTCAGGCCTTGCGACAAACGATCGTTGGTATCAATGCTGCGTACCAATCCGGCTCGCGTTGAACCAGCACTCGTCACACCGTAGTCCGTCGATTTACGAACTTCGACTTGATAAGGGCCTGTCAGAATCTGATTGCCAGACAAATCAGGGTTGGCGACGAAGCCTGCGTTCGTGGACGCACCAGTCGCCATTTCGCCACGTTCGGCGAAACCAATGATAATGTCGTCGATGTAGATGCCTTCGTGGATATTGTCGAATCCACGCGCGGCAGTACCTGGACTGTTCACATTCGGAAGGGGACGATGATCTGAAACATTTGCGAACTGATCGCCTTGCAGAGCGCCATCAAATCCCAACGGTCCCCTGTCGCCGATCGTATGCCCGATAATACGGACCAGATCCTCCTCCTGCTTCACGACGTTTCCGAGCACGCGTCGATTCAGCGCTGACACACCGAATTGCGAGAAGCCTTGGATGAAAGTTACGTCTGATGGCAGGCCGGTCTGATGCGTGAACGTCACGACATTCTCAGTGCGACCAGCGACCGTGCGGACGGCAGCATCGATCTCAAGACTGATCGACAGACTTGGCGCCGTATTGTTCACGGCGCTTGCAACGGCTACCGCGACGTCAGCCCCCTGGAATTGAGACGACGGTGAGAACACAATCGGCACGCGGGGCGATTGACTGGCAACAAGTCCGTCTTGCGTCAAGTTCGCCGTGCCGGATGTATCAAGCACGTGGTTCTCATTACCGCCAAAGTCGATGGCACCAAGTTTGTCGCCAAAGGTTCGAGGAAACAGATTTCCAACGTTATTGCGAAGTGTCGTGACGATTGACTGCGTGACTTCGGTTGTCGACTGATCGGTTGTGAATGGAACGACAAAATTGCCTACGGTCGTCATCGCATCGTTATCGAATTCGAAGACAATCGGAGCGCCAGTCACCGTCACGGTAAAGGTTTCGCCGTCGGCAATCGGGCCACCCTGCCCGGACTGAGATAGGCCGACGGGCCCACTCTGACCTGGTGCGGGTGTTTGCGAGAACTCAGTATTCAACTGATGTTGCGCTGTACCGCCCAAATGAATCTTTCCGTCGCCCAGGTATCTCGGTGTCAAACCAACGCCAGCATCGGCGATTGCGTTGATAATGGCACCCGCCAACTGATCGGTGGTACCCAGATTCTGAGACGTAGGTGATGCATTCAAGCTAATCGAAACGTTCGAGGGTGAGTTGGCACTATCAAGATCGAACTCAAAGATGACTTGTGGATTGACACCATCTCGGATAACGAAACTTGTCAGATTACTATCGACCAACGCTCCGGCTTTGCCAGTTTGTGTCACATGACCACGAATGCCGACATTCGTGTCATTGGTAACTAGCGCGGTATTCGCAAAGCCGCCAATTTCGATACCTGATGGTCCGTCGATGAGCGTCGGGAGAAGCGTGTTCAAGGTCGCAGCAATTTGGGTAATGATTCGGTTCGCAACTTGCGTAGCATCATCGCTGGCAACGAACGCGATCCGAGTATTTGCGGCGTTGAAGCTGCCGTCGGAATCCAACTCGAAGGTGGTTGGAGGGACGAAGTCGAGTGGATCGGCATCAACCGTGAATGTCTCGCCGTCTGCGACACCCCCGAGTCCGGCACCCGCCGCAGGAATTTGAAATGCGAAGGGTCCTGTTCGAATCAGACTGGTGGCAACTGGTAGCGTTAGCGAAGCTCCGGTCCCGCCTAAATCGATATTGCCTTCGCCACCGAACTTCGTTGGCGAAAGAGCAAGTTGCGGTCGGGTGGCAATTGCGTCCAAAATAGATAACGCAACTCGATCGGCGCTGTCCGTATCGGTGAAGAACACCGGCACGTGTTGGATACCGTTTGCGTCTACTCCAACATTGCCTTCGCTATCGAACTCGAAAACCAACCCGGGGATAATATCGGTTACATCATCGTCCAGGAGGAAAGTGTCTCCGTCAACAATGCCGCCAGTCATTCCACCGGCATCCGGCACGTGCAGTCGGAGTGCTTCAGGCAGCGTGAGCGTCAAAGTTTCTGGAACGGTAATCGAGACAGCTGGGTGAACGCCCGTTTCCGAGATCGGCTGAGTAACGTTGTTGCCTTCGCTCAACTCGATGCGTGGGCCGGGGAGGCCTGCAATTCGGAGTCGGGTGCCGTTAGCCAAGGCAGCAGTACGTTGAAGATCGATTCCGAGATCCGTAACGAGATCAACAGGGAACGGATCGAAACCAGGCGTTGGTCGGTTCAGTGCCGTGAGCATCGCACTAGCAACTTGCGCCTGGGTGAAGTTCGGGGTGATGGCTATACGGCGATGCGTGTTGCCATTGGCGTCGGTCCCAACGCCAAATCCTTTGTCGAACTCAAACGTGACGCTGTTGCCACCGTCGGTAATCGTAAATGTTGCACCATCACGAATCCCACCGAGTTCAAGATTCCCGCCTGCGGCAGGGATCTCGAGGGTGAACGGTGTCGATGAAGTTCGCGTCAGCCCGCTTCCAGGGGTGACGGAAAGAATCTGACCGAAGCGACCGCCAAGTTGGACCATTCCGCCGTCGAGGGCGAGTGGTACCAAGCCAAGATTTGCGCTATTAGGATTCGCAGCCACGGCGTTCGAGATGGCCCGCGCCAACGTACTCGCCGAAGCATTATCTGGAATAGCAATTGCTGTGTTGCCAGCAGCTACCGTAGGGAACCCGAACGGATCGTTCAGATGATCCTTATCGAACTCGAATACTAACGGCAGTTGGCTCAGATCGTTCGGATCCTCGATTGTGAACGTGACACCATCTTGGATACCGCCGAACGTTTCATTGCTGCCCGCTGGTGGAACCTGGAGGAGAAATCCACTGTCGAATTCAAATGTTACGGGAGCGTTGACATTATCTTCCAACACGAAAGTATCGCCGTCGAAAATATCCAGGCCGAAGCTTGCGACAATCTGTGGATCAAAGAACAATTGTTCTAAGACACCGTCGATGGCCGTCGCGACTTGCGTGCGAGACATTCCCGAATGAATTATCGCAGGAACATTGTCAATCGTGACACCAGCGCTGCCTTCCACGAGTAATTGTGCGACCGCGCCGGCACTTATCTGAACATCGACTGCTCCTTCAAGATTGATTCGGTTCGCATCCAAGTTTGCGTGATTGTTTAAGTGCGGCGTAACGCTGGCACCGAGTGTACTCAATCGAATCGCCTGGGCTATCTGTTCCGCGACGTCTGCCGGGCTTTGCAGCGGATCAACGAAGATCGGAATGTTGCCTTGTGGGATCAGTGGCGAGTTACCCGGATTGAAAGTGTTGCCACCAAGCTGAACACCGTTTCCGATCAGCGTATCAATCGTCGCATCGATCGTGAGCGTGGGATGCAAATTGATCGCGGCGGCAACTCGAATTGCAACTTCGTCCGCCGTATCGGTTGGCAAGAAGCCGATCAGCGAATTGCCTGGGGCGACACCAGGCGTTCCCGTTTGGGTTGCATTGACAGTGCCGGACATGTCGATGGTGTGCGACGCACCGATGGTCCCACCGACATGGACGATGCCTCCGCCAACGGTGACCGGAGTCAGGCCAGTCAGCAAAGTTGCTGTGACAGCTTGTTCGATCGCAAGGACAATTGCGTCGGCAATTTGGTCGGCGTCGTTGCCAGCTGTGATCGTGACCGCGCGATTGCTGCCAACGACGGCAGTATCGAAGTCAAACTCAAACGTAACCAAATCGTTCGTCTGATTGTCACGGATCGTGAATGTCTCGCCGTCCGTGATCGCTGTAGCGCCAGCTGCAGGTACCGTCAATATGAAGGGAAGAACATTCGACTGACTCAGGCTACTCGTCCCCGCACTGACTGTATGGCTGAGCGTTCCCTGCAACTGGAACAAACCGCCACCCAGGTTGAGCGGCAGAATGTCTGGTGTTGGGAATTGGCTTTGAATCGCGTTCAAGACACGGTTCGCGACGTCGTCAGCAGATTTTGGCGTTGTCGTCTGAGTCAGGAACACAGATCCACCCGTGCTCAGAACGTGCGCCTCAGTCGTATCTCGCAAAACAACCGCACCATTGCCGTCGTTCGTTGGGACGACATTAAGGTTGGCCTGCTGAACGACACTTGCAATCAGATTGGCGACATCATCTTGCGACAGGTTTGCCGCTTGCTGCGCCGCGCTGGGTGTTAACGAGACATCGACTAAGTGATTCGGAGTGATGCCTAACAACCGCACCAGCCCATTGCCACCATCGACCGGTGTCAATCCGAGGGACGCACCGCCGATCGCCGCGATAACACGTTGAGTCAGCACGCTTTGCGTTGTGAAGTTATCGAAAACAATTGGGATATTGCCAGCCGTTGTGTTTCCCGTGCTATCAAACTCGAAAATGACAGGCGGAATGAGGTCATTGAAATCTGGGTCAATCGAGAATGTATCTCCGTCGACAACGCCACCGAATCCGCCGCCTGCTGCGGGAAGAAGAATCTCGATAGGATTCTGAATATTGATCGCGACCGTGCCGGGATTCGTAACGCCGTCGCGGTCGAATTCGAACAAGACGAGACTGTTACCGTCGTCGAGCGAGAACTGGTCGCCATCGATCAGCCCCGCCGCACCGCTTGCCGGAACGAGAATAGTTAGGTCGTCGGTAATATTAATCTGAGTGGCTAACGGGTCGAACAAGATGCCATCATTGTCGAATTCAAAGATCACATCGCCGCTACCGTTACCATTATTTAGAACAAACGTCTCGCCATCGGAGATCAGGTTCGACGCTGGCAATTGGACGAGGAATCCGCTGTCGAACTCGAACTGGACGGACGCTGCTCCCTGGCCGACCGTAAACGTGTCGCCCTCGGCCAGCGAAGCTCCGTCAGGCGTGATGATACTTTGCGGGAAGTCATTGTTGTCGACAAACTCAAAGACCGCAGTTTGGCCATTGGCATCGGTAATAGTGAGCGTTTCACGAGCAGGGATCGCCGAACCGGAAGGTGTAACGACCGTCAGTCCGGAATCAAACTCGATCGTCCGATTGTCAATCACAAACGTCTCGCCGTCGTCGATGTAAACGCCATCGACGGCTCGCAATTCGGTCCCCGTCGTAAAGACCGAGCCAACGTTCATTTCGCCAGCAGTCGTAAAATCGAAACGTAACCGCAAGTTCTCGCGGCCCGCATACTCGTCTAACGGAATGCGAACTTGGCGCCAGTCGGCCGTAGACCGGAAGTCAAACGTCGGTTGCACTTCAAATTGGCTGATGTCGTTCAGCTCGTCGGTAATACCGCCACGGCCATCGTCGAACTCATCGTTCGTACTGAGCAACTGCCAATTTCCATTATCATCGGCGACGAATACTCGAAACGAGTCTCGCACGAGCGGATCGTTGGGATTAAACGGTTCGAAGTCTTTGTTTTCGGTGGCCGCATAGTAGTTGAAATACAGGACAGGCCTGTCGGCGGCGGTGTATCCCGTCAAGTCGAATTCGTTACTCACCAAACTGCCATAGGCACCACCAGGGAAATCATATCCCCGCGGAGTACCGTTGCCGGTCCCTTGGCCGAAGGCGAAGCTATTCCGCCCGTCTTCGACGGTATTCGGCAGGCTACCCGAAGTACGGCTGCGATCGAAAGCCGGATTAACGCCGTGTCCGGGTGCCAGCTGTTGCTCGCTGACGAAAATTGGATCGCGGTTTGCATTTGCGATCCCAAGTCGCACGTCCACTTCAGTCGGAGTCTGGAAGCTTGGCAGCGAATCGGTGACATGGAACAGGTTGCTGTCGAGCGTCGAGAACTCCAGGCCGCTGACGTTCGTCAGGCCAGTCGACACGAACGTCTCGCCATCGAGGAAGATCGCTTGGAGTTCACCGCCAGTCGTTCCCTCAAGGCCAGGCGTCGGAACGTTGAACGCATAGAGTCGCCCTTGGACGTCGATGGCGAACAGCATATTCGAGAACGCACCATTCTCAACATTAGGAGGACCAGCCGTAAGCCCAGCAAATTGAATTCCAACTAAATCATCGGCAGAATTGCGAACATACGTGGTAGTCGCACCTGTGGTAAGACTGCGGTCGAAGCGAGGGCTCGCTGATGTCGGATCGTTGACAACGTAAAAGCCGCCGTTGTCGCTCACTACATAAAGCGTATCGTTGACCTCGGCGATGCCCGTGACTCGACCGCCAGGTCCTTCTCCCGCGGTTACAAACGGAGCATCCACAATAGCGACACCTTGGCTGAGTGTCACAAACTCTTCGAGCGTCGTGGCGTTGATCGTTGGGCCTAAGACCGAATTGATGGCGTTCGCGATATTCCTGGGTACTTCGCCCGACACGATCAGTGCTTGCACGCCGACCAGGATTGTGTCTTCCGCCGTATCACTTGCCAACGCTTCGATACGTTCACTTCCGGGTGCGACTCCAGGAGCACTTCCAAGTTCCAGCCACAATTGTTGGCCGTTGACTTGGATACCACTGACGTCGATCATTTGCGCTCCGTGGAAGTTGATACGTGCAAAAGCACCACCCGCTGTGTAATCGGGATGGGCCGAGACTGCGGCCGTGATGTCACGAGCGATCTGATCAGCCGTCAAGTCATTGTTCAAGGCATCAAACGTAAACTCTTGTGTTTGAATTAACGCATCCACGACCAATCTAGTAAGCGGGGCCGTTCCCGGTGTGTAAATATTCTGCGCGACGGATGCGGGAGCAAGTCCGTTAACAACGACCTTGTCTCCAACAACTTCTGCGGTCGCTGTAAGGTCATGGAGGCTCACAATGACCGATTCGCTCGCGGCATTGCCGAAGCCTCGCTGAGCGCGAACGGATCTTGGATCGTTCGCGAGATTCGAGCGATTTTGAATCGCAAGTAGAAGTTCATTCGCGTTGGTCGTCGCAGCACTTGGTGGAATGACGACCGTTACGATGTTCGCCCCTTGCACTACTCGGGCTGAACCGCCCCGTGTGAAAGGAACCAGAATGCAAGTTGATCCGGCTGGATAGTTCGTATTCGTGCAGTCGGGATCTGGGGTGCCCGCGAAACCGGGTGGTGTCGGATTAATCGAGATAGTGCCAGCGGGTGCACTGGCAGCGGTTTGATCATCCCATTCGAAGACATAAAGAACACCGCTGTCGTCAACAACGTTAAAGAAACCATCTCGAATACCTGAGCCATCCGGAGTCGGGATGACCTGGGGAGCGGCACTCGCGGCGTTGATCGCGTTGGCGATTTCCTGCGCTATTGCATCAGCACTGAAAGTTGACGAAGGAAGGAAGGGAACGGCGACATGCGGGCGAGTTACCGTCGGAGGTTCAACAACTCCGGGCGATCCGATGACAATGAGACTCGGAGCATTCGTCGTTGAAAGTACCGGAACGGGAGCGGCCAATCTCGGATCATGAACGGCGACCTTTCCATCTTCAAGGAACAGCGACGTGAATCCAAGGAAGGCCCCGTTAATTTGCGCGGCGACATTGGCAGCGATCTGATCGGTGGTTAGCGCTCGAGCGGCGTTGATGATCGAACCTGCACCGGAAGTGTTGCCGTCTGTATCGAACTCGAAGTTGCGAGTGAACGTCCCGTTCGAGACGCTGAAAATTTCGCCATCACCGATCGGTTGTTGCTGACCAACCTGAGTCAGGCTGATGCTTTGTGACGTATCCAAAGATTCGATGCCGGTGACACCGAGGTGTACGAAACCGTTGCCTTGGTTGCTGGGACTCAACGTCGGAATCGCCGTCGAGATCGCTGCCACAATTTGGTCCGCCACCTGATTCTGACTGCTTCGGCCACCAACGTTGATCGCAATATTCCCAGGAGCAACTCCGTTGCTAAGGTCGGTACTCTCAATTTCGAACTGTAAAGGTGGATTAGCGTCACTAGTATTGGCGTCGATCGTGAAAATCTCGCCATCGCTCAGCACGCGTCCGCCACCGAACGGCACTTCGATTCCAAAGGTCTGGGGCACTTGCAACACATAACCGCTCTCGAACTCGAAAGTAACCGGCACACCTTGTGTACTGCGAGTGTCGATTTGGAACGTCATCCCATCGGCAAAGTTACTTCCGTCACCTGCTTGCAGGACCGGTGCCTCGCCGTTGTCTCCCTCGACTCGAATACCCGGCGATGCTTGAGGAACGGAACCATCAAATTGATCCGCATTTCCAAAGCTAACTGTCGCACCGACTTGTCCGAACTGGCCATTGAGATCAGCGGTCGGATCAACGAGCGTGAGACGTCCCGAATTCGGACTGACAAAGGCCTGAACGTCTAGGGCCGAAGCATTAATCGCCGTTGCGAGTGCGGTCACAATCGCGTCAGGTTGAAACGCCGCAGTGAATGGAACTGCAACGTTCGGTGCCGTGACCGCGTCTCCATCGAGAAGCTCGAAATTGATGCTGAGACCAAGGGCGTCGCGAACCTGAACGATCGTCCGACTTCGGATAAAGCTGCCATCGGACACAACCGCGATGACCGGTCCCGTATTCAGCTGAAACAAAGTGTCATCCAAGAAGAAAAAGTTTCCGTCTCGAATGGTGACGCCGTCTTGGCCGTCGACGAGCTGTTGAACTTCAAATCCGAAATCAAACTCAAACGTTGTCGACGCACCCCGATCAAGCACCGAAAGCGACGTGCCGTCGACAATGTTGAAGACGGTATCTAGTTCCTGCGTATTTGGATCGCGGACCTGGATTGTTGCGTCTTCGGTCACGATGCGAGGACTGGTCAACAATTCACCGCGCTCGCGGATGTTGGTTCCCGCTTGATCCCAAAATCGGTCTAAGAACGGCGGAGGATCGATGTCTTGGCGGTCGAAGAGGATTGGATTCCCTATCGTCGTTGACACGGGCTGTCCAAAATTCGGAGCGGTTTGATCAGCAATGAACTGGTAGAGAATATTGTCAAAACGTGTCGGGCCGTTTGGCAGCGGATTGGTGTTAAAGCCTCGATCACCAACCGCGAATCCGCCAAAGCCGATATTCTCCGCAAACGCTATTGCATTGAACTGAATGCCATCACCGATACGCGCGGGAATGGGGTGCGTTATTATCGAGTTCGGCGGGGACGCCGTGCTCGCCGGATCTATCTCGTAGGTGATGATCCCATCGTCAGCAATCACGGTCGCGACGCCCGTCGCGGGATCGATCTCCAGAAAGAATCCTGAATTCGCATCGAACGGACTATTCGGATCGGTTTCGTTGAGCCCAACCGAATAAGCGTAGATCAATCCGTTCGGATGAATCGCGAAGTCCCGGATTTCGAAGTCGAGGTCATCGCCGGCGAATGTCTCTTGAGTTCCAGTGAACGGATCGACGATGGTTAGGTCGTACGAGTCGTTCCCGAACGTTTCAAACGGACTCCGTAGCGTACTCACGAACAGACTGACGTCTCCCAAGTGGAACTCGACCTTACTTTGATTGTCCAGCAGAACGGGAATCTGCGGATTGTCCGCCGTACCGATGAAGTTCGGAATTCCGTTGCCCGTAATATGGTCCTCGGCGATGCGCCGAGTTGAATCAACGGGTTCCAGTCGCAGGTCGGGATTAATCGGACTTCGCCGAAAGAACTGTTCCAGTTGAGCTGGCATCGTGGCGTCGCTCGACACGGCAAGGAAATACGTCCCAGGAGGCATTTCGACGGAACCAATGAATGGGTCCGATCCGCCAACCGTTCCTCGAGATAGGTCATCGATTTGCGAAGTCCCTGGTTTGCCGGGTCGGTCGTCCCCGATGTTGCCTTCACGACTTGTAAGAATCAGTCGTCCATTTACATCAAAGACTGACATGACGGTGTTGGCCCGTGCCAAACCGTCGGCATAGTCAATGTCGAAGACGACTTCCAAGGTGGAAGGACTGAGGCGGACGTTTTGGAAGTTGATGTTGAATTGGAAGAAATCAACGTCAGTCCTGGCTGCTAAATCACCCGCGATCCCCATCGCTGCGCGGTCGATTGCGACTAAATTTCCAAGAACCTGAGCGTTCGCTGTCGAGTCATTGTTCGCTCCCGAAACTTCCACCGATTCGCCAAGCAAAGGCGAGTGAATCGGCTGCCCAATGATTTCGATTCCGGTTTCGGCGAACGAAATATTCGAGTGCCGAACCGTCGAGCCAGGTGTCTCGTCAACTTCGCGAAGCCGAATTTGAAGCTGATACGCACCCGACGTCAAGCCACCGTCCAACCTGTCGAGATCGCCGCTGCTACTGCGAACTCGAATGTGATAGGTGTTGGACGATCCCAACGCTCCGGGCAGGATAACTCGCATACCGGGATCGCGAGGGTTCGTCGAGTAGAAGTCTTCACCCTCGAAGGGTGGTTGCTTTTGCATTAAACGAGCGATGCCGCCAAGTAACGTCGACTCCGTCAATTCAGCATCGGATAGATTCGCGGACGTCCGTCGTTCGGGAGCGAGATCGTTATTCTCGTTTAACGATTCGAAGTAGGAATTGTCAGACCTCGCGATTACCGTGCCATCGGCATCAATCAGTTCGAGAACCGAATCCAAAGCATGGGTGGTGCGATCCACATCGAACCAGACCTCGGTTCCGGCATCACCGGTGAAGCTGTAAATGTCATAGTCTTGGCGGTCGTTCAAGAACCCTTGAACCTCGAATCCAAGGCGTCGGTTCTCGTCGCCACCCTTTTCGAATGGAGCTAGTTGCCCAAGGAACTGAGCGCTGGCGGTCGTCGCATTCGTTCCCGGGGAGATGACTTCTCGTGGCTCCAGTTCTGTTGTCGCCTGGACATTGCGATCGTGGCTGTACTGTTCCAGCACGATGCCTTGCCACTCGCCAGGACGACCTGCGTTCCCCAGCGAAACATCACCCGAAAGCGTGAGTACGGCGAGGAACATAGAGTTGTTGGTGCCTGTGTTCGCCAAGTCGAGGCGGACTTGCGTCGCGCCGGAAGGGATGAACGGGCTCAAATCATAGAGTTCATCATCGGGCGATTGATTGGACGTTGGCAAAATAGGATTTGCAGTTGTATCACCCACGCCACCGACGGTGATGAAAGTGCCTGGCGTCGGAGGCGTCAGAAGCGCCGTGTCGTCAGCGCCGCCAGCAGAACTCGTCAGTCGAGTGCCGTTGACGTCGATCTGACCTGTGCCGGGAAGGACTGGATCACTGAACGACATGCCGACTGCCAATTCGGCAACGAAGTTCGGATCGTTCGGGTTGGCAGGTTGAGCAAAGTTCAGTGTGTTGGTCAACGGAGCACCCCCCGTCAATCCTCCATCGAGAACCATGACCGTTCGTTGAGGCAGCGTCGGATCTGAATAGATGATTGTCAGACTGACACCCTCGACATTGTTCGGCAAGCCCGTCGAAGTCTCGTCGACCGTAAACGTGAAGTTTGGTCCCGGTCCGAGCAACACCGATTGAGCCACGATATTCGTGACATCGATTCTCCCAGTCTCAAAGTTGACGTTGTTCGAATCGTCAACATTCGACAAATACGAGATCGGCAACAACTGCCCATTGAATCGAATGGATTGCGGGCGGAATGCGGGCGGAGCGGGGAATGTCGTCGTCGTACCGTTTCGCGTGGCCACATGCAACAACGCCAACTCAACGGTCGCACCCACTGGAACTAGCCCATCGAGGATGCCGGTACCATTTGTTCCAACTGCATCTGTCGAAACGCCCAACTGGCCCGCAAGGGTCGCTGCAATGCCCGAATCAGGCTGAAGTAACTGTAAGCTATTGCCGACGTCTTGCGTCTGAACTTGAACATCGCCGCGCGGATCGAAACCAGCGCCGATCGTATCATCATTCAGCGACGTCAGAACAACTGGGGACTTTGGTTGCCCGATCACTTGAATCGCACCGCCAATGCGGTCCTCGATCTCCAGCGGACGACCGATCGCTCGAAAGCCAGCCTGATCGGGAACTGACGGATCATTGCCATTGCGATCCTCGCTGAGCAATTTCACAACAAGGCTCGATGTCGGATTACTTTCCAATCGCAAGCCACCAAAAGTGTGAAGATCAGGGACATAGATTGTGTCTTGCACGACATGCACAATATCCGTGTCATCCCAGACGCTCTGGGTCGTCAAAGTTTGGCCACGAACCAACATTCCATTGATCGAGTTGTCCGCGAGACGGTTGTTAAAGACAAGCGGTCCTTGGTTGTCGCGGAAGCCCTCTAGGCGATCGATCAATCCTGTCGTTCGTCCCGAGTCGCGATTCAAATCGGAATTCAACGCGTTCACGTTGATGTTGATCGCAGCGGCATCGTTGTCGCGGATGATGTTGTCGATGATGACCGGCTGGGCACCACGAATGAAGATGGTTCCGGCCTCGTTGAAACCACGTCCGAAACGCCCTGGATTCGTCGCGGCTCCTTGGCCGCCAAGGCCTTCGGCATTGTTTTCAAACACCGAGTTCGCGACACGTGCCTCGGCTTGGTGAATCTCCAACACGTTAAATGCATTGAACGTTCCTTCGACACGCGTCACGCCGCCACCGAACGAAAACAATGCATGATCGATGTTGGCGCTGGAGTACTCGCCCAGCATTACGCCGCCCCAGTCACCTGGAGTTGCTTCATTGTTCGAGCCGACAGAACTCGCGCCGTCGTTAGCCGTATCGAAAGTCCCACCCGCACCGTAACGATCATCAAGCAGGCTCGTGAATTTGATCTCAAGCCCTTCTTGTCCTTCGGCGATGAACTGCGCTCCAATCCCAGTTTCGATCCGAGCTCCATCGAGCTTGACGACGATCGAAGGGTCGATCGCCAACCGAGCATCAAAGCGGGGCCGCAATGAAGCACCGGTGTCCTCGAGAATCGCGCCCTGTGTCGTCCCGTCATCCAAAAAGGTCGTCGTGGTGGCATCGAGCCGAGCGACCAATTCGTAGTCCCCAGCAGGTCGCAGTCGGTACAGATTGCGAGCAATATCCATGCCGGTTGCAATCGGCAACTGTGACAATGCAACTGACTGCTCAATTGCTTGCGGAGCACCAGCGAGCGTCACGCCTGCCGTCCGCTCGGATGCTGGGCCTTCGTTCCCGAGCGTGTCGATGAACGTCACGCGATAGTCGTAAGTTCCCGTCGCCAGGATTCCCCCGACCACCGGTACCAGGGCAACTGGTGATACCTGCGGGGCACTGGCTCGTGGATCACTCAACGATCCGCCGCGAGTCGTACCATCATCGACGTACGTCGTCGATGTGCCGTTCAACTGAGTTACGAGTTCGTAACTTCCGTCGGGACGGCTACGGTATAAGTTTCGAGCCACAAAGTCGCCTGCGACTTCGGGCAATTGTGCAAGGCGAATCGATCGCGTTCCAACTCCGGCAGTGACGTCTGGTGTCGCGTCCGATACCGGTCCTTCGTTGCCCTGAATGTCAAGGAATGTCAGGCGATAGTTGTACGTGTCAGCGAGCAACGTGCCGCCGGCGATAGGCGTCTGCGTGATCAGACCAATCGTTGGCGCTTGAGGTTCCAGCAACAATCCGCCCGGTGTGCCTTGAATCTGCAAGTTTTCGCCGAACACATGCACGATGTCGGTATCATCAAAGCGACCAGAAACGGTCATCGGTCGGATCGTGTTACCGGCAGGTGTCTGAATGCGGACGAACAAGCCATTGACGCTGTTTGCGGTCACCGCATTCTTGTAGACATCGGGACCAACTCGATCGTAGTCGGACGTGAACGAGAAGTTTTGATGACGCGGAGCATGAAAGTTCGTCTCTTCAAAGCTGTTCGGACTCGCCGAGATCGCAGCGTCGGCACTGCGCGAGATCGAGTTGAACGCAACCGTCGGTCGCGTATCGATGATGTGGATCGGCGTGACGACTTGAGCGAGGGAGTTGATGACGACGTTACCGCCACCATATCGAATGTCGGCATTGTTCACATAGTTCAGGAAGATGCCTTCTTCGTCGTAGACAAAGTTTCCGTCAGCTCGATCGTTGTCATCGCGGAAGAGCAAACCGCCCCAATCACCTGGCAACGGTGTCGTTGCGAACGAAAATGTGTCCGTGCCAATCGACTCGTCGTGGAACGACGTGAAGAATACGTTGTTCTCTGGCGTACCGAGAACCTGCAGCGCCCCGGCGCTTCGATCGATTCCAGGCGCCGAGCTACCGACGCCAACCCTCGCGCGACGCAACTTAAACACCGCTCCTTCATCGACCATCATGGTCACACCGCGCGGAATCTCCAGCGTTGTGCCGTCGCGCAACGGCTGCCCAAGGTTATTGAAGCCGATCTCGTAGGCGACGCGATCGGTGAGCGTATTGTTGTCGCCATCCGCGTCGTTTCCAACGACTCGGATAATGTCACCTTCGTGCGAGACGCCAATGGCGCTAACCGTTGCCGTGCTGGCGAGATTCCCAAACGGATTCGCCAAAGTACCGTCAGGATTCTGCGGCGCGGTCTTATCAACAAAGATCGTGCGTCCGCCAAGTTCAATCCCCGCGAAACCGCTGCTCAGTGCGATGCTTCTCTCACCGGTCAACGTTGCCTTGGCTCCAAATGCGGTCACATTCACCAGGAAGCCTGGCTCGACGTTGATGACGTCTGCGATGCGTTGAGCAATCCCTGAAGCCGTCGCGCCATTCACGTCGATTTGACGATTCCCCGGAGTGACAGTCCCCGTGAGATTAATTTCGAAGCGGCGGATAGTTCCTTGCCCATCCGTCAAAGTGATGACCTGACCGTCGACAAATCCCGACGCGCCCGCCAGAACGTTGAGGACCCGATTCTCCTGTTGCGTCTCGAACCAGAAGTTGTAAACACCTCCTGGGATTCCATCAGCGTCCCCGTCCAAAGGCGTGCGGGTCGTCAGCCGTGTGTTCTCTTCGCCATTCAGACGCTCGCCGGTAAGATCAAAATTATCCGCATCGATGATGCTAAACTCGGCGTCTCCGCGGAAGTTCAGCCTCAGGTCGTAAACGCCTTCACTCGTGCCACCGATGCCGGTGTCTTCGATGATCGGATCGTAGTCGTCATTGCCACTGGCCGAAACTCCAATGTAGTAGGTGCCGGCCGTTAGCTCGACTTCGATAAACGAGTCGTTGCTGTAGTAGTCGTCGTTGCGAGCGATAAGCTCTCGTCCAACAATGGCGCCGTTCTCGTCGATGATCTCGTGATACAGATTCAACGTCGTGTCAAGCTGGCTCGCATTTGCCAGGCGTTCGGCAAACGTCTCCGCGGTAAAGATTCCTGCGCCGC
Source organism: Planctomycetota bacterium (assembly GCA_014381825.1). Lineage (GTDB taxonomy): Bacteria > Planctomycetota > Planctomycetia > Pirellulales > Pirellulaceae. The sequence goes on from JACNKX010000198.1 coordinate 31,479, forward strand.
CCGCTGGTACATCGACCGTGAACTTATAAAGGTCGATATCCTTGCTTTCAGGACGGAAGATTCGCTGCAGGTGAACGATGTCGTGATCGCCTGGAAAGATCGGTTCGACGGTATTATCGAAAACCTGCTCGGTGTCGGTACTCGTCACCGTCAGTGCGGGCAATTCTTGCGCGTTACCGATACCGAAGAGCCGCTCGATTCCATCGAACACGCTCCGGAACCACGATTGGCGATTCGCTTCGTCACTTAAACCGTACTGATCGTTCCAGTTTACGGCATTGTCCAATACGATGGTAAGTCGTCTGTCGGCACCTGGGCCGTCAACGACATCCGTAAAGCCAATACGAACATCGATGCCACCGAGCGCAGCCGGAGTCAGGGAGATCGGAATTGATCGCAAATCACCCGTCGCGACGATGATTGCGTTGGTATCGGATTCATCAACTGTTTCAAGGAACTGAACGCCCGCAGTCTGGCTGATTATCTCAAACGCTTCGCGGGCGCGCTGCTGCTGAGTATTCGTGATCAGATTGAAGGCAAGTTGCTGGCCGCCTTGATTGTCCGGAATCGATCCGTAAACATTGCGGAAAATGTACTTGACGGTCGTGATGCCAGCCGTCGTATCTTTGCCGTTATTCTCGATGTGTTCATCGCCAACACCGCTGTCCGAGATCTCTCGATGGCCCGGCTCTTCACTCGATCCTGGGAAGTCCAGCGGGTAAACCTGGGTATCGATCTGAGAGGAAAGCAAAATGCCTTGGGTTGTCAGCTTCAAGGCTGTCCCGCCGCCTGCCAACGTGACGTCGCGGTCGTTCGACAATCGAACTAAATTGCCAATCGATGCAGCGGAGACGTTGAAGCTCGATGTCGCTGCCGCATTATTCACTTCGCCAACAAGAGCCGTTGTAATGGCATCTCGCGTATCGCTTGCGACAAAGAAAATCGGGATGTTCCCGACCGCTGGCGCACCGAACGTCCCAACAAACTCGAACGTTTGTGATACACCGTTGTTGTCGACGATCGTTACCGTTTGTCCATCGCTGAGGTCCGCACCAGAACCAACAACGTCGAGGACAGATCCTGTATCAAAGACGTTGTTCAAATCTGTTGCGGTATCGAAACTCGAACCGAGACCACCGAGCTTAACGCTGAAGTGATTCTGGACTGTGTTTGCAATCGCCTCGCCAGCGTTGCCGCTGTCGATCGATGCAAACATCAAAGCTCGCGAACGGCCATCGGCGTTGATCGCGTCGACCAAGTCCTGGGCAGTACTCTCGTTTCCAACATTAGTATTTAGATCAACGGTCACTTGGTTCCCGCGAACCGTGACTAGCGGAGTACTTACGCCGCCGTGATCGCTCTTCGTCACGTCGATGCGAATCGCGCTGCCGAATTGCTCAGCCGTCAGTTCGTCACTCTGGAATCGAACAATGACGTTGCCGGACGAGTTGAAATCCGACGTCGCTTCAACGTTCAATCCGACGGCGACGGGTGTCGCAGGTTGTGCCTCGTCGGTCCCGACTCGCAGTCGCATTACGCCTGGACCGACGGGTGTTTGGAACTCGTGCTCACCGGTTCCGGCATCCGCAACAGAGACGGGACCACTGTCGGGATGCGTTGCCAGCTGAAACGTATCGGGAGTCCGATCGACAACGAAGTAATCAACACCAGGAAGCAAACCGTTAGGCAACCCACTGGTGGAAGTCACTCGAACCACATCTCCATCGACCAAGCGGTGCGACGGGCTCGTGATTACGTTCGTCGCCGTATCGACGATGAAGTTGCCCGAACGCTGCAATTGCTCAAGCGGCGCGGCAAACGTCAGAACGGCCGAATCCGTCGCGGGATCATACTGAACAGAGGTCGGAACGAATACGTCGTCGTCTGTATTTTCGACGGTCTCACGTGTAAAGAACAGTTTGTAGAAGTTGGGGTTTTCTGCGCTAGTGACGAACGAGTCCTGCCCTCGCGCCACGCCGGCGATACCCGTACTGAGCGTGACGGTCGAGTCTCCGGTTAGCGTCACGCGACTGCCCGTGGCAACGGCACTGATCTCGAACCCTGGCGTATTGTTGACGGCGTCGGCCAAAGCCAAAGCCATCTGATCCGGCGTGCTCGTCGCACTGAACGTCACCCGCCGAGCGACGTTGCTCACCAACGAGTTGTCGCTGTCGAATTCGAAAGCTTCCAGCCCACCTAATCCATTGTTGATGTTAACCGTGTCGCCGTCTTGGAAAGTCGGGCCGGTAAAGACGACGTCCGGAGCGAACAGATCATCGTCGTCGAAGTAGACGACCAACTGATCACGAGCCTGTACCAAATCTCCTGCCGCAGTTCGAGTTACCGGTTGCGGCACGACGGAGCGAATTTGCGGAGCCAGATCTAATTCAAAAAAGATCGGCGGAACATCTTGGCCATCGTCGATTCCATCTTCCGTCAAATCCCCGACGGCGCATCCGGCAAAGATCCGACCGTTCACGTTGTAAGTGCATCCTCGATCCGTGCTGCGTAAAGCGAGCAATGGATGCTCGCCAAACACATCGATGCGATACAGATCGTCGGGCAACGTATCAGCAAAGCGAACGATGATTTCGTTCTCGTTGGGTGCCGCCGCCGGGCCAAGGAAGCCGGGTTGAATGACGATGTCATTTGCCCCCGACAACGTGACCGTCGGGATTTGAGGCTCGCTCGCGTTACTCGTTGCCAAGATTTGGTCGGGGTTGCCAGAGACGATTTCGGCGAAGACTAAGGCACTCGAATTGATATCTGTGTTGAGCGCGTTGATGAGATCGAGCGCCGTTGTTTCGTTGAACGGATTCGTATTCAAACGACCCGACATCGAGTTGCCGTTGACGGTGATTGTCGGCGCGCCTGGCGCGCCTTGATTGCTCTTTGTCAGATCCAGCGTGATCCCGTTCTGGTCTTCGCCCAGCCGGACAGCGGTCAAGCGAATGACGACCGCGCCACTGGTTCCCAGATCAGATATTGCCGTCGCCGGCGCAAACTCACCGTCGCTAGCAGATCTCGTGATCTGAATCCGCCCCGGATTGTTGCGCAAATCGTCCGCCGAGAATCGCTGGTTCTCGTCGAACTTAAAAAGTAGCTCTTGTGGAGCCACGTTGCGAACGTCGGTTCGATCAAGCCGTAACAAGGCATCGTTGTTCGGTTGAATACCGATCAACTGGGGACCGACTGCCAGCAGCTCGCGCCGTTCCAGAGCCTCCAACAACATTTTGCGTTGCTGGTTGCGCTGTAACGAGTTGCGCCGCTTTTTGCGGGATCCCTCGTGACTTGAAAATGACGAACGGTTACGTCGGATAGACATACACCAAGCCTCAGAAAAGTTGCAGGTGCCTTTGGAGGCAAAAGCCAGAAACCGTGGGTGTTACATATGGATTACGATGCACCCCGCGCCCACATCGGCCAGTGGAACCGGTTTCAGCGAGACGTAAAAAACGCGTAAACTCATTTATTCTATGGGATTCTAGCGATTATAGTTGCTCAAGAAGGTGTTGCAAGAAAACGGATGGGGCACCAATCGTTTTTGCCTAACTTGCCAACATTCGCGCCGATTGGATCGGCTGAGGCCACTTGTGCCGCTGGTGGTTGGCGATGATCGCCCGTTCGTTTAGTCCATTAAATCCACCCACAAGAGGAGTTTTATCGGTTGGCTTCAGTCTATTTGACTCGGCGACGGCAGGAATAGTTCCGTCTCGCCCCGCTGTGCCCCATTTCGATAATCCGGGGTTTGACCCATTGCTCGCACCAGGGAGAGGACAGTCCGTCGAGTAAGATATAGGAGTCGTCGCTGATAAAAATGCCCTTTTAAACCGCAGCTAGGAAGATCGATGTTCTGTTGGCTACTCTGCTTGACCGCCACGACGGCGGTGCCACCCGAGCCGCTGAGCCGCTTTGAGGCGACTCAGTCTCAGATGGGGACGGATATCGTGATTGTCGTGTATTCCCCGACGGAAGAGCTTGCCCACAACGCATTTGCAGCGGGCTTTGGCCGAATCGCGACGATAAATCGCGTGATGAGCGATTATGAGCCCAGTAGCGAACTCAGCAGACTGTCTCGAGCGGCTCCGACCGAGAGGCCAATGTCCGTTAGTAAGGATTTGTTTCTGGTTCTGTTGGCTGCGGAATCCCTCAGCCGCAGAACGAACGGAGCATTCGATGTCACGGTCGGACCACTCACGAAACTCTGGCGTCGAGCTCGTCGACGGTCCGAATATCCCGCAGAAAACTTACTTGAGGCGGCTTCCGCGGCCACGGGATATCGGAATTTGAAGCTCGATCCACGAACACAGACAGCCGAGCTCGTGCTACCGAAAATGCGGCTGGACCTTGGCGGAATCGCCAAGGGATTCGCGGGGGATGAGGCGTTGCGATCGATGGCAGAGTTGGGTGTGACGCGCGCCATCGTCAATGCTGGTGGAGATGTTGTCGCGGGGGAAGCCCCTCCTGACGAGGCCGGATGGCGAGTTGGTATCGCCTCGTTGGAACGCGATGCGCCACCCACTCGCTTCATTCGAGTGGCGAATGCGGCCGTAGCGACCTCGGGAGACATCTGGCAGTCCGTCGAGATCGACGGAACTCGCTACTCACATATTCTGAATCCAAGAACTGGCCTCGGACTAACCACGCGGAGCAGCGTCACGATAATCGCACCGACCGGTATTGTGGCTGACAGTCTCGCATCGGCCGTGAGCGTCCTGGGGCCGAAATCGGGAATCAAACTAGTGGAGGAAACCACCGCGACCGAGGCATTAATCTTGATTCAGGGAGAAGTCGGCGTAAGGGCGCATCAATCAAGCAGCTTCGACGAGCTACTCGATTCTGAGTGAGCGGGAATTGTTGCTTTGCCAGCGGAAGACGCCGACGATTCGAGCCGTCGGCGTTGTTCAATCCAAGTTCGGGTCTGGCAGATTCATTGCCGTCGAGCGTTTCTTACCGTCGTCCCACCATGAACGACCCATTGTCCGCCACATTGAACAGGGGACGATAGTAGTCGTTGCCATAAGCGGAGCGAGCGCCGGGGTACCACACGAGGCTCATCGCAACATTCCACGACTCCTCAGCATGCCCGCGGCCGACCGTACCCGTGGCTTGCTCGGGAACGAGATAGGCAAAACCACCTTGCAACGCCCAGTCACAACTCAGCGGTAAGTGTAAGTCCGCACCGATCAAACCATCGCTATCACCTGTCCATCCGGCGTAGAGTCGGCTATTTGCACCTTCGAGCCCGTCGAAGTGATGGCGGTAGAAGAATGCGTACAAGTTCGTCGGCTCAAACGTCTCTGTAACGGCCGCCGCCCCATTCGAGAAAGTCGATAATTGCGTGTCTTCCTCGGTACTGGCGCTGAACCAGAATCCAAGTTCATGTAAACACGGAAACACCCAGCTCAATTCGCCACGGAGTTGGGCCAAACTTGTGTTGGCATACCAGTCGTCTGATAGGTAGTCGAACACAAGGCCACCTTGCAGGCCCCAATCAACTCGACGAAAGAGACCGCCAGTCAAAAACAACTGATGTCGAGTCTCGTCAGTAAACTCCGCCCCTGAAAGATTGCTCTGTGTGGCCTGCAGGCCGATCTGCGTTCCGAGTGCCCCGAAACAGGGAACTGGCGCTCCCCAGTTGAATCCTTCGTGAAATCCGAAGCTCCCGGTCTCACCTCGATTGACAGGCCCTGTGAATCCGTGAACGCCAGCAAACACCTCGAAGTTATCGATGCAAATGGTTGGGCACGGAATCGAAAAGCACTGAAAGCAGCCAGACCCACCGCAACAATCGCCACCAACAATGGCTCCCTTGCCACCACCTTCGAATATAATGTCGCCTTCGTAAATCACATCGCCCTCGATCAGCTCTTGGCCGATAATGTTGGTCTCGGTGAACTGCTCTTGTCGCGGCGTAATGACGCTACGGTGATCGCTCGCCAGTTGGTGGGTTACCCCTTCATATCCCGTCGGTCGAAGTGGCGACACGTCCGAGGTGGACGTATGAGACGCTGGGTGAACAGCCGTGGCAGGGGATTGTGTCGCCGCGGATCCTTGTCGGGCCCGGCGCAACGGATTCTCAGACTCAGCTCGAGCAATCTCGGGCGCGACGAGCAACACCGCCGTTAGGCTTATCGCAACAAAACCGCCGAAACGGTGCGGTAACATGTTCATGATCCGTCCTCTACGTGGCTACAGCGAGGTCCAGCACCAAACCGGAATCTCTTCGTAGCCAACGTATCGGACATGACCTAACCGGAACTTCCGTTAAAATCGGAATAATCCGCAAACTTTACCACGGTAACTCATAGTTACGCTCGTCGCATGTGCTAGCGATCTCGCGCTAAGGCCTTTCGACCTTTATCCCTCGCAGCTGGATGTTGTCCCAGTCGCCCGTATCGTCGAACGAGCCGATACCAACTCGTCCCCAGCTGAACGTCTTGTTGCTGGCAGTCATTACAGGCGATTCCATATCATCATAGAAGATTTGAATCGAGCCTGATTTCGTATCGCGTGTGATCCGCACATGATGCCATTGTTCATCCCAATCGGTACCGGGTGTGGTCTTCGTCGAGATCTTTGTCCGAGGCGCATCGTTGACGATGAAGATCTGGTTGGCGTGATCGTCCGTCTTCTTGCCAAGATGCACGTAGTAAAAGTGCGCGGGATTTTGGTACCCAAAAAACAGGCAAACGTCTCGGTGACCGTAGTCTTTATGGGTACTCAGCACGTCTGCATCTAGAACGAAGTCACTAACGCTGATGTCCTTCAGCAGGGCAATGTTGTAGGGACTTCGATGCGGAGGTTCGTACTTGCTCCGCTTTTCGAACTGGCTGTAGACGTGGCCTTTGTCCGTCTCTTTGACCTTCCAAGCCTTCGCGTCCGTCGGCTCCCACTGCTTCGCGCCGCTCTCGAAGTCCTCGTCGATGACCATGGGCAACGTATCTCTCGCGGTCAAGTCACCACGATTCAGAAGGAGGAATGTCGCGATCATTACGCCGTTTGCAATTCGTCTCATCTCCATCACTCCTTCAATAAGAATGGATAGCTCGTAGGGTAATTGGGCCAATCTTTAGAGGCTTCGATTCGCGATGTCGAACGACAGCGTAACCTACCTCGAAAACCAAATCCACGTGTACGGCGTCTCACTACGTGACAGCCCGAGTGCATTTGCACACGAAGTCCTCACTCAACCCCTTTCTACCAATCCTTGTCAGGCGCGGATAAAGGCTCATTTCCCAAGGAGTAGCAATGATGCGACGACAGAATGTTTCGGTGTTGCTGGTGGCGTTGGCGGCATGTTTCGCCACGGCCAATACGGCGTCCGCGCGTATCAAGCTAATTACGCTTCCCGTCAGGGAACGAGTCGAAATTCAGCTTGACAATGCTAATGCCACACTGGTTGAAGAAGAACGAATTGTGCCTCTCGTCAAGGGTGTCAATCAAGTCGATTTCTCTTGGGCGAACACACAGATCGATCCCGATACAATCCTGTTTCGCGTGTTGCCGCGACCTGACGGCAAGGCGGCGGCATTGGACGTAAAAGTACTCTCGGTCAGTTATCCGCCCAACGAAAACGCACTCGTATGGCAAGTCGCAGCAGGCGGTTCTGGTTCTGCTCGAGTACGAATCAGCTATCTGCTGGGAAACTTGACCAAGAGTTTCAACTATCGCGCCGTGGCTGATCACGACGAGAGGACGCTGGTGCTTTCGCAGTACATTCGCTTGCAAAATTTCGCGAACGAAGCGTTTGGTTCGACCGGGCTGTGGGCGGGCTTCGGACCTCGCTTCCTCAAGGCCATCGGCATCAACGAGACCAAGCAGATGCTGATGGAAAAATACGAGAAAGTTCCCGTCAAAAAGACCTACACAGCGGACGCAACAGAGTTTGGCTATTTGGATCGCCCGAAGAACAAGCTGACCGTCCCGATGCACTACGTCTTGACGAATAACAAGGCGAATAAGCTAGGGCAGGCACCACTGCAATTTGGAAAGGTTCGTATCTTTCAGGACGATGGTCGCGGCTCGACCGCCTTCATCGGCGAAGACTGGGGGAAGTTCACCCCGCTGGACGACGAAATGCGGTTGTACGTTGGTACAGCGCAAGACGTCGTTGTCGTTCGCACGATCGACAAGAACGAACAAAAGCGAGTTGCGGGAAATCTCTACAACCGCGAAGTCATCGTCAAATTCGAGATCGAGAACTTCAAGGATCGCGCCATCGCGCTAGACGTGTCGGAAAGCGTGCGTGCGATTCGTAACGAGGTGGCCGGCGACACGGGCCGCGACGTCGAGTGGGAGATCGGGGCAGAAACGACATTTCCCGGTGGGCTTGATAAGTCGCGTAGTACTTTCGACAAGATCGTTCTGCATGCCAACTTGGACGCTCGCGGTGCCGATGGAACTGCCAAAAAGATCGTTCACAAGTTGCACGTGATTATCAAAAACGAATGGTAAACCGGCCACCGCCAGGAAAGAGATGAATATGCGACTCATTACTTCATTCGCGATGGCGCTGTTGATCGTAGTGTTGGCAGCAACGCTGCAAGCCAAGAACGTCGACCTCGCGACCGTTCCCGATCGCGACACCGTGCAATTGACCATTTACAACTCGGAAGATATCACCTTGGTCCGCGAAACTCGCAAGGTGAGTTTCAACCAGGGCGGCAACCCGCTGCAGTTCAGTTGGGCGAATACACTGATCGATCCCACGTCAGTACAACTGCGATTCTTGACTCAGCCCGATAAGCTCGAAGTGCTCGATACCACGTTCCCGCACGACAAGCCGCAGATGCTGTACTGGAACGTGCAGAGCGAGATTGACGGCGAAGCGACGATCGAAATCACCTACTTCACCAGCGGAATTCGCTGGTCGGCCGATTACGTCTTGGTCGCTGATCAGGAAGAAACGCAGGTTGGCTTTGAAGGGTTTGTCCGCGTGTTCAACGACTCAGGGGAAGAGTACGAGAACGCCCAAGTGCGACTTGTGGTGGGCAAAATCAATCTCGTGGAAAAGATAGCCCAGCTGGCACGCGTGCCAATCACCGCGGTTGCGGAAATGGAGGAGGCAACAAAAGCAAGGCTACAACTGCAAGCGACACGTAGATTTTTTGACGCTCCCGCTAGTGGGCCAGTTGCGGCAGATGCCAGTTCACCCACTCCAAAAGATGTCATTAAAGAAGGGCTGAGCGAATACTTTATTTACACGATCGAAGGAACCGAAACGATCGCCAACGGTTGGTCGAAACGAATGCGGAGTCTCAAGCCCGTCGAAGTACCGCTTAAGATTCAGTACCGCTACCGCGAGGCCGAATACGGCCAGCAACTTGTCCGAATGTATCTGATGCGGAATGACAACGCGTCGAAGCTGGGAACGACACCCCTGCCTGATGGAACCGTACGAGTGTTTCGCGACAACGGCCGTGACGGATTGAGCTTCCTGGTAGCACAGCCGATCAACTACATCGCCATCGGCGACAAGATCGAGTTGCATCTGGGGCCAGATCCGGAAGTCATGTTCGAATTGATCAAGTTAAAGGTATGGCGCGACAACATTTGGATGCAAGTCAAAGGCACGAACCTGTATCGCCGTGTTGATCAGCCCGACGTGGAGATCGAAGTACGAAGCTCCGTGGTCGGCTGGAGCGACCGCACAATCTTCGCACAACGTGTGCGCAACTATTCGGCTAAGCCAATCGACTTGGAGGTGCGGCGCTCGTTCGACGGACATGCTGTCTTTCGCAGTCTGCTAACTACTGCTGAGTACGACTTTCGCACTGTGCAATACACCGCGGTCGTGCCGCCCGGCGAGCAGTCGGACCTGCTTTACGAGTTGCTTGTTCACCAGGGCCGTAACGCGAAGCAAAACAACCTTACCATTGAGAAAGCCGAGATCACCCCATGATGCGACCAGCGATTTGCAACACGCTCGCCGTCTGGTTGATCTTGACGGCGTGTTCGGCGGCGATCGTACGAGCGGAGAATGTTGATCTGTCAACCGTTCCCGATCGCGATACCGTTCAATTGACGATTTACAATTCGGAAGATCTCACGCTCGTTCGCGAGACCCGCAAGATCAGCTTCAAGCGCGGCCTCAACCCGCTGCAATTCAGCTGGGCCAACACGCTGATCGATCCGACATCCGTCGAACTACGTTTTCTGACGCACGCGGACGAACTCGACGTACTCGATACAACGTTTCCGCATGACAAGCCACAAATGCTGTACTGGAACGTCGGGAGCGAATTCGAGGGCGAGGTGACAATCGAGATCACGTACTTTACTAGCGGTATCCGCTGGTCGGCTGACTATGTACTCGTGACCAATCGTGACGAAACCAAAGTCGCATTCGAAGGATTCGTCCGTGTCTTTAACAGTTCAGGCGAGAAATATGAAGACGCGCAAGTCCGGCTAGTCGTAGGCAAGATTAACCTTGTCGAAAAGATTGCCCAACTCGCCCGAATATCGGTGGATGATGTCAGCCTGCTGAGCAAAAAAGTCGGCGACCGCTTAAAGAGAGATGCCGCTAAAGAGGTGATGTTTGGAGACGCTCTGCGTGTCGGTGGACTGGGTGGCGGAGGTGCTCGTGAGGAAAAGCAAATCATCAAAGAGGGGCTCAGTGAATACTTCATCTTCACCATTGAAGGGACCGAGACGATCGCAAACGGTTGGTCGAAGCGAATGCGGAGCCTGAAGCCGGTCGACGTACCGCTGAAGATCCAGTATCGCTATCGCGAAGCCGAGTACGGCAAACAACTTGTTCGCATGTATCTGATGCGAAACGACCAAAAGTCAGAACTAGGTACCACGCCCTTGCCCGACGGTATGGTTCGCGTCTTCCGCGACAACGGTCGCGACGGACTCAGCTTCCTCGTCGCCCGAGCGATTAAGTACATCCCAATCGGCGACAAGATCGAGTTGAACCTTGGTGCCGACTCTGAAGTCAGCTTCGACTTGGTGAAGGGGCGCGTTTGGCGAAGCCACATCTGGATCAAACTCGACGGCGCGAACGTGTTGCGTCGCGTCGACGATGGCAAACTCGCTGTAGACATCCGTGGTTCTGTCGCAGGCTGGGATGAACACAACTATTTCATCCAGCACGTTCGCAATTTCACCAATAAACCGATCGAGTTGGAGATTCGTCGATTACTCCCTGGCCACATTGTTTGTCGCAATGCACTTGGAGCAAAGTTGCACGACTACCAGACCATCCAGATGACCGCAAAAGTAAATGCCGGACAGCGCGCCGAACTTCGATACGAAGTGGTTCAGCACATGGGACGGAACGAGAAGCAGGCTAACTTGAAGCTTGTCGACGTTCGATGAATCTGGTCGACATTTCTCACACTGAACGCGGCTAAGGCTGCCAGAAGTTACGCCCGCTCGAACGTCGCGACCGTTGACCATGTCGGGCCAGGAGTTGGACAGAGTCGCAGGAATTGGGGCCACTCTGACTTGCAGAACATTCTTGGACGATCGAGCTAAGCTGAGGGGCTGTGCGGCAAATAGGGTACTGGCGGCAACTCTGCCGATCGTTGCGAGTTTAGCAGTCGATCTGGAAGTTCTATTTATTCGGGCCGTGCCGGTTCGATCAATTCTATCGGTGAAGAATATTAGGTCCCAGCGTTGATGCACCAGGGTGAGGTACGCGTCGCGGGGATTAGCCCACGAATCGGAGATTCAAGGATGAAGTTTGCAAAGATTACCCTCAGCTTGTTAGCCGTCGCGCTGCTAGCGGCGGCACCGAACTCTGTGTTCGCGGGACGCGGATTGCTCGATGGTGGCTGTGGTTGTGCCACTCAAAAGTCTTGTGGATGCGCGGCTCAAAAGTCGTGCGGCTGCGCAACGCAAAAGGGCGGACACATCGCTCAGAAGGGCAGTATATTCCAGAAGGGCAGCATCTTTCAGAAGGGACATGTCCATCAAAAGGGTGCCGTTGTTCAGAAGGGCGGCATCGCACAGAAAGGATGCGGTTCGAGCAAAGGCGGTGGTTGTGGAAGTTGCTCAATCTGTCTTCCACGAATTCTACCTGCTCTGTTGCATGGAATTGATTCGGTTCTGAACAAAGTTTTCTGCTGCAATCACTGTGGTTCATCGAAGGGTTGTGGTTGTGCCACGCAAAAAGGCGGTGTCCATCAAAAAGGCCACGTCTTCCAAAAAGGGCATGTCACACAGAAGGGTGGGAGCTGTGGTTGCGGAGCGACGCACAAAGGACCTAGCGATCCGTTCGTCGACGACCTTCAACCGCCGCCAATTCCCGCTTCAGACGCCGACGCCCGACTTCGCACGCGTCGTGAAACTGCGAGGCCTGTTAGCCAAAGCACGATCCGGCGCCCGACTCGATCGGTCATTAAGACAGCATCGGCAGTGACTCGCGAGCCGCGAGCTTTGCCAGCGGAACTCGTCTTGCCGATCGAAAAGCGGCGTGAAGTGAAGACCGTCGTGCAGCCGAATACAGGTTCGGTCATCCGCACGAGCGCGACAACGACAAGCGGATTGATCGTCCCAACGAATCCGCTTCGCTAGGTCAGAACGAGCCTGACGATGCGATCAGGCATTGAGAGCTTGATCGAGGTCATCGCGAAGATCTTCAAATGCTTCGAGACCGACCGAGATCCGGATCAGTTCATCGCGAATCCCGTGAGACAGCCGGTCGGCGGCGTCGTAACTCGCATGCGACATCGCCGCTGGCTGTTCGATTAAGGACTCGACGGCTCCTAAGCTAACTGCCAGCTGAAACAGCTTCGTCGATTCGGCGACTCGTTTTGTCTTTGCGAAGTCGCCGACCACCTCGAAGCTCAACATCGCGCCATAGCCACCATTCATTTGCCCCGTCGCGACTTCGTGCCCGGGGTGAGACGACAGGCCTGGATAGAGAACTCGTTGGATGCGTGAATCAGATTCGAGAAACTCGGCCAGCCGTTGTGCCGTGCGACATTGCTCTCGAACACGCAACTCCAAAGTCTTTAATCCCCGTGACATCAGAAACGACTCGAACGGCCCCATCACCGCTCCCGTCGCGTTTTGGATGAAATACAACCGGTCGTACAGCTCTCTCTCTGACACGACGATGGCTCCGCCAAGCGCATCGCTATGCCCACCGAGATACTTCGTCGCCGAATGCATGACAATGTCGATGCCAAGTTCCAGTGGCCGCGTCAACACCGGCGTGGCGAATGTGTTGTCGATGGCCGTGAGAACGCCATGTCGCTTCGCAATTTCGACACACGCTTTCAAGTCCGTGATCGACATCAACGGATTTCCCGGCGATTCGAGCCACAGCAATTTCGTTTGTGGAGTAATGGCGCGTTCGAACTCGTCGAGGTCGCCCGTTGAGGTCAACGATACCGAAACCCCTGTCCGATTCACAATCTTGTGGAGGAGCCGATAGGTCCCCCCGTAAATGTCCGACCCCGCGACGATGTGGTCACCCGATTCGAGGAGCATCGTCACGCAGTGGGTCGCCGCCATGCCGGATGAGAACGCGAGAGCGGCAGTGCCCGACTCGAGCGATGCCAGTGTTTGTTCGAGGTTTTTCCGCGTGGGATTCCCGCTCCGCGCGTAGTCGAACTCGCGCCACTCTCCGGCATGGTGTTGGACGTACGTCGTTGCCATGTGAATCGGTGGCACCACCGCGCCCGTTTGCTCGTCTCGCTCATTTCCGACGTGGATAGCTCGCGTGCGGAACTTCATGCTCGTAACGCCTGCTCAAGGTCCGCAATCAAGTCGTCAGCATTTTCGATGCCGCACGAGTAGCGAATCATGTTATCGGGAATGCCGAATTGCCGCCGCTCTTCCGGCGTGCATTCGTAGTAGCTCATCACTAAAGGCTGTTCAATCAACGACTCGACGCCACCCAAGCTTGGTGCGATCCGCGGAATCGTCACGGCATCAACGATGTTCGCCGTAGCTCGCCAATCCGCATCTTTCACGAGGAACGTGACCAAACCGCCGAAACCTCGCATCGTTCGTCGAGCAACTTCGTGGTAAGGGTGCGACTCGAGTCCCGGATAGTAGACGCTTTCGATCCGAGGGTGTTTGGCGAGAAACTCAGCTATCGCTTGGCCGTTCGCGTTCTGTCGCTGCGTTCGCAGCCCGAACGTCTTGATTCCACGTTCCAGCAAATAGATGTTGTGCGCCGAACTGATCGCGCCCATGATGCCACGCAAGTTGCGAACTGGCTCCATTTGTTCTTTCGAACCAATGATGACGCCGGCCAGCAGGTCGTTATGACCGGCCAGATACTTCGTTGCGGAATGCAGAACATAATCAACGCCATATTCTAACGGTCGAACATTGTACGGCGTCGCCAGCGTTGCGTCGATCAGTGTCTCGACGCCGCGACGTTTTCCAATCGCCGCGAATCGTTCCAGATCGACAATGCTCAGATGCGGGTTCGTTGGCGATTCGCTGACGAGCAACTTCGTGCGATCGTTAACCGCCGCTTCCATGGCGTCGTAGTCGCACGCCTTCACTTGGCGGGTGACAACACCGTAACGCGACAAATGCTTCGAGCAAAACTCGCGGCTGCGATGATAACACTCGTCGAAGAAGACGACCTCATCACCCGCGTTCAATTTCGCCATCAACAGCCCAACGATCGCGGCCATTCCGCTCGCGAACAGCAAGGCTTCTTCGCCGCCTTCGAGTTCAGCGAGCTTTCGCTCGACGACTTTCTCGCCAGGGTTGCCATAACGACCATACTCTTCGCGAGGCTGCTTCTCTTCGATGTAATCGATGATCGCTTGCGTGTTCGGAAACGTGAACGTCGAGGCACATATGATAGGATCGGTAATCGAATCCGCAAGCTTTTGATGAGCTTCCCCAGCATGGACGGCGAGAGTTGACTCACCGCGACGCCTCGGTTGAGGACCAGTCTCTTGCGAATCGGACGATAAGCGAGTTTGCATAGCGAGGCTCCGAAGTGCTACTCTTTCAGTCGCACAAGGACTCACGATCGCGTTGGCAAATTAAGCGGCCAATAAAAAACGCCGCGTTGCCAACGAAACTGGCGAACTGCGGCGGTTCAATGGCTCTTTAGCAGTTAAGGCTGCAATCGGCCGCAAATCCCTGTGACGAATGTATTGTAGTAGTGCTTCCAGAGACAAGCAACTACGCAAATCAGAATATCGTTGGAAAGTTGGTAGTTGATTCCCTACGCTGCGACCGCGAAGATCGGCGTATCCAATGCCTGAGAGATTCAAATTGGCAATCACTTTCCTCCTGCGTTTTACCTTATGCAATCCTTTCGACCATTATTCCGCTACTCGACGTGTCTGGCATCGAGTTCCGTTTTCCTAATTTGCATCGCAAATCATGCCTTCGTTCTAGGGGCCGGTGCCAATTGGGTAACGCCGGCGCTTTATCGGGCAATTGTTCGTGTGCCGGGGACCCATCTTCGCAACGGTAGGGCTGTCGACGAGTTTCCAGTTCAGCTACACATTGACTTCGCAAAGGAACTCGCTTCAATCGTTTCGAATTCCCGGCCAGACATCGCTTCGATCCAGGTGACGCAGTACATGCCAACAGACGGGACCGGGGTCGAGTCGAATCGATACTTATATGCGAAGAGCAAGTTCGACCACGCGTTTCGTTGGTACGACGACGCGATCCCGTACGAGTTCCCGGAGTTCGTCGGTGCGGTCTCGCGAACCAAAGGGAAGGTTGTCCGAACTTCGCGCACGCGCGGCGGCTACTTCTTCAACGCT
This sequence comes from Planctomycetota bacterium, assembly GCA_014381825.1. Lineage (GTDB taxonomy): Bacteria > Planctomycetota > Planctomycetia > Pirellulales > Pirellulaceae. The sequence continues at coordinate 47,186 of JACNKX010000198.1, forward strand.
ATTGGCGAGTGGAATTCGGGCAAGCTCGCGTGGCTTCACCAGCAACGAGAAAACCGCGGCGCGTACTACGCAATCTACTTCGATCTTCTGCCTCGTGACGAGTCGCCTTCGGAAGTTCCTCCGCGCGGTTGGATCGGAGATGGAATGCCGAGATGCGATATCGAGGGGACGACAACCATGGGAGCTGACCACTGTCGCGTTGAAGTCGATGACTGGAATGATGACGGCTTGGTTGATCTCATCGTTGGCGAGAACTACGGTCACGTATTCTGGTGGCCAAATCGTGGCACGCGAAGTGAACCGAGTTTTCCGTATTGCAAGTTCGTCATGGGCGCTGACGGTTTACCGCTCGACGCTGGCATGATCGCCGCTCCAAAAGTTGTCGATTGGGACAACGATGGCGCGAAAGATCTACTGGTAGGTACGGAATGGAACCGAATCTTGTACTACCGCAACGAAGGAACCAACGCGGATCGGCGGATGGCATATCAAGGGCCGGTGCAAATTGACGGCGAGCCGATGGAACTACCGATTCGACCGCTGACGCGCGGCAACGAAGAGGTTTTTCGACGTGACTACTACCCCGTGCTGGACACCGTCGATTGGGACAACGATGGTGACATCGATTTGTTTGCGGGCGGGTACATCACAGGCCAGATCTTTCGTTACGAAAACACCGGAATGACCGAGAACGGAACGCCTCGGCTTCGCTATCGCGCGCCAGTAGAAACCGACGGCCACCCGATTAATGTTGGACATTGGTGTGCCTCGCCTTGCTTGGCTGATCTTGATGCTGACGGAGATCTCGACCTCCTGTCAGGCAACATGCCGATGTACGAAACGGCGGACGAGCGAGCGAAACAAACGCATGACTTTCTCATCTACTACGAAAATGCCAGTTCCGCGACGCAGAGTCGATTCGTGCAGAAGGCGTTACCGGCGATAGGCAACTTTCCGCGGATTCGATTGGCGACGCCACGTGTGTTCGATTGGGACGCCGATGGCGATCTTGATTTGGTTGTCAGCTCGCGAGAGAACTTGTTCCTGTACGAGAACGAAGGTTCGCCGTCAGCACCTCGATTCCGCTTGCATTCGCGGCCCGTCCCAAGTCGCTGGGGTATCTCGTCGCTTGGGGTTGATCAGTTTCTCGATTGGAACAAAGATGGCCGAGCCGACTTGGTCAATAACTATCAGGTACGACTGAATGCCGGAGTTGGCAATCCTTATCGCTGGGATCAACCAACTTCGGCGTTGCCAGTCGGTGACTACATCGCGCATCCTTCTGGTATCGGCGATGACTGGTTTTGGCCGTATCTGTCGGACTTCAACAAGGATCGTCGTTACGACGTTCTGTTTGGCGACTGGCACGGTCACATCTGGTTTCATCGGAATCAGTCGACCACCGATGCACGTAAATTCGATCTCATCGGAGAACGCCTCACACTAACGAACGGTGACCTTGTCACAGTTGGTCCGATTGGAATCGATCCCACAAAGAGCTTTGCGGCATTGCAGGGAGCCCGCACAGTTTTTACGGTCTCTGACTTCAATCGCGACGGTCTGGTGGATCTCGTTATTGGCGACACGTACGGCAAAGTTCGTTATTTTGAAAATGTTGGTGCGCTCGATGCTCCACGCTTCGCCGCTCCCACCGAGTTAGGCGACTTAGGTATACGTTTGCTTGTTGATGCTACCGATTGGAACCGAGACGGCTGGCCTGACGTTGTTGCGGGAGCGGCCAACGGCAAGGTCCGCGTTTTTTTAAACGACGGTCGCCCGAATCCAGCCTCCTTTTCTGAAGGGTTCGATCCGAAGTTGCCGCCCATCGCGCAGCCTCGTGTGATGATGGTCGATATCAACGAGGACGGAGACGAAGATCTGTTCTTGCCAAGCACGCAAGGTTCGTGCTTTGTCGAGAGATCATTTCTCGAAAACGGCTATGTCGAAGCGGCCTTGCTCAAGGTCGAAAAGCATCCTGACGCCAACTGATGCGTGACTAGGTACGCTCTGCTGAGAACGAACACCGTGTTGAGGACTATAGCAGGGGTCGAGGACTAGCAGGGCCGCGAGCTGTCGAACGCGCGGCTATTGCTGGCGATCAAAAACACTGCCCGCAGCCGGCGATCGCGAATGCTCCACCCTATGGCTCCACTACGCGCTGCCTCGGTCATCTCGCGCACCAACGCGATCCGAAGTGCCACATCAGCGTCGGAGGTGTTCGGAGTGTTTGGGGGGGGCGTCATGAGGAAATGCTCAGAGTCGTGAAACAGTGGGGTGTGTGGAAACTGTTGCAGTGCCAAACTAGCCTCGGTGATTGTAGCAGCCACACCCCGTACAGCCACCAATAACTCAGCTCTTTTGCATGGCAACGCAAGCTATTCGTCCCACACAAGAGATTGACACTTAACTCTGGGCGGTATAGCAGCGTGTTGCGAAATGACCAGCAACGAAATTGCAGCGGGATGTCCGCCTATCTGGAATCGCGGTCGCGATTCGCGGGGGTAGACAGAAAACGCGTTTTTGTATTAATCTTAGTCCTTCAAAGCCACGAGCGCCCGTGGCGCAACTGGATAGCGCATCGGTCTTCGGAACCGAGGGTTATAGGTTCGAATCCTATCGGGCGTGCTTATTGACTTTGCATTAAACCCCGGTTTTCTCCTGGGTTTTTGCATTTCTTGGCTTCAACGTGCTTTCACATCTGACACAAATCTGACACGGCAGGGCTCTTGAATGGGCCTTGCATCGCTGGGGTCTCGCAAGCGGCTGTGAGAACGGCGAGTGAGTCAACACTTGCTCGCGAAGTTCGTCGCTGAGCAACGCGGTCTCGTTTGGGAACACGATTGTTCCCCAAAGGGCCCGTGAGAAAAATCGAGGTGGTGCATCTCCACCTCCGCCGCTACCAGTTGGAGCCTCAAACCTTTCCCGACAGAATCGCCAGATGTTTTGACTGTGGCCTACTGCGACACCTGTGGCCCCGAATCCGTGAGAGCAGAGGCCAAGAGGGCCCGCATAGCCGTGTAGCACGGGTTTTCCTGTGCAGGCAAGCGTTAGCCCGCAGGCCAAAGAGCGATACACATCGTCTTCATCAGAAGGCAGCCGCTCCGCCGGGAACTCGAATGCGTAATACCAGCCATCACATTCTAGAGCTGTAGCATTGGAAAGAACAGATTCTATCGTGACCGCCGAACCTGTTACTGATGAGCCAAGAAAGACTGTGGCGTAAGTTGGTTTGCCCGTAGCATCACCGACTGCCTTAGTGCCACCGCTCACAGTCGAGTCGTTTGCTATTACTCGTGTTATGAGCATTGCTGATGGCAACGTGGTTGCTCAGCGTTGCACAACCGCCCTGTATGTCCAATAGTCTGTACCACGAGTTGGAGCATACATAGAATTTGGTCATGCCTGTGGTCATGACCAAACGCGATGAGGAGCTACTTGAAACGCTAACTCTCAAGGTGCATCTCTTCACGCTACTACAAGCGGCGACTGCTTGGTGGGGTACTGGACCACAAGCGATAAGGAACGCTCGTGAGAGGCTCGGCAAGTTAAGTACGGCAGGACTGGTTGAGCGAAGTCAGGTGAATCTGTTTCCCATGCTATCGCTCAATACGCCAGAGGTGAGCTGGACTCCTGGTGGGTCCATGCCGCAATTCGGTCCCATCGCTTATCGATTTCAGAAGCGATGGGACGCGGCGATGCGCCTGGAGACGGTCTACATCGCCACTCGCAAAGCGGCAAACCAATTCGGCGGATTTGGAGGCAAGTTCAAGCATCGCACGCAGCTCACGCATGACGTGCATGTTACTGAGATTTACTTGCGACTGAACGAAAGAGACATCGGGCCTGGGATCATTGTAACGACAGACGAGGCGGTGTGAAGAAATATTTTTGGAAGAAGGCCACCAGGAGTCTGCTAAAAGAAAGCACTCGGTGTGATATTTGCTTTGCGTTGGTCTTGGTGGGCACGTGCTACACTTTCTCTTCATTCCATCCGGCCTCATGAACGCGGGGCGAAGGCCGAACGGGATGAAGGGAAAGGAAGCACTCGCTTACTCGCCAGAGAAACTGTTTCGTGTTCGAGGGGGGGAAGGTGTGCGGCGAACGCCGCACGCGATTGCTCCAGCAGTTGCATCATATGCACTCGTAGACAGCCCATCGGTATCGCTGTCCGAGGTCGCTTCGGCCGAGGCGTGACTACGCGTGTTTTTTGACCATCTTCGTGCCGTTGTGGTATCCTTGTAAGGAACGACTCACTTGGGGAGACTTCCATTATGGCAACCCTAGAACAACTTGATAGCTTTCATCAGTTCGCCGCAGAACAACTCGACAATGGCGGTGCCGACCTGACCATTGATGAACTGTTCAGTCGTTGGCGGATGGATAATCCTACACCCTCCGAACGTGACGAAGTTAACGCCATCATTCGGCGAGGGCTCGAAGATATCGCCGCCGGTCGCAGTCGCGATGCCGATGAGGTAACTGAGGAACTGCGAGTCAAGCACGGCATCCCTTCTGAATGAGTTTTCACGTAGTTCTACAACCGCGGGCCGAATATGACCTAGATGCGATTCTAACTCACTTGAAGAAGGAATCTCTTCAAGGTGCGGCAAGTTGGTTTCGAGCATGGCGTCATGCGGTCTCGCTCTTGGAACGTCAAGCTGACATTTATGGTTCAGCACCCGAAGACGCTGACCACGAGCCTTTCATCCAACAAACGTTGTTTAAGACCCGTAGCGGAAGATACTATCGAGCAATCTACACGTTGATTGACCAGACAGTTTACGTGCTGCACGTTCGTGGCCACGGACAAGACCTCGTTGAACCTGACGAACTAACGCTACCTCACGGATAAGATGGTTCGACTAGCCCAAATAGTTCCTTTGGGTCTGCTGAATTTTGGACAATCGTTGTAGTACGAAAACGCTCAGGAAGTCTAATCCCAAGTTGACTTTCAATTCTATCGCAAAGTCTGTTTCCTTCTCCGGGATGGAGTCTTCCGTGAAGTTCCCAAATTGCATGGAGTGCGAGCCCAGCATCGCCAGAGGCAATTTGGGACTGTAAATCCTTGAACTCGGCCTCTTCAACAGAGAGTTTACGCTCTAGCCCAAGATGGCCTGAATCTGTTGACAGCCGCCGACCATGAGTTCCAATTTCTGCGGCTAGTATGTCTGTCTCGTGGATGAGTCCTTGCCGTGCCCAAACAAACAGTAGAAAGAAAAGTGTAACCTTGAAACTTGACATGACGCTTCTCCAGCTTCGGAGCGGCTCGCAAGAACAACAGCTTGTCCGAAGTTGTTCCGCCATTCAATCGCCCCGCAATTGTTGCAGCGGATGGCCACGCGATGCAGTACTCAGATTTGGGGCTGAGCAGGTCGAGGACGACCTGTATGGCCAGCTTGACTTCCGGGTCGATGTGCTGAGCAGCTCTGATCTTGCGGAGTGCTTTATTGCGTCGGGTTCCGTTCGTTTGTGACATGATCCTGGTCCACCAATAGAGAAGCCCCAGCCGGCGATGACGAAGCGACGCTGACCGGGGCCACATTGGCTTTCCAAGGATATGTATATCTTCGTCCCACGGAGCGGCAGGCATCTCATTTGCCAATGTGACCTGCTGCGGCTCCAACGTAGATTTGCCTACTGACCGTCCACTGACGCACCGACCGACCCACCGAAGCGGTCCAAAAAAAGGGGCGAGGAAAAGTTGGCGGAACTGGGACACCGGGACACGGGACAGGCGGCGAGCAACAGGGCCAAACGGCGTGCTGGCAAAACCGAGAACCCGGCGTGTGGCGTACTCGCGGCAGTCCACTGGACTGCAAAGTGGACTGCAAGAACCTGTCGCAAAAGGTCGCCGGGCGTCGCGGGCCGTCGCGGCGTGTCGCGAGCCAAGCGAAGGCCCTGGTGTCGCAAACCCTTGCGGAGAGGGCTTCTTGACGCTTCGTGTCGCGTCTTGTCATAATCGGTCGTGTCTTGTCGCCCTTTTGTCCCCGTAGCTCAACTGGATAGAGCGTCGGCCTCCGAAGCCGAAGGTTACTGGTTCGAATCCAGTCGGGGATACCGTCGTCACAAGACCAGAAGATTTTCCGGAGTCTGTTGACGATGGCCCGATCGCAACACGTCACCAAGCAATCAGAATTCCAACTGCCTTCGTGAACTTGGCAGGCTTGTTCGCGAAGCTCGCTGCCGATCATCTTCCCAAGCAGACCGCGTTAGACTTTTGGGACTCATGCAAGCCGTACATCGACGCACTTCCAAATCATGCTTCAAATGACATCCTCGATCAGATCTTTGAGGATAAGAGCCTTCGCAGCCACACTTGGTATAACTGGTAAAGGGGGATGCCGCGAGCCATCGGAGACGGAAAGCGTTCTCCAAAACGTTCTCCACTGCTTGTTGAGAACAGGCCGTTGCAAGGCATAAGCGTATCCCACTCAGTCCAACGTCATGCAGTCGGAAGTTGCTGCTTCGTAATGGCTTGCAACTGTTACGATCAGACCTTGCGGGTATGCGGTTATGCATTGAACGCGATGAGGCGAAAGGTGAAAGCCGTCTGATGGCCGTCAGCAATCCGACAAAGCCAATTGTGCGACATGACGATCTGATGGCAACGCTGGAGCGATACGAAGGTCGCGACGTTCGGTATTGTGACGGAATGGTTGAATCGTCGCATGTTCCGCGTGCCGGAGGCAATTCGTTTGAGATCAGCGGCGACGCGTTCTCGAATCGGTTCGCCAGTGATGGCAGAATCTACGTTAGCAACAACGACGGCACGACGTTTGTAGCTCAGGCCGGTCCCAAGTTCCGTCTGCTTGCCAAGAATAATTTGGGCGAGAGAATCACTGCGTCGCCCGCGATCACGGGTGACTGGCTGATCATTCGGACGGACTCGCGGCTCTATTGCATTGGCAAACAGTAATGCAAGAAGCCGACGATCTCGTCGGCTTCCTGTATCGTGTTTGAAGCTATCTGGTTCAGATTAGCTTCACGTTTTCGGCACATGGCCCCTGCCGTCCTTCTCCTTCGGTGTATGACACTTGGTTGCCTTCCTGCAGTTCCTCGAAGGTCACACCTTCGAGGGCCGAGTTGTGGAAGAACAAATCTTTGTCTGTTCCGGTGTCGATGAATCCAAAGCCCTTGTCCATCAGTCTCTTGATCTTACCTTCAGCCATGTTGTCCAACTTCCTCAAAAAGTATCTTTGCGGTGACGCCTAAACCAACATGGTTAACTTGCTCAACCGCCATGTTTAGATTGTATGCCATCGATTGCGTGACAGCGATAGCCGGGGTTCGAACCGCCTCAATTATCGTCGAGCGTCGCTACCGCGAGAAAACAATGTTAGTTCCCAGCGTCGCCTTCGCCAAGCGGCGTATCGGAAGCCTTCGACGACACAATACGAACATCAATTTCCCCCACTTTGTCGCATACGTCCAATACGGCGATGATGTGTTTGGCCGGACATTCAGAATCGGCGGTGATACGGAACAAAAATGTATTGCCTGATTCATCTTTGAATTTAACCAGCCGCGGCCTCAACTCGTCGAGGCCAATCATTTCGCTGGCGACGCTCATATTTCCTTCGCGATCAAGTTCCAGCAGGAAGCTGAGTCTGGGGCCTGGTGCAACGGGAGGACTGGTTGAAAGTTGTCGAATCCGGTCTATGACGGCTGCTTGGCGTGTCTCAGCAACCACTTGCTGCTCCACCGCGACAGCCTGCGATTGCTGACTCGACGCTTTCACGTAGAATAGCCCCGCACCGGCGACGGCAAGTACTCCGAGAATTACGACAACTAGTCCTACCACGAGGAGTGCGACCAATGCTCCCGACGAACTGGATCGCTGATCTTGGTCGTATCCCATGGCAAAACTCCTCTGGAGGGTGGTGGCTGCGATTCTTCTTTGAGTTGAATGTGTTGCTCGAACGATTGTATTCGCCCCGCAGGGCGGCCTATTGGTGCGGGTACTGCACCAGTTCCAGATTGCAGCCCTTTATTTCTCAATGGTCGGGTCGTCAATTGCACCCCAAGCGAGCCCGGTCGCTCCGATATAAGACTCCCGCGTCATAAACGTGAATCGCGTACCGGTGGCTCGGAATGCCGAGTCCTCCGGGAGTTCGGTCGGAGGCACTGTGATGGAAAGCGTTGCTCCGGCGTGTCGCTCAGGTGTAACGACTTTAAGGGTGATCACGTCATATGCGGAGAATGTCCCGTCTTCGAAGTGGTCCCATTCGGCGGCAGGTTCGTAGGACGCGACGGTTGCTGTCACTTGTACTACTGAATCCTCGGACGTTTTGATGCGGTAATCGACGTCGCCGACTTCGCCACAGACGTCCAGCACTGGAATGAAGTGTTTGACCGGGCATTCAAGATCGACATTGATCTGCACAGAATAAGCATTGCTCGTTTCATCCTTCAGCTTTGTGAGCTTCGCCTTCAGTTCGTCCAGATCGATCTTCTCGTCGTCAACGCTCGCGATGCCTTCACCGTCAATCTCTACCTCGAAGATGAGTCTCGGATCTGGCGTAGTCGCAACCCGAGACTGTTCCAACTGGGACATGGCCATCGTTCGCTGTGCCTCAGCAATCGCACGTTCCTCCATCGCGACAGCCTGTGCCTGCTGTGTTGACGCTCGAACCCAAAACACACCGACTCCAGCAATGGTAATGATTGCCAGAATGACGAGCACCAAGCCGACTCCGATCACGGCAACTAGCGTTCCCGACGAATTGGACCGTTGGTACTGGTCGTGTCCCATGGTGGATCTCTGCTGAAACAGTGTCACTTCATTAGACTATGCATGATATCCCCATCGCGACACTCCTCGCTGCAGTGGCGTACATTTCGTTAGACTGTGCTTACTCGTAGTCCATCTGGTCAGCCGCAAACCGCTACTGGTCATTGAAGTGATAAACGGCAGGTTCAACACTTTTGTCGAGTTCATACAGATGGGGCCATGCCTGCAATTCCGTGACACCGGGGTCTTCCTCCGCACTACCCAAGAAGGCAGCCAAATCTTGCTCGCGTGGGAGACGCATTAGTGTGGCGAACGGTGGCTGAATTGGCAGATCTCGCCCATCGTAAGGCCCACCTTGAAAACGCATCGAATTTCCCTCCGAGGTTGATGGCTTGGTAGTGGATCATTGGAGAATATCAGGTCTTCATTCGCAACACGGCAGCAACACATGCGAAGAGGTAAGCCAACGCGATACTTATCCACACCAATCGTCCCCGTGAGCTAGTGGGAAACGCAATGGCCGTCCAGGCGATAACAATGATCGCTAGAAAGCCCACGATTCCAGCGAAGACAGGTGCGGCAATCCAGCCGCCACCGGCAGACGAACCGAGACAGACGAAGAACGTGAGTACAAAGATGCTTGCAACCGTGAATTGTGGCTTAACATGAGCTTGTTGACGGTCCTTACGTTGGCTTGCGTCAAGCTCGTCCAGAATCAGTTGAGCTGCCTCGGCAAGATCGTCGGCGTCTACAAACCTCGTACCGTCACGATTGGAATCTGACATGAGACTGTTCGCTCGAAAGCAACGACCTTTTCGGGGTAACGACAGAGCATCGAGATGTTGTGGACGTGGCCAGTTTGTCGGCCAGCACCCAGAGTTGTATCAATGATGAAAGAGTGCTCACTCTTGGATATCTTACCACGATTCAGCAAGACTGCTTGTGTCTTGCTGCGTCTGAGTGTGAGCTGTTGCGAAACAAGTAGGATCGGTTTCAAACCATTGTGCCGAATATACTTGCCGAGGCAATTCGACTCGTTCTTCGGCTTCGTCTCCGAAGGTTATAGGTTCGAACCCTGTCGGGAAAACTAGAAGCAATGTTGGACGAGAATCGAGTTGAATGCGACGTGGTTTACTCGATCTCGATCGTCGGAGCGGCGATGAAACGGTTCAACACTTCGGTCGTTTCTTGGTTCCAGATGACGACCTCGCCCTTGAAGCCGGATGCGGCTACTAGAGGGCGGCTATTGCTCGCGTCGATGGCGAAAAGATGGTCGTGGTGACCGTCGTACGTGCGTTGAGCGGAAACCTTGTCGACATCAAAGACAGCGTTTGGACCTGCAATCGAAAACTGCTTGACTTGACCGCTCGCAGACGCCGCCAAGAGATGGTCACCGCTCCGATGAATCGAAAAGACCGGACCGGGGAAGTCATGGCGGATGAGGTCGACTGAGTACTCTTTGGCGAAACGAGCCTCCATGTCGGCGGCGGTGCCGTCTTCGTCACGAACGGTTACTGGGTTCCAACCATGAAAGTGTTGGCCCTCGCCGCCGGACCAGATGCGACGTGAATTCGGCTCGGATTGCACCCCGAACAAACGATGGAGGCCGGCGAGCGGACCAAACTCGCGGCGGTGCCCTTTGTAAGTTGTGAAGAGCTGTCCGTCCAAACGGGCGAACACTTTTACAGTCCGATCCATCGACGACGAGACAACGAACTCGCTACCGGATAGCTCCATGGGCCACGTTTCGTGCAAATTGGTCAGGTACTCGATGATCTCCGCGTGCGATCGCAATGAATCGCCGGAAAACGTCTCGCGTTCGACCTTGTAAGTTTTGCCGATCCCGGTGATCGTGATCTTGGTCAGTGACTCGGCGATTGGTGGAACGCCCTTCGTCACCGCGACAGTTTCAAGTTCCCAGTTCGCTTCCCGAACGATGAAGCTGCTGTCGGCGAAGTCCCAATGTTGCTGAATGTGTGAACCGCTCTTCGATTCGTACTCATTGAGCGTGAACAGCGCATGAGCGCTTGCGTTGGAGACTCTTTGCTCGGCGAATCGATAATCCGTCACATCAACTGCTGTTACCCAATTGACGTGTTGTGTCGTGCGCCATGATTCCTGGCGATTGGTCATGTCGTAGGCTCGGACGGAATTGTCCGCGCCGCTGGCGATCAGCGAACGAGCATCGCCGGTGAACGCAAGGTCGAGTACGAGATCTTCCCAGACGGCAAGCACTTCATGATTGCTCGCGGGTTGTTCGGTCGCGGCGAGATTGTCGACATCAACGAGTCGAATCTCTCCGTATTCACCCGGAGCACCACCCCCGATGGCGAGTGTCCGACCGTCGGGCGTGTATTCAATACACTGGATTCGCTGGGGCAATCCCGTGATTCGCTGCTTCAGTTTACCGGACTCAACATCCCAAACGAGGAGTTCGTGCCAGCCACCCGTAAACAGTGACTTGCCATCGAGCGAGAACTTGATCGCAAAGACTGGGATCGGTACGCGATACACCTCGGGAGGAGGCGGGTGTTCGCGCGGAGGAAGCAGGGTGACGATGCGGTCGGACTTGTTTGGCCCGTCGAAGGTGGCACCTTGTTCGATCCACTGTTTGAACAATTCAATCTCTTCGGTCTGCAACGCATCGTCTTTTTGTGGCATCCGAAGATCGTCGTCTGGGTCGGTCAGTTTCTCAAATAAATAACTGTCATTGGGATTGCCCGCGACGATTGGTATCTCACCGCTCTCACCGGCTTTGAGGAACAACTCGAACGTGTGTAAGGCGTAGCGTCCTTCGGTCTTTCGATTGTCGTGGCATCCCAGGCATCGTTGAGCCAGGATGGGCGCGAGCTGGCGTCTGAAGCTGATCTCCGCGCCGAAGCCGGTCGCGGGCAAGCACAGAGTTATGACAAGGAGGCTTCGCATGTCTGGCATTCAGTGCTGGAACATGAACTCGTTTGTGTTTACTAACGCCCAGACAAGGTCTTCAATCGCTTCACCTCGATTGTCTGCAGCTTCGAGATGTTTCCGGATCTCGGTTCGTTCTTGCTCTCGTGATGGTCGACCCAATGCGCTCAAGTAAACTTGCTCCGCCAACTCCTCGTCGAGAAGAGGGGCCAATCGCACTTGGGCACGCTTTACGAGCTTGCGAACTAATTCGCTGTTCATGAGTTGAAGCGTTTGGTCCAGACTTGCTTCGGAGCGGCGTTCGCAGACACAAGCTGTGACGCGTTCCGGTTGGCCAAACGCCCTTAGGAACGTCGTTAGGTGTGGATACGGCTGTTGAGTCATGTAGTACGAACTGAGTTGTTGTCGTGCCGCATCGTGCCCTTTCACTGCTTCCTCCCGAGTTGCGGCGTCTAAGTCGTCGCGGGCCAGTTCGATTTTCGCATCGGCGAGTTCCTGTTCGAGCTGCTGGAACCGATCGTCGCCGTCGCAAAACCGCGTGATCGCGTCTTGAAGCTGCTCGGCCGAAAGGAGCCGGACTCGAGCATGTGAGAACAGTTCGTCATCCGTTTCGTTGAACTTGATTGCATCGGAGCTGCGTTGATAAGTCTGGCTATTGAGAATGGTTCGGGTGATTTCTTTGCGATCAAACCCGGACTTCGCGAAATCCTGGGCAAGAGCATCTAGCAGCTCGACGTTGACGGGCGGATTGGACGACCGGAAGTCGTCGACCGGCTCTACCAAACCTCGCCCCATCAGGTGAGACCAGATCCGATTAACCGCCACGCGGGCGAAGTACGCATTGTCCGGCGATGTTAGCCACCGAACGAATGCAACGCGATTGTCCTCTTCGGGCGATCGATGGACGTTCGTCGGCCATGGCGGCTGTTCGATGCCAGTGCGCGGATTACTCATCGCGCGTCCGGGCATCAGGCCGATCGTGACGTCACTGCCTGGTGCGGGAAGCTTCTTCTTCTCGCCTCCCAAAGTTCGCTCAATTTCGTGAAACGCCGACGCGATCTGATAGTAGTTGTCTTGTGTCCAGCTTTCATAAGGATGGTTGTGGCACTGGGCACACATGATTCGCGAGCCCATGAAAACCTGGGCAACGGACTCAGTCACCATTTTCGTGTCGCTAGTCACTCGAAAGAAGTTTGCAGGCTGGACTTCAGATGTGTCGCCCGCAGCGGTCAGTAATTTGGTGACGAATTGATCGTAGGGCTCGTTCGTTTCGATCGATTCGAAGACCCAGCGGCTGTAAGCCGTCGCCTGCTCAGGCGAAAGAACCGTCTGGTTGATTCGCAATAGGTCCGCCATCTTCAAGCCCCAGAAACGGGCGTATTCCGGCGAATCGAGGAAGCGTTCGATCAGCTTCTCGCGTTTGTCGCACGCATCATCCGCTAGGAACTCTGTCACTTCATTTGGAGTCGGCAATAAACCTCGTACATCAAGCGAAAGGCGACGCAGGAATGTTGCGTCGTCGCAACTGCCGGACGGCTGATACTGTAGCTGTCGCAGCTTCTGGTTTACCAAGCGGTCGACGTAATTGTGTTCCGGCGCGTCCTTCCACTCGAACCCCGCAACGTCCTGAACGAACGTAAAATATGCTGACGCGATGTCGTCGAGGTATCGCACAACGACCGCGGTCTGTCCTCGACCGTGGCCCGTCACAAGCCCAGCGGGGTCCACGCTCGCGATGGCATCGTTCGAGAGGGTGAATGTGGCAATTCGAGTGACATCGCGCGTGCTACCATCTGAAAAATAAGCGACGACGCGCATCTGCTGTTGGCCGGAACCATCGGCTAAGCGAATCACTCGGCGTCTTGGCTCGAGGTCGACTTTCACGCACACGGGGAAGTCCGGAGGATCGATCTTGCAGCCTTCATAAATCCACTGACGTAAGATCGAGTACGGTTCGTCGTCTGTTCGCAGTCGCTTTCCGCCGCCATGCGGAATGCGCAACGTTGGCTTCTTTAGCAACAAGCTCTGTTCCGGCACAAGCGGCTCGGTGAAACGAACGAACGATCCGCGTACTAAGCTACGTTCGTCTAGCTTCGAGTCGAATGCGTTCAGCGAGAGTTCCAACGCCCCGCGCCCATTCGGCTTGCCGTGGCAAGAACCGCTATTGCAGCCTTGCTTCGTCAGGATCGCTAGAGTCTCCCAGCGGAAAGACACTGGCTGCGGTTCGGCGACTTGAGACACCGTGATCTTGATTCGTGCCTGTAACTCACCGACGCGAACGTCGATCGAGTCCTGCCCGTTTTGCTTTGATCGGGCATAGCCTTCGTCAATACTGACAACATCGGATTCACTGAAAGTTGCCTCTCGCGTTAGATCAACTACATGGCCGTTCGACGCGACGCCCGTAACGAGGAGTTGTGCTGTCGCTCGCTGGCCGGCGAGAGTCATTTGCGTGGGAGTTACTTCGATTCGCTCGAATCGTTCATCGTCGGCGCTGGAGGTTGTGGCCATCAGGCCGAGGAACAGTAGTGCATTCGCAAGCGGTTTCGCCATGCTTCGCACTTTCGGTCGTCGATCCATCGCGCCGTTCATCCGAAAACCTCCGGAATTGCGCGACCACCTTTTGCCAGAAAGATCGGTCGGTCTTCGGGGGTAAAGATTGGTTCCTCGACATCGATGCCAAGCTTCGCAAAAACGGTGGCTCCATAGTCTTCGACGGTATAAGCCATCGGGCTGATAACATAGGCGCCGTCCTTGTCCGTCTCGCCGACGACTTGCCCCTGGGGCACGCCGGCACCGGCAAACGCAATCGAGAAGGCATGCACCCAATGATCGCGTCCCTGGCGTTCGTTGATCTTAGGTGTGCGACCGAACTCGGTCACGAAACACACGAGCGTGTCGGCCAGTAAGCCTCGCTGATCCATATCAGTGATCAGCCCCGAGAAGGCCCAGTCGGTGCTCGGCATCATCGGCCAAGTTCCAATGCCCCAGCGACCTGCGCCAGCCCCGCCACCTTTGATATTCGTGTTGTTGTCGGAGTAGATGGCGTCGTGATGATCCCAATTCATATTACTGCCGCCGGGCCAGAGTTTGCCGTCGGAAGGCCATTGTGTGTTAATCGTCACAAATCGAACGCCCGATTCGATCAGCTTCCGTCCGAGCATATAGAGGTCACCGCGGTGCGTTCGATCAGCTTCGTTGGGATGATACAGTTGCTTGACGTGATCCGGTTCGCCAGCCACATCGAAAGCTGCCAGCGTTGCTGGATTCGTCAACATGTCTTCGGCCTGCGCCGCAAACTCTTCCATCGCTCGTACGTCGCGTTTGCCCTCGCCAAGTAGACCAATATTCAGGTTCGCTAACAGATCGCGTCGAACCTGAAATCGATCGGGAGCGATTCCTTCGAGCTTCAGGCCCGAGACTTTGCCGTGTCGGATTTTGAACGCTTTGTGACTTGCCGGGAGGAAGCCGAGCCGAGACTCTTTGGATTGCTCGCCGGACCCTTCCAGCACGTAGGCAGGCAAGTGACGAGCGGTCGTGCCAAGTTGTTGCGAAACGACGGCCCCGATGTCCGGTATCGTGACCGGCCCAGTCGGATCGGAGCCGGAAAAAATGTACTGCGATCCCAACGGATGCGAATTACCGATGTTTGGCTTCGGCTGGCGCATACAGCGAACGATCGTCAACTTGTCTGCGACCTTTGCGGTACGCGTCAGCAACTCGGTGAATTGCACGCCGGGCACCGACGTGGCAATCGCCTTGAAGGGCGATCGGTGAACTGGATTCGCGTCCGGCTTGGGATCCCACGTATCCGTATGCGACACGCCACCTTGCTCGAAGATGACGAGTACGCTCTTCGCCCGAACTGCGTGAGCGTACTTAGCGATCGCGGTATTGACCGACGAAGCCGCGCGAAGACCCGCGAGGCCGCCCATCGATATGCCGATGAAACTGCGGCGATCGAGATGGCGGTGTGCGTTGATCATTGTTGAGTTTGGTTGACTGGAGTTTGAGCGTGGCGAGGCAGAGGCCGATTCCGGGTGGGGCCTTCAGTATAGCTCAAGGCAGCCTTTTGCGCGATAGCGACGTGTCTACCACGGCAGTACGAACAAACCAAAGTTCTTAGAAAACAGCACTCACCAGGACATGATCGTGCCTCACGAGCGGCGTCGAGTTCTCGCGGCAGAATTACGAGCAGAAACAGCGCGGTGGCCAGCTAGTGAATCCAATTCAGTCGACGCATGACGAAACCTCTCTTGGAGGCTGGCAGTCTTCTGCGGATTACAAACGGGCAAAAACTTTTTGAAGGTAGGCGAAGTCATCCGTCGTGAGCTTGATGCACTCGTCTACGGGGCGCCGGTATTCGGTGTGGAGCGTGTAGAATCCGCGGTAGCCGGCTTGATGAATCGTGCTGACGAAATCCGGGATGGGGGCGATGCCGTCTTCCAATCGGCAGTAGTCGGTGTGCCAAGTCTGCTGGCCGAGTTCATCGCGTTCATCTCGATGCCACTGAAAGTTCTTTAAGGCAACGAGCGACATCCACGGTTTAAGGAGATCGATCGCCTGCCGCCAACCGCCTGCTCCGCCTGTAATCGTCATGTGATAAGAGTCGAGATATGCGCCGATGCGGTCCGGCGGCATCTCGCGGATGAGATCGTAGAGCATGAACCCGCTCGACGGGATCGTCGACCCAGAATGCAGGTGCATACAGGGGCGGACGCCGTACTTCGTGGTTAGCTTGACAACGGCATCCAACTGGCGCCGCACGTCGTCCAACCGTTCAGCGAGATTCCCAAACTGGCCGACGGGATAGTAGCCAAGTTTGATCCGCTCAATGCCCAGCTTCTGGCAGGTCGCCACGATTTCTTCGGCATACCGATTCGGGGCCGTAATGCCAGTCGTGAGCATCATGATTTCGAGGCCATGTTCGCGAACTGCTGTCACTGCCTTGGGGAGTTCGCTCTTGGCGTCCTGCGGATCGATGTGTCCGCCAGGACGCACCGTCAAATCGAGTCCATCGACTCCAATCCGCTTAAAGATCTTGCAGACCTCGGGAATCGGAAGCGACTGGAAGTGCTCGGTGTAAATGCATACCTTGGGCCCTAACCTTGGCACCGCTTCTCTGGCCTGCAATTTAATCGCGGCGGTCGCTATACCCGACGCGACCGCCAGTCGCATGAAATCCCGGCGTTTCATGGCGTCGCTCTCCTTATCCCTCGTTGCTTCAGCAACGTCAATTGAGGTTAACCTCTGGTGATTGGATCGCAAAAGTCTCTAACGCGAAGACCCGCTGTCGTATGCCAACCTAGCCGAGTAGCCCTGCGACCGGCGATCCATCTGTGATGTGGCGCGGGCGGCCCAAGATGTCTTTGAGAACGGTTTGGTAGGGGATTCCGAGTGCCTCAAACAGTGTAGCCGCGAGGTCGTCCGGTTTTACCGGCTTGTCGGTGACCTCGCTGGCGTGTTTGTCCGTGGCACCGTAGATCTCGCCCGCGCGCAGCCCACCACCCGCGACGATAGCGCTGTACGCCTTTCCCCAGTGGTCCCTGCCTCCGTCTTTATTGCTGTTGATCTTCGGCGTACGTCCCATCTCGCCCATCACCACGACCAACGTTTCATTCAAGAGACCGCGCTCGTCGAGATCCGACAGCAGGGCCGAGAGAGCTTGATCGAACTCCGGGAGCAGATTGTCGTTATATAACCGGAAGTGGTCAAAGTGCGTGTCCCAAATCTGAAACGGCGACAACCGCGTGTTCTTCGGATTGGAAACCGCATTGGCCGTCACAAAGCGAACTCCCGCCTGGATCATTCTGCGCGACAGCAACAGAACCTGACCCATTTCGCTACGTCCATAACGCTCGTGCGTCGCATCGGGTTCTTGGTTCAGGTCGAATGCTGCTTGTGATTCGGAGGACGTGATTAAGTCAAGCGCCTGCTGCTGGTGTGCGCTCAAGGTCTTGATTGCGGCCACGTCTTGCGCGGTCGCAAGTGCGTCGTCGAACGAGGCCAACAGCCGCTGTCGGCCCATCATGCGCGACGTCGTGACGCCATCGGGAAGCTCTAATCCCGAAGGAGGTGGCAGCTTGCCGTCCCACTCCGGAGCGCGAGCCATCATGCGATTGCGCACGACAGGAAACGGATCATACGCGTGCCCCAGCCAGCCGCCGCCGGCGCTCGGAGTTGGAAACCCCATATCGAACAACAATCGCGGCGTCAGCACGAAGCTAGGAATCCCCGTTGCGGCCGGCTTCAGCTTTGCGATGATCGAACCATACGTCGGATGATCCATCACGGTTGGCACGATGTTCTGATCCGTGCCCGGCGAGTGGCCGCTCAACGCATACGCCGCACTGCTGTTGTGCGCACTCAAGTGGTGCGTCATCGAGCGTACGATGGTGAACTTGTCGGTCAACTTGGAAAGCAACGGCAACTTCTCGGAGATGTTGATCCCAGGCACTACGGTATCGACCGGCTTGTACGGTCCACGGATTCCGTCCGGCGCATGCGGCTTCATATCGAACGTATCAAGCTGCGCCTGCCCGCCATTGAGGAAGACAAAGATACAATGCTTCGCGCGACCAGTACTCGCGGCGTCCGATTCCTTGTGCAATACCTCCGCCAGCGTCAAGCCGCCCAGGCCCAGCATGCCAGCGCGCAGGACCTCACGGCGGCTGAAGACAGATCGGAATGGACGTTTGTGTGGCATCGGTATTCAGTCAATCTCAGAGGCCAGACCGTTTACGCTAGAAACCCGAGGGTAACAGCGGTCGAGTTTCGACGTCAATATTCTGGGGAGTGGACTTTCCTTTCACGATCGGTCCTCTCAAAGTATGCGATGGGCTGCGCCCACCCATCGACAAACGCCTAGCTTTGCTCATCCAAACAATGACAACAACGGAGTCCCGTCGACCGCGCGGTGCGGCCGCGCCAGTTGGTCGTGGAGCTCGGAGGCGGGCGAGATGCCCAGGGTGTAGTAGATGGTGGCCAGCATGTCTTCCGGCGAGACGGGGTCGGATGTGGGATAGGCGGAGTCGCGGTCCGTCGTGCCATACACCTGACCGCCGCGCACGCCTCCACCGGCCAGCACGGCGGATTGGACCGCGCCCCAATGGTCACGGCCTTGATTCTTGTTGATCTTGGGCGTTCGGCCAAACTCGCCGTACATCGCCACGAGTGTCTCATCCAATAGACCGCTGCCGGACAGGTCCTCCATCAGCGCGTGGAACCCTCGGTCAAGCGACGGCAGACAGTAATCCGCCTTGAGCATGCCGTACCCTGTCTTGCCTTCGAACGGTCCGTGGTTGTCCCACACATTCGCCACGTTACCACTCTTTTGAATGTACATCCAAGAGATAGTAACCAGTCGCACACCGGCTTCCACCAGCCGGCGGGCCAACAGGATGCTCTCGCCGTATTCGTTGCGGCCGTAGCGATCACGGGTCTTGGCGTCCTCGTGTTCCAGATCGAATGCCTGCTTGGCCTTCGAGGAAGAAAGCATCGCGAAGGCTTGCTCGCGAAGGTCGTTCATGCCACTGGCGATCGGATTGGATTGATAGCGATGGTCGCGGTCTTGCAACAGGCTGAGCAACCCGCGACGGGCGAGCAACCGCGTGCTGTTGAGTTCCGGCGGCAGCGCCATCGCGTGCGTCGGGCTTTCGTCCGTCTCTTCGGCCGCGGCGAATTCCATAGGATCGTGTTTCGCGCCTAAAAAACCGGCGTACGTGCCTGCGTAGGTCGAGCCGTCGTGTCCGATGGGGCGGGGAATCGTCACCGAAGCGGGCAGTGGCCCCAGCGGCGTGAAGGCCGACACCACCGCCCCCAGACTGGGAAAGTCGCGGCGGCTGCGGTTGTTGCGCGGTACGACGAGCGAGTTGTTGATGCGGCCCGTCATCGTACGGTAAACCGATGGCTCGTGGTTATTGCTGTCGTGCGAGAGCGTACGGATGATCGCTGTTTTGTCTGTGTGCTGCGCGAACAGCGGCATCTCTTCGGCGATCTCGATTCCCGGCACGACGGTCGGAATCGGTTTGAATTGGCTGCGAATGTCCTCGGCAGCAAGTGGGTTCGGATCCCACATGTCCATCTGTGGCGGTCCGCCCCACAGATAGATCAAGATGCAGGACTTGGCATTGCCCGACGTTTGGCGCAGCCGTGTCGCCGCCCGCTCGACCGCGTGTGCGCGTTCCATTTCCAGAAGCTCAGGAAGGGTGAGCGCGCCACATCCCACTTGACCCAATCGAATCATGGCATCACGGCGGTTTAACATGACTGGACCTTTCGCCAACTTGTATGTCAACCTTCGATTTTATGAATTGTCACTCAATCGGAACATTCTTTCAAGCATCGGACCGAACCGATCTTCTCGGACTGGGAAACTTGAGTACGCTTCGCCCCGCAGCTGTCACTCGCTCCAGGAAGAGATCGCTCGCAAAGCGACTCGGCGGTCTCCAGGATCGACAGCGAGCATGGGTTGCAACATGCTGGCCGTTTCGGCGGTCAGAGGAGTTTCTAGGCGTGCGAAATCAGGCGGTTGCCAGTTGCGAAAATCGCGAATCAATTCATGGAGTATCGAACGCGTGAACAGCTGCGATCCGGTAATCATTTCATAAGCGACGCAACCGAGCGAAAAGTAATCGGCGCGTTCATCGACCGCATCTCCAACTCGCTGCTCTGGTGCCATGTACCTCGGCGTGCCAACGACCTCCCCATCGCTGATGGCACCAGTCTCAATAGGTTCGGCCAACCCAAAGTCCATCAGCTTCAATGTGCGGTCAGGAAGACGCATAACGTTTGAAGGCTTAAGGTCGCGATGAATGACGCCGGCGTCATGAGCGTGGCACAAGGGCGATGCCAACTGGCGAAACGCGTGCCGAAAAGATGCTTCATTCATGGGACCACTACGCTCAATGTATTGCGCAAGCGTCTCTCCGGCGCAGTACTCCATCGCGATGAAATAAGTGCGAAAGGCAGCGAAGCGGCCGTACATGCTGACGATGTGCGGATGGTCGAATCCTTCGATCATGTCAGCTTCGAGCTGAAAACGGTGCAGCGCGGTCGCCGAGTTCACGAGTCGATGGCTCATCATCTTCAGCGCAACCTTTGAATCATTTGCCGTGTCGATGGCCTCGTAAACAACCGACATTCCGCCTCGGCCAAGCCGACGTCGAATGCTATATCGATCGAGCTGCTTGTTCGTGAGCGCGTCCTGTTGCGCGTTTCCCAGGCGTTCGGCGATCAATTCGGTCAACAGTGAACTCAATTGTGGATGGCGGCTACATAGTCCGTGGAATGACTCAACAGGCAACAAGAGCAGCCCGGCAAACGGTCCGTTCTAGGACACAAAGACTTTTCCCCTTGTCGCAACTGTCTTTCTGGACCAACGTTACGGCAATTTTCAAAGAAACAAAGGAGTCCGCGCGGCGGGTTGTCGGTGCTTCTGACGTGGTTAAGGGTGAAGCTCGAAACAAACACTCAAAGCTTCACGGAGACGAATCATGTTCAGTCAACTATTTTCCAATCGCAAGTCGCGCGTCCGCCGTCAAATTCGTCGTCGCCTCACATTCCAACAGCTTGAACCACGTCGCTTGATGGCAGTCGCCATTGATTGGCCCGCATTGCCACAGCCCGATCCAGCAGGGGGAGATTGGATTGACTTATTTCCTGTCGAAATCGAATCCCCTCACATGACGAAGAACGCAGGGACTGGCACAGGCAAATCAAGTCAAACTGCCGACTTCAATGATATCGCTATTACACAAATAATGGACGCAGCACGGCCTAAAACCCAGCTGCCATCGGGAAGCGGATTCGGCGAGGATGGGATCACGATCAATCCACAGTCACCCAAACCGGCTGAGCCTTACCTTAAGATCGATATCAACGACCCTCGATTCAGCACCCCAAATGACCAAGATCCCACCGAGAAAATCGATCTGAAGTTCAAGAAGATCGAGTTCAAGTACCAACCGTCTGACGACAAGGGCCAACGCGAAAGCAACTTGGAATCAAACCACCCCATCGCTGACTTGTTCGATCCCGTGCCCGGCGGCAGAGAAGCGCCGGAGAGTCAGTTCGAGCGGGCGATTCAAGAGACGAGTGAAGAACTGTCGCGTCTGCAAAACCAGCAGCCCGTCCCGTCGTTGGAGGATCTTCCCTACATCAGTCGCCTGTTCCGAAACGGCGTGTCGCGGAACGCGTCAGAGAATGATTCACTTTTTATGATGGTGATACCCAGGATTATCATTCAGCAAGAGTCGACGGATCTGTCGGCAACTCGTCGAGCGAATGACAAGCTGGTAGACGCACCGACCGGAGACGGGAAGGTTGAAGTCGATCCTTTCAGTCAGCTGCAAGAGTTACGAGAAGCCGCCGAAAAGAAACTAGTTGAATTGAAGGAAGAAGTGGAAAGCATCAATGACAGCTTTGAAACCATCGGAGATTTGAACGCGAACGGCGAAGGTGATTCATTGACTCGACGTCTGAATCGCATTGAGTTTCTGAAAGGCCAAATCGCGGTCGTTGAAGCCGACCTTGAGTTCTTGAACGACCCGAAAGTGTCTTTGTGGGCAAGAAACTACTGTTCCACGAAATAACCGAATCGTGCAGAGATCAACGGTCTTTCGCTCGGAGGCGGCCGTCCACTGCGGTTCGGCAGGTTGGCTCCGATGTCCAGCAATGAACAATGCGCTCGGCCCTGAGGCACTTCGGGCCCGAGCACGCTGATCTCGAATTACGTATGAGTTTCTGACCTCGCATTTCTGTTGCCGCGCATGGAAACGTATCGGAAAGTCACCGTAATGTCTTGCCGGTGGCGTTCCCACGGTCATTGTCCTTCAGGTTGCGCGAGATGGGGCTTGACATCGCTATATAACTGTATCACACTTGTGCAACAGTGGTACTATGGAGGCTGGCCGGTGCTGATTGAGATTTCGCTCGAAGACGGGGTTCCGATCTATCGCCAGATTGTCAATCAGGTGAAGTACCTTGTCGCGTCCAGGCAGCTTGTCCCCGACGACGAACTGCCAGGGATTCGTATGCTGGCGGAGCAATTGTTGGTGACACCCAACACGGTTGTGAAAGCCTATCGCGAGCTGGAGCATGAGGGCTTGATCTACAAACGCCAAGGTGCGGGAACGTACGTGGCCGATGTGGCGTCGCCTTTGGCCCGCAAAGAACAGAAACGAATCTTGAACCAGCGCGCGGACGCCTTGCTCGCCGACGCCCAACGGCTTGGCTTTTCGCTGGATGAAGTGCGTGAGCTGCTTGATAGACGGCATGCCACGCTGAAAAAATCGCTCGATAAGGTAATCACGCAGGAGCAACGAGATGGTTAATCGCGACCCTAGCGAAAGTGTTGTCGAGGTCACGGACCTGTCCCGGCAGTTCGGAAGCACGATGGCTTTGGATGGGATCAGCCTGCGGGTGCAACTTGGTTTGGTCTACGGCTTGGTCGGCGCAAACGGGGCGGGTAAGACGACACTAATTAAGCATCTGCTGGGGTCGCTACGAGCAAAGCAGGGATCGGTTCGCGTGTTTGGAATGGACCCAGTGCGGAATCCTGTCGAAGTGCTGCGGCGGATCGGTTACTTGTCCGAAGACCGCGACCTGCCGGAGTGGATGCGGATTGACGAACTGATGCGGCTGACAGCTGCGTGTCATCCGAATTGGGATTCTGATTACGGACGCGAATTGCTGGCGACGTTCGGGCTCGATGTGAGCAAGCAGATCCAGCACTTGTCTAAGGGGATGCGGGCCCAGACAGGTCTGATTGCGGCGGTCGCTCATCGGCCTGACTTGTTGTTGCTTGATGAGCCATCGACGGGACTCGACGCTGTTGTCCGACGTGACATTCTCAATGAGATCATTCGCGCGGTGGCAGACGATGGACGCACGGCGATCTTCTCGTCGCACTTGTTGGATGAAGTCGAACTGATGTCGGACTATGTGTTCATGATGGACGAGGGAAAGATGGTCTTGGAGGGAAGTCTTGACGACATCAAGGCGCAACATCAACAGCTGAGCGTTCGGTCCTCCAGTGACGCACCCCCGCCGATCGAAGGAATCCTATCGGCGCAGCGGCAAGGCGACACTTGGAGCCTCGTCTGCAATGGAGCTTCGCAGTCGATTCACGCTGCGTTGCAAGAGCAGGGAATTGAGGTGATCAAGTCGCGGTACGCCTCGTTGCAGGAAATCTTCGTTGCTCGAGTCGGTCACGATCGGCATGCCAGCCGAAGTGAAACGCCTGTTGCAGAGGAGGCGTAAACGATGTCGCCTACCCTTCGAGCACTGCTGTATGAATTTGGCCGAACTTGGCGTGACCTGGTGTTTCGACTTGCGCTCGGTGTTGGGTTCGTGATATTCGACTACTACCTCATCCACAACAACGCTCTGGACATCATGGACTTTCGCGGATCGATGTTGATGTTGTTGGTCTGGAATGCCATACCATCCAACGCCACGGCGAATGACCTATCTAGGATCCATGTCGGGGGTTTTTCGCTTCGCCTCTGGTTCACGCGGCCAATCTCAACGCTACAGCTTGTCATCGTGCCTATGCTGTTCTGCGTCGCTGCGGGGCTAGTCTGTTTCCTGTTTTCGGCGAGTTTGTTCTTTTGGCTGCTTGAAACGTCGTTTCCCCTCGCTGGTCCATCGGCCTTTGCTGTCTGCGTAACGTGTTGTTGTTTCGCCTTCGCGTGGTCGACCGCGACAGTAACGGGGCGGTGGATCACATTTGTGTTGACGAATGTGGCATTGTTCGCGTTGTGCATGGCCGGGTTCTCCGAGATAGGAGAACCGGCTTACTGGGATTTTCCGTGGTTCGTCTACGTCGGTCTGGCCCTTCTGAGTTTGATTGCGTTTGCGTTCACCGTGCTAGGTGTCCAGCGTCGACGTTGGGACGAGTCGCTTTGGGCGTGTTTGGGTTTCACGTCGGTGGTTCAAGTGCTGGCAAGCCGGTGGCGAAAGGGACGTAGGAACCAATCGCTTTCGCAGGACTTACTTGCCGCGCCATTCCGAAATCCATGGATAGCTCATTGCTGGTACGAATTCCACCGAATCGGGAGGCTCATGATCTATGCCGTGCTTTTGGTGCCAATGGTTATCCTCGCCTTGGTCGCCATCGGCAATTATGTCGATCCTGACGTGGAGGCCTGTCTTGGAACTTTTGCTGGCAGTCTTGCTTTGTGTCCGTTCATCTATCAGGTCTTTGGGATGGGAGCGGCGACGGGGCTGCGACTTCACGACGGAGCTATTTCATTTCTACCGTACGATGCCACGATTCCGATGCGCTGCGATCATCTCATTGCGATGAAGTTGCTATTGGTCACAGCCTGGACGTTGGTGGGTTGGCTGCTGATGGCCGGCGCGCTGGCCTTGTATTCGCCTTACATCGGCGACGGAGTAACGTTGACGAAGTTGAGCGAGGAACTGTCGGCAACTGATGGCGATGCATCAGCTTATTGGTGGGTCGCTGGAGCGATCATTGCAATGCCGCTTCTCATGAGCACCACACCGCTGCTGGTGATGCTTGGATATTTCACACACAATCCGCTTCATCCGCTTCGGAGCGGTTGTGCAATGATCTTTGTGGTCGTGCATCTCGTGATATTCGTCTTCGACATCGTGGGTCGCATCACAGGCGAGGTTTTTGGAGCATTCTTGCCTGGTGCTCTTTGGCTCGTGTATGGCTACCTGCTTCCCGTCATCATCACTGGATGGTGCGTCAGTGCCTTGAAGAAGTCGATCGGAAGTGAGTTCGTCGGCAAGCCATACCTGATCGTTACTCTTTCGTTATGGGTCGTGTTTGTTTGCACGATGGTTGCGTTAGCGATCATGTTATCGTCAGCGATCCCCACTTCGATTCCTGTGTGGGCGTATTTCGTCGGCGTCGCGGTACTGCTGGCTCCTCTTGCAGCAACTATCGCAGCACCAATGGAAATGGCGGCACATCGACACGCCTAACAGGCAACCGCTCCGAGGAAGAATAAAATGCAAAAACGCGGAATGAGGATCGTCTGGGTGACTCTGTCGATGGCCGGGTTAGCTGTTTGTTTGTGGGCAGCGGGAATGGTCGCCCTGTTCAAGCTGGTTGCATCGCCGGTCGAACGTACAGAAGTGGTGTACGCCCCCGATTTCGATGATGTCAGTGCATTCAGTGACGAAGATAAATCGCGAGTCGATGCGTGGCTGCAAGAAATCGTTGACCGTGCCCAGTACCCGAGTTTGAGTGTGGCGGTGGTACGCGACGGCAAGATTGCTTACCAGGGTGCGTTCGGGCTTGACAACATCGAGGCTGGCAGACAGGCAAGCTCCGAAACCTCGTATCATGTCGCATCGGTGACCAAGGTGTTCACGACCTCGCTGGCCGTGATACTGCACGAGCGCGGTGTCGTCGATTTGGACGAACCGGTGACGGACTACTTGCCCAGAAACGTACGCATCAGCACCAAACCCGAACTGGGTGCGACGATTACATTAAGGCAACTCGCGTCCCACACATCGGGATTGCCACGGCGGGTTCCGGGCAAAGTGCAATCAGTCGAAGGCCGCTATGAGTTGGAACCACAGCGACTCTATGACCATCTCGCCTACGTCAGATTGGCTTACGATCCTGGCACGGATGAAATCTATTCTAATCTCGGCATGGGATTGTTAGGGCATGCGTTGGAGCGTGCCGCTGACAAACCATTCGACCAGCTTGTACAGGAAATGATTTGTGAGCCGCTAAGCTTGGAACGAACTGCGATTCGGGTCGACGACAAGCTCCGCATGGCTACTGGCTACAGCAGCAGTACGCCGCGACGCCCAGAAGATTTCTCGCGTCAGAGACGGTTAGCACCTTCCGGTGGACTTGTCGCATCAGCCGAGGATTTGGCAATGTTCTTAGCTGCTCAGATGAATCCGGGAGTGTTCTCGAGCGACATGCTCAAGGAACTTCACACTGAGACAACCCTCTCCGACGGCTCGATGGCCACCACGGCGCTCGGATGGTCCGTTCGATCAAGGGAGTCCGTTGGCCGCATTCTGAAAAAGAACGGCGGTCGGAACAACTGTAGCGATTGGATTGGCTTCGCACCCGAACATGGAGTCGGCGTTGCCGTCATCACCAACTGTGGCGAGCCGGCAGTCGACGACATCGGCTACTGGCTGCTGGAGCGATCCATTCCCGGTGGGCATCGACCGGTGACGAAGCATGGCTACGCCAAGGTGGCCCCGTACACTGGCGTCCGCTGGGAGAGCGATCGCCCGGTCGTCCATGTACGAGACGTCTGGTCGCCGCTGGTCTCGATTAATGGCATCCCAATCGACCGCATCATAGAGTTCGCTGAACAGGAGTACGGCGAGATAGCTCGCAAGCGGTTTGCAGAAGACTTGGTGGAAGTCCTGTCGAAGATGGGCCACGAACCGGACTGGGAAGTGACTCTCGAACTGAAGAACAAAGATGGGCAGATCGAGCAGGAAAAGATACGAATGACCGAAAGAAATCGCGCTCTCGCGAGGGAGTATCTGCGAGAGATGGATTAAGCAACGCACGGCGTCGCGTCGTCTAACAATTTGTCCTGTGAAATCACTCTAACAGGGAACTTCCCCATGAAATTTGCCTCACCCATTGCTAAACCATTTGCATTCCTCTTGTTGCTCCTAGCGACGAGTACTTGCTCGACCTCTTGTGGTGAAGAACAGGCGAAGGAGGTGGCCGCCAAGCTCGCGGAAATTTGCCGCAAGCATGATGTTCCGGCCATGAGCGTTGCTGTCGTCGACGCCAATGGGTTGGTGAAATCGCAGTGCTTTGGTCTCCGCAAACGGGGCACGTCTAACAAGGTTGAATTGTCGGATCGGTTTCCGCTTGGCTCATGCACCAAGTCGATGACGGCGACTTTGGTGGCGGTCATGGTGGATGCCGGAAAGATCGACTGGGAGACAAGCATTGGTGATGTTTGGCCCAAAGCCACTGACGACCACCTTCATCCGAAACTACGCACGATAACGCTGGAGGATCTGTTGTCTCACCAAAGCGGTCTTCCCGGTAATATTTCAGATATTTCAGGTCAGGCGTGGGTTAGTTTCTTCGAGGAAAAGCAATCTCCCGTGTTGGAACGCCGACGCATGCTCAAGCTTGTCCTTTCCAAGGCACCTACGCAGCCTCAAGGGACGTTCTCCTACTCGAATCTTGGTTACGCGATCGTCTCGGCGATGATCGAAACCCGCGCTCGGGAATCGTTTGAGTCTCTCATGAAGAAACATGTCTTCGATCCACTGGAAATGCGTTCGGCAGACTTTCGTTCGATGAAATCGGCTAAGCAGATTCAGCCGCCACTCTTGTGGGGTCACGCTCAGAGCGGCGAGCCCGTCGATCCAAGAACGCTGGGTGCTGAAAACCCAACGGTCTATGCAGCCGGCGGAACGGTCCATTTGTCCATCGAAGACTACGCAAAGTATCCGCCGATTCACCTGCGATGGTGATCGTTAGGTCCAATTCGCTTGAGTTCATGGTTTTTCTCGCCGGTCCAGGTTGGAATGCTGTTCGACTACGAACTGCGTTTCACCAAAGGGCCGGTCGAGCAGATGCTCCCTTGCGTGCAGCCCCGCTTCTGTGCAGCGGTCGCCTCAAATGTGTGCGGGCGGCGTCGGCCGGAAGTGCGACCCGATCTGTGCAGGTTCGGGCGTATCCAAAGTCGAGTGCCAAAGTTTCAAATTCGGAAACTAGTTTCAATTCCCCCGCAGTAACTCGGAAATCGGGGGCTACTCACCGTGCCAACAAGCGTTTGTTTTCGATTAGGAGTCCCGCAAAAAAATCCCGGCGGGAAAATTTCGGGGCGTTTGGTCGGGGGGGAATTTTTCCATTTGACAGTCATTCGACGCCAAGAACCACAAGAGGAATGTTACGAGCCCCTAGCGGTCAACGCATGCTGGCGGGAACTTGCGAGCTACAGCGTCTTCGACTTCTTTCGAGTCGTGCGGCCTCCCTCGAAAATGGAGGATATCAATGTCGAAAACGCTCACGAGTGCTTCATCGATGCCGTGGTGATGTACGAGCAGCTTCTTCCACGGCACTCGGTAAGGAGCTTGAGCATTCGTACCTCCGAATTCTCCAGTGTTGACCAAGATCACATGCTGATACATGTGGTAATGCAGGGCGGCAACCATCGTGTCAAAGGTCGCAATATCCTGATTCAGTGCCGACACAATAAAGGCGTCGGATTGATTTCGCATGTCAGTTGCGAGTCGAAGGTCGGTGGCGTCGTAACAAATAGCCGATGTGATCCGCCAAGGCGTTTCGTTTCCTCGTTGGCCTTCGATGATCCATTGACAGGGACGATATGGCGTTATTCCGAGAGTCTCCTCGCCGGGTGTCAGGTTCTGCTTACCCTGCTCAATCAAGTAGATCGCACGTCCGAGCCGTGACCGAACTGGAAGAATCCATAAGCCGGAGTTGATAAGGTCGTTTGGATCATCGGGAGATGCGTGAAATACCAACCCACAAAACACCATGAGCTTCGCCGTATCCGCAAACCGGATCAGGATTGGGATGTCATCGACATGAACGGAAAGCTCGGGGAAAACAACAAGATCAACGTGTTCCCGCTGTTGTTTGTATCCTTCACGCACTTCAAGAATCTTCTTCAGCACTCGAAGCATCGACGACAGATGACGCCGGTGTCGCCTCCGATACGATGGCTCATTTAGTTCCCTGTCCGCCATCGTGAGATCATTCTTGTGCGGGATGACGCTTTGTACAACGGCGACCTTCAACTGTCCGTTTGAAGATGGATTAAGCAGAAGCTCGGCAGGAAATGTGTACGACGGCATCTCCGACGCACGGCAGTATTGCTGACCAAGGATCGAGAGCCGTTCGTTGACAATCTTCAAGAGGGCAGACGCACGGAACCTGTTTGGTAATTCAACGAGTCGATGAGGACTTTGTGTGCCGGGCCAACGCAGGAGCCTGAACAACAATTCGGAGAACCAGGGAGAGATTGGCAGAAAGCGACTTCCCAATGCCCGTCGCTCGTTGTAAAGGCCATGCTTGCGTTTGAACCACGAACTCCTGATTCCCTGGTATTTCCGAATACCGTCAATAACTCGTGGAACGTAAAAGTTCTTCGAGTAGTCAGTTTGACCAAGTACGGCCGCTCTTAGCACTTGCCCGATCTCGACCTTCCATCGATGCTTTTCGTCGCACCAAGCAGGTACGTCATATCGTTCGTCGTGCTTCTCTGAATCGGAGATAATCCGAACATCGAATTCATCTGCTCTGAGTGATTGCGTTGGGTCGGCGAGACGCTTCCAGGACACACATTTGACTTCTATGCGTGCTGGTGCGAGTACGCCTTCTCCTCTTTCCTCTCGATGCTTTGGCGTGCCCCATTGTCTTGCAAGGGAATCACACAAGCGAAGTGCCGCAGTTTCCTGTTGGAAGGGGTTGGAAAGCGTGCTGATGATTGCGAGCAACCGATGGTAAGCTGTTGATCCTTCTGTCGGCTTCCAAGAGTCGGTCGGGCGATCAGGAAAGTAACCCAACGTACCCAAATGCTGTTTCCAGAAATCCAAGTCTCGTGTTGGGAGTTGCGTCCACAGGGCGTCGAAAAGCGTGCCATCTTCCGTTAGTATTCCGATCAACAATTGTTCCGCTACAGCCACACTTAGCTGGCTCAGCAACTGCGACAGCAATTTCACGCAAGTGTCAGTGTCTCCGGTTAAACGGTAATTTACGATAAGCAGAGGCATTGCCCTATCAATGGCCAACTGATCTGTGGCCAAATCGGCGGGCCACTCGCCTCGAATAAGGGAATGGACAGCCGAGTACAGGCAATTGGGATCGTCTTCTGGCACGTCGATTTCAGTTGATGCCTGAACGACGGCAAGGAACAGCAACGCCTGTTGCTGCATGAACCAAGGCTGCGATTCGGCGGCAAGTCGTCGTTCTGCAAACCCAGTCAAAAGCTGCCGATAACCGTCAACGTCGGAATCCGAAGGCAACTCATCTTCGTCTCTAACAAACCCTGTCTCCGTTGCTCCCGCTCGAAGGAGTTCTGCTCCGACGTATTCGCAGACGGCTCGTGCCTTTGTGTGATTGGGATGCTCCAAATGAGCTTCAAGCAATTTCAACACCAATTCAAGGTGTTTAGGTGATGGGAAGATGTCCATCGCCACTCTCAGCAATCGCACGTTTGACGGATCATCGATCCATCGCCGCATGAGTTCCGTGGCAAATGTCTCTGCTCTCCTATCAAGTAGCATGCGACCGACGTTCAACGATGAGTCTGGCAGCCCATCGGCATCCGCCATTACCCTCAATGATCTGAAAACATGTCGCCATCTGTGTGCAACGAATCTCTCAAGCGTTTCTGTTCTCACGTCAGGTTCAACCGAGAACGTCCGCATCAGCGCCTCATCTTGGCCGGTTCCCTTCGGCTCAAGTCGCTGACGACGCTGCCCCGACGTGGCAAGCAGGCCGTCCAGCATTTCGAGTGCTTGACGTGCCGTTTCAACGTCCATAGGGCCTGAAATCTCTGTTTGGACCGCTTGCATCGCATCGGCGAGCGGCGCATGTGAGGGATGACTATGGCTGTATTTGACAACTGTCTTGTCGGCATTCAGTTTCAAGCCAGGAGCGTGAGTATCCAGCAGCGACACAAGAAACGCCTCAAACTCAGCTTGAAACTTTTGCGGGCTTGTAGACCCTAGCTGAATTACAAATCGCATGTCGTCAACGTAGCGGCGGTAGTCGATGATTCGCCACGAGCGACCTTGAGGACGCTTATCGAATAGTTGAATCAACGCTTCGTCAAAAGCGAGCAAGTAGACATTGGCGAAGAATCCACTGGCAGCAAGTCCCTGGGGCAGACCGTCCCTTTCTGGGCACCCACCTTGAACGGCTTGATCAACGGACTCGGCGTGCCATCTCCAGTCGAATATGCGTTCTGCGGCGTTGAAGAACTGTCGATCAACTCGCCCCGTTTCGGAGTCCTGAACAAGACCAATGATTTTTTCGAGAAGTAGCTTCCGCTTTACACGATCATAGAACTGACTGAGGTCGGCCTGAGCGATTGCCCAACTCTTTCCGCTGGGAATCAATTCCTCTCGTACACGTTCTGGACGCTGGACGAAAGTTTGATAATCGACGTAATACTGCCGATAGAGTTGGGCACTGCCCCATCGGAATCGAGCGTCGTCGTTGTCCCATGTACTCACCAGTCGGTGGCCGTAGCTAACGACCTTCTTTCTCGTCTTCTTTTCGATCTTGAGTTCAGGGTTTCCTTGCGCAGTCTCTACATGATTTGCAAGGCAGATCAGCACTGCTGTTGCGAGAGCTTGATCTTGCACGGCCATGTGGGCGAGTGGCCTTAGCCTTACGGACTCATCGCCGTCTTTGGGCTTCCAACCGTTTTCTACAGTCCATGCCGCCGTCTTCGGTGCTGGAACGAGCCTCAACGGTGCGGGCTGGTACTGCTGAAATGAGCCCCTTTGGATCAAGGCAGCGGACTCACGGAGGAACTCACGTAGCCGGATGGAGGAAAGGTCAAGTTCGAGCGAGTCGCGTACCAATTGTGCAATCGGATATACGTGTGAACCTT
>JACNKX010000074.1 GCA_014381825.1 Planctomycetota bacterium
GGAACTTCCAATGGGCACACGATGGTGGTGGCAAGGGCTACGACTATGGCCACGGCATTGCCGTCACGCCGACTGGAGACGCGTACGTGACCGGCTCCTTTTCAGGCGCGGTTACCTTAGGCGAAGCAACGTCGCCGAGTGCAAAAGGCAAGTCGGTTTTTGTGGTGATGTACGACACCGATGGACAACTCAAATGGAGTCGTCTCGCGGGAAACGATCAAGGACAAAGCGGACACAACATTGCCGTTGGACCGGGTGGTGACTGTTACGTGTCAGGCTATGTGTCGGGAGTGGTTCAGCTAAGCGGCCATGAATTCGGATCGCCGACCAGCGTGAAAGACATCTTCGTTGCCAGACTGACCGCCGACGGGGAGTTCATTTGGGCGAGGACGGCCGGCGGCGAATCCGATGGATTGAGCACGGGCGTGGCCGTCGATGGGCAGGGCAATTGCTACCTGACCGGCATGTTTACAAGCAAAGCCGTTTTTGGAACGGCGACTCTGGTGAGCGCTGGAGAGTACGATGTCTTTGTGGCTCGATTCGACGCGGACGGTAAGCCGGCCTGGGCGTACTCAGGCGGTGGAGAGAAGATCGACTACGGCCTGGGCGTCGCCACCGACTCATTCGGGAACTGCTACGTGACGGGGGAGTTTACTGACGATGTCAGATTCATGGGACAGCACCTGTCGGGGCTCGGCGGGCGAGATTTGTATGTGGCACGCTATTCACCTCACGGCGAATTGGATTGGCTGGAGGTGATGGGCGGCGCTCATAGCGACCTCAGTTACGCAGTGACTGTTGATGGAGGTGGGAGCTGTTTTCTGTCAGGAGCATTCTCGCCCGGCACGCAGTATCGGTCACACAAACTTACGAGCCGCGGTAGCAACGATATCTTTCTCATCAAGCTGAAGCAGGAATGATGTCGGGCGAAGCGTAACTGCGGGTGAGCATTGAGCTACGGCCTCTCGGCTGCGGACAGACCGCCTCAACGACAGGATCGTTTGCTGCTTGCTTGCGTCTCCCTCAGCATTCATACTCTGATCCCCACTATCAACTCCAATACGGCAGCGTCCATCATGATTGATCCAAAACATTCACGTCGCTCGTTCCTGAAAGTCTCTTCCGCGCTGGTAGGCGGTGCACCGATACTTGCAGCATCCATGCTCAAGGCGCAATCGGGTGACGCGAAGGGGCCGTTGATCGCCTACGTCGGCACGTATACATCCCCGCTGCAGAACATGCGGAAAACTCAGGTGGATCTGCCTCCGGGAAATGGGCGCGGCATCCACCTGTTTCAGGTGGACCGCACCACCGGGGCCATGACGCCGTACGGATTGCATGAGATGGGAACCAGCCCAAGCGCTCTGGCATTCAATGCCGCTCGAACGCACCTGTACTCAGCGAATGAAACCGAGAGAATCGGTGACGAGGAGGCAGGGTCGGTGAGCGCCTTCGCTATCAATCCGGCCGATGGGAAGTTGATGTTGCTCAACTCCGTGAATTCCGGCGGCAAGGGCCCGGCTCACCTCAGTGTGCATCCGTCCGGACGTTTCGTGTTGGTCGCGAATTACTTCGGCGGCTCCGTAGCGGTGCTGCCAATTCTTCCCGACGGCAGCCTAGGAGCCGCGACGGACATCAAAAGAGATGCCGGAAGGGTGGGCCCCACCAAGGCTTCGAACGCCCCTCCTGGCAGCTTTGCTTTCAGCGGGCACGATCAGGCACACGCGCATATGATCGAGGCCGACCCTTCGGGGCGTTTCGTGCTACATGTAGATTTGGGATTGGACAGAATCTATGTCTGGAAATTCGATGACAAGAAGGGCGTTCTGACGCCGAACGATCCTCCTGCCGTCTCGCTCCCACCGGGCGATGGGCCGCGGCATTTCCACTTCCATCCCAACGGGCGCTGGTTCTATTCGTTACAGGAGGAAGGTTCAACGATCGTCTTGTTTGACTACGATTCCGCCATGGGACAGCTAAACTCGCGGCAGACTATTTCCAGCCTCCCACCTGGTTTCGCCGGCAGTAATTTTTGCTCCGGGATCCTGGTTTCCGACGATGGCCGCTTCGTCTACGCAGGCAACCGTCTGCATGACAGCATCGGGATGTTTTCCATCGGCGAAACGGGCGAGTTGACATTCGTCACCGAGGAATGGACTCGCGGGAACTACCCGCGCAGCTTCAATTTCGATCCCACCGGCCAGTTCCTTTACTCCTGTAATCAACGAGGCGACAACATCGCGGTCTTCCGCGTGGATCGAAAGTCGGGTGGTCTGACTTTCACCGGCAATTACACGCCCGTCGGCAATCCTTCGATCATCGTCTTCCTCGATCTGACGAAGAAGAGTTGAATTCACAGGTTGCAGGCAGATCACTCACGATCTGGCAGATTCCGCCTGTTTACATTAGACAGACCACACTCAATGTATCGACGTGGTGCTTGTACATTCGGATCGGTCTCATCCAAAGTACAACAAACGCCACGGCATATCTGATCGACCGTCTCCCCGATTGATTCAAGGATGGCGATTGTGAACGGCACTGTTCGTATCCGGCCGTTTCGTCGGGCACTTAACGATTGTCGGCGTGCTGCATCTTGGAACTCGATCGGAACAGACGTCAGCTGGTAGTGGAGTGATCCCACAGATTCGTGACTCGTCACTCGTTGAACCGGAACGAGTACAGATCGGCATCGCGCAGTACGAAACGCACTCGCACCGCCTTGCCAATCAGCGGAGATAGATCGGCTTTCGTTTTCCAGGTTACGGCGCGGTCGAGCGTGTCGCCGAACAGTTCCTCGCAATCGTCGAGTGAGTATCCGGGCATTGGCTTGCCTTGCTCATCCTGAAGTTCGACTTGAAGACTTCCTGCGGCGGACGTGGCAAAGTTCAACCAAAGCACTTTCCCGGTGAATGTGATTGGATTTGTGATGAGCTCGCCGCCGCTCATGGGAGCTTGCGCGGAGACAAAGCCATCCAGTCGCAACGTGTAGCGCCGCAGCAGGTCGCTGTTGTCGGTCCAGTAGCTCTCCACCGCGAAGAGTGAGAGTTCGTTAGCGGCACTTTCGAGAGTTCCTTTCGTCTCGATTGCATGCCAGCCGATGAATTGGTGTCCGTAGTTCCAGGTTCCTTTGCGTTCGATCCCCGGGCGCAGAAATCCTTCATTCCAACGTTTGAAGTGGACGCCATCTCGACTCGCCATCAGCAGCCCTTCGGTCAAAGCTCGTCCGTAGCGTTCGCTCGCTTTGGCGCGCCATAGTCGATTTTCCAGTTCGGGAAGCGCTCGCAGCGATGCGGACCAATGGCGGGTGCGCTCCACTCCGGCACTCGCACGGGCCTCATGGTCTGGGCCGTCGTTGTGGCCTCGCTCGACATAGCGTGTGGGAAAGCCAATTAACAAATACGGCGCGCGATGGTAGGGCTTGACCTGGTTCGTGTAGAGTTGCTCCGAAGGCGAATCGACGTATTGAAGATCCTCCTGGTCCGTCCAATGGAGGAAGTCCTTGGAGGTGGCCGTGCGAATGGCACGATGCCCCTGCGGATTCCAAACCTGTTCGTCGTTGTAGCCGCCTTTAGTGAAGTAACGCCAATACGCGCGGTAGTGGCCGTGTTCAGCATCCCAGAAGGCGAGGTTCTGAGAGTCAAACGCTCCGTCGGTCAGGATCGGTTTGTCGCTCATCGGTGACCAATGCAGTCCGTCGGGAGATTTGAACGCGAGCAATCCTCGGCGGTAATCTGTCGGCCGTCGGTTAGCCGGAAGCAGTGCCTTGTAGCGGGCGTCTGGCGGGGCGTCGGGGTTGGTGTCTTTAAACACGGCTGGCTCACCGGGCTCGGATGTCGCATCTCCGACCTTCTGTTTGACCATCACGATGTTGTTGGCCTTGCTTCCTTGAAACTCATGCAGTCCTAACGCAGGCTTTCGCCAGTGGATGCCGTCGTCGCTTTCGGCATAACAACAGAACTGACCGTGAGTCCCGGCATCAACTCCGTTGGGAGTGACGGTGAGTTGCCCGGCTGCGTAATACATTCGGTATCGGTCGCCGTCCTTGAAGATGCTGTGATAGACCGTACCGCTCCCTTCCCACGGCTCGTCATGTTTCAGAACGACCTCTTGCGGAATTGGGTGATGCAATCGCAACTCCGCTTTGCCCACAAGCCGGTCGATCAGTTCGTCCTCGACGAACAGCTCGCGCCGGGAACCGATATCAATCGTCGTTCCCCGCGACTGCCGCCTTGCCGCGTCTTCCGCAGTTGCCGTGAGCGAAGCGATTTCGATGATCAATAGGATGGTAACGCTACGAAACATTCGGATTCCTCACTATTGTCTTTTGACGTGGACTGGTCGGAGTCAGTGACGAAGAGGCCGTTTTCAACGCGAGACGAATCTTGGGCAATCGCCATTTATTGTTTCTCTCCGTTGTTCGGCAAGGGGAAAGCATCCGCGCACCCAGTTGGCTGCCAGCCGAGTACTTCCTTGGTGTGATCGGTCGAACGCCAGCGGAATTTATTTTCGGAGATCGCATTGAAGACCTCGTACTGCAGCGATTCGGGTGCGCTCAAGCACTTGTCGATGAGTTGCACACAATCGGATTGTGATAAGTATCCCGGAAGGTGTCGGCGAAGCAACGGTCGGTCTTCTTTGAGCACGGCACCCAGCCGGATGGCGATCGTCGAGATTCCGTACTTGTCGGAGTAATAGCGGCCCACATTTTCTCCGAATAGTTTCCCGACGGCGTACGGCGAATCGGGACGTACCGGCCAATCCAAATCGACATTCGGCCAAGTCGCGGGGATCTCGTCATTCGGCCCGTTCGCAATTTTTCCGTAGGGATGATTCGCATCCCATTCCCAGGCTAATTGGCAGCAGCCGCTACTGAAAAACACGACTCGCTGTACGCCAGCTTCGCGAGCGGCTTCGTAGACGTTGAGCGTTCCTTGAATGGTGATCGCCATCGTCGGTGCCCATTCCTGCCATTGATCATCACCATTGGCCGCCGCCAGATGCAGCACGGTGTGGATCCCGGCAAACGCTGGCTTGATGGCAGCCGCGTCAGTAATATCAGCCGACAGATGTGGAATGCCTGCGACCGGCCGGCGGCTTAGGCCGCTAAACTCGTATTGACCGCCCAACTGCTCGATTGTCAATCCGCCAATCAGGCCGCTGGCTCCGGTAATCAAGACTTTACGCTGATTCATGCTGATTCCTCATGAGTGGGTTCATGGAACAATCGATCGGCGTCGGATTCAGTATCGCAAATCGTTGTCTGTGGCTCGACCGCAGTCGCGTGTCTTACCTGGCGGAGCGATCGCACCCAACTCCACCATGCGACGGACTGCGCGACGCTCATCACGAGCAGCACGGCCGCCGCCATCATATAGGGCACGCGCTGATTCACGAGTGTACCAAGCACACCGCCCACGATGGTGCCGACCGCCATGCCCGTTGCCAATGTCGCCTCATGAATGCCGGCTGCCAGCGCGCGACGCTCATGCGAACTGCCGGCCGTGCTGTAGAACAAGCCGGAGAAATAGTTAAAGCCGACAAGCTGTCCGAGCAACGTCAACCCAATGAGCAACGGGACGGCAGAGTCTGCCTGGGCGATCATGATCAACCCAATCGCCGCGAGAATTTGTGACGTTAAGGACGTGCTAAAGCTGTAGTGCCAAAACGCGACGCGGTGCATAACCAGATAAGTCACGATGATCACCGCCCGCCAACTTGCTAAGAGTTTGCCGTGATCATCCGCAGCGATACCAATCGTCACGGCAAGATCGGGCAGCAAGTGAATCACCATACTGCCGCCGAACATACCTCCCAAGTTGGCAATCCAGCTCAGGCGTTTGAAGACGTTAGCCAATTCGGCAGCTTCGTATTCGGCGGGCGTTTCGTCGCTCACCTCGCTCGACAGCGGAACAACTCGGCGCACGGCGGCAATCGTCAGAATGATGTTCAAAGTAGCGGCCAAGAACGCCGTCCCGTACGTCCAAGTCGTCCCGATTGAAAACAGCGAGCCAGCTGTTAACTGGCCACACATCATGCCCGCGTTCCAGGCCACACAATATAGGACCAGCGTGCGGCTGACTCCGTGTCGATTGGCGTGAGCATTGACTCCTTGATTCAACCAGCCAACTAGCGGGGGATATGTGCATCCCAACCCGATCCCGAGCAGCCAATAGCCAGGCAGGAACCAGGCCGTGGCCGGATTACCCAACCCGCATGCCACGATGCTCACGCCAATCGTGGCAGCGCCGGAGACAAACACAACTCGACCGTCGAACCGATGCGACAACCAACCCGCTAGGATGCTGCCGACTCCGGCACTTAACGACAGTCCAGCCCCGACCACGCCGAGATACCACGACTCGGCCTTCCCCTCCGCAAGACCTCGCGACACCGCAAAGATAACGACGAACGCAGAGAAGTCGGTCAGGCCACAGATCAGGTACAACAGCAGTTTGAAGCGTGAGTTCATCAGAGCGAGCTTACGGTGCGACGATTGGAGCGGGAAAGGTCATACGGTCTTAGTTGTGTCAGCCAAACAGTCGCGGATCACGTCGGCGGCTTCCAGCGCCGCGTCCGGTTCGATGCACAAAGGCGGCGTGACTTTCAGATAACCTCGGCCGGTTGTAAACATCAGCACCCCCCGCCGCACGGCCTCTTGAGCGACGGCATCGGCGAGTTCCACAGCGGGCTTGGCCGTGCCGCGTCGGTGGAGATGAATCGACAGAAACAGACCAATACCCTGGACCGCACGTACGTGTTCTGGGAATTCGCGTTCCAGTGATTGAAGTCGTTCCAAAACGATCGTACCGGTGCGGGCAGAAGCGTCGACGAGTCCTTCGTCCTCAAGCACTCGAAGATTCGCAAGTGCGGCGGCCGCGCAGACAGGATTGCCGCCATGCGTGCTCGACATTTCTCCGGGCAACGGCAGGTCCATCAGTTCGTTGCGTCCGATCACGGCCGAAACAGGAAGACTCGACGACAGACCCTTCCCCAGAACGATCAGGTCTGGCGTTACGCCGAGATGTTCACCGCCGAAGAACCTTCCGGTGCGCCCGCAACCGCATTGGATCTCGTCGAGGGCCAGCAGACAGTCGTGCTGTTTCGCCCAGCTGGAAGCCGCCGCCGCGAAGTCGCGCGGGATGGGAAGCGTGGTCCAGCCAGGAACAGGCTCGAGAATGATACCAGCAATCCGATCGAGGTCGATTCCGCGCGAGGCTAGTTTATCCAGGCCGGCGCGGAAACAGTCCGCGCCGCATTGTTCGTAATGCGAACGTCCCCACGGACACTCAAAGCAGTTCGGGGCCGGGATTTGAAAGTGGTGGACAAGCTCACGGTCGATCCAGTCGGTGGGCTGCGGCGTGCCGCTGGCCAGTTGCGCGGACAGCGTGCGGCCATGATAGTTCCCCGCGAGGCTCAAGATGCTAACCTTGTCAGCGCGAATCCGCTGTCCGTGACGCCGCATCAGCATCAGAGCGCATTCTGTGGCCTCGGTCCCCGACGAGTAGAGAATCGCCTTGGAATCGGGTATCGGCGACAGAGCCACGAGCTTTTCCAGCAGCGCGAGTCGCGACTCCGATGGGAACGCATACGTGGCGAGCAGTCGCTGCTCGGTAGCTTCGCGGATCGCCTGCACAATGCGCGGATGAGCGTGCCCGGCATTGGCGAGCACGATGCCGCTGGTGAAATCGATCCATTGGTTACCAAACGGATCTCGCACCAAAAAGCCTTCAGCCTCGTGCCACAGAATCGGTGGCATCGTGGCCATCGACCGTGGTTCCGCCTGCCGCAATCGCTCGATCAGAGATACGGATTCCGGTGCCGGGATTGGCGTCACAATGTGCCGCCAGCGCGTCTGGATGGCCGCCGTCGGAATCGGTTCGAGCGAAGTGACTCCTAGCGCCATGTCACAGTCCTTTCGCCAGCCAGCCGCCATCGATGTAAAGGTCTTGGCCCGTCATATAGCGCGAAGCGTCGGATGCGAGAAAAATGACCGCACCGGCCAAGTCCTCGGGCTCGCCCCAGCGGCCAAGCAGAGTGCGGTCGGCACGCGCCTCGCGTCGTTCAGGATCGGAGTAACTGAGATTAGCCATGTCCGTGTGGAAGTAGCCGGGACCGAGATTGTTCACTCGAACGCCAAACGGTCCGAGGTCGAATGCCATCGACTTGGTGAGTTGCTTGAGGGCTCCCTTCGCCGCGCCGTAAGCAGGATTGTTGGGGAAGCCCAATTCTGCGGCGATACTGGTGATGTTGATGATCGAACCGCCACCCTGTTCTTTCATGCGCGGCGCGAGCCGTCGGGAAAGTTGAAACGGCGCCTCGAGGTTCACGCGGATCGTCTGATGCCAAGCGTCGTCGGGGTAATCGAGCAACTCGTGTGGAAACGTGACGCCCGCATTGTTTACTAGCACGTCGATCCGCGGCTGCTCGCGCAGAACGAACTCCGCCAGTTCCGCGACTTGCGTGGCGTCGGCCAAATCGCAAGGGAACTCGACGACGGGCAAGCCCTCGTCCGCGAACTGTTGAGTCGTTTCTGCGAGCCGTTCGTGATTCGAGCCATTCAAAACGACCGTCGCGCCTGCCCGTAACAACGCTTCACTGATGCCCTGTCCCAAACCACGCGTCGCCCCGGTGACCAGCGCGACTTTCCCTTGCAGCGAGTACAGATTTTCGAGATAAGCCATGAGTGCCTCAGTATCGTTGGGCGTGAATGTTGTGATACCTGTATGGTCGGATCACTCGACCGTACACTCCGTGACTTTCAGGTCAGGTACCCGGACGCGACGGCTCAATTCATACCCCAACAACAATGACTTCGAATCGATCGGCATGTTCTCGCTCCCTAATCGTATGACTGCAGGTGCTGAGCATGCCCCTGAACTCCTGATGCTCAAAGTCCACTGAGTCTAGCTGACTCAGGGTTACAATCAAACGCAACGATGGCAAACTGCTATGGAGCGGCGCTATCGAATGTTGCTCGACGGGCTGTCCTGATTTCAGGTCGTGGCGACAAGGCAGCGGTTGAAGTTTATAGGAATGGTGAGGCGACCTCCCTTGAGTCATCAGCCGAGAATTACAAAGCGCTGACAATGATTTAGCCGCCTTGACCCAACTCCCTTCAATGGCGCACGTCTTATTCGTCGCAATCTCCGTGATCGAGTGCCTGCTGCCGCAGAGAGACCGTTCGCCTACCTCTCGAACTTGATCGGCCGGATACTGACGGTCTGAGCCTCTTCGACGCTAATCTTGACCGCCCGTTTCCAGGGATTGCTTGGCCGTTTCATGAGTCTGAAAGATTCTTCGTCCGGACGATCGCGATACGGGAAATCGCCGAGGTCTGAATCGAGAATCGAATCGCAGCCTACCTTTAGTCCGTAGTCGCCCGGAAACACGTTTGTCAATTCGAAGCGGCCATTGGATTGAATGGGAACTTCGTACTGAATGCCGAGACCTGAAAACAGAACGACCCACAGCGGGACGTCAACAGAACTTGCGTTTGAGACGACTCCTTCGACTCGACCACAGGCACGGGTCTCAATTTCCACTTGTTGCGTTTCTCCCTTCGCTACGTCGATGGGACCGTGCAACGCCACGATGCGATCTGGCGTTTCGACCAACACGTACCAGTTCGGATCTTGAACGGGGGCCTCAAGAGAAAACTCCGGCCCGGTGAGCATATGGCTTGTCACTACAGACCCGTCCCCGACGGACGTTCGGCCGCGAATGAGGCGAGTGGCGATCGCGGGAAGGTTTCTTGGCCGACGCCATAGTGCGACACGTGCGTTCTTCAGTTCGTCGCCATCGTCTTTCACGACGCCTCGAATGTGCTGCGCGACAATGGTCGAAGCGGGCACGTCGCCCTTTCGGCGCATCTTGATTTCAATGCCATCGACACGTTGAAGCTCGCTAACTTTCGGCGTGAACGCCTCCGCGTCCTCATAGCCGTTGGCAGAAACAGTCAAATGATACTCATTGGGGACGGGATAGCCGACGACAAACTTTCCTGCGGTCGGTTGGGTGAAATGAGATTTACGACACAGACTCAGGACGACTTTGCCGTTCGGCTTTCTTGCGAAATTGCAGAGGACAACACGAGATAACGTGATGGGCTCGCCGGTTTCTTCGTCGACTGCATTGCCAAATATCATGCCTTCTCGTCTCAGCTGAATCTGCAGCCGCTGCATTGTCATCGGCGATGACAGTGCCTTTTGATAGGCGGCGGAGGTGAGGGCTCGAGGATTCAGTTGAAACTCAGTGAAATCGACACACTCGTAGCCGTTCGAAGTCTTCGTGGTTAGCCAGCTCAATGGCGCGAAACCCTCTGCCCTGATCGAAATCGGTTGCCGGGTCGTGCCGACCAAGCCTCGCAATGCGAACCGACCGCGCTCATCCGTCGTTGCCACCAGACCTCTGACTTGGACAGAAATTCCCGGAAGCGGCTGCAGGTTCTTGTCAACGATTGTCCCTTCAATCGGATCGTCCCCTGCCAATTTGAGAATACCTAACTCGCCATCCGTCGCGGCTATAAGCTTTGCCGTATCGAAAGCTTTCATGGCAAAGCCGACAGCCGATGCTTGAACATGTGGAATCGCAAGTGGTAGCGTCGGAGTTACAAAGCGGCCTTCGTTGTCCGTAATCACTTCCCGCGTACCCGCGATGACCCCTGCAGATCCACGTCCGATAAATCGATGTGCGGAACAAGTCACCGTTGCCTCGGCGATCGGTGCTCCTTTCGAATTGACGATCTGTCCGCGATAAACGCGGCCGGTGGATAGTCGGATGTCGCCAAGATTCTTATCGGCATTGTCGAACAGTGTGATATGTCTCTGGTCGATATCAGTCGATGCCAATCCTTCGGCGTCGATCCGCAGCGGCGCGGATTGCCTGTTTGGCGAGCCCGCTTCTAGTCCGCCAAGCGTCAGCGTGAAGCGACCGTCCGAGTTGGAATGGGCTTTTGTTAGGGGAGGCAGCGTGGAGTCAGAAGCTAACCATGCGTCCCGGGTAGGCAAAGTAATTACGGCTCCATCAACAGGCTCACCTGTTGGCCCTAGCACTCGACCAGAGATCGTCCCCGTTTCTGCTCCGCGACCGATTGCTGAGAGTACGAGTACAGACAAAACGAAAAACGTTCTCGCGATCATGATCTTACTCCCAAGGAAAACTAGGGTTCTACTCGACGAATGAAATAGACACTGCCGCCCACTAGGCAAGCCAAGCCAGTCGCAGTGCTGCAAGCTGCGTAGGTCGTTCTAAAAGATTCATCGTTCGGAATGCCGAAAAAGTAGCTTGCTAAAAGTACTCCGGCGCTTAGAACGATTGGAGCTGCGAATCCCAGTCCAACCGAAGGACCCGTGTTCGCGAACCGAGCGGACGCACACCAGCCAACGCCGATTGATACAACGGCAATCGGAACAACATCTCGCATGCGAATCTGGAGGGATGAGTTCACGGAGTGGTCGACACTCAGCCAATCCGCCAACGCAATACTCCCTCCACCAACGCACAACGCCAGAACACACGATGCCCCCAAGACGATGGCCTTGCTCAACAGAACTTGAGCACGAGATGGCGGTAGATAGGCGAGAAACTCTGACGACCGGTCGGCTCGTTCCGCCGCGAATATCGTTCCGGCTAGCATGGTGAGTGCGATAATCGAAGTGATGATGCTCAAGCTGCCTGCGGTCTTTAGCATCACAGACCACGTTTCGATGCTTCCACCTCGCCACACACCGGAAAGGCCGTCCATCGTTGACATTAACACGAACGCACCGATCACCATCGCGACTCCAACCAATATCGGTAGTCGGCAAATGCGCAAGTCCTTCCGAATCAATTGCATCAACATTCGGCAGCCTCACATTGGGCCTTCTCATGCCTTTGATCATCGGGAGTTTCATCGCCGCGAATGAAATCGCGAAATAGCTCGTCGAGACTCAACTCAGCCACTTCAATACTATCGACTGAGTTCTCAGATTTCAGTTGATCGATCAACGTGTCGTCGACGTCTTGGACGGTCAACGCCCATTCGCGCCGATTGACGCTTTGCCAGATCGTCCCCTTCGGTATCACCGCAGGCAGACGACCGTCTTGCAACACAGCACGGACGCGTTTGAAGCTGCTGAGCAGTTCGTCGAGCGGGCGGTGAATCAGGACGCGTCCGTGATTCATGATGGCCACGTCATCGGCTAATTTGCTGACTTCATCAAGCTGATGGCTGGAGAATAGGATCGTCTGAGTACCGCTGCAAATCCCTCGCATCACACCCTCAATAAAATCGTCACGGGCAATTGGGTCCAATCCCGACAGCGGCTCGTCCAGCACCAACAGATCCGGTTCATGCGACAGAGCGAGCAACAGCGACAGCTTCGCCAGCATACCTTTCGACAAGCTGCCAATCTTCTTGTTGGCCGACAGTTG
Organism: Planctomycetota bacterium; assembly: GCA_014381825.1. Classification (GTDB taxonomy): domain Bacteria; phylum Planctomycetota; class Planctomycetia; order Pirellulales; family Pirellulaceae. The sequence goes on from JACNKX010000074.1 coordinate 12,418, forward strand.
AAACATGTCGAGCAATTCCGCACACCGATCATCATTCCAGTGACGGTACATCGGACGACAAAAGCGAATCACTCGCTCGACAGTCATCCAACGATAAGCGTAGTTTGCGTCCGGAACATAGCCGACTCGCTGTTTGATCTGAGCCGCTTCAGTCGCCAGGTCTCGACCAAGAACATTGATCGAGCCAGCGGTCGGACGCAACATTCCCATCAGCATCCGCAGCGTTGTACTCTTGCCAGCACCATTGGGACCGAGTAAACCCAGAGTCGAGCCCGGGCGAATCGACAAGCCAACTGTGTCAACAGCAGTCGATCGACCGAATCGCTTCATCAGTCCCCGAATGTCGACAGCAAGTTTCGGCCGGCTCATTGTCGTTTCCTCGCCTTCGATAAACTCGAATTCATCGAGGACTCGAACAACTCTCGAATGCGAGTTGGCGACACGTCGTTCGCCAATCCCTCCACGATGCCGTCACGAAAAGCAGCATCCATCAACTTCTCAGTTTTTCCGCGTGCCGCGTTGCTCTTTCGATCACGCACGAAGACGCCTAGTCCCCGTCGCGCCTCGACGACGCCCAGGCGTTCCAACTCGTCATACGCCTTTTGAATTGTGTTTGGGTTGACGCGAATCTCGATCGCCAGCGCTCGCTGCGACGGCAGAGCTTCACCAACGCGATAAACCCCCGCGTCGATTGCATCCCGCGTTTGCTCCACGATTTGCCGGTAGATCGGATTGCTATTCCGCGGATCGATAATCATCAGCCTTCCTTTTGATTGCACTACTGCACTAGTGCAGTGTCGCTAAGAAGAGAAGTTGCGTCAAGCGCTTTCTGCCTTTTCGAGCATTCAATCGCGTTGAGGCGAATCGTTCGGGTGGCAGTCAGAGAACCACCATCAGACAAGTCGAAGCATCAAGACGTTTGTCGAACTCTTTGCTCGCAATCGTTTGATCCCCACTGAACGAAGACTTGACATATAACCAAGTGGTTATATGATAGGCTTTATGGAGTCGTCCTCACAAGTTGCTGATGTATTCTCTGCCATTGCGGATCAGACACGTCGAGCCTTGTTGCTGAGATTAGCAAAAGACGGCGAGCGGAGTGTCACGGAGTTGTTGGAACCGTTTTCTATCAGTCAACCAGCGGTCTCAAAGCATCTGCGAATTCTTCGTGAGGTGGGGCTGGTGCGAAGCCGAAAGGAAGGTCGGGAGAGGCTTTACGAAATCGAACCCGTCCTGTTGCGAGACGTATTCGACTGGGTGTCGCAATTCGAGAAATACTGGGACGACAAGCTGGATGCGTTGGGTGAGTACCTCGATAAAGAGAGTTCTGCGCGAAAGAACTGACCGAAGAGTGGATCAGCATGGTTGCCAAAAAGCCAATCACCATATGCCAGGAACGGTTCTACCCGCATTCCCCGGAGGATGTTTGGGCGGCCATCACCGATCCATACGCACTTGCCGAATGGTTGGAGCCGAACGACCACCAACCGGTTGCCGGACACAAGTTTCAATTCCGCTGTGACCCTGGACTCTGCGGGTCGGGGATTACAGAATGCGAAGTGCTGGAGGCAATTCCACCGTTTCGACTTGTGTGGAGCTGGGTCAATGTCCCGAGCGACGGGAAGCGTCCCCGGCCAAAGCCGATGACGATTTCTTGGACGTTGACGCCAAAGGATAACGGAACGTTGCTCACGTTAGAGCACAGCGGGGCGGAAAACTGCAAGTGGCTGACTCGCAACATGATGCGAGTCGGTTGGGGGGTCATGATGAAGAAGATGATTTCCCGTGTGCTTGCGAGCGTCGATGCAGGCAAGTTTCGCCCCGGTGCCATTCCGCTTAAGAACCGCTACTACACCTGCAAAACGATCCCGGACCACTTCGTTCGCTGACAACGATAAGTAGAGGCCAAATATGAAACCCATCGATTTTGCCAAGGCCACGGGTGTTGCTGTTGCATTATTGGCTGTCAACTTGCTGATCGCCGTCGCCGTTGTTGTCTTCTATAGATTCGTCGTCGAGCCCGGGCATCCTAGCGAGTTTTATGACGCTGCTGCGTTACGCATCTCCCCATGGTGCAGCCACATCGCCGGAACGGCTCTTTTCTTCGGTGCCGGGCTTATGTTCACCAAGTGGCGTCCCGTTCGGAATGGCTTTTTGTTCGCAGCAACCTTTACGGTATCCTACGCAATAATCGATGCGGCGATGGTCGGATTTAGTGGTATGTTTGACGTTGAATTCGCACTGTCGATGTTTGCCAAGCTGGCGGCGGCGTTGGCTGGTGCTTTCGTCATGCGGAGCAGAACGCAGAGCACAGGAGACGAACAATGAATGCGACGGATATGGTTTCTCAGCTTGAAAGACTTGGTTCCGACTCTTACCGGAAGATCCTGATAAATCACGGTGCCAACGAACCCGTACTGGGCGTAAAAATCGCCGACCTGAAAAGGCTCCAGAAGCAGACCAAGACGGACCATCACCTGGCCCTTGAACTGTTTGATACAGGCATCTACGACGCACAGTATTTGGCTGGATTGGTGGTGGACGACGAGCAAATGAGCAAACGGGATCTGCGACACTGGGTTGCAAAAAGCAATTGCCCCGCGATCTCTGGAACAATTGTCGCTTGGGTAGCGGCTGAAAGCAGGGTGGGAAACGAGCTCGCGTTGAAATGGGTCGACGCCAAGAATGAGAACGCCGCTCAAACGGGATGGATGACCTTGTGCAGTCTGGTTGCCATTACAGACGACGCTGTTCTCGACCTCTCAGAGCTGACAAAACTTCTTCAACGTGTTGGGCGAACAATTCACAAGGAACGAAATCTAGTGCGGTATGCGATGAACAGCTTCGTCATTGCCACTGGAAGTTATGTCACAGAATTGATTGACCTTTCGCTACAGATTGGCGAGAAGATTGGCACTGTGTCGGTGGACATGGGCAACACGTCCTGCGCCGTGCCGTCGGCGGTCGAATACATTCAGAAGGTGCAAAGACGCGGAGCCATTGGCAAAAAGCGAAAGACCGCGAAGTGTTGACTTGATCACCACTCAATCTTTGGGTTGAGAGCTTTGTCGCTGCAGGAAAGCCGGCAGACTTTCGCCGACTAAATAATCCCATCCGGCTTGGCCGCTTTCCCGGCTGAAAATGGGATCGTCCTGCGGAAAAGTCTCGTGTCCCACGTGAGTAAACAGAAGCTTGGTACCGTTTGCGGATTCCGACAATTCCCACACAACAGTCGAGTCACCGGGATACCCCTCATATCGCCAGCTGTAAGCAATTCTCTTCTTCGGAACCACGTCCGTCACTTTCCACACGTGCAGAAAGTCTCGGTCTTCGCACCGCACATTGAACTGCGTTTCGAAACCTGTTTCAGGTTTGAAGTCGACGATCGGCTCAAAGAACCACTGCCGCATCTGGTCCGGGTCGGTGATGGCCGTCCAAACGACCGCGACAGGAGCATTAAAAGTCTGTTCCACGACAATCGCGTTTGTGTCCATGCTGATTGTTCCTTTCCGAACTTGAATTCGCGTCAATGTTCATTCATCCTACGGGTTGTAGATCACTCCTGTGGCGGCAAACTTCAAGCTCCCCACGGTGAAGTGCGAGTGTTGTCGAGCTGTGCGGATGCGACGAATCTATCTGTAACGAGCTTGCGTTAAGATACACTACAGGTTCTAGCTGGATCAAAACTTCAATAAAGCAGTTCTATGAAACCCATGGTTGGTGCAATCTCAGTCCTTGCGCTGAGTCTGCTGATCACAGTGGGGACAGGCCGAGCTGATCCGGGCACGCCCAAACAGCAGTACTCGGCGATCTTCAAGGAATACAGTCCGGTGAGTGGCGGTCTCCGGGGGGCGACGACCGACCTGGAGCGAAAGGCGGCTGTCGAGGCGCTCGCCGCGTTTGCGCCGAAGTTTCTGGAGCTTGCCGCGCAACAGCCAGAGGATCCTATCGCTTTGACCGCTCTGAGACAGGCGGTTCAGGTCGATGTCTCTGCAGACTCGGCGGCACAGAATGCCTGGGAGATCAACAGCTCGGACTTTCCGGCTGGAAGCATCGACGGTTCGGCTGCCAGAGCCGTTGAACTCGTTCTTCGCGATCATCTTCTCAGCGACAAACTTGGACCGGATGCGATATGGCTATCGAATGGACTACGACAAGGGTCTGAGCATCGTGCTCGAGAAGAATCCGCATCGGGAGGTCCAGGGTTTGGCCTGTCTTGCGCTGGCTCAGTTTCTAAGCGACCGGTTGCGAATGCTTCGACTTGTCGAAGATCGCCCGGAACTAGCGGAGTGCTACAAAATCGCATACGGCAAGAATTACCTCCCGGAATTGCAGCGGCTGGACCGAGCGAAACTCGCCTCGCGAATCGAAGCACTGTTCGAACGAGCGGCCGATGATTACGCCGATGTGAAGTTTCGTGCTGGCACGATTGGCGAAACGGCGAAGTCGGAGCTGTACGACATCCGTTACCTGAGTGTCGGCAAGCTTGCCCCGGACATCGTGGGCAAAGACCAAGACGGCAAGCAATTCAAACTGACCGACTATCGCGGCAAGGTCGTGCTGCTCTACTTCTGGAGCGAGTTCTGACTGACGTGACGGACCACTTGGCCTCACGAGCGGTCGCTCGTAACGAATCTCAAAGACAACCATTCGCTCTCATCGGCGTCAATTCCTGGGTCCATGAACCCGGTGAACTCAAAAAAGTGATGACAAAAGAAAACATCAACTGGCGGTCATTCGACGACCAGCGCGATATCAATATCAACCGTCAGTGGAACCTCCCCGCGACGCCAACGATGTACATCATCGATCACAAAGGCACGATTAGACGCAAGTGGGTGGGTAAGGCTGGCGACAAGTCCATCGACGCTGCCCTGGAGAAGCTGATTCAAGAGGCGGAAGAAGTGACCTTGCGGAAGTGACACTGCAGGTCATCTAAAGCCATTCACATGAATCGTATTCACGACGAAATGACGATACGCGCCGGTCAATCCAAATGATCGTAGCCTCACGAATGTCCTAATTCCCGACAGTCGGGGTTCGCATGCCGCATTTAGACATTCGACAAAGTCATCGAAGGGCCCGCGCATAGCTGACGACAGAATCGGACTCGCTATGCGAGGGAAAAGACGCTAACACAAAATGAGAATGCCAACCCATCAACGCAGAAAGTGGTGCTATATACCACCGACCGTTACGACACTTGGACGAACCAGCATAACGTCGTACATCCCGCCGCCCCGTTGAAGTGCGACGCGATCTGAATCAGGATGACGCCCAAGGAAGACGCCTGCGTCGGTATCCTCGAAGTGCAGGTCGAGTTTGAAAACTAAGAGAGCGCCAGTTGTGAGACTTCAGAGCATGACAACGATCATCACCCTAGTTCTGGCCAGCATCACCTTGCACAGCCATGCCGCCGAACGACCCAATTTTATCATCATCTATGCCGACGACCTCGGCTACGCGGACACGTCTGTGCAGATGATGGATGCCGATCCAAGTACGAAGCACGACTTCAATCAGACACCCGGACTGGAACGCCTCGCCAGAATAGGCGCAAGGTTTGGTGCTGCCTACTCACCCACGCCCACCTGCACCGGTTCCCGTCTCAGCATCCAGTTCGGGAAATCCTCCGCGCGTGTGCAGTATCGCAATGTGTTCGATGTGCTTTCACACTATCAGCGACCGGAAGGCTTCGATGATGAAATAACGATGGCGGAAATGCTGAAGGCATCTGGCGGGAATTACATCACCTCCATGTTTGGCAAAGGCTGTAGCGCCATGGGGCGTTTCGACGAGGCCGGATATGACGTCACCGATGAGAATCCCGGCGAGCCTGGAGGCAATGGCAACGGTCACGGTTCGTATTGGGACGTAAAAAAGAAAACGCCCTTCCCGCCGGACAACCCCAAACGAATTCATTCGCTGAGAAGGGATAGCGTTGCTTTCGTCAACGAGTACGCCGGCAAGCAGCCTTTCTTTATGATGGTCTCGCACTATGCACCCCACGTTCCACACATGGCAACGAAGGAAGCGTTCCAACGCGTCAAGCGGCGGTGGATTGAACAGGGAAGAGATACCGACAAGATCGATTCGGAAAAGTCCAGCGTGAACCGCGCCATCACCTACGCGGCGATGATCGAAGAAATGGATCTGAACGTCGGTGCCATTATCGACGCCCTCAAGGCCAAAGGGGAACTCGACAACACTTACATCATTTTCACCTCGGACAACGGCGGCGGAAACTCACAAAAGCGTCAAGTCAGCGGCGAGACGCACCGTTTCAACGGCCCGCTGCAGGAAGGCAAGCGTTCGATTTTCGAGGGCGGCATCCGCGTGCCGACCGTGATTGCCGGTCCCGGCATCCAAGCTGGCTCGCAATGCGATATACCCATTGTGCAGTGGGACTTCCTCCCCACCTTTCACGACCTGAGTGGAAGTAAAACGCCGCTCCCTGAAGGCATCGACGGTGGCAGTCTGCGTGATGTGTTCGCGCAAGGAAGCAAAGACAAGGTGAAGCGCGCAGCACCCGGCATCGTTCATCACTACCCCTGCCACTACCACCCACCCATCAGCTCGATCATCATCGGTGACTACAAGCTCATGCGCCACCTCAACTCGCGTGAAATCAAACTCTTCAATATCAAATCCGATTACCGCGAAGAGTACGACCTTGCTGCAAAGATGCCAGAGAAGGTCACCTCCATGGACGCCATTCGCCGGAAGTATGTCGAAGAGGTTGACGGCGGCACGATCGAGCAAGTCCGTCAGGCCTTGTATGACTTAATGGATGAGCACTCGAAGCGTTCCAGAGAAGCCTTTAAAAAGAACCTAGCAAAACTTAACGAAGACAACCCAACTGACTTTGAATCGCAGAAAGCGGCGATGCTTAGAGGGCTAAACGACAAGCTGATCAAGAACGAGATCAATAAAGAAAAATGCAGGCGGTACGCGCAATTTGAATCGTGGAAAGAAGGGCCAGAAAAAGCTGACGCAGAACAAGCTGTCAGAGCTCGCTGGGTAGATGTGACCGAGTGAGGCGGGTGGGACACGTCGGTTGGGATGGTGGAAAGCAATCCTCATTCAGCCAGTGATAAACTCGAAAGCGTGAAAGCCTGAACCCAATATGCGAACCAACACAATGACCTCTCGTCTCACACTCTCTCTGCTCTGCATCTGTGTGATCTCCGCGACAGCAACTGCCGAGACGCCCGCGCCGCCCAACGCCTTGATGTGTACCCCCGGCGAACTCATCTTCTCGGAAGGCTTTGACCCCGCCACCGTCTCGGAACGCTGGGGGTTCAAGGCCGATTTCGCTTTGCGCGACGACGCGTTGTTGCGCACTGACGTCGATCCGACCGAGAGCAAACGAGTGTTCCTCAAAGATCCGTCTTTCCACAACACGATCATCCAGTGCGACTTCAAACTCTCTGGCCAAACGACAGACCTTCGCCTCGTGACCGGCAGTGGCGGTGGCTACAACAGCGTCACCCAGATCCACTTGGAGCACTTCCAAGTCAACACACCCGTCGATCGCTCCGTCGGCATCGTTCCCGCTCAGCTTGGCGAATGCGTCCGAAAACCTCGACCTGATCAATGGCAAACCATGACGGTCGAATACTGGGACGACGAGATCTTCGCGCATCTGAGCGACGACGAATTTGTTCTCGGCAAACACCCCATCATTGACCGCACTCGCAAGTACTTTGCCTTCCAGTTCGATCTCCCCGGCGCCTCGATCGACAACGTCCGCGTCTGGAAGGCCACCGGCCAGCGTGATAATTGGACCGAGACTCGCAAGAGATTCAAAACGATGCAGACCGACCGTGACCCCGTCAATCGTGACCCCGCGGAGCGGTACAAAGTCGAATACACGAATCTTAAATCCCGCATGACTCTAAAGGATCAGACCTATCGCGACCTCGTGGCCAAACGTGACAACCTGAAGGCCGCTCTCCACGCAGACTACCTGGAGGCGTCCGCGTCTCACAAACAACTCAGCAAAAAAGAAACAGCATATTAAGGGTACCAACTCCGAGTTCAAGCTAATGGAAACCGCAGTCAACAAGGCTTCCAAGGCCGAAGACGCTTACGTCCTCTCCACGAAGCCCGACCTCGCCCGTCTCAAAGAGGATGGGATCCCCAAGCAGCGGTACGCTTCCGAACTCGGCCAGACCCGCGCTCAACTCGAAGCCGCCGGTGACAATCAACTCGCCGCCCTCGTCGCCGAAACTGCCCGGCGCCAGACCGCCCTCGAAGCCCGTTTCTCCGAAGCCTTCGAAAGCGTTGACGCCGCCGTCGAAAAACGCCAGTCCACGCGCAAGATGAACGGCAAGAGGCTCCAACGAATCATGAACCGCCGCACATTCCTGAGGCGCACGACCGTCGCTGTGGACTTCGGTGAAAATAGAATCATCGACGCTCAATTCCGCGCCACCAATCAACCCGGCTTCCGCCTCTCATCACCTCTCTGTCTTAAGCACGATGCCGGGTAGCAGAATAACCCTTCACGATATTCGACTTCGAACCTGTTTCTTAACCTGGAGAGTTCTTGTGCCGCGATCGTACACCAGACGACTCTTGCCTCTAATGACTCTCGCCCTGTTTGCTGGCACGGCGACGGCCGACTATCCGCTGAAGCCAGTGCCCTTCAACAAGGTCGAGATGACCAGCGACTTCTGGCGGCCTCGGCTGGAGACGCAGCGGAAGACGCTGGTCCCGTTTGCATTCGAGCGCACACAACCGGGCGTCGAACATTTGAAAGCGGCCCGTGATTTTCTTGCCGGCAAGAAGGTCGAAGATCATCGGGCGCATCGCTTCATCGATTCCGATCTCTACAAGGTCATGGAAGGCGCCGCGTATCTGCTGCAACTGCGAAGTGATCCGGAGCTTGAGAAAACACTCGATGACCTGGCCGACGTGATTGCCGGGGCGCAGCACAAGAACGGTTATCTGTATCCGTCACACACGACTGGCGTGGGCAAGGCGAAGAACATGATGGGCGATAGGCCGTACACGTTCATTGTCCATAGTCATGAACTCTACAACGTCGGTCATCTGTACGAGGCGGCGATTGCTTACTATCGGGCGACTGGCAGGAGGAACCTGTTGGATGTCGCCGAGAAGAGTGCCGTCCACATCAACAACGTCATCTTCGAGGGCGATCCGGAATACAACGGCGGCAAACCGATCCGGCAGGCGCCCGGTCATCAGGAAATGGAACTGGCACTGGTCAAGCTGTATCGAGTCACCGGCAAACCGCTTTATCTCGACATGGCTCGCAAGTTCCTCGAGATCCGCGGCGTGACTTACGTGCCGGATGGCGAGGGCGTCATGTCTCCCACTTACGCCCAGCAGCACGCTCCAGTGACCGAGCAGAAAGAAGCCGTCGGTCACGCCGTCCGAGCGACGTACCTCTATTCAGCGATGGCGGATGTTGGCACGCTGACCGGAGAGCCCGCTTATGGAAAAGCGCTCGATCGCATCTGGGGAGACATCACCAACACCCGAATGCATATCACGGGAGGCCTTGGCGCGGTGCATGGCATCGAGGGCTTTGGGCCGCAATACGAATTGCCCAACGCGGACGCTTTCAACGAAACGTGCGCCGCGGTCGGCAACGTGTTGTTCAACTACCGCATGTTTCTGCTTCACAAAGACGCGAAGTATCTGGACGTTGCCGAAGTCGCGTTGCTGAATAATGTTCTCGCCGCGGTCAATCTGGAAGGCAATCGTTTCTTCTATGTGAACCCGCTCGAAGCCGACGGAAAGTATCCGTTCAATCACGGCACGGCAGGCCGAGCTCCGTGGTTCGGGACGGCCTGCTGCCCGTCGAACATGGCTCGACTGGTACCGCAGGTTCCGGGCATGACCTACGCCCATGATGACAACGATCTCTACATCACGTTCTTCGCCGAAAGCCGGACCGAGGTCGAGTTGAACGGCGCGCGCGTCAAAGTCGAGCAGAAGACCGCTTACCCGAATGATGGCGAGATCAGTGTGGCCATCAATCCGGCGAAACCGACAAAGTTTCGACTGCACCTTCGCATTCCGACATGGGCACTAGGCCGCTTTGTTCCCGGCGAGCTGTATCGCCATGTCGATTCGATCACGGCACCGATTCGGCTTCTGGTCAATGGAGATCGCATCAAAGCTCCCATCGAGAAAGGCTTCGCATCAATCGAGCGCGAGTGGCGCGCGGGCGATCAAGTTGTCCTGCATCTGCCGATGCCGGTCCGAGTCACTGAATGTCACCCGACCGTCAAAGCGAACACGAATCGAGTTGCCTTCACGCGTGGTCCGTTTGTGCTGTGTGCGGAAGGAGCGGACAACGGCGGCGCGACTCAGCGTTTCTTCTTCGACAAGTTGCCCGACACATCGGACGTCAAGACAAAGACGACCCGCATTAAATCCGGTTCGTTCATTCAGGCTGAAGTACCCGCCCAGGCTGTCACCAAAAGCGGCGATACCGAAGCCACGCGGCTCGTGCTGACGCCTTACTACGCGTGGAACAATCGTGGCACGAGTTCGATGACGGTCTGGTTTCCGCGGGACAAGTCGCTGGCTGCGTTCGATCCGCACGCTCTACCGAAGGAAAGCATCTTTGCGGCGATTTCCGCATCGCACACTTCGCCGCTGGATACTCTCAGCGCAATCGGCGATGGCAAAGAGCCTCGCTGGTCAAGCGGCAAGAACGTGCCACGGTGGACCAGCCGGCCGCAGACGGGCAAACCCCAGTGGGTCGAAGCTCGATTCGCCGAGACAAAGCAGGTGCGGCACGTTGGCGTCTTCTGGATGCAGGACCGGTTCGACGTCAAGTTCCCCGCCGAGTGGTCGCTGGAGATCGAACGGAAGGGAAAGTGGAAAGCGTTCGAGCTTTACACCACCGACCGCTACGACACCCGAGCCAACCAGTACAACGTCGTCCATCCCGCCGCCCCGCTGAAGTGCAACGCGATCCGAATCAGGATGACGCCAAAGGAAGACGCCTGCGTCGGCATCCTCGAAGTGCAGGTTGCGTTTGAAGAAACAGCAGATCGATGAACGTGAAAAACAAAGCAAGTGGTAATCATTGTCAGACAAGCAAGAGAAACACGAAAGCTGGCAGAATGATTGAGCTGCGCCCCCTGGGTTGTCCCCCGTGAGCCGGGTTGGTGGGCGTTGCGGTATGAGTGTGATGCCGTCCCTTCGCACGGCCCGGGGCCTTACGGCCCTCGGCTCACTTCTGCATCGGTTCGTCGATTCGGTCCAACGGGTTACAACGCGGTTATGATTGCACATCACTCATTCCTGATAACCGCAGCATTGGTATTGCTGTTCGGTACCCATGTCACATGCGCAGAAGCTCCGCCTTTTTCGGACTACTGCCAGCGTTTGCAGCAGGAGGTTCAGGGGAAGAAACACGGATTCCTTGCTGGAAACGTCACGTACTATGTCGGCGGGATTCATGCGAGTTGGGAGCTGAAGGAACACGAAACGCTCGGCCTGACTCATCCGTTCCATCACGATCTTCGCAGCCGCGGCGTCGGACTAGTGCAGAGTCGCGGCAAGGATCATGACGATACCGGTCTCGGCAACGATTTCTCGGGCTGGGAGTTCTACAAGGACACGCGGGT
>JACNKX010000106.1 GCA_014381825.1 Planctomycetota bacterium
GAATTCGGGCGATTCTACCCCTTATTGCCCTGTCCAGTTATTGGGGTCCACTTCAATCGGCATGCGGAATCATTCGGAAGTTGGTGAGGTTATCGGCTGCAACGTGTTCGGTGGTTGCCCGATCGTGGAGCATCATCCAGACTTCTTCTGGCACGCGATCCACAGTTTCGAAACGCTCTATACGATCATGGGCCCTGGGGCCGCTGCCGTCACTCGCGCACGCACGGACGACGCCGAGCTGGTAACCGGTGTCTGGACGGACGGTCGAATCGGCTCTTATCGAGGGATTCGTCGCGGTACTCTGAAGTACAGCGCAACCGTTTTCGGAGACAAGGGCGTAGCGCCAGCCGGTATTTACGGCTACGAAGCTCCCGTAAACGGCGTTGTACCTAAGGGGCGGTATAAGGGCTACGAAGGAGTCGCGACAGAAATCGCGAAATTCTATAAGACTGGCAAGTCGCCGATTGATCCGACGGAAACGATCGAGTTATTCGGATTCATGGAAGCCGCGCACGAGAGTCATCGCCGAGGTGGTGTACCGATTCGAATCGATGAAGTTCTCGCCAAGGCGCGCCGGACACTTGCGGCGCGTAAGTGACGTCACTACTCAATACAGTAGAGGTGCTCGCGAGTCCTCAAGAACAGCGAGTTTCCACTGACCGAGGCGGAAGCCATCAAACCCTCGGCGAGCTGATTGACGGCTACCACTTCGGCGGCGGCACCTGGACGTATGACGGTCGTCTTACCTTCGCGATCAAACAAGTAGACGAGTCCATTCGCGGCGAGCGGCGACGCGCTGAAGTTCCCGCCAATCCGTTCCCGCCATCTTAACTTGCCGGTTTCCGCGTCGATTGACGAGAAGATGCCAGCGTCCGAGACAAACATTAAATGATCATCCAGCAGAATAGGCGACGGAGTTGAAGGACCGTTCTGACTATAAACCCACTTCACATGCGAGTCGGTCACATCTCCTTTGCCGTCGAGTCGTATGGCGTAGATCTTTGGTTTTGCAAAGCCGTCAACAACAAACGCAACGTCTTTGAACACAACTGGTCTTGGCACAGCAGAGAACCCGGAATACTGAACTTGCCAAATTTCACTTCCGTCATACGGGTCGTAACAGTAGCAACCCTGAGCCGCAGGACTGATCAACCGCACGCCACCACCGGCATCCGTAATCAAAGGTGTGGTGAACGCTTTGCGCGAGAAGTCGCCGACCGCCGACAAATCAATCGAGCGTTTCGTCTGCCACGCCGTCTCGCCAGTTTGGCATTCCAGCGCTGTCAGAAATTGCACGTCACGCCCATCGCAGTGAAAGATCAATCGCCCCTCATGCAGGATCATCGACGAACCGGGGCCTTCTTGATGGTCGAGGTTCACATCACGGCGTGACCACACGGTCTCGCCGGAATTTGCATCGAGGCAGGCGACTCCGTAAGTTCCGTAGTAAACATACACGCATTCGCCGTCCGTAACCGGCGAGGGCGAAGCGTAGCTGTTCATCTTGTTGCAGGCTTCCGGCTCGTCGACCTGGAAAAGCTTGCGTTGATGCACAATCTTGCCGCTTTTGCCGTCCACACAGAGTACGAACAGCTCATGTCCGTCTGCCATGGCGGCAGTCATCCACAGCCGATCTCCAACAATGACGGGCGTGGACCAGCCGCGTCCGGGGAGCTTCGTCTTCCAACGCACGTTCTCCGTTTCGCTCCATCGAGTTGGAAGCTTTGCATTGCGTGCATGCCCATCACCTGCGGGACCGCGAAACTCCGGCCAGATTTCCGCCGCTTGAATAGTCGGTGTCAGTATTGAACAGATGAACAAGAGTAGACTAAGTCGCATTGATTCGTAGTTCCCGCAGAGGGTTTGTGAGTCGTTCGGTTAATGCACAATGTACTCGACCGGACGACGAATTGCAGCTTGGCACTGTCCTTCGCTCGCAACACGCCGTGCGGATAGTTAGGATACTGCAATTCACCAAGCCGTCATTCGCCCAAACGTTTCGACCATGCATCGTTGGAGTCGCGCTCATGAATCTACCCCGTTTTGCAAAACTGTTTTCCGTCCTTCTCGCTCTCGCTACGTCGTCCAACTGTCTTTATGGGGCCGAACCAATCGTGCCAGCCGGCGCGAAACTCGAGAAACTGTTCGAGGGTATCGTGTTGACCGAAGGAGTAGCAATAGCTCCGGACGGCATGGTCTACTTCAGCGACATCACGTTCTCGCACCAGGCCATCGAAGACGATGGTTCGATCCATGCAGGTCACATCTGGATGTTCAATCCAAAGACGAAGAAGACGAAGATATTTCGGTCTCCCAGCGGCATGTCGAACGGCATAAAGTTCGACGCCAAAGGCCGCATGGTGGTTTGCGAAGGGGCCGACTATGGCGGACGACGAGTCACGCGCACGGATATGACAACCGGCATGAGCTACATCGTTGCCGCGATGTACGAAGGCCGAAAGCTGAACTCGCCCAACGATGTCACGTTTGACGAGAAGGGTCGCCTCTACTTCAGCGACCCGCGCTATCTCGGCCACGAGACAATCGATCAACCCGTGATGGGCGTCTACCGTGTCGATACCGATGGCTCGATTCAACGAATTATTACGGATGCGGGAAAGCCCAACGGTGTTTGCGTTTCCCCGGATCAAAAGACCCTGTACGTAGTGAGCAACGAGAATGGCACGACCGGGATCGAACAACTCGCAAAGCCGGAAGATAAGGACGGACCGAGCGTTTCGACTCCGCTTCACAAGGGGCACATGGCTTTGATGGCGTATGATCTTCACGAAGATGGCACAGCAACGTTCCGAAAGACATTGGTCAACTACTACCCAGAAGACGGGCCCGATGGCCTTGTGTGTGATGCCGACGGAAACCTTTATGTCGCCGTGCGTGCCGAGAAACGACCTGGTATCACCGTTTACGATCCTGAGGGTAAAGAACTTGTCTACATCGAGACCGAAGTCCCAACCAACGTCGGTTTTGGTCGCGGCGACGATGCGAACTTGCTGTACATCACGGCTGGCAGCAGCCTGTATCGCATTCGATTGAATCGCAAGGGATACCAGCTTCCTCCAATGGATTGATCGATGGCTCAATCACCAATAATCCACTGGGGAATTCTTGGTACGGCTAGAATCGCGACCAAAGTTGCCGGAGCGATCAATGCGACCGCTGGTACTCACGTCGCTGCCGTCGCGAGTCGCTCTGCCGAGCGTGCATCGTCGTGGGCCAAGGAACACGGCATCGGGCGCAGCTACGGCAATTACCAAGCTCTGCTCGACGATGATGAACTCGATGCCATCTACATTCCTCTGCCTCCGTCGATGCATGCCGAGTGGACAATCCGTGCGGCAGAAGCTGGCAAGCACGTCATTTGTGAAAAACCGATCGCGATGAATGCCACCGAAGCCGAGGAGATGGCAGCGGCATGTCGCCAAAACGACGTGCAACTGATGGACGCAACGATGTGGGTGCATCACCCACGCTCGGCCGACATGCTGCGCCCAATCAACGACGGCACACTTGGTGAGATGCGACGAGTCACTGCGGCCTTCGGCTTTGTTATCGAACCATATCTTGAGAAAAAACCGCCGCACGCCGCGCAGAACTCGGAAACAGGACAGGCAAGTACCGAAGACATTATCGCCCACGAACTACGCTTTCAACGAGAACTCGGCGGTGGCTCGCTTTTGGACACCGGGTGGTATTGTGCGCGAGTGGCGTTATGGGCTTTTGGCGACTTGCCGCGTGAGGTCTTTGCCCAGGCTCGCTTCCGCCACGACGTTGATACCAGCCTGAGTGCCCTGATGTGGTACGACAACGACCGCGTGGCGTCGTTCGATTGCGGGTATGACCTCGCGACTCGCAAGTGGTTTGAAGTGGCCGGCACCACAGGCACGTTGGTCTGCGACGACTTTCTCGCTCCCTGGAACCCAGAGCGTCCGCGCTTCTGGTTACACGAAACTCCTGGCGAAGCGAACGAAACGATCTCGGCTCCCGAGATCCAAGAACAGCTAATGATCCACAACTTCTGCGAGATCATCCGCAGCGGCCAACTCGACGAACACTGGCCAAGCGTCTCGATCGCCAACCAGCTCATCTGCGACGCGCTCGACAAGTCGGCACGGACCGGCCAAATCGTCGCGATTTAGAATGTTTTGCAACGGTCACGGCGAATCCTTGATTGCGGACTTCGCCTGGTCACGATTCACATGCAACTCAAGTGCCGTAACGATTGGTAGATCGACCGACGTGTCCGCGCGCTTCGTCATCCGCACGGCGGCGCGGTTGATCCCTACCGATATTTGGCTTCCCGGGATCGAAGCCAAGAGACGATTCATGCCGTCGCGTCGCAGACCGATGACGGTCTTTCCATTCAGATCCACGGCGACCTCGTCATTTGCCCGCAGGTTATCAATCTCCAGTTCAAGCGTTAGATTTGTTGCGGCGCTGAACGGTTCAAATACGCGGATTTTAGTTTCAACCGGTTTGCCGTCCAACAGCGTCGCTGGCAGCACACAGTGCAGCCAGTTGTACTGATACGCGCGTTGTGGTCGGCCGCGATCGGCAGGAAACATCAGTTGCCGCTGCCCAGCGCGTAGCGAAGCGGAATCGCCGAGTTGTTCCATTAGGCCTGACATGTAGGGCCCGGTACTCTCGCTGTTGTTTTTGGTATGAGGGAACCAGTTGAATAGATAGATACCATCGGCACCTTGCGCGTGGTAGTTCAACGCCAAACCTGCTGCTAGTTCGGCGGTGATTGGGTTGTACTTACTCGGCCAGCCGTAGAGACATGGGTAAATGTGGATGCCCTTGGACGCCGCGAGCTTCTTAAACTCGTCCAATTCGATGTCCATAACACCGCTTCCAAGCGTGACAATATCTACGAGACTTTCGTCGATCCACGTTGGCACGTCGTAACCATCAAGTCGACAAGTATGAAGACTCTCGTTCACACGAACCGCCAAGCGGATCGAGTGCCCTCGCTCCCTGGCGCGCTCATTCAAGTGTTGTCGCACGCGTCGCAACAATTCGGTCAGCAAATGTGAGTTCTTGGTTTCCGTTCCAGGTAGAAAATACGGCGAGCTGCGAAGGAAATCGATTTCTAGGCCGTCGAAGTCGTACTTCTGAAACAGCTCTTGGATCACGCGAAACTTCAGCTCGCGTACTTCCGGCACGGCGAAATTCAAGGCTGTCTTGAAACTTGTTACGTCGCCGTACTTCTGCTCGCCGAGCATCCACTCTGGATGTTCGACCTTGAAGGTTGGCATTTCGTCCGGAATGAAAGAATCGTGAATGTCGTTGATGCGGAAGGAATAGAACACATCGAGCTTGCGCTTTCTCGCCTCGCGAACCACGATCGTTGGCGGATCGTTTCCTTCGTCGATCCAGCGGTCGATGTACGTGCGTGGCTGACCGGAACGAACTCCGGTGCGTTCAAGCACTTTGCTGTCGTAATTCGCCGTGTTGCCACCGGCACCATCGCACCAAAAGAGCGCGTCGACGTGACTGTCTTTCAACGGACCAAACAGATTTTCGATCCATTGCTCCAGATCACCTTCGGCATCCTTCGCCACGGCATGCCCATCGCAGTTGAAGATGACACGATATGGCTTGGTTGGCTGCTTCTCCTGAGCAGAAGCGGAAGCCGCTAGCAGCAGACACATCGCAAACGACAGGAGTAAATACTTGGTCTCGATGTTCATCAAAGACCCTCTATCTACAGCGGGAGGTTTATGATCAACGTGCCGTGGTGACGAACCAGTTGGTACGTCTTTCCGTCTTGCGTACCGTTCTTCTTCTCTTCGACGTTGGTGCGGAACGTGTAGCGTCCCTTCACCTCGGCTTCAAATTGGACATAACCCGAAGCATCCGTCTTGAGATTCGCTTTAAACCCTCCCGGCCCACGGATACTCACGGATCTCCCAACAGCCGGTTTACCTTGCCAGAGTACTTTTAGCTGCGTCGAGCCTTCCTCGTCGTGAGGCACAATGTCGAGGGCCATTTGTTCTGCTCGGCAAAGCTCGTGCAGATCATCATGATCTGCGCCGTCGAGGCGCCGGGCGTAATAGTGAAGCAGCACATCCGTCTCGCCGTAGCGATAGACTCCCCATTTACAATAGCTATCGATGCTGCGCGGTCCTGCGGCGGTGAGCGCTGCAGATAGCCAACGCTTGTCGCCCTTCTTCGTGTCCGCGACCTTTAGCACATTCGGTTCGCTTTGACCGAGCGTCCGAATCCAAGTTGTGCCGCGTTCAACAAACGGATCAAGGTATTGACCATCGCCGGCACTGGGTCCGCCCTCGAAATAAATGTTTGTCGTGCCGTGTTCGCCCGACTTCGCGTCGATGGTCACCCACAGGTAGTGAGCGGTGGCTTGCGATGCCAAGACAACCAAGACGAAGAACCAAGTTGAGACCGATGTAAGAATACGTTGCATGGCAGGGGACTCCGATTGAGGTGAGTTGCTGGCCGCCATTGTCTCCTTGTCAGGGCCCGAATACAACTCGATACACGTCGATTGCAGCTCTCTTTACACCACGAGCCTCTTCCCCACGGACGCGATTGATTGTGATGACTGCGTCGCCGACGGCACTTTTGAGTAATCACAATCCATTTGCCGTCGGCTCACCGAGGTACCGTGGCAACTCGAATGATCGAGTATGGCCAGTCGACAGTTTGAAACCAGATGATTTCGGTCTGTTTGACATGCGCGGCAATGTCTGCGAATGGTGCACCGACCATGCGTTTACCGATCGAGTCCATCTCTCTGCGGGTCTTATGGTTCGTCGGCGGAGCACGTCGTTGCGACCGCCGAGGGTGAAGCATTGCCGCAAACCAGATACAACTCGTATGGATTTCGCCTGGTTCGAACAATCGTCGCGGGCGAACCCTAACAGCAACACCTTCGTTCGACTCAATCAACGCCAGAACGGTTATTGCCAAGCGTTCGATCGCGATTTGCATATTGATCGCTGCGTTGGTTCAATGGTGGGGTCATGCGTCCACGCCGAGTAGGAGTCAGCAGTGAAAACACCATCCATTCTCGCCTTCGTCGTGTTGTGTCTGCTCGGCGGCTGGTTCGTTTCGGCCGACGAAGCAGAAGTACACGAAAAGCGAGCCTCGAACTCTAAAAGGAAGTCGCCGGTTGAGACAGTCGTCTTTTCCGTCCGTAACGGACCCGCCGATCAACTTGCGGCAACCCTCCGAGAACTGTACGACGATCCCAACATGCGGTTCCTGCCGGAACCGATTAGCAACCTCTTGCTGATTCGTGTCGAGTCCGATCGTCGTGACGAGATTATTGAGTTGTTAGGTGAGCTAGACCGCGCGCAGCACACGGTCATCGTTCATGCGTACCTATTGCGAGCGAACGGCGATGCGCTCTCCTCGGATGAAGCGGCAACTCTCACTGGATCGGCAAGCCAAGTTACTTCGCAGATAGAGCGACTGCGCGGTGCTGGACGCATTGTACTGCTGAATAAAATGAAGTTGGCCGCGTTGGAACAGCAGCGGGCTATTCTACAGACGGGCGAAGATATCCCGCTTGTCACTGGTGCTAGTTTTTCGCCCTCGCGGGGTCGCACTAGCAGCTATCAACACCGCAGTATCGGAACGCTACTCTCGGTTACAGCGCGTACTTCGCCTGACGACCAAATCACACTCGAAGTTCAATTTGACAAGTCGGCTGTAAGCCCATCCGTCGGCGACGCCGACGACGCAGATCAGGCTCCCGATTCGGTCACTCAGCTGACCCTACAGACGACTCTACAATTGGAAAGCGGTGCGGCAGCGCTGTCCGGAGCGATCGTTCACGAATCGTCCGCTGATTCAACTCACGCCTATCTAGTGGTATCGGCAACGATTGCTGATACCAATTCCAAGCCTAATGCGATGCCGAATCGCGTCAGCCGTGAGACGACGAGATCATCAAGCTCCGGTCGATCTTCCGGCCAGGGTGGCCCCATCCCAGAAGAGCGGCTCGACTCGCTTGTTCGCGGCGTCTTTGCTCGTGCCGATCAAAATCAGGATGGAGTCCTAGCAGGCGACGAGTTGAGTAGCCCCGGAGTAGATGGTAAGCGAGCCGATTCCGACCAAGATGGGAAAGTGACTCCTGAAGAGTACAAACAGTTTGTGATGACGCGGTTTAGTTCGAGCTCTTCGTCTGGCACGTCCGTGAGACGCAGACCAAGCTCTTCAGCCGGGACGAGACCAGAAGAGATCGACAAACGTTACCTACAATACGCGACTCTAGTCATCAAAAAGTACGACGCTGACAAGGACGGCACGCTCGACGAGGACGAGCTAGAGAGCGCCAATCGGGACTATGCGAGTGCAGACAAAAATGGCGACGGAGTAGTCGCCGCCAGTGAGTTGGCAGAGTGGATGAAGAACAAGTAGTCAATAGCTGCCACGGTTAGCCGCACATCTGATAAAGCACATTCCCGAACGCAACGATCAAGCAAACAACGCTGTCAAGGGCTTGCCGTCGGCCAGTCGGTGTGGGCGTTCCGCGACATCGCGAATTACCGCTCGCGGGTCGATTCCAAATCGCCAGAAGATGGTTGCGGCGAGATCCGCGGGTGTCACTGGATCGACCGCGGGATAAGCGCCCATGTGATCACTCGCACCGAACACGGCACCTCCGGAAACTCCGCCGCCCGCCAAGGCAATGCTATAACAATCTGGCCAATGATCGCGGCCAGCATTGCCGTTGATTTTCGGCGTCCGACCAAACTCGCCCATCGCGACGACTAAGGTCGACTCCAGCAAGCCTCGCGAAGCCAAGTCTTCCACTAAGGCGGCGAATGCTTGATCCGCTGGCGGGAGCAATCGGTCCTTGTGCTCGCTAAAATTGTTTGCATGCGAGTCCCAGTTCTGACCTTGCTGCCGGAAATCGTAAACGTTTACGAACGGCACTCCGGCCTCGACCAATCGTCGGGCAAGCAACAAGTTCTGCCCTCGCAGTTGCCGCCCGTGGATGTCCGTCACGCCTTCGGGGACGGGACCGGGATACAAACCATAGCGTTCCCGAATGTGTTGCGGCTCGTCGTCGATTCGCAATGCCCGGGCAACTGCTTCGGACTGCATCAGTTCGATTGCCTTGCCATACAACGCTTTTAGTTCGCGAGACGCGGGTATCGTGTCCAAGGTCGGATCGGTCGCGAGTCGCTCAGCTAACGCTCGCCGTTCGGTGAGTCGTTCGATCGACAAGTCAGCGGGCCGCGCGAACATCTCGGCACTGTAGCTGACTTTGCTCGGATCGCCACCAATCCGAAATGGATCGAATGCGGCACCGAGAAACCCGCCGCCTTGGCATGGCACATCAACGACGTTGTGAAAGACCCAAGGAAGGGCTGCATGTGGTACGTCGATGGTTTCATGTTGGCGCATGTAGCTTAGTGTCGCGCCATGACACGGATAGAATTGCGGAATCGTAGCGAACTCCTCGCGATCGCCTTGGGGAGATTGGCGCCCCGTCAGTGCTTCCGTCGACGCCGAGTCGTGCAGACGATTGGTGTGATGCATGCTCCGGACAAGAGCCACATGATGCATGACTTTCGCCGTATGCGGCATGTGTTCGCAAATTGAGACACCTGGCACGCTAGTCGCGATCGGCTTGAACTCACCTCGCACTTCGCTTGGGGCGTTTGGCTTTACATCAAACGTATCGAGGTGGCTGGGGCCGCCATAGTAGAAGACAACGATGCAGGCTCGGATCTTGGGCAGGCTGCTCGACCGTATCGTCGTCGGAGCCGCTTGTGCGCGAAGCAAGCCACCCAAGTTCAATCCAAGCGTACTCAATCCGCCGAGTTGTAGCAGTTGGCGGCGGCCAAGAGTTGAGTGAACGGTGGACAGGCCAGGCAAAGGAAATTCTCCGTGAGCGAAGCAACACCAACCATCTTAACAAAGCCAGCACGAAAGAGCATCTGTCAGGCGGACAACTAGTCGTGCATATCGGCTACTCTCTTAGAGTGGCAAGTGAGTGGGAAATCTTGGCGGGGATGTGTTTCGCGTCGCCACGGAGTGTTAGATTGGCACGTACGACACAGAGTTCGAGTCCCCCACCTAGATGGCGAACGCAACACACATGGCAGTTCAATGCGCGAAATGCGGTGAAGAGTTGATGGGTGCCGTAAACCGGTGTTGGCGGTGTGGTCAAGAATTCGAAGCACTTAGTTCAACCGGGGATCTCCCGCCGATCCGTCGTAGCCCTCAAAATACTGCGCCGACCGCAGTTTTGATTGCCGAGCTTTCGGATGCCATACCCGAGTTGCCGAATCCCCCAAATACAGCCCGATCCGCCAGCACGGAGACGTCGGCCAAATCAGTGCGACGAGGTTCGCCTTTTGGGGATCGAGGCACGGCAGTCTTGGAGCAACTTGCCTCCGATGTCGAGAATGACTCGCATGCCGTTAGTCTTCAGCGAGATCAATTGCAACAGAACGGGGGAGCGGCGGCGAGCGCGATACTCACACTGCCAATTGGGTTAATCAGCTTTGCGGCGGCGTTTCTTTTTCCACTCGCCGGAATCTTGCTGTCGCTGCTCGGACTGGGTTTCGGCGTATGGGGAATCAATTCGCGACGCCGAGGTTTGGCGGTTGCTGGCCTACTGCTTTGTTGCGCTAGTTTGGCGATTGCGGCGTTCTATGGGATTGTCGACATCTATGTGCACTTCTACGGGGTCGCACCTTGGGAATCCGAGAGCTCGTTGCGATAGATTCCAGGGCTAGATTCTTACCTCGTCTCGACTAATTGCCCGTCGTACCGTGGGGCCCCACAGTGTTTCGTATTTTACCCAGGCGTCATATTTCAACTTTCACGCAGTCTTCTTATATTATCTATTATTCGCATTTAGGCGTGTTCTATCTATTTTCTCGTTGCTTGAGCAGCCCCGTTGGCCTGCTCGCCGCCGAGTCCGTGACAACGAACAAGGAGTGAAGTTATGAAGTTATCGATCGTTCCAGCGAGGGCTGGCCTCGCTTCGATCCTGGCGGCCATGTTGGTATTTGCCGTCGTGGATCGTGCCGATGCTGGCTGTGGCTGCGCCGCCTGTGTGAGTAGCTGCCAGACCTACGAAACCGTCGAGAAAACAATCTACGTTCCACAGATGGTGCCAGAAACTCGAGTGGTTAATCAAACCATTTGCAAGCCAGAAGTTCGAGAGCGAGTCGTCACCGCGTGTCGGCAAGTGCCAGAAACACGACAAGTCACCGAGAATTATACGGCGATGGTTCCGCAGCAGCAGACGCGCACGCAGCATTATGTCGTATGCAAGCCGGTCTGGAGCGAGGTCGATCAGAGTTACACGGTCTCGATTCCGCAGACGGAGACGCGCACGGGAATCCGCAACGTCTGCCGACCAATCCAAGTCCAAGAGACTCGGAAGATCTCACGCAATGTCTGCGGTTGGGAAGACGTTGCCTGTGATGGTAGCTGTGGCGGTCACGAAACAGTTGTTCAAAAGGGTGACATCGACACGACCCAAAAAGGAGCAGCTCAAAAAGGCGGCGCGACGGTCGTTCAGAACGGTGATGGATGTGGAGGCACTCATCGTGTTTGGCGAAACCAGTGTGTGACCGAAGAGGTACCTGTTACCGTCTGGAAAAACGAAGTGCATCAGGAAGAGTACACGTATAACGTGACCACTTGTCATCCTGAGACGCGAACGCGAAGGGTTCGAGTTCGCAGCTACGTCAACGAAAAACAGAGTCGTGAAGTTACTTACACTGTTTGTGTTCCCGAACAGCGGACTCGCATCCGCAACGTCACGACTTACAAGACGATCTCCGAACAGCGAACACAAAAATGTACTGTGATGGTACCGCATACGGTTCAGAAGGAAGTTACCGTCATGGTTTGCCATATGGTTCCGAAAACTGTGACTTGCAAGGTCCCGGTTATCGCACCCACTTATGTTTGCGGTGGGCACCATCGCGGTTGCCACTGCCGTCGTTGCTGTTACTAAACGACACCCACGATCAATAGGAAAGCCGGGTTACCGAAGGGTGACTCGGCTTTTTTTGCGATTCGTTCGTGAGCAGCACAGGCCCTCTATCTGAGTATCGTATCGATCGCAGCGCGCAGTTGCTCGACACTTACTTCTCGTACAAGGAATCGTTTTTGCGGCAAAGTTTCGCCGGATAGCAATTCAAGTTGCGATTTTCGCAAGCCGAGCTGTTTGCTTAGGAGTGAGACAACCGCTTTGTTGGCCTTTCCCCTTTCGGCGACTTGAGTCACGGCAACCTTGACTGCGCCGTCCTGCTCGCCTCGAATCTCTGACTTCCGACTCCCCGGTTGGGCCCGCACTAGCAGCACGACGCCGTGCGTGTGAGACTCGATCACGATCACGCTTCGCAACCTTCGAATAATGCCGAGCCGACTCGCACGATGGTCGCTCCCTCTTCGATCGCTCCCTCGAAGTCGCGGCTCATTCCCATCGACAACTCCGTCAGCTCGACACCCGAGGGAACTAGGTCGATGAGTTCGTCTCGCAACAATCGAAGCCGCTCAAAATTGCGGCGAGCTTCATTGGTATTCCCCGCCAAGCTGGCCATCCCCATCAAGCCGCGAACATGTGTGCGCTTCAAGGCAGCCAGTGACTCGACGACCGAAGGCATTTCATCCGGCTGAAAGCCGTGCTTCGCGGCATCACCCGATATATTGACTTCGAGCAACACATTCATATCGCCAGAAACTTCAGTCGCCACGCGATCAAGTTCCTGGAGTAATCGGAGGCTGTCGCAGGCGTGCAATAGTGATACATGTGGCAGGGTCCGACGAACTTTGTTCCGTTGCAAATGTCCAATTAAATGCCAGCGTACCGACGAACCGGCGAGCGCCTCCGCTTTACGCCATAGTTCCTGAGGGCGACTCTCACCTAGATCACTACAGCCAGCGTCGAGCAGTGTCTGAGCTGCGTCAATATCGACATACTTGGAAACCGCCACCAACGTCACGTCCGAAGCATGACGCCCTGAACGTGCTGCTGCTGCAGCAATATATTGGCGGACGCGAGCGAGGTTTTCGGCAATGCGCGAAGGTACGTCAGCCATCGTTTTGAAACTCAGCCACTCAACAGTTAGGAAAGGATCGGAGATCAAACCAAGATTCCAACCTCATTTCGGTCGTGCGCCTACTCGATCTCGATGAGCTGTTTGATCTCGCCCTTGGCAAGTAACCGGCCCAATACAAACTCGCCACTAAAATGCTGCCCGAGAACACTTCGGCTCGCGGTCGAGTCCAAGGAGCGGTAAATAACCCACTGGCGTTTTCCGGATTGAACGCGATAGCCAACCGCGACGTCTGCTGGAAGAATCGCGAGTTCCCGGGCGACCGTCAGCCTGCGCCAGGTCAGCTGCTTAGAGAATCGCTTCGGCTTTAAGTCGATTAACATCGGTGCGAACATGCGTTGACCGCGAGCGGACTGCCGAAGCCGCAATCCATCCGGCGTTTGTTCGAGCGATCCCTCGTCGCGATCGGCTCGCCATTCGGGAAGTTGAAGTGGTAACACGGCTCCAATCGGCTTGCTACGGCGAAGCAGGCCTTCACGTGTATCACCTGCTGGTGTAAAAGTGATCCCACTTCGCAGCGGGAGCGTAAATTGATATTCGATGTCAGCAGTCTCGCCGCCCAGAATTGCATCGGCGACCATTATGAATCGATCGTCGTGAGTCAGCATCACCTGACGCTGCACTTTCCAACCGTTCTCGAAGCGGCCTTCGATCTCGAAGTAGCCCAAATCCTTATCGGAGTACCAACAAACCTCCTCCCAATCCTGCTCCATTTCTAACAACTCGCCGTCAATTCGCAGTTCCGGAGTACAGTTCCCCGAGAAAACGGTCTCGCTGCCGCAGTTCAGCTCCAACTTTACTTGGCGATTCGCGTACTGCACAACAAGTTGATCACCGGATCGATTCCAACCCCGACGTAGCACAGCCACTTCAGCCCACTCCGAGTTCGCGGAGGGCCGAGGCAGTCCGACGCGCGGTTCGCGCGGAGTTTTTCTTCCTGGCAAAATGCAGTCGGCAATTTCGTCGTCATCGGCATCGCCGGCGATCGTCAAGGCAGCGTTAAACAGCTCAGATGACCAGTCGTTATCGTCTTCGCTCGATAAAACTTGCGTCCCATCGTTGCGACACAGCCGCATCATCTGACGGATCAGCCATTCATACTGCGTCTTCGCGTCCTTGGTGAAGCAAGATCGCTTCATCGTGCTGCCGATGGAATGGCATCGAGTCCAGCAGGCAAAAAGCCCGCGAGTGGCTTCGAAGTAGTTCGAGTGTGGCATCCCTTCGCCGTCGAGAAGTTCGGTCAACCCGAACGACAGTGTCTCAGATGCCGAATCCGCCAATTGCTTGCAGGCAGACAATTCCGGCAGCAGATATGCCAACGTAAGTGGCAATTCTCCGGCCAAAAGTTGCTGCGATAGCGGATCAACCGACAGGTCCGACTTCGTTGCATCAGACGCGATGCTGACCAATTGTTCGACAAGCTGCGACCAGGGCGCGGCAGGAAGGATGCTCGACAGCTTTGGCAGAGCGTGGCACCAGGCGAGCGATTCGAGACCAAAACACGCTGAGGCTCTCCGAACGCGAGCAGATTCGAGCCACTGCTCTAACTCTGCAGCAATCTCCCCGGTAGCGGCCGAGTTGCGGGATTTCAGACCTCCAATACGGTCGATCAACTCGGCGGTCTCAGAATTCTGAAAGCCTGACGAGAGCGCCCATTGCAACGGCTCCGCCTGCTTTACGGCAATAAGTTTCGTGAGCGGGACAGGCTTCTTGCGTTTGGCCAAGTATTTCGTCCAGTCCTCCCACCGATCTGGGCCGACCTTTCCCTTTTTGGCTCTCTTCGGCTGGTCCACAGTTGCCATCGTCCCGACGCCTCCGTAACGTATAATGAGAAACCTGGAATCTCTGCCGACTAACGAGACACCGCGAGTCGTCCCGGGCTGCGATTCAGAGTAAGTTGCGTATCTTAGCAAGCCGGAGTCGGCCTGCCTGCGCCCGAACAAATTGTTTTCAAGACGCCCTACGAGCATCAGTCCACTACTCCCTCTGCTGCCGCTGCAAGGAATCCCAACCGTGCCAAACACACGAACTCAGATGCTGGCTCTCACTCTCCTCGCTGTCGCCGCGTCGGTCGGTGGTGCCGAGGACCCCGCTGAACCGACGAAGTCCGAAAGGAATCCCAATGAGCGATTGATTAAACTCGCCAAAGAACACGATGTTTGGGTCGATCCGCAACGCAAGCTTGTTGTTGTCGACGGCGAGATAGCGATGCGAGAGGGAGCCCTTGAGATGTTCGCCTGCACCAAGGGAACGAAGGAGCATGAATCGGTGATCGCCATCCGCAGCAATGCGCAACTGGTTCACGCTGGCTTATTGGCAGTTGGCGCGATTGCGGGACATCCAGTTCAATTCAACCCAGATTACGCACCAGCAACTGGGACGACGATCGACATCTTGGTGCTTTGGCAAGACGAAAAGGGAAAGCATAAGGTTCGCGCGCAAGAGTTGATACAGGATGCTGAGACCCAGAAAGAGATGAAGCATGACTGGGTGTTTGGCGGCAGCGGGTTTTGGACGGACCCGAAGACTGGCGAGAAATACTATCACGCGGATGGCGGCGATGTCATCTGTCTATCCAACTTCTCGACCGCCATGCTCGACTTGCCAATTGAGAGCAGCCAAGCCAACAACGCATTGCTGTATTCCGCATTCACCGAACGCATCCCGCCGCGTGGAACCAAGGTGCGACTAGTGTTAATCCCACGCCTCGAAAAGCAGTCCAAGAAAGTTCCAAAGCCAGACGCACCGGTGGAAGCGTCGTCAAGCAAAGAACTCCTCAAAGATGAAAAGGCTGGCGTAAAGGAGTAGTTGACTCGCACCTAGCAGCGTTCCAAGGGCACCAAGCCAATGCCCCCATTTAGTTGCTCGCCGGCCGCCTTCTTCCATGGCACCAGCAGCAATCGCTCTTGAGTCGCTTTGTCCCATAACCCAAGCCGGAACGCTGATGGCGATTCCAATCAATTGGCCCGGCAATCCGTACGCCAGCCCCTCAAGGAAATCACCAATCGCGACGATCGCGATGACCGCTACCGCGATTGCGAGCAACTGAACGCAGCATCCAACCATTCCCAGCCACCACACAAGCGAACCGCGACTTGGCAGAAATGTCTCGTAGTCGTCTGGCCGGTAGGGTTGAACCGAACTCGACTCGATCGCACTTTTTTCTGCGGTCGCATAAAAGTTCTGCTCTGGCGACGATTCAGATTCCCCATCACTGTCGACCGCACCTGAATCATCGCCAAACGGATTGGCACCTTCGCCATTTTCAAATGGGTTCTCGCGGTCAGCGTTGGGATTTCGCGGGAATTTGAATTTTGCCATAGTAGGTATCAGAGCTTTCGTAAGCTGAGGCCGATCGCGATGTACCGACTTGGCTAAATGCTTTTTTAGCGTCGCAGTTGCAGGAGAATACCATACATTGTGAGAGAATCTCTGAAGTGAGACAAGCGATCAATTGTCGAGCCAAGCCCGCTTGATTGCTTGCTTGGAGCAAATTGATCAGTTACCGTGAACTTCAAGGCTCATTCATGCCTCATCTTTCTTCAATTTCTGCGAGCACCGCAAGTGTCTGTTGATCGACGGTCGAAACGTAGTGCACCACCCAAGCGAAAGTCCGCTTCGGCGAAAGCTCCCTCCAAGACGAAGCGGCCCAAATCGCAGACCGCAGACAATCTAGAGGCGTTGCTCCACCTGCTCGATGACGACAACACACCGAGTGCCGTGAAAGCACTGACACGCACGCCTCGTAAGACGCCGTCGAGTCGTGAACCGAATCCACAGCGCGAGACTCCACCAGCACCAGCACCTGCGGCGTCCGCGTCCTTCATGCAGGAGTTAGCTCGTGCGCGAGCCGAACTTCACAAAGAGCGGCGGTTGCGAATTACGGCTGAAGAGGAGAACGAAACGCTCCATCGCAGAGTAAATCAATTTACGACGGACGAGGCGAGCAAAGTTGATGATCTGAGTCGCGATTGCACCAAACTGCGAAAGCAATTGACGGCTCTGGAGAAGCAACGCATAACACTTCAAGCTGCGCAGATCAAGCTTGAATCACAACTCAGCGAGGAACAACAGCAACGTGCGAGCATGGCTGACGAGGTCAAAGCGCTCGGTCGGCGTTTAGCGGACGAGCGATCGCATCGCAAAGCGCTTGCTGCAGACCTCGCAACGGCCAGCCGAAAGATTGAGCGACAGACGGTGGAAGCCGAGGCGGCACATTCGTCTTTGGAAACCGATCGCCAAGAATTGCGGTCGAAACTCGCAGTGACTCAATCGCAATATGAAGAGGTCTTCCAAGAACGAGCTGAATTACAAGCCTCCGTCCTCGACCAACGAGTGGAATTGGACGACTTAGGGAGCCGACTCGCTAATGCTGAAGCTGCTGCTCATGCACAAGGCGAATTGCTCGATCAGGCTCGCAGCAGTGCCATCGATTGGGAAGAGCGATTTCTGTCAACGCAGGTGTTGTATGCGGAATCCGAAAAGCGAGTTGCAGATCAGGCCACTAACCTCACCCGAACGATTGCCACCTTCGAATCTCGAATTGAACTGTCTCACACCGAAGCGGATTCTCTGAGAGCGCAGATTGCTGCAACGAACTCCGATCTCGAGGACGCTAGGTCGTTGCGCGACCAACTGGAAGATACACTGAGCGCGACCAAACACAGCTACGAAGAAGCCATCGCTCAGATTCAACACGTGTCGGACGTCGCGGCTTCGAGCCAAGCGGAGCTGACGTCGGAAGTTCAACTACTGCAAAACCAGCTCGCCGGGGCGAACGAGAAGATCACCGAACTGGCAGCGATCGACCAGCAACTTCGCACAGATTTGACCGATGCTCGCCATCTAAAACGACAGGCAGAGATCTCGTTCGAGGGTGCGCAATCCACGAACGCAAAGCTTGAAGAAAGGCTCCATCAACTTGAAACCGAACTTGAATCCAGTAACGACCAACTCGCCAAGGGGCAATGCGACGCCGACGCCGTAAACGAGCGAATTGAACGAGCACAAGGGGAGGCGGCGAAGGCGAGAATGGACTTAGCAGAGTCCTACGAGCAGCTTGGCGTGGCAAGATTGCGACTCGCCAATTCGGACCGCGATCGCGATCACGCACAGCAGCGAGAAGCCGAGGCAACACGACTCGCGAATGAGCTTTCCGATGAGGTAAAGTCGCTGCAAATTTCGATACAACGGGAAGCCGCCGCGCGGCGCAAGGCCGAAGCCGTCCAGAAACGCGACGCGGGGGACGATGACGCGTCGGTCTTATTCGAGGCGGAACAAAGAATTGAGCGGCTATCGCGTGAGCTGGCGGCAAGTAAGGGCGTGGAGGCTGCCTACGAAAAGAAGGCCGCCCGCAAAGTGCAAAAGGTTATGCAAGAACTCAACACCGTCCGCGAACGCTTGGCGAAAGTCGACCGCGATCACGGCAGCAGCTGATGCGCACCGGGCGACGTTAATCTCTTTGTTGCCGTCACAAACCGTACGGCACGCACTTCGGAACTGCCACGCGAGAGATTGGGGCAGGCGATCGGCGCCTACGGCTCAAGCGATGCCGTTTGCCAGTCCGAAGACTGAGTAGACAACTTCCTTCTGACCCGCGCTGCTCCCATCGTCATGACGCGACAAAAGAACAAAAAGGCGAAGCGACGGCCATCGGATACGCCATCCGGATCGCTCGTTTCTCGATACTGGAACGAGTCGGCTCGTCCGCTGGTCAGCCTAGCGTTCGTCGCCCCGATTATCGCCGCTTATGAAGGAGGACTCGTCGCGTTGGGTCCAAAGGCGATGAGGAACGGCGCCGACGTCTGGCTGCGTCAGTTGCTGGAATGGCTGGGCTTTACCCAATACTTCCTCCTTCCTGCCCTTACGTGCGCGCTGCTTCTCGGTTGGCATCACCTGAACAAGGAGCGTTGGTCCTTTCGTTGGACGTACTTGTATGGGATGCTTTTTGAATCGATGGCGTTTGGAGGCTTGCTGCTCGTTGCGGCACAGGCCCAACAGCACATCTTCGTTGCGATCAGCTCGAACGGTCCGCCGCCGCTCGCAGTTCAAACATCCGAGGCCCTCGGAAAACTGGTCGCGTTCTTCGGTGCCGGTATCTACGAAGAGCTTTTGTTCCGTGTCATGCTGTTTCCCGCAATGGCCGCCATATTGCAAATGGTCGGGACTCCACCCCGCACGAGTTGGGTTGTCGCCATCTTCTTAAGCAGTTTGGCCTTTGCGGCGGCGCATTACCAACTTGACCTGATGATCGGAAACTATCATCTCGTCACTTCGTACGGAGACTCGTTCGAATGGGCAAGTTTCTTCTTTCGCTTTAGCGCCGGCGTGTTCTTTGCAACGCTGCTTCTTGCGCGTGGATTTGGCATCGCCGCTGGTGCTCATGCATTCTACGACATACTCGTTTCGCTTCCCGCCTGACATATTCTGATTTTCCGAACGCATTCGGCAAGCGGTGTCAATACCCAAATCAGGTTTGTTATCACGATCATAAAAGTGCGTTTGTTGGTGTTTCGAAGTGAGTCTATAATGGGCCCTGTGACTTCGCCACTTCATAGGAAGTGACTCGCTGAAAACATTCATTCTTTCATTGATCTGCAACGGGAATTCAGTTCGTGTTATCCGTTAGACCAAAGGTTGCTGAGTTAGCGTTTCAATTGTACGGTCGCGCTTTGCACCCCGAACTGTTTGAGGTCTTTCAATCACGCGACATCCAGCGTGGGGATTACACCGCGCGAGTCGAGATTACAAGTGCTGGCCATGTCGTTACATGGCGATACGGTGGCCTGACGCTGGCCGAAGTCGCGTGCTCCGCCCAGCACCCGCTGCCCAAAAAACGTCGGCTAATGTCGTACAAACTCAAGGGCGAGCGCAGCGATCGCGTCGAATGTCGCGGTGGGATTGTCTATCAAGCCAGCTTTCAATTGGAACCGGTCAGTCCTGAAGTCTTTTGGACCTTCCAGCAAGAGCTTGCCGACGACGGCGAGCGAAACGGCTTGTTTCACACGTTCGAGTCCAGCGGTCGGATGGCTTTAGGCGCTTTGAGCTACATTAACATCGAAACACGCAGCCGAAGCTTTCTGGTCCAGGCCTTTCATACGTTCCCCGACGATTTCGCCATCGTGAAAAGCCAATCGCTGTTTCAGCTGCCTTAGGGAGCTTAGAAGCGAGCCGAGTCGGGCCCCAGAAGCTGCAAAAGGAAACTTCGCGCTGCATCAGCAATACCGGGGAGCGAACTTTCTCGTGGGCCGGCGACATTCAACTCCTCGATCGCATGTTCTGCGAACCAATGACGTATCGCTGGCAAGTCGGTTGGGCAAGCCAAGTCGATGGCCTGACACGGCTTGTCATGCTCTTTCGCAAGCCGCAATGTCAAGCTCGTCCCGCCCTGTAATTCGCCCTCATAGAGAATTAACGTACCATCCGAGTCGACTACGTTTTGCGCTGTGCGAACGGGGTACTTCGTCGAGTCCGTCTCGGTGAGTTGATACCGCTTAGGAATCCGGCCATCTTCGGCCAATCGCCCGCGCGGACACCAGCCGCCGTGTTCGAGCCCAAGAAAGATCGCGGCATCAAGCGCACCTCGATCAACGCCGGTTTGGCCGCCGGAAACAATCCGCTTTACGAAATGATCCTGTTCGGAAGTCATCGCAGAATCGTACCAGAGTAACCACTCACAGCAACTGCCAACGTCATCGCTGAGCCGAAGGGCTCTTCGGACAGTCGGCCGGGTACAACTCGCGCAAAGCTCCAATCGGTGGCGTTCGGATTTCTATTCCTGCGCGGAGTTGATCGGGGCGTAGCACTTTCGATTCGTTGTGGCGAAAGAGTGCGCGATAGTACGTTCCGTCACGGTAGACCTGCTCGGAGATCGACCAAAAACTATCTTCCGGGCCGGTCAACACGAACTCTGGCAGCGTGCGAGTCGCCACCGGGACCGTTGGTGTCTTGACGCCCCTCGCACTTTCCGGTTCTTGATCCCCAATGTTCGCGGTCACAGGCGATGCAACTCGCTCGTCAATTTGCACCAAGTCTGGTGCCAACGATCTTGGAGCAGGTTTCGCGATCGTACTCGCAGTTGAAATTGGCGCAATCGGAAGCCGACCAATTGGCGACGACTCCGCCGCCGAATCAGAATAATGCTGGCCCGTCGGAGATACAATTTCCCGACCGCGTTGCGTCACCGGCTTTGCTTGCAACACACGGGGTTGTGGCGAAGATTTCACCGGCGACTCATTTGCCGCGTCGAAATCCTCAGACTTTTGTGAGAGCAGCGACGCTTCGTTGGCTCCGCCAAACTTTCGCTTTAAGCCCAGAATGACCAGCAGCGTTGCGACAACACATAGCGAGAGGACTAAGTTCTTTCCCAGTTGATTCATCCAGCCCCTCCATGAGGCATATACGGCTTGCAAGTGCTAGCGTGACGCCCGTTCAGCGACTCGCAATTTGGCACTGCGGCTGCGTGGGTTGCGTTGGATCTCGGATTCATTAGGTCGAATCGGCTTTTTCGTCAAGATCACGTAACGCTCATCCTGACGAAATGCAACTTTTACGCGGCGATCTTCGAGGGAGTGAAAGCTGATAATCGCAATTCGCCCACCGGGACGCACGCAATCAGGAAGCCTCGTGAGTGCTTGATCTAGGATTGCTAGTTCGTCATTCACTGCAATTCGCAATGCTTGAAACGTTCTTGTGGCTGGGTCGAGTTTCGAGTTTCTTGCTCGCGGTACACAACGACGCACAAGCTCGGCCAATTCGCCCGCCGTCTGGATGGGTGACGAGCGACGAGTCTCAACAATCGACCGGGCAATTCGGCGGCTGAATCGCTCCTCGCCAAACTCGAAGATGATGTTGGCCAAGTGCTCCGCACTGAGCCGCGCGAGTAATCTTGATGCTGGCTCTCCCCGTGTCGGATCGAACCTTAGATCCAATGGGCCATCGAACGTGAAGCTAAATCCTCGTTCTCGATCCGCCAGCTGATCGCTTGATAGGCCCAGATCGAGTACGACCCCATCGACCTGTTCGACATTCAGCTCGTTGAGAATCTCTGGCAGATTCGAGTAGCTACCATGCACGCATGTGACCGGCTTGCCGTCGAGCAATTTGGTGGTGCGTTCGATGGCTTGGGGATCTCGATCAATACCAAGGATCTGCCCCTGGCCCTCAAGTCGTTCCGCTAGCAATCGACTATGTCCGCCGCCGCCAAGCGTACCGTCGACGAAAATCATTCCCGGCTTCACCTGGAGCCAATCGAGTACTTCGTCGGCTAAAACAGGAATGTGAACAGTTTCAGACGCGGACATAAGGATTTGAGACCGGTTCGGGAATTCCGCGTCAGCTGCAGCCACGAGCTTCAGAAAACGTCAGGACAAAATCCGTCGTGATTAAAGCAAGCGACCCAGGGCACGTCCATGCACCCTCGCGGGCCGACTGCCCGCAGAGACAATTGCTAAGGGCAACTTCCCTACGGCTCGCGCGTGAACACATCCCGTGTCCCCGCCAAGGAAACGCCACCTCCGGAACAGGAGGTGGCTGGAGCAGTCGGTGGCCGCAGACTGATCCATTGTTTCCTCACATTGGCGAGCTAACGGAGACTGACGTTTTCCTTTTGAAGAGTCATGAGGGACTGTCTTTGTGAAACCTCATGGACGCCGAAGACGCTCAATCCTGGGACTTCTATGTGAAATCATCAAGTACCGAAAGTGTTCCCCAAACATATCCAACAAGCCCTCTCCGTCAACATGATTTTCGGTCTGAGAATTCCTTACTCTTTGTAATCTGTAAACACGGAAATGCAGCTTTCTATTGGCTCTCAGACGCAGAAACAAAATGCTAAAAAAGTTAGAATTCGCACTTCATTCACGCTAGCACGGATAGCTCGCGATTCTCCGCACGCTCGAAAGAACTACGCCGCTCGTCGAAGTCGCTGACGCTTTTGTACGCTCGCTTCGGAAGGCGATTGTACAGATTTGTGATAGTGCGGTTTTAACCACTAGTGGTACGGAGCCCCAGCGCTAGGGTGCGCGTAGCTCCAAGACGCTGCCTTCGACCTTGTGCGCAATACCCTCCGAACCTAAAGCGCGCTCGAGCAATTCTTCGAGTGTAAGCTGCTTCACATCGAGCGAAATGCGCCGCTGCAACTTCGACCGAATCGCTGAGTCCACGCGAACCTCAAGCATCTCGCGATCCGCGACAACTTTGACAATCGCTCCGATCGGCTGGTTCTCGACTCGCAAGTCGAATCGCTTGCTACCCGGCTTGGACTCCGCTCGGCGGATCGGTTCTCCGCGGATCAATCTTCCAACGACTTCGTGTTCCTCAAATGTGCCGGTTATCGCGAGCTGCGCCCCCTGCTTCTTGACGCCAACACTGGGAAGCGCCTTCGCGATAGCTGTCGCTGCGGTGTTCAGCGAGCCACGCGGTGAATAACTCCGCTCGATCGCGACGTCTGCCGGCATCGGCGCCAATCGAATCGCCGATCCGTCCCTTGAAATTTCGAACGTCAAGTCGAAGCCGGCGAGCAGCAGTGTCATTCGATCCGTCACGGGCATCGCCGGCCAATCACCAGCTGGCCACAGATCGTGCTGGATTTGGTCGATATTGACGACCCTGGTATTTGCTGCCTCAGCGAGTTCGCCAAGTAACTCGCCCGGTGTCGAAAGCTCTTCCCACTTCCAAGCAGAACTCTCAGCAAAGCGAATCCGTGCAGTGGTCGGAAGTTGCTTCACCTCATCGCGTCGCATTGCCGCAAGCGTGGCAAGTTTCGTCGTGACAGGAGTTGACCCGATGTAGGTAACCGACCCGACGTAGCACACGCCACCGCCAATCGCATTTCCAACGCGTTGTAAGGCTTCGTCCAACGTCGCGTCGCTTACCAACAGATCCACTTCATGACCAGGATCGACACGCCGATCAAGCCACAGTGCGATTCGTTGATTGGCACCCAATCCCAGTAGGCCTTGGCGGATCGGGCTCGACTCCCACTGAAATCCGATGGTGGAATCCAATTGACGACGAAAGTCCTCACCGGATCGCCAAGAGATCGCGTCCTCTGCGGCAACATGCGACGAAAGGGGGAATGCTAGCGAAAACACGAGTCCAGCAAACGCGATCATCAGTCGATGATGAGCCATAGCGTTGCGTGTCACAAATACCAACACGTGCGTCTCCCACTGTCAATCGGAAAGCCTTACCCGAACCGAAAGTTTTACCAAATGAAGCATTCTTGACCAGCAACCTCGCACGATTGTTGTGTCCGCCAGAGAGTCCGATTACATTCGAACTACTGGCAGCAACTTGCGAATAACGCCGTTTCCCGCCTGACGCGATTCCCAAAAACACACCGTTCCCTAACAGACACCGTGATCGCCACCTTCGATGGGAGTATCTCTTGGACGCTTCGACTCCTCGGCATCCGAGCCTCAATACATTGTATCAACGTTACCTCAATCACGAGGACTCGGCGAGTTTCATCACTGCAGTCGCAGCCAACTACACGATTGGCACGTTAGAACGATTGGCCGAATTCGGGCAACGCACGTCGCGACGAGCCAGCACAATGGCATTGGGTTTTCTCGGCGATTATCGATCAAACGATGTGATGGGACGCCGACTGAGCGATGAAGATCGCGGCGTTCGGATGCTGGCCGAGAATAGTATTCGTGACTTGTGGTATCGGGATGGAAACGAAACACAACGCCAGGCACTTCAGGTGATCATTCGGCTAAATAACTCGGAACAATCCGCTCCGGCAACGCAACTGGCAAGTGAATTAATCGACGAAGCCCCCTTCTTTGCCGAAGCATGGAACCAACGAGCAATCGCGCACTTCCAACGCGGTCGATTCGACGATTCAGCGAACGATTGCTTCCAGACGTTGGAGTTGAACCCCTACCAATTTGCTTCGGCGGTCGGGATGGGGCAATGTTACCTGGAGATGAATGAACCGCAACCGGCGCTCGACTGTTTTCGACGCGCGTTGAAACTAAACCCTTGCCTCGAAGACGTCCGCGCTCAGGTTACGTACCTCGAACGAGCGCTCGAAGGGCGGTAGCGCCGCTGCTTCGTCTAGCCGACAACGACACAGACCGGCTGCAAGTTGGTCGCGTGTCCCTCTTCGGTCTGTTACAATTCGCTCCGTTTCGGCTGGCGAAATCTTGCGTGACTAGCAAGACTTCTAATGCTTAACGAATCGGGAGTCGGCTCATGACGAAGTATGTATTGGCTCTCGATCAAGGAACGACGTCGAGTCGAGCGATCGTTTTTTCGCACCAAGGGCAGGTGGTCTCTGCCGCACAACAGGAGTTCGAGCAGATCCTCCCCAGCCCCGGTCATGTCGAACATGATTCGGAAGCGATCTGGGATTCGCAACTCGCAGTCGCTCGCCAGTGCCTCGCCAAAGCGTCTTTGACCGCAGCGGATATCGCGGCGATCGGGATCGCGAACCAGCGCGAAACGACTATCCTTTGGGAACGCGACTCGGGACGGCCGATTTGCAACGCCATCGTGTGGCAAAGTCGCATCAGCGCGGGAATCTGTGACCAGTTGAAAGCCGATGGTCACGCCGAAATGATTCGCGCAAAAACCGGCTTAGTTGTCGATGCCTATTTTTGCGGAACAAAGATCAAACACATGCTCGACACGCACGACGGATTACGTGTGCGAGCGGAACGTGGCGAAATCCTATTTGGCACAGTCGATTCGTTCCTAATCTGGCGTTTGACGGGTGGTAAGCAACATGTCACGGACTACAGCAACGCGAGTCGGACGCTACTGTTCAATATCCACACACTCGAATGGGACGACGAGCTGCTGGCGTTACTTGACATTCCCGGCGCGATGTTGCCCGATGTTCGTTCTTCGAGCGAAGTGTATGGCGAAACGTCGTCGGAACTGTTCGGATCGCCCATCCCGATCGCGGGAGCTGCGGGCGATCAACAAGCCGCTACCTTCGGCCAAGCCTGCTTCGAAGTTGGCAGCGCGAAGAACACTTATGGAACAGGCTGCTTCTTGCTTATGAACACGGGCAATCAAGCGGTTGCCTCGGAGAACAATTTGCTGACAACGATCGGTTGGGGCTTGAACGGAGAAATCACTTACTGTCTCGAAGGGTCGGTCTTCGTTGCAGGCGCAGTGGTCCAGTGGTTGCGTGACGGCCTCGGATTGATCAAAGAGTCGGGCGAAGTCGAAGAACTCGCCGCTTCGGTAGCGGACTCTGACGGAGTTGTCATTGTCCCAGCGTTCGTGGGGCTCGGCGCGCCTTACTGGGACGCCTACGCACGAGGGACAATCTTTGGCGTGACTCGTGGCACGACATCCGGTCATCTCGCCCGCGCTGCGTTGGAATCGATGGCGTTTCAAACACGTGATTTGATCGAAGCGATGCAGCGTGATTCGGGCGTTTCACTGTCGATGTTAAAAGTCGATGGCGGAGCATCCGTAAACGATGCCTTGATGCAATTCCAAGCGGAC
The DNA here is from genome assembly GCA_014381825.1 of Planctomycetota bacterium. GTDB lineage: Bacteria > Planctomycetota > Planctomycetia > Pirellulales > Pirellulaceae. The sequence goes on from JACNKX010000106.1 coordinate 26,550, forward strand.
ATGCTCGACGTCACCGTGCAGCGCCCGGTCGTAGCAGAGACAACGGCACTCGGAGCCGCCTACCTAGCTGGACTGGCGGTTGGCTACTGGAACGACACATCCGACGTAACGAAGAACTGGGCGATTGACAGCGAGTTTCGATCTGCAATGGCGGAACGTGATCGCGACAAACAGTACCGCCGATGGAACGCAGCCGTTTCCAGAACACTCGGCTGGGAGAAGCCGGACTAAGCGTGTGTCAGTCAAACTTCAGTCGATCAGACTGACGAAGGTCTCTGACTTAGTGAGACAAGTGCTGGGGAGAGGGCCGACGGCGACTCAGCCTATTCGCACGATCGTCTCCGAGCAATCAAACCCTCACAAGGCCAAAGAGCGTCATTCAATGAATGTGAAGGGTTCATCAATTACACAGCCTTCCCAAAACCCGCATTTAACGCCTCATCGTACAGCTTCTGGTTTCAATTTAATGGTAGCGGCAATTCGCTCCTCGGAAAAACTGCATAGCTCCCAACTTTTCGGCTTCATTCGCTTGGCCGCGTTACGTGAATCCCCTTACAATGCAGTCACCAGGACCGACTGATCGTTGGAGCCAATTCGATGAACAAGCACGTTCTCTTTCTGCTATCGATGGCGGGTGTGTTCCACGCGAGTTTTGCTCGCGCACAAGTCGTACAATTGCCGACGTTTCACTCGTTCTCGGTTAGCACGACCGTGTCTGTCCCCGATCGAGGGGCTGCTTACTTGGGCGGCGTGACGCGAGGAGCTTGGAGTAGCAGTTCGCGCGGTGTGCCAGGGCTAAGTCACGTTCCAGGACTGAATCGACTGTTCGCAAATCGTGGCATCGGCTCAAGTGTCTCGTCCTCACACGCTTACGCCACCGCGACGATCATCGATCATTCTGAGATGGATCGTGCATTGTTGTCGAGAGCAGCTGCTCGGCGCGGCGAACTTGGGGTCGCAAGCGAAACCGACCGTCGCGCGGGGTATCTCTCAACGTTTGTCGCCAAGCGTCCGAAGTCAGAAACTCCACGAACAGCGGTTATTCCCAATCGAAGTACTACCGATTTAAAAACTCGAATCGCAGACGCCAGCGCGCGGAACGCGGTCGAAATGGAAACTTACTTAGAACGAGCCAAGCGAGCGGAAACGGCGGGGCGGTTGGGCGCGGCCCGATGTTGCTACAACGTACTCGTTCGTCGCGGAAATAACTCGCAAAAACAGTACGCTGCCCTGCGTTTAGTTGCTTTGGAAGCACCAAGGACAACCGATAGTCTCGCCAGCCGCGACCATTGATTCGGTCGCTTGAGGCTTCCTTCATCTAGGGATGTTCTGATTCGCGATCGCTCCAATTACAATGGACGCGTTCGGTTCGGCACTATTGAGAATACACCGAGTTCTTGATCGGTCCGCCGTTTTTGATAGAACGCGCTCTTTTTAGGAACTCAAAATGCCTGTCTCCTTGGATCGTCGCGAGCTCCTAGCTGCTGGCGGTGCCAGTCTTGCCGCTTCGATCGTCAACACGTCCACGGAAAACTCACTTGCCGCGGAGCGAGCGGCCCCGGAATTTGGTTTCTGTCTGAACACGAGTACGATTCGTGAATTCGACGGCAAGGGAGGCAAGCCGCGACCGATTGTTGAGCAAGTCGATATTGCCGCGAATGCAGGGTACGATGCGATCGAACCATGGGTTCGTGACTTGCATCAGTATAAGGGCAGTGGTGGGAGTATGGCCGATTTGCGAAAGCGGATTGTGGATCGCGGGTTGACTGTCGAAAGCGCGATTGGTTTCGCGAGCTGGATCGTCGACGACGATGCGAAACGAGAGGCGGGCTATGAGACAGCAAAGCGCGATATGGCGATACTCCTCGAGATCGGAGGAAAACGTCTGGCGGCACCACCGGTCGGTGCAACTGGACAAACGGACTTAAATCTCTTCGCCGCAGCTGAACGCTATCGCAAGTTGTTGGAGATTGGCGACGAAATCGGAGTTATTCCGGAAGTCGAGCTATGGGGATTCTCGAAGTCAATGAGTCGGCTTGGCGAGCTGATGTTCGTCGCTGTCGAGAGCGGCCATCCATCGGCATGTGTTTTGCCAGATGTCTATCACATTTACAAAGGTGGTTCCGCATTCACTGGACTCGGTCTGATTCACGGTCCGTCAATTCAAGTCTTTCACATGAACGATTACCCCGCCGACCCGCCACGCGAGACGATTGGCGACGCCGATCGTGTTTATCCCGGCGATGGTGTCGCCCCGCTTGGCGACATCTTGCGTACGCTTCGCGCAACGGGCTGCCGCTGCATGTTGTCACTAGAGCTTTTCAATCGGGACTATTGGAAGCAAGACCCCATGAAGGTAGCAGCGACCGGGCTGAACAAGATGCGAGCGTCCGTCGAAGCTGCTTTTGCATGAATCGCATCTCTCGAACTGTATGTGAGTGCGGGGGCGAATTGCCTCGCCCCACACCTCACGTTTGCCCTCATTGCGGTGCGGTGATTAGCTCCGTTCGACGAAGTGTCAAGCCGATACTCGTGCAACTGGCTATCGGAATCGTAACATTCGTCATGCTGATCGCGTTTTTGGCGTGGTTACTTTCGTGGTGAGTGTCAGCGACTCTGACCTTCAACAAGGACGCTGCGAACTTGCGATCCCACGACGATTCCAGGCGTCAGCACCGGAGCAAAGACGGCAACTGGCGTGAAATTTACTTCGTCAATCCCCATCTGAATGAGATCGCTTCCTGAAAGCGTTGGGCGCCCCGCCCGTTGAACGAGCGGGATATTGATCGAGCCAACTCCGTCGAAGGATCGATAGACTACCTCCGTACAGACCAACCGATCAGCCCGCCGAAAATCGAAGTCGAAATCATACGGCTTGCCTTCGTGTGCAAAACATCGAGCCAATGCCGTCGCGAGATCCTCGCGGCTAACCGAAGGTCGGAGAACGACAATCGAGTCGGAACCAAACGGCGATTTCAAACCCCGAAAATTCACTCCGTCTCGCATCGACTCGAGGACATGGCCCTCTGAATCTAAACTAGTTTCGAGCATTCGCGTCCAACGTGGCTTCACGTGCTCCTGCTCGTGTACGCCCAACTCAACAAGCGTTTCTGCCTGGCCGAGATAGAGCGCAGCGTGCGGCCAGTATCCCGGCAAGAAATAGTTAGTCAGGGCGTATTCCTTCCGGACAACCAGCACATCGCCGGGCTCAAGAAGATTACGAACTTGCTCGGCAACGTCGTTGGGCAGCCCAGGGCGGTGTCCGTATCGAAGGAACTTGTCAGCGGCGAGGTTTCCAGCGAGCTTCTGAATTCCATAAAACGCCCGACCAAGCACTGATCGACCGACTTGCCGCATAACCTGATCGGCTCGAGTGCGCAGCTTCGCTTCGGCAAATTGTGTGATCGAGACATCCAAGCGATGGCGAAGCTCGTCAATGCACGAGAGTAGAGGAACGTAGCGGGTATCTCGCCCGATCTCACGCAGTTCAATTTCATGCTCGTTGAAGTACTGAATTGCATGATAGAGATGCCAACCGTGGCGAGTACTTACCAGCGATTTTTGAACTGCGTCGTAAACACCACCTGGAACACCAAACTGGGGAGCTGGCTCGTTGAACTTACTTCGTACAATCGGCCGTGCGTCCACGACTTCGCGAAGGAATCTCGCCGCATCGACAAGCAAGAGAGCCGCTCCGAACGCAATCAAAAACGATTCTCGGGGCGATACATCGTCCGATTCGGAGTCTTCTCGAAACGAATTGATTAGATCGAAGAGCGCGTTACGAGCGTGCCAATACGAAACCAGGACAGCACGAGTTTCGTCATCTTCGACCGTCGTGAAGTAACCTCGCTCTTGTGGCGTGATTCGCTCAGCGAGTCCGGCGGCTCGTCGCTTCAGTTGACGAAAGTAGTCGGCCATGTGAACGACAGTCCGCAAGCCGGACTCGAGATCCTCTCCTTTCACGCCATGCCTCCATGTTCACGCGCTGTGTTGGCTTCACTCTCGTAGTTGAAGCGCCCCAACTTTCCAGCTACCAAGATTCTTTCCTTCGCGTCTCGATGTGCGAATCAGGAAGTCAATACTTTCGGAACCGCCACCGACAACGCCGCTGGCACGAAATACTTGAACAACCGTCACGTCACCGTAATCGTATCCGATTGTACCGTTTTCGAGATGCTCGATTTGCGCCCGATCGCCAAACGCCAAGAGCTTTGCGACAACAGGTTCGCTAACGAACATACGAAGCTGTTCACCGGCCCGCGGTCCGCCCATGCTCTCACGCATCACGTCTTCAGTTGACGAGCCATGGATGGGAGGAAGAGCTCTATAATGGCTGGCAAGCGATTCGGGACCTCGAAACCGGGCGCTTTCGCTCAAAGATAGCTGATGAGCCTCTTGCACACGTCCTTCCTGAATAAGCTTTATCCATTCTGCAGCCTTTTCTTGCGACCGGGCGTAGAGCAGACGATCTCGAGACAGTACTCTTGCCGGCGCATAGGCACCAATCAGCACGGCGCCACATAGCGCGAAAACGGCCGCGGTACGACCGCTGTACCTGCTGTGCGCACTCGACACTCTAACAATCGCGCACGTCGAAAGAACAACGGCCACGACGGGAACGACCCAAAGAATAGGATGGATAACCGCCAGCAATGAAGCGCACGCGGCCAAGCAAGCTCCAATCGTCAGAGGGCTGATCGGATGATAGTCCTCCAGCTCCGGCGTCTCGGCACTTCCACTGAATTGAGCCTCCCTAAGATCCGACTCAGACATGATGTTGGGGTCCCCGATACGACTCTACTGTTTTAACGCGCGTTGCAACTCGCTGATCGAAGTCACACCCTGAGCCACTTGAAGGATTCCTTCTTCCTGGATCGTTCGGTGACCAGAAGCTTTTGCTACGCGTTTAATCGTCTCTAGGTTCGGTTGGCTTGCGAGCACAGCTCGAATCTGATCGTCAACAACAAGTAACTCGAACAAGCCGATGCGTCCTGCATATCCGATTCCGCCGCATTTCTGGCAAATGGGGAGGATGATCGGATTCCCTTTCTCGTCGACGAGTTCCTCTGGTGGTGGCGGCTTATATTCTTGATACAACACTTGCACGCGACCTGCCGGGATGCCGAGCTTTTGTAGCAACTGAGGAGGTGGCTGGAATGACTGTTTACACTGATCGCACAAACGGCGAAGAAGCCGCACGTTGAGCACAGCCGTGACCGCCTTGGCGAGTTCAGCCGCTGGTCCTTTGTACGCAAAAACCTTCAGCAATGCTTCAGAAGCCTCTTTGGCGTTGACCTTGGTGACCGCTAGTTTCTCGAATTTGTTGATCTGCTCGCACAGGAGTTGAACCGTTTCTGCATTAGTCAACTCAGCAACAACCAGAACGTCTGGTTCTTTCAGGATCATTTGCGGGAGAATATCTGCTGGCGACTGCCCCGCCGCACGGTCATAATACTGCGGATTGACGTTGATAACTTCGTCTTCTTTGTTGTCTTTGTCTTCCGTGGCAACAAAGTCTCGCATCAAACGATCGGCGGTTTCGAGAGCTAGATTCCAAGTGGTGCTCAATCCGCCACCAGCGGGAGCCGAGATAACGATCATGCCGGAGTCGGCGTCGATCTGTTCCTTGAAGCGCTGACGTATCTTGTCCCGCATCCCAAGTTCTTCGATTTTTTTGAATTTTGGCTTCTTAGGCTTGAACTTAATAACAACACGTTCGCCCGTCTTTACACCCTGGCTCGTAAACTCGGCGATGAACTTACCTCCACCAAACTCTGCGCCAAACTTTCCGTCCTGCCGCGAACGACGATCCTGGACATTTAGATTCGCAATTTGTTTGAAGATCGCTAACGCGGCGTCGCCGCTCTGCCGGTCCAACGGCTCGCCGTTCATCCAAACACCATCGATTTCGAATCGTACGGCAACGCCTTGTGCCGTGAAGTCCAGCATCACTCGCTCGCCGTTGCGACTAAGGCAATGCGCCAGCAAGCCGTTAGCGATGGGATACGCCGGCGACTGCTTCGCTGCAATCAGATTTGCTTGATCTTGCTGCTTGTCGGGTGCACCCATCGGAGTCAGTTTGACGGGCGGAAGTTGTACTTCGACAGGTTCTTCCTGCTGTTTTGCCATGTGTCTGTTTCAGTCTTTGAATAAATCAATAAGAGAACTTCGAAACCAAATGCCCGACTACAGGATACCAGGCGCACGAACGTCGATACCTTTGAGTGCCATCTTTAATGCGTCCAAGTTCGGAGCAACGGCAAACGCTGTCGGACGATCGATCAAATCATCATCGATCAACTTTTTCAATGCCATCGTGAAATCTTGCATGCCTTCTTCTGCACCGATGCGGATCGCATCTGGCAGCTTATGATCGCTCCCCTCGAGGATCAGCTTTTTCACCGTCGCGTTAAAGAGCATGATCTCGTTCAACGGGACACGTGGCACGCCGGGCTTGATCGACTTCAACAACTTCTGCGCAACGATCGCCTTCATGTTACTCGCCATTGCGGCTCGCAACGCTCCGTGCATTTCCTCCGAGAATAAGTCAAGGATACGACCGATCGTCGTAGACGAAGTCGCGGCGTGAATCGTTCCATACACAAAGTGACCGGTTTCGGCGGCATGAATTGCCGTCATGAACGTTTCTTCATCACGCATTTCGCCCACCAGCATGATGTCTGGATCTTGACGAACCGCGTGTTTCATCGCGATCTCGAAGTCCTTCACATCAATGCCGACTTCTCGCTGATTGATCAAGGCCTTGTCTTCGGTGTAGACGAACTCAATGGGATCTTCCAGCGTCAGAATATGCTTCCGATACAGCTGGTTGGTGTAGTTTAGCATCGAGGCAATCGTGGTCGATTTACCCGATCCTGTAACGCCCGCCAAAAGAATCATTCCCATATCAAAGTGGCAGAGCGACTCCATCACTTCCGGCAGGTACAATCCTTTGAAATCAGGAATGAATTGATTCACTCGCCGCGCGACCAACCCGATATTTCCCATCTGTTGCAACATGTTGACCCGGAATCGCCACGTTACACCATCCACGTCCACGGTATATGAAAAGTCAGCACCGCCTTCATCATCGAAGATCCTACGACTGCGATCATCCATCATCGGCAGCAACAGGCTGAGCATCTCTTCCGCGTCGATCGGACCGCGATTGAGAGCTTTCAGTTCACCGCGTTCTCGGATCAACGGTGGCTTGCCGACTTTCAGGTGAAGGTCACTGCCTTCGATCTTTACAAGCGCGCGAAAGAGCTTGTTGACGGGAATCTCTTCCTTCTTCTTGTTAAAGCGTTTGGCAAAATCGTCGGCATCGGGAGCGACTGCTTCATTCTCAGCAGGAGCGGTCTTCTCGGCATGAGCCATCTTGTCACCTCGTTGCAACGTGTCAGGCGGCAATCGCCGCAGTAGCAGCTAAAGTCGAACGGCGACGCCCTGTGCGGCCATCACCTCTTTTGTCTCACGAATCGTAAACTCTCCGAAATGGAAGATGCTGGCCGCGAGAGCCGCATCTGCCTTTCCAACCGTGATCGCGTCCGCCAAATGTCTCGGGTGCCCTGCGCCGCCGCTCGCAACCACCGGAATCGAAACCGCCGCACTGACAGCGGCAGTAATCTCTAAATCGTATCCATCCTTGGTTCCATCGCAATCCATACTCGTCAAGACGATCTCGCCCGCGCCAAGCTCTTCGACGCGGCGAGCCCAGGCGACGGCTTCCAGCCCCGTCGGCTTGCGTCCACCGTTAACATGAACTTCCCACACTTCGTGCCCGTTATAGTCAATGCGTTTCGGATCGATGTTCACGACGATGCACTGGCTGCCGAACCGAAGTGCGGCTTCGCGGACGAACTCGGGTCGATAGCAAGCCGCCGAATTGATCGAAACCTTATCGCATCCCGCGCGAAGCAATACGCGAATATCCTCAATCGTGCGGATTCCACCTCCGACCGTTAACGGCATGAAAACCTGCTCGGCGGTTCGTTGAACAACATCGATCATGATATCGCGTTGCTCGTGGCTCGCCGTAATATCCAGGAAGACCAGCTCATCGGCACCTTCAGCCTCGTACCTTGATGCGACCTGCACCGGGTCACCCGCGTCGCGCAGATTCACAAAGTTCGTGCCTTTGACGACACGGCCTTCTGCCACGTCCAAGCAGGGGATCACACGTTTCGCAAGCATCAGCAATCGAATGAAGTAGGCGAGATTATCCAACCATCAGAATGCCGGAACTTACTTGGCAGCTTCTGGTTACGAGCAAAGCACTACTCTAAGCCGGGCCTTCAGCGGGGTCAACACTCCTAGCGAAGGGCTTCGCCCTTGAAATCCAAAGTACCAAATCTCAAGGACCTCGACGGACCGCTTGCAGTCTACTCGCAATTTGCGAGTAAACTGTGTGTGTTGGTCCCCAAAGCATTTACACCCGAGTCTGGCCCCAATGAACTGGTTCGTCGGCGCTGCGTTAATCCTTGTGCTGTCCTTGATCTTTGATCTGGGATTGTTGGCGTACGCGATGTACACGCTGTTGGGCATACTTTTTGTGAGCCGGTACTTGACCCGCAACTGGGCCGAGAGCTTGACGGCCGATCGCGAATGCAATCGTTTGACCGCCGATGTTGGAGACAGTGTTGCGGTTGTCATTAATGTTCAGAACCAGGGCAAGTTGCCGATTCCCTGGTGTTTGGTGGAGGACTTGCTGCCCCGACGCGCGTTGATTCACGATCCTCCCAATCTTGCCGTCGAAGGGCGACGTTTGCAGCTGTCCATGCTCCGAGCCGGTGCCAGGCAATCCCTGATGTACCAACTTACGTGTAATCGTCGCGGCTATTACCAGCTTGGGCCGCTCGTGCTTGAAACGGGTGATCTGTTCGGATTGCATCGCCGCTATCGAGTTGCGACCAAGCCGCACTTCTTGCTCGTGTTGCCGCAAGTAATTCCGCTGGAAGGATACGACGTCAGCTCGAAGCGTCCGATTGGCGAAGTGCGTATGACCTATCGGCTCTTCGAAGATCCCACACGAATCGCGGGAGTTCGTCGTTACGAGGCAGGCGACCCGATGAGCCGTGTGAACTGGCGCGCGACGGCTCGTACAGGGCAATTGCACAGCAAAGTCTACGAGCCGTCAACGGTCGCCGGCGCGACCATCTTGCTGGAATATCACGAGTCGACACATAGCCGCAAGCACGAGCCGATGCGAAGCGAGTTGGCCGTCACGACAGCCGCCTCGATCGCGAACGCAGTCTACGAAATGGGGCAGCAAATTGGACTCGTCACGAACGGGCGCGATGCGGCAGACCGAATCCGCCAGGAGGGATGGGACTACGACATCCGCACTCGCGATGCAGCGCGCAGCGCGGCCAGTATGCGAGACGCTAGCGATCGTCTGCAACCGCTTGTTGTCGAGACACAACGCGGCGCCGACCAATTGATGCAAATCCTCGAAACGCTAGCCCGAGTCGAGTTGACCGACGGCCTAACTCTGCCGCAACTGGCCGGTGAAACAATGGACCAATTGCCGCGCGACGCAACGATCATCGCGATTCTTCCCACCGTAACGACCGAAACAGCAATCACACTTGGCAGCCTCCGACGACAAGGTTACGCGGTCACCGCGATCTTGAACCTGTACGATGAGTATGACTTTGCCCAAGCCGCCGGGCCGTTGATCGCCGAAGGAATTGACGTTCAACACTTGAAAGACGAAATGTCTATAGTTTCCGTTTGCCGAAAGTTTGTATTGAGGTAGTCGAGAGTCAAGAGCCACAATGTCCAGCTTGGTTCTTAGCCCTCGCCTCTCGTCACTGGACTCTCCACGCTCCTCATGAAGCCTCGCCCAACACTCGCCGACTATGTAATCATTGCGATCAGTCCTGCGCTGATCATGGCGTTGGTAGGCAGTCTTGTATTTTTTCTGCTCGAAGTGTTATACCAGGGCCAGTACCAGGCCCGTCTGCAATACGTGTTCGCGCTCTTTGTATTTGCCGCCGTGCTGATCGGTCGTATATCGATCGAAGAGGGCCGCGAACGGGCGTTAGCCTTCTCGGTCATTCTCTCCGTCGCAGTGTTGCTTGTGATGGGCAAGTTCGTTGAGTTCTCTGGGATCTTTGAGCGACTCAGCTTGGTCATCAACGCTGGCTTGGTTGTTCTCATCCTTTGGTGCTCGAACAAGCTGACGTGGGATTGCACGGTAATCGACGAGCGGCAAGATGCCTCCGGGGAAGGCCTGCTGCAGACAGTCGGAATGGATGATGATCCGGTCGAGGAAGACGGCATAGCAGAAGAGCCAGAAGGAGCTACCGGCAGCGCACCTGTGGAGGAACCTCCGCGATCGTGGTGGCAACGGCTTGTCGCAGCGAGGAACAAGAAGCACGCGCCGGGCGTCTGGGTCGTCTACTTCTCGATGGCTGCGCTGCCACTTTTCGGAGTCGGGCAAGGGTTCATATTTCGTCAGAGCGACGACAGCCGACGGTTCGTCTTCAAGCTGCTGGTCGTCTACGTCGCAGCGGCCCTTGGATTGCTACTTACAACAAGTTTCCTCGGACTACGCCGCTACTTGCGTCAACGTCGCATCGAAATGCCAACACAAATGGCGGGGGCATGGCTTGGCACGGGCGCAATTATGATCGTCGCGTTGCTGCTGTTTTGCATGCTCTTACCGCGTCGCAACGCCGAGTATTCGATAACCGATCTGCCAGCCTTCGCCGGTTCGCCCGATGACTTACAAGCTAATCGGTGGGGCTTCGGAAACGACGGGCCGGAAGAAGACGACGCAAGACGACAAGTAGCTCGTGAGGATGCGAAGCAGGAATCCGGAAAGCCCGGCGACGATGAAGGAGCCGTAAAAGAGAAATCGAAAGACGGCAAGGGCAAGTCTGAACCCGATAAGTCCGGCCAGCAACAAGGCAAGAACAAAGGTAAATCAAGTAAAAGTGAAGGTGACGAGAAGTCGTCCGACCAAGGCAGTAAGAAAAAGGGTGGCGAAGAGAAGGGATCTGAGCAAAAACAATCTGACAACAACAATCAAACGCAAGAAGACAAGCAAGGCCAGCAATCGGAGGGCAAACAAAGCGAGAACGAATCGTCCGAATCCGACGCGGAACAACGCGAAGACCGCGCTAGCGAAGAGCAATCGGGGTCCGAGAAATCGGAGCAGGAAAAACAGGACGACCAGAACAACGACTCCAGCGAAGAGAAAGAACAGTCCAACAACGAGCAAAATCAACAGAGCCAGAGTAAGTTCGACCCGGCAAAGCTGGCGCAGCAGCTCGGGGGCGGAATCGGCATGCTGCTAAAGTTAGTGTATTGGTTGATCGTTATCCTGATCGTCGCCTGGTTCCTATGGAAGTATTGGGACCAGGTTCGCGAGGCCGTGCAGAACTTCATTCAAGCAGTGCGCGAGTTCTGGGCAAAGCTGTTTGGCGGCTCGGTTGAAGCTGCGACGGAAGTCACCGCAGAGACAGTCGACTCCATACCACCGCCGCCGCCTTTCTCTTCCTTCGCCGACCCGTTTCAATCGGGACTTGCCAAGCAACTGCCCTTGGATCAGCTGATCAAATACAGCTTCGAAGCCTTCGAAGCATGGGCCCGCGAACGAGGCTTTGCTCGTCGACAAGATCAAACGCCCCACGAGTTCGCAGAGCAAGTTGCTCAGGCCGGAACTGGCGTTTCACAGGAAGCAATTCGACTTGCCGAACTCTACAGCCGAGCGGCGTACTCACGCGACACCATGCCACAGACGAGTGGTCAGTTATTGCAACAGCTCTGGCAGAGGCTGACGTAACTCAGCGAACAACGGCTCCACCGTCAAACCTTTGTCGCCACAGGAATCTCGAATCCCTTACGATTCGAATCCTTCAGCAGTGCGTTCGCTTGATCCGCGTAGTCTCCGATGTGTCGTTCCGTCTTCGGATCATACGTCAATGACGGACCAACAACGTAGTTTGATCCCTCTTGCGGGACGCCTACTCCCTTACTCATGATGTCATGCAGACGCTGGAAGTGTTCTGATGCATCCGAGTTGTCGACGAAACCACCGGCCTTCGAGTTAAACGGTACGTTGCTGCCCAGGCGGTACGAGTTGTTCATCAGATGCCCCAGCACACAACCGTAGTGAGCTTCCATCGCGTTACCGTTGGCCATCGAAGGATCACCAGCTCGGCACGCAGCAATGAAGGCACCCCAATTTCCACCGGGCGTGACTTTGCCGGGCTTGACCGAAACGTTCTCGCCGTCTTTCGCGCCCTTGGCGTAGTACTTGCCGCGAATGATCTTTCCGCCATCTTCAAAGTAGTATTCGTTCTCGACCTGTCGTTCGTATCCTTCGTGGTTCACGTTCCGGACATTAAAGAACACGTACTGGCCATTGGGATACTCGGCAACTGCAAACATCGTGTTTGGCGTTTCGCCTTGATCGTTCCACTGGAAGCGACCGCCGAGTGCCATAACGCGGACCGGATGCGTCTGGTCCTTGTCGAGTGCCCAACGCGCGACATCCAATTGGTGCGTTCCCTGATTATTCATGTCGCCGTTACCGGACTTCCAGAACCAATGCCAGTTGTAGTGGACATAGTTGCTGTGAAATTCGTCGATGTCCGCGGGCCCTCGCCACAAATTCCAATCCAAGTTCGACGGTGCCGGTCCAATCGGTTTGTGACCGATGCTGCCGCGTGGCTTACAGCAATAGCCGTACGATATCTTCAGCTTGCCGAACTGACCCGCTTGAATGGCTTCGTGCAAGCCGGCGACACTGGCGCTGCTGCGGGTCTGCGTCCCATGTTGAATGACGACGCCGTATTTCTTTTGTGCCTCGACGACAACACGGCCTTCGTCGCAATCGTGGCTCATTGGCTTTTCGACATACACGTGCTTGCCGGCTTGCGCAGCCCAAACCGTAATGAGCGAGTGCCAATGATTTGGTGTTGCCACCGAGATGGCATCCAGGCTCTTATCCTCGAGGGCCTTGCGGACGTCGCTGAATCCCTTGGTCGTGTATTTCCCTTCGGTCCGGCTCGCAACTTTTTTCAACGCACCGCTCAAAACGTTTTCGTCAGGGTCGATCAGATGCGAGAGCTCCACGTTGGGCTGTCCCAACCAGCCGTCCATGTGGCTCCGTCCACGACCGTTCAATCCCGCGATCCCAATTCGCAACCGGTCGTTCGCGCCAATTACTTTGCCAGACGCCTTCGTGCCTGAAATCACGAACGAAGAGGCGGCAACTGCCGAAGAAGCTTGAAGGAAGTTACGGCGATTGATACGTGACATCGTGATTGACTCCGCGAATTGAGGAAGTGGCAACAGGGTCCCGATGGCTTGATGATAAGAGATCCAGCGATTCGTTACAAATCGAACCTGATTCGAGAGGAGACGCCAAAACTGTTTCGAGAGGAAGCCGTAGCCTGATCGAAGTGCCGAAACGCCCCTGTCACACAAGCCAGCGACCGACCGAGTTAACGACTGAATGCTGCCAACTGCATCCCGATGAGCCAATCGTCATGGTCTCGGCCTTCTGTGGTGACAAAGTACCGACCATAAGCCGTCAGTCGCCAATTGGCGTTGACCCACAGATGTGCCCCGACTTCGGGATAAACGGCGCTGAGCCAATCGTCGACGCCCGATTCCTCTTCGCCGAATTCATCAATCCACCCGTCGTCGTCATTGTCTCGCCCGTCCCAATCTGCCAACTCGACGCCACGTGAGACACCGTGAAACGTTCCAACTCCCACAAAAGGTGCGACCCGAGACGGAGTCTGCAATCGCACACCCGCGTCCAAGCCGAGATACCCTTCATCGTCACCGATATAGGTTGCCAGCGAGGCGCGGCCAGTCGTCCAACTCGTCGAATAACCTTCTACGCCCAGCTCACCGCCGACAAATGGTTTTTCTGCATCTGCTTGATATTGCGCTCCGCCACTCAGGTAAAGGCCGCCAAGCCCATCGGCGTGCCGAGCATCGAGCGCCTGTTTTGCTTTGCCAAGCAAATCGAATCGCTCCGCCCCGTCTGCATACTTTGCGGCATAGACCTCGTCGTCCATCGCATAACGCGACTTCAGCAACGAGCAGCCGCTACAAGTAAGCACGAGGAGGCAGGCGAGGAGTGAACGCATATTACCTCTTGGTATGGAGACGGACGGCTGGCTCTGATTACCAAGTGAGCGCGAAGGTTACAACACGAATCGCACAAGGAGAGCCATGACAGCATTGGCAGCAGCGCAGCCACGATCGCCGTCTCGCATGAGCTATCGAAACGGGTCTTTGGCCTTCTTATCTTTCTTTCGGCGCTGATGGGAAAGGTAGGTCGCGATTTCCATCCTGGACATCTTTTGATTCGTATCGGAATCAAACTCTAAGAAGACGTCCTCGCTCAGAAGGCCAACGGCGGAGCGGTCTGCCACCAGCTCGTTCAAATCGATGAAGCTGTTTTTATTCTTGTCGTACAGCTTTAGCAGCCGGGCGGCCTCGAATCGATCTTCTTGTTCGACGCCGCGATCTTGACGTTTCTTCGCAAAACGAGCAGCAACTTCGAAAACGGTAATCTTGCCGTCTTTGTCGGTATCGAATAGCGCTGGATCTGACGGCCAACCAGTTTTTTCCATCTCGTCCGCATCCACAAATCTATCTCGATTCAGGTCGTAGCGCATAAAGAAACGTTGAGCGTTCGCCTGGTCCGACCGCGCAATCCCGTTGTCTTGCTTTCGCATGGAAAGTCCCATCGCGATCTCGTGCATTACCAGTTTTCCGTTGCGATTAGCATCGTACGTTTTTGGATCAGCCGGCCATTGCGCCGTCTTGGTCTCTTCAAGGCTCAGCTGTTGGTCGCCGTCCTTGTCATTCTTACGAACGTACTGCAGCGCGTTCCATTGATCGAGGGCTTCGACTCCGAGGTCCTGAAAGTCAGCGGCCAACTGCTTGCCCAATTCAAACGGGGAAAGTCGTCCATCTTTGTTGGCATCAAATATCGAGATATCGTTAGTCAACGGAAACGTTTGAGCTTCTTTCTCCGAAAGCAAACGATCTCCATTGCCATCGTACAAGTTGATCATCCGAGTCGCGTTGTACATATCCGGAACGGTAATCTCAAACTGCTTCCGCATATTCGCAAAATGGATCGCGACTTCCAAATTCGTCAACTTATCATTGCGATTCAAATCGAAGCGGCGCGGTTCAATCAACCACTTCAGCTGGCCCATCTCTTTCGCGTCCAGAACACCATCCTTGTTCTCGTCCGACTCCCGCATAACGTCATTGGCCATATTATGATCGCCACCGATCAGCGTTACATCGAGGAGATCGGCACTTGCCAACTCGATGCGATTCTGAGCAAAGGAGATCGCTGACTGGAGCAGGAGAAAAGCTAGGAGGCTAACGCTAGTGACCGACGAAGATTTGCTGAGCCTCACAACACGCACCTCCGAAAAGAGAAGCAATCAAAGTTTCTACCGATATCGCACTTTAATCCTACCGGCCATTAGGCATCGCAGCAAACATTGCATCGTATTGCCAGACTCCTTCCAATGCCGCTTGCCCTACCTTGGCCAAATCCGGAATCGGTTGCGTAACACCATGAGGCGCATTGCCGGTGAGAATTCGCAAACTGCAGACACCATCCGTCAGCCTTGCTCCGGTGGGATCTCACGCCCGTGTGGGTCTTCGGCAGTGTCTTCGAGTTCTGCGGCAAGTTCTTCGCGAAGTTCAGCGCCGAGGAAATGTTCTACTCGCGCTGCTGACTCGTGAAGATGGTCGGCAGGCAAATCGAAATGCTTCGCCATGTAGCTCTCCCACAAACGGTGAGCCCGCACCAAACGCTTTGCCCTTTCACGACCAGGTGGAGATAGTTCGTAGCTGCTCCCACGCACAGCCACATCACCGCTTGCGGCAAGTCCTCTTGCGGCGAGATAAGTTGGCCACGTCCGCGTCCCGATCATCGCAGTCAGCTGATTTAACGCCAACGCCGTCGCGTCAGACTCTTCTTCCATGCGATAGAGAAGACCGAGGATGTCTTCCGCGATAATGGAGCGCGAGAGCCGGGCTTGGTCGAGTACTTTGCTAATAACGCCGTAACGCGGGCCGAACATCGCGGCGATTGTGAACAATCCTCCCGCCGCCACGGCCATCATCCCGGCCGTGCTGGTATCAACGACTTCAGGGTAGCCAAGCCGCGTAAACACGATCGATGGGAGCGTGATCGCTGAGAGATGTCCTAGAAACGCGCTCAGTGCTGCCACGGCGAGACTGATGGCGATCAACCGGTCCAAACGGTCAGTCAGCAAATGAGCCGTGGCTGCTGGCGCAATCAGCATTGCAATTACGAGGATACTCCCGACGCTTTCGAATGCCGAGACAAGCGTCGCTGCCGTAACCGCCATGAGGGCATAGTGCATGGCATGCGAGTTGATGCCCATCGTCGTAGAGATTGCTGCATCGAACGCGCTAATTCGCAACTCCTTAAAGAACAAAGTGACCAAGAGCAGATTCGCCAACAGTACAAGTCCATTTACGACCGCAGCACGTGGAATCTGCGTATTCGGAACGGTATCCATCACTGTCGTTTCAATGATGCCGTACAGGACACAATCCGGATCGATATGAACTTGATCAGCCTTCAAACGAATGAGCAACAAGCCAACTGCGAATAAAGTCGTGAACACAACGCCCAGCGCGGCACTCGCTTCGACACGGCCCAACTTCTGCACCCACTCGGTCAAGACTGCCGAGACCACACCAATCACGAGCGCTCCAATAAACATGGCCGCATGCCGCCATGAATCGTAGGTCGCCGAAGAAATCCAACCGGCTTGCTGCAAAGAATGCGCAAGTAAGAATGCGACAACGATGCCGGGCAGCGTCGTGTGAGCCAGTGCGTCGCCCATCATGCTTTGCCGGCGCATTACGAGAAAGACTCCGGGAAGGGAACAGGCCATCGCGGCGAGTGCTGCAGTGACGACCGTCCATGTGTCGTACGCATCCCAGCCGCACACGTTCAATGCTTTACGCAGCAACATCGCTAGAGCAAGACATGCACCGAGGCTAAGAGTTGCAACCACGTAGCGTCCGGCGGCGGAGCGTCGCGTCGAGTCGATCGAATTGAGAGTGGCGGGCGAGTTCATGACGTACTTTGTCGTATGGTTGATCCGGGTGCCGAATCGATAGCGTGCGGACTCGGCGGCACGGTCATGTGTGGATAGCGCTCTGAAAGCAGCCGCTCCAGCGACTCGACAATATCGGCGGCCAAAAGATGCTCGATGTCATCTGCGTCCCGATCGACGTGGCTCGGGGCGATGTCAGCATGTTCGATCAAATACAGTTCCCATAAGCGATGATTCCTGACGACACGATGCGCCAATTCGGCACCCCGGTTCGTCATTCGATAGCCACCTTCTCGGACCACCGCGATGAAGTTCGACTTCTCCGCCGTTCGAAGCAAATGGCGCAGTCGCTTCAGTGTCCAAGACCGCATTGGCAGCAATTCGTTTGCAGAAACGATATGGTTTACAAGTTGAGAGCTCATCGGTGCCGCAGGATCGCAATGAGGTTCCAGGTATTCGAAGAGGGCTCGCAAGATGTGCTGGCGGCCGACTGCGGTCTTCAGCCGGCGGTGCGTCACAATGCGGACGATCACGCCTCGCCTGACGCCAAGAAACAGACTGATGATGAAGAACAACGCGCCGGTCAGCACAATGACGGGGCCGGCTGCCAGACGGGGGAACATCGCGCTGAGCAGAACGCCGCAAAACGCGCCGCTCCCTCCCAGGCACGCCGCAATCGCCGTCGTTCGACCCAGCCGATCCGACCAGAACCTCGCGGCCGCAGCCGGCGTGATGAGCATCGCGACGACCAACAATAGCCCGACGCTTTGCAAACCAATGACGGTTACGCCCGCAACCAGCAACATCAGCGAAAGATCGAGTCGAAACACGGGCCAGCCCTGCGACGATGCAAATTTGTCATCGAAGCTCAGTAAGGAGAATTCCTTAAACAGCAGCCCAATGACGATGAGGATAGCGAGAGAAGCTTCGCCGATTATCCAAACATCGGCCGAGACCATGGATGCTGTTTTGCCGAGAATAAAGTGGTTCAATCCGGCCTGGCTCCCGCTGGGGATATATTGCACTGCTTTAAACAATGACATCCCAGCACCAAAGAACACGCTTAAGACGATCGCCAACGCGGCATCTTCCTTGATCCGTGTGTACCGAAGAATCAGTTTGGTACACAGGATTCCCGCAACTCCGGCAAGCAACGCCCCGACGAGCAACCCCGGCAACCACTTGCCACCGTCGGTTTTGATTCTCTCCATCACGAGAAATGCAATCGCAATTCCTGGCCAGGTCGAATGGCTAACGACATCTCCGATCAACGAACGTTTGCGAAGAAGCATAAAGACACCGACGATGCCCGCCGCTGCGCCTAACATCGTTGTGCCGATCGCCACGATGCGAGTGTTGTAGTCACGCAGCAGAAGCGTTCGCTTTACGTCAGACAACGCCGGCCACTCGAGCCGATCACGCGATAGCGACCTCGCCGGGGGACGAGTTGAATGAGAATGATCGAGTGGCTCGGCAATGCAGCTTGCAGCGTTTCCTAAGTAAATGACTGCAACCAAAAGCGCAAAGCCGATTCGTTTCTCGACCGAACTCATCCGCCGCTCTCACCAAGTGTCATCTTGTGCCCAACTTGATCCAGCAGCGCCAGCTTACCTCCATACGTCTTACGAAGGTTCTCGCGGGTAAACACCTCGCTTGTCGGACCGGTCGCAACTAATCGCATGTTCAGGAGCATTACGTGATCGAAATACTCGGTCACGGTCTGCAAATCATGATGCACCACGAGCGTTGTCCTTCCACGTTCACGAAGTTCACGCAAGATTTCGACAATTGCTCGCTCCGTCGAGGCATCGACTCCGGCGAACGGTTCGTCCATCAGATACAGATCGGCGTCTTGCACGAGCGCCCGCGCGAGAAACACCCGTTGTTGCTGGCCACCCGACAGTTGGCTGATCTGACGCTTCGCGTAGTCAGCCATGCCAACGCGATCAAGCGCCTCCATCGCGGTTTGACGGTGACGGCGCATAACAGGAAAGCACCAACCGATTTTCCGGTAAAGCCCCATCGCCACAACATTTAACGCGTTCACCGGAAAGTCCCAATCAACGCTCTCACGTTGCGGAACATAACCAACGCGATCGCGTTGCTTGCGATACTCCTCGCCAAACACTCGAACTTCCCCCGATGCCTTCGGGACAAGATCGAGAACCGCGTTGATCAACGTACTCTTGCCAGCGCCGTTAGGGCCAACAATCGCAACTAATTTTCCGAGCGGTGCGGTATAGTCGATATCCCATATGACGGGTTTGCGATGGTACGCGACGGTCATATCGTGGATCGACAGCGGAGACGATGCGGGATGCTCGTTCTCGATCTTCGATCGGGACTGCTGAGCAAGAACGGAGCGAATCATGGGTGTAGTTTTCCATTTAGCCCACTTTCGGGAGCTTCGCCACCCAAGGCTCGCGTGATTACGGTGACGTTATGGTCCATCATCCCGATATACGTTCCCTCGTAACTGTCAGGCGATCCCATCGCATCCGAAAACAGTTCCCCACCGATCTTGACCTCCCAACCCTGTTGTCCGGCTCCTTCGATGATCGAACGAACATTCTTCTCGGAGACACTCGACTCAACAAAGATAGACGGGATCTTCTTCTCGACGATGAACTCAACTAGATTGTTGATATCCCGAACGGCGGCTTGTGATTCAGTACTCAGTCCTTGGACCGATCGAACCTCAATTTTGTACGCCCGAGCGAAGTATCCGAACGCGTCGTGAGCAGTAATTAAAACGCGCCGATTTTCCGGGATCGTAGCGATGGATTGCTTTGCGTATGCATCGAGCTTCGACAATTCCTCGCGATAAGCAACGGCGTTCGTGATGTAAAAGTCGGCGTTCGCAGTGTCGTATTCTCCGAGTGCCTTCGCTATAAACGCGACGCACTCGCTCCAAGCGCTGACATCCATCCACACGTGCGGATCGAAATGCCCGAGAAACTCGGGTGGCTCGCGCAAAAAGTCCGGATCGATCTCCTCGGTAATCGGATAAACCGGCTTGCCGTTTCTCGCAAGGCTTGTGAAATTGTCGGCCATCCGCCCCTCAAGACTCAGCCCCGAATAGAAAACAACGTCGGCACCCATCAGTTGTTTCACGTCATTTCGCGTTGGCTTGTACAGGTGAGGGTCAACACCTTCGCCCATCAGCCCCTTGACCTCGGCTTTGTCACCCGCGACTTCGCGGACGATGTCCTTCACCATCCCGCAAGTCGCGACAATTCCGTAGGGATACGTCACCGGCGGCGAGTCGCTGGTAACTCCTGTCGAATCGCCAGCAACGATGACGCCAGGTTCACTCGCAGGATTACAGCCGAACGAGAAAAATAGACCAAGCAACACAATAGGCCAGATATGTCGCACATAAACCTCCACATCAATACGGGTTACGTCAATGCTATCTATAGTTTTTGCCTGCACCAATAACATATTTTGACTAATCAAACTTGTCAACCGGGAGTTGTAGAATTCGTAGGGCTGGCGGCTGCTCGTTGTGCCTAATCTGCGGCTTCTACCGGGGCCGAGCAAAAGGTGACCACTGCGACCGATGTTGCGTCGATGTATGGTTTTACGGCGAGATAATAGGTCTCCCCCAACAATGGCTTCCGGGACTCGTGTCCCGAAGAATTGACCACCTCCCCAGGCGCCGATACGATAGACAGACTTTTAGAGGCGTTGCTGTGCCATGGTCGACCAATCGGTTCGGTGTGATATGGGCATGACCTACTTCAGGCGTTTTCGGATGGAGATCAACCTACGGGGTCCGATCTTTACCCCGCCCCCGCTCCCATCCGACTACCGTCTCGTCGAATGGTGTTCGAGCCTTGTCGATGCACATGCTGAAGCCAAATACCACAGTTTTTGCTACGAGATCGACGCCAACGTCTTCCCCTGTCTCGGAGAGCGGGATGGATGCCTGCGGCTGATGCGTGAAATAGCCAAGCGCGACGGATTTCTCCACGAAGCAACTTGGCTACTTGCCCACGAAGATGGTCCAGACGGCTTTGATTACTGTGGGACTGTCCAAGGCGTGCAAGATTCTGCGTTTGGGGCAATCCAAAACCTTGGAATTACGATGGCACACCGCGGTCGCGGGCTCGGCACACATCTCTTACATCGAGCGTTACTCGGGTTCCAAGAGGCCGGTTTAGACAAGGCGTACCTCGAGGTAACGGCACAGAACACGGGTGCCGTCAAGCTCTATCATCGACTCGGTTTTCGCCGCGTGAAGACCGTATACAAGGCAGCCGACGTTGCCTACGCGTGATGCAGAGAGTACGCTCTTCGTTTCTGATCTCGACAGCATCAACGCCCGAAGGCGGGTTGTTTGAGCTGTGAATCCCTTCTCGATGGGCTCACTGCCTAACAGGATACCTCTGTGGCGAACCAAGTTTACTCGCAACAGTTTGATAACGGATTGACATTGCTCGCCGAGCCGATGGACTGGTTGGAGTCGGCCGCATTCAGCTTGTTGATACCGTCGGGCGCGGATCGCGACCCGAAACATCTGTTGGGCTTGAGCAACTTTGTCTGCGAGATGGCTCAGCGGGGATGTGGCAGCCGGTCCAGCCGTCAGTTCATCGAAGATCTTGAGCTTCTCGGGGTCGATAGTTCAGGCTCAGTTTCGAATGCTTTCACTTCCTACGGCGGATCCATGCCCGCAGAGAAGCTGGCTGATGCGTTAACGATCTACGCGGATGTCGCACGACAGCCACACATGAGCGGCGAGCAATTCGAAGATGCGCAGCAGGTCTGTATTCAGGAAGTACGGTCGCATGAAGACGACCTGGCTCACAAGGCCATGACAGAATTGCGACGCCAACGCTATCCCAATCCGTACAGCCGTGTCAGCTATGGGAATCTTGAAACGATCCAACAGATCAAGATCGACGATGTTAGAGAGCACTTTCGAGTGTTCCATCAGCCACAAGGAGCCATCCTCAGTGTCGCGGGAAAGATCGACTGGCCGTCACTGTGCGCTCACGTTGAACAGTTGTTCGACGACTGGACGGGCAGCAATCAGCCGATCGACGAGACCCAAGCACCCGCCGAGCCCTACTCGCATATCGCGCACGACTCAAGCCAAACTCACCTTGCGGTATCTTACGACAGTGTTCCCTATTCCGCCGACGATTACTTCCAGTCGCATGGAGCCGTCGGCGTACTCAGTGGTGGAATGAGTTCGCGATTGTTTACCGAAGTGCGGGAAAAACGAGGCCTGTGTTACGCCGTGTACGCTTCCTGCGAGACGGTTCGAACGCGTGGAGCCGTGGTATCGTACGCGGGCACAACCACCGAACGCGCGCAAGAGACGCTAAACGTATTGGTTGATGAGCTCCTGCGATTGCGTAAGGGCGTTCGCGAAGAAGAGCTACAAAGGCTAAAGGCGCGAATCAAAAGTCAATTAATCATGGCTCAAGAGTCCAGCAGCGCTCGCAGCAGTCAAATCGCCTGGGATTGGTATCACCTGAATCGAGTCCGTGGGCTCGATGAACTCAGCTCAATCATCGACGCATTGACTTGCGTCACGATCAACAAGTATCTCGACGACAACCCGCCTCGCGACTTTCGCGTCGTGACACTCGGTGCCAAACAGCTGGAGATCCCTCGTGGAATTTCGTAGGCAGACGCTCGACAACGGCTTGGAAGTCATCGCGGAAACAAGTCCCAAGGCTTATTCAACGGCGATCGGTTTCTTCGTCAACACCGGTTCGCGAGACGAAACCGATGAAATCTCGGGCGTCAGCCACTTCCTCGAACACATGGTCTTCAAGGGAACGCCAACACGAAGCGCCGCGGATGTCAATCGCGAGCTCGACGAGATCGGCTCCCAGTCGAATGCTTTCACCAGCGAAGAGCACACGGTCTATTACGCCCGCGTGTTACCTGAATACCAAAGCCGTGCGTCAGATTTGCTAAGCGATATCATGCGTCCGTCACTTCGAGACGAAGACTTCGAGATGGAAAAGCAAGTGATCATCGAAGAAATCGCAAAGTACGAAGATCAGCCACCGTTCGGAGCGTTCGAAAAGTGCATGAGGGCGCACTTTGGCGAGCACCCACTCGGACGGAGTGTGCTTGGTACGGCCGAGACGGTTGGCTCGCTGACTTCGGAGCAGATGCGATCGTACTTCGAACAGCGTTACAGCCCTGGGAACATCGTGCTCGTGGCAAGCGGAAACGTTGACTTCGAGCAGCTCGTTTCAGATGCTCAACGAAACTGTGGCGCATGGACGCCGTTCCATGTTGCCCGTGTAACGCCCCGTGCAAACGAGCACTCGGAATTTCAAGTCATAAAAAAGGACACTGCCGCGCAAGAGTACGTCGTTCAAATCACGAATGGCCCCGCTGCTGATGATGACGACCGATACGCAGCGCGACTGATGGCAACGATCATTGGCGACGATACGGGAAGTCGGCTGTTTTGGGAGTTGATCGATACGGGACGCGCGGAATTTGCTTCGATCAGCCCGTACGAATTTCAGGGGACAGGAATGCTGATGACGTACCTGGCATGCAGGCCGGAAGACACGGCAGAATGCCTCGCACAGATTCGCAATGTCTACGAACATGCCCAACACAGCGGCGTCGCCGACGAGGAACTCCTGCGTGCCAAAAGCAAGATTTGTTCCGATCTAGTACGACACAACGAGAGCCCGGCTCGTCGCTTATTCTCGGTGGGCAACAACTGGCTGCAGCGAAATTCGTATCGCACGGTGCGCGAAACCGTCGAGAACTATCAGGCCGTTACTATCGATGAAGTGAATGCCGTCTTGTCGAAGTACCCTCTGACGGTCGGCACAACCGTTGCGGTCGGCCCCCTCGCGGAAATCACGACATGATCCGCAAATCTCTTCCAACAAGTACTTCGCATTGTTTTTTGTGGCGGTAACGCCGCGCCTCGCTGCTCTCGCAAATCCTGTTGGGCGACACTGAACTAGAACGTCACTTGATTGGGCGTGTTGCTGGGCCAGACGAAGTTCCAACAAAGATGAGACCATGAAGCTAAAACTGCACGCCCCTTCCGTAGCGATTAGGCTACTATCCCTTTCAACTTCTTTCGCAGGAGACGGTTACCTAACAAAGATCGGCCGGGCTCTTGGATATGGAATCAGCGACGGGTATCACGCCCAGCGTTACAGCGTGCCGGGGTGCAGTTCGTGCAACGGTTCCTCACCCGTACAACAGCCGATGATGATGCAGCCACTGAGGCCGCAGCCGACGGCAGCTGCCCATTCGCTGCGGCCAGCTTCTCAATTCCAGCATGCGGGTTACCCAGTCGGATATCCAACGATGTCGATGTCTTCGTCCTGGTATCAACCGCAGCGGCCAGCATACCGTCAACCGACGTCGCGCTGGTAACGCGTCCCTTGCTCCGAATGCCTCGTTGAGCGATTGTTACGAATCCTCTACAATTCCGCACCTCGTTTAATGGCAAGCCACAGGCGAGTGTGTGGCTCGAAACACCGTCGCTTGCGGCTTGCCGTTAACCAACAGATAGGTTGCTCCACTTTCAAAGAGAATCCAAAGAGCTATGGAACGAACGCTAGTATTGCTTAAGCCTGACTGTGTCGAACGCCGTCTCATGGGCCAGATTATTAGCCGATTCGAAGAGAAAGGGTTGAATATCATCGCGATGAAGATGATTCGTGTGACCCCGGAACTCTCGAAGCAGCACTACGCTGAGCACGTCGAGAAACCGTTCTATCCTGGGTTGGAAGCGTTCATCACCGGCTCGCCAGTCGTCGCGATGATCGTCGAAGGGCTGGAAGTAATTCGAGTGATTCGCGACATGCTCGGTGCAACGAGCGGACTAAAAGCCGCCTCCGGAACGATTCGCGGCGACTTTAGCAGCAGTCGCCAAATGAATCTTGTTCACGCCTCGGATGGACCGCAAGCCGCCGCTCGTGAGATGCAACTGTATTTCGCGGATAACGAAGTTCAGGGCTATGAACCAACGTTGACCCCGTGGCTTAAGGCCGGCGACGAATAGACTCAAACGTTCATCGCGTCAGCTGGCCCGCCGGAGTTTCAGCTCGTAAGCTTTCGATCATGTCGCGCGTTGCGGCCTCGACAGCGCCCTGCCAATTCGCGTTGCCAAATCGTTCACGATATGGCGTCTTCGCATGCGCAAAGATGATCCCACGCGAGTTATTGACGATTGCTCCTAGGCCTTTCTCGTCGAAAGCGCCTGCCACATCGGCGGCCGTGCCGCCCTGCGCTCCGTAACCGGGAACCAGGAACCATGCGTGCGGCATCACTCTTCGCAACTCGCCCAGTTGCTCCGGGTAAGTCGCACCAACCACCGCACCAATCGAACCGTAGCCGCTCGCCCCAATACTCGACACATTCAGCGACTCAACTTGTCGCGCCACATGCTGATAGACAGCACCTTGGTCGTTCTCGATGTCTTGGAACAATCCGCCGCCAGGATTCGAGGTCTTTACCAACACAAAGATCCCAGCGCCTCGGCGTTCGGCGACCTCGACGAATGGAGTGAGACTGTCTTCTCCGAGATACGGGCTGACCGTTAGCGCGTCGGCTCCCCAGGCACTTGTTTCTGGCGGCCCCAGATAGGCGTCGGCGTATGCAGCTGCTGTCGAACCGATGTCATTTCGCTTGCCATCGAGAATGACGAGCAATCCCTTCTCGCGAGCGTAAGAAATCGTTTCGGCCAACGCGACCATTCCCGGAACGCCAACTTGCTCGAAGAAAGCCGCTTGCGGCTTAACAACGGAGACGAGCGGTGCAACGACATCGATCACACCCTTGCAAAAAACCTGAAACGCACCGGCGACTTCGATTGGGTTGTTCTTCGACAATCCTGCAGTAATCGTTTCGGGCAGGCTCTCGAACCGAGGGTCAAGGCCAACTAAAGTCGGGGTTTGCGAATCGCGAATGCCTGACGCAAGTCGCTCGGCATAGGAATCCATGGTTGTTCTCCTGTGAACATCGTTGTCTCGGCAAGATCCGAGCATCGCAAGCGAGTCGCGTCTCTGCAATGCCCTGTTGACGGCCATGCCGAGGATTGGTTGCGGCCGCGCTGATGGACTAAACTAGCGATCTCCACGAAACGCTGCCGCCAATCACGTCTTGTTAGAGATCGAGTTTGATGAAATCTTCTACACCGACCATCGTGTTGTTCGCCGCGTTCATGGCTCTCCCGCTGTTCGCACAAGATCCGTTCGCGTTCATAATCCGTCCGACCGAACCACTCACACCCGAAGAGCAACTCACTAAGTTCCACCTTCCTGACGGTTTCGAGATTCAGCTCTTCGCCGCCGAACCGGCAATTCAAAAGCCGATGAACATGGCGTTTGATGGAGTCGGGCGACTGTGGGTGAGTGGATCGATCGAGTACCCCTTCGCCGCCTCGCCCGGTGGAGGCCGCGATACGATTCGCGTTCTCCAAGATTCGAATGGCGACGGTCGAGCAGATAAGATCGACACGTTTGCGGATGGACTAAATATCCCGATGGGTCTGTATCCCTATCGTAATGGAGTCATCGCGTACAGCATTCCCAATATCTGGCATCTGCAAGACAACGATGGCGACGGAAAGTGCGATGAACGAAGTGTGCTGTACGGCCCTCTCGGTGATCCTGTCGACACACATGGAATGCAGAACGCATTTCGACGCGGCCCGGATGGCTGGCTCTACATCTGCCACGGATTCCGCAACGAGTCGACCATTCGCGGCACCGATGGAAGCGAAGTCAACTTGCAAAGCGGAAACACCTATCGCGTCCGTCTGGATGGATCACGTGTTGAACAATTCACGTTCGGGCAAGTGAATCCGTTCGGAAGCACCTTCTTGTCCAACGGTGATCTGGTGACGGCCGATTGTCACAGCAAACCTCTTACGATGTTGCTACGAGGTGGTTACTTTTCGAGCTTCGGCAAGCCTCACGATGGGCTCGGCTATGTGCCGTCGATTATGGAACACGGTCATGGTTCGACCGCCATCGCAGGTGCGGCGTTCTATGACGGCGATGGCTTCCCGGAACCGTATCGAGGCAGCCTCTTCGTCGGCAACGTCATGACCAGCCGCATCCATCGCGACGCGCTCGTTTGGCATGGTTCGACACTTGAGGCACACGAAGAAGAAGACTTTCTTACATGTGATGATCCTTGGTTTCGCCCCGTTGATTTGCAGATAGGACCAGACGGTGCGCTATACATCGCGGACTTTTATAACCGAATCATTGGGCACTACGAAGTCGCGCTCGATCATGCGGGTCGCGATCGGACACGTGGCCGTATCTGGCGGGTCGCGTATACAGGAAATGCGAATGTACCTCGCAAGAGATTTAGTGATCTTTCAAAGGCCCCCATCAATGAATTACTTCAATCGTTAGGTGCCTCGGCATTGCAAGTGCGGTCGCTTGCCATCGACCAGTTGTCTGATCGAATTGGCAACGCTTCGCTGCCAGCACTGCAATCATTCGCGATAAAGTCACCGTCTGCCCAAGCGCGAATCAACTCGATGTGGGCATTACATCGTCTGGGAAATATTGAATCGTCATTGCTCGTTGAAGCCGCGCGGGATGAGTCCGAATTGGTCCGGATTCACGCGATGCGTCTGTCTGCCGAAGCCAGCACCCTGTCACCGCAAGTTGCCGCACGAGTAATTCACGCATTGCTAGAAGACGCACCGTTAGTGAGGCGGGCCGCCGCAGACGCGCTGAGCCGACACGCCGATCCCTCGACGGTTCAGCCGTTGCTCACCGTGTTAGCGTCGACTCCGCCCGAAGATGTTCACTTGAAGCATGCGGTGATGATCGCCTTGAAATCGCAATTACTGGCTCCTCTTGCTTTCGATGCCTTGGTCGATTCCGATCTGACTCGCGAACAACGCACCTCAATCGCAACGATCGCACTTGCAGTACCAAGCTCCTCGGCTGCGGAGTTTCTGATTAACGTGATCGACGACGGATTGATTGACGCCGCCCGACTCCGACCTCAACTGACACACGTCGCTACTCACGCTCCGGCTACATCGATCGATCGAGTTGTGAATTTAGTTCGCACTCGGAGCGCCAACGACGTCGAGTTTCAAACGGAGCTCATTCAGTTGCTCCAGCGGCAACTCCTTCAGCGCGGCGTTCCCGACAACGCCAGCGTGAAACAATGGGGGCGACAGCTGGCAGACGAGCTGCTTCTGTCAGACGGCAACAGTGTGAACGCCTGGAGTACCGACTCCGGGATTGGTCCCTGGGGATTGGAACGGCGCAATTGTGATGACGGCGAGCGGGATGTTGAGTTTCTTAGCAGCATGCCAGGAGGCGAGAAAGCGACTGGGACGATACGATCGGCGAGCTTTGACCTGCCTGCAAAGCTGAGCTTCTTCGTTTGTGGGCACCTTGGTTTTCCTAAGGAAGATGCCGTTAATCGCAACGTCGTTCGCCTCCGCCTCTATGACACGGACAAGATCGTTCGGAATGCACTTCCGCCGCGAAACGATTTGGCACGACGCGTCGAGTGGGATCTGGCCGAGTTCGCGGGGCAGCGAGGCTATGTCGAAGTCGTCGATGGTTTGAACGTTCAAGCTTATGCATGGATTGCGGTCGCGAGGTTTGAACCGCCGGTAATTACGATTCCCACAGTCGCCCCTAATACGCTCGCGCAGCGTCAAATCGCGACTGCGACGATAGCCGGGACGCTGAAGCTAGATCACCTGGCTCCAAAACTCTCGCAGCTCTGCAATTCCGACTCCGTAGCGCTCGATGCACGGGCGGCCTGCGCCGAGGCGCTCATCGCTCTAGCTCCGACGACAATCGGGCGAGCATTGCTAATTCCGCTCACAGACCGCTCCATAAGCGTGCCCATTCGTAAGGAAATCGCCAGACATTTGAGTCAACCCAGTAACGGGTCAGTTGATGAATTATTGAAACTAGTCTTGCGAACCGTGCCGGCGCGAGTGCAGGATCAAGTTGCGGAGGAACTCGCCACAAGCCGCGGAGGCGCCGAGACGTTGCTCCAGCTGACCGCAGAAGGAATCGTATCGCCTCGAACGCTTCAGCGCCCTGCGATTAGTCGCTCTCTTGCGACAATCGGTATCGCCGACCTTGAAGCACGAGTCGCCAAGTTGACGTCTGGTTTGCCACCTTTAAACGAGCAGGTGGCGCAACTCATTGCAGCGAGACTCAAGAGCTTTGCCCGTGCAGACAAAGCACAAGCACGTGGGCAAGAGTTGTTTGCGAAACACTGCGTCGCGTGTCATCAAGTTGCCGGAAAGGGCTCGCTCGTGGGACCGCAGCTCGACGGAATCGGAACTCGCGGTCTAGAACGAGTTGCCGAAGATCTGCTGGATCCGAACCGGAACATCGACGCAGCGTTTCACGTGTCCGTACTGACGACGATGGACGGACGCGTCATGAGTGGTCTATATCGACGACAAGAGGGGCAGGCGAAGATCTACGCTGGCAAAGACGGCAAGGAGTTCCGCGTTCTAACGGACGACATCGATGAAGAGATGCTGTCACGAACATCGATCATGCCCGACAACTTCGGAACCCTACTCAAGGAGGCGGAGTGCCACGAGCTTCTGGCTTACTTGGTCTCGCAACGAGCAAAGCCAAAGGCGCCTGCAACGATAACAACCTCTGTGTTTCAGAGCGGAACGGACGGCTACCATACGTATCGCATCCCCGCAATCGTGACAACGAATGAGGGCGACCTTTTAGCAATCTGCGAAGGCCGCAAGACAAGTCGGTCTGATCACGGTGACGTCGACTTGGTGATGAAGCGAAGCATCGACGACGGTCAGACGTGGAGTTCACTATCGCTCGTTTACGAAGAAGGAGACGATGCGAAGACGACAATCGGCAATCCATGCCCTGTCGTCGATCGGTCCACCAACACCATTTGGTTACCATTCACTCGCGAGAACGAAGATGTGATGCTGACGTCGAGCCGGGACGGAGGCAAGACTTGGTCCGCTCCACGAACAATCACCAAGGACGTGAAGCGAGAAGACTGGACGTGGTACGCGACGGGCCCGGGCAACGGAATTCAACTTGAGCGGGGACCGTTCAAGGGGCGACTCGTGATACCGTGCGACCATCGCATTCAAGGCATCACTGATCGACAGAAATCCACCCGTTCTCATGTCATCTACTCGGACGACCACGGTGCGACTTGGCGCATCGGAGGCATCACGGCCTTTGAGATGAACGAGTGCGCAATCGCCGAACTTTCAGGTGGTCGGTTGATGTTGAACATGCGCAGCAATCGGGGTAAAGGGAAACGAGGAGTTGCCATCAGCGACGACGGCGGCGTATCTTGGAGCGAATGCTCAGATGACGACACATTGATCGAGCCGGTGTGTCAAGCGAGTCTGATTCGCCACAGTTGGAGTGACGCGGACGACAAGAGTCGGCTGCTGTTTTCGAATCCAGCTTCAAAAAGTGGTCGCGATCACCTGACGCTTCGAATCAGCTATGACGAAGGAGAGACATGGCCGATCGCTCGCGAGATCCACGCAGGCTCTTCGGCTTATTCTTGTCTGACTCGATTGCGGTCCGGCAGCGTCGGTCTGCTGTACGAACGGGAAAACTATAGCGAGATCGCGTTCACTCGAATCGATCTGCAGTCCATCGAACAAGAGAGTGCGGAGAGCCGTTAGTTTTCGGCAATTAGCTTACGAATCTGCGGAAGCAACTTTGAATACAAGTTGTCAACCGGTTCTTGGCCTGTGCTGTCGCTACGCAGAATGAAGTGCTTGTCGATCAAATGGAATCCAGGAATTAGATCTCGACTCTCCTTTGTCGCTAGAGCCTGAGTCCCAACGAGAACCACTTCGTTTCTCGACCGTCGCATCTGGAAGTGCTGTGCCCATGCCACCGCCTCCGCCTGGGAAGGCGCTTCCATCGACTGATTAAAGAGCAGCACTTGAACACGCACGACGCGATGGTCATCTAGACGAATGCTCCCAAACTGCTTGGCATAACTCTCGATCGATTCGAGATCCTGCTGCGGCTTGATTCCTTCGAATGCACCGAATTCATGTCCACCGGAGAATGCGATACAGGCTTCGCACGGAATGCCAATCGGCTCGACCAGGATCACCTTTCCCTTAAAGTCGGACAACCGAGTTACATTTCCCTCTTGGTCCACTAACTCGATATCCGGATACGTTCGGTTCTTCTCGGGTGGCCAAGCTGGCGGCTTGCCACTCCAAGTGAGAGCCGCGTCGCGGCCTCTGTGAACTATCGTCACGACTTGGCTACCGTGATGAGTCCCTAAGTATCCGGTCGACCCAATCAAGACGACGGCGAGAAACGCAGCCGACAGTAGATTGGGCTTCATGATGCGCAGCAATACCGCAACTGATAAGTTGGCCGCGACGATGAATACTGGGTCTTCAAACATGACTCTGGGCTCAACTGTGAACCGGAACCGAATACGATGTAGTTACGGGCATTTCAAATGTAGCTTTAGATTTAGGTCTCGTTCGATCGGACATGGCAGGTTATGCCGGTTGTAATGCGGTACCGCGAGTTTCTTGAATTCGACGAAGCCGAGTCTCAAAGATATTCTTATCGCGAACTAACTGCATCGCTTCCTCGCGAGCGATCAATCCAAAGCCGAACAGGCTGGCCAATGATTGCTCGAGCAGCAGCATTCCGTCCGCGTTACCGGTCTGCATCATCGAATAGATCTGAGTAAGGTCACCGGTGCGAACTAGATTTTGGATCGCCGAGGTAACAAACATGATCTCGACCGCTGGTGCCCGTCCGATGCCATCGACCTTGTGTACCAATCGCTGGGCCACAACTGCCCTTAGTACACGCGACAGTTGATTGCGTACGGCATCTTGCTCCTCGGCCGGAAAGACGCTAATCATTCGGCTAATGGATCCAACAACGTCTCCCGTGTGAAGCGTCGACAGCACGAGATGGCCCGTTTCGGCGGCGATAATCGCCGCGCGCATTGTTTCGCGGTCTCGCATTTCACCGACCAGGATGACGTCCGGGTCTTCTCGCAAGGCAGCTCGCACGGCATCGGCAAAGGTAAGAACGTCGCAGTGGAGCTCTCGCTGATGCACAAGGCTCTGCTTGTTGGTGTGGATGTATTCGACGGGGTCTTCGATCGTGATAATGTGGCTGGCTCGCGTCTCGTTGATCTGATTAATAATCGTCGCTAGCGTTGTCGACTTCCCGCTTCCCGTCGGACCAGTTACAAGAACTAGCCCATGCATATAGTCGGCGAGCCTGGTCATCTGCGGCGGAAGTGTTAACTCGTCAAATGACTTGAACTCTTCGTCGAGTCGCCGCAAGCACAACGCGACCGTGCCGCGTTGTCGATAGACATTAACGCGGAATCGCGAACCACTGTCGGAAAAGAAGGCAAAGTCGATTGTATGTGTCTCGTCGAACACTTGTCGTTGATTTTCCGTCATCATCGACATCGCGATCTGTTCAATCGCGAAAGGACTGAACGGCTCGTCAGAGACGGGCTTGATCTCATTGCGAACACGCATGTATGGCAAACACGCGCTCGTTAGATGTATGTCCGAGGCCTGCAATTCAACGCACAAGTCTAAGAGATCACGAAACTTCTTTTGTGGTACGTCCATCTTAACTCGCCGTGTTTCTGGATCGGTGGAGAGAAACGTTATCGAAGTCGTCAACACATGGCACCATCGCACGCTTCACAAACATAGGTTGCGGCCAACCGCATAAACCGCAACAGACTATGTGCCGTCGCATTTCACACCACTCCTGAACGATTGCGTCGGATATGAGGATTCTGCCGACACGATTCGTCGCTGAACCATGTGCTAGAGTTGCGAAGCTACCCACAGCGAATCTCACCTAACGGCCTCTACCGTAACAGCTCTACCTCACGATGCAGGAAGAACGAATGCTGACACGTGCCCTCCGGACTACCACCGGTCTTTGGTTTGCGATGGCGATCTTCATCAGCGCTTTTCTCGTCTTTCAAGTACAACCAATTATCAGCAAGACCATTCTGCCTTGGTTCGGTGGCAGTCCCGCAGTCTGGACGACATGCATGTTGTTTTTCCAGTTGCTGTTGTTCGCAGGATATAGCTACGCGCATCTTCTTACAAAACTGGCGACGCCACGAATTCAGGGCGCAATCCACTTCACCTTGTTACTCATGACACTGACCGTCTTGCCGATGACACCCAGTCCCGATTGGAAGCCACAAGGTGGAGACGACCCAACATTTTCGATTCTATTGATTCTTCTTGCAAACGTCGGCTTGCCTTACTTCTTGCTGTCGTCGACAGGACCACTACTGCAAGCGTGGTTTGCAAATCGGGTCCCCAATGGATCGCCCTACCGGCTGTACGCGTTGTCCAACGTTGGCTCGTTAGTCGCATTGATCAGTTATCCGTTCGTTGTCGAGCCAGCTCTCACGACGTCGTCACAAGGACAGATTTGGTCACTGCTATTCTGCCTGTTCGCAGCCGTATGCGGCTTTCTCGCAGCAAGTCAATTTCGTAAAACTCGCGGCAGCGAGAAGGCACACGAGCCCGACGTAGTTGCGGACAACAGCGAACGCCCGGCTTGGAAGTGCTATTTCGTTTGGCTCGCGTTGCCAGCTTTCGCCTCGATGTTGCTGTTGGCTACCACAAATCATGTTTGCCAAGACATTGCTGTGATCCCTTTTCTATGGATTGTTCCCCTAAGCCTTTACCTGCTGACTTTCATTATCTGTTTCGACCGAGAGGCATGGTACGCGCGTCGCTGGTGCGCGGGTCTCGGCGTGCTTAGCTTATTGGTGATTCACGGAGCTGCGTTCTGGGCAACTCGCTGGAGCATGCCGATCGAACTTGTTGCCTACTTCACGGCAATGTTCTTTACGTGCATGGTGTGCCACGGTGAACTGGTCAGAAACAAACCAACGCCGAAGCATTTGACAGCATTCTATTTAATGTCATCGGCGGGTGGAGCCATCGGTGGTCTCACAATTGGACTCCTGTGCCCGTGGCTATTCTCGACCTACGTCGAGATGCAGATCTGCATGTTATCGGCAGCAGTCATCATGTCCGGTGTATTCCTGATCGACGCGCAAGCAACATGGCTGGGCAACACTCCTTCACGACGAGCTATCGGTATCCTCGGCTACTGTTTTGTATTCATTGTTGTCGCATTCGTCGAGTTCGGCGGCGGCGACGACGGTATCGTAAAGTCGATGCGAAACTTCTACGGCGTCTTACAGATTTCCGAATCACCTTGGGGAACTAGCCTGATACATGGTCGCATCATTCACGGATTTCAGTTCAGACATCCGAGACTTCAGAAGCTGCCCACGACCTATTACGGTGAGGACAGCGGAGTCGGTCTCGCGTTGAAACACTTCCGAGACGGACAACCGAAGAGAGTCGGGGCCGTGGGCTTAGGCATTGGGACCGTCGCTACCTATGGAAAGCCCGGAGATTATTTCCGCTTCTATGAGATCAATCCGAAAGTCCTAGAGATCGCTAACGACAACTTTACATTCGTAAAGAACTCTGACGCAAAGACTGAAATTATTCTAGGCGACGCTCGAATCTCGATGGAACGCGAATCTTCGCAACAGTTTGACGTTCTCGTTCTTGACGCATTCAGTGGCGATTCGATTCCGACTCACTTACTGACAAAGGAAGCCTGGGATGTCTACTTGCGACACTTGAAGACGGACGGCGTGATCGCAGTTCACATTAGCAACCAACACGTGAACCTCGAACCGGTCGTGCGGCGCCTCGCCACCGAAGTGGGCTTCGAGTGCGCCACCATAGCGAGCCCGGATCTACCTCCACAATCGATGCCAGCAAGATGGATACTGATGGCGCGCGGCAACGCTTTTATTGCCTCAAGCGAAGTACAAAAACGCTCACTGCCACTTAGCGACACCGGCAAGTTCCCGCTATGGACAGATCAGTACAACAACGTCGTCCAGTTGCTTCGAATCTACTGAGCCGCCTCGAACGCAGCCTTTGCCTTCTTCTCTTCAGTCGCCGACAGTTTCGGGTTTGGCGTCGCGTCACCGGACTCTTGGCCGAGCACCCACCTGATGCCACCCAGCAGCGATGCCATGTAGGTCTCGTTGGTCCAAACGTCTTCGCGATGTCCAAGACTCATATGCATTGCCTTGCCTTTGCCGTACTCTTTCACCCACAGGATCGGAATGTGGTACGGCTTCTTTAGGTCGGTCTTCGCCATGTCCAGGCTCATCAAGACGCGAACCTTCTCCGGCTGCCAGTTTTTGAATTGGTAGATCTCATCTTTCAGCGTTACTTCATCTCCCCAAGGCTTGCTTGCCGGGTGAGTTTTATCGTGAACTGCGATTGTCACCGTTGTGCCCGCGCCCCACGGATGACCATTGAACGTCCCGCCAATCATGTCCCAGTAAGGTTCGTAGTCTTTAAACGTATCCGCAGCCGAATGTGCCCCGACGAATCCGTGGCCCTTCGCAGGCAGCCACTCTTTGAAGAAGTAGTCAAGGTCGGCTTCTTTAATGGGGAGCTTACCGGTCGTGTAAAAGAATACAATGTCGTAATGTTGCAGCTTCTCTTTCGTGAAGTCTGCCGCGACGTCCTGCGTGCAATCTACACGGAACACGTTGCTTGAAATGCCTAATTCCGTCAACGCATGCTCCGCGGGAGCGAGCTGACCGTCTTTACGCGATACGGAACCGTGCTTATAGCCGGCGCTTTGGGTCACCATCAATATGCGAGCGGGCTTAACAGCATCCTCAGCCACAACGTCATAGGACGAAACGGTAGTGATGGCCAGTCCAATCAAAATCGCGGCCGCGAGTCGTGCCAACATTTGGTTAGTCTCCTGAGATTATGCAGTTATTTGTTTTGGTTTTGAGCGAGCGCGTCGGGACGCCGAATATGCAAAATCACTGGCCAAGACGTTTGGTTCCCTTCAGCGTCGGCTCGAAGGTGGAACATCCTCGTCGTCTCCGTAGCTGTCTTTGAGGCCGTAATGAAGAAAGTTCGTTCGTTCTGACCCTCCACGATCAGTAAGCCGTTTAAGCCGATGTTATCGACATACACGCCATGCGGCATATTGCGACCAGCATCCGCTTTCCCAACGCCAACGCGTCCTTCAAATCCATTTCGCTCGACTCGCACTCGCGCGGTGATCGTATCGCCAGGTGCGACAGTCAGCTCTAGCGGCGCATCAGGCGATGGCTCAGCCGACTCGTCGTCAGCCGCGAGGAGCTTTATCAACAACTTCGGCTTCTCCGCCAGCTTGATTTCACCGAAGTTGTTTACTTCGGTCGTCACCTCCTGGCCGCGAATCATTGCTTTCGCCGAAATCTTCGTGACTTTCGCGTTCTCGGCGGTCGGTTGGGGTGCATCGGACAACGCGTTGATCGTGCCAAGTGCCTGCGTTTGCCCTGCTTCAATGATCACGGGAGTCGTAACGCGAAATCCGGGCGGCACGCCCTCGATATCAACGCGAATCGCTCCCTCATACCCATCAATGCGATCAACCGAGACGGTGAATTCCTTACCACTTCCAGCGTTTACGGTGGGATTCGCGCCTCCCAACGTCACTTTAAAGCTCGGCATTCGTGGTCGCACCGAGAGTTCGTACTTGTAGTCTTCACCCGAGAAGCTTCGCGCGTCTGTAATGCGGACAAGATACTCGCCATCGCGAGGTGCTGTGAACGACAACAACGAATCACTGCCAAACTTCCTGCGGCTTTCGTCATCATTCTCAAAATAAAGTGGGAAGACCGGCAAGCCGTTAGGTATCAACTCAGCGCCCGGCGGGTGCGGTTCGACGATGTAACAAGGCGCTTGCAGAGCGTGCGACATCGGCGTCGTATCAAAGTAATTGAACCGACTCCCCCGGCCAGGATAGACTTGAAAGCCCGAATCCGGCCCCCTTGGATAGTGCCACAATTTGACGACTTCTCCGTCCGAGTAAAGGAACTGATTAAGGTCCATCTCTTGCCAATTGTGGACACGGTAGTCATCACTCGTGTTCGAGTCCTTACCGCGAAACGTGAAGTAGGAATCTCGGACCGCCTGCAACAGAATTCGCTGAATTGGTTTGCCTTCGGAATCAAGCACTTCGACTCGGGAATCAAGCGGAGACTTCTGCCGCGAGGCATTCACGTCGATCATCCACTCTTCGCCCGCCTTGGCCGCGAAGCGATATAGATCAGCGTCGTTCATCTGCCCATCACGGTTCACATGAATGAATCCTGATATTTTCGCCGGCGGCACGATCTGTGTTGCTTCCGCAGGAGAATCGTTTGGCTCGACATCCTTCGCATCGCTCATTTCCCCCACTTTCATCGGGACGGAGACAGCTACCTGTCCGAGTGATGCCTCCGACCGACTGGGACCAGTCACGATATCGTATCGCCCCAGTGTGCCATCGGCGCGTCCCACCAGAAGTGCGTTCTCGAAGGGCGCGAGCGCCAGACCGGTCGGTTCGTCGGACTGTCGCTCGTACAGATGCATCTCCGTATAAGAATTCGTCTCCCACGTCTTCATCGTACGATCTTCGGCAGCCGAAATTAGTGTCTTGCCGTCGCCTGAGAACGTTAGCCCGACGATGGCTCCTTCGTGAGCGAACCGCGCGTAAACAAGTGGGTTGATGATTCGCTTGTTCTTTGAGACGAAATCCCAGACGCGAATGCGGTTATCAGCTCCGCCTGCCAATACGTACTGACCGTCCGGGCTAAACACGACGACGTATTGTTCCGCTTGGGGTTGATGCAGTGTATCCAGCCGCTCGCCACTCGCAACGAGCCAGAGCTTGGCGGTTTCGTCACCGCTGGCAGTCGCCAACACTGCACCATCGGGACTGAACGCTACGTCGTAAATGGCGTCATTGTGACCTTCGAGAATCCGCAACTGTTCGCCGTCGTCCGCGTTCCACAGAATCACTTTACGATCATAACTGCACGTTGCGAGTACCTTTCCGTCAGGGCTGAGTTCCGCGTCGTACAGGATATCACGATGCCCTTTGAATTCGCGAACGAGTTTCCCGTCAGCAACATTCCATATGCTCGCGACTCCATTGAGCCCAGTCACACCCGAGGCGGTAACTAGTTGTGTTCCGTCGGCGGAAAAATGAAGTGCATTGACTTTTCCCGGTAGATCGCTCAGCGTACTCACTGGCCCGCCGATCCCTCGTAATTCGACCTTGCCGAACTTCGCGACTGCCAGAAGCGTTCCGCGAGGCGACATGGCGATGGCGGTAATCGGACCAGAACGTTTCGCTGACGGAACTTTCGGTATAATCAAAACCCTCGCTGGCTCCGCTCCCTCCGGGCCTTTAGCACCCGCGTCCACCCAGGCTTGAAGCGTCGCAAGCTCCGCTTCGTTTGGTGCCTCATTGTCCTCAGGCGGCATCATTGGGTTGGCAGCACCGGTCAGCACACGAATCAAACGGCTCGACTCAGCCTGACCAGGGACGATGGCCGCGCCATGCTTACCGCCCTTTTGAAGGTCGACGAATGACTCAAGCGAAAGCTTACCTTCTGCATCGTCAGCGTTGTGGCAACCGGCGCAGTACTTTTTAAGTATCGGTGCAACATCTTTGACATAGTCGGGCGTTATCGGTTCAGCCGCCCGCGACTCGACGCTTAAGGTGACGAGTGAAAGCGTTAGGAGGCTAACTGCAATTTGTCTCATGAGTTCTTACTCGAATTTACAACACTGGTATGCCACGGGCGCGAACATCAATGATTAAACAGAAACTCGCGACTGCTTAATAAGCTCCAATACAAGTCTTCAATAACAACTCGTCGTTCTTCCGGAGGGGTCGCGTTCATCACCGTCAATAGTCGTTGCATCTCGCCGTCCGTTGGGTGGCGAGCGACCGACAGCAAATAGGTCTGTTCAATGATCGAATAGTTGGGCAGGCCAGAGTTGAGAATTTTCTCGACTCGACCCTCCTTTGATTGCAGCTTACCGTTCAGCGTGTCGCCATTAGAAATATGCAGCACCTGAATCATGCTCGGCTCATCCGATCGCTCGCACTCGCAAGTTATCTGGCGATCGTTTCTGCCAAACGTTGTCAAGAAGTACGACGCGATTGCGGAATCGTACAGCTGCAACGCGCGTGTCCCCTTCGGATAAAAGTCCGTCTTCTGCTTGTCGGCACCGCGGTAGGCGACCTCGCTAAAATCTGTCGGCACGTCGGCCACTTGCGAAATCGCATCGAGCAATACCTCAGCCATCAGCCGTCGCGGATAGTAGCGAGAATAGAATCGATGCTCGTCTTGATTTGCGGCCAGCGGTTCGCTACTTCGTTGATAAGTGTGACTCTGTAGAATGGCTCGCATCAACGCCTTGAGATCGAAGTTGTTCTCAACAACATAATCAGCGACTGCTGATAGCAGTTCTTCATTACTCGCTGGATTCGAATCTCGCATATCGTCAACCGACTCGACCAAGCCAACGCCGTAAAAGTTCGCCCAGACGCGATTGGCAATCGATCGGGCGAAATACGGATTCTCCGGCGCCGTCAGCCACTTCGCGAGATGGACGCGGCGATCGTCCGTTGAATCGAACGACAACGGTTCGCCATCCAGCGGTGTCGGCGGTTGTGGCTTGCCCGTCAACGGTTGCGTCAATTCGCCCTTACTGACGACAAACAGCGTTCGCTTTCCATCACCACTCCGTGAGTCGCCGCCCCAACCCTTGGCCCGGACCCGTGAGAACATGTTAGCCATCGCATAGTACTGGTCGTTGGTCCATTTTTCGAGCGGGTGGTTGTGACATTTGGCACAACCGATCGAAAGCCCAAGGAATGCCTGGCTGACGTTCTCGGACATCGTTTCAGGATCTTGATGCAACGCGTAGAAGTTGGTGGCTCCATTCTCCAAACTCCCTCCCTGGGCCGTAACGACTTCTTGTGCGAATTGATCCCATGGGGTGTTCTGTTCGACGTGATTGTGTATCCACTCGTAATACGTCTTCACCGCCTCCGGTCGAAGCAGCCGACCGTTCAGTAGCAGAATGTCTGACCATTTGTACGTCCAGTAGTCAACGAACTCACTGCGAGACAGCAACGATTCGATGACCTTGTCACGCTTATCTGGAGACGCATCCGCGAGGAACAGGCGAACATCTTCGGCGGTCGGAAGAGTTCCGATTGTGTCAATGAAGGCTCGCCGAAGGAACTCGGCGTCGGAAGCGGGTGGCGAAGGCGGTAGATTCAGCCGACGTAGTTGTTTT
Organism: Planctomycetota bacterium; assembly: GCA_014381825.1. Classification (GTDB taxonomy): domain Bacteria; phylum Planctomycetota; class Planctomycetia; order Pirellulales; family Pirellulaceae. Next base: position 66,831 of record JACNKX010000106.1, read on the forward strand.
GTTACAAGTTCGTCAATGAAGTTCCGCTTTGAAGCCTTTTCGTAGATCTCAGCGGCGACTTCGTTAGTGTATGGGGATGTCACCCGTGCGATGACAATCTGACTCGCGAACCAAGCGGTGATTGCGCCTTCTCCGTGTCCCGTGACTGTCAATTCGCCACCTTCATTCACGGAGGCAACGGCTTCGTTGGCGGATGTGTACTTAGCCCAACGCGTGACGTCTTCGGTGCGGCCATCGGAATAGCGTGCGCGAATCAGAATCTGTTGCTTGTCACCTGGTTGCAGCGTCGCCAACTTCGGAAGTACTTCGATACGATCTAGTCTCGCGTCTGCTTCGGAGGGACCAGGGGCACCGGCGCTAATCCATTCAGCCAACACTCGGTACTCAAACGAATCGACATCGAACCGCAACCCGCCCTTATGAGGCAATGCGCCGGATGGCTTTGCCAACATCAAGCTACGACCTGGATCGGCGAGTTCGATCCGTCGACCGCGAGCTTGCCGCGTGAGAGTGTGATGATCCTTCTTTGTGTCGTAGCCGCGGAGAGAGAGCTTCAATCCCCCTTTTCCGGAAAGTGCGCCATGGCACGCGCCGGAATTACAACCCGCTTTCGATATCACTGCCTGTACGTGGCTTCGAAAACTCCACTCATGCGCGGCCTCCACTTCAGTTACCTGTACCTTCACGCTCGCGCTCATCTCTCCACTTTTCACCGTTATTTCGGCAGCACCGTTGGCAAGCGGTCGTAGGACATCTCCGTCAATTACCACGATCTTTGGGTTGCTTGAGATGAGCTGTACATCATCGCGGAGTTGCGTCTTTAACTCTTCGCCATCGACACGCTGAACTAGCAACCGCTGAAACGATTCTGGCCCGCGGAGCGTTACTTGCGACGGTAACACGGTGATCGCATTGTCGGCACGCAGGATTTGCACACCGACGAGTGCAAGCACGACGATGACGAACAATCGCAGAAAAGCGTTTTGGTAATGCTGCATAATCGTACTCTTGTTCGACGTATCTCTTGTTCGACGTATCTCTTGTTCGACATTGTGCACGCGGGTTGCGTGTTCAACGATTCTTGGGTCGGGTAATGCTGTAGCTTGGCACTGCAAATGCTCAGGCAAATAGCTCGTGGATCTCTCGTTTTCCGAAATCAACTAGTGGAAACGGTCGCCCAGCGGGACCGGGAAGGTGGGATTCGATGTCTAAGCCAAGACTGTGGAAAATCGTGGCTGCGATGTCTCCGGGATCGACGGGGCGTTCCGCAGGTACACCACCGATGGGATCGCTCCGACCGACGACTTGTCCGCCCTTGACTCCGCCGCCGGCAAAATAGGTCGTGAAGCATTGCGGCCAATGGTCACGGCCCGCAGCAGGATTGACTCGTGGTGTACGTCCAAACTCAGCGAGATTGCAGACTAGTGTCTTGTCGAGCATCCCGCGTTCGTCGAGGTCTTCTAGTAATGCACTGTAAGCCGCATCGTACAGCGGAGCCACGATGTTCTTCATACCTTCGATCGAAGTAAAAGGCTTTGAACCGTGGATGTCCCAAGTGATTTCGTCGAAGACGGTCAAGAACGTATTGATCGTTACGAATCGAACACCACCCTCGATCAATCGGCGCGCCAACAAGCAGGACTGCCCAAACCGAGTCATGCCGTATCGCTCGCGAACTTTCGTCGGTTCCTTCGACAAATCGAATGCCTCCCGAGCTTCCGGGCTGGTCATCAAGCGATAGGCCGCTTGGAAGTTACTATCGAGTAACTGTGCGTTTTCGGTTGCCTCGAAGTTTTTCAATGTCGAGTCAACCACTTCACGCATCCGACGCCTTCGCTGAAGTCGCGCTTCTCCGATCTCCGGAGGAGGCAACAAGTCGGGAACCTTAAAGTTTGGTTGCGACGGATCAGCCATCAAAGCAAATGGATCATGCGCCTTGCCGAGAAATCCACCGGCCTGTCCGTTGGGAAGGTTTCCACCGCCACGTCCCATCGTCTCTGGAAGGACGACATGAGCCGGAAGGTCCGTCTTGCGGCCTCGCAGGTAACTCAGCACTGCACCGGCATGAGGCGACTCCACCCCACCGGCGAATTGACGACCAGTTTGCATCATCTGCCAACCAGCATCGTGAACGGCGGCACCGGTGTGATAACAGGATCGTACCAATGAGAACTTATCCGCTACCTTCGCATGGCCAGGGAAGATCTCCGAAATCTGAATCTCGTCGGACATGGTACTAATCGGTTTGAACGGCCCACGAATTTCCGAAGGTGCATCTGGCTTCATGTCGAACGTGTCGACTTGGCTCGGTGCACCAAGATTGAAGATCATGATGCAGGCACGATCGTCATCCTTCTTGTTGGCTTCGACTTGTTCGCTCGCCGCGAGGTACTGCGGCAACGAGAGGCCAATGGCTCCCAGCGTGCCCACCTGCACGAAGTCGCGCCGCGTTAGCCCGTTACAAGTGTGCGCCGTCCCGCGGTCAGTCAGATTGAGCATCCTTGTTTGCCTCGCTAAATGGGAACCACATTTGTAGTCACGATCGATCGGCAGTTAGTCGTAACTGCTTTCATAGTTACGAGTTTAGCTCGCCTCCAGCAGCCGTGCAACGAGATTTACATGCTGAGCCGCTTGGGGTTAAACGATAAAGCTGCCATAACAAAAAAACGATCGCTCAACGTCAGCTGAGCGATCGTCGCATGTCAAATCTATCAAAGCGTTGAAAATCGCCGCGGTTAAACGTCATACGTCTCGCAGAAGCATCCACGTCCTGGCACGCAGCGGACGCGTTCGACGTCATGGTGATCGGGGCCGAGAACGTGCTGCGTCTTGTTGCACCAGCAGTACTGACTTCCCTCTTCGTCGGGATGATCAGGCGTGCGGATCTCGCCCGTGACGTAGATCGCTTTGCTGCGAAGATGAATGCAGGCGGGTTCGGTAACGGGTCGCTGCTCGTCGTAGTACTTCTCGAAAGCCATCGTTAAAACCCTCCTGTTTCGTATCCAGCGGCCAACAAGATAGCTCGTTTAACAGCTACCTTCGCCAGTTGAACTTTGAATTCATTCTGCGACAACGGTGTCGCTCGCGAGACAGCCGCTTGTCCAGCTGTTTCGGCCAAGGCCTCGTCGACCTTCCGACCACGCAAAACATCAGCCGCCTCTTGCGAGATCCACGGCATCGGGGCAACCTGACCGAGAACGACATTCGCATCCCGAACGATACCGAATCCATCGAACTGCAATGCCGCGGCGGCGGCGGCGAGTGGATAGTCTGGACCCTCGCCATGGCGAACTTCGTACGTTGCACATGTACGACCTTCGATCGGGGGCAGAAGGATATGCGAGACGAACTGGTTCGGCTCCAGCACATGCTCTCGCTGCCCTTCACGATGCGGCGAACGGAAGAACGCCGCCACGGGCACGAACTGCTCATCTTCTTCCGGCCCAACGACTCTCAACTGGGCATCGAGGGCGATCAAGGCAGGTGCGATTCGCGAACTGTTCACAAACTTCGCAGGACCACTGTTCCCGAGGATGGCATGGAACTCGTTGGCTCCTTCCGCGACATCCGGGCTCAATAGACCATCGCCGTTGCGATAGAACCAGCAACGTGGTCTTTGGCATACTTCGCCACCTAGCGTTCCTTGGGCCTGCAGCTGCATGCTACTGATGCCACGAATCGCTTGTTTGATCGCTGGGTAGATGTCGATGTAGGGGTGCGCCAAGACATCGTCCAGTGTGACCGCCGCGCCGATGGATACGCTGCCATCGGGTAACTCGTCAATCGATCGAAGCGTAGGAACGTCCATAATGTTCACCACGCGATCCGGCGTAACAATCATCTTCTTCATCAGACCGACTAAGTCGGTACCGCCAGCTAGAATCTCCGTCTTGCCGGGTTCAGCTGACAGGAGATCGACGATTTCTGCCTCGGTGCGAGGCGAGGCGTATTCAAATGCTTTCATGGTTTATTTCTCCATAGTCGCTCTTCGCTCCGTGAAACGAGCATTTCGTTCACGGAGCGAACAACGACAAAGTTATGCTTTGGCCAAGGCGTCCAGAACGCGTTTGGGCGTTAGAGGAATAACTGGCACACGAACACCTAAGGCGTTTGCGACGGCATTGGCGATCGCAGCTTTGGGGCTGATCGCGGGTGGCTCGCCGTTGCCGATTACACCTCGCGACCGCTCGCTTTCCGGCTCGTACAGATCAACGACGAGATCGCCGACGTCGCCCAAGCGAGCCAGCTTGTAATCGGCCAACTCGGCATTCACGAACGCACCCGACTTCGGATCAGTGATCCGCCGTTCATACAGGGCTGCCGCGATACCCATGATCATGGCACCATAGATCTGGCTCTTGCAGGTTTTGGGATTGATAACCAATCCTTGATCCTGAACGGCCACAAACTTCTTGACCTTGATGACACCAGTTTCCTTGTCGACTTCGACGTGAGCCATCTGAACGCCACACACGCCACTGCTGGACAACGTACTCTGATCACCACGCTTATAACTCGCGGTAACTTCGAGCGGCTTCAGCCCGAGTAACGTACAAGCCTTCTTCCAACTGATGGCCTTGTCAGTTCCTTTGACTCGAACCTTGCCACCAACAGCTTCCAACGAATTGGCTGCGGCACCAAGCTCTTTGGCCGCCAGCTCGAAGATCTTCTCCAAGGCGTCTTGGCCAGCGCGGCGATGCGATTCGGACACACCACCGACCGTCGTACTTCCGCCGGAGGCACCGCTTGCAGGATACTTCGAGCTACCAACGTTTACTCGAACATCGCGGATGCCAAGGCCAAATGTTTCGGCCAGCACTTGGGCGATCACCGTCCGCGTACCTGTTCCCAGGTCTTGCGAACCGCAGAACGACTCGACACCGCCATCCGGCGAGATCTTCAAACGGCAATCCGAGTTGTTCGCCGTTCCTCCCCAGGTGTGCAAAGCCATGCCAAGCCCATCGACGATGGAGCCTCGTGATTTGCCTTTGCCATGTGCGTGCCAGTTGGCCTTCCAATCGATCAATGCCGCACCGCGAGCCATCTCGGCAAGGTAGGTGTTTGCCGCGTCGGGATGCTGTGAATCGACGTTGCCGGCTCGCAGATTGGCTGCGAAAACGTCGTAGCTGTTCGCTCCCATCTTGGCAGCCACATCGTCGATCGCTGTCTGTGACATCGCACACGCCTGAGGATGGTTAGGAGCACGCCATGCTCGCGACTGAGCCGTGTTCGACTTAATCGTCGTCGCGATTCGACGGTAATTCTTGGGCCGAATCACGTAAGGCATAACCGTTTGGCTGACGCCGCCACCCTTATATCCAGCCGTTCCCCAATGGTGGGAATCCCAGATGGTGAGAACACCGTTCTCGTCCGCACCGAGACGGACTCTCATATAGCCGGAGGGGCGATTTCCGGCGATCTTCAACTCTTGATCCCGAGACAACAGGAATTTAACCGGACGTCCAGTTTCCTTTGAGATCTTCGCGGCGGCAACGGCCCAGTAATCGGGCGCGAATTTACTTCCGAACCCTCCGCCGATGTAATCACATTTAACTTCAACATCATCCGACGTAAGCTTCAAATCGCGAGCAAAGCCTTCGTCCGTGCCGGACACATTCTGAGTCGAAAGGTATGCGACCAACTTGCCATCCTTCCACTCGACCGTCGAACCGTGTGGTTCAAGGCAGCAGTGCGTGATGGCGTCGATGCCGTAATAGCCTTCGACAACGTACTTCGAAGCCTTGAACAGACGTGCGATCTCCTGCTCGATGAATTCGTCTTCATCGTCATCGTCGCCTGGTTCGCGTTCGAGTTCCGTCTTACCGCCGCCTTTGCCAGTTCGCTCAGCCTTCTCAGCAGCGTCCAGATTCTCGTCCTCGGTGAAAACGTCAAGCTCTTCAAATTCAAGCTTGATCGTGTCAACTCCAGCTCGTGCCGCCGCTTCGCTCTCGGCGGCGACAACCGCGAGCAACTCGCCTTGCCACTGGACTTCGCTGCCGACGGCGGCATGCTCGAAGATGTGAACCGCAACGACGCCGGGCGTCTTCTCTGCGGCAGCCACATCCAGTTTGGTGATCTTACAATGGGCATGAGGGCACCCTAGCGCCACCGCAACCAACTGGTTCTTGAGATTCACATCGTAAGTATATTTCGCCGCACCCGTCACTTTTGCGAGTCCGTCGAGACGATCATATTCTTTGCCGATAACTGCAGTCGCTTCGCGACTCGGCCAACTGTATACCGCCATCAGTTGCCTCCTTTCGCCACAGAGATTGCTGCTTCGACGATATTCGCATAGGTGCCGCAACGACAGATGTTGCCGTTCAAGCCACCGCGAATCTCCTCTTTGCTGGCATTTGGTTTCTTGTCCAGCAAGGATCTCACCGCCATTACAAAGCCCGGCGTGCAAAAGCCACACTGTTCGGCGTCGTGTTTGACGAAGGCCTTCTGCACCGCGTCGGCACCAAGGCTCTCGACAGTCTCAATCTTTTTCCCGACCGCTTGCAGAGCCAAGATCGTCGAAGCCGTCATGGGCTTTCCGTCGACAAAGACGGTACTCGCTCCGCTGCTGCCATCCGAGCTAACGGGCTTGGCACCGGTCAGATCGAGTTGGTATCGCAAAGCATCGAGCAGTGTTGTGTTCGGGGCGACTTTGACCTGATGGTCCTTGCCGTTCACATTTAGCGAGATCGATGTCTCGCCACTGATAACTCGCGGGGATTGATTTTGTATTGCCTCAGCAGTTTGCGTCTGCAACGCGGTCGCGGCGGCAATGGCACCGCTGCCGCGGAAGAAATCGCGGCGATTGAAACCGGATTTCCGAGCAGCCTTGTTTTTCAAGTCCGTCATGAAAGCACCCTACATGGTTGTGTAGCGAAACGGTCGCGTCCTTCGGGCTTCACCGCACGGCAAGACGAATAGAATTCGCGCTCACGTTGGTAAGAAGCATCGCCGATTATACGAGTTGCGATGCGCGATACAACTAAGCGGGCGGGAAATCGTGATATAGAGGGGAAGCGACCGAGTTTGGCACTCTTTTAGGCATACCACCCCGTGGGACGGAGTTGCACTCCGCCCTCTTGCCCAGTCGGGGTACAACTCCAACCTGTGAGTCCGTAACGTCTCAAGAGGTTACTGACCCTTGACCGGCTGTCGTCGAAACTCGATGGGCCCCTGACAACAGTCGCATTCTTTCAGCTCAAACATGGCAATCGAACAGATTTCGCACCAATAATCGACTTCCGACTTGCCCTCTTTCGTCATCTCGAATACTCGAACGACCTGGACCATTGGCGAGCCGCGATGTTGTCGCACCAGCAATTCGACGTTCATCTTCCGCAAGCGCTCGTCGCGACGGAACGCCCTCCCCCGAATATCTTCGACGATTGGGTGCAGCTCGCCGTCGTCAGTCTCCAGTGCCAGCACTCGTTCCTGTGATTCTGGAACAGAGTTGATTCCGTGAAGCCGCGTCATGGCTTCTGCCAACCAGACAACACGACCGCGAATCGTCTTGGTCACGGAGGGGGGCGGTTCGTTGGCTGGCAATTCAGCTTCCGTAGCGAACATCAGAGCGAACGCCAGCGCCGCTACGGCAATGCCCCGAACACGGATTCGCAATCGAGGCCGATTCACGATCGCCTCCAGCTGGAAATTGGAATAAAAGGCGGTAGCTAAACCATCCACTCATTCAGCCGCAACGCCATACACGACGAACGCGATCCGGAGCTCTTTTTCGGCGTCGGTTTTACCATCGAGGCCGATGATCCACCAATCGTGTTCGTCGTTGTGCCGCATGGACGGTGCTTTGGTTTTTTCACCAACTCGCTGCATGGAGAGTAGGGCCGGATGACTTGACCCCGCGGCTTCGGCGCTGCGTTCGGCGAGCGAGTCGTAATCCAAGACGTCAGACGACTCATCCGCTTCGGCTTGCAACAACAGCAAGAAATCTCGCGTCAGCGAGGTGCCGACGTGTGATCCATCGACGGGCTGCTGAGCATAACGAAGCGTATACACACCGCTATCGATATCTTGGTCGCGATAGTCCGACCCTCGTCGCGCGAAGCGAGCGACACCCATCAGTTGTCCTGGCGTGAATGGATACAACAGCTCAGACGTCACCTTGAAGTCCTTTTGTACCGCAAGCTCTTTGCACAGCCAGATGTCGCAAAAGGTCGTTTTCGTACCACGGATCACGCGAGTTCCCGTTCGGGCGAGCGTCGCCGCGATGTCAGAAGAGATCTCATCAGCGGGCGCTGCTTCGTCGAGCGGTTCAGCGCGGTAGTCTGCTGCGCGAAGATTGACGGAAAGTAATAGAAGTAACAGAAGGGAGATGAATCGAACTCTCATCGAAGTGTTCTTCCTATTGAAGAGCGAGCAAGTGTTCCGAGGCCGCTGCGTCAGGCGGGACGTAGAGCGCAGCAAAGACATTGACAGACGAGTATAGTCTGGATTCACAACTAGAACAAACGTGGGACGGAAGAGACGCTCTAGTAGGCGAACATGGCCATGTAGGCACTTCTCGCGCCGGGCGTCGACCAATGCATCCCGAGGCCACGGCATTTGAATTCGCCGACCGTAGTAATGCCAGGGGCGAAGTTCGCTAGTTCCGTGAGTGGCGGGTAATAGGCCGATTCGTTGGAGCAAATGCAATCGTCTAATCGGGCGCGGCGAGTTTCTAGTTGAACAGCTTTTCCTGCACTCAGCGTGCCCTTCAGTTCGTACTCATCCAGCGACATGGCGATTGGAGCATCGTCAATACGAACGACAACGGTACCGGCCTTTCCCGCGTGGGTCTTGGCGAAATCGATGAGCGCATCGCGGCGAGGTCCTTTTGCCGTATCGTCGACCAGAATGACGGATTTGAGTTCGCCAGCCCCTTCGATTCCTTGGAAACCCAAAGTCTTTGCGGTATGCATTGCCAGCACGACCTTCAACCCAGATAGATCGATACCGTTATGCGTTCCCTTTTGAATACTCCAAGCCATCACGGCTTCCGTCCCGGCGAGTCCCACCTCTGCATTCGCGAAACAGGGGCCAGTGTAGACGTCGCAAGTTCGGCTCTCCATGTATTGCCCCGAGATCTCGGCTCGCGCGAAGCCAAATGGGATGATGAGTGCGGCGAATGCTAGAGCCGTTAACGATCGAATCCGCGCCATGTTCCGGTCCTCATATATGCTGGGTCGCAGAAGAATGGAAAACTATCCAGGTCCCAGTTATTCTAGCCTTAGCGAAATCCACGGTCTAGCCGAACCGTCCGACAAGATCCGCTCCTCGCCCACTTCAATTTGATCAATTTATGACGAACCCACCCGAGTCCTGTCGACCGCAAGCATACCAGCTGTTTGCCGAGCAATTGCCGATTATCGAGACTACGGGCGGCCTGTTGAATGCGGCGATCGCAATCTCGATGCATGCACTCGACGATGTCGAGCCAACTGCGATTGACGAGCAACTTCAGAATCTCGCGCATCGTGTAAGCTCGCGGGTGAGCAGTCAATCGAACGAAGCCATGCTCGCTCACTTGCACGATGTGTTGTTCGAGGAGGAGGGCTTTCAAGGCAATTGCGAGGACTACTACAACCCGTTGAACACCTATTTATCTGCAGTCCTCGAAATGAATCTCGGCATCCCGATCAGCTTGTCTTTGATCTATAAAGTCGTCGGCGAACGTGTTGGGCTAGAGATTCAAGGCGTCAATGCGCCGGGGCATTTCGTGTGCCGCGTGATGACGGCGGAAGGTTGGATGATCGTCGATCCCTACGTTGGCGGCGGCGTGTTGACGGCAGAAGAAGCGTTCGAGCGCATGGAACAAGTTACGGGCAGGCCTGTCCCACGGACTCCGGAGTATCTTGCTCCCGCAACACATGCACAATGGCTTTCGCGAATGCTCGTTAATTTACAACACATCTTCGCCACGAATGATCGCCGTAGTGACCTCGCCGCAATGAGTGAGTTACAATCTTTGCTTGATTACTCAGTTTATTGATCGATGATTCTCTCTGTGCTTTCGTTTAACTACACGTCGCATGGCACTGCGCAAATGAACAACGAAGAATGTCGAATGGAATTGACGTGTCCTTCGTGCTCCGCAGTCGAGCAGTGCGGATACTCGCAGATGCTGGCACGTTTACAAGTCGTTGGTGTCATGCGTCGAAGCAAAGAGCCTGAAGCAGCGCTCGTGAAGGAGTTGTTTGAGTCGACGGCCGATCGATTAACGTGTTCGGCCTGTGAGCACGTTGGACTCGACGTCTGCGAGAGTCAAGAGGAAGACTGGGGTGAATGGGGCGGAGTCGTTAGCTGCAAGGGGTGTCGCCAACCAATCCCGCGCGAGCGCGTCGAAATTTTTCCAGGAATGAAACTGTGCGCTGCGTGTCAGCAGAAAGATGATTTGGGAGCGAACGATGAACCCGAATTCTGTCCGCGCTGTGGCGATATGATGTCAGTTCGATTGAAGACAGGCACCAGCCGTTACGTGATGTCATGCCCTGGCTGCGGGAGCCGTTAAATGCCATCGAGACGCAGAAGGTTTCCGTCGGTTGCGCCGTGGCCGATCCTGCTTGTGCTAGTGTTAGTCGGATGCGATTCGCCTCCTCCTCCCGCCGATGCAGACGCGCGTGAGCCAACATTTCGCGATCTTGTCCAGCAAGTTCGAATCGGCGAGGCGACCGAGATCGTTGTTGCACAAGAGGTGATCGGCGATGAGGAACTCGCATTGCTGACTGAATTACCCAATCTGAACCATCTGGCCATCGAGCGATTCTCCGGCACGGCCGTCGGGCTGGATTATGTGGCACGACTCAAGTTCCTTGAACGTTTGCAATTGCGAGGGGGCGAGATTGGCGATGATGCCTTGGCGGCGATTGCGAATTGCGAGTCTTTGAAGAACTTGAATCTCCCAGATGCCAACTTCAGCGACGCGGGCCTTACCGCTTTGGCGCCGCTTTCGCGTCTGGAACTCTTACGATTCCACACGCCGAACGTGACTGACGAGGGGATGACCCAACTCGCCGAATTGAGAAGCCTCCGCTTTCTGCATCTGATTGGTGTTCCTATTACGGACGACGGTCTCGAGCATATCGAATCCATGAAGCAACTCGAATCGTTCTATGTGGATGATGCGAATGTCACGGACGATGGAATCGAGCGACTACTCATCGCGCTGCCGGAGTTGCATTTGCACATCAACCAGCATCACAGCGATCGCGACCCGAGTAAGGGAACACACCCACATTAAAGGATCGACCATGAAGCAATCCCACAAACTCATCGTTATCGCATTGACGCTGGTGGCATCGAGATTCGTATGCGAATCGCTCGTCGTGGCGGCTGAGAAGTCGACGCCAAATATCGTGCTGCTGTTTTGTGATAATTTGGGTTACGGCGATATTGGATGCTTCGGGTCAAAGAAGCATCGAACTCCGAATATCGATCAAATGGCGGCGGAAGGCGTTCGGCTTACTAGTTTCTACTCGGCCAGCGGCGTTTGCACGCCATCTCGCGCAGCGTTGATGACAGGTTGCTACCCTCGGCGAGTGGGATTGCACAAAACGGATCCCGACGGAGCCGTGTTACGACCTGTATCGCCAAACGGACTGGCGCCGCGCGAAGTTACGATCGCGGAGGTATTGAAGGCCCAGGGCTATGCGACGACTTGTATCGGCAAATGGCATTTGGGTGATCAAGCCGCGCTGCTTCCGACGCGACAAGGCTTCGATTCGTACTTCGGTATCCCATACAGCGACGATATGACGCCGCGCGCAGGCCAGATTTGGCCAGACCTACCGCTGATGCGAAATGAAACCGTCATCGAAGCGCCAGTCGATCGCGATCTACTCACGAAGCGATACACCGAAGAAGCGATCTCGTTCATCGAGAAACATCGTGATGGCCCGTTCTTCCTGTACCTTCCGCACGCCATGCCGGGAAGCACTCGAAGCCCCTACTCGAGTAAAGCATTTCGCGGCAAGAGCGCTAACGGGCCGTGGGGCGATTCGGTCGAAGAGATCGATTGGTCGACGGGAGAGATTCTTGCAGCTATCAAGAAGCTTGGGCTCGACGACAACACGCTCGTTATCTGGACGTCGGACAACGGTGCACCGCGCCGATCGCCGCCACAGGGCAGCAACAAGCCGCTCGGTGGTTGGGGCTACACGACGATGGAAGGTGGAATGCGGGTTCCGTGCGTCGTACGTTGGCCGGGCAAAGTGCCAGGCGGAAAGAGTTGCGACGAACTGAGTACGTTGATGGATCTGTTGCCGACGTTCGCAAAGATCGCTGGCGGCGAAGTCCCCCACGACCGCAAGATCGACGGCCACGACATTTGGCCGTTACTCACGGCGCTGCCAGAAGCAAAGACACCCTACAATGCGTTCTATTACTACCACGTGGATCAACTCCAAGCGGTACGTGACAACCGCTGGAAGCTTCACCTAAATCTTTCGCAGAAACGTACGAATCTCCGCGACGCAACGACCGCTAGCGCGGCAAAGTTGTATGACTTGAAGAATGATATGGCGGAAACAACGAATGTCGCCAACGCTCACCCAGAAGTTGTCAAACGACTAGAGCAATTAGCCGAACTAGCCCGACAAGATCTCGGTGATCGCGATCGCCCTGGCGCGAATCAAAGACCCGTAGGTCGTGTCGAACCGGCGAAGGCTCAAATTCTAACAGAGTGACCAAGCGGCGGGTGCGCGACGTGAATTATCCAGGCTGCTCATTCGTCCCGTATTTAAGGGCAGTTCCGTACGCGGTCGTCGCTCCCAGAAACAACCATAGCAGGTCGAGAAGACTGAAGACGGCTAGAAAGCTCCCCTTCAGCGTTCCATCGGTCCCGATCTCGTCGAAGACTTCTTGTAACTGCTGCTGCGCCTCTTCTGGTGTCAGATCCTGACGTTGCCAATCTGGATACTGACTGCGCATTTCCGTGATAAGCGAGTCTCTGGCAGCCATGTCTAGCGAGACCAGCTTCTCATTGACAGCTTTCATTAACTGGTTGTCATTGGTTTCCATCTCGTCTTCCGAGATTTCGTCAAAGTAATCGGGATAGCCGTCCGTCATTTCGTATTCAACGGTCGCCTTCGCATGCACGGCCAACGGACCAGTAAAAGCTCCTTCCTGGTTCATCTTTGCTAAGAGAGCGTTGTGAGCATCCGGGAAGGGATTCCAGCTCACGTGCTGCTGAAGCGAATCGCGGATCGCTTTATCGCGTTGCAAATCGTCCAGGTTATCGATCCGCTCCGCAGCGATCTTCCGCAATTCGATTTGGCGTTTCGTTAGTTCTTCCGCGGAAGTCGCTTCGTAGTACTCGTCGTCCCAATCGTTATCAAGTACCGCTGATTCGTACTTCGCATGTGCCGCCTGTTCGTCGCTCAAGAGGCCTTCTTCCTTCTGCATCGCGTCGAGGGCGGCCAGATACTGGTTGTGGTCTTCGATCCACTCAGGATGCCGCTCCTTTGCAGCAAGAATCAACTGTTCTTGCTCTTCGGGAGTCTTCATCTCCAGTTGGCTTTGAATTCTCTCTTCGACCTGTTCGGAAACCTCGTACATTTCATCTGTAATCTCTTCATAAAGGTCACCGCCGGTGAAGTAGGACGTCACATAGTTTTCTGCGTACTCCTTCTCGACCCCGGCGAACTCTCCGTCGACCAGCATTTGGTCAGCCGTGACACCCAGAAGCTTTTGGCGTTCAGGCGTCAAGTCCGCGAAGTCTGCCAGATCCATCGCGAAGTCGGCGCCCCAACCCAACGCCATCAGCGCCGCGACCATGATTCCTTTTGCCGCTAACACGCTCATCACCGCGATCGCCGCCGTAAGTCCACAGTAGACAGGTGACGGATTGCGACCGATCAGCCCGGCAACCAAACCGACCGCGCCGCCCATTCCCCACGCCAAGATCCCAAGCTCATAACCCGAGATACTCACCACGATCAGCCAGACTACCGTGAAGATGCCAGCGACGACCATCGCGACAACCAAACCGCCAATCGATTTTCCAGTTGAGGTCTGGCTGGCTGTCGGCGCGGCAGCAGCGTGCGTCGCCGCATTCTGAGCCGGGATAGCGGTCGAATATGGCGATGGTGATTGGACGGTCGGCGTAGATTCTGGAGCATCAAAAGCGAACGGGTTCTGCGGAGTTGCTGGTTCGGAGGACGCAGCCGTGGGAGCGGCCTGCAAGGGGCTCGGAGTTGCACCCGATTCGTCAGGAATCGTCACAGGCGTACTACATCCCGGACAAGCCACCTGCTTCCCGGCATGCTTCGGATCAATTGCTAAAGCTTTACTGCAATTCGGGCAGCGAAACTGAATTCGTTCCATCACAAATACCGCCGATCAGATGAGCCAAGGGACAATCGCCGTCAGTTTAGCCAAATCGACGGCACCTGCAATCATATTGGAGTGCTGGTTAATCGGAGTACTGGGTCGTGGAAAGCGGACATTGGTTAGAGAAGTAACGTCAAAGGTCCGCCCCCATGCCTCTCACGTCAGTAGATCGCGAATCGCAGTGCCTGGACGTACGAAGTGAGGTCTACCGCTCGTGTCGTTCAATGTCTGTCCGGCGGGCACGCCCAAGGCATGATAAACCGTAGCGATTAGGTCTCGTGGAGCGACCGGATCAGAAGCGGGAAACGCGGCTTGCCGATCGGACTTACCATAGACTGTGCCTCCGCGTACGCCTCCTCCTGCCAAAACAGAAGTGTAGCAGCCGGGCCAATGGTCGCGTCCGTCTTTTCCGGCTCCGGCATCGCTGTTTCGCTGCCCAACCTTCGGCGTGCGGCCGAATTCGCCGGTCCATACAACAAGCGTTTCGTCGAGCATGCCTCGCTGTGAAAGATCATCAAGCAACGCGGAGAAGGCTTGATCGGCCACAGGCATCAAGCGTTGCTTAAGATCGATGAAGTTGCGGCTGTGAGTATCCCAATAGACACTCACGTTCTTGATCCCGTCGCTCGGCCAGAAGATTGTCACGAGCGGTACACCTCTTTCAACGAGCCGCCTCGCTTGCAAGACGGACTGACCATGTGGATTCAAGCCGTATCGTTCTCGAGTCGCTTTCGGCTCTTCATCAAGATCAAAGGCTCCGCGCTGCTCAGCTGCCGAAGTGAGCAAGCCGATCGCGCGACGGCGATTGGCATCGTGAGCGTCGAAGCTTGTCACGTGTTGGGCGAGTTGTTGGTTTAGCGATGCTCGCAATTCGTTCCTGGCAAGCAGTCGGCGGACCGAGATCTCTGGCTGTAAGGCGAGGTCGGCAACATGGTAGTCGTCGCGGTTGGGATCGTGATCGATTGTCAATGGGTCGTAGACTCCCCCAAGCCAGCCAGCGAATTGGCCCTGACTTTGTTCGACGAACCTTGGAACATCGTTCTCCAATTCTGGACGCATCGAGACAAACGGAGGCAACGCTCCGCTTCCTCGCCCAAGACCGGCGAGGACTGAACCAACATGCGGCCATTGAACCCGAACGTCCGTAATTGGCGGTGGCGGCTCGCCGGTCAACATAAAGTGCGTTCCCGAAGTGTGATTCACATCGGTGTGCGTCATCGAACGAACGATCGCAAGTTCATGTACCCGTTTCGAAATTTCGGGGAAGTGCTCGCAGATCTGGATGCCGGGAACACGGGTAGAAATCGGATTGAACTCGCCACGGACCTCAACGGGTGCATCAGGTTTCAAGTCCCATGTATCTTGATGCGCCGGACCACCCCACATGAAGAGCAGGATACAAGACTTCGCTCGGCCGAAGCTCGTGTCCTGTGACTGCTGTGCTGCTGCCGACTCCAACAGCTTCGGCAAACCGAGACCAAACAAACTCAAGCCACCGGCTCGTAACAGTTGCCGTCGAGCGAATAACGTCGAGTCGGTAAGGCCTGAACAACAAGTCTTCTTCATCGCTGAGGCCTCCGAAACTTCGGGGGTTCGCAGATTAGACGCCACACTTCTGCGCTGTTGTTGATTATAACGAGACACTCAACCAACTGCGATCCAAGCAGACAATCGTGCGTCCCGGAATTTGCAAGCCCTCCGAGTTCAGCTACAATGCCGCACACCGCTACTCTCCCTATTGCACTCCCCACTTCCCCCCCACCGGCACGCTCATGAAACGAATCAAAGTACTCGCAGCACTCGTTGCCAGCCTCTTAACCATCTCCCTGACAGAGTTCGGCTCTGCGGAACAGGTCGATGTCGAAGCATTTGCCGCCAAACTGCGAGCGGTTGGTCCAAAAGGCGAGGGCCATGCCGACGCCTCGAGCGCGTGGCAAGCACTCGCCAAAGCCGACGCCGATCAGCTCCCGGCAATTCTCGCGGGGATGCAAGGAGCTGGCAGGTTGAGTGAAAACTGGTTTCGCGCCGCGGTTGAAGCGGTAGCCCAACGGCAATTGAAAACTGGTGGCGAACTGCCAGTGGAAGCCTTAGAAGGATTCCTTGCTGACACACGTCAAGCTCCACGCGCCAGACGATTGGCTTACGAATTGATTGCCGGCGTTGATCAGTCCGCCGAAGAGCGTTTAGTCCCCAAGTTATTGAACGATCCGAGTCTCGAATTGCGGCGAGACGCTGTTGCCCTCGCCTTGAAGAACGCCGCCGAGCAGGAGAGGGCAGGTAAGGCGGATGCGGCCGCCGACATCTACACGACGGCATTCCATGCGGCCCGAGAGTTAGACCAGATCAAAGAGGCCTCTAAGAAGCTCAAGGCATTCAAGAAGAATGTTAACGTGCCGCGGCATATGGGCTTCGTCATGGAGTGGCACTTAATCGGCCCGTTCGACAACACTGATAAACAGGGTTTCGATGTCGCCTACGCGCCCGAGCAACGAATTGATCTCGACGCCACGTACGAAGGCAAAGTCGGTAAGGTGCGATGGAAGCAACATCAAACCGACGACGAGTTTGGCATCGTCGATCTGAATGCCATCTTCGAGCGCCCCAAGGATGGCGACAACTACAAACTGACAACCGAACATAAAGGTTCGATCGGATACGCGCTATCTGAACTCGAGGCCGATCAAGCACGAGAGGTAGAGATTCGAATTGGGTGCATCAACGCGAACAAGATCTGGCTGAATGGGGAACTTCTGACCGCGAACCAGGTTTATCACGCGGGAATGGAGGTGGATCAATATGTCGCACTCGGGCGGTTGAAGAAGGGAACGAATCAGATTCTTGTCAAAGTTTGTCAGAACGAACAAGAGGATACTTGGGCTCAACGATGGCAATTCCAGCTGCGAGTGTGTGACCAACTTGGCACGGCAGTTCTCGCCAGTAACTGAGCGGCCAGAAAGCAACCAACAACAGTGATCTCACTGCCAACCAAAGTAGGAAGTACTGAAATGTCTCGGTCAACATCATGCCTCTTCGCCGCTTTATTCGTCGCCTTGTTCTGTGGAGCTGATTGGCTTCAGTTCCGTGGAACCAACGGCGCGAGCCTTTCGCTTGACGCTGCACCGCCGGATTCGTGGAGCGATACCGACAACGTTGCCTGGAAGTCGGATCTGCCAGGGCGCGGAGCGTCTGGCCCAATCGTTGTTAGCGGGCGAACGTACGTGACCTGTTCGAGTGGCGTCAAGCAAGACCACCTGCACGTTCTCTGCTTCGACAACAAGACAGGAGACGAGGTCTGGCATCGCGAATTTTGGGCAACCGGCCGAACGCTGACGCATCCGTTCAGCGCCGTCGCCGCTCCCACACCCGCGAGTGATGGCGAGCGCATCTTCGCATTCTTCTCTTCGAACGATCTCGCTTGCCTCGATCTCGATGGAAACCTGCAATGGTATCGAGGCTTGGCATTCGATTACCCGAAGGCCGGTAACGACATCGGCATGGCCTCGTCACCGGTTGTTGTTGGCGAAACGGTCGTGGTGCAAATCGAAAATCAAGGCGATTCGTTCGCTGCAGGAATTGACACGACCACTGGAGAGACGCGATGGCGCGTGGCTCGCGAACATCGAGCCAATTGGGTCTCGCCGATCGGAATGCCAGGAGTGCGTGAAGGCAGCCGAGTCGTTCTACTCCAAGGAGCCTCTGGCTTGACGGCCCACGATGCAATGACGGGTGACGAACTGTGGAGGTACGATGCTCCTTGTTCGACGACGCCATCCGTCGCGGTCAGCGAAGATCACATCTTTTTGCCCGCAAATGGCCTGACCGTGTTGAAGCTGGCTTCTGATGCAACAGTGCCGTCCTTGGTTTGGGATTCCAGCCAACTGAGTCCCAGCCCGGCGAGCCCGATTATTGTTGGCGACCGGGTTTATACGATGAACAACTCAGGAGTTCTCTCCTGTGGTGACATCGCAACTGGCAAGCGATTGTGGCAACTTCGCGTGGGTGGACGACACTGGTCAACTCCGGTTGTCGCAGGAGACCGGATGTACTGCATCAACAGCGACGGTGCTGCGAAAGTCGTGCAACTCGGCACGAAGGGAACGGTCCTGAGTTCGAACGAGTTCAGTGAAGAGATCAAAGGTTCGGCCGCGATCTCGGAAGGCGCATTGTACGTTCGGAGCGACAAGCACCTTTGGAAAATCGCTAGTGGCCCGTAAGCTGAGGTCGGCTCTGATGCCGCAGGAAGATACTCTGAGTGCCTGACCAGATTGAAATCCAACCAACCGGTCCCCTACGCGCTAGTATTCGGCCGCCAGGCTCAAAGAGCATTACGAATCGCGCACTCGTCTGCGCCGCACTGTCGGAGGGCCCCTCCATACTAACCGGTGCCCTGGACAGCGAAGATACTGGTGTCATGGTCGCGGCACTTCAGCACCTTGGCCTGGAAGTCGCGCACGACCCCGATGCTTCGACGATCAAAGTGATTGGCACCGGTGGTGAATTGCCGAATGAACGAGCCGATCTCAATATCGCAAACAGTGGCACGACGATTCGCTTTCTCACCGCAATGCTCGCCGCCTGCCGAGGTGACTTTCGTCTGGACGGCATCGCACGAATGCGGGAGCGACCGATCGCAGACTTACTGATGGCTCTGAATCAGCTAGGGGGATCTGCCACGAGTGAAAACTCCGATGGCTGCCCACCCGTCCTAATTGCGGCGAACGGACTGCGCGGTGGTATCGCAACGATTCGAGGAAACATCTCGAGTCAATTCCTCAGCGGTTTGCTGATGGCTGCGCCGTACTCACGACAATCTGCCGTCATCAAGGTCGATGGAGAACTAGTCTCGAAGCCCTACGTGACCATGACGCTAGGTGTAATGGCTGCATTCGGAATCGATGTGAGAACGAGCAGCCTGGACGAGTTTGTCCTTCCAAGCGCGCGATACAAAGGCAGCAATTACGACATCGAGCCGGATGCTTCTGCAGCGAGCTATTTTTGGGGCGCCGCTGCTGTGACGGGCGGAACGGTTGCGGTCGAGGGCCTACATCGGAACGCCTTGCAAGGTGATGTGACTTTCTGTGATTGTCTAGCGCGGATGGGTTGCGAAGTTGACTACGCTGAAAACTACATTAAGGTGACGGGCAGTTCTTTGCGAGGCATCACGATCGACATGAACGCGATCAGCGACACGGCTCAGACACTCGCGGTCGTAGCACTTTTCGCGGATGGCCCCACAACGATTACGGGCGTTGCGCATATTCGGCATAAAGAGACAGATCGCATTGGGGATTTGGCACGTGAACTCCGGAAGCTGGGAGCCAAAGTGGTCGAGTTCGAAGACGGCATGACGATCACACCGCAGCCGCTTCAAACCGCGATGATCGACACGTACAACGATCACCGAATGGCAATGAGTTTTGCTATCGCCGGACTGAAGTCACCGGGTGTCGTCATCAATGATCCCAACTGCACACGAAAGACCTACCCACATTTCTTCGACGACCTGGACCGATTGGCCAGCTAGAGCGGTCCCAAGCTGGCCGTAGCGGAACTCGTGAGAGTTCCGAACTGAAGTCCCACGAGTTCAGCTACCTTTTGCCGCTACATCCGAATTGGATCGGCTCTAGTGTCGCCGTTGGACGCAAAACGATACGCCCGACCGCGAACTAAACGCCGCCCCTCTCAGCGGGGAAGCGGCTTCGATGCGGTTTCAACCGTCGCCAACAGTTCGTCAGCGCGGTTTAGTAGGTCTTCGCTCGAGTCGCTCAACGGTGGCGCCATCATCGCGTCGAACTGACGCTGACAATGCTGACACGCAACCGACTTGCCCAAATACTCAAGCCGAACTTGTAGGTGGCGTCCGCAAGACGGACATTCCTGTGCGAAATAGGTGGCAGACATCTCGGTATCTCCTACACCGTGAGCCACAGAAGAGAACACATTTCGAGCCGGTTACTGTAAAGGAATATCAAACCAATTGCAAGAAATTTCTCACATGGATACGCAGCGACACAGTCCCTTTCCGGACGGCATCAGCCACCCGTATTTCTCCACAACTCATTTAGACAACGCCCTTTACGGCCCGTATAGGTTCTGGGAACTTTCAGTGCAGTCGCCACGTTCGCCCAGTCGAAACTGTTGAAAGGGAATGATTTCACGTGGCCAGTTAAGCGGAGAGAAACATGCTGAGGCGATGGGCAATTTGGCTATGCGTCGTTGGTGTGCTCGCGATCGGCCTGCGAAGTCTCAAAGCTGAAGACCCGGTGGAGCTTCCTCCCTTCACTAGAATTCAGGGGCTGATTGATCAACATTTCCGGGAGTACTCTCAGCTGCGTGCGGGCGACATAATCACCCAAAATGAAGTCCGCTTCCTCTTCACGAAGCTTTCCGCCACCGGTTGGGTCGTCGAAGACCGCGACGAGATTATGAAAAGAGTGCTACCGTCCGGCGCGCCCTTGATCCGTGTCCTACGGAGTCCGCATGGAACTAAGTTTATGAGACAGGTCGCAAGTGACCAACTCATTTACGATCGGCTTGAGCGAATCTCTCAGGAACCAAGCGGCCAGCGTTTGCTCACCGACCTCGTCAAACTTCCGGATGCCGCCCGCTATGCGAAACGGAAGACACAACCAGGCGTCCCTGACCTTATAGATTTCCTGCCGAAGGACCGTTCGGGAAAGACTCGCCGCGTTAAGGACTATGACAAAGCAACTGAGAACATCTATACGATCAACGACTTCAACAAGGCGATTAGACGGAGCTACTACGCTGCGACGGCGAAGCTGCGAGCCGCATTAGCGATCGAGCCAATTACTTCGCCGTGACACAGCAGCTAGCTCTCCTCGTCCGCGAAGCAAACGGCCCAGACTATTTATTTGCATCCGCTCCTTTGCATCGTTAGAATCCGCGTTCTTGCTCCAGAATGGTTCGGGCAGTTTCTTTCTCTTGGCGGAGGGTAGTGGTATGGCAAAGGCATTCTCAGTCGCTTCGTGGAACGTAGAACATTTCGGAGCACTCCGCGCCAACGGTTCGCCACAAAAACCAATACAACCCATCGTTGACTTCATCGCCGCTCAGAAGGCTGACGTCGTGGCGATCTACGAAGTCCGCAGCTCGTTGGTCTTTCAGCCCATGGTCGACAAAATGCCGGGCTATCAGTTCCACATCACCGAGGGACCGCAAGCTCAAGAGATTCTCATTGGAATCAAGAAAGGTTTCTCGGGATTTGTAACACAGAAACTGACGTTCAAGGCCGGGCAAGCCGCGTTGCGCCCGGGCGTCCTCGTTACGCTAACGATCGGTGGCAAGTACTATCCGCTGGTCTTTCTCCATCTGAAGAGCATGACCGACCCGAAGGGATTCGGATTGCGCGACGATATGCTGCAAAGGGCATTGAATTTTCGGAAAGTGCTGAACAAGGCGGGCGGTGGGAACGCGAACTATATCTTCCTCGGTGATCTCAACACGATGGGAATGAATCTGACCTACAGCAACAAGGACGTTACGGCTACCGAGGAGATAACGCGATTGAAAAAGAGGGCCGGTACGTCCAGCATCAAGATGAAAGTTCTTGATAAGCCCATTCCGGCGGGGCTGAACCATCAGGCGACTTATTGGCCGGGCAGCAGCTCCAGCCTTCAACCGGGTAACCTCGACCATGTGGTGGCCGCCGACCACTTGAAGTTCAAACAGTTCGGCGGAGTCTCGGTCAAGCTGCGTGGATGGCCAGAAGAGCCAACATCGGTAAAACGAGATGCGTGGGCCAAGAGTTTTTCTGACCACGCTCTCCTCTACTTTGAAGTGCAGAAAGTCTGAAGTCGAGATTGCTCAAGAGGTTCTGACGCTGCATTCCGACCCTGCGCCCCTTTGACTACGGCTGGTTAAAGACGTACAACTAGGCTTCGTCCATCCGTTAGCTGCTGCCGTCAAGCGGCTCTCGCGAGGGGGAGCCGTGAACCGGGTCAGGCCTTAATCGGAGCAGCCCTAAGCGGGGTACTCTTGTGCGAGAGCCGCTTGGCGGCAGAGCGAAGTGTTTGTCATTAGTTGTTCGTCACTAGTCATTTGTCCCGCCGGAAGACTTTAATGACTTCTGGCGCTTAGCAATTGACCAGGGACAAATGACCAATGACCAAAGAGTACGTCGTCGTCGCCCGTCGCTACCGCCCGCAATCCTTTCAGGATCTTGTCGGGCAGGACCAAGTCTCCCAGGCTCTTGGGAATGCGATCAACACCAATCGCGTTGGACACGCCTATCTCTTCACAGGTGCGCGGGGTGTTGGAAAGACCTCCACAGCCAGGATTTTTGCCAAGGCGTTGAACTGCGCCAATGGCCCAACGCCGTCACCCTGTGGCGAGTGTGATATTTGCACAGGTATCACCAGCGGCGACGATGTTGACGTGCTTGAAATCGACGGTGCCAGCAATCGCGGCATCGACGAAATTCGCCAGTTGCGATCGAACGTTAATATTCGCCCTAGTCGCTCGCGATTTAAGATCTATATCATCGACGAAGTTCACATGCTCACAACGCCCGCGTTTAATGCACTCCTCAAAACACTTGAAGAACCGCCAGAGCACGTAAAGTTCTTCTTTTGCACGACGGATCCCGAGAAGATTCCGATCACCGTCCTGTCGCGGTGCCAACGCTTTGACTTCGCACCTGTCGAAACAAACTCGATCTTGGAGCGACTGCAGTTTATCGTTGACACCGAGGGGTTGGAGGCCGATCGGGAGGCGTTGCAGTTGCTCGCCCGTCGCGCGGCGGGATCCATGCGCGACAGCCAGTCGCTGCTCGAACAATTGCTATCGTTTTGCACCGATCGGATTTCGGTCGATGACGTACATGCGATGCTCGGAACGGCCCAGGGCGGTCGTCTGTCCGAACTCGCATCGCAGTTGAGCAATCGAAATGCGTCGGGGGCACTTGCGGCGGTCGATTTGGCGGTTTCGGAAGGCGTTGATGTCGGACAGTTGACCGAGCAATTGCTGGGATACTTTCGTGACATGATGGCTGCGCTCGTAGGTTGCGAAGCGGATTTCATGCTGTGCACAGCCACCAACGAATACACCTCGTTAACCGAAGCCGGCAAACAACTTGGCTTGGAAACCACGTTGGCGGTGATTCAAATCCTGGACCAAAGTATCACGCGAATGCGTCAGAGTACTCACACCCGCACGCTGCTGGAGGTCGCCCTGGTCCGCATATGCCAGCTCGATAGCCTCGACGATTTGGCGAGCATCGTTTCGCAACTTAGATCGGGCGGAACGGCTGCCCCAGGCCGTCCGGCACCCGCTCGACCGGCGCCTTCTCCTGCTCGCACTCCAGAAAAAAAAACGGAAAAATTAGTTGACGCACCAGCCTCAGTAACTGTCCAGGACCTCCCGACCAGCCAAATCACAAATGATTCGGCGAGTTCGATTTGGAAGCAAGCTATTGCCCAAATTGAAGATATGACTGCCGACTACGCCGCCTTCTGCGACCGCGTAGCAATTTCCGCGCCAAATCGCCTAGTCGCAAGCTTCAAGGCCAGTTATACTCTTCAAAAAGAGTCCTGTGAGAAGCCTGAACGTAAAGCTCGGATCGAGCAGGCCTTGCAGCGAGTCACTGGCCAGCGAATTCAAGTTGATTTTGAAATCCGAAGGGACGAGCCAAATGGCCCGCCTCGACAACAGCGTCCGTCCTTGAAACAGCGGATGCGGGATTTCGCGAAACATCCGCTTGTTAAGCAGGCCATAGACACGTTTGAGGCTGAGATTACGCGTCTCGAAGAGCCTCGATCCGAATAGTTGAACTGACACCGCGATGTAGGCGACCAGGGGAGAAAACCGATGTTCAAAGAACTAGGCAATATGGCTTCAATGCTTCGCCAAGCTCAAGAGATGGGCGGGAAGATGCAGGAGGTTGCGGCTCAACTCAAATCGAAACGCGTCAGCGGCAGCGCGGGCGGCGGAATGATTGAAGTTGAAGCGAACGGCCAAGGCGACATACTCAAAGTCAAAATTGACTCAAGCCTCTCTGGTGATTTGGAGATGATCGAGGATTTACTACCGGCGGCAATGAACCAAGTTTCGGCGAAAGCAAAAGAATTGCACGTCGAGATGATGCAGTCCGTGACGGGTGACATGAACCTTCCCGGATTGGACGAAGCGATTTCCAAGTTCACGGGCGGTGCATAAACCGTCTAATTCAGCCTGACAGAATAGGTGGTAACGGCTCAAGATGGCGCAGCTAGCGGAATCCGTTGCACGGGTCATCGATGAATTGGCCAAGTTGCCCGGCATTGGGCGCAAATCGGCGGAACGGCTCGCTTATCATCTGCTACGTGTTCACAAGAGCGAAGCCCTGGGGCTCGCCGACGCGATTCGCGACGTTCGTGAAAACGTTCGCTACTGCAAGACTTGTTTTAACCTGTCCGAAGGCGAATTGTGTACGGTCTGTCGCGATCCGAAACGGGATCAATCTCAGCTCTGTATCGTCGAGCAACCTCGCGATGTCATGGCGTTAGAGCAAGCTGCCGTTTTTCGCGGTAAGTACCACGTGCTGCTTGGTCGGATTGCGCCGCTTGAAGGGATTGGTCCGGATCAGCTGACGATCGAGCAATTGGTCGAGCGAGTGCGGACCGGCGAGTTTCGCGAAGTGATCATGGCTACCAATCCAACGGTGGAGGGCGACGGAACGGCTCTTCACATCTCCAACTTGTTGGCCGAATACGCAGTAAACGTAACGCGACTCGCTCGCGGCATTACAACCGGCAGTATTCTTGAATACACGAATAAAGAGATCTTGGCTGATGCACTATCAGGTCGCCAGAACTTCTGAATAAACTCATCTCACAAAACACAAAAAACCAACGTGCAAGCGGCCAATAGAACAGCTTTCATCGATAAACAGACGTACGATTGAAGTAGTCGTGTCTTCGTGAAGACGGCACTCCCGTTTCGACAACATCAGGTATCCCAATGCGGCTATCATTCGGCTTAGAGCAGCGGCAAGTCCAAAAGCAGATCATGGCGCCGCGGATGATCCAGTCCATGGAAATCCTGCAATTGCCCATGCTGGCATTGCAGGAACGGATCGAACAAGAGCTTAGTGAAAACCCAGTTCTTGAACTGGCGGAGGCGGACGAAACCTCGACCGAGGACGAACCAGAACTTGAGAACCCCGATGCGCCAGAGGAATCAGAGAAAGAACTAGTCGTCGATGAAAAGGGTGATAACGCAGACGACTTCGAGCGGCTGCTCGACCTCGACCGGGAAGTTCCCGAGTATTTCGACGAGCGGACAAGGTCTTCGGCAAACCGGATCTCCGAGGAGTCCGATCGCAAACACGACGCCATCGCGAATCTGGCTGAACGTCCCGAGTCGCTACACGACTATCTCAATCATCAGCTCGGCGAATTAGAATTGGATCAGGACATCCAACGATTGGCCGAGCGAATCGTTTCGACGCTGGATCCGCGAGACGGAGGTTACTTCCGATCGTCGCTCCAAGACCTACTGCCGCCATCCGCTGGACCTGAGCAAATCGAGCTGGCTGGATTGGCGTTAAAAATCGTTCAACAGCTCGATCCGGCAGGCATCGCCGCCAGTGATCTAAAAGAGTGCTTGTTGGCACAATTGCGTCCTGACATGCCTTACCATGAAGAGTTGCGGACGCTCATCGCATCGCACTTGGAAGACTTGCGAGATAACCGGCTGCCGGCGGTACAAAAGGCAACTGGTTATTCGATTGATCGAATTCAGGAAGCATGGGAGCAACTCCGCAAACTAAATCCCAAGCCGGGCGCTGTGTTTGCCGAAGCGTTCGTACCCACGGTCACTGCGGACGTGCGTCTGGATAGGGAGGAAGACGGCTCGTATAAGGTGGTCATGGACGACGACCGAACGCCACAATTGCACATCAGCGCATACTATCGCCAGCGGCTAAGTTCCGGAACGGCGACTGTAGAGGAAAAAGAGTTCATAAAGCGGAAGATTAACGCCGCTCAGTGGCTGATCGAATCCATCAATCAGCGGCGTTCGACGCTGACAAAAGTTGCTCAAGCAATCGTCGACTACCAAAAGCGATTCCTTGACGAAGGGCCCGAAGCGATCGAGCCTTTGAAAATGCAACAGATCGCGGATCAAGTCGGCGTGCATGTAACCACAGTCAGCCGCGCCGTTGACGACAAGTGGATTCAAACAGCGCGAGGCATTCTCCCGCTACGAAAATTTTTCGTCGGTGGCACACAAAGTGACGATGGCGAGGAAGTGGCATGGGACGCGATCCGAATCAAGCTTCAGGAAGTCGTTGACAACGAAGACAAAAGCGCACCGTTCAGTGACGACCACCTCGTCGAGGAACTGCGCAAACATGGCTTGAAAGTAGCGCGGCGGACAATCACAAAGTACCGCCAAAAAATGGGCATTCCTAGCTCGCGTCAACGTCGCGACTGGACAAAGACATAGTCGACGCTGCGGCTATAATTAAATCATGGCCGCCACCCCACAATCTAATCGCCGACAGTTTCTCACCGGACAAGCCGCGCTCAACGCGGTTTCGAATCTCGAGTTAGCTTCACCAGCACTGGGAAATCAGCGCGGAACAAGCGGCGGCGCTGCCGAGGCGTACCTGCTTCAGATCGACCGCACGGCAATGGCCTGTGATTTTCAAGTGTTGCTGAACGCTGGCCAGCACGCCGGCGCTGCCGAATCATCGATTCATGCCTTGGATATTGTTGAGCAATTGGAAGAGCAGCTGTCCTGGTTTCGTGACACAAGCGAATTGTCTCGCATCAATCAATCAGCGGCCACGTCGCCGGTTGTTGTCGAACGCCGGTTGTTCAATTTGTTGGCGGAAGCACTTTCGATCTCAGAACAGACGGGCGGAGCGTTCGATATCACCGCAGCACCGCTTTGGAAGCTGTGGGGATTCCATCGTCGCGAGGGGAGCATTC
Organism: Planctomycetota bacterium; assembly: GCA_014381825.1. GTDB lineage: Bacteria > Planctomycetota > Planctomycetia > Pirellulales > Pirellulaceae. The sequence goes on from JACNKX010000106.1 coordinate 94,088, forward strand.
CGCCTGAGTCTGACGTCCAACAAGTGCTGGCACAAACGGGCTCTTCGCAGGTGGAACTTGATATCGAAGCCATGACGATTCAATTCGCGAGCGATGGTGTCGAAATCAATTTGGGTGCGATCGGCAAGGGCTACGCTCTGGATCGCTGCGCCGAGCACTTGATGGCAACCGGAGTTCGCGACTTTCTGATCCATGGCGGTCAAAGCAGTATGCTGGCAAGCGGCAGCCGGTCGGGTACTTCGAATGTGGAACCAAGTTGGAGCATCGCGCTTCGACATCCCCTGAAACCAGATCAGCGACTAGTTGAAATTCACCTTCGTGATCGGGCGCTAGGCACATCGGGCTCGGGCAACCAATACTTTCACTTTGGTGGCAAGCGATACGGGCACGTGCTTGATCCCCGCACGGGCCATCCCGCCGACACGCTGCTTTCTGCCACCGTACTCGCTCCAGGCGCGGCTCAAGCCGACGCGTTGGCGACAGCTTTCTTCGTCATGGGCGTGGACGCGAGCCTTGAATTCTGTGAGTCGAGACCGGAGATTGGAGCGCTGTTTGTCGCCGCTGGTGGACAAGCAGGATCGATGGAATTCGTAACCACGGGAATCGAAGAGCACGAGTGGCGAAGAATCGCGTAGACTCGCAATCGCTCGGCTCGTCGCAGGCAACGCTAGCTGTCTAGCGGAAAATGAACAGAATTCGCACTCTCGCGATTCCTGCGAATCCGATACTATTAAAACGCTACGCCAGCTCGTTTATGGGGCAGAAAGGAATCCTGCCCGCGAGCCACTCCCTAGATTCGCAAAGGAGTGACGATATGCGGCGAAGGATCGCCTGCCTCCTGTTGTGCTTGCTTCTTCAGCATGCCATACCTGCCCAGGCTGAAGTTCCAAAGACTGCGAGCCTGCTCGCGAGATCGGGCTGGGCGAGATTTCAGCTTGTGCTTGGCCGAATCGAAGTCGCGAACATTCACTCCAGCCAGACTCGAACTGCCACGAGTGGTGGCGAAGGAGCGAATCTATTCGAGAAGCTGTCGATCAGCGGCGACACCGATGTTCCCAGCGTCCGCTACGAGCGTTTAACGCCAAGCGACATCATTACGATCACAGTGATCAACGGCACGCGAGTCGAGATTAGTCGGGCGGCAACGAGCTTGGGGCAGGTTGTTCCGGTTATCTTTCGACAACAGCCTGGGGCCGACATCATTCTGCGCGTCGGCGCTGCTCCTAACATTCACACCTATCGCGCCTCCACAGTTTGGCATTTACTGCTCCGCTCGCCAGAGGCGTGCGCGGTGCATCTACTGCCGCTCCTGAAAGTAATGCAGCCCAGTTGGCACTTTGACGAAATGTTGGCGCGCGGCACGGACGAGTTGATTCGCGGAGCGATGTCCAGCAATTTTGATTCGCGGCACACTGCTCGCAGATTAATCGCAAAACTGGACAGTCCAGCGTTTACGACTCGCCAATTGGCTCAACAACAACTCAGCCGACTTGGTGTCGGAATCCTTCCGTACTTGAACCAGCTCTCAGATTCTGAGCTGACCCGCGAGCAACAGCGACGACTGGAACAGGTGCGGGCCGATCTACGAGGTGGAGCCGCCGATTCACCAGAGCGAATCGCGTTGTGGCTTGCCGAAGACGAGCAGATCTGGGTCGCAATGCTCGCGCACGACGAGTTGCCGATCAGAGAATTTGCTGCGAGTCATTTGACCAAACGACTTGCGAAACCGATTGATTTCGACCCGGAAGGCATGCCGCTGGAGCGAACGCAGCAGGTCGCGAGAATCAGAAGTCGCTTCCAACGCCGTTAGTGATTGTGCCCCGAGATCCGCTGCGACGCTGGGTCCATCGTGTAAACAGTGTTGTCCGCGGGACACTTCGGAATGTCGGCCGGATAATAATTGCTGTTGGCGAGATCGGACAGCTGGGCAGGTGCGGCACCATGGTCAAACATATACCTTTCGATCGCCGCGTTTAGATCTCCCCGATACTGCGAGCATGCCTCTTCCTTCGCCGAGAACGCGTGAAAGGCCACGCGCGGCACTACAATGCTCGCGATGATTGCTATGATCGTAACACCCGCGAGCATTTCCAGAAGTGTAAATGCTCGACATGCGGATCGATCGCCATTCTTCAGCAACGTCATTCGATACTCCTGTCCCGGTCTCTTAAAACAACTATAGGTTACGCTTTGGAGGGACTAAGATCATCGAAATCGAGTTCCCCCCAGTTGTATGGGGCGGATGTAGCAACAGGTCAGCCGTCGCTTGAGTTTCTCGATCTGGTCGGCAAGAATGCCCCTGACGAGTTGTCCCAATGATTCCTTAATACCCCGGCTAATTCGAATGACCATCGAGCACGAGTGGCATTATGTCCGGGACGGGAATAGCGTCGGGCCTACTTCGAAGTCTGAGTTGATGCAATTGGTCGCTACTGGTGAGCTTCGATCGCACGACTTAGTTTGGCGAGACGGTATGCCGGAATGGGCGCCGGTCTCATCGCTTAATCTGACACCTGCTGTCCCAGTGCAGCCGCCGTTGCCGCCTCCGCCACCAGGACCGCATCGGCGCGAGGTTCGCACGAGGCGAAGCCGACCGCCAACGAACCCCCACCTGATTGTATGGCCGTCGGTTGGCGTGGCAGCGCTCCTACTGTGTATCGGTTGGACACTCATCTCACAGCGTCCTTCAACGCGAACAGCAGAGCATACACCCGCTTCCACGGCGCATCCGGCAAAACGAACCGTGGTCAATCAGGGCGATGAGGCCAGCGAACTGGATACTCCAACCCCACGCCCGCTCGAAAAAGCAGTTGGCCCAACCTTGACCGTGCCTTCTGAAAAGCCACCAGCCGATTTAGTTCCTGCCGTACCGGCGGAAACGCAGACGCCAAAGCCAGAAATCGTTACCAACAGTCCAGAAGTACCGATCAGCCAACCGCCTCAGCCAACCATCGAACAATCGCCTGTCAGCATTCCGACAGAGCAAACGCTTTATCAAGGCGTCGAGATTCGCCGCAATCCAACGTTTTCGATCCAAGGGCTCGAAACCAAACAATCACTACATTATCGTGTCCTCTCCAACCTGAAACTCGAGCATGACGCCGAATCTCGAACGACAAAGGTCATACAGTTCGTTGATAACACTCAGCTCGTATCAGCCGATGACGCATCTCGTAAAAGCTTTGCGAAGGCACTTGAGAACCTGAAGCGACAGCAGTACACCTATCGATTGAATCATCGAGGCGAAGTCATCGAATTCACTGGGCACAAGAAGAATCTCGCGACGGTTTCCCGCGATCTTCTATCGAGTTCCGGATTCCAACTCACCTCCGTCATCGACGAGGATGGTTGGAAAGAACTTGCAGAACTAACCTTCGTCACGCCGCCTGACGGACAAGAGGCCACCGCAAGTTGGAACCGACAGATGACGCATGATTGGGGGGCTCTCGGTCGATGGTCGGGCATCACAACGTTTCGCCCACAATTACCAACCGATCAGCTAATGCAAGTCACTTTTACACGATCCATGAAATACACTGGCCCCGACGCTGGCACGGGCGGTACGTTGCCTTTCAAGATCAGTCGCGCGTCATTCGAGGTTCAAGACGCGTCGGGATCGATCATTTTCGACGTCGATCAACGTCGCGTTCAAAGGGCCACCGAACATTTCGATGTGCGCGGAACGGTAACGGCGGAGTTGGCAGGCGCCGGAGTGCAGATCGACCTCACTGAGCAACAACGAATCGAGATCACACTTTCCAATCAGCGGCTTACGCTCCAGTAGTTGCCGGATTACTAGAGGCTGTGTCCGCGGTATTAGAACCGGAAGTTGGCTCCCACGTTCAGCCCGTGGACCCAGTACGAACCGGAGTTCAGTGAGAACGCTGATGGGGGATCGTTTAGCATCGGATCGATCTGCGCCCCCGCCTGGGCAACACTGCTCCAGTAGATAAAGCTGTAACCGAACGCGAGATCGAGACACTCCGTAATTGCGTAGCGGCAATTGACACCAAGTTCTGGTGAAACGGCAAACTCGTCGTTCACATGCCGACCGCTGTTCGGGGAACCAGCCAGCGGCCCCGGCGTCGTATTCGTCGTGGATGCTGGCCCCGGCGTCACAATCGTCGTTTGGCCAGCAATCGTAACGACTTCACGCATATTGCCGAACGCGAGCTTGGCCAGCAAATCTACATTCCAGTTGCAGTTCACATACGTCGCGGCAAGTCCAATTTGGGCTGCGTGGAACTCGTTCCGAGCAAGGAATCGCTCGCTGCTGGTAAATGTTGTACCCGCATCGATTCCAGGAACGTTGATCGCGGTCGATAGGGAATTGATGTTGAAATCTTCATCGATGCGACTGAACTGATATCCAACCAAAAAGTCCATCTTCGTCGTAACGCTCTGGGCCGCTTGCCATCGGTACAAGAAATCGCCGCCCAAGACATTCGAGTTGCTAGTGATATTCACATTGCCCGGTCCGGTAAATCCGTTGAACGCGAGGAGTGTCGCCTCCTGCGTCATCGTCGCCGGATCACGAAACGGTCGAGCCAAGGTCGGGAAAGCCGTCGAGTCGGCGGCAAACCGAATCTGCTCTTCGCTCAGCGCAAAGAAGCGACCTTCGACACCACACGTCCGGCAGTCATCGAGCCATCCGCCAACCGTAACTCGCCCGCCAGGTCGCGCGTCTTCACCAATCGTCTCGTCGCCAAACAGTACCGTCGCGTTTGGTAGAACGCCTGCGTCGCCTTGCGCTGTCCCGATAGGGCTGGTGGTTGCCAGGGCAGGAAAGTTCTGGCCGCGGCGCCACCACAATAGATACTCGAGGGAACCCCAGCGATCGCAAGGCAGCAAACAGTCCAACGAACAACCAGAGACACCGCACGAAGCACATGACCCGTCGAAGATTTCCGTCCCGACAACAGAATCGAACATCTCCGGTGCTTCTATCGCGTCCTGGAATGACACCGTCCGATGAATCGGGCGGCGCGCGGCAGACGTACGCAATTCTGCTCCGTCAACCGACAACGCAACGCTCGCTAATGACAGTCCGACCACGACAAGACTAAGATTTCGTAATATCACTGCTAGCTTCCTTGGGGAGTAACTGAAGCGTTGACTGTGACTACAGTGCCAGCATCTTTGCTCGTAGTACGCGAACACAAATCCTCCGCGCACAGCAAACTATGCACTGGCACAATCTATTTCGGTCGAATTGATTGTGCCGATTAAGAAAACTTGGGCATTCGCAGTGAGTTTAACGATCAGGTTGCAAATACTGCCTGGCAACCACCAGCATCGGCGACTGCTATTTCCAATCTGTCCGTCAATTCCACCGTCTTGGAAATCGAGGCAAGGATTCGCTTATAGATTCGCAAGTCCCGAGGCTCAATGACCCGCCGGTCGCGAAGCCATTTCCTACAGACCTGATGTGTCCCGACGTGAAAATTCCAGACTCTCTCGCTAGCGGGTAGCGACGGTCCCTCTCTTCCAAAGCAGATCTTGTTTCGTTCAAACTTCGGATATCCAGCACCAATCTGTACCGTCTCGCTTGGCTCATTCGAATCCTCCCTGTCGATGGTTGAGTTCATCAAATGCAACCTCGTCAAACTCTCGCCGACACTGCAAAACGTCGTCCATATCGTGTGGCACTTTGGAATCAACACTCTTGGAAAGTCGCGGCGCAAGTCTTCCGCATATCTCAGACGATAGAGAGGCAAATTGAATAGAGCATAGATATAGTGCAGAACATCAGACGGACCAAAACGGTCTCCGACTTTGTGATCACTGCTACCATGCCATTCCAGTCCGAGAGTTCTTGCTAGTGCAGCAACGAATTCCGAAGTAAAATTCGCTCGGGGCTTTCCAGAATCGGAATCGAGCCACAAGGGGAAGACCGACTCGCTTCCGCGGTTGTCGGATCGTATCAAACCGTCCAGTGCTATCGTGTCAGTAATCCAAAAGAAGTTGCATGGTCCGGTGGGGGGCATTTGGCGTCGCGCCACCAGAGCAATATTCGGCCGCGTTATCATATGCCGCATCACTACTGGCCTCGGCCAATCCACCATCCACTCCGCCCAAAAGATCGTTCGTCGGTCAAACGGGCGGTAGAGACACGGCCTTAGAAAACTAGACCGATTCGACTCCCGAATCATCCGCCGCCGGGCATCAGCAAGCTTCCAGCCTCTCGTGTCTCCCGGCGGATACTTGGTCGATCGACTATTCGTGAAGAAACGATTCCGGATCTCGTCATCCGAAACAGATGCATCGCAGAACAAATGCATTCTTGCTTCCACGCTTGCTGCATCGAATCCAACTACGAAGCTATCACGCGCCGTGACGACTGCGGTCGAGTTGACGGGCATGACCTCGTTCAATGCGAAACCCGCCTCATACTCGGCGTGCCGTTTCATCTCTACTGGAACGAACAGATAGTGCGGTGGATGTGGATTGAGTTGAGTTTTCGAGACTTGATCAGTGGCAGCCAGTGCCTTTTCCTTCGATTCGCGAACGCCCCACACCTCACGGTGGAAGACACGAGCTGGTTGCTCGTTGTGAGTTCGGGAAAAGATTCCAATCGCAACACCTTGCTCAATTTCAAACATCCCTTCATCGACGCCACCATCCGGAGCGGCCTTGGTTTTCTTGCGATTCCCCTGCAAATCGAAGACTTCAATTCGCTGAAACGTGGTCAGCAGCGCCTGTCGCATGCCGCGAAACGTCGTGTTATCCAAGTAGCCGTGATTGGTGACGAACCCAACGATACCAGCCCTTGAGCGTTCGATCTGCCAATGGGCGTAACGCATGAACTTGACGTAGTCGTCTTGCAGCCAAAGCTTCCGTTCACGCAGCGGTTCGCCGTCGACTTCGTAATAACTTGCGAGGGGCTCACCGTCCGGTCCGAGACCCCGCAGGAGTTCGCCGATCCAGCTGGACGGATTATTGGATACGCCGCGAAAGGGCGGATTCCCCAGAACGACCGTGAAAGGAACGCTGAACAAAGCTTTGTATGGCGTTTCATTAGATTCAACGAGGGTTTCGCGACTCGCTTCGATTTCAGTAGCAACGGTCGGGTCCAGCAATGTATCAGCGATAAAAAAACGTAAACGCTCAGCGCCCGTGAATTCGTAGCCGGTCTCGGCAAGTTTCTGAGCAATGACGATTTGCGATATGACGCTCGGTGTCGGCATCAGCTCAATCGCAAACATCCGAGGCAGCAAATGTGCCGGAACGTACGCATTCCACCGGCGAGCCATTTCTTTCGCGTCAAGTCGCTGGTCGTTCCATTTGGCATTCATCGTGCGATAGATCCGGTCAACGACCTCGACCATAAAAACACCGGTCCCCGCCGCGGGGTCCAGAATTTGCACAAAGGGTTCGTCTCGACGCGCTCCTTTGGGAACGGACAAAGTTGGCCAGCGACACTGCATCTCGTTCCAAGTTGTCGTGTCGGCTAGCCCATCCGGAAAGCCAAATTCCTCGCGCAACGTTGCGTCAACGCGTTCAACGATATGGCGAGCAATCACTTTGGGAGTGTAGAAGACGCCCCGTTCCAATCTTCTGGATTGATCGTGCGACGCGAGATAATGTTCATATTGATGCAGCGGGTCATGGTGCGAATTTGCGTCATTTCCTTGCAGTAAATTCCGCAACCCATCCGATCCTCGCTCCGACTTCAACAGACCAATCATTTCAGCCACAAACGGCGAGTAGATCGAGGCTCGCTCCACGGTCGCATCGAGACCGTCTTTTCGATTGGCAGACTGTACCAGTATCCACGTCAAAGCCTCGGAGCAGGCATCTTGGAACTCGGGATCTGTCAGCTGGCGACCGGTTGAATAAGTACACTGCTGGCGAAATCGTTGAAAATTAGTAGCAGATCGAGCGATCGCTACATCGACACGTTGCCTAGCGTGGCGTTGTAGCTCGCCGACCCAATCGCTCAGCTTGTTCGCCTTCCCTGTCACGCTTATCGCTCCTGTATCATCCGCTAGCGATGTCGCGAATGCTCAAACTTTCTAACGTCAACATTCTCTAAACGCCGAAAATCGTGTTGTATAGTTTAGTTGGACTTTGTAGGTTCGCACGCCCGAATCGCTAAGCCACTAGAACTTGACGGTTGGCGACTGGTCCCGAACGTCACCATGTTCTGCAAGTTTGGAGTCTCGCCATGAGTCTGGAACACGATTCTGCAATTTCCACCGGTTCGTTCGTGACGCCGGTCCCTTCTCGCCACTTCACCGTCCTCGTCGTCGACAAAGACGGAGCGGTCGCTGATCAGGTTACCAACGGATTGGAAGGGGCAGGAGTACGGGTCTTGCGAGCTTCGACCGGCATGCAGGGATATTGGCTCGCCATCAGCAAGGATCCAGACCTCATCGTGACTGAACTCGGCATGCCCAACGGCGTTGGCGCTGACATGCTGGAGTGCCTGAAAGACGCTCCGCAAACGCAGGATATTCCAGTTATTGTGCATACGGCGCAGGATTATCCAGGAATGCGGCACCACCTCGAACAACTCGGTGCAGTAGCGGTAGTCGACAAGTCGGACCTTCGCCCCGAAGACCTTCTTGATCTTGTCAAACGCTCGTTGGCAAGCGAACAATAGCCATCGATTCCTGCAGAATCATCCCGCTCAAGGTCAATCGCGCACTAGAGTTAACTAGTGTCCTAGGCTGCGTTGTGAAAGGGGTGGCATGTCCGAGAAGATTCTATTTGTCGACGATGAACCGCGCGTACTCCAAGGAGTCCAGCGACAGCTTCATCGCGACTTCAATCTCGTGACCGCCGACGGTGGCCAGGCCGGACTCGCAGCAATCGCAAAGGACGGCCCTTTTGCCGTCGTCGTGTCCGATATGAGGATGCCGCAGATGAACGGCATCCAGTTCCTAAAACTCGTCGGCGAGCAAAGCCCCGATTCAATCCGCGTCATGCTCACGGGGCATGCTGACTTTAATACGGCCGTCGAGGCGATTAATAACGGACAAATCTATCGCTTTCTCAGCAAGCCCTGTCCATCCGAACTTCTTGCCAACACCTTGAAGCAGGCGATTGAGCAGTATCGACTCGTCCATGCAGAGCGCGAGTTGCTCTCGAAAACGCTGACGGGGAGCGTCAAAGCGCTGATTGATATCCTGTCGTTGAACAACCCTGTCGCATTCGGTCGTGCGGCTCGCGTTCGAAGAATTGTGGTCGAAATGGCCAAACTCCTCGGCATTAGCGATACCTGGGAACTTGAAATTGCCTCGTTGCTTTCGCAGATTGGATTGGTTGCCGTTCCCGCGTCGGTCTGGAGCAAGATCCGCAAGAACGAACGGCTATCGCCCGAAGAGACCGCAGTCCTCCAGGGCCATCCACAAGTTGCACGTGATCTGCTGAAGAATATCCCTCGGCTTGCAGATGTCAGCGAAATCGTGAACTATCAAAACAAGCAATACGATGGTGGCGGGTATCCGATCGATTCCGTTCGCGGTGAACAAATCCCGCTAGGAGCAAGGCTCGTGCGAGTCGCTATCGACTTTGAGTCGATGGTGGCGACATGCAATCGCCCTGAACTGGCGATGGCCGAGATCCGAGATCGCGTTGGGCACTACGATCCGCAAGTGGTCGTTGCCTTGGAGAATTATGTTGGCCTTAAGGCGGACACGGTCGTCCGGAGCATGACGCTCGCGGAGATTCCTGACAACGCGATCTTTGCCGAAGATGTAGCAACATTGAACCAAGAAGTGTTGGCCGAGGCTGGTGGAGAGATGAGTACGGCGATACGGATGCGTTTGCAAAACTACGTGCAAACCGGGATGCTTCGCGACTTGTTTCAAATCCAAGTTGCAGCGGGGCGGCACGTGCCCGACGAATCGACAAGCACGACCGCACCGGTGGACTTCACGGCGTAAGCGTCCTAATTCGAAAACTCTCTCGTCCGCGCATCGCTCCGCCGGTTGACGCTCTCACGCATCACGCCCTAGGATTGATTGACTAGGATTCTTGGACTGTGCGGACGCTGTCACGAATGTGCAAGATCACCTAATAACACACCTCGCAGATACAGGCGCGAATCGAATATGGAGCGTACAAACGTCGGCATTGTGGGAATGGGAACGGTCGGGGCGGGCGTCGCTCGCCTGCTACTCGATCAAGGCGATCGCACGGCTCGTCACGCTGGACGGACCCTCTGGTTGAAGCGAGTCGTCGTCAATGACGTCGCAAAACTTCGCGATGTCGAACTGCCCGAAGGTCTGCTAACCAACGACCTCATGACCATTCTGAACGATCCGGACATCACGGTCGTGGCACAGCTTATCGGAGGCCTGGAGCCGGCTCGAACGATCATGCTTCAGCTGCTGGAGAGCGGCAAGGATATCGTAACTGCAAACAAAGCATTGCTCGCCGAGCACGGCCCCGAGCTATTCGACAGAGCCCGCGAGCTGGGTCGGTCAATCGCGTTTGAGGCGTCCGTCGCGGGTGGTATTCCGATCATCACGAATATTAGCCAATGCCTTTCGGCGAATCAGATCGAATCGCTGCGCGGAATCTTGAATGGGACAAGCAACTTCATCGTCTCGCAGATGGAGGATCGGGGCGCTGATTATTCAGCGGCAGTTGCCGAAGCTCAAAAGCGTGGCTTTGCCGAAGCCGATCCAACAATGGACGTCGACGGTACGGATGCAGCTCAAAAGCTGGCGATCCTGGCTCATTTGGCATTCGGTGCGCGAGTCCACTGGTCGGAGATACCGCGAGTTGGAATCGATACGCTCGATCCGGCCGACCTGCGTTACGCGAAGGAATTGGGATACCGCATCAAACTGCTCGCAATCGCGCAACTGGACGGACTACTAGAGTTGCACGTGTCTCCGACGCTCGTGCAAATCGGGCAACCGCTCGCGGAGGTCAGAGAGGCGTACAACGCGTTGAGCGTTGTTGGTGACGCGGTTGGTCGCGTTTTCTTTCATGGCCTGGGCGCCGGACAGATGCCAACCGCATCGGCCGTGGTAGCCGACTTGATCGATACGGCGGTCGGACGCACGGGCCTTACGTTCCAAACGCTTCAACTCTGGTCAAAGCAAGAAGCGCGTGTCACCATGGGAGAGCACTCCAGCGTTCCGGGTCGCTACTATCTGCGTTTCACAGTCGACGACACTCCGGGCGTGCTGGCGGAAATAACTGGCGTGCTGGGGCGACATCAGATCTCGATCGCGTCCGTGATCCAACACGAAGCCGACGGGCAAATTGTGCCGCTGGTGATCATGACTCATACCGCGACCGAAGGCGCTGCTGCTGCCGCCGTGACCGAGATCGATCAACTCGCGTGTTCGCGACAACCAAGTGTTCGAATGCGTGTCTTGGACTAAGGCTGTCGCCCGACGTGAAGTTCAAACGTCCGACCGAGCACCGTCACGGGTACGGCGCACCACTTGAGAAGTCCGGATATGTGGCGCTGGGGGTTTCCCTTCGTCACCGTCGATGTCACCAAGGTAGATACGGCGGACTTCGGGATGACTTTTGATATCGTCAGGGTGTCCATGGCAGAGGACCTCGCCTTCATTGATCACGTAACAGCGATCAGTCACTTGCAGGATCTCGCGAGCGGCATGATCGGTGATCAGGATCGAGATTCCATCGTCGCGCAACTCGCGAATGATCCCTTGAATACTTTGAACGGTCACTGGATCGATCCCGGCAAATGGTTCGTCGAGCATGATGATTTCAGGATCCGAGACGAGACATCGAGCAATCTCCAGCCGACGGCGTTCGCCACCCGACAACTTCGCCGCCTTCGATTTACGAAGGTGCGTGATCTTGAACTGCTCAAGCAGTTCGTCGCACCTACTCCGGCGCTGTCGGCGCCCCATCCCGAGCAACTCCATCACAGCAAGAAGATTTTGTTCGACTGAGAGCTTTCGGAAGACGCTTGATTCCTGAGCAAGATAGCCCATTCGTCCATCGCGGCAACGACGATACATGGGCCATTTGGTGACATCGTGCTCGCCAAGGTAGACGCGTCCGGCATCGGGATCGATCAGCCCGCAGATCATGCGAAACGAGGTTGTCTTGCCCGCACCATTAGGCCCCAGCAGGCCGACGATCTCATCTTCGTGGACTTCTAGGCTCACACCGTTCACAACACGTCGACGGGCGAATGTCTTCTCCAGCCCGCTGGCTTCCAGTAGCGGCATCGAGTGTCCTCCTTGACAATTTGCGAAACGTCAACGAATGAACTTCATCTGTCCAAAATTTGGAATGAACGCATAATTCCCGGTCATTCGAGACAACGTCGGCGATGGCGGGCGCCAACCATGTGGCCAATAGACGACCAACGCTTTTCCAATCAACAACTCACGCTTCACATATGGTGGGGGACTGTGATATCCAGTCTCGTGACTGCCGCCGTCTGACCACAAGCGAGCGTCTTTGCTCTGCGGGCTGTTGTCACCGAGTGGGAAGAATTGGTCTTCATCCAATGTGAACTCAACGGTACGGCGATCCCGGAAAACTGTCGTCTCCCCCCAGATCCGCGGGTCGTAGATCACTTCATACAGTTCGTCGTTCCAGATGTTTCGCACGTACTCCGTTTGATAGCGGGCGTCTGACTCTTGCGCAAGGTAATAAATATCGCGTAAGACTCGCAAGTTACGGACCGTGAGATTTACATTCTTTCCACCGATTCCAACAGGAGCCATGTCGCCCGAATCTTCCGGACTCCACTTCGGCACAACATCGGCGAGTGGCTGGTAACTCGTTGGGCCGTCGAAGTCAACGAGCTTGTCGTTGATCCAAAGTAGAACTTGATCATCGCAGTTCGACAGGCGAATATCGTGGGAACCCTGCCCATTCACGGACGTTGCAGCTGTCCGAATGCTCTTGCCATCTTCAAACGTCTGTTCCACGCCATCAAAGTCTTTGATTGACAATTCAGCTTTGCCGCTGGCAACATCAATCCGACAGATGTAATGCGTCCCACCCTCAACGATATCGAGCAGTAGCTCGCCTTGATCGCTTTGGACGTCGACGTTCGCCTCGAACGCCAAATCTCCAACCCAAGCACTGCCGGTCTCATGGCCGCCGGCTCGGGCATCGTTGTACGAATAGTAATCGACAATCAGCGCACCTTCCGTATCGTCGAGCCACTGCGGACGAAATCCAGCTTCGATCGCTCCCCAGTCTGCGGGACGCGGTGCCAAGTGGCGGTAACGCAACCAGGTATCGTCGGCCCCACTTTGCACGATATAGTCGCGCTCGTCCGCCGTTTGACGCCATTGGTGATCTTCGCTAACGCTCGATGCCGACTGCCACCGCGACGGCCAAGCGAGGGCCTTGAGAGCCGGAGCGACGTGATTCGAATCATCAACTAGATGCATCATCGCCTTCAACTTAGATGGCGACTTTCGCACGATGGATGCTCGCCCGTCCGCGTCGACGGTGTGAATGTCCCCGTGCCGAATGCGGAGCGTCTCGCCGGGTAATCCGACGAGTCGCTTAATATAGTTCTGCTTCGCGTTGCCAGGATATTTGAAGACGATGATGTCCCAACGCTCTGGCTCGTGCAGCTGATAAGCGAACTTGCTGACGAGAATCCGATCGCCGTTGAACGACCTTTCATTCGGATTGACGGTCTTATCCAACGGCAGGGCGAAATTACAGATCGGACAGCAAGTGACGGTTACTTCGCCACGGGCGTGACCGTCCTCGACGTTTTCCATACTCGCGCCGGTGTTGTACTCGAAGTCACACTGTGGACAAACGATATCCATGTGCCGACCGCGCAGCGTAGGAGCCATCGAACCGGTCGGAATTACAAAGGCTTCGGCGACAAACCCGCGAAACAGGAACGCGAGGATAATCGCCACCGCGATCGACTCGACCGTCTCGCGACTGGCGCTTGGATTGTTGGCGTCCTTCGGTCGTCGCCTACCTGCAAAAATTGATGCGGCTGTTGCGACCGCCGACTCGACGGCATCCTGCCCTGCATGGCGTCCCTTGACCGAGACACCCTGACGGGGCCGACGACGGGACGGGTCATTCGATTCTTTGTTCTTAGCGTTCACAGATACTACTTTGTGGGTGGTGCGGTTAAACCGATGCGGCTGAGGTAAGAGCTGAAACAATTACTTCGTGGGCGGTTCAGCGTTATTCGACATAAGGTGTGAAAATATAGCCGAAAAAGCCAGTTCGTCCTACTTCGATTCAATTCTATGATGGGGAAATCACGCTAACGTCGTGGCATCAACACCTTGCCAATCACCAGTTCGCGATGTAGTTCAGGCTCTGGCCAATGACGACTATCGTTGGACAACGGTGAATTGTCACCAAGTACTAAGAACTCCTCGACACCGAGCCGAGTACGACCTGTCCAAGCCCAATCACCTCGAATCGGGTTTAAGTGGTGAATGTCGCGATACACTCGAACGTTCGATACCGAGCAATCGCCGCGTCTGGCAGCAATGCCCAGCGGACGGGAAGTCGGCTGTAGCGGAACGGCAAGCGGCAAATACTCGTGACGAATCAACGTCTCGCCAGAAACCGCGACCAGAATCTGATCGTCGATCGCACCCAACTCGATCGTTACGCGTTGCAGGTCAATATAGTTCGGGATAACGACTCGATCCAGGAGATCTTCGCCGCGCGACAGAGCAACCGAGCGAGTCTTCGCAGAGAGAAGCATCATGAAGCTCGCCCAACCGTCGTGAATCAGGAACGCGGCCTCGCCATCTTCAGCGACAGTCAGCTCACACGACAGAAGCAGGTCGGTGACTTCATGCAACTCGCGCGAGAGCCCTTGATTGTAAGCGTAATTATCCGTGATAGGCGACTCTTCGGTTCTTGAATTCGGCGACGTATAACATCGCCAGTGGCGATACATCAACCAGTCGCTCGTCGTTGTTGCGGAAATCGCGGGAGTACAGCGATAGCCTTCATTCGTCGGTCGCCAATCAGTCGCGGCATCTTCACCCTGCCATCGCGGCGGTAATCGAGATGCGTCGCCGAGGCGGAATGCATCGTCATACACCAGCGTTGCCAGCTTCTTCGTTTCTTCGAGCGACTTGCGATGCAACTGACCGTCGACGAATAACTCACCCCGACGAATCGCAACCACTTCGCCAGGGAGTCCCATCACCCGCTTGACCGCTAGCTGAGCCTGGTTCGTCGGATCGACGAACGCGACGACGTCGCCACGTTGCGGCAGATGCCGAAAGTAGGCCCAACGATCGATGACGACCCGATCACCATCGCGCAGCATCAGGCTCGACAGATCATTTCTCTCGAACCCACAATTAGGACAAGTCGCCATTTGAAGTGGCGAGTCGGCGTCGATGCCGCACCGAAACGCAAAGCCACACTCCGCACAGGTGACGAGACGGTGCGGCCCCAAAAGCTGTTCGGCCATTGATCCACTGGCCACTCGAACAGGCACGATAACGCCTTGATACCGAAGCACAATCGCCACGCCCATCGCGATCAGAATCGAAACAGGAACTAGCCAAACCAGCCGGCGTCGCTTTTTGCCAGTCACTTTTTGCCAGTCACTTTTTGCCAGTCACTTTTTATTGCCTTCGCCGGTGTCCAGCACAGCCATGAATGCCTTCTGTGGAATGTCGACACTGCCAATCGATTTCATCCGTTTCTTGCCCTCTTTCTGCTTTGCCCACAGCTTGCGTTTCCGGCTGATGTCACCACCGTAGCATTTGGCCGTAACGTTCTTTCTCAATGCAGAGACGGTTTCGCGGGCGATGACACGCGTCCCGATAGCTGCTTGAACCGCAACCTCGAACATGTGGCGTTCAATTTCCTTCTTCAGAGTCTTGACGACCGCGCGGCCGCGCCGATCAGCATCGCCCTTGTTGCAAATGAAGCTGAGCGCGTCGACTCGATTTCCGTTAACTAGTATATCGAGCCGAGCGAGGTCAGCCGGAAAGTAGCCGATCACCTCGTAGTTCATCGTGCCGTAACCGCGTGTCACGCTCTTCAGCTTGTCGTGCAAGTCGTAGATCACTTCGGCAAGCGGCAACTCGTAGGTCAGCATCGTCCGCGTCGGAGACAAATATTCCTGACCATTCAGCACCCCGCGCCGATCTTGGCAAAGCTTCATCACCGGCCCGATGTACTCAGTCGGTTGGATCAAGCTGACTCGGACAATCGGCTGACGAAACTCTTCGATTTCGCCGGCGTCCGGTACTTCCTGCGGACGATGGATCTGCAGTGTCTCGCCTCGTTTCGTGACGATTTCGTATGTCACATTCGGAGCTGTCTGAACGAGGTCGATGTCCGACTCTTGCTCCAAACGCTGTTGTATGATCTCCATATGCAGCAGCCCTAGGAATCCACATCGAAATCCGAAGCCTAATGCCTCGCTCGTTTCCGCCTCGAACTCGAAGCTGGGATCATTGATCGCCAGTTTCGTCAATGCATCTCGCAGCTCAGTGAAGTCCTGTCCATCGGACGGATACAATCCGCAGTAAACCATTCGCTGAGGTGGTTTGTATCCGGGCAATGCCGGCGCAGCGTTGTCGCCGGGCAAACTGATCGTGTCTCCGATATGTACATCGTCGATCGACTTGATGTTGCAGACGAGGTAACCGACTTGTCCTGCTCGCAGCTCTTCGCAAGCTCGTTGTTGCGGCGCGAACTGGCCCAACTCCATGACCTCGTGTGTCGACTCGCCTTTCAGGAAACGAATCTTCTGTCCCTTCCGGACGACACCGTCCATGATTCGCACGTAGGTGATCGCACCGCGGTAGTCATCATAATGTGAGTCGAAGACCATCGCCTGTAGTGGCTTCGAAGGGTCGCCGCTCGGCGGCGGAATCTGATCGATGATTGCGTCAAGTAACTCACCGATGCCGATACCCGCTTTTGCGCTCACGCGAACGATCGCCTCTTGCTCGACGGCCAGTGAGTGCTCCATCTCTTCGGCAACTTCGTCGGGGCGAGCATGCGACAGATCAATTTTGTTAATCACGGGAACAACCGCCAGATTATGTTCCATTGCAGCAAAGCCGTTGGCAACAGTTTGGGCCTCGACGCCTTGAAAGGCATCCACTAGCAGTAACGCACCCTCACAACAGGTCAGCGAACGCGACACCTCGTAATGAAAGTCGACATGCCCAGGTGTGTCGATCAGATTCAACTCGTAGGTTTTGCCGTCCCGATCGTAGTACAGCACAACCGCGCGAGCTTTGATCGTGATTCCTCGCTCGCGTTCCAATTCCATATCGTCAAGTAACTGCTGTTTCATTTCCCGCGAGCTAACCGTACCGGTCTGTTCGAGTAACCGATCAGCCAACGTACTCTTGCCATGGTCGATGTGAGCCACGATGCAAAAATTGCGTATATTCTCTTGTGGAACTTTTGGAACAGCCATCGATAGTTGTCAGTTCGGTGCTGGGCTCAGTTAACAAAAGAATCGCTGTTAAATCGTCGAGATGCTTCGAAAGATACGACGTTGGTGTGGTCTCGCGGGCCGATCACGCGACAGGCGACGTAACGGGCGCGGAGGGAGGGGCGGCAGCAAGCCTCTTATAATACTACGCCGCTGTGGATTTGAGGTAGGCCGGTTCGCCGGGGCATGTTCAATCGTCCGGCAGGACCGGCGATAGGCTACGAATGACCGCCCGGCGGAATCGTGAAGTTCCTTCGCTTCAAAGATGGTAGCAGTACACCGATCACGTTAAAGTGTTCAACATGAATTTCCGCCTTCACTGTCAGCCGATCGACATACCCGTTTTAAAGACGATATTCATGCTATTCTCGGCTATCCAGCTTTTCAGCGTCCTGGGGGCAGCACCTCCGGACCCAGTGTCGAAATTGGCTGTCGAAACGAGTTTTCCAAGCGGCAGCGGTAAAGTGCTTGAAATCGGGCAAGCCGCGAGAATCATTAAAATCGAGCCCACCGAGTACGAATCGCGAGGATGGGCGTGTTGGTGGTACATCCGCGTAACGGGGATAGAACCAGGCGAATCGATCACGCTTGAGGTGGGGCCAGAGCCTTGGGCGACGCCCCGCCAAGCGGCGTTTAGCACCGACAATCGGATTTGGCAGCAAACTTCTCCCGGACAACGCTCTGGCCGATCAATCAGATATCAGCAAACTGTCGATGCACCGATCGCCTGGTTCGCCTGGGGACCACCCTTTACAGTCGCTGATGCGACGGAGCTAGCGCAGTGGGCCAAGATGACCGGCGACGGCGTCAGCGAATTCTCGTTGTGCGAAACTCGCGGCGAGCGAGTGGTTCCTGCCATACGGGTACAGCCGCAATCAACAACGCCAAAATCAGCGATTTGGGTGCAAGCTAGGCAACACGCGTGGGAGGCTGGATCTAGCTGGGTATGCCGAGGATTTGTCGAGTGGCTAGTCTCCGACGATCCACGTGCTGTAAGCCTAAGGTCCGACACCATCATTACAGTCGTCCCGATTATGGACGTCGACAATGTTGCGATCGGTGCTGGTGGCAAAAACCAGATACCGCACGATCACAATCGTGATTGGAGCGAACAGCCACACTGGCGATCCGTTGCCGGGGCAATGAAAGGTCTGCGCGGGTTAGACGCAGCAGGGAAACTCGATCTGTTTGTCGACTTGCATAATCCCGGAGCGAACACTACGCGCCCTTTTTACTACATCCCGCCCCGTAAAGTCATGACCGACTTGCGACAACGCAATCTAGATCGATTCCTTGCCGCAAGCCGAATCGAAATGACCGGACCGTTGCAATTCGTCGGCGAGACTCGTGAGTCAGGACCCGGATATGACGCGGGTTGGAAGCAGATCAGCAAGAATTGGGTGACGCTGCACACACGCGATCACGTTGTTGCGACGACCCTGGAAACGGCCTGGAACACTCCCAATAGCAACACAGTTGGATACAAAACTGTCGGCAAGCAGTTAGGTTTAGCGATCGAACGTTACTTGCAACTCAATCCGAAGAAGTGACCGAACAAGAAATGAAACCGAGTCAGCGAAATCGCTGACCCGGCGACAAAATCCCACATTGGGGTAGAGGTGGTGCTCTAGTAGCGAGCCTCGAAGCGACCTACGAGCCCATCAAACGTCATGGTCGAATCCATGCCGATGAAATTGTTCGTGTGAACAGCTTCGATCCACTCGTCAGTCTGGACCGTGTTCGTCCAGGCACTGAACATGTAACCGGCGTTTAAGCGATAGTTACCGCAGCGACTAACTCGTGAGATCCCCAGTTCAAGGTCCCAGATCGTAACGATACGACCAGCTTCCCAGCCTGTGTCGATCACGCGAGTATCATAACTCTGACTTTGATCGAAGTCCGCAGAAAACTGACCGGGAAGCAAGCTGCCGCCAAAGTTGGCGTAACCAAGCCATTGGCCGCCCAATGACATCTCGCCATCGATTCCGAACTTAACGCCCACACCGTTGAAATCGATATCGGTCGCAACGGTTTCTGTGCCGGTCCCAGCAAAGTCGACCTGCATCCGTTGCTCCTGCTGTGCAGCACGAACACCGAGAACCCATCCGATCCTCAAATCACAATCGTTATAGAACAGCTTTCGCACATCAACATCAACCATGTCGAATGAGATGTCGTACTGGCCATCGGCTTGTGTAAAGTCTTGAGCCGCAGTGGCCGTTGAAGGATGTGAGACCAACGAGTGGACGACCCACGCTGGATTGCCTCCCCTGAGTGTTTGGTCGCTTGTCCCGCTCTCGTACATCGTATACTCAGCTGAGATTCGCGTGCAATCGTCGATGTTTCTGTTGAACCCAGCGCGAAATGAAGGCTGGAAATCCATGTCCAACACTCCAATTGGAGCAACCTGGACGCGTGGTGCATTCCCGGGCGGAATGATCGGCCCGTCAATCGGAACTGCATAAGCCACCTCTGCGTCCCGGGCGCGAAGGTAAAGGAACTCGCCGTAGAACTCCCAGTCGTGGCTTGCACCACCCTTCCCTTTACCACCCTTCGAGCAGTTGTCACAACCACCGCCACATCCCTTGCCATCACAGTCAGATTGATATCCAACCGGAATGACCTGCGAGGGTTGACCCATCGCCGCGGAAGCGGGAATGAAGGCCGCCGGTGCGCCAAATGGCGAGGCTTGCGCGAATCCAGCAGGCATCATCGGTGAGCCTGGCATCATCGCTTGCTGGCCCATCGGCATCATGCCGCCTGGGCCTTGGAAACCGTATCCAGGTGCTTGACCCGGATACTGAGCGTTGAGGCTTTGCCCGCCGAGACATATCACGGCGGCCGCAGCCAGCGAAAAGAAGAAACGTGTTTTCATGGAAACATCCCCCAATGTGAATTTGCCTGATAATCCAATCGACCGGTCTGAGTGGCAAATCGAGATCAATTAGCATCGTCCGCAAAGTCTATACATCCACCCAAGTCCTCCCTGACCTCCCATGTTTTCACGCAGTCGCTTAGCACAAGGAGCTCAAAGACAATCGTGCGCGTTCGATTTCTGTGTTGTCATTTGCATCAATCAGAAGCGGGATGCGTCAAATAACGGACAAAACACGCCAAGCAACGAACTCGGCACGAATGGCATTGAACGGCGTGGCTTCGCGCGTCGATTCGTGATTGCACTACTCATCGCTCATCCCCAGATGATGGCGGAATCAGCGGAACTGATCTCGTAGAGATTCAAGCAAGACGGGACATGGACTGCGGAAATTCCCAGTAGCTTTATTCTTTCAGCTTCGAGCTGGTGACTCGCTCCAGCGACAGCGAGCGCGCCGTTTGAGTTCGCACCACTCCTATCAAGACTGCTCCAAAACGCGACAATGCCCTTCATCGCGAGCGACGGAGCGATCGGAATAAACTACTGTCCGATGACAGAAAGTGAATCAAGAATGCAGGAACTGAACACGGCAGGCGATGCCGCACGAGCGGGCGGCGAAGTGCTGGTAAAGTACTTTCGAACGGGCGTCGTTGCTGACCACAAAGGCGATTCCGAAACATACAATCTCGTCTCTATTGCCGATGTCGAGGCAGAACAGGCCATCGTTGAGGTCATCCGCCGCAAGTTTCCTGATCACGCCGTTCTCGGAGAGGAATCGCATCATGACGACGTGCAGTCGGAACATCTCTGGGTTGTCGATCCGCTCGACGGCACAAACAACTTCGTTCATGGCATCCCGCACTATGCGGTGTCGATCGCTTACTATCATCGAGGAAAGCCGAAATGCGGCGTCATATTCAATCCAAGTCGAGGCGATTGGTACGAAGCGACAGCAGACGGCGGCGCGTTTCATAATGGACAACAAGTACGGGTATGCGACTCGGGAACGCTCGACGAAGTGATCGTTAGTGTCGGTTTTTACTATGACCGGGGCGAAATGATGGAAGCCACGTTGGCCGCAGTGCGAGACCTGTTCTATGCACAGATCCACGGGATTCGGCGGTTCGGCACCGCTGCGTTGGATCTGGCTCAAGTCGGCTGTGGCTTGTTCGGAGCTTTCTTCGAGTACCAACTGTCTCCGTGGGATTTTGCTGCCGGAGTTCTCTTCGTCGAAGAGGCGGGTGGCCGCGTGACAACCTGTCTCGGCGAGCCGGTGCCGCTTCAAAAGAGCGATCTGCTCGTTTCCAACGGCAAACTTCACGAACAGTTGCAAGGCATCGTAGGACCACATCTTCCTGACTCGATGCCGTAAACGGTCTGTTTGTCGCCGGCAACCCAGCCCGTGACCGATAGAATCGTCACGACCATGCCAAGCATTGGATCGAGTGAACATCTCCCCCTGAGACGACGGGGCAACTAGCTATTTCGTGTCCTATCATTTGCGGAGAGGGAATCTTGCGCGGAGTGTATTCGACGTGAGGCAGACGGATTCTAGAACGGTGGCGGACCAGCGAAACGGCTTCGGTCATGTTCTTACGAAACACATCGATACCGACAAAAACTATGTTCCTGGCGTGTGGGTCAGCGGCGGTTGCATTGCTGATTGCGTGCGTTGGCTTCGCCTGGTACAGCGTCGACACTTTGTGTGATGCCAAAGGAAGACTGCTCCGCGATCGCGCAGAGATCATTGCCTTTCAAGCCGGGCCCGCGCTAGCACTGCGAGACGCGGAGCGCGGCCACCAGTTGCTGACGTCGTTGCAAACCGACTCGACGATGGAGGAGGCTCGCTTGTACGGCAACGACCGAAACATGCTGGCGACTTGGGGCGAACAGAAATCGGTTACCGCCCCAGTCTATGCACCGAAAGGCTATCGCTACATCGGCTTCTCTCAGGTCGAAGTCGTTCATAACGTCGTCGTGGGTTCGCAGCGTCTGGGAACCGTGTATTTACGCGCAAACACGTCGGATTTGAGGGCACGCTTTGTCGAATTTGCGAAGATCGTCGGCTTCGTTTTCGCACTCGCAATGTTAGTCGTTTTGTTCCTCGCGATTCGACTTCAACGAGCAATCACGCGCCCGATCTTGGAATTGACGAATACCGCCGAGCAGATATCGATCAACGCCGACTATACGATTCGCGTCGACGGCAATGCACAAGCGGAATTGAAGACACTTCAAGATGCGTTCAATCATATGTTGGACCGTGTCCAAACGAGTGAAGCGGCGATTCAGACGGCGCAAAACCAACTCGAAGACCGTGTCATCGCCCGCACGCAAGAACTGTCAAAAGAGGTTCGAAGGCGGCAAGAGGCGCAGGTCGAGTTAGAAGCCGCGAAGGAGGTCGCAGAAGCCGCCAATCAGGCGAAGACCGAGTTCCTGGCAAACATGAGCCACGAGATCCGCACACCCCTCAACGGAATCATGGGCTTCACGGAAGCGTTGATGAATGACGAATCCGACGTCAGCCTGGAGGACCGCAAAGATTACTTAGCGACGATTCACCGAAGCGGTTCTCATTTGGTTGAGTTGATCAACGATATCCTCGATGTCTCGAAAATCGAAGCCGGGAGATTTGAGCCGGAACGGATCTCCTGTTCGCCACATCAAATCATTTCCGATGTCGTAGCCGCCTTGCGCGTTCAAGCAACAGAAAAGGGCTTGCAGCTGGATTATAAACTGGCATCATCTCTGCCTCAATCGATTCAAAGCGATCCACCGCGACTCCGGCAACTGCTTATGAACTTAGTCGGAAACGCGGTTAAGTTCACCGAGGTAGGAAGCATTCGCATTGTCGCAGGAATGTCGAACCAAGCCTCTAACCAGTTGCAAATCGAAGTTGCCGATACCGGCGTGGGGATTCCGCATGAGAAGCTGGAGGCAATTTTCGACCCGTTCAGCCAAGCCGATACTTCCGTCACTCGGCGATTTGGTGGAACGGGGCTAGGGCTGGCTATCAGTCGCAAAGTCACGGAAGCGTTAGGCGGGCGACTGACTGTGCATAGCGAAGTCGGTGCCGGAAGCGTATTCCGCGCGACAATCGATACTGGATGTGTCGCCGGTCAATCGCTGGTCGAGTCGGCGAACACGCCAACACCTACTACAAATGCCCCGGAAGCGAGCGATGTTCGGTTTGCCGGAAATCGAATCTTGATCGTCGACGATGGAGACACGAACCGAAAGCTAATTCAACTCGTCTTGCGACGCGCTGGTGCGGAAGCACTCACGGCCAAGGACGGCTTAGAAGCGATTCATGTAACCGAACAGAAACATCCTGAGTTGATTCTCATGGATATGCAGATGCCCGTGATGGACGGATACTCCTCGACACGAGAACTGCGAGCGAAAGGGCACACGCTGCCGATCATCGCGTTGACCGCACACGCGATGAAAGGCGACGAAGAGAAGTGCTTGGAAGCGGGCTGTTCCGGCTATCTGACCAAACCCGTCGATTCGACGCTCCTGCTGGCAACGATTGCACGAGAACTAAAGACAATCACCGACGATACGGCCACAATTCCTGTGTTCGCGATCGATCAGCCGCAACCGAATGCGATCGATAGTATTTGCTCTTCGCTCCCGATGGATGACAAGGAATTTCGCGAAATCGTACTCGACTTCGTTGAACGTCTGCATCAGAAGCTCGTGGAAATGAGAACCGTCCAAGCCAGCAGCGCCTTCCCACGGCTGGCACAGCTCGCGCATTGGCTGAAGGGTGCCGGTGGAACGGCGGGTTTTTCTCAGCTTATGGAACCAGCCGCAGCTCTTGAACTTGCTGCCCTTGAAGGCAGCAGCGCGAGTTGCAACACGCACCTCGCGACGCTCGAGCAAGTCGCCTCGCGAATCGTCGTGCCGAATGCAAATTCGTGCTAACAACCGATGCGTCCAAGTGGCATTATTACGTTCACCAGCCCTTGTTTTGACGTGCTAATCCCACCACCATCTCCCACCGGACGTCGGTGGTGCAGCGGCGCGTCGATCACCGTCGAGTTGGCCATTCGGGTCATGCTTTATCGGATGCAATTGCAACTCGCTCTGGGTGTCGACCGAGACACCCCCACTAACACCGACAACAAGGTGTTTACGGTCGATAACTCGGTGATTCATTACCGTTTCCACCGTTCGCGGAGTGGCGCTCACTTTCAATCCGTACCGTGACACATCGAGCAAATGAGCCATCTCCCAATCCACTTGGCCAGGCAAATCCTGCGACTTGAGAACTGCAGCGACTAGCGCAAGATCGAAGATGTTGCGCAGCTCGGCGTAGATCGGATACTTCTTCGATAAGCCAGCGAAGTGCTTTGTAAAGCTCTGCGCGAACTGGCTGTTCAAGGCGTCAGATCCGCCGGTGTGAACGCGTTCGCCGCGTTCGGTTAACAGCTCGTTCTCGCTCAGCACTTTGACGGCAGAACCGTGAATCGAGAACGCGTCAGCAGATTTCGTCGTGCGCACCGAATCGTAATTCATCGTGAACCACCATCGCAGAACGGTCGTGGCCGGCGGCGCGCCGCCTTCAGGAACCTCGATGCTGTCGAGGTAACTAGTTACACCCAGCGTCCCTGGCTCCAAACCCATACCGACAAGCTTCATCCGGTAGTCGGCTTCGACGAGGACTTGCGCAGCTCGCGTTCGCGCATTGATTCCGAACACGACAATGTCTTGTCTTCCAAGACGCGTACGAATTCCCTTCAACCAATCGTCACGTTGATGCGGCTTCAGCGACGTCTTGGCGGACTCACTCAAAAAACTTTGAACACTCGCAAGATTATCTTTCGTTGGTGTGATCGAGCATCCGAATCGTCCATCGCCTCCGTATGCATTACGAAGTGCAACGACGAAATCATCAAGCTGCAAGACCGGCACTCCTTCGGTCGTACTAACCGTCCGTCCTTCGACGTCAGACGTCCAGTCGCCTGCCGGACCAGCAATCACCACATCGCGGCTTTCAGGAAAAACGAAGACATACTTCACACTCTGCAACCCGGCAAGATTCAACATGGAATCGTCAGGCCGTCGACCAGCAGCCCAAAGGACCTGCAGCTCGCGTTCGAGTTTTGTCAGCGAGACCTTACGCAGGGTGGACGATCGACGAATGTCGTGCAGACTCGTAGCAGTTTTCGCACGTTCACGAGTCGCCGACAAAGCACTTGCCGCCGCATCATCGACGGCGACGCGTTTCATCAGACCGCTCGCATCAACAAACACTCCGCCAGGGAAAGACTCGACAGCTCCTGGACCACCAACCGTATCCCAGCTATCGGGCGAGATCGTCGATTCGATCAACTCGATGAGAGAATCAAAGTCCGCCAATGCCGCTCCGCCTCGCGAAGGGGCACCACCAGCTGGTACTCGCATCAGCTCGCCGAATGCTTCAGCGCGTTGGCTGTCAGTTTCTATGGAGAAGGCATTGCCAAGCGATGCCCGAAACATTCCAGCCGCCGCTTGTGCGGCAATGATTGGTCGCGACAAAACGTCTCGTTGCTGAGGCGAATTGGCCCTCGCTGCGAGATCTAGGGCGGGACCAAACTCGCCAGCGGCAAGATGGGCACGAATCGACGTTGCAGCACCGGACTCTTGCGCAGCAGAGGGCGGAGATTGTAGGGTCGCGCATGCGGCGAATGCAATAATAGCAAGACCGCGCGAGACGCGGAACGAAGAAAACAACAACACTAGAAGCCTCCTTGGCCGAGTGAGGCCATCGAGACCAAATCCCCTGAACACCAGTTAGCGTCGCACATTCGACGCGGTTTGACAAGCGTTTTTTCGGCAGACGACGACAGATGTTCGATAGACACATCGATTCCCAGGGCTGCCCTACCCTGCAGCGTCTTCTCGGTCGTCACTATGCAAGCTAAACTGATTCGTTTGAGTTTCCACGAAATTACCAGCAGGCACGAGCCAGATCCCCTATGAAGCTCGCTTTTAGTAGCAACGCCTACATGCACTTCTCGATCGAGGACACAATCCGCAAGATCGGGGAGCTCGGATACACGGGGATCGAAATCCTCGCAGATGTGCCGCACGCTTGGCCGTCGTTCTTACTTGAAGAACGGAAGCAGTCGATTCGAGACCAGCTCGAAAAGCACAACCTGCAAATCGCCAACATCAACGCCTTCATGATGAATGCGGTGAATGATCCGCGACAACCCTATTGGCACCCGGGATGGACAGATCCCGATCCGCACTACCGTGCGATTCGACGGGAGCATACCAAACGTTCGCTCCAGCTCGCTAAAGAAATTGGCGCGCCTAATGTAACCACGGAGCCGGGAGGCCTGTTGACCACCGAGCAATCTTGGGCCGATGCGGCAAAGATCTTCTACGACGAAATCATGCCGTGCGTCGAACTCGCCGAGCAGCTGGAAGTCCTACTATTAATCGAGCCCGAACCTGAACTCATGATCGAGAAGTTCGACGAATACTTAGACTTCGCAGGCCGTATCGAATCGCCCTGGGTCGGCTTGAATTTTGACGTCGGGCATGCGTACTGTGTCAGCGAAGATCCGCAGGACTGGATCGAGAAGATGGCGCCGTACACGAAGCACTACCATTTCGAGGACATTGCCTCGACCCGAGTTCATAAGCACTTGATTCCAGGACACGGGGCGATCGATTTCAAAGCAACGCTTCAGGCGATCGAAAAGACAGGATACGATGGCTGGATCACCGTCGAGTTATACCCGTACATCGACAATCCCGACGAAGCCGCTCGCGAAGCACGCGAGTATTTGACGGCTGCGATGAATGACCTGGGTATCTCTGTCGAGTAGAAACTTTGCCGAGTAATAGTGAGATGAGCGGCGAGAACGAAGACAAGTCCGCAGTTCCCTCCAAGCTGCTCGCATACCTGCAACTATTTCGCGCACCAAATGTCTTTACTGCCATCGCGGACGTAGCGATGGGATTTGTATTCGTTGCCGGATCTCTTGAGCCGATCAGCGGCTTTATCTGCTTGGCTGCTGCCTCCTGCCTGCTTTACACGGCTGGCATGGTTTTGAACGACGTCTATGACTTTGAAGTCGACACGAAAGAGCGGCCTTCGCGACCCTTGCCGTCTGGGAGGATTTCGCGAGGCCACGCACAGTTGCTTGGTTATGGATTGCTCGCCGCCGGTGTGCTGCTCGCATCGTGCGTCAATCTGATTAGCACCGTAGAAGCGTCCATCGTTTGGCGAAGCGGTGCGGTCGCACTGCTCCTAGCGGCATGCGTCATTGCTTACGACAAAACTCTAAAGAAGACGCCCCTCGGACCGTTCGCTATGGGAGCGTGCCGATTCTTCAATGTGTTGCTCGGAATGAGCCTTGCCGGAGCGGGGAATATCACACCGCTTGCATTCGACGCCAGTCACCTTGCCGTTGCTGGAGGAATCGGAGTTTACATTGTCGGAGTGACCTGGTTTGCCAGAACCGAAGCCAAGGACAGCAGTCGATTACTACTTATGTTCGGAGTCGGTTTAATGGCGACCGGCGTCATGATGTTGGCGTTTTTTCCAAGCTTTGCAACTCCCGAGTTGGCGGCGCGTTTCCGTATCGAACCAACCTTTGTTTGGCCGATGGCTCTGTTTCTTCTGACGGTGTCGATATTGCGGCGCTGTCTAAGTGCCGTCGCCAATCCAACTCCACAACAAGTTCAAGCAGCGGTCAAACTGAGCATCATGTCGCTCATTGTCTTGGACGCATCAGTCGCATTGTTGATCGCAGACTGGCCATACGCCGTTGGCATCCTGGCCCTAATAGTGCCAACGCTGCTAATTGGTAAGTGGATTTACTCGACGTAGGGTGGGCAATTTTACGATGTTGCTTGGCTACAACACGAATGGCTTTGCCCACCACGACTTGCTTGAGGCAATCGAGATTGTGGCCGAGATCGGCTACCAGAGCGTTGCGATCACGCTCGATCACCAATCGCTGAATCCGTACTCGGAGGAGCTTCCGAGCCAGCTCTTGCGCGTTGCAGACTGTTTGCGACAACACAAGATGCGATCCGTCATCGAAACCGGTGCGAGGTATCTGCTGGATCCGCGCACGAAACATGAACCGACACTATTAACGGCCGATGGAAAAGATCGAGAGAAACGGATCGGATTCCTGAAGCGAGCTATAGACATCGCGGCGGCCCTGGAAAGTGATTGCGTTTCCCTTTGGTCGGGCATCCTTCGTGACAATATCTCCAACGACCAAGCGATGGAGCGACTCGTGAATGGACTAGAGCCGGTCTTGCAGCACGCCCTGAACTTGGGCGTGGCGGTCGGTTTCGAGCCCGAGCCAGGAATGTTTATCGATACAATGGAGAGTTTCGAACGGCTCTGCAGCCGAATTGATTGCGACGCCTTTCAAATGACACTCGATGTGGGGCATCTACACTGCCTCGGGGAAACGCCGATCGAAGAGTACGTGCGTCGATGGCGTGGACAAATCGTCAACGTCCACATCGAGGACATGCGAGCTGGTGTTCACGATCACTTAATGTTCGGCGAAGGCGAAATGGACTTTCATCCAGTCTTAAAAGCCTTCCACGAAATCGGTTATTCGGGCGGCTTGCACGTCGAACTAAGTCGCCACAGCCACGATGCGCCGTTGACCGCTCGACGGGCGTTCGAGTTTCTTTCTTCTATCGTTTCGAGTCTCGATGTATCAGGTTGAAACAACACATGCATGCAGAAGTCATTTCGATCGGTGACGAACTGACCAGTGGTCAACGGCTGGACACGAACACTCAGTGGCTCAGCGAGCGACTCGGCGAGTTGGGAATCCACACGCTGTATCATTCAACCGTCGGCGACGATCTCGCTGCCAACGTCCGTGTATTCCGTGAAGCCATCGATCGATCCGACATCATCGTTTGTACCGGTGGGCTCGGGCCAACCGCGGATGATCTCACCCGCCAGGCCATCGCGGAGACAATCGAAGTCGATTTGGTCCTTGACGACTCGGCACTCGCACACATTCGGGCACTGTTTGCGCGAAGGAAACGCGAGATGCCTGAGCGGAACACGATTCAGGCGATGTTCCCGGCGGGCAGCCTCGCAATTCCGAATCCGCACGGTACGGCTCCTGGCATCGACCTGACTTGCGATCGTGATGGCCGGACTGGGTCTCGACTGTTCGCGCTCCCAGGAGTTCCCGCAGAGATGCGAGAAATGTGGGAGCAAACCGTTGGGCCTGCGCTTCAGAAAATGGCCGGTAGTGCCCGGGTGATTCGCCACCAGCGGATCAAATGCTTTGGCGTCGGCGAGAGCGATCTGGAACAAATGCTACCAGATGTTATTGCACGCGGTCGACAACCTTCCGTCGGCATTACGGTTCATAAAGCAACGATCACGCTGCGGATCACTGCCAAGGCGGAGAGCGAAGTCGCTTGTTTCGAGTCGATGGAACCCACGATCGCAACGATCCGCGATTGCCTTGGGTCGCTGATCTTTGGCGAACACGACGACGAACTCCAGCATGCCGTCATCGACTTACTCAAATCGCGATCAGAAAGACTCGCGACGATCGAATGGGGATCGGGCGGGTTGCTCGCCGAATGGCTGTCGGATGTTGATCACGAAAGTCACGTGTACCGTGGCGGCATCGTTGTTCGTGATGCCGAAGCGTTGGCTGCGACACTTCGTGGAACGGCACATAACCACGATGGGGCGGGCGATGTATCTGCGATCCACGACATGGCAGGCCACGTACGGAATCGGTTTGCCGCCGACTACGGGCTGGCTCTCGGCGCATTCCCGAGCAGCGACACGGTGGATCGCGAAGCGGGAGAGTTACACTTCGCGCTCGCGACACCAGCGAACGTACTGACGAAGACAGTGCCATTCACGGGCCATCCCGATATCCTGAAGGAACGCGCGGTCAAGCAAGCTTTGAACTTTCTCCGGATTACGCTGTTGCAACAGACCTAGTAGGACCCGCAAGTGGTTATGTCCAAAGCAATTAGGTTGACGCGTTAACAAATCTCAGTTATCTTACCGATAAGTATCGGTGTCAGTTGATGCGTTATCAAATCCCAAGTAAGTTGCCATGCTCAAGGTTAATGGGAGGGCATTCACGTGTTGCGACGGGATCAGCCGTCGTAGTGCTTTGCGAGTTGGATTCCTCGGTCTCGGCGGGCTATCGCTCCCAAATCTACTTGCTCGGCGAGCCGCTGCTGCCGCTGCCGGACGACCACTTCGCAAGACATCCGTCATCTTTGTCGAGTTGGCCGGAGGCCCTTCACACTTCGAGACCTACGATCCGAAACCTAATTCGCCTTCCGAGTACCGAGGTCCGCTGCAACCGATCAACACAAAGCTGTCCGGCGTACAGTTCAGCGAGTTGATGAGCGAACAAGCTAAGATCGCCGACAAGCTCGCGATCATCCGCTCGATTCATCACGACTCGTCAAGTCACAGCACATCGAGCCATTTAACACAGACCGGGTATTATCTTAGCGATCGCCAGAATCGTGAAAACGAAATGCCTTGCGTCGGTTCGGTCGTATCAAAGTTAATTGGCTCGCATTCACAGGGGATCCCCGCGTACGTCGCGTTACAGCGTTCAATGCGATATGGCCGAGCCGCTTACTTTGGCAAGGCATTGAATCCATTTGAGGTGACAAGCGATCCCAATGCCAGCAATTATCGGGTGAACAATCTCGGTCTCGTGCGTGGCCTCGACACGGAACGAGTATCCGAGCGTAAGTACTTGGTTGATCGATTCGACGAAGCGAAAGAGTTGCTCGACACAAGCGGCGTTACCGATGCCGTAGATCGTTTCGCGGTCGAAGCGTTTGACATGGTAACCAGCGGAAAGGCACAAAAGGCCTTCGACATCAGCCAGGAGTCGGACGCTATTCGCGACCGGTACGGTCGCAATAGAACAGGCCAAGAATTTCTTCTCGCCCGGCGATTGATCGAAGCAGGCGTCACCTTTGTTTCAACTCGCGTCAGTAGCTGGGATGATCACAACGGCATCGCGAAACGCATGCAGGCCAAGGGCCCATCCTACGATCAAGCACTCGCAGCACTGGTCACCGACCTGCACGAGCGGGAGATGGATCGAGACGTACTCGTGATCGCGATGGGCGAATTTGGTCGAACACCGAAAGTAAATCGCAATGCGGGTCGCGATCATTGGGGCGCAGCGATGAGCGTTCTGCTCGCGGGTGGCGGCCTCAACGTTGGCCAGATTGTCGGCAGCTCGACTCCGAAGGGGGAGATGCCGCAGGACAACCCGTATCGCCCCGAAAATGTTCTCGCAATGGTCTACCGCCATTTGGGCATTCAGTCCGATCGGACTTTTCTCGATCTGAGTGGTCGCCCGAGGTACTTGCTTGAAGAGCGCGGTCTGATCAACGAGTTGCTCTGACCTCTACCAGGCGAATTCGAGGCCCAGATGGCCACCTTGGTAGATCAATGTTGCCAGGTCCACATCACCGGCTCCCGTGGCTGCGGCAAAGTTATCGATTTGGTCCGCGGCGAGCCCTACGCCATCTAACCACAATCCTCGATAGCCAATTCGACCACTAAAATATGGCGTGAATCGATATACCGCCGTAACGGAGACTTCAGCTCCATACGCCGTCGCGCCGAACGATCGGTTAACCGACGGCGTCGTCGCTCCCCCTGTGCGGACTTCACCGTCAAGCTTCATGTCGTTATGGAACACGCCACCCATCAATGTCGCTTCGACACGACATCTGCTCGGTGTTTCCCACAAGACTCGGCGAACTCCGATCTGACCGCCATAAAGATCATTCGAAAAGTCGATGAGCGCGCCTTCCGTGAGATCGGTCGTAACGAAGGTTTCCAGTTCTTCAGTCTGACGCAATGCACGAAGGCCGAACATCGGTTCAAAACCCCATCGTGCGCACAGCCACACATTCAGTTCGCCACTGTGCAAGTCGGACGAGTAAGCTGTCGTAAGGTCTGTATACGAACCATTTAGGGTATCGAAGTGAACGATTGTTGCGTCGTTCGTCGCGACCGCGTCTCCGTCATCATAGATGCGTCGCTCGTGGGCCAATTGGTCATAGATGCCGAAATAACGCAACTCCCAAGTTTGTCCATTCTGGCCTTTCGATCGCACACCAATGTCGACGCCGGCTTCTACGTTGAACTCCAACTCCGATGTGTGCAGTACCGATGCGGTAGGCGCGGCTGCAGGAGCGACAATCAAGAAGTTGGAATCGACTTTCCCTCGACCTAACCAAAGGAGATCAGCGCTGAGCGCGTAGCAAGTTTCTGGTTCGCACGCGCACACCAGACCACAATCACCCTGGCAGCGATCACTCGCTACATGACCGTGCTCCGTGCCCAGGTACGCATCATTCACGAGAACTTCGTCCGCTCGAACCGTTACTCGGCCCACCAGCACGAGGGCGATCACACCACATATTTGCCGGAGATTTCCACCCATTTATTCCAACTCCTGATCGCGTAAAGACGCGGCGAACCACCACGTTCACCAAGTCACTTCACCACCGACATACGTTCCGTGATAGAGCACTGTGCCATAGTCGAATGCTCCAATTCCGGATTGAAGATTAAAGTTATCGTGCTGGTCAGGCGCTAATGCGACGCCGTCCAACCACATCGCGGTATAGCCGACCCGAACGGTAACATGTCGGCCAATCTGATAGGCCAGTTCAAGATTCACTTCACCAAAATAGGAAACGTGGTCCGACGGGAACTTCGCGGTTGTCTCGATCGTTGTCGATATCATTGTCAAAGGATCGGTCACCGTGATGTCGCCGCCACCGGTTGTCAAATTAAGATTATTGTAAAAGACGCCACCTTTGACCGTCGATTGAAACCGAACGGGACCGGCGTCCCAGAGCAATGCCTCGCCACCGATTTGAAATCCCCAAAGCTCATTGTCTGTCATACTGAGCTGCAGGTTGGTCGCGCCATCGCCGGTGAGTCGATCGAATTGGTCTTCGAGCTGAATGAATCGAATGCCGGCAATCGGCGCAAATCGACTCCATTGCCGCATGCGACTGCCGAGTTCAACGCTGCGAAGAGTCGACATATAGGAAGTTTGAAAATCGGTTCCCGTCGATGGTGTGACAGAAGGGAATTCGAAATAGTCGTAAAGAGCCGTTGTTGCGCTATGGACTCGGGAGTTGTCGAATTTAGATCCGAGATAGTTGAACACGAGGTCACAGCCATCGTCACCTGTCAGAACGAGGTTAAATCGGAAGCCCGCCGTAACAGGAAACCCCAGATCCGTCGCGTTGAGAACCTCGCTGCCCGTCCCCACCTCCGTAACCACTGATCGAGAATCGGCATCCGAGCGATCGAACAGCAGGACGTCAAATGTCGCTTGTCCGAGCCAGCAAGGTCCAGGATCGCGAAAGCAGCCCCCTGTCAGACCTCCAGGATCGTAGAAAGGCTCCACGGTTTCGAGAGGCGCACCGTCGGAAAAGTAGCCGCTGTTGATTTGAGCGCGTGCCGGCGTGTGGCTGGCGGCGATGAGCAGGCCGAAAGCGACCGACACACCAATGCGGAATTGCACCGTACTCCCTCCATGCTCCGAGTCCCGTATCACGATTACGCAATTGAGACTGGTCGGCGTCGAAATCCATTAAAACGCGGCACCAGACCGCGACTACAGAGGTAGATCGACGCACATTGCGTCAAGACACGAAGAAGAGCAAGCGAAGCAGACCAACCGTCACGACAGGGGTTCGGCGGCAGAACCGCGACCAACAGAATGGCCGACACCACCTGACCGTAATGTAGGTCCGATAGACTTACGACCGTTAAAACCGGAAGCGATCTTTAACGTTGATGTATATCCGGACGCCTTGGCGCTATTGTGGCGATTGTTCGCAGGCTACTCAGCTCCTGCTGTCTCAACGCTCGGCGGCTCAAAACTAACTAAGACTTTACCGTCGTCCTGCCAAAGGCGAACGACACTGTCTTGTCCACCGGCGACGATCACTTTGCCGTTTGCACTGGCTCCAACGGAGTACATGAAGTCTGCAGCTCCGGCGAAACTGCGAACGTTGCCACCGTTGTCAGCATTCTTCATTTGAACGGTCTTGTCGCCGCAAGATGCGATTACATTACTTCCGTCGGCGACAAAACGAATCGCCGTGACCTCCTTGCTAAATCCGGTGATTGTTCGCTTTTGATCACCAGTCCGAACGTCCCACACCTTAATCACGTTGTCCGCTCCGCTCGTTGCCAACAAACGTCCGTCGGCTCGCCAACTGACACCTAACACGTGATGCGTGTGGCCTTCAAACGATCGCACAAACTCGCCGGTCTGAACATCGAAAATCTTGGCAAATCGATCTGAAGCCGAACTCGCGATTTGCTTGCCGTCCGGCGAAAACTCCAATCCGTAAATCACGTCGCTGTGCGCTTCCTTGACCTCACGAACCAATGTCCCATCCGCCACATTCCATAACTTGAGTTCACCGCTGCGCGACGGCTCGCCTCCACCAGTGGCCAGCACTTTGCCATCCGGGCTAAAATCGAGCGTCGTTACGCGGTCGACGAACTGTTCCGCAGAGTCGACCGATCCAATGGTGCGAACCAGATTCCAAACGGGATTGCTATCCCACCAGACAGCTGTCTTATTCGCAGCTACGGAAAGTACGTTCGAGTCAGAAGCGTATGCCACGGCAGTGATGACTGCCGCGTGACCTTCAAATGTTTCGATTGCAGCTCCAGTTTCGCTATCCCACGTATGAACGCGTTGGTCGTCTCCGCCGGTTGCCAACGTCAGCCCATCAGGTGAAAAGGCGACCGCGAGATTGGGCTTCTCAGTTTCCGCGGCTGACTTCTGGACTTCGGCGAGGTTCGCTTCCTTCTGCTTTGCCAGCTCTTCGGCAACCTTAACCGTTGCCTCCACGGGTGGGATCGACTCAGTTGCCTTCTTGACGGAATCCTTGGCGCGAGCTACGGTGCGAATCGCCGATTGGAGCGAACGTTCTGCGGCGTTCTGCTCGTCAAGGGCCTTTTGAGCTGGCGCAGCAAGTTTGGTGACATTCGCCTCGGCAGCTTTAATGTCGTTCGTTCCCTTCGCGATCGCCGCCTCCGCAGCCGTCTTGGCGACTTCCAGCGTCTTCTTTTTGGCTTCGCCGTCGATGATCGCCTTTTGTGCGGCGACCTTGGCCGCTTCAGCTGCCTTATTCTGCGCTTCGGCTACGTCCTTCACTGCCTTGTCGACTGACGCGGCCAGGGCAGCCAATGCCTTGTTATCGGGTTGCGCCTTTGCAGCCTCTTGAACTTTCCCCAGGCCTTCGGCCAACGTGTCGATAACCGTCTTGGCTGCAGCAACCGATTGCACGATGTTCGCATCGGCAGCAACAACGTCGGCCTGCGCCTTCTTGATCGCTTCGTCGGTTGCAACCATTCCATCTTCGGCCGCTTTCTTATCAGCTTCGTATTTCACTTGTGCTGCCTTTACATCAGCCAACGCCTTCTCGCCTGCAACCTTGTCGGCGACTGGCTTCTTTGCAGCTTCAATCTTCTTTTTATGCTCTTCGTCAGCTTTCTTCTGCGCCTCTTCAGCTGCCGTCGCATTCTTCTCTTCAGCTGCTTTGCGGTCCGTTGCGGCTTTTAAATCAGCTTTCGTTGCATCGATCTCGCGTTTTGCAATTGCGACCATCCGCGTAACGTCCTCGACCCGAATCTGAGCACGAAAATCGCCTTTTAGCTCGGCGAGCTGCTTTCCCGCCGCATCCCATAGTTTCGTAGTGTTATTGGAACTCGCGGACGCGAAGCGCTGTCCGTCCGGTCGTACGGCGATCGATGTGATCGGCCCTCCATGATTTACTTGGCGGACGATGTTTCCGCCGTTGACATCCCAGACTCGAAGCGTTCCATCCTGGCTGCCGGATGCAATTTGCGTGGGCGTTGGGAGAACTGCGGCAAGTGAAATGACAGGGCCACCGTGGCCTTTCAATTCCTTGAGCGGTACGATTGGCGCCGCCGCCTTTTCAACGGCTGCTTTCGCGACGGCAGCCTTTTCCGCAGCGTCCTTGTCGGCTGCTGCCTTCTCGGCGTTGGCCTTTTCGGCGGCCGCCTTGTCTTCTTCCGTTTCGGACTTCGCCTTTTCAGCCGCCGCTAGAGCAGCAGCGGTCTTGTCCGCGGCGACTTTGTCCGCCGCAGCTTGCTCGGCGACCGCTTTATCAGCGGCAGCCTTCAACGCAGCGACTGCTTGTGGATCGGGAAGAGCCCAGACGCGAATAATGTTGTCAGCACCCGCGGTCGCGATTTGCGCGTTAGCAGCAGCGAAAACCACAGCATTAACAACTGCCGGTGTTTCAATACTTCCAGCCGATTGCCCGTCCGCGACATTCCAAACGCGAAGTGATTTGTCTTGACCACCCGAAACTAGTTTGCTGCTGTCGGTCGAGAAGGCAACACCTGTGGCGCCGCCAGCGTGGCCGTCAAGAGTCCGTGCCAACTTGCCAGATGGCATTTCGAATAATTGCACCTTGCCGCTATCTTCCGCCATAGCGAGCCATTTTCCATCGGGACTTACCACGACCGACTTCACGGGACTCTCAACACCTGCAATGTCTAGCTTATGTGTATTGCGAGCGCGTTTCCAAAATTTCACGTTACGGTAGCCGCCTGAAACGAGCAATTCGCTATCGGGACTGAATCGCAACGACTGGACTAAATCCAAATGCGCGACACCTTGATTGCCAGATGCGGCATCAACCAACGCCGGATCAGTCAATCGTCCGACTTCACGTTTGCTGCCCACGTGATACAAAAAGATCTGATTGGCGCGACCGGCCGCGGCGTATTGACCGTCTGGCGAGATTGAAATTGAATAAATCGGATTCACGCCAGGAGGTAGCGGTTGCCACTTCACGGGTCCGCCGCCTGTGACCTCTCCCTTGGCACCCTGATCAATCCAGAGCTTGATCAAACCGAGTTCATCAGGAGTTAGGGGCTTGGCACCGACATCGTTGTCCTCCGGCGGCATGAACGGTTCTATCTGCATAGCTGCAGCGTTGAGCAACAGACTCTCCAGAGCTTTCCCTGGAACAACGGATGGTCCCTCAGAACCACCTTTCAGAATGGTCTGCGGAGTCTCGAGGACGAGGTCGCTTTCCGCATCCGTATTATTGTGGCAAGCCAAACACTTTCGGCGGAAGATCGGCAGAATCTCCTTCTCAAATTCGACATCGCCCTCATGCTTCACTTCCGCAATCGTGATCGCGTCGTCGGCCCGAAGCGAATTCGCATCGGTACTGATAATCGCTATCGTGGTAATTGCGAGAGCATGAACCAAGATATTTGTGTGTCGCGTCAACATGGGAATTCAACCTGATCAAAAGGCTTGTTGGATGATGAAACCAATTGTTATTGTTTTCGTAGAGTCGGTCGTGCCCACTCTACAAATTACTCGACCTTCTCGACTTGGAGAACTAACGCCTGCGTCGCCTCAACATCGATTCCGTTGAACTTCGCTTTCGCTCGCACGGTGACCGCGTGATCGCCAGGAGTGGCATCCTTAGTCGCAGTCAGCTCGAACTTGCCGTCCTTTTGATCTTTGGCGATTGAGACTTTCGAAATCGTGATGCCAGCAACACCTTTCGGAAGCTCAAAGGAAACTTCCGTCTGTTCCGTAAAGTCGTACAAACGTTCAATTGAGACAGGCACCTCGATCTTTTCGCCCTGCTTCAAGGCGTTGGCCGGAGCAGGCGCCGTTAACTTCAGAGGCGTCTTGACGATTCGAAGGCGGATCGGCGTTGAAATGAAGGCAACGTTCTTATCCACCGGATTATTCGCCTTCTTCGTATCGGCGACCTTCTTATCGGCTGCCGTCTTCGCCGTTTGAACTCTTTTCAGTTTCGCAGCAGTATCGACAGCGCTCTTTTCCGCAGCAACTTTGGCTTCTTCGGCCTGCTTCGCCTTTGCCTGAGCATCGACGACAACTTGCTCAGCGGCTTTCTGTTTAGCGACGGCGTCGGCACTTGCCACGTCGGCATCAGTCTTTACCTTTTCAGCATCAGCGGCTGCCTTAGCCAAAGCTTCATCGCCTTCAGCCTTTGCAGCGGCTTCCTTTGCGGCAGCGAGAGTCGTCGCAGCCTGTGCCGCAGCGTCAGCAGCCTGCTTGGCAATAACGTCCGCAGCCGTCTTCGCATCGATTGCCGACTTGACGGCTGCAACCGCATCGGTCGCGGTCTTCACAGTTGCCGTTTTATTTTCGTTTGCCACCTTGAGTGCATCGGTGACTTCTTTGACAACTGCGTCAATGGTCTTCTGCTCTTCTGCTGCGCGAGTGACGGCCGTTGGATTCAGCGAATGCTTAATCTTAGTGTCGGCTCGCAAATAGAACGTGTAGAGGCCGGGCTTCGTAGCTTTGTTCTTGATGTCGAGAGCCAACTTGGCGTCTGCAGCGTCCGCCTTTACAGCGATATTCCCAGGCTTGAACTCATTCGCTGCGTTAATCGGAACAAGACTGACGTCGCTTTTAAAGTCCTCGCGGCGAGTTACCTTGACCGGGATCTCCAACTTGCCGCCGAGTGACGTCTCCCAAATCTTGTCATCGCCGACATCGATGAACGCTTGTTCCGGATCCTGATCGATCACGGCAAACGAGACGCCTCGGCTGGCGCGATAATTGAGGGGCGCTAGAGTCCGATTTCCGTTATCCCAAACGACGACGCCGCCTCTCGCATATCGAACCAACTCCTTGTCTTCGACGGTCGACTTTCCCACCACACGGATATCGCCGCTCCACGCTTTGGCGTCTTCCGCTGCTTGGAAGACCAGCGTGCCGGAGTTTTGAGCCGCTCCGATGTGAGTCGCGCGGCACGTCACGCCCGCAGGTAGGTTCTCAGCCGTGATCTCAACCTCGCCAGCGAAGCCCTCGCGACGTTCAACTCGCACATCGTACAAGGTAGTTCCGCCACGTCGAATGGAGGTAGTACCTGCGAGAACGGCATTCGCGTTGACCGGAGCTTGAACGCGTTCGGCAATCGCGACAACTCGGAAGTCGGGCTGTGGCGACCGTATTACCAGTCGATAGACATTACGGGGATTGGGAGCAGCCGAACCGTTTTGGTCTCGCACTGTCACGCGATAGATCGCATCCTGGTCCGCCGTCAGACGATACGAAGGATCGTCCGTCGACGTGTCGAACTTAGTCCCGATGCGACCATTCCGGTCTCCTGGATCATCCACGGTCGCAATGTTAGCAACGACTTCTTCGCCTTTGTCGTTCTTGGTAACGCGTTGAACGATGAGATACGGATCAGTTTCCAACCCCAATCGTTGCGAGATGATTTCGATGTGATATATGTCGCCCTTCTTCGCTTCAAATTGCAAGTGATCGTGATCACCACTCGGGTAAAACTGCCCGGTGAACTCACACGGAACGGAGACTTGCTGAGCGGTAGCAGGATCATCATTCGGCTCCTGCTCCTTCACGACGGGGGCTCTAGCGAAATGAATCGGCGACGGGTTCGCGGTGTTAAAGCGATAGGAGTACGAATCGAGGACAGACGCCTGCGGAACGGCAAGCTCTGCGATATCCAACTGGCGAGCGACCGCTTCATCTGCTGGTAGCGGGATATTCACCGTCACTTGCTCTAATGCAACACCGTCGATCTTGACCTCTGACGGTTGGCCATTCGGTAAGTTCCTCCCGTACAGAACGTACTGATCGTTCGATCCCTTTAATCCGGAAGGCGGGAAAATGAAATCGACGTGAGGGCCCATGTGTGCAGTCAATCGATAGAACGAGTCGTTACCGCCACGATAGACAAAGTCGTACAACGCAATGATGTATTCGCCAGCCACGGAGGCTTCGAGATCGACGAATGGGTCTTTTCCAATGTTGTCCCGAGAGCGAGCGATTTCGCGACCACTGGGATCGTAGACAACGAGTGTACCGTCCATCCGTGAATCGATTCGTTGCGCGGCACAATCCAAAAGAACTCGCTGCCCCTCTTTCAACGCCAACTTGAAATGATCGACATTGTTTGCGTCGACCCAGCCGCTAACCGTTTTGTCGGCAGCAATTTCAAATGCTGTCTCAACGCTATTGTTCCCACCTCGTTCAATCAATTCTTCGCGAATTCCGACGGTGAATGCTCTTGGATTCGAGACGCCATAGCGACCGACGACGCGAGCTTCATAGATTCCGGGCGGAACGTCTCCAGCGATCGATACAGAGTACTGACCGGCAACGGGACCCTCAGGGAGGAACTCGTTTGGCTTGGCCGTCTTCTGCGTCGCCTTGATTCCCGAATGCGAGAAGACGAGTTGTGTCACGTCGATCTGATCAGCACCAGCGACTTGCACATCGACCGTCGTCCCGAACTTTCCGCCGGGCGGAAAGATGCTTGATAGTTGCGTACTTGGCAACTGTGCTTGGAGGGGAATCGATACTGAGGACACCAGCAAGCCGCCGACAACTGCGGCAAGCATGGCCCGTGAGAAGAAGCGATATAAGGCTCGAATGGCGATCATTCTTCGCGCCATCGGACATTCCTTTCAGATTCAGGTAGGCTGAGACGAAGGGTGTGGTTTGCGACCATTGGGGCCGAAGCAGCAATCAACGCCTACGTCTCAGTTTGATTGCCAGGGTGGGAGGTTTCAATAATCCGACCGTTCAACTTAATTCGATACCTTTAACTACGTACTCGTTTAGTGGTTAAACAAGAACTCCTTGGTATTGATCAACGCCCAAACGATGTCTTCGTAGGCTCGCTTCGTGTCGTCGCCACATTTCTCGATGTGAGCCATGGCAATCGCTGTTTCGTCGGCCAAAGGCTCGCGAGAGAAAGACAATAGATACAATTCGCGAATCTTGGCTTGATGCTCGCGTTCTTTATCAGCGGCCAGTTTGGCTGCCCTTCCACCACCAGCCGTCAATTTGCCTTGAATCTCGCTCGAGTTCAAAAGATGGAGGCTTTGCGCCAAATTAGCTTCCGACGAACGCTCGCATTCACAAGCACTACTCGCTTCGGGCCGTCCGAACACGGTGAGGAAGTACGACGTGAATCCATTGTCAGGCAATTGTACGGCACGTGTTCCACTGGGCGCACCGCTGAAACCAGTCGTCGTCCCGGTAACTTGATTGATCGCATCTAGCAACACTTCAGCGTTCAATCGCTTTGGGTAGTATCTTGAGAAGTTTTGCTTGTCGTCACGGTTCCAGTCATTCGGCTCGGCTGCCAGTTGGTACGTACTCGAATCGCAGATCGTGCGAATCAAGTGTTTCAAATCAAAATCATGGGCCGCGAAGTCCTGGGCCAACGCGTCTAGCAATTTAGGATTCGAGGCTGGATTCGTCACTCGCATGTCGTCTTCGGGGTCGACAAGCCCTCGACCGAAGAAATGCTTCCAGTAACGATTTACCAATGCATATGCGAAGAATGGGTTTTCTTTATCGGACATCCACGCGGCGAGTTCGAGACGGGGGTCGTCTTGGGCGTCCAGGGTCGGCGGCTCGCTACCGAGTCCTGTCGGCGGCACGTTTTGTTTCGTCTTTGGGTTCTGCGCTTGGGCTGTTCCGGGATTATGGAAGATCCGATCCTGGCCCACGATCAAGCCCTTCTTGCGACCAACTCGCGAGAAAAACGCTGCGAAACCGTAGTAATCCTGCTGGCTCCACTTCTCGAATGGATGATGGTGACAGCGAGCACACTGAATGCGAAGTCCAAGAAACAGTTGAGCCGTATCTTCGACCTGAGCCGCCTGATCCTTGACCTCACGGTACCAGGCGACCGGAGCGTTGGTGCCGGGACTTCCTGACGCGGTCAAAATCTCACCCACAAACTGATCGTAGGGCTTATTTTCGTAGAGGCTCTTACGGATCCAATCGTAAAACCCGAATGTTGCGATCTTATCGGATTCTTGTCGGCGCTTATTTCGCAGAATTGCTGACCATTTGTTGG
Source organism: Planctomycetota bacterium (assembly GCA_014381825.1). Taxonomy (GTDB): domain Bacteria; phylum Planctomycetota; class Planctomycetia; order Pirellulales; family Pirellulaceae. The sequence goes on from JACNKX010000106.1 coordinate 136,246, forward strand.
CAAAATACTCAGCGTGATCACTGCTATCGAGCACACGATTGATCGCCGCGATTCGCTTGTCGGTAGAGTTGTCGGCGAGGTAAGCCTCCGCCTCTTCCATGGTTGGCAGACGTCCGGCAACATCAATCGTCAGTCGGCGAAGGAAAGTCGCATCGTCGGAAACTTGCGACGCGGGCAGCCCAAGATCCTTCAGCTTGGCGAAAACATTTTCATCAACGAGATTCTTCGCGACCGGCAGATTCTCGACTTTAATGCCAAGCGGGATCGTCGAACGGAAGACGCCGACGTGCCCTTGATAGCGAGCCATGACGGCAACGCTTCCAGTTAGTTGAGCTGTCGTGACGACTCCCGTGACGCTAACCTCGCCCATCTCCGTATCGTTTGAATCGAACTGTGTCGTGCGAGTTACGTCTTCCGCGGAACCGTCGGAATAGTGGGCGATCGCAACAAGCTGTTGTGTTGCTTCGCGCCCCATGATTCGTTCTTTGGGGAACACATCAATGTGTGTAACGGTAGGATCGTCTTCGTTACCATAAGGAACACCCTGCTCAATCCAGCGGCGAAGCAAGCGATAGGCGGGAGACTCAGCATCAATCCGGTGCCCACCACCGTGCGGCAGTTTGGCAATCGATTTTTCAAGCAACAAGCTGCGATCTGGAGCTGAAAGGAACAGGCGGCGACCTCGACCTTCCTTCACTAGATACTCATAATCCTCGGTCGGCTCGAAGCCCAATAAAGAAAGGCGAAAACCGTTCTGGCCACCCGACTTTCCGTGGCAACCACCGCTGTTACATCCATACTTCGTAAAGACAGGAACGACTTGGTTGGGAAAGTTAACGGGCAAGTCCTGAAGGATGTTGGTCACCGTCACGTTGATCGTAGCGTCTGGACCGGCATTCGTTTTCACATGAATCGTGGCATCGCCTTCCGCGATCGGAGAAACGTGCCCGGCTGCATCCACTCGGACAATTCCGTCAGGCGAAGCAGTGTAGGCGGAATCGCGAGTTAGATCTCGTTTCTGGCCGCTGTCGTAGTCACCTGTGACGACCAACTGTTGGCTCGCATCGCGCCCCGAAACAAGAAACTTACCGTCAACCGTGCGTCCCGTTTCAATCGAGATCGTCAAGAGCCTTCCGGGATCCCCGATCCCTGGTGGCTTAGCCGCGACTTGATCATCGGCGTGAACTGATTGAAACGAAATGAGCGATAGCACAGCCAGCAAAAGGGCCGTGGCGGGGAGAGTGCGGAGCATGTGGGGTTCCCTCAAGTAACTGGAGTTACTGCGTCCTTGGAACGGTGTGATTACTAACGGTAGGCGACTACTAGATTAACATATCGAGCGCTGCGAATGCAAGAATCGCTAGGCATGAACGAGTCGGCCAGAAGCAACACTTTGCGCGATCCGGCAGATTTCCCAGCGTTTCTAGCGTTTTTTCTCGCTGGAGTCGCCTTGGCCTCAACACTGCCGAGTACTGCGAGGCTCCACATACTCAATGAAACAACATCTCGGCGCCGATCTCACTACCCGTACCATCGAGCATCTCGATGGCCAATTGCAGGGCTTCGTCGCCGTTTCCTTCAAAGTGCTCGATGCGGATCGGATGAAATCCAGATCGAAGCCGCACTCGCTTGCTCGCCTGCTTCGGCGGATGGTTTCCGTCGTTGTCGATCACGAGCTTATCGTGCAGCAACACGCGGCTGCCATCGTCCGAGCGAACGATCAGGCGGTAGATACCGTCTGATGGAATTTTCAAGTAGCCCGACAGCGCGATCGCAAAGGCATCATTGCGATCTTGTCGCATCGCGGCGAGGTCGACCGTGGGAACAACTCCTTCGCGAACCGCGTTCAATCCTTCAAAGTTGGGTACGAGGCTAAACTTGCCGTGATAGAACTTGTATTGCAAGCCGGCTTCCGGCTCCGCAACCTCGACGCCGACAACGCCGGCATCGCGTCGCGGCTTCAGTGCAAGTTCGTGTACTTCACTTGCTCGTCGCACCGCAAGATTCAACGGATGATTGATCTTCGCTTCGAACAGAAGTCCGATGTGCCAATCCACGGAGCGTCCGATTGGCCTACTGTTCATCGCGGTGATGATGTCGCCAGTCTGCACACCACCTTCCGCCGCTGCGGATCCTTCTTCGACGCTGGCGACGGTCGCTGCTCCACTTTGCGGTTTCAAAATGATGCCAGTTGATAGGCTCAGCAACAGCTCCGGCTCCATCACATCAGCGAACCGCTCCCAAACACGATCAACAGGAATCGCGAGGCCAACGTTTTGCTCCTCGTCGACTAAGGCCGAAACAATACCAATCAACTCGCCGTCCATGTTGATCAGCGGTCCGCCAGAGTTCCCCCGATTGCTTGCTGCGTCAAACTGGATGTAGGTATCGCGATAGTCTGTCTTGTAATTCGTCATGACCAACGCGTTCGGCCCGCCCTCAAGCACCCGTCGCGAGCTGACAATACCCGCTGTATAAACCGTTCCGCGACCACCGGGATTCCCAGCAACGACGACACTCTCGCCATTCAGAATATCGTCGCTTCGCCCCAGCGGGATGACTGGCAACGGCGTTTGCGCTCCAACGATCTGAACAACCGCGATGTCGCGCTCTGGTAGCCGACCGACCACGCGAAACTGCAAGGGCCGTCCGTCGCTAAGCAGCGCGTGGCCCGTGACACTCGGAAGGACGTGATTGTTCGTCAAGACAAAGCCATCTGGATGAATCACCGTTCCGCTGCCTGACATGATCGCTCCATCGACCGGAGTAAAGAGCGCAGCAACTCCCGGTTCGATTTTCTGAATGACGCGAACCAGGGGCGTCACACGAGGAGAATCGGCGTCAAGATTTTGTCCTTCCGCTCCACTTACGGAAGCGTGAGAGAAAACCACAACTGCCAGAAACTTAATCGCTCGTCGTTGGAACATGGAGCAGCTCGCTTGAGTGTACGTCGATCGAAAATCAGGGTTTCGGCAACGGCGCCGAGCGAAAACGCGAAAGCTGCTCTTGTAGACTGTTTCCCAGTGGACACAAGCCCACCGCACGCTCCGCGAAATATTCGATCGTTGCAGCAGATGGCTGACAAAGGAAATCGACACCGCTGCATCCTCGCCAGCCGCGTTGAAAAGCAACAAATCAACCTTCTTCATCGGCGACGAGCTTTTCGAGGACCTTCGGAGATGTACGCAACTGGGCAAGCAATCGCTCCTTCGTTTCACCTTTCGTCTGTTCGTTCGTAATTCGCAACAATGCCTCGAAGTGGCCGTGTTCGATCAGCACATCAATCGCCTGGTTGCTGCTGATAACACTCGCTAAGATCTGTGAGTTTGCGACTATCGTCGCATTTCGTTCAATGAATGCGAACAACGGATCAACCGTCTGAGCATCGACAAAATGTCTCGCAAATTCGGACGAAGAAAAGACAGCCGCGAGCAGCGGCGCTCGCTGCCTCACGTTGGGAACCGTCTGAACTGATGCGTAGAACGATTCGAATTGCCCGATCGCTAACAGGCTCGTTCTTGCCTTCGTACTCATGGCAAGCGAGTACAACACTTGATACTTCGCACTTGGCTCAAGCTCTTCCGCCGCGTATTGAAGCACGAGCGCGATCTTCTTCGCATCGGCAAGATGGTCGATGATGACCGGCGAACGCAGTAAGTTGCCGAGTTGCGATCCGCCGTGACGTTTCGAGGATTCCAGCAATCGCTCGAAATGGCCTTGCGCGAGCAAAGTACGAACGGCATTCTGATTCGAGAAGATGGTGCGCAACAGCGATTGCTGTCGCGAGACAGAAAGTCTGTCTTCCGTGGCGTCGAGCAACCTTTCGCCATAGTTAAGTTTCACCAACGCCTCGAACGTAGAAGCTCGCTGAATGATCGTCCTCAACCAAGTCTCGCGAAACTTCTGGTCTGATTCCGCGATCGCATCGTTTACGATTTGGTCCAATTGCCCGTCGGCAGCTAGCCTGGCAACCGCCTTCACGGAGTACGTTAGCGTCGCCAATAGCCGGCGTTTTGCTGCCGCATCCGACTCGGAATGCAATGTGTCGACAAGCGAGGCAAACAGCTCGGTCTTCAACAAGGCGTCAACCAACCGTTCGTTGCTGCATACGGCGGTGAGGTAATTACGGCGCAAACTGACATCCGGCTCGTTCTTGACGATTGAAACAAGCTTCGCAACGTCGTTCCTTGCGATCATTTGATCGATCGCATTTTGGCTGTATAAGAGGCGTCCGATCAGCGCAGTTCGCAATCTTGCGTCGCGGTGGGTCGTCGCGATCTTAAAGACGTCGCTGTAATAGCCCGTCTCGACCAACAAATCGGTGGCACGTGTCGTCACGAACAGACGAGACACGTAGGCCGACACGAATTCAGGATCAGCATCACCCGCGAACGACAACAGAAGGCCGATTCGCTGATCGGCATTGAGTTGTTCGAGTGCCTTCGTGTTAGTGACAATTCTCGCCAGTAAGTCGCCGCGGCCTCGCCCCACAACTTGTCGATTCACCAACGCCATCAACACGTCGAGATTACCATGTTCGATAAACGTGGTAAGTACATCCGAGCGACTCGCTAGATAGGTCAAGAGACGAGTGCGTACAGCGGGATCTGGATCACTTGAGATCAACGACAGTAGTGCATCCAGCTTGTTCTGCTTTGCGAAGTGCGCGACGATCGGAGACGAAGAAACTACAGGCCCCAACAACGAACCTCGCCAGGTCGTATCGCGTTCCGCGCGAATCAATTGCAACAGACGATCGAAGTTCTCCGAAGCGATCAACGCCTCGACGGTCCTCGAATTGATGAACACATTTCGGAACAGACTGCGACGCGTGTTGTCATCAGCGTCCTTGGAGGCGAAGTCCAGAAACAGGGCAAACTGGTTGGTTGCTGCAAGATGTTCGATGACCTCCGGCACGGCAAGGAACTCGTCGAAACTCCTACCGCCATCTTGCTTCGCCAATACGACAAGGCGATCGAAGTGCCCTTCCTTCATGAGCAGCGTGACGGCTTGATGGTTCTGGAACAAGCGAGGCAGGAACTGCCGACGCGCTCCCTCGTCTTTCATTTCGGCATAGGCGAGCAAGAGCTTGCTATCGCCCTGTTCATCCAGCCGCTGCATAACGCGATAGTTCTGAACAAACGCCCCAAACAAACTCGCTCGCCGAGCCGGGTCCGTTTCGTTTTGAATCATATCGCGGAACGTCACATAGTGCCCTGCTTCGAGCAATGCAGTCATTGCGATCCCGTTGCGGAAGATACCTTGAAGACACAGTTGCTTTACGCCGGCGTCCGTTTCCTCATTCGGTACTTCAATGAAGAGTTCGAGTTTCTGCTTCGCAACAAGATGTTCGCCGACGCCCGATCCCGAGAGAAAGTTTGCGAGAATCTCGCCGCGAGAACGGAGAGGCAGGTGGCGCGCGAGTGACAGCATCGTGTCGAAGTAGCCGTTCGCGATCAGCACGCGTTGGGCTTGCACGTTCGGAAGGAGGAAACGCAAGATGTCCTCACGAACGGGCCCCGCCGCGTCGTCGCTTGCGAGCTTGAGAATCCAGACCGCCTCGTCTTTGTCTTTGAGTAACGCGTTGGAACGATGAGACTGGAGTAACACGATCAATGCTTGTGCTCGCCAGCCTACGTTCTTATCCGCTTTAATTAACTGCCAGAGTTCGCCAACGGTTGCTTCATTGTTCAATGAATAGACAAAACTCGTATCATGCAACAGGGCTTGAAGAAACTCATGCCGCGCCGCCTCGTTCGTCTCGTCTTTCGCCAGCTTGATCGCCAAGTCGGATAAGCCATTTCGCTGCAGGAACGTTCTGACAGCAGATGAAGAGATCGTTGCGCCAAGCAGTCGCCCGCGCATAACGGAATCGGGTTCTTTCGCGACCAATGCGATGACACGGTCGACGCCGCCGTCTTTCAACAGCGACTCGACGACCGGCCCCGATGCCAACATGCGTTCGATCAACTTCTGCTGGCTGGCAGCGGACGTGTGTTCGCGCGAGAAATTTAAAATGCCGTCAAGTTGTTTGTTAGCGACGATTGCTTGAGCGGCCTGAGTGTTAGAGAAAATCTCTCTCAGTAGCTCGCCACGGATATTCCGGTCCGGTTCCGCTCGCAGCGTGTCCAGTACAAAAGTGAGTTCGTTCTGCGCAAGGACGAACCCAACGCCTGGCGTCCTGAAAATCGCTACCAACATCGCGTTTCGAGCTCGTGCATCGGTTTCTTCGCGAATCATTTGCAACAACGTTCCAAGCGAGCCTCTCTCTGCCAATCGTGCTAACATTGTCGGCGAAAACATCAGCAGAATCGTGACTGAACGTCTCCATTGCGTGTTCTGGTCAGCGCCAACAGCGGCGATCAACGCGTCGATACGATCGCGTTCAATAAATCGATCGACGATGTTCTTGCTTTGAAATAGTTGAGCCAACAATTGCCGCCGCACGAGTGGGTCAGCTTCCAGCCGAATCAATCGCTCAAGGATTTCGATGCGTTCCAACTCGACAAGACTTTGAAAGGCGGCGAGACGTTCGTTTGGTAACCCGTCACGAAAGCCGCGAGTGAGCCGCTTTGTTGTGACATCGGTGCCCGGTAGAATTCCGTACTCGATGTCTCTGACCAACCGCGTCGCCCGTACTCGAGTCTCCCCATCCTCGCTCCTCATGGCTTTTCGAAGAGCGGCTTGCGCTGCGAGCCCATGACGTCTTAGTTCTCGGTAGGCTTCCTCACGCGCCGCATAATCGCTCGTTCCGAGTTTCCTGATCGACGCGCGGATGTCTCGATCGTGAACCTCGTCGACATGGGCGGCAGTTGCTTGCCCGAACGTCGAGGCGACAACAAAAATCGAAAGGAAAATCGGTGACATGAATTACGCCGATGGAAACAAGTAGGCGACCCCAAACAGATGGGCGTGCGTCTAGAAGGAACACTCTGTCGAGTTTACCAAGTCGAGAGAGGAGTGTCACGTTTCGCGAATGCGACTCACGCACTACTCAGCATTCGTTGCACGTCGAACAACTTCGCTATCGAAATAGTTGATCGACATGCCCGCATCAACGACCAAAGTTTGCGCATTAATCCCCGTCGATCGCGGACTGATTAAGAATGCAGCAACGTTTGCAGCTTCCTGCGTTTGAACCGCTTGCCCGCGTGGAATGACTTGCTCAGCGAAGAGGTACGAGTCGACGTATCCCGGGATGCCTGCCGATGCGGAGGTCTTCAAGAGGCCAGGCCCGACCGCATTGAAGCGGACTCGTGAGAACTGACTGAATGACTTCGTGAGAAAGGCCAGGGACGAGTCCAACGCCGCCTTGATGGGAGCCATGAAGCCGTAGTTTTCGCTCGCCATCCGCGTCGTGGATATCGAGATCGCAACAACTGACGCATCTGGATCTAGCAAATCCTTGAAGGCGTTTGACAGCGCAATCAACGAGTAGCACGAGATATCGACCGCACGCAGGAACTGCGACTTACTAGTCTCATGGAATGGCTTCACGCCGCCTTCGTAGTCGGCAAAGGCGATCGAATGCACGAGCCCGTGAACGGTCTTGTGTTTCGCTGCGATGTCGCTGTGCAGCTGTTCAATTTGCTCTGGGTCTTCGACGTCGCAGAGGTAAACTTCGCGTTCGTTCAACAGTTTGGCAAGACTTTCCCTGCGCTGCTCACTACGAACGACATAGACAACCTTCGCGCCAGCTTCTTCGAGGGACTTGCCAATGTGAAATGCAACGCTCTTGCGATTGGCGACGCCAAACACAAGTACTGTTTTTCCGTCGAGTTGGAGAAAGTCGCTCACTTTATCGCTTCCGCGTATCTGGGTGCTTCGATACGAAGCTGGAGTCCGCCGGATAAATGTAGAACCAGATTGATGATCAATCCATAGATTAGCCCAACGAGAAAACTCAAAGCCGCATAGACCAGCGGCAATGCAAACATCATAACCAAACCACCACCAACTCCGAAGACCGTAACCCCCGCGCCCCCTTGTTCCGCATTCGCGCCGATGCCCGCTCCAAGAATCATCAACATCAGCCCGTACGGAATGCCGATTAACAAGCCGCCGAAGAAACCAATCAAGCCCATTATCTTTGCAAACGACAGAATACCGATTTGTGTTATGCGTTGCATCGTGAATCTCCTAGCCAAAGGGACAAGGGCGGCTTCTGAAACTTTGGCCCCTCACTTAGCCGGAGCCATCGTACAAGCGAATTCAAATCGCACCGCTACCTTTTCGTTGCACGTGACCTTGGCTTGGAGGAAAAACGCGTCGGACATCCGCTCTTTCAACGTCACAGCCATCTGAATCGTGTCGCCGGGACGCACCATTTTCTTGAACTTCACATCGTTCAGTCGTGTTGCGACAGGAACGCCGCTGCCTTCTTCAACAAACCGTGACAGCAATATTGCACCCGCCTGCATCGCCGACTCGCACAAGATCACACCGGGCACGATCGGTTGATCAGGATAATGTCCCTGAAAAAAGAACTCGTCGGCTTGAAACGTCTTGCGACACACGATCGTGTCTTCGCTCTTCTCGACGACTTCATCGACCAGCAGCATTGGCGGACGATGGGGAATCGCGTTCGTAATATCATCGCTCATAGATCGGTCCATGTTCCCAGCCGCGGTGCCGCGAACGAGCGGCTCCCCGTACAAGCACTAGTTAACCGGCTGAGTCGCTGCGCCAACTTGTTTCATCAGCAACGCATCGACATCATTGGCAACAATGACGCCATAGTTAATGGCACCCAACCAGCCGGACATGATAATGCCGACGCTCCCCGCGTGGTACAACCCCTTGACTTGATCGGGCAACGCGCGGCTGACCGCCAGACCTTCGAATTTCGTGCCGAAGCTCGCTCCGGCTACGTGTTGCGTGTAATGCTGGAACGTCCGCGGCGTCGAAGCCTCGACGTGCGCTAGACGCTCGCGAATGTTCGGCACATAGCGGTCAAGATGATCGAGCGTCGTCTTGATCAGGTCCTGCTTGCTCGCCTCGTATTGTTCGTCTGATAACGGTGCCCAGTCTTTGTAATGGGCATTCGTACTTGAGACAATCAAGGTTCGTGGGCGGCCTTCAGGGCGAGTCCGCGGGTAGTAGATGGAATAGGTTCGGCTCGTGACATCGCGGCTCAGCAGCAGATCCGTCTTAAACTCTTCGGCGGTCGAGGTAAAAAAGAGATCACCTAACGATTCGTCAACGGTCTCGCCCGGATTCAAGGCCATGTAGACTTGCGTGCTGGAATTATTTAGCCGGACCGCGCGGGCCTCTTCGACGAATTGCTTGTCCAGTGTCTCTTCGCCAAGCAGCCGAAAGATCGTCGCATTGAGGTTCGCGTTTGAGATAACGGACTTGGCCTTTATAGTTCGACCGTTGACCGTCACACTCTGAACACGGTCATCCTCGACGTTGATCTTTTCAACATCACAACGAATTCGGATATCGACGCCATTCTTCTTCAGTTCCTTCTGCATCAGCTGGATCAGCAGATCCGTTCCGCCTTCAAACGTATAAACCCCTTTCGACATGAAGTTCGAGAAGACGATGCCGTACGTGATCGCGGGGTCTTCAAGCGTCGAGCCATTGGCGTAAACGATCGGCTCCATCAGCAGACGATGCACGTCTTCGCGACCGGGAAAGAACTTGTTAAACAGTTCGCCAGTCGTCATCGACTGGTCGTCATAGAAGTTCATCCCGCGCGCCGTGTCAAAGAACTCCGCCACCTTCTCCGGAGCGATCTTAAACTGACTCGTTAGCAACTTTGTAAAGTCCTCGCGATTGTAGGTCGTCGTCAGCGAGAACATCGGATTCTCAAAGCGAATCCCCTTCAACGGTACGATGGAGTCTGCGATCTCCTGAGACCAATACCGCCGACAACTCTTGATCATCCCATAGGGAAATCCGTGTAGCGAAACATCAAAGATATGCCCGCCGGGCCGCTTGAACCACGTCGCCATTCCACCAAGCTTATAGTGTTGCTCGAGCAACAAAACCGAATGCCCCGCCCGCCCTAACACGTTCGCCACCGTCAGCCCAGCCAAACCGCTCCCGATGACGATCACGTCATATTCGTCGCTGGCACCTTTGAGAAAATCGCGTGGCATGTTACTGACTGTCTACCTTTGTAACCAATATCTCTTCGCTGATAGATATGATCTCGGATCACTGCTGGACGTCAACCTACTCGGAGTCGTCCCATCGAGTCCCAACGATCGTTTAGTCCCGCAAGCAGTGCTGATTGGCAATCGATATTCCGCTGACGATCGAGCCGATGATCCCAACAAAGCCTTGATCCGTACCGCATAAGAACAGGTTAGGAAGATGCGTCGTTCCGTCCAGTCGCTTTTCGGGGGCTCCGTAGACGGCACCGTTGTCGTGCCATGTGAAGCGTCGAATTGTGTTGGGCGTGAACATGTCGGTGTCGACGACATGGCCACGGAAGTCGGGGATGAATCGCACGGCTGAGGCGATCGTTCGGTCGTACCAACGTAGCTTCTCGAGCTTGTATTCGTCCTCGGGCAACACCGACCAACGGTCGCTGTCGGCGATCGTCGTGATGCGAATTACACCGTCGGGCAAGTCGCCATCCGATTCGTCATACAAATAATTGTTTGGCGAACAGATGACACCGGTTCGCATGTCGCACAGGCTGTCGCTCGGTTTCTCCCAATGGAACGAATCTGAATCGTTGTAGAAGACAATCGTGCGGTCAAAGCCGATTTGCTTCGGTGGTTTGTCGAGGATCGAGATCGACTCGGTGAAGGACATCTGCCCTGCTTGTTGTGGGTCCGCCTCGGTGATGTCTTCGCACAGACGAATTGTCTCGACCAGTCCTGCCGACGAGAGGATTTTGCGTCCTTCCAACTCTTCGCCGCTGTCCAGAACAACGCCAACCGCCTTCCCGTCTTCGACCTTGATACGCTCGACGCCGCTTCGTAGTTTCAACTCGCCGCCCAGCGACCGAAAACGACGCACGAGGTTCTTTAAGATTAACCGCACGCCGTTAAATGGTCGCGCAAAGCCTTCCATGAAGATGCTGCGAAACATGATGCAGAATTGGCCAAAGTCCATATCGTGTTCACGAGCATTGCCGTACCACATCAGCGGACAGAGCAACATCTCAACCAACAGCGGATCGCTGATCGTCTCGGACAATACTTCGCGTGTTGAACCGCCGAAGTTGTCTTCGTCGAGATCGTCGTAGTCGATGATTTTTGTGAGCAGCTGTTGAAACGCATCCTTCTGCGCCGGAAACTTCGATGCGATCTCGGCTTCAAGCAACTCCAAACCGTTACCGAAATGAAGCTGCACATCCGGGAACGCGATCGTCGAACCAACTTGTGGCGCAAGCGCAAAGTCTTCCCATTTGAATCGCAGTTGCCGCAAGAGACGCGCGAGCGGACCTTTCTTCGCTCCCTTGGGCGTGAAGTTCGTGACGGCGTGCAAGCCAACGTCATAGTCACGACCGCCCAACCGGTAAAAGGAGTTGAGACCACCGATCGTGTAGTGCCGTTCGAGAATACAGACTCGCTGATCGAAGTGCGCCAGCCGAATTCCAGCAGCCAGCCCCGACATGCCCGCCCCGATGATGATTGTGTCGTACATATCGAGTTTTCAGCACTCAGTTTTCAGTGTTCAGTTGCTGAAAGCTAAACACTTCACACTGAAAACTTGTCAGGCCTTCTGCAGATCCTTCATGAGCGGTGTGAGATAGGTCACCGTACTGTGCATGCTGGCGAGCTCGCCGTAGTCTTCTTCGGGAACTTGGACGCGGTGACGCTTGCGAAGCTCCATGACAATGTCAAGGAAGTCCATGCTGTCGAGTTCAAGTTGCTCACGAAAGGCGACTTCGTCCTTCAGCTCGCCCAGATCTTCGTCGGGAGCGATGTCTTCGAGGATATCGAGTATCTCGTCGCGAATATCGGCAGGTGTCATGGTAGGCAGTTCTCCTGATGCCGGGCCAACAAGTGGATTGCGTCGGTGCTTCCCGGTTTGTCGTTGATTGCTTTCAAATCCGTTCGATGATGACCACTGAGTTAATTCCCAGCATCCCGAATGAATTGTTCAATACGTACTTTGGCTTCCCCATCTCTCGAGGCTCGTTCAGCACCAGCCCTGGCAGGTCGCACTCGGGGTCTAAGTCGTCAACATTGATCGTCGGGTGGCAAACGTCGTCCGCAAAGGCAGCGATGTTGCCGGCAAGCTCCAAGGCTCCCGCTGCGCCCATCGCATGTCCGATGAAGCTCTTTGCATTGTTAACACAGGTATTTTCACATTCGCCGAAGACACTTCGCAGTGCGGCGCACTCCTGGATATCGCCCAACCCCGTGCCCGTGGCGTGAGTGCTGACGATATCCATCTGTTCAGGAGCCAGACCAGCGCGACCTAGCGCCAAGCGTACGCACTCGGCTTGTCGCTCAGGATTCGGGAGTACAAAGTCGGTCGCATCGGTATTGATCGCATAGCCAACGAGTTCACCGTAGATGTTTGCTCCACGCCGCTTGGCATCGTCAAAGCGTTCGAGTACGTAAAGGCACCCGCCTTCCGCGACAACAATCCCGTTTCGTTCTTTATCGAACGGGCGTGAGGCTCGAGTCGGATCTTCATGCGACGCCAAGGCGCCCTGGCTCTTGAAGCTCGCGAAGATGCCAAACGTGTGAATGCTCTCGGAGACGCCTCCAGCCAAAGCCACATCACACTCGTCAAGTCGCAACATCTGAGCACCCTGGATCAAGCCGGCATTACCCGCGGCACAAGCGGCCCCGATCGTGTAATGCGGTCCAGTGATCCCCATGTTCAGAGCAACTTCGCCAGCAGGATTGTTCGCGACCGTGCGAGGATTGTGATGGTGGGACCAAAATTGTGTGTCGTAGTCAAAGCCCTTCAGCTCGTAGATCTCGTTCTCGGTCTCGACATTGCCATGTTCCGTGACGCCAACGTAGATTCCGACTCGCGATCTATCAACGTTCTCCCAATCGAGGCCGGAATGTTTCACGGCTTCGTTCGCTGAATAGACGCCGACGCTCCCGGCGCGGGTCCCTCGCCTGACATCCTTCTTCGTCTGATATCGCTTGGCGTCAAAATCACAGACTCCGGCCAACGTCTCGCCGACGTAGCGGATTTCGTAGCTACTGACGCCACTGCGTCCGTTCAACAGGCTGTCACGGAACTCCTTCCAATCATTGCCGTTAGGCGCAGTCAAGCCGACGCCAGTGATGACGATCCTTTGACTGTCGGGCAGGTTTTGGCGAGGAGTCGCGATCATCGGGCTTCCGAGTGCAAGGTAGAACCCATGAAACTACCCATTTACACAGCGATTGGCAAGCCGCCAAATCGGCCGCTGGAACACGGAAAAGCCGAACGATTCCTATAAACTGGCTGCCAAGCGTCGCATTCCCTCAGCGGTAGAAATCGCTGGCGAATAGCCGAAATCTTCACGAGCTCGCGTAATGTCAAAGTAGTGTGATGTCGCGAGCTGCGCGGCCAAGAAACGAGTCATTCGCGGCTCGCTTTGCTTCCCAAAAAGTCGGTGGACGGCTTCCATCACGGCACCGATGCGCCAGGCCGAATTGAGCGATATCGACTTATCAATCGGTTCGATTCCGGCGAGGCAAAGAATCTCGTTGATCCAATCCCAGCAGTTCACCGCCTCGCCCTGGCTAATGAAATACGCGCGTCCGCAGACCGGGGCACCTGGCTCCAAAGCATCAGCTGCCTGAAGGTGGGCGACCGCGGCGTTTTCGACGTACACCATGTCGACGAGATTCGTTCCGTCACCGATACGACGCAGCTTGCCACTGCGTGCGCGATTAAGCAGTCGTGGGATTAAATGCTGATCGCGAGGTCCCCAAATCAAGTGGGGGCGAAGTGAGCACGTTAAGAGCCCGTCGCGACCGTTCGCCTCCAAGACATGCTGCTCGCCGAGGGCCTTGGTGTGCGGGTAATGACAAAGCCACGTTGTGGGATACGGAGCCGACTCGTCGATACCATTCTGGTCACTCCCATCAAAGGTCACACTGGGGCTGCTGGTATAGACCAGCCGAGGGACGGAGTGCTTCAGACAGCCAGCAACAACGTTGTGCGTGCCTAGCGTGTTAATCCCGTGGAAGTACTCCCACGGGCCCCAAATTCCTGCGACACCAGCGGAATGAAAGACGGCGTCGATGCCTTCACACGCGTCGGCCACTGCCTCCGAATCGCGCACGTCGCCGACGACGGATTCAATCCCAAGCTCGTCCAATCGCGGATAAGATCCCCGCGAGAAAGCCCGCACACGGTCACCGCGCGCAACGAGTTGTTCCGCAATGTACTGTCCGAGGAACCCGCCTGCTCCTGTCACCAAAGCGAACAATACGCGATCTCCGAGCGCGAATGAGCGACGCGTTACGAAATGAGCGCGTCGCCGCCTCCGTCGGCTCCACCGCCGACCGTAATCTCGCCAGTCTCTTCAAGTCGTCTGACAATGTCAACGATCTGGGATTGAATGCTTTCAACTTCCGAAAGTCGGACGGGGCCAAGATACTCAATTTCTTCCGTCAACATGGCTGCCGCCCGCTGTGACATGTTGCCGAGGATCTTCTCTCGAAGTTCTGGGCTAACGCCCTTCAAGGCCATCGCCCATTGGGCCGTCTCGACGTTCTTCAGAATGGCTTGAATGTCTTTGTCACTGAGCTTGTTAATATCTTCAAACACAAACATTAAACGCCGAATCTCTTCGACCAAGTCTGGATCATCCTGCGACAAGTTCTCAAGCAGCGACTTCTCTGTCTGCCGGTCGCAGACGTTTAGAATCTCGGCAACGCTCGGAATGCCTCCCGCCGCCGCAAACGACTGGCTGACAACTGCGGCCATTCGTTTCTCAAGCCCCGACTCAACTTGTTCGATGATCTCCGGGCTCGTTTGTCCCATATTGGCGATTCGCGAAATGACCGCTAGTTGGCGCTCGGCCGAGAGGCCAGCAATCACTTGCGCGCCGTAAGCCGGCGCGAGGTGAGACAGAATCAACGCGATTGTTTGCGGGTGTTCGTCGTTAATGAACGTCAGCAAGTTTTGTGGGTCAACGTCCTTCAGGAATCCAAAGGGCAGCGATTCAAGTGACTGGCGGACACTCGCAACAGCACCGCCCGCGCCATCCCCCAAAGCGAGCTCTAACAAGGCTTGGGCGGCGTCGAGCCCTCCGATGCTACCGCCCAGAGCGTGAGGGTTGGCGTCGGCAAACGCTAAAATGGCTTCTTCTTGATCCTGGCTCGTGAATCGACCAAGCTTCGCGATCTCGATCGAAATTGATTCGACTTCTTTCGCTTCCAGATTGCCCATGATGTCCGCCGCTTCGTCCGACGGCAGACTCATCATCACAATGGCAGCTTTGCGAATGTTGGAGGCCATGACTGTCGATGCCGAAGGTGCGTTACCGTAGGCGCGCATGAGCCGCCCGTGAACACTCTGTCTTCGGAATCTATCGGCTGAGAAACCGCGCCATGTGAATGGAATCTGGGCAATGTAGCGGATTGGGCAGCGGTTGGTGCTAGCTTCAACTCACTAGTCATCTGATAAGGCAACGACAGCGGAGAACGTTCGACCCGATTACGAAGCCCTCAACTTCTGCACCTCGGCCTCAAGCGAAGCGATCTCGGTCTCCAGGCGTTCGACCTCACCCGGCTCGTCGTCTTGTTCCTTGGCACCGGAAAGTTGCTGCCGCAGTTTCTGAAGCTTCTGGTTGCAGACGTCGATTCGCTTTTTGCTCTTCTTATCCATGGCTGCCTCCTGACGTTAGCTTGATGATGTCCTGCCGGAACACTTTCAGCCTATTTACGGACCGTCGGGCGTGGAAGTCAGTTCATGAACATTTGCCACGCTGGGAACTGCTTGCGGTAACGAACTTGTCGATTTCTCCGATCGGTCGGCCAATCGCATCATTCCCGCAAAGCAGACGACGGTAATCGCCAAGACCATATTCACGGTTAGCCAAGTCTTCTCGCGCTCTCGCAGCTTTTGAGCCAGCCCGCTGCGCCCCGATAATGCCGCCGCCAAGAAGAAGACGACAAAGGCGAGTAAGAACTTGATGCCAAAGATCATGTGGTATGCACTGCCGGGGAATGCGTCCTTACTGATATCGAAATTCTTCATCAGCAGCACAAATCCGATCAGCCCGCTAACCAATAGCTGACCGCTCGAAATCATCACTAAGAATGACCAGCGCTTACGGAGCGACTCGACGAAGTTCGCATCTAGGTCACCGTCGACGTCCGCCTTCGCGGGAACATAAGCACAACGCATAAAGATCGTGCTTCCGACGAGCATGATCGCTCCAAAGATGTGTATCCACCGAAGTAACAAATCAAGTGCAATCATGCTGAGTTCCTGTCGATCGCGGAAGCGAAGACTTAGTAGTAGTTGGCGGAGAATCCGAAAGAAGCAGCACTCGATCGTAGGTGTCGGCGAGGAACTTGTCTATCCGACGCGGAATCTCTAGCCATCAATTCCGTCTTCCCAAAGTTTTAACACATACGTCAGGGCCGCCCCCCGATCCGTGATTTCGCCAAGCAGCTGTGCGTCGCGAGCAGCAGTCAGCAGCTTTCGATAAGACGATCCGGCGGGAATCGACAGCTCCATCAAATCATCTCCTGAAATCAGCGGCGGTGGATTCCATTCCGCCTGAGGTCGAGCGAGCGTTTGCCGACAGAACTGAATAGCATCGTCGGTTCCGTCGACAATTTGTGCGATCGCTCGGCAATAGCTCATCAACTCGTCGATGCGAGAAACGATCAACACACGTTGCAACTCGGGCCAAGCTACAGTTCGAGCCGTTCGAATCGTCGTCTCTTTGTTCAAACAAAGTAAGACGCCCTCGCGTTCCTCGTTCGAAAGCTTCCAACGACGACAAATCGCCTCTGCAGAACGGTTGCTTTCGTCGGCAGATTGCACCGATCGAACCAGCACGGCAATCGCCACCGCGACGGATGGCTGGTCGAGGAGGTCGAGCGTCTCAAGCGTTTGCGTCCAAACTTCGTCTTGCAACGGCAGCTCGGGAAGCACTTCCTGAAGCAAACACGACTCTCGCAGCAGTTCAAGACCATGCCGCCGATTCGAATGCTGAAGCAACCGTCGCAGCTCGGCTGTAATTCGCTCGACGCTTACAACGCGTAACTCCTTCGAGTAGCGTTGAATGGCAAGCATCGTTTCACTTTCGATATCAAATCCAAGCGTCGTCGCAAATCGAACGGCTCTTAACATGCGCAGTTTGTCCTCAGCGAGCCGTTCATCGGGATTGCCAATGGCTCGAAGGACTTGCCGCTTTAGATCTTCTTGCCCGCCCACATAGTCGATTACTTCGCCAGACAGTGGATCGTAAAACAGGCCGTTGATCGTAAAATCTCGACGCTTGGCATCTTCCCTCGCATCGCTGAATGCAACGCTATCGGGATGCCTGCCATCGCTATAAGTTGCGTCGCGGCGAAACGTCGCCACTTCGACTTGCCCCGCCTCTCGAGGTCCGAGAACGGTGATCACTCCAAACGCAGCACCAATAGGCAGCGTGCGGCGATTTCCGAAGACCTCGCGAACCTGAGCCGGTGTCGCATCGGTCGCGACATCGTAATCCTTGGGCTGTTTCCCAAGCAGCTCATCACGCACGCATCCGCCCGCCCACAGTGCTTCGTGTTTTGACGCGCGCAACTTGACCACGACTTGTTGGGCGAATTCGCGAGCTCTTCGGGGGTCGATAGATGTCATGTTGATCGGCTAAGCGTGGCACGAGGTCGCTGCATTGTAGAACGTAACCCAAGTTCGTGTACTGGTTCCACAGACGCACCTAGCTGCTAGACTGCTGAACTGTCAACGATGTTCGGGAATTCACACCATTACCAAGTCATTTCACTCCGGCTTATAAGGAATTCCACCATGTGGACCAGAGTACGATATGCGTCATTGTTTGCCTTCTCGATTGCGGTAATCGGATGCAATAATCCGGCACTAGAGAATGGCGTTCCCGCTCAGCAGGGAAGTAGAGGTGTCGAGGAAGTGCAAAAAGTCGAAGGAGACTCGGCTGATGTCATCGCGGCGTTGGAGCAAGTCGCAACGAGCGTCAAAATCGACGGCGATGGTTTCGTCACAGAGGTCAACTTTCGCGACACGGCAATCGGCGACGACGTGCTTCAGCAACTCGCCAGCCTAGAACGCGTGCAGTCGTTGTTGCTAAACGATACCTCGATCACGGACGCCGGTCTGGAAGTCGTTGGAAAGATAAAGACTCTCCGCAATTTGGACCTACGCGGGTGCGGTGTCTCAAATAAAGGGATGACGTATCTCACCGAGTTGTCGAGCCTGCGAGCGTTGCGTCTTTCCGGGAGCAGTGGTGCGACGACCGTGGATGATGATGGGCTACAGTCGATCGCCGGATTGACCAGCCTGAAAGCGTTGGCGCTCGATTTCCTTTGGGTGAGCGAGGTCGGATTGGAGCATTTGGCCGGACTGAAAAAACTGGAAGAGCTGTACCTGGCAAAGACCCTTGTTGGTGATGAAGCGTTGCCGTTGCTTAAGCAATTTCCGAAGTTGAAGAAGCTTCGAATCTCGCAGACACAGGTGTCGAGCGCGGGAATGGAACACCTCGGACAACTGACGACGTTGGAAGATTTGGACCTGAGCGAGAACAGCCAGATCTTCGATGACGGCATGACGCATTTGCGTACGCTTACTTCGCTGAAGCGACTCAACCTTTGGCGTGATGCGTTAACCGATGCCGGGATGGAACCGCTTGCCGGACTAACGAATCTGGAGTGGTTGAACGTGGACAATACCCAGCTATCGAATGCTGGACTTAAACACTTTCAGAAGATGCAAAAGCTCTCCTTCCTGCATTTGGGTTCGACGTCGATCTCCGATGCCGGGTTACCCGAACTGGAAGGATTGACGTCGCTGAAAGATTTGAAAGTCACTCGCACAGCTGTCAGCGACGAAGGCGTCGCCAAGTTGAAAGTGAAGTTGCCGAACACCGAGATTCAACTGAAGTATATTGAAGGCGAATGACTCAAAAAAGCGAGGCAAAGAACGCAGATCGTTCTTCGCCTCGCTTGGCGTCTTCATGGCAAATGGTTGAAATCGCTGCTAGGCGACTTCCCAACCGGCACGATATTCTTTGCGGATATATTTATCCGCCTCCGGGCAATTCGTCGCCTTCAAGGACTTGGCGTCCCATTCGAGAGCTTGCCCAACTCGGTACGCTACGTTCCCGAGAAGAACGGCTTCGGATAACGCTCCCGAGTAATCAAAGTTGCATGTCGTTGGCGAACCATCTTTGCAAGCTTTGATCCATTCTGCGTGATGGCCAATCGACCTCTCGATCGTCGGTTCGGGCGGCGTGAACCCGGCGAACTTCTCTTGCGGGAAGAAGCGATAGCTGCCGTAGTCCGCAAACATCATGCCTTCGCTGCCGATAAACATGACGCCTGAATTCGGAACTCGCTCGCCTTTGATTTCCTTAGGAACCATATCACCGTCGTACCAAGTCAGGTTCAGCGGGACCAAACCATCGCGTTCACCGTACTTGTATCGAACAGTTAAGCCATTCGGACAAGTCTCAGGATGAACATCCGGGCCTTCCGCTTCGCAGTGCGTCGGATGACGCAGCTTCAGCGCCCAGAATGGCAAGTCCATGTAATGACATCCCATGTCGCCGAGCGTTCCTTGGCCAAAGTCCCACCAGCGCCGCCACTGTGCGGGATGATAGCGACCTGGCGAGTAGGGACGTTCGGGCGCTGGACCAAGCCAAAGATCCCAGCTCAATGTCGCTGGCGGAGCTTCGCCAACTTCGGGCCGCTCGCCACCGCCCCAGCCTTTGCCGACCCAAACGTGAACGTCCGTCACGTCGCCGATCGCGCCAGCTTGGATGATCTCGACGACTTTGCGATAGTTCTCGCCAGCGTGGATTTGTGTGCCAAGCTGAGTCGCAACCCCATGCTCTTTCGCAGCCTCGGCGACCAAGCGCGCTTCATGCACTGTGTGCGTGAGAGGCTTCTCACAATAGGTATGCAAACCTTTGCGAATCGCTCGAATCGAGGTTGGTGCGTGGGTATGATCGGCCGTTGCGACGACAACCGCGTCGATCTTGTCGGCTTCCTTCTCGAGCATCTCGCGCGAGTCGGCATAAGTTCGGGCGTCAGGGAACTTCTCGACTGCCCGGTCGAGGTAGTTCTTATCAATGTCACAAAGCACCGTGATGGCTTCGCCCTGTACTCCTTGGATATCAGCTGCCGCGCGATTCGCGGTTCCGACGCAAGCGATGTTCAGCTTCTCGTTTGCCGAAACCGAATCCTGAGCGGCAAGCTCGCTCCACACTCCGCCAGCTGCGGTCGCCGCGCTGGCCGCCGCAGTTGTCTTCAAAAAGTCGCGTCGATTGTAATTAGGCCGACTTGGCATATTCATGCTCCAGATTCAGTCAAAGGAGGGTAAATGGGTGATCGATCAGCGCATTGAATATGACTAATACGCCCCAAGAACTCAATAAGCATCCGCTAGCATACGGCGAATTCGACCTTGGAGCACCAGATCGATCCGAGTAGACTCCCGCGTTCATTTCTCAGCAGCTGGATGCACAGTCTTGGGTACTGACTGCTTTAATTGCACTCGGCGATCTCGTCATTCAGGCGGGAAGGAGTTGCTCCGATGAAGGGTTTCGCTTTAATTGCTGCCACGCTGGTATTGAGCACTGGGTGCCGCGCGCCGATGCCAAACTGGAACATATTCGGTCCCTATGGAGCGACGCGCGTGCCACCGCCGCCGACGGGCGGATACGGCACGCCGCAACCCTACTACGCCCCAGGCACAACGATCGTGCCGCCAACAACCTCGCCGACTTCGGCTCCCGTAGGAACAGGCTTTCGCCCTGCACAGTCCAATCGATGGTCCAATATCGTTGATCCCGTAATCGGCCCTGTCGCAAAGACTAACACATGGGGGCCAACTCGACCTGCGAGTTCCAATGCGCGGGTAGTCGATTTGCGAGATGTGGATGTGGCTTTAGCAAGCCATGAATCGGCAGCCCCAACCGCAGCAGCGACCGTTGTCGTGGAACGGGACGGCCCGATTCGAATCTTGGGGCCGGAGTCTTCACCGTCGTTCTATTCCACATCTGCCACCGAGCCGCCGCGTTTGCGTGGCATGGTCGTCAATGATCTGACTCGCGCGGCTGAACCGCGAGCTTTCAATCCATCAGGTCGCGTGATCGACATCTCGCAATTGCCGGATGCACCAGTCACCGCGAGTTCGACCAGAACCCAATCTTCGTCGAGTGATGCAACCGTCATCGATGGCGGTTGGAAATCGAGGACGACAACATTACGCGTTTCCGGCACATAATTCTCGGCAAATGGTATTCTCGGCAAATGGTGACCCGACTTCGAGCGGAGAACGGTTCTCGTGCTAGGCTTATCAACGCGGCTGGCCTCGTGGACGAGGCTCCTGCCTGCAATCGGCAGTAACGCAGCATCCCGTCGTTGGTCAGGGGTGTTAGCTCAAATCAATTCGCTCGCCCCCGCACTTGAACAGTTGCAGGATGATGAACTTCGGCGCAAGAGCCTCTCGCTGCGATATCGGGCGCTCAGCGGCGAGTCGCATCTGGATCTGCTCCCCGAAGCATTCGCTTTGATGCGTGAAGCGGCGCGACGCACGCTCGACATGCGGCATTTCGACGTTCAGATTATCGGTGGCATTGCGTTGTGCCACGGCGCCATATCCGAGATGCAAACCGGCGAAGGCAAGACGCTGACCGCCACGCTTCCCCTTTACCTTTCGGCATTGGAAGACAAAGGGGCCCATCTGGCGACGGCCAACGACTATCTGGCCGAGCGAGATGCTTCGATCATGCGGCCGGCTTATGAGTTGCTTGGGATGAACGTCGGAGTTGTGAAGTCAGCAACCGCTCGATCGCAGCGACAGAAGGCCTATCGCTGTGACATTACGTATGCGGCTTCTCGCGAGTTTGGATTCGACTTTCTGCGGGATCGCTTGTTACTCGGAACGCAGGGCCAGACGAGTCGCAACTTGCTGGGCGCAATGCTAGGTCAACGCAGCGCCGGCAGTGGGACCGATCCGGTGCAACGCGACCTGCATTTTATCCTCGTCGATGAAGCCGACAGCATTCTGATCGATGAAGCTCGTACGCCGCTGATCGTCAGTACGCTTCCAGGGAATTCGGAAGACGCCGCCACCGCGCTCTATCGATGGGCCGCGACGGTGACAGAAGCATTCGATGAAACCATCGACTACGAGTACGATCACAAGGAACGAAGCGTCACGCTACGCCCGCCGGGACGCCGCAAAGTTCGCGAATTGCAAAAGCCGGACGAGTTGGACGTCGTCGCCATGTTCGATATCTACGAACACGTGGAGCGAGCGATTAAAGTTGATCGCGAGTTCTTTCTCGACCGAAACTACATCGTGCGCGACGACGAAATCGTCATCGTCGACGAAAACACTGGTCGACTGGCGGAGGGTCGCAAGTGGCGGGATGGGATCCATCAAGCCATCGAAGCTCGCGAAGGCATCACGGTTAGCGTCAAGACTGGCGAGGCGGCCCGTGTCACTGTGCAAGACTTCTACTTGCGATACGATCGTTTGTGCGGCATGACCGGCACGGCGGCAACCTCGCGGCGCGAGTTGAAGCGAATCTATCAGGCACCGGTATACGTCATACCAACGAACCGGCCACCGCTTCGAGAGTGCTGGACGGATCGTGTCTTCGGCACAAGTGGCGAAAAGTGGCAGGCGATAGTCGCTGAGGTCGCGGAACAGCATGCTCTGCGCCGACCAATTCTCATCGGTACGCGTTCGATCGATAATTCAGAGCTTCTATCGGGCCTGTTGTCCGAAGCCGGTATCAAGCACAACGTGTTGAATGCCCGACGGCACGCAGAAGAGGCAAAGATAGTCGCGATCGCCGGCGAACTCGGCAAAGTCACGGTCGCCACCAACATGGCCGGTCGTGGCACCGACATCAAACTCGGTGATGGCGTTCACGAGTTAGGCGGTCTACACGTGATTTGCACCGAACTGCACGAGTCAGCACGAATCGATCGACAGCTGATCGGGCGTTGTGCACGTCAAGGCGATCCTGGTTCGTTTCGTCAGTTTATGTCGTTGGATGACGATGTCATTCGATCCGGATTGGGGCCGCGCGCCGCAGCTAGCTACCGGCGAATCGGCACTGCCTCACCGGGCAACTGCGATAACTTCTCCGGTGCGTTGCGAGCAGCTCAAACGAAGGTCGATGGCCAGCACTATCGACAACGACGCCTGCTCCTCTACCACGAAAAAGAACGCCGTAAGACTCAACTTCAAATGGGACAGGATCCCTACCTCGACGCCACGAGCTGAGGCTGATTGTTGGCGTATACCGCGATTCAAGCGAGTTGCTCTGGAATCGAAACTCGACGAAATCGGCAGGCCCGCAAATTCGTTCACGCGCTGCTGATCATGGTGTAAGGTGTATTGGGCCAACCGTTTTTGTACCCGCCCTCCGCGCCCAAGGCATCGTCGATGTTCGCCAACAGGAAGACTCGTTCGCGGTACCGACATCAACGTCGATGCCGATTCGTCGAGCGGTTGGAATCGCGAACTTTGCTGGCGACGGCCGAAGGAACTCCGTTCGCGATGAGCGAGGTATTGGATTCCAGTAGTTTGGCCGGGACCTTGTCCGCATCGATCGACTGGGGCGACGGTGTTGTCACACCTGGCGATGTGACGGTCTCCGGGGGCAGTTCCTTGGTTGCGCGAATTGACTACAGTTTGGACACGAATGACTTCTTTGACTCGCAGCTGAAGAAAGACTTGTTTGAACAGGCAGTCGACTCGGTCTTGTCCCAATTGGGCGACGATCTCGCCGCGATCGTGCCGAGCAATGGAAACTCCTGGATCGCCGAGATTTCGCATCCGGGTACAGGATCATCGGAAACCTTCGACGACTTAGAGATTCTCGAGAACGAGATCGTCATTTACGCCGGTGGGCGCGAATTGGGAACCACGCTTGGCGTCGGAGGACCGGGCGGTTTCAACGTTACTTGCACCGATGCTTCATTCTGCAGTACGGTCTCGACTCGTGGTGAAGCGGATGCCGCGGGCGAAGACGCGTCCGATGTGGGGCCATGGGGCGGATCGGTGTCGTTCGATATCACAACCGACTTTCACTATTCGCAGTCGACCGCCGATTTGGAGACAAACCAATCAGACTTCCTATCAATCGCAATGCACGAAGTCGTTCATCTGTTTGGATTCGGAACATCGAGGGCATGGATGAATAACGTATCGAGTGGCGTGTTTAATGGTCCTGCTTCGCGGGCGGCTAACGGTGATCAAGGGGTAACGCTGTCGAGTGGCGGTGGTCATTGGGCGAATGGAACGACAAATAGTGGTCAAGAAGCCGCAATGGACCCGTCCTTAACGACCGGGACGCGCAAGTTGCTCACGCCGCTTGACCTCGCTGGGCTCGACGACGTCGGCTGGGAACTCCTTCCGTCGACAGCGACGATCAACGGATCTCACGCCTACGGCGACAATGGCGTCTACGACATCACAGTGACGCTCGCGGGGGCGAGTGGCGGAACGACTTCAAAAACTCTACAAGAGGTTGTAACTAACGTTCCACCGATTTTGATCGCCGCAAACGACCAGTCAGTGGGGTTTGGCGAATCATTTTCCATTACCGATATCGGCACGTTTACCGATGCTGGGTTCGCAGCGAGTGAGACGTTCACTTATACGATTGATTGGGGAGACCAATCGACACTTGGCAGCGGCATCGCAACGATCGACTCCGTGGGGTCGGCGACGGCGACAACAAAAGGTTCGTACGACGGCGCGCATACTTACGCCAGCGGTGGCACGTATCTCGTGACGGTTACCGTTGCGGACGACGACGGCGGATCCGGCTTCGATACGCTGCAGTTGACCGTTGGTTCCACACTGGCGGTTGAAGTTGCCGCCGATCAGATCGCGGAGAACGCGGGAGCCAATGCTTCGAGCCTGACGATCACTCGGCATTCCAGCGACCTCGACCAACCGCTCACGGTGTACCTTGCAACAGATCCATCAGAAATCAGCATCCCCGCCAGCGTTGAAATCCCAGCGGGCGAGCAATCTGTAATTATCGCCGTACACGCGGTAGACGATGACGTCCTGGATGGTACGCAGGGCGTCGCGATCACAGCGACAGCGACGGGGTTCTCAGCTGGCAACGACACATTCATCGTCACGGATCATGAAACGTTGAGTGCCGTTTTCTCGAACGACACAATCTCCGAGAACGCTGGCGCGGATGCAACGCTGCTCACGATCAGCCGCAACAACACCGATCTCGATTCGTCGTTAGTAATCGTACTTGCGAACAGCAATCCTTCTGTGGCGACGATACCAGCGACCGTCGTGATTCCATATGGAGAAAGCTCCGTCGGGATTTCGGTCGATGCTCTCGACAACAATCGCCTTGGGGCAAACGGACTTGCGAACATCGCAGTATCCGCGAGCGGCTATGCCGGTGAAACTGTTGTACTCACGGTCACAGATCACGAGACGCTCGCGTTGACGATTGGCGCGTCGGCGGTGTTGGAAAGTGCGGGCAGCGGTGCCACATTTGCCACAGTAACACGAAACAACACGAACATTGATGAATCGCTGGATGTCACGATTTCGATCGACGACGAATCCGAAGCGACTGTACCGACGTCAGTTACCATCCTAGCCGACGAAGCCTCGGCGACATTCCCCATCGACGCGATCGAAGATCAACTCGACGACGGCCCGCAATTAGTGACCGTCACAGTCATGGCTTCCGGCTATGTTTCAGCCCTTGTGCCACTTCGTGTCACCGATGCGCCATCGTGGCACAATTCTGCTCAGCCTCAGGATGTTGACGGTGACGGATTCGTCTCGCCAATAGATGTCCTGCGAATTATCAACGATCTGAATAGCCGAGGTGCTCGCCAACTCAATGCTCCGGCGCTGACCGATACCCCACCGTATTTGGATGTCAACGATGATGGATTCGTGTCACCAGTCGACGCGTTGATTATCGTCAACGCGTTGAACAGCGCTTCTCAAGTCCCAGAAGGCGAGGCGCTCGCCATTCGACGGGATCGCTCTGACGCATCATCACGACGCGACTTAGAACGCGAGATCGTCTTCATCACCGACCAATTCGGAGACGCGTTTGCCAATGATTTGATCGCGAACATCGTTTCGGCGCTCGATCGACTCGCGTAGCTTCGCGAGTTCTTCGGTAAGCCGCTTTAGATGCAATTCGCGACGCGCCTGCCGTACATCGAAGTGTTGGGCGACTGCCGCAGCCAGTTGTTTTTGCAATGCTTCCCGTTTGTCCTTTGGCGCACGCTGGTACTGCTCTGATAAATCGAGAGTCTTCCGATCCAGTTCTCGGTCGGATTTCTCCAACTCGTACATTTCTGGGTCGAGTTCCTTGAGTTCTTCCATACGTTGCAACTCATGCTCGTGGCCAAATCGCCCATGTGGAGGACCTTCGGGTGGACGCCCGTTCGGGTGAGGCGGACCATCTGGGGGCCCATCACCACGAGGACCGCCATTCGGCGGGCGCTTGCCGCGTATTTTGGGAGGCGGCCCGTCGGGACGACCGTCTCGCGAGCCGGGTGGCCCCTCGAACCCACCACCGCGCTCCGGCGGACGTTGTTGCGCATTCACGTCGCTGTCGACGCAAAGCCATCCGAAAACTAGCAGGGTCGCAACACACAATCGCAAGACAGACATGATTTCAAATCTCCGTAATAACTTTTGCTTCAAGACGATCAGAGCGAACCATCGCTCAACTCTTCGTCGAATTGTTCAAATTGATCAAGAAGTACCGAGTAGCGTCGATTGCTGCCGCTCCATCCCGCCTGGGCAGAACGAATTGCTTGGCTGGTCGCAGCGAGATTCTCATCAAACGAATCCTCCCAGGCAAACTCGTCGACGATTTCCATGGACTCGCTAGGCTTCTCCACTTCCGCAACGTCTTCGGTTGCGGGAACAGGCACACGCAGTTCGGTTGGAGCCACGACTGGATTGTTCGAGTTCGATCCTCGATTCAGAAACGTCCAAGCTCCAAAAGCAATCAGCAGTGAAGCTGCCAAGGCTGCAATGAATCGAACAGGCAAGCCAGCACGTCGCACGGAGCGG
The DNA here is from genome assembly GCA_014381825.1 of Planctomycetota bacterium. Lineage (GTDB taxonomy): Bacteria > Planctomycetota > Planctomycetia > Pirellulales > Pirellulaceae. The sequence continues at coordinate 163,420 of JACNKX010000106.1, forward strand.
GGCTGAACGACCGGTTGCGGCGGTTCCTCGTCCGTAGCGTCGAGCAGTTGTCCGAATGCCAGCCAACTTTCACGCAACATTGCGACTTCTTCGCTCGCGTCCTCCGGCGCATCCACGCCAGTCACTTGCTCTAACGTGGCTAATAATTCTTCTGTTGATTCATTCATCATCGTTACTCGGAAATGATTTGTCGTAACGCCAATAGTCCTCGTCGGCAGTGACTGAGTGCGGTGCTCAGCGGACAGTCCAGCGTTTCCGCGATCTCCGCAAAAGACATGTCGCTATAGAACCGAAGCAACAAGACTCGACGCTGGGATGAAGTCAATAACTCCATCGCGGTGTCTAGTTCCTGACGTGATTCCTTCTCTATCACGCCAGCGGTGGGCGTGGGAAGACGATCTGGCGGTTCCGCTGCTAACCATCCCATTTCGTCTAACTGGAACTCTGGCCTATTTTTTCGGGCTCGATCTATCACCAATCGATCCGCAATTCGGAGTAGAAACGCGCGGGGAGTTCCTTGCTCGCGATAGTTGGCACGGGCTTGCCAAGCACGCCGAAACACATCTTGAGTAATATCATCAGCCACATCGTCTCGTCGCACTAGTCCGCGCAAATAGCCGCGCACTGCCGCACCGTGCTGGTCGAACCAGTGCGTGAGACGCTCGGTATCGGCTGCGATCGGTTCTACGGCGGTCATGGAACTCCGTCTTCTAGTCAAGGAAAACGCATCGGAGACGAGGTTATTGCAGAACGGACAAGAATTTCTTGAACCACTCGGTCGATCAAGAGTAACGGAGCCACGCTAGGAGAGCCCGCGAATCGGTTCGCCGTGATAGATGTGATTCGGACGATCGAGCTGGTCGTACCAGGCTGCTGTCGCCGGAATGCCCAAAGCGTCGTAGATCGTTGCAGCCAGGTTTTCGGGCTTCTGTGGCGAATCGGCTGGATACGCACCGATCTTGTCGGACGCTCCAATCGCTTGTCCGCCTTGCACGCCACCTCCAGCAAACCAAACGGACTGAACGGCTCCCCAGTGATCACGTCCGGGGAGCTTGTAATGGTTTGGGAGCAAGCTGATCTTCGGCGTTCTCCCAAATTCGCCTGCCATGACGATCAAGGTGTCGTCGAGCATGCCGTTTTCGCTGAGGTCGTCGAGTAATGCGGAAACCGCGCGGTCTGTTGGCGGGAACAAATTGTCTTTTAGATGGGGAAACGCATTGCCGTGCGTGTCCCAAGCCTCGTCGTTGCCGAGGTTGACCTGCACCAAGTTGACCCCAGTCGCGACCAATCGCTTCGCCATCAGCAACGACCATCCGAACGCGTTCTTGCCGTATCGCTCTTGAGTTCTTTCGTCGGCGTTGGTGACGTCGAGTGCATGGTGAACGCTCTTGTCCGTCAACAGCGAGATGGCTCCTTGGCGGAAGCGGTCAAAGTTTTGCGTCTCGGCGGAATGTTCCAGTTCACGACGCTGCTCCGACAATTGATTGACGAGTGCGATACGGTTCTTGAAACGCGGATTCGTCAAGCCGTGTGGCAACTCGAGGTTCGGTGCCCTAAACGCTCGCTTATCTTCATTGCCACGTTCTTGGTGATCAAATTGATACTGCGGAAACGCACCGTAGGACGTCGTATGATACGGAGCGGCTTCGATGAACCATGGATTCCGATGCTCACCCATGATGCCAGCAAACTGGCCTGGAATCACGCGACCCGAATAATGGACCAATCGTTCGGGCAAGACGGCTGCCGCTGGCAGATCATTGCGAGGCTGTGTCGCTGCGTTCGCTATCGCGGCGATGCAGGGCCAATCGGTTTCCTGCGGACTGCTCGGACTAAAGCCGCGTGGCATCTCGGTCCGACCGGTCAGCATGATGTGATGTGCCAGCGAATGCTCGTTCGAAATATGTGTCATGGAACGGCAAAGCGCCCAGTGCTGACTGCGTTGAGCAAGCAGCGGCAAATGCTCACAGATTTGTAGCCCCGGCGCTTTCGTTGCGATCGGCTTGAACTCGCCTCGCAGGTCATCCGGTGCCTCCGGCTTCATGTCGAAGCTGTCGTGCTGAGAGAGCCCGCCGGAAAGGAAGATATAAATCACCGACTTGCCGCTCGAAACGGCTTCGCCCAAGGCAGCGTGCGCCACCAAGGAACTGACTTGATCCATGCCCAGTCCGAGCAGCCCAATTGCGCCCGCTTGAACCGCCGTCCGCCGCGAAATTCGCGGATGTTGTAACACTAACGGATGTTGCGACACCGAACACTCTCCGATCCCAATAGCAGAAGGTCCATCGAACAACGTCGATGGATGCTAGTGTAAGCGAGCGCCTGGCTTATGGCAATTCGGAATCGGCTCACTGGCGGCGTCAGACGAGGCGTGGGGCATCGCGAATCGACGTCGATCTGCCGTCATTTAGCTTAAACAAATGGAACAGGGGCCGATGCCGCACGGCACCGGCCCCCGTTTGATTTTGTCATGCAGTGGATTCGCAACTATGCCAAATACTGTGACCGGCTCGGACGCGACATCAACGCACTCGCTTGTTCATCATTCACGAAATCTTCCTTCTCCGGGTCCCATTGCAGCTTTCGGCCCAACATCAGGGTGATGTTGCATAAGTGACACGAAGTCATCGTCCGATGGTGCGTGTGGACATCCGAGATGGGATCGCTGCGATCTTCGATGCAATCAAAGAAGTTCGCCATGTGCCCTTTCAGCGATTTGCCTTTGTAAAGCTTTGCGACCGCTTCATCGATGTCCTTGCGATCTGCTTCGGTGAGAGCTTCGACAGGCGCACCCGAGAGTTTACCGCGATTGACAAAGATGCGGCCCTCGTCACCCACGAAGAGAATTCCGTTCCCGAAGTCGGTCTTGCCGTCTTCCGACTTGTAATGGTTCGTGACTTTCATTGTCGAGCCACTGGCAAAGCCGAGATCGATGTCGAACTCCGTGGCGGCGTTAAACCCATGTGGCAGCTTTGCCTCGCCGGCAAATAACGCACTGAAGTCAAACTTCTCTGGAACAACCACGCCAAACTTGCCGATACCACCGACTTCGGTCGGCCCCGTCTTGTCGCAACCAAGCGCCCATTGGGCGATATCGATATGATGAGCGCCCCAGTCGGTCATCTTGCCGCCGGAGTATTCCAGGAACCAGCGGAACTGCTTGCGACGCTCGTCCATGTACGGAGCGTCATTAGCTGGCCCAACCCAAAAATCCCAATTGAGTCCCTCGGGCACTTCGGTTGGCTCGAACGGGCCGTTGCCTGGTGCACCGCCGATCGCAACGTACGCGTTCACGTTTCCGCCGATATAACCGCCCTGGACCATCGCAATGGCGTTCAGGAAGTACTTATTATTCTCGCTTCGCTGTTGCGTGCCGACTTGGAAGACTTTGCCCGTTTCTTTGACTGCTTTCGAAACTTGCTTGCCTTCGTCAATGGTCAACGTCAGCGGCTTCTCGCAATAGACATCGCAACCAGCTTGTAACGAGGCAATCGCAATCGGCACGTGCCAATGATCGGGAGTGCCAATTGTGACGACGTCTGGCTTCTCTTTTTCGAGTAATTCACGATAGTCAACGTACTCAGTCAGCTTACCTTCGTACTTCGCGCTGAACTCCGAAGTATGTAAGGAATCGACATCGCAAACGGCGATCATCTGGCCAAGCTTGCCAGCCTGCTGCGCTACCTGCCCACCGCGGTTATAACGACCGCGACTACCGCCAACTCCAATGGCCGCGACAGTTCGCTTGCTGCCTGCATCCTGGGCGCGCGTTTGATCAGCGGTCCAGATGTACGGGATGGAAGCCGCAGCGCCGGCTGCGGCCGTTGTTTTCAGAAAGTCTCTTCGATTTCTCTTCACAGTCGTGTTCCTTTAATATGTCGGCTCGGGGAAGGTTGCGGCAGTTCCTAATATAAGTACTCCGATGGCGGATTGAAACTCGCGACATGACGCCAGCGGTTGCTCATTGCGAAAGTCACAGCTGATCAGTAAAATCGCCTGTTTCGTGTTCGGGCGGCACACTTCATAGGACGCGGCAAGGACTGCCACTGCCCGTCTCGGCCTCGAGCCCTACCAAGCTCTTCATTTCCCTAACACCTTTGACAGACAGCCTTATGACGAATTCTGCGACCGGTCTCGACATCTCACAAAAAGGTGCATTGGATTTCGTTGCCCTTGGTGCATTAGTCCATCGCCTTGACCCTGGGATCATCCCCTTTCACAAAGCGAGCGAGTGCAAAATTCACGTCAGTGGCGGCGAATTCAACGTCGCCGCCAATTTGGCGGATTGCTTCGGCCTCAACACGGGCATCGCAGCCGCGATGGTCGATTACCCGATTGGCGACCTCATTACCGAACGTGTTCGGGCGATGGGTGTAAGACCGTTCTTCAAGCACTACGAACACAACGGCGTTAACGGCCCTAACATGGCGACCGTATTCAGTGATCGTGGACATGGCGTTCGCGCACCAGTCGTCTTTTACAATCGATCCGATGAGGCTGCGGCTCGGCTTAAGCCTGGCGACATCAACTGGGACGAAGTGTTCGCCGGTGGCGTGCGCTGGTTCCACAGCGGCGGCATCTTTTCCGCGCTGTCGTCGACAACTCCTGAGGTCATCATCGAAGGTATGCAGGCAGCGAAAGCTGCCGGCGCAATCGTTTCCTTCGACTTGAACTTCCGTGAGAAGTTGTGGGCGATCTCGGGTGGTCTGGATACAGCCCAAGAAACGATCGGTCGCATCATGGCTCATGTCGATGTAATCGTCGGAAACGAGGAGGACTTACAAAAAGGCTTGGGTGTTGCCGGGCCAGAAGTCGCGTCCGAGTCAAAGCTCGATCCGACGACGTTCTTTGGGATGATCGACCGAGTGACTGAGAAGTTGCCACACGTAAAGGTCGTCGCGACGACGCTTCGCGAGGTTCATACGACGAACAATCACAGCTGGAGTGCCGTGGCTTGGGTCAACGGCGAGACGCATGTGGCACCGACATGCGAGCTGAATGTTTTGGATCGCGTTGGTGGTGGCGATGGTTTCGCTGCGGGATTCTTCTACGGGCTGCTTAGCGGGGCGTCGGCCGACGAAGCAGTCCGCTTGGGTTGGGCGCACGGAGCCTTGCTGACCACGTTCCCTGGAGACACGACCATGGCAAAACTTAGCCAAGTGCAATCGTTCGCCAAGGGCGGCTCGGCACGCATCCAACGCTAGAGAACATTTAATACGATGATTCTCCCAGGTCGTCGTACGAAGAGAATCAGTCGAGAGGTACACGAGGCATGAGTGAGCAATGTGACTTTGGTTTGATCGGCCTCGCCGTGATGGGCGAAAACTTGGCTTTGAACGTCGAGAGCCGAGGGTACAAAGTAGCGGTTTTCAATCGCACCACCGAGAAGGTAGACGACTTCGTTAACGGTCGCGCGGCAGGCAAGAACTTCGTCGGCTGTCACAGCGTCGAAGAGATGATCAAGAACCTTGCACGTCCCCGGAAGGTGATGATGCTCGTCAAAGCCGGTTCTGCGGTCGACGCCTTGATCGAGCAGATTCTGCCGCTGTTGGAGCCCGGCGATATTATCATCGACGGAGGCAATACCCATTTCACTGACACGGAACGACGCACTCGTTACGTCGAAGAAAAGGGTTTTCTCTTTGTAGGCTCTGGCGTCTCGGGCGGCGAAGAAGGAGCACTCAAGGGTCCCAGTCTAATGCCAGGTGGCAGCAAAGACGCTTGGGAACACATCAAGCCAATCTTTCAAGCGATCGCCGCGAAGGTCGGGCCGAACGAGGACATCCCCTGCTGCGAGTGGGTAGGGCCGCGTGGCTCGGGCCACTACGTCAAGATGGTTCACAATGGCATCGAGTACGGTGACATGCAGTTGATCTGCGAAGCCTATCTTGTATTACAGGAAGCAATGGGGCTGAGCAACGACGAGTTGTACGAAGTCTTCGACGATTGGAACCAAGGTGAGCTACAGAGCTATCTGATCGAGATTTCGCGTGACATTTTTAGCGTGAAAGACGATCTTGCCGATGGCTACATGGTCGACAAGATTCTTGACGTCGCTGGCGCGAAGGGAACGGGCAAATGGATGAGCCAACTTGCCTTGGATCTTGGCGTTCCGAGTACTCTTGTGACGGCGGCAGTGTACGCTCGCGGTCTTTCCGCACAGAAGTCTTCCCGCGTCAAAGCCAGCAAGCTGTTACGAGGTCCCATGGATCGCGTCCCGAGTGATGCGGAAACGCTTAGTTGGGACGGCGGACTTAGTGAAGCCATCAAGCTGGCTACCGATCCAAGAATGAAGGCCGAATTTGTCGAGGCTGTCCGCTTGGCGCTGTTCGCATCAAAAATTTGCAGCTATGCACAAGGCTTCGTTCAATTGCAAGCTGCGGCCACAGAGCACAATTGGGAACTTGACTATGGCCAGTGCGCGTTATTGTGGCGAGGTGGCTGTATCATTCGAGCCCAGTTCCTTGATCGGATTACCGAGGCGTTCAAAGTCGATGGGGATCTCGAGAACTTGTTACTCGCGCCCTATTTCATGGAAGCTGTTCATCGAGCTCAGTTCTCTTGGCGACGGGTCGTCACGTTAGCAACACAGATGGGCTTGCCAGTCCCCGCTTTTAGCACAGCGTTGGGATACTTCGACAGCTTCCGTCGCGCTACGCTGCCGGCCAACTTGCTGCAAGCACAACGCGATTACTTTGGGGCTCACACGTATCAAAGAACCGACCGCGAGGGGACCTTCCACACTGACTGGCTGTCGCTTCGCAAGACACCGAAGTCGTAATTCAACGCTTCGAACACCATTCAAACCAACAAACGAAAACACGCCGACCTTCCGGCAAAAGAGAGTAGCAATATGTCCTCGGAATTTCTGCAGCGGCTGTTTAGTCTCGATGGCCAAGTCGCGGTCGTAGTCGGCGGTACCGGAGTGTTAGGTGGTGCCCTTTGCGACGGCTTGGCCGGCGCGGGAGCGCACGTCGTTGTATCTGGAAGGAGCGAGGAGCGGGGCGGGCAGCGAGTCGATGCAATTGTTGCGGCTGGTGGGACGGCGAGCTTCAAGGCTGTAGACGGCACGAGCCGCGAGTCGGTTACTGAATTACGTGATGCCATCGTTGCGGATCATGGTCACGTCGACATCCTTGTAAACTGCGCAGGTGTCAACGCTGCGACGCCCTACGAAGAAATATCCGACGAGGATTGGCGGCGCATCATGGACGGCAATTTGTTTGCTACGCATCTCGCTTGCCAACTCTTCGCACCCGCAATGGCCGCTCAAGAGACTGGTGGCTCGATCATCAATATCGGCAGCGTGACTTCGCACCTCCCGCTGTCACGTGTCTTCGCTTACTCGGCGTCGAAGGCCGCGGTCGTGAACTTCACACAGAATGTTGCCCGCGAGTACGCCACGAAAGGTGTGCGAGTTAACGCAATCTGCCCCGGTTTTTTCCCCGCCGAGCAGAATCGCAAGATCCTCGACAAGGCGCGTGTCGAAAACATCCTCGGCCAGACGCCGATGGCCCGATTCGGTGAGCCCGAAGAACTCATTGGCACTGCCGTCTTGCTAGCATCGCGCAAGGGTGGCAGTTTCATCACCGGTGCTGCCTACTATGTGGATGGCGGGTTCACAGCGATGCGTTTCTAAGACGCTTAGTGCGGATACTTTACGACGCAGAGCCAGAAGTCCCTGATTGATTGGACCACTCTCGTGAATTGTGCGAAGTCGACTGGCTTGGTGATGTAGCAACTGGCTTGCAGGTCGTAGCTCTTGGCCACGTCGTCGTCGTTGTCGGAAGTGGTCAGAACGACGACAGGAATCGATTTCAACTGTTCATCCGCCTTGATCTCGCTTAGCGTTTCGCGGCCATCCTTGCAAGGCATGTTTAAGTCGAGCAAGATGAGATCAGGACGCGGAACGTCGGCATACTCACCCTCGCGGCGCAGAAAACTCATCGCTTTCACACCGTCCTTCACAACATTCAGCGTGTTGTAAACCTTGCCATCGTCAAGGGCCTTTTTGGTTAACAGAACATCGGCCGGATCGTCGTCAACCAGCAAGATATCAATAGGTCTCGGCAAGAGCCGGCTCGTGGTACTCATTTTTTGGCACTCCTTCCAAAGGCACTGATTGTGCGGCAGGGATGGTGAAGTAGAAGGTCGCACCTTGCCCTTCCTCAGATTCCACCCAAATCCGGCCACCCAAACGATTAGCGATACGTTCACAAATGGCCAGGCCGATGCCCGTGCCGGAATACTCGTCGCGCGCGTGCAGCCTTTTGAAGATGCCAAAGACTCGCTCGTGGAACTCGGGTGCAATTCCAATCCCGTTGTCGCTCACCGAGAACAACCACTCCCCGCTCTGCCGTTCCACCCCGATGTGGATCTTCGGAGCGACTTCACCCCGGTACTTGATGGCGTTACCGATCAGATTCTGGAGTAAGTGTACAAGCTGCGTCTCGTCAGCCATTACGGTGGGGAGTACATCATAGGTAACCTCCGCCTTGGCCTCGGCAATGGCAAGTTCCAAATGGTCGAGTACGCGAGCCAACGTCTCCGCAATGTTGGTACTCATGAATTCATTGCCCTTGGTGTGGACTCGCGAGTAGGCCAGCAAATCTTGAATCAGTGTCTTCATCCTATCGGCGCCGTCCACGGCGTATCGCAGGTAAGTTTTGCCTTCCCCGACCAGTTTGTCGCCGTACTCTTGTTCGAGCAGCGTACAGAACGCGGAAACCTTTCGGAGCGGCTCTTGCAAGTCGTGTGAGGAGACGTAGGCGAACTGCTCGAGCTCCTGATTGGATCGTTGCAGTTCTTCATTGGCATGTTTGAGTGCCAGGCTCTGTTCCGCAAGCCGCTCGTTAACGCGGCGCAAACGATCCTTGGCCTCCTTGCGCCACGTGATGTCTTGCGCGATACCAACGTAATGTGTCGTCTCTCCAGTTGTATTTTGGACCGCGGTAATCAGCAATCTCTCGCAGTAGTGTTCGCCGTTCTTGCGTTTGTTCCAGATCTCCCCTTCCCACAGGCCTTCGTCAAGCAGCGCGGTCCACATCCGCTTGTAGTACGCGCGATCGTGCCGACCAGACTGGAGGATGCGGGGAGTCTTTCCAATAATTTCCTCCGCGGTGTATCCCGTCAGTCTCATGAACCCGCGATTAACGCGCAAGATCTTCGTCCGCCGGTCGGTGATGATGATCGCATCATTAGTCTGGAACGTAATCGCGGCCAGACGCAACTCCTCCTCGGATTGCCGTTGCTTGGTGACGTCAACTTGCACTCCAACGAAGTGCGTGAGTCGACCGTCATCATCCAGAACGGGACTAACCGTTAAGTCGTTCCAAAACGGCGTGCCGTCCTTGCGATAGTTGCGCATTACAACGTGACACGCGCGTTCTTCTTTGATTGCGCGTCGCAGTTCCAGATAGGCGTCTTGGGTCCGATCCGCGCCCGCCAAGAAACGTGCGTTCCGTCCGAGTGCTTCGCATTCTGAATAACCAGTGATCGTTGTGAACGCGCGATTACAATACACAATGGGGTTGTCGGGCAGGGTGGGATCTGTGATGAGAATACCGTTGCTCATCGACGACCAGGCCCGGCTGTGCGTGCGGAGTTCATTTTCCACGCGTTTGCGATCAGTCAGGTCGCGCACAATGCCTGTGAATAATCTCCTACCAAAGACTTGTACTTCACTGACCGAAATCTGCATCGGGAACGTTTCACCGTTCTTTCGCTGACCTTCAACCTCAGTCGGCGTGCCGATCACTTTCTTGTTGACCAGCTCCAAACAGCGGCCCCGATAATCTTCATGCTGCTGGTCGTGTTGCGGCGACACTAGCATGCTGAAGTTATTGCCGACTACTTCGTCCGCGGAGTAGCCGAAGAACTGTTCTGCCGTGCCGTTGAAGGACTCAACAAGCCCGACTTCATCAAACGTAATAATTCCATCGGAGGCACCTTGGACAACGGCGCGAAGCCGAGCTTCCTGGAAGAGTGCGACCGTACGCTGCGCTTCGAGTTCAGCCGCCGTCCGGCGCAAGTCGTCATTCGCGCCTCGGAGCGCGTCGATCGCGTGTTCTTGCTCGGTCGTCATGACGGCCCCTTCTTTCAACATATCGCTGCTATCAGCTAAGCATCGGTAAGCAGCGTGCGTTTCCGTTGCAGACCACTAGCGCGTTCGTGGTAAACCGAAGACGCCTGGAACCGGTTCTATTGCTCCTGCCAGATATAGAGCCATTCGTTGGCGCAACTTGCTTGGCGTTGGTTTGTAAAACAAGACTGTTTGTGAAACAGGATTGTTGAAGTAAGAGATTGAATCTCGTTCACTCGACGATCCTGATCTTTAACTCTTTCGAAAAGAATTGGCACCGTTCGGTTTATCGAGGTACGTTTTTAATGCAAGCCAACGGCAAGTCCAACTGTACCCAAGGCGCATGTCCAATCGATGAGCTAACGCCCGCTTGAGCGTTAGCTTCCCACGGCACGCACTCGCCCACCTCCGGATTTGCCGAACGACCTACCTTGACAGCACTCTATTGATGCGCACCTTCCGACTCTCACGGAGATCTTGCTATGAATGCCACAAAGACTTGCATGACGCCCTCCACGCAACCAACGCCGGGCTACCAAAGAACGCCAACCATTCTCTGTATTGATGACGATCCAGATATCACACGAACAATCGAGCTACGATTGTCTAGCTATGAAGTTGATGTCCTCCGCAACTTTACGGGCATGCAAGGGATGTGGCAGGCCGTGCAGCAAAAGCCAGACCTGATCATTACCGATCTCCGCATGCCACAAGGAGACGGCGAACACCTACTTGAAAGCCTGAGACGAAACCAGGCCACTGCGGGGATCCCAGTCATCGTGTTATCGGGCCAGAAGGGGGAGCAAGTGGAAAACCACGTGCGGCGGCTAGGTGCAGATAGTTTTTTGCAGAAACCGCTCCACTACCAGGACCTCATCAACGAAATCAGAATGTACGTGGAACTACGCGAGACCGAATAACACAAAACAAGCTGTCATCTACACTTTGCGAAGGTAAGTTTGACCAGCACTGTACGGTGTGAGAACATTCGCTCGCGTCACGAGTAGAGAATCAAGAGCCGAACACTCAAAGGGGCAGACCGATGAGGGGCAATAGAATTCGCGTTCTCCTATTAGAGGACGATCCGCTAGATGCTGAGTTAGTCAAACGCGCCATTCACGACGCGGACATGCAAATGGAGTTGCATTCGGTGACCCGCGTGGCGGAGGCGACCGAGGCACTCGCCAGCCAACACTTCGAGCTCGTGCTGTCTGATCTTTCACTGCCCGATAGCGATGGCAGTGAAACGATCGCGAGGCTGCGCCAGGCGGCCGCCGAAGTTCCCATTGTCGTTCTCACTTCGGTCGACGATCGCGACCTTGACGTGGAATTGCTCGATGTGGGAGCTCAGGACTACATCCCTAAGGATCGCGTAACAGGCGACATCCTCGGTCGCGCAATTCGTCATGCGATCCAACGGCAAGAGCAGCTTGTCGAAACGCAACGGTTGCTGTGCGAAGTCAAAGACGCGCGCGACTTGCTTGAGTCAAAGAATAGCAAACTAGAGAAGCTCTACAATCAGGCTCACGAGTTTGTCGACAACGTCTCTCACGAATTCAGAACGCCGCTGACGGTGATCAAAGAGTACGCGTCGCTGGTTTGCGATGGCTTGGCCGGAGAGGTGACTGAAGAACAAACTCGCATGTTGAACATCGTCGAAGATCGCGCTGATGATCTAAACACAATGGTCGACGATATGCTGGATTCGAGTAAGCTTGGGTCTGGATTATTAGGGGCTTGGCGTAAGCCCTGCAACGTGTCAGAGATCCTTCGTCACGTTAAATCGACCTTGAGCCGCAAAGCGAGGGTCAAAGGCGTACAACTCTTATACGAACTCGATCCTGACCTGCCTGAGCTTTACTGTGATGCCGAAAAGGTTGGTCGCGTGATCACCAATCTCGCGGTAAATGCGATCAAGTTCTGTGGCGATCCTGGCACCGTTCGCATCATGGTAAGCACCACTCTGGATAACCCGGACGTCATCTTCAAGGTTGAAGATAACGGCCCGGGGATCGATGAAAGTAGCTTGCAGCAAATCTTTGAACGCTTTCAGCAATTAGGAACGACCTCGCGCGGCAGTTGCAAGGGATTTGGCCTTGGACTCGCCATCGCGAAAGAGTTGGTCGATCTGAATTTTGGGCGAATGACCGTCGAGAGCGAAGTCGGAAAGGGGAGTGCATTTCAATTCTCCGTACCGAAGAATGATCCACTGGAACTAATGGAGCGTTACCTCCTACAGGTCGATCACGAGACAGAGTGCCCACCAATCGTTTCGCTGGTGGTTGCGCGCATAGACTCCACGGCGAGCGATATCACGGACGACGGAATCGATGGCTTTCTGAACTACTTGCTCCGCCGCAACGACTTGCTGTTGCAAGGCGCTGATGGCGAGTGGTTCCTTGCTCTCCCCACGGACAAGCAAGAGGTGCAAAAGTATTTCCAACGTTCCCAGCAAGCTTGGGAGGATGCGAATCGCAACCGTCCCTTTGGCCCGCTTCCTCGCGTTGATTACCAGTGGCTAGGTTCATGGCGAATCCCAGAAGACAATGGACTCATCCTTAATGAAATGGCAAAGCACGTGATCCACCAGGAGGTGGCTTGTGTCTGATCAAACCACTGTCCTGCTGATCGAAGACGACGGCGAAATCCGCCACATCGCATCACTAAGGCTACGGGCCGCAGGCTATAAAACGATGGACGCTGAAGATGGTGACGAAGGTGTCCTAAAGGCGGTTGCCGAACATCCCGACGCCATTGTCATGGATGTACGCATGCCTAAAAAGGATGGCATGACCGCCTTGGTTGAATTGAAGGAGCACAAGGAAACGCGAAATATACCGATCGTGATGTTATCAGCGAGTATCGTCGACCGGCAACGAGCGCTTGAAGCAGGCGCTCGGTTCTTCCTCACCAAACCGTATCAAGGACGAAACTTGCTCGCGACAGTCGCGGCAGCAGTGGACAAAGGTTCGCAACCGTGAAACGAGGCGGTCATGACAAACAACAAAACGATTCTGATTGCCGATGACGACACAGACCTGTGCAACGCCGTAGCATCGCGGTGTCGCAAACTTGGTCTCGACGCTGTCACGGCGTGTGACGCAGCCGCGGCGCTGCGCCTTGTCGAGTCTAGCCGGCCGGACCTGATTTGTCTGGATGTCGACATGCCGCGCGGTAACGGCTTGGCGGTCTGCGAAATGATCGCTGGCGACGAATATCTCTCCTCAGTCCCCGTCATCATCATGACAGGAAAGAGCGACAGCGAAACGGTTCAACGCTGCCACAACTTGTGCGCCTACTATGTGACCAAGGCCGGTGAGGTCTGGAGCCGACTAGAACCGCTGATTCGAGAACTGCTTGATTTAGAACCGGGCGCCAACATGAACGAGCTGCGCACCACCGGCGATCTGGATCATCGCCGGGAGGAGGTTGAGACAAACGATCCCATCCTTGATGCGATCTTCTCGGCGCTAGGAGTTGACGAACGGTTCCTCAACCGCGACGTGTGGGAAGATAATTCCGCCAGGGCAAACCTTTCGACGGATCTTCTCGATGTGCCTGCATCCAATTCAAAGCCTTGGATATTGCACGTCGACGACGACACCGACTTGTCGAACGCACTGAAGATGCGACTGGAAACCTACGGTATCTCAGTCGTTCAAGCATTCGACGGAATCGACGGCGTACGTCACGCTTTTACCACGCCCGCCGACTTAATCATCCTCGACTATCAAATGCCTCATGGCAACGGCGAGTATGTACTGAGACGGCTGAAGCAATGCGAAGCGACGAGGCGCATCCCAGTCATCGTACTAACTGGTCGCCGTGACCAAGGACTGGAACAGCAGATGCTCAGCCTAGGTGCCGACCGATTCCTCAACAAACCAATTCGTTTCGATGTGCTGCTGGATGAAGTCAGACGGTTCGTGTCACTTCAAGAACCCCGCGGTGACGCCTGTCTAATGGTGTGACGCTTGTGGTGCGGCAACGGCTTGAACGCCAATAGGACCCCAAATGACTAACGCGCTACTCCCACAACGACCTTCACGGCTCATCTCATCTCGCAGCATGCCGCCTTGCGTGTTGCATGTCGAAGACGACGCGGACTTCTCAGCGGCGCTCAAGCGTCGGCTGGAAGCCCACGGCGTTGCCGTTGTGCGTGCGTTCGACGGGCAGGATGGGATACGGCAATCACAGCAGTTCGAGACCGATGCGGTCCTGATCGATCTTGAAATGCCAAATGCCAACGGCGACGAAGTCCTGACAGCCCTTCGAGCAAACGAGAATACGAAACATATTCCGGTTATCGTCCTCACCGGACGAAAGGACCGCCAACTCCAACAGCGCATGGCCGAACTTGGAGCATCCGCTTACCTCACCAAACCACTAAGCTTCGATGAACTGCGCGAGCAACTCGCGCGATACATCGACATACTTCCCCAGCCCAGCTTAGAACCTTAGTATCTTCGTTGTCAGGCGGTCGAGACGGCGAAGTTGGAGGCATGGCGGAATCGCTTATCCTGCGGAGCTGTGTGATCGTGATCCAGATACGATTACAGGGGGCCGAGGTGACATTAATCGCTTCCGGGACGATGGGGCTTGAGTGTTTCGTTTGCTTGCAACTCACCCAACATGCGATAGGATGATCGACGTCTCAACGAAACATCTTGCCTCGGAATAGATTCGGGGATAAAGGTTTTATTTTGGTGAGTTGATTACGTTATTCGGGAAGGGAGAGCTCCGATGCGCGGACTGCCGCTTGCCTCTCTTCTCTTGGTAGTTTCCGAAACAGAAGCTTGTCCGACTGCGGTAATCCAATTCAACAAGCGTTACCATTACAACAGCCGAGTAACATCGTCGTTCGCCACTCAATGTTCAATCGAAAGGTCCTAGTCGATGGATCCACAAGACATTCCCGAATCGAGAACTTATCGCCACTTGCAGTGCGACCAAGAGACCAACGTCAGCGGTCAACCATTCGAGGTGATCTCAAATCCGCTTTCGGACATGACTCGAACATGGTGCAACCACTGCGACTCGTTTTTTCCATTGTCCGACTACGAATGGGCGGACACCGGCGAGAATATTACAGAGTACTATTCTCGGCACAGTGCGAGCGCTACACAGCTCCAACGGTTCCTGTGCTCTAAACGGTTTCTGATTATTCTGGTAGTGGTCGGATTCATTCTGGGTGCGGTTGCTGGCTTTCTGCTCTTCAGAAACGATGCCCTGTGGCTGAAAATCGTGATGACGCCCGCCTGCGGATTCTTTGGCGTATTTGGCGCGGCGGCTGTGTATGTTTCCGTAATCTGTAATATGGTCGTGCGTAAAGTCTGTGGGGTGAGTGACACGCGCGTGCTGAAATGAAGCCCGCATATCGAACATCTCCCAGCGTCGCCGAACACACAACGAACCAATGTCGTGTACGGGAGCGACCGACAGCGCTGTTACAATTAAATATTCTCGGGCGATCGCCCGGTTAGCCGTCGTCTGGTCCGCGCGTCACCGATCAAGCATAGACCGACCGTTGGAAAGTGCTCCAGTTGGCGGTTCGCCTGAGATCGGACTCGCGAATATCCAACAACGCTGATGACGTACTCAACCGTCAACTGACATAATGACGATGTGAACAGGGCAATTCCCAAACCAAGTTGCGTAGGTTGGGTTGCAACCCAGCTTTGTTCGTAGCTTGCGCTGGGTCGCGACCCAGCCTACTGAACTATCATCACTTCACACTACAGTACATGACTACGGATCGCGGATGCACTCACTTCTCACCGACGTGGTTTTGGTATGAACACCGTTGCGGCACTTCTTGGTTTGGCTGACTCGACAGAAGTAACTGCGACGAACAAATGGATGTACGGGAGACCTCGGCGCAGTTGGTTTTGAATCCATAGTCGTTCTTTCAGTTCCCGTTATCCAAAACGTTCGCCACTGAAACAAAAAGACTGCTATGCTCACACAAATCAGCCCATTGTTACAGGTCAACGACTTGGAGCGATCGGTATCGTTCTACGGAGACAAACTCGGATTCATCAAAGGGAAAATCCACGATGGCTTCTCGTTGGTCACGCGAAATGATTGCACAATCTACTTGGCACAGAAAACGAGGAATGTCGACGTGACGAACAAAGTGGCACGTGCCAGCGATGATGGTTGGTGCAATTATGACCTGCACATTCACTGTGAACCCGGAAGCTTGGATGCTTTGTGTGAAGAGTTCAAGGCTAATGGGGTCGAGATGGCGGATACCTTCAAGGATGGCCCGGTGACAAGGCCATATGGAATGCGGGACTTCTCCGTTTCCGATCTAGACGGTTATGGACTCGTGTTTGGAGAAAGCGTTGATGACGATGACTAGCTGACCACCCCCCAGACTTTGTTCCAGTATGCGAACTGCGACGCTCCAATACCTAACGGACGATTCCGATCCGACCGCGAATCTCGTCGTCGGGAATTATCTTTGCACGCGACGAGACGCGTGGCGTTTGGGCCTACCGTTGCTCGCGATGGCCGCAGACCAGACACTGGCGAAACTTGCAAGAGATGATCTCGGTGGGTAGTGGTACAGTTTGGCCTGAGAAAGTTTTAGTGCCTACCGAGCGGGCAGAGTGCTGACGATCAAGGCATTGCTGAAGCCGCCAACGATGCTTTTGCGAGGCTGCGAAGTTCTCGGATTTTGTCGGCATCGTCTCCGTCTGGTAAACGAGCAAGATATGAATCGCACTTGGAAATCGCATCGGAATATGAACCGTGCCTATAAGCGTGGACGGCATAATCATAAGTGCGGGAGACGTGCATACCTCGGTTCTGGATAGTTG
>JACNKX010000218.1 GCA_014381825.1 Planctomycetota bacterium
CTCGATGTTCAGCGACAGCTCCAACCACGCGCCGGCAACGTACCTGATGAATACGGGAGCGATCCTCGGAGGCCGGCCGAGCCTTGGTTCGTGGGTGACGTACGGCCTGGGTTCGGCGAATCAGAATCTGCCCGGTTATGTGCTGCTGTACCAGGTCGGCGGGTTGGGTGGCTCGGCGAACTGGAGCAACGCTTTCCTGCCGGCGGCATTTCAGGGCACTCAATTCCGACACGAAGGCTCGCCCGTCCTGAACCTGTCGCCGCCCGAGCAACTGGCCGGCGTGCAGCGTTCGACGCTCGATTTCGCTCAGGCGCTGAATCGCCGGCATGCCGAGAAGCGGCCGGGAGTGCTGGACCTCGACGGCCGCATTGCTTCGTACGAACTTGCCTTCAGGATGCAGTCGGAAGCGCTCGACATCGGCGAGTTGTCACAGGAGACACAGGCTACGCAGGACGCCTACGGAATTCATGACGACAACAAGGCGAAAGCCAAATACGGTCGCATGTGCCTGCTGTCGCGGCGGCTGATCGAGAAAGGCGTCCGCTTCGTACAGGCGTATAACGCCGTGGACAAGCTGGGCTGGGACGGACACGACAACAACATCGACTATCACCGCCGCAACGCCGCTCAAACGGACCAGCCGATTGCCGCGTTGCTCAGCGACCTGAAACAGCGCGGCCTGCTCGATACGACACTGGTCATCTGGGCGGGCGAGTTCGGCCGCACGCCGATGATGCAGGGCGGCAGCGGCCGCAACCACAATCCGTACGGCTTCAACATCTGGATGGCTGGCGGCGGAGTCAGCACCGGCGCGTCAATCGGCGCCACAGACGAGATCGGCCTGCGGGCGGTCGAACAGCCCCAGCCAGTCAAGAATCTGCACGCCACAATCCTGACGGCACTGGGCCTCGCCCCCGACGACCTGTTCTTCGAACACCAGGGTCGGCAGGAACGCCTCACTGGCGTCGCGCAAAGCTGGCAACTGATCCCCGGCGTGTTGGGTTGAAGCAGGTGTTAGAAGAAGCTGAAAGTCGCAGGGATAACCGGCATGAAGAAAACGTGGGCTTTACTGATTTCGACAATGTTATGTGTTTCGGCCGCCGCAAGTGCCGCTGATTTCAACGACAAGCAGGCGGACGTCGACGCCCTGCCCACCGTACCTGCGGCGTTTAAAGTGACGATGTTCGCCCGCGAGCCGCTGGTGCGGCAGCCGTGTTCGATGGCGTTTGACGCGCGGGGGCGGCTGTTTGTCGGCATGGGACCGCAGTATCGAAATCCGACTCCTGAGACACCCGGCGACAGCGTCGTCATGGTGCTCGACATCAACGGCGACGGGCAGGCGGATCAGACAAAAGTCTTCGCGACCGGCTTTAACGCCGTCCAGGGGCTGGCGTGGCACGGTCGCGACTTGTGGGTCGCCAACGCGCCGGACCTGACGGTCGTTCGTGACCTCGACGGTGATGACGAAGCCGACGAGTACGTGCGTATTTACACCGACCTCGGGAACCTCGAGCATGGACTGCACGGCCTCACGTGGGCTCCCGACGGCAAGTTGTACATGAGCAAAGGGAACTCGAAAGGACTCACCCAGCCGGGACGTGTCGCTCCTAAGCCGTTTCGCGATTTGTGGGGTGTGACCGCACCGCCAGGCACGCCGGATTTCCCGGAACCACAGGTTTTTCAGAAGCAAGACTACCGGCACGCTTATCACGATCCGGCAGACGACTGGGGAATGGATGGCGGCGTTCTGCGTTGCGACGACGGCGGCGGGAATCTGGAGATTGTGTCGCGCGGCTTCCGCAATCCGTGGGATATCGCGCTGGACGACGGCTTTCACTGGCTGGGTACGGACAACGACCAGACCACCGGCGACCGCGTCTTCATGCCGTTCGACGGCGCCCACTTCGGCTGGAACCACCCGTGGAGTTCCCACTGGTCAGCCGCCCCGCATCCGCCGACCGCTCCTGTCAGCGGCCCGTTGTTCGAGGGTTCGGGAACCGGCGTTGTTTTCGGCGACTCACCGCAATTCCCACCCGAGTATCGCGACGTGTTCTTCATCAACGACTGGCTGCGGAAGACGACCTTCGTCTGGCGACCGCATTGGGACGGAGCCTTGATGCGTCCCCGCGGCGGCGACTGGGAGCCGTTCATCGTCGGAGGTAAGTCGCTGTTCCGGCCGACGGATATCGAGTTTGGCCCGGACGGCGCACTGTGGGTGCTGGGCTGGAGTAGCGGTTACGGGGCCGAATGGAAAGACGGCCAGCTCACCAACGAAGGCCGCATCTTCCGCATCACCTGGAAAGAGGCTCCTCCGGTCAAGGCGATGGTGGCGGGTGAAGGCCGTTCAATTGAGAAGTGTTCCGTCGAGGAGCTGATCAGCGATTTCTCCAGTCCGCTGAGTGTCCGCCGCATCGACGCCCAGGACGAACTCGTCCGACGCGGTGGGCCGGGCCGGGACGCTCTGATTGAAACCCTGCGGAGCGGTCGGTTGACGAAGATGCAGGAAACCTGGATGGCCTGGGCACTGGGGCGGATCGCTATCGACGACACGACCATCGACCAGTTCTTCGCACAACTGGCAGCCGACGGCTCCAAAGCACGAGCTTCACTGAACCTGCGGATTCAGACAGTGCGAATTCTGGGCGACCGAGCGGGACGTGGGGCATCGTTTGCGGGACTGGACGACGCGCTGCGCGCCTCATTGGTCGACGACGAGCCCCGAGTTCGGATGGCAGCAGTCCAGGCGGTACTGCGTGCCGGACGCCAAGACCTCCACGAAGAACTCTGCAGCCTGCTGGAACGCGAATCAGACGCCACCGTGTTCTACGCCGGTTGGCAGGCCTTGCGACGATTGCTGAGCGAAGCGGATCTTCGTTCGCTGCTCGACGATCCGCGTGGCCCGGTGCAACGATCGGCGTTACTGTCCCTGCTCGAAACGCATTCGCTTTCCCGGCGGGAAGTCGCGGCCATGCTGGAGAAAAACAACGCTCCCGAAGTTCGCGAAATCGCCGAATTGTGGTTGGCGAAAGCTGGTGTCGGAGCGGCCGCGCCGGTGGTTCGTGGACGGCCGATCGACGCGTCTTCCGTGTCGTCCGCTGTGCCGTCGAATGATGGAGTCGCGGTTGTTGGCGAGTTGTCGACGAAGAGCCACCATAGGTACCGCATTCAGCCCGGCGGGTTGCTGCCCGGCATGGCCGCCTACTCCGACCGAAACTATCGCTTCAGCACGGTGCCGGACGAACTGGTGGGGCTGGACCTCGTTCAGACGGCCAATGATGACGACGGTTCGCGGGGTGACGACTGGCTGTCGTTCAAAGCCCTGCTGCCCGTTCGCGTTCATGTGGGAAATGACATGCGGCAGACTCCGCCCCAATGGTTGAGCGAGGAGTTCCGCCGCACCGAGCACATCGTCGCCATAGATGAGGGCGCACGGTTTCAGCTTTATGTGCGCGAGTACTCCGCTGGCCCGGTCGCCTTGGGCGGCAACACCGATGACGGGATATCCGGGGGCAAGGGCAACTACATCGTCGCCGTTCAGCCGCAGCCATTTGCAAAACGGGAAACGCCAACAACCGTGGAACAGGCGCTGCCGTTGCTTGAGACTGCGGATGCAGCCCGCGGCGAACTCCTGTTCCGGCATGCTGGAGGAGCGGGATGTTTCAAGTGCCACAGCCTGGACGCGGCACGAAACGCGTTCGGTCCCAACCTCGGCGGCATCGGACTGCGAGCCAATCACCGTCATCTCGTTCAATCGATCATCGAGCCCAGCGCGGTCATCACGGAAGGCTTTACCATGCAGACAATCCTGACCGATGCCGGCAAAATGTTTTCCGGCGTGCTGCTGGAGGAAAGCGGCCTGTCGGTCTCGTTGGGCATGAGTACCGGAGAACGGGTCGACATTCCGAAGTCTCAGATTGAAGAACGCCGCAACAGCCGCGTGTCGGCCATGCCGTCCATGGCGAACGTCTTGTCGCCGCAGCAGGTCGCCGACGTGGCCGCGTTTCTGGCGATGCAGAAAACCGACCTGTCAAAGCCGGTAGCGGATCCTCCCGGCCGATTTTCCGTGAAGGAAAAACGTGATCGGCTGATCATCTCACTGTCGGGGCAGCCAATTGCCGAGTTCGTGTTCTCCGATCCGAAGATCCTGCGCCCATACTTCGCGCAAGTGCGGACCCCCAGCGGCCACCAGGTGACCCGCAATCATCCACCCGTCGCGGGTGTCGACGCGACCGACCACGACACCATGCACCCCGGCATCTGGCTGGCGTTCGGCGACGTCAGCGGCCACGACTTCTGGCGAAACAAGGGCCGCATCGAACACCTCCGCTTCACCGAACCGCCGACCACAAAAAACAACTCGCTGACCTTTGCGACGCAGTCACGACTGCTGCGTTCTGATGGCGACGAACTGTGCGACATGCGCAGCCGATTCGAATTGCTCCCGCGGCCGGCGGGTTGGCTGCTGAGTTGGGAAGCAACCTTCCAATCCGACACGCGAGAGT
>JACNKX010000220.1 GCA_014381825.1 Planctomycetota bacterium
GGCTGATGATTGGCAGGTCGACGTGCGAAGTAGACTTCGTTGGGTGTCTTGCCTTTAAGTGTCATGTGCGGTCGGTGTTCGTTATACCAGTCGCGGAAGAGCAAGAGCTCGCGTCGGAAGGTGTCGCGTCGAAGCGGCACCAAGATTCGTCGTGTCGCTTCATCTTTTAGTGTCTTGATGAAGCGTTCAATGACGGCGATGCTCTCGTGCTTGCCAAGGGCTCCGAAGCGAGGCGTGATGCCATGTCGCTTGCACCACTTGCGATAGCCTTCACAAGGCCAGAACCGGCTCCCTTTGTCGCTAATCGAGTACTTGGGAGTAGCCTTGGCGTCGTGAGTCGTTCGACCGAGAAAGGTGCGAAGGGGTTCACTCGTCGGTTGCTTGGTGAACACGGTAACTCCCATACAACAGCGTGAATGGCGATCCAGCACAACCGTAACCCACCAACAGAACGGCCAGCATTGCGGCCATGCGAAGGATAGCCAAGTTGTCCAAAAGCCACCCAGGATCGACAAGGTCGTGAGATCGACGTGCCACACGTGATTGCGATACTTGGCGGTCACAACGCGTTCGGCTTCCGAAGCGTCGGGCATCACAGAAGCTTCCTCCGGTTGCTCGCTGTTCGAGTTCGTTATGTCTTGGCTAACCGTTCTTTAACACCACTCCGGAGGGAGGCCACCACCTGAAGAGCCCCACCCATCGTGGCTGTAAAGAATCGCTGGGCTAGCTCAACCTACGCGTTTTCTTTGTCGGCTCAGTTTTTTACCCTACAGTATAAGCAAAGCGTCAGCGTGATGGACCGAACAGATTCAGGATCGACTCCAGCACACCTGTCGGTTCGATCAATCTGACAGCTTGAGACGCCGCATCACGAACTCGCTTGTCGTCGTCGCCAGCCAACTGCCTAAGTGCAGGTAGGGCCGTAGCCGCATCCTGGCCGATCCTGCCGAGCGCTGCGATCGCGTGGAGCCGGACGCTGGAGTCTTTGTTGTTGAGTGTGTTGGTGAGGACGGGAACGCCAAGACGACGATACTCGACGAGTCCTTGGGCGGCTCGCACGCGGATCGCATCGCTTGTTACCCAGATTGCGCCTCGTAACTGGCCATGGTTGTTGTTGCCGGACGAATCGGCAAGCGTGTCTCCCTTGCCTTCGTCGAAGCGATACAATGCGAGCGTGGATTCGTCAGCCTCGAAGAGGGTGGGCACGGTGAAGTCCGCTTTGTAGCGAACTGTCTTTGAAATACGAACTTGATCGATCAGCCCGTCGAATGCCACGTCGATCCCGCGCTCGTTCCGCGAAGGGCTGGCTCCGATCGTCATGGGAAGAGCGGAACCGGTGAAGGGGCCGGTCACTTGACGAGTGTCCGTGAGCTTGCCGTTGACGAACATCTGCAACGTCTTGCCGTCGAAGGTCCCAGCGAGATGAACGCGGAGAAAGCGCGGCGGCGGGATGTCGAGGCCGGCCGTGTCGTAGCCGGTCCCGTTCCAAGTGTGGATGTTGTACTTCTGTTGCCGCACTTGAAGGCCGATACCCGACTGCTGCGTGTCGCCCAGCACGACGCCGCTAAGGTTGTCGGGTGTGACGAAGGCTTCGAGCGTGATCGGATGCGAGCCGTCGTAACGGATCGATGGGATGGTGACGTATTGCGTGCGGCCGTCGAATTCGAGGGCGTGAGCGGGCGGTTTGCCGGCGAGTTGCTTGCCCAGAGCTGCGAGATGGGCTGGCGGGTCGGATGGATTCGGAGCGATCTTTTCGGCGCGAACGCTGAACTGCTTCAGCATCGCTTCTGACTGCCGGCCGGCACCGCCGGTGTGGAGCATCAGCCGAACATACGTTTGTGGCACCGGCAGATCAAGGACATCCGTTTGGGCAAGAATCCGATCACGTTCGGTACCAGGCTCTCGATAGAGGAACAGCAGACGCTTTCCGCGCCGAGCGAGTCGCAACTGGTCAACCGAATCAATCGACGCGCTGCCGAACCCACGGTACACGCTGTTCCCACCGGCATCCAAAACTCTGGTCTGCGCATGGAGCTGCACCGCGCCATCTGGATACTTGCTCACGAGAACATTGACCTGCGTCTTGGCCGGGTCTGGAAATTCGACTTGTACATAAAACGAACAGTTCAGCCTCTCCTTCGGCGTCGCGACTTTCAGCTTATCGAACGCGACTGCGATGTCGAAGTCGCCCTGCAATCCGAGTTGCGGTGCGATCCCACTGGACGTCCAGTTGTCGGTTCCGTTGGAGATCATGCGGAGCCCGTTCGCGTCGGGCAGCCATGTTCCCCAGCGATGGAATCGCTTGGCGGTGATAGGATCTTTGGCGAAGTCGTGCTTGAAACTCTGCGGAAGTGCATCACGTTGCTGATTCAATTCCGCGACGAGTTCTTCTCGGTCGTGCAGCGCCAGGCCCATGAGGTTTTCGGCATGAATCGAAAGGCTCTTCCAGACGACTTTGGTCGAACCATCAAGGTGAGTTTGGGTCAGCAGCCGCAGCAGACGAACGTCATCTTTGACTGCAGCCTGAGTGCCATAAAGCCGAAAGTGTGGCGAGTCGTTCTCTGCGAACAGATAGTACACGGTCTCGCCGCGACGTGACAAACGCAACCTGCCCGCCGGTGCTTCAACGCGGTGAACCGTGAATTGCGACCGTCTGTTGCCGCCAACTTCGCGAGCGACATACTGACCCTGCACGACGGGCTGAGGATCAAATTTATTCCGCAAGTGCCTTCGGGACATGAGGCACTCGTTCGACTTGTCACTGGCGAAGAGAACTTGCAAGTAGATTCCGCTGCTACCGCCCGCGCTCGGCTCCGGCACGAACTGGTCAAACGCGGCGATGATGTCGAAGTCGCCTTGGATCGTCAAGTGCGGAGCGATCGCGCTGTCGTTGTAACCCTCGCCGCCGGGCCGTGTTACTCGCAGTCCTTCCGGTTGCTCGTCGAAGTGCGTGAGTTCGCCACCGCTTAAAACGAATCGTTCCGGGGCCAGCCCCTCTTTGCCGAAGTCGTGGTGGAAGACGGCGGCGAGTTCTTTGAACGATTCGTCAAGAAAGTCCATGCCTTCACCGGCAAGCTCCTGTTCGGCAATCGCCGGTAGCTCGCGCGGCCAATCGCCTCGCCAGACGACATTGCGGACGAGAGCTTCCGTTCGATCCGCGTAATGGAACAGGCCGAACGTGCGCTGATTGGTCGGTTCGAGTTGTCGCTCGTAGACCAGCGTATCGTTCAGCTTCAGTTGGACCGTGTCGCCGGCGAGCGAGAGTTGCAGCTGGTTCCAGTCGTTCTGTTTCAGCGGCAACGCTTGCGGCCCGCGACGATTGTCTGGTTCGTCGAACAGATTGTCGGGAGTCAGCTCGGTCCGATCGAACTGATCGTCTGTGACCCAATGCACGCGGACTCCGTCTGACTGCAACATAAACGCGAGCCGGTCGAGTGCCGGATGCACATGCGTGTCACCCTTGCGATAGAAGAACTCGTACTCGATCGTGCCATCCTCGACCATCGGCCGGTGATAGCGGAGCAGCGTCTCCCAATGCGATCCGGGCAGTTCGTCCCACTGCTTGCCACGAATCCCGTTGGCTGTGGCTGGGGCATCTTGCCGCAGCTCCTGCGACTGCGGCGGCTGGAAGCCCCCGCCACGAAAATCAATATGTTGCCATTTGAGGTTTGGTCCAACGCGATGACCTTCGTTAATCGGCACCCAACCGGGCAGATCGGCTTCGGCCGCCAGTCGCACCTCGGTGGGTATCTCCGGGTTGCCCGTGATCCGTAAGTTGCGAACACCTCCGTTGCTGGAGTCGTAACTCCGAATCGCGAGCCACGGATCGTGATCCGCCGGCAACGCGCGCTCGTGGACCTGGAGGCCGTTGAAGAAAGTCGTGCAAACTCCGTCACGGACAGTGGCTCGATAGCGAATCCAATCATCCGGCTTGTGGATGGGCGGATCGAGGGGCAGTCGTTGGGGATCACGAAACGTGCCAACGTCGATATTGTCGAGCTTATAAACAGGCCCAACCCACCGGCCCGCCACCCACAGGTTGGTCTCTCGATAGCCGAACCCGGTCACATCGCACTCGACTTCAAAGTTGCCTCGCAAGGGAATGCAGTAAAAGAGAAAGTCATCGTGGTGACTGGCAAAGTTCTCGACAGTCGCGGGCGCGGACATCGCCCACTGTGCGCGCGGAAAGCCTTGGCCGCGGGTCCGCGCCGTTTCGCGGCTTGTCGGAACCCAGTTCGTGAGGGGCGACTGGCCGGCGACGCGGTTCTTGGCCGCCTCGCGCATGGCTGGCAAGCGGGCGAGCAGATCGAAGTAGTTGATGCGACTTACTAACAGACGCATGTGCTGATCCCAAGCTTCGGAGCCGCTCGTTTGGTATTTCCTCACTTGATCAGTGACGATCTGGAAGGTCATGTCGCGAACCGCTTCTCGCGTCTCGCTATATCGAGCCGCTTCCCAGATCACCAGCGTCTC
>JACNKX010000062.1 GCA_014381825.1 Planctomycetota bacterium
GAGCCCACGTTGCATCAAGGTCGCCGAGGTCGGTGTTCAAGCGGGCGAATTGCTCGCCCGCGTCGTCGTAATCCGTGTTTCGAAACGCTGCTTCAGCCAACCAGTATCGGGCCGGCAAATGCAGCTCGCCGTCCGGGAATTCGTCAACAAGCCGCTGCATTGTCGAAGAGACGTCATTCCACTTTTGCTCACTTGCCGCGATTCGTCCGACAAGATAGAGCGAGTGAGCTAACAGACGAGGTGCAAGGTCAGAAGCAAACAATTGTTTCACGTACAAACTTGCTCCCGCCGCGTTCCCGTTCTCCAAAGCGCGCTCGGCTAAGCGATATGTCGAGTCTGCCCAATAGTCGCTCGCGGAGTGCTCTCGTGCGAGACGCTCGAAGGTCGCGTCGCTCTCGGCGACCTTGTTCAGGTCCGTCAGCACCCACGCTAGCTGATAAAGCACGGCGTCGATCCGTTCGACGGGTGGCTCGTTCGCTACTAGTTGCTGAAGCATGTCATGAGCCTCACGGTCCCGTCCAAGGCGATCATGCAACCTCGCAGACTCGAAGACCGCGACGGACGACTCTGCTGTCGTCGGATAGTTCTCGATGACCAGGCGATACGCCGCGATCGCCGCATCGAACTGTTGCGTCCGTTCCAAGCTTCTCGCTCGCATCAAACCTGCTCGCGGCGCTTCGATGGACGTCGCCGCCTTGTCCAGCAATTGGGCAAACGTCTCCGCGGATCCGTCGTTGTCGCCTTCAGCAACCTGCAGTTGGCCGAGGCCCGCCAAACCTTTGGCGATGTATTCTTCAGGGTTACCGTCGATGGTCAACAACGCATAAAGCTTGCGACCGAAGTCGACGTTTCCCTTCGCGATCGACTGCTCCGCGAGATACGCCGCCGTCGCCAAAAACGAAGCGTCGTCGGAATCTCTGTCTTGATACTGCTTGAAGGCCGTTTCGAGGTTATCAAAGTCATCCAACTCCAAATAACAAACCGTCAACTTGGCTCGGCAAGCGGTCGAGTCGGGACCTTGCGGCTGCGAGGTAACGTATTCGGCGAGCGGCTGAATTGCCTCTTCGTAGCGTTGCAGCGCCATTAAGGCACTTGCCGTCGCAACAGCGATGTTATCGCGCAGCGCGGCGTCCTCCTCGGCGGGCTTGAGACTGGTCAGAGCCGTCAAAGCATCGGCGTAGCGTTCGGCCGCCAGCAAAGCGACTCCCAGGTAGTAGCGATTCGCGTGTGTGGTGTTTGAAACGATTGGTGAATCTGAAGCTACAAGCGACTCGAAGGTTCGAATCGCGTCGTCGTAGCGTTTCTGCCGCAGTGCCAATCGTCCGGTCAACTGTGCGACTTGAGCTGCCAGTGGACTCGATGCGTGAGCATCCCGAAGCAATTTGCTGCATCGATTGAACTGCTCCGCGTCGTCTTCAGTGAACGTGATCGAACACAAAGCGAACAGTGCATCGTCAGCCCATTCACTTGTCGCCCATGTAGTTTGCACGGCGTCGAAGTGTCGCTTGGCAGCCTCAGAGTCGCCGTTCGCGCGACACGCCTCGCCTCTCCGGAATTCGAAAGCGGCAGCTAGAGGATGTTCCTTCGCGAGTCCTTCTCCCTGTTCGAACACAATCGCAGCGGCCGACGCATTGTCTGAATCGAGCAAACTCAAACCGGTCCAATACCGTGCCTCTTCAGCGAGCGGGCTGTCGGCCAACTCGTCATTGAACTTCGCCAGAATCTTGAGTGCATCCGCGTATTGGCGTTGGCCATGCAGCAAGATGCCGACTCGGAGATGAGCATCGTCGCGCAGGCTGCTCGTTGAATGCTCAGCAATAAATCGATAGAAGCGCAGGGCTTGTTCTTCGTCTCCCTTGATTTCCAAAGCTCTCGCTAGACCAAATCGCACTTCACTCTTTAACGGGCCTTCAGGAAAGCGGCGAATCGCATCGCGATAGAGGGCTTCCGCAGTATCGGGTTCTCCTTCGTCAACCGCGATCTCGCCTCGATAGGCAAGCGAATACGCGTTGAATGTGTCGCTCCCCTGATCTGCATCAAAGGCTTCAAGTTCGCCTTTGGCTTCCTCATGATTCCCGGCGAGAAACAACATCTCTGCGGCTCGAAACGTTGCCTGCCGCGCGAATTGCGAGTTAGGCGTCTGGCTAAAGACGCGTTGATACAACACTCTCGCGTCGTTGTACTTCTTCAACTGCAGCAGCGACTCGCCAGCATAGAACGAAGCGCGTGAAGCGCGTTCGTGGCTGGGAAACTGCTCGAGAAAGGCCTCGAACTCGGTACTCGCGAGGTCCCACCGCTGTTGGGAATAGTGATCTGCGGCGAGGGTGAATTGGTCGGAAGCTTGATCAGCTCGTACACCAGTCGCCGCGCTCAGCAACAGCGCGCCAGAAAGCCACCCCAGATTCTTTAGCGTCCGGTACATCCTGTACGCGCCAGGCTTCGCCTGGCTCCTGTCCATCCTTGGACGAGTACGTAAGCCGCAATTATTGCACTATCGGGTTAAGAGCTTGCAGTGCGACAGTGCGCCTTCCATATTCCGATTGTACGACCGCTAGCATGGAACCCTTGACGCTATAATGCCCGCGAGTTTCCCAGCTTTACATTCGTCGTGTCATCCGCTGCGCCTGCTCGACTTGAAACATTAACTTCTGTTGATGCATCGGGTCTCCGCTGCCAGATCTCTCTCGTTCCATACGTGGAAACAGCTTCAAAGTTTGCGAGAATGTAATCCAATAGCGGCCCATCCGTGCGCAGTGACGGAGGCTCGCTCTGCTCGACGACAATGCAGACGCGTTCTCTCGCGTCGAGCGCAGCAACAATCTCGCGTTGTTGATCATCCGATAGCAAGTCCTGCCAGACCGTCGCATTGCTCCCGGTTGGCGGTTCGATGCCCGTCCATAGATACAGGCTGTTGTGGCCGCTGGGCAAACAAACAAACGTATCGGCTCGCTTGCGGAGCTGCTCGACCGTCCAGCGTTCGGTCGCGACTAACTCTTGGGGTAAATTAAGTCGGCTCGCTCCGTCAAGGTCCATGCTTGGCATTCGCTCTCGCTCGATCCACAAGTACGCGCCGCGACAAAACATGGTCGCTAAGAGAAGCCCAACGAGACCGGTCGCGAAGCGAGGGATCGCAAAACTCCCGAAACATTCTTTGCCTCGAAGCGACTCGATCGCATCATGAATCGCAGTAATCATGGCGACGACCAACGCGAGGGAACCGATCGCCATCTGTGTCCCGGGAACAGGGTGAGCAATCAACGGCTGTAGTGCGGCGATCAGACACAAGGAAAGTCTTGCGAAGTAAGTCTCGCTTGTAGCCGAACGATGATCCTTTAGATGGTCTCGAAGCGGCAGCAAGATGATCCAGACGAACGGTAGAAAATAGCTCACCAACAATCCAATTTGCCCGCGATCCTGCGAGCCGTGATAGAGCGGCTGAAACGTCTCGATCAGATGGCGAATCCCCGAACCGACTACGAGAACGACCGCGACGAATTGAATGACGCGTATTGCTTTCGATCCCGTCGATGCGCTTCTAACAAACAGTAACGCAACCACGGCAGCCAACGGCGCAAGTGCATGTATCGGTGGAGCATGATAGTGAATGTCAACGAAGCGCATGTGTTGGAACAGAAGCCCTTCGGCCAGGTCCGCGAGCGACGTCCCGGCGGCGATAGTGCCGATCGCAATCATTGCTGTGACAAGGCAAGTCGCGCCCCACAGGCAAAGTGTGTGTCGAAGCTCCAGGATTGGCTTCAAGTCGACTCGTGTGCAGATCCAGGACGTCAGCGCAACCGCGACTGTCAGCAAGACTGGGAGCCGATAGCCGTGCCAGCTAAGTAGCTCCTGTCGTCCGATGACGATTGGCAAGGCGATCATCGCTGCGAGGACGCTGCCTAACAAGATACTCCGTAAGTGACTCCGGCCAGTCGCGAACAGCAAGGCCGCTGAGAGCGAGAGGAACAGGAACAGACCAACGTTAACCTTCGTCATCAGGCAGAGGGCCGTGGCCACTCCCATCGCAAAAATCACTCGCAGATCTTTAGCGTCACCTCGGACAAAGGTTCCCAGAAACATGCAGGCGGCGACTGCGAGGATGCACAACTCTTGCGGGTGCCCTGGTTCCATCGCAAGACGCTCAAGATGAAACGAAACGAACAACAATCCGGCAATCGTAATGGCACCAGAATGAGTAACGCGATAGAGCCATCCTGCAGCAAACAGCGAGACGCTCATCCAGACCACGAGGGTCTTGATCCGAGTGACATCGTGTGTCACCGGCCAGTCCGTGATCCGATGAAACGCCGAGGCGATCCAGTAGTAGGCTGGTCCGTACTGAGAATAGACGTCGTCATACAGAACACCGCCCGCCATAAACTGACGCAGCGATAACATGACATAGCCTTCGTCATCATAGGCGGCGAACGCAGAGAACAGTCGCTGATAACTCGCAAACCCGATCGCGACGATCAACAGCGCGGCGAACGCAAACACTCCGGCATCGGCGCGATGACGAAACAACTTTGCCCAAGGTTTCGCAAGCATGAGACTAAGAGCCGATTGACTGAACGGCAGAATCGTTGACCAGTGGCGTCGATGCCACGATGGCTCGCATTGCCGAAACATCGGCGAGCGTCTCCACTAAATCCGGTTCCATCTCGCCTTCGCCAGCTTCGTTTTCCGAGAAGTTCACGTCGCGCGACACGATGAATTGTGGCCGAGCTCGCACTTGGTCATAGATCCGTACGACGTACTCACCCAGGACGCTGATTCCTAACGCATTCAACGCGCCGAAGAACGAGGCAATCATGATGCTGGATGTCCAGCCCGGGATCGCCAAGCCTGAAACGAACTTGTGATAGAGCGTGAAGCCTGTAAAGGCTCCAAAGACAAGCAGCGAGATCGCGGCAATCGCGTAGAACAATCCCAATGGAGCAGAGGAGAATGAAAACAAAGCGGTTTTCGCCAGCGAGCAAAGGCCAAGAAACGAGACGCGCGGCTGCGAATCATGCCGAGCCTGTCGCTCGACGAGAATCCCCGTTTGCCGAAACCCTACCCATGAACGCAAACCGGCATAGTACCGATCGTATTCGCCCATTCGGAGAATGTTTTTGAGTACGCTGCGATCGACCAATCCGAAGTTGCCCGCATCGTGGGGCATCTCCCTCGTCGAGACCATTCGGAGTAGTCGATAAAACGCAAAGAACAGGAGACGTTTTGCAAGCCCCTCTTTTCGCTTCTCCCGCACGGCGTACACGACATCGAATCCCTCACGCCATCGGCCAACAAAATCGACAAGGCAACTCGGGGCATCCTGCATGTCCGAATCCATCACGATGACTGCATCGCCGGTCGCGTGACTCAGCCCCGCATGCAATGCCGCTTGGTGGCCAAAGTTCCGCGAGAGATGCAGCACACGTACTCGCGAATCTTCTTGGGCCAATTCGTCGAGTAATTCTGTGCTTCCGTCCGACGAGCCATCGTTGATGAATATCAACTCAAGCGAACAGTCCAATGTTGCAAGTGATCTCGTTATCTGAGTGCTCAATTCGCGGAGAACGGCGACTTCGTTGTAGACCGGCAGAACCACGGAGACCGTGCATCGTTCAAGCGGCTTACGAGTCGAAGCTTGATTCATTTTCGTAGCACCCCGACCAGCGAAAGTCCGAATGGTGACTTCGCCTTGCCTAGCCAGCTCCTTTCACACGATGCCATCGACAGCAACATCCGGTTCATCACTGGCGAGACGCGAGGGAAGTCCGGTTTGTCGTCGCGCGGCAAACACTTTTGATAGCCGCGCACGGCGATCGCGGCAGGCAGGCTGAACGAGTTCCAGTGACTTAGCCACTCAACGGTCAACGAAGCCTTGGCCGCATGTTGCTTCAACGTTCGGGCCGTGTATCGACGGAAGTGACCAAGGCTCTTGTCCCAGTTACTGTAGAGCCACGGGTACGCCGGAACCGTCACGATGATTCCGCCGTCTGACTCGAGGACGTTGGCAACGTGCTTCAACACTTGCACGGGATCAGACAAGTGTTCGAGAACATCTAGCAGCACCGCGACTCGAACTGACTGGGGCTCCAATGGCCAGGGTCGCGACAAATCATGCTGCTGGACATGCTCAAGGCCGCGCTCGTGGGCATGCTCTACCGATTCCGACATGATGTCGAATCCATGCACCTCATATCCCAACTCCCGAAACTCGACCAAGTTCCGAGCTGACCCAACGCCTCCCTCGACCAAGATCCCTGGAGGAGGAAAGTGCTTCGCGAGTAGTTTCGTTACTAGCTTTCGCTTGGCAACGTGCCACCAATACGAATCTTCGAGTTCGATCAGCTCGTCGAGATGACTTGGATCCATGATTGCAGGTGGGGTTGTAGGAGGTAGGCGGATCGTAGCAGGCGGGAAGCGATTCGCGCAGCGCGGTCGCCACGAAAACATACCTCACCGCTTATGATGGGCAAGCGCACGAGCGGTCGCAGCACAGCGCGTTTCGCGGTATCTTCAGACAGATGGCAACGTCACGGACATTTTCGCTGCGAGCTCGGTATCTCTTCCCGATCGATCGTCCGCCGATTCGAGACGCGTGGCTCACGGTTTCGAAAGGTCGTATCGCCGCCGTTGGCGACGCGCCGGTCGGTGAACGACGCGACTTAGGCAACGTCGCGATCTTGCCGGGACTGATCAACGCGCACACGCACCTTGAGTTCAGTGAGCTAGAAGAGCCGCTTGGTAGACCCGGTATGCCATTTACTGATTGGATTCGCGAGGTCGTTCGCTGGCGACGGGAGATGATTAGGCAATACGATGGAATTGATTGGCGATCACAAGCAATTCGCCACGGTGTCGAAGAAAGCGTTCGCGGCGGTGCCACGATGCTCGGCGAGATTGCCACACTGCCGTGGGAGGAAAGCGGAAGTCGCTATCAGGGACTGCACGGTGTTAGCTTCATGGAATTGCTGGGTTTGGCGAGGGAGCGGCACGCTGAACTGCTTTCAGCAGCGAACAACTATGTCGAATTCTCACAAAGTAGCGGCTGCTCGTCAAAACCAGGACTGAGTCCTCATGCTCCCTATACCGTGAGTCCGGAACTGATTGAAAGCATCGCGACACTTTCGGCTCGGACTCATGTCCCTGTCGCGATACATCTGGCCGAAACTCGCGAAGAACTTGAGCTACTTACGTCAGCTAGCGGGCCGTTCCGGGAGTTGCTCGATGATCTGAATGCCTGGCAAGCTGACGTGATTCCGCTGGGCAGCACGCCACTGGATTACATGAAACTATTGGCAAAAGCCGATCGCTCATTGATCATTCATGGAAACTACTTGAGCGACGAAGAGATGGTTTTCGCGGGCCAACAGCGCGATCGCATGTCGATCATCTACTGCCCGAGGACGCACGCTTACTTCGCGCACGACCGCTACCCACTACGGGAGATGTTAGATCGCGGCATCAACGTCGCCTTGGGAACGGACGCGAGAGCGTCGAATCCTAACCTGAATGTGTTAAGCGAAATCCGCTTCGCGGCAAAACAACATCAAGACGTTTCGCCAGAGTCGATTCTTCGCCTAGCGACTATCAACGCAGCGGTAGCGCTAGGCATCCAAGAATCACACGGAACACTAACGCCGGGTATGCAGGCCGATTTCATCGTCGTTCCGGTCGCGCCGGACACCACGACCGATCCAAACGAGTTACTGCTGGGATCAACCGACATGGTGCAGCAAGTCTTTCGGCGCGGAGAGCAACTCTTTCCCGTAAAAGCGGAGGCCTGAATTCAAGCTCGCAACTCAGGCTTCCCAGCCTTTGCGAAACTTGGGGCGGAGGTACTGGTCAACTGCTTCGTTGCCGCTGGCGGTTAACTCCTCGGCGTCCCAGGCGAAGTTGCCGCCGGCTCGATAGGCAGCGTTTCCGAGAAGGACTGTCTCCGCAAGCGGGCCTGAGTAGTCGAAGTTGCATGTCGCGGGCTCGCCGCCTTTGCAGGCCGTGAACCACTCTTTGTAGAAGCCGGGCGACTTCTCGATCGTTTGCGCAGGCGGCTTGTAATCGGCAAACTTCTCTTCCGGATATAGCTTGTATTTACTGAAGCCGGTCAGCAGCATTCCCTCGGAGCCAATGAACAACGTGTTCATGCCGCGATCTGACATGCCTTTTTCTTTGAGAATTGGTGGCCCGTTCTTGGCGTGATACCAGTGGAGCTTTACACCCTGATCTGCGAACTCGAACGACGTCGTCATCGCTTTCGGCGTCGTTTGGGTATGCACCGGAGGGCCTGATCCTTCGACTTTCGTTGGATACTTCAAGTCGAGCGCCCAATAGGGAGTGTCAAGAATGTGGCAGCCCCAGTTTCCTGTCTCGCCAGTGCCAAAGTCCCACCAAAAACGCCAGCCGTAGGGACAGTAGGCGGAATGGTACGGTCGCTCCTTGGCCGGACCGAGCCACAAGTCCCAATTCAATCCCGATGGGATCGGTGGCTTGTCTTTCGGTACATCGGGCATGCCGCGATCTCCGCCAATCCAACAATGCACTTCCGAGACCTTGCCGATCGCGCCAGCTTTAATCAACTCGACGCTGCGATGCATATTTGCGAGCGTGTGGCGCTGCACGCCCAACTGCGTTGCGACTTTCATTTTGGTCGCCATGTTTGTCATCTCACGAGCTTCCCAGACGGTGTGCGCCATTGGCTTCTCGCAGTAGAGATGTTTGCCCATTTGCATGGCCATCATCGAAGGATGGAAGTGCGTATGATCGGGCGTGCTCACGACGACGGCATCGATCTGCTTGTCCATCTCGTCCAACATCTTGCGAAAGTCAACGTACTTCTTTGCCTTTGGATGTTGTTCGTAAGCTTTGCCAGCGCGACTGTCATCGACATCACACAAGGCAACGACATTCTGGCTGGACACGCCACCCAAATTCGCCGCTCCACGACCGCCGACGCCGATGCACGCGATGTTAAGCTTCTCGTTGGGAGAATCCGCAGCGCTGGCACTGGAGCCAAGCCAGACACCTGTCCCCGCGAGAGCGCTCGTTTGTAACATTCGACGACGGTTGATGTGTCGATTCATTAAACTCTCCTGAGTTTTGGTGAGCAGCACTGATCGAGTTATTATGCGCTAAACACGATTCGTTGTCAGTTGAATGTTCGCAGCAGACGGCGGCCTTTGTAAATGCAATGGGCTTCGTGCGACGCAATCGGTCGCGAAGGATGGCGAGCGGGAAACCATACCGGTCCATGGTCATCAACGACTACGATTCCTGTATGTCCTTCGCGAACCGCGCGGGCGACGAGCACTTTGTCTCCGAGAAACATGCCGAAGATAGTCGGTTGAACCGCATCATAGTCGTGATCACGAAGCGTCCGTTCAAGCCGAGTAACTTCCACTCGTTGAGACTCGGTCAGCGCTGCTGCGTCCATTTCAAAGATATCTTCGTGCTCGACGTGCCAACCGGCAAAGGCAGCGTAGATGTCGTCGGGCGGAAGGTCAAGCAAATCCGCACCGAACGCATGCGTAAGTGGCCCGGCGATACCGACGTTGCTGTATTCGGCGTCTGGCAACTGGTAGGTGAAGCGAAAGAGAAAGCTCTCAATCGGCTCGTCATATCCAGGCCAATACTGCGTCCGCATATCGATCACCTCAAGCTGTGTCGGCGGAATCCCCATCTGTGAGGGCTGAGCTAGCCAGAGTGCTAATTCAGCTTCGCCTCGCGCAGTCGAAGTCGTGAATTCCTCTTCAAGCTGGTCGACCAAGTCAAGTTCCTCTGCGAAAGCCAATACGCGTAATCGTGCCACGGGCTCGGAAGCCAGAGCGAGAAGAGCCGCCTTGCCCGCGTCCTCGCCAAACCTCGCCAAGGCCGCTGCAGCTTCGGTGTGCAGGCGTCGGTGTCGGACTTCGAGAGCTTGGTACAATTTGCCCACGGCTTCCCGGTCACCAATCAATGCCAACGCGTCGCATAGCGCGACCGCCAATGCAATGGCGTCTTCGATCTGCTGTGCGATTTCGTCAGCCGTTTCCGCGAACTCAGTCGGATCTTCTTCCATCCGCGACAAGCGTTGTACGACGGCGCCCAGCAATGGAATAAGCTGTTCCTTGCGAGCCACGCCGGGGTGCGGGTCGATTAACCCGTGACGAAAGAGAAAGTTCGCGAGATCGATTACAGAAGCTGCGATGACTTGGTGTTCCAAGGCATCAAGCAACTTGGGAAACAAAATCGTCGAGTCGTACGACGTGTGTTGAAATAACGGCCCAAACGCCAACATTGCGGAGGGTCCGTCGCGAGGCGGATCTTCAATGACAAGATTCACGAACTCGGTCAGCTCATAAGGAATCGCTGAAGCTGCGAGCAATTGGAGCAAATGACAGCGAGCTGCACTCGACTCGCCAAGCTTGCGATACATGGCGCCAATGATTGGAACCGTCGTTACCGGTAAGCGTCGCCGATTACTTTCATCCCAGGGGCGCAGCCGATACACGAGGTATCGAAACACGTCTCCGAGTGGCGGATCGTTTTCGACGGTCAAATCGGTCTCGAGTAGCGTTTGCAGAAACTCTTCGAATTGTGCGTCAGTCGCCTCACCGAGCCATTGCAATTCGGCAGGATTTGAGTTTCGAGGTCGAGACTCTCCCTCGAGCACATATTCAACGAGAGTTTGCATTTGCAGATCGGACACTTTCAACGTTCCTCAGCTCTCAATAGTATTTCAGGTCGTTCTACCTAAAGTTAGGGCCACGCTCTAGGAGATGAAGTATCGTTTAGCCCGCTGCCCAAGGCAAACGCGTGGCGGCTGATTTGCGAGGTCGGAGCCCGCGACAACGTCAACTTTTTGGTTCGTCGCGATTCACCTTGACGACGAAGTTTACCAATCGCCCCGGCACAACGATCACTTTGATAATCGGATTCCCTTCCAGCCAAGGTTTTACTTTGTCATCGGCCTTTGCCGCGGCAATCAGATCTTCTTTCGAGATATCGGGCGCGACTTGGATCTTGCCCCGAAGCCTGCCAAGTACTTGAACTGGGATCTCGATCGTTGACTCAACGAGATAGGAATCATCGTGTCTTGGCCATGGTTCGTAGGACAAGGTATCGCCGTGACCTAGCAAGCTCCATAACTCTTCGCCAAAGTGCGGCGCAAACGGCGAAAGCAGCAAAACAAATTGTTCCATCGCAATCTTTGGTCGGACCGATTGGTTCGTGAAGAAATTGACGAACTCCATCATCCGTGCTATTGCCGTGTTGAAGCCGAGTGTTTCAATGTCGCTCGTGACCGCTTTAATCGTCTTGTGCAACACACGCAGTTGCTCGTCCGTTGCGGCTACGTCTTGGACGGAAGTGTGAAGAACCAGATCTTCGCTGTCTTCGTCCATGATCATTCGCCATGCCCGGCTTAAGAACTTTCGTACGCCATCCACGCCGCTCATGCTCCACGGTTTCGTGGCTTCGAATGCTCCCATGAACATTTCGTACAATCGCAGCGAGTCAGCACCGTACTCGCGGACAACTTCATCGGGATTCACGACATTTCCGCGACTCTTTGACATCTTGTCGGCTCGCGTTGTTAACGGGATCTCGGTTCCCGCAAGATAGAACTGCCCCTGCCTTTTTTCGGTTTGGTCTTCTGACAAGTCAATGATCCTGTCGCCACTGTGTCTCTTCAGGATGTGCGTGACTTTGTCTTCCGATTCAACTCGGACCGACGTAATGCCTCGTTCGTCCAATACTTTTTCATTTGCCTTAAGCAGTTCCGGCGTGACGTGATACTGTGGCTCGCCGAGAATCATTCCTTGATTGACGAGCCGCTGGAATGGTTCGGTAGTGCTGACGTAACCTCTGTCATAGAGCACCTTGTGCCAGAAGCGAGCGTACAACAGATGCAACACGGCGTGTTCGGCACCACCGATGTACAGATCGACGGGCATCCACGCCTTTTCCTTCTCAGGATCCACAAACGCAGTGCTGTTCGTAGGATCAATGAAACGTAAGTAGTACCAACATGACCCCGCCCATTGCGGCATCGTGTTGGTTTCGCGGCGGTAACGCTTGCCGTCGATAATCGGATAGAGCCAATCTTCAGGCGCTTTGCCAAGCGGCGGCTCGGGGCGACCGTGCGGCTTGTAGTCATCAAGATGCGGCAAATCAACGGGCAAGTCGGCAGGATCGACCGGTCGCAACATCCCATTTGGGTTTCCAGCGTCGTCCAATTCGTGTAGGACTGGAAATGGCTCCCCCCAAAACCGTTGGCGGCTGAACAACCAATCTCGCAGCTTGTAATTCGTCGCTTGCTTTCCGGTGCCTTGCTCGGTCAGGTCGTCGCCAATCCTTCGCTTGAACTCGGCAGTTGCGAGTCCGTTGTATTCGCCTGAGTTGACGGCAACACCTTGCTCGGTGCAACACTCTGATCCTGCGAGCACCGCGCTGCGATCGACACCTTCGGCTTCGCCAGGATCAACAACAGCAATCACGGAAATGTCGAACTGCTTTGCGAATTCAAAGTCGCGAGTGTCATGAGCTGGGACGGCCATAATCGCGCCGGTGCCATAGCTGATCAAAACGTAATCGGCAATCCAGATCGGGACCTGCTCGCCGTTAACTGGATTAACAGCATACGAGCCGGTGAAGACTCCGGTCTTTTCCTTGGCGAGTTCTGTGCGATCGAGATCGCTCTTCGCGGCAGCTTGATCGCAGTAAGTTTGCACCGCTTCCTTTTGCTCGTCGACCGTCAAGCGATCGACGAACGGATGCTCCGGCGCGATGACCATATACGTCGCACCATGCAACGTGTCGGGGCGCGTCGTATAGATTCGCAGGACTTCGTCGTTTGGTTTGCGTGGGAAGCCAGAAGTAGCGCGAGCGGACTTCCATGACGCGAAATTGCTGTTCGACGGAGCGCAACTCCGTCCTACGTAGAAGTCGACTTCCGCGCCGGTGCTGCGTCCGATCCATTCTCGTTGCATGCGTTTGATGCCGTCGGACCAATCGAGTCCCTCGAGATCCTGCTCCAACCGTCCAGCGTAATCTGTGATGCGGAGCATCCATTGCCGTAACGGTCGGCGCTCGACAGGATGACCGCCACGTTCGCTCTTGCCGTCGATGACTTCTTCATTTGCCAAAACGGTACCAAGCCCGGGACACCAGTTCACTAACGCATCGGATTGAAACGCCAACCGGTGGTCGTCTTGATAAAGGCGGACAGCCTGTTCGCCTTCCAATTTCACGGCACCCGGAATCGGAAGCTCATCGATCGGCCGTCCTTTCTGTTGGTCGTGATCGAACCAAGTGTCGAACATGACCGTGAAGATCCACTGCGTCCAACGGACGTATTCCACGTCCGTCGTCGCCAGAACGCGGCTCCAGTCGTAGCTGAAACCAAGCATCTTCAGTTGGCGAGTGAACGTCTCGATGTTCTGCTCTGTCGAGACGCGCGGCGGCGTGTTCGTCTTGATCGCATACTCTTCAGCGGGCAGTCCGAACGCGTCGAAGCCCATCGGATGCAGTACCGACTTGCCACGCATCCGCTCGAATCGGCAAGTGATATCCGTTGCCGTATAACCTTCGGGATGTCCAACATGCAGTCCATCGCCGCTTGGATACGGAAACATGTCGAGTACGTAAAGTTTTTCGCCGGTCGGCAACTCAGGTGCCTTAAACGTTTCGTGCTCCGCCCAAAAGTTCTGCCATTTCGGCTCGATATCTGCGGGATTATAGCGCGGCATGATGTGGCTCGTAATAAGGCATTGCAATCGTGGCGACGAGCGGCGGTCGCGCTCGGTTCCGGTCAAGTCTTCGAGGATTGGTCAGTGGGTAAGCTCCCAATTCTACTGGGTTTGCAGTGAAACGCGAACGGGGACATGGATCGGCGAGTCGGACGGTTCTCGACGCAGTTGGCACGTGGATGGCATGTTCGTTCGAGGTCTGGCTTGGTACACTCGTTCCTTGCGAATTTGCTGTCAATGAGGGAAGTGATGTTGCAAAGTAAGACGAAAATCCGGCTTGCTAAAGCGGAACGCGATGCGATGCGTCGCGCTGGTCAATTCAACGCCGAGCTAATGGATCACGTTCGTGATTTTGTAAAAGCCGGTGTGACGACCGCTGAATTGGACGAGCGCGTACACGAATATACGGCCTCGCATGGGCACCGCCCGGCACCGCTGCATTATCCTGGTGAGAAAGGCCCTTATCCGAAAAGCTGTTGCACGAGCATTAACGAAGTCATCTGTCACGGCATCCCGAATGATTACGCCTTACAGAACGGCGATATCGTCAACGTCGATG
Source organism: Planctomycetota bacterium (assembly GCA_014381825.1). Taxonomy (GTDB): domain Bacteria; phylum Planctomycetota; class Planctomycetia; order Pirellulales; family Pirellulaceae. The sequence goes on from JACNKX010000062.1 coordinate 14,272, forward strand.
TCACGAGTGTCGTCGATGGATGGCACGGTGATTCCTCGGAAACATTCTTAATTGGCGAAGTTTCCGATGAAGCTCTTGCCGTGACACAATGCGCGTTCGATTGCCTGTGGCTGGCTATCAACGCCATCACACCGAATTGTCCCGTCGCCACGATTGGCCAAGCGATACGCCAAGAAGCGGAAAGCCGCGGTTTCAGCGTCGTTCGCGAATTTGTGGGGCATGGTCTGGGACGCGACTTTCACCAGGATCCAACGATTCCCCATTATCCTACGCGGCAATCGAGACGTGACCGACTCGCTCCTGGTACCTGCTTCACCATCGAACCGATGATCAACGTCGGAGTCCGACAAGGATTGACCGACAAACGCGACGGTTGGACTGTACGAACACGCGACGGCAAACTTTCTGCTCAGTTCGAACACACGATCATGATGACCGAAGACGGGCCAGAAGTGCTCACACCAACGGCGAACGGTCCCCAGGAAGGCCACCAATTCTGATTTCATCCGCCTGTAGCCTGCCTTGTCTTCGCAGCCTGCCTTGTCGACGGAATTGGTGTTGAACCGCCACGGCCTATTCGCTACAAGACCCGCCTCTTCGTTTTCGACAAGACATTCGTTCTGATGGGCAAATCTATGCGAGGCGACTGCTTAATCGGTCTGATCCTCTTTTTGTTCACCTCGGTTGTGGTGGCGGAAGAATCTTTTCCCTACAAGGTTACGATCAAAGCCAGCGATGCATCCGTGCGAAGCGGCCCCGGCTCAAAGTTTTATGCGACCGCCCGCCTGACGAAGGGCGACAAGATCGAAGTCTATCAACGCAAGGCGGGTGGCTGGCTAGCCGTTCGTCCGCCCGACAGAAGCTTCAACTGGGTCGAGGCCAACAAACTCCGCATGACGAACGATCCCGACGTGGCGAAAGTTGTCGGCAACAACGTGGTCGCCTGGGTGGGTAGCGAGGTGGACGGCGTTGAAGATCATAAATGGCAGGTGAAGCTCGATCCGGGTGAATCCGTTCAACTTATGTCGCGGCAGTCGAAGTTGATCTTCCGCGGCGATAAACAGCGAGACTTCTACCAGATCGCTCCACCCGCCGGAGAGTTCCGCTGGATCCATGAACGCGAACTCGAGCCGCTCGTTGAGAAAACTACAACGATCGAAGCTCGCTCTGACATTCAACTTGCCGAGTTCCAAGTCCCTGATGATCTGACCGACATTTCCACGCGGACAGATGGCTTTGTCGCGCGCGACGACTCGTCCGCTGAGACGCCAGCTGCACGCGTCGCATCTCTCGCTCCGCGCACAAGCTTTCGGCCAAGTGAAGCTCGTGGCGAGAGCTTTGAGGCCTTAGCAAAGTTGCTCGACCTCGAACTCTCGGAGACTGTCTCGAACGAACCGTCTCAATGGAAACTCGCCTCGTTGCAAAGGGACGCGGAAACGCTGTTGGAGCAAAGTGAAACGACGCTCCATCGCGGGAAGGCGCGACTGATGTTGGAGAAGATCAAAGAGTTCGAGCGGCTGCAACTGCGTTACGCCGGAGTGGAGGCTGCGGAAATTGACGCTTCACGCTCACCAGATCAAACAGCGGGTCCTCCCACTGCCTCGGACAGCTTGTCCGGTTTCGACCCACGCTTCGATGGTCGTGGTTGGTTGTTGCCTGTTCACTCGAGCCGGCAAGCCTCACCACCGTATGCGTTGCTTAATCAGCAGGGCCAGATCCTCACGTTCGTGTCGCCGGCTCCGGGATTGAACCTGCATCGCTATCTGCGGAAAGAGATCGGCATCTTCGGACAACGTAGTCGCGCGGAGTTTCTTAACAAGCCGCATCTGACCGCCGATCGAATCGTGGATATCGAACGACATCGTCGATAGAACGCTTTGCCGACCTGAGTTCGAAGATCGCGGCCGGTCAGTTAGCTACTCGCACTTCGATAGCTGAGCAGCGCTCGCGTGAAGATCCACCTCGAGCCCATCAAGCAACCAGCCGTCGCAGCAATTGCGAACAGCGCCAGCCAGGTACCGATGCTAGTCTCCGGTCTTAACGGTTGCGCGACGATTCTCGCCGGGACGTTCACGACGATCAACACCGGAATGATAAACGTAAAGAACCACTGCAACGGAGCGCCGAACCGCCCGTTGTAGATCTCCATCGGATACCGTGAGAAATTCGTAATATAAAACCAAAAGTCGTACAGCGTTTGATTTCGGCCAAGCCAGATACTCGTGGCCGCCAGTGATACCATCAGGCTGTACATGATCGCAATGCCGCACAATAAGTAGAAGACGTACATCCCGGCTAGGATCGGTGTGACGGTCAATGGATGGGCAGGATCAACGGCCAACTGCCCCAAACTAAACACCAACAATACTCCGCCAGCAACAAAGTTGGACAACGACGACCAATCCATCTTTTGCAACGAGATCAAAAACTGAGTATCGATCGGCTTCAACAGCGCGAAGTCCAAGTTGCCCGTTCGAATCAACTCGCTGAACTCTTGAGCATTCGGCATGAAGAAGGCTTGCACCACGCTATTGACGATCCAGGTTGTCGCGATAAAGGCGAAGAACTCGTACTGCTGCCAATCCGCGATGCGACGTTCGTCGATCTGAGAGAAGATCAGCAGATAGAAGCCCAGATTCATCATCGTCCACGACAGCGAGGCGATACATTCAATGATGAAATTCGCTCGAAACGTCATGTCGCGAATCAGACTGTTCCGCGCAAAAGTCAGCAAAACTCGCGTGTACTGCGGCTGTTCGCTCTTTGACGGCACGGTGTTGATTCCGAGTTGTGTAGGCTCGCGCGATATGAGTCATCAATCATACGGGATGGCCGAGACTACGACCACGGTAGCGGTCGCGTGACAGAAATAGTCGCAGCGACGCCGGGTCGTTACAATGGTCTCATCAACATCGTTCGCTCCCCTCCGGAGATCAAGATGATCCGCCACGTCTTCGCCGCCATTGTGACTTCGCTCGTCCTCTGCAACGGGTCCGTCTCTCTTCGCGCGGAAGAAGCGACCGCCGATACAGGCACATCTGAACCGCTGACGGTAAAGCAGATCACCGAACGCATCCGTCCTTCCTTGGTTACGATTGCGACAACAGGTCGCGAAGGCGGCGAACATGGCTTAGGAACGGGCTTCGTGGTTTCCGCCGACGGTTTGATCGCAACGAACTTGCACGTCATCGGCGAAGGTCGCGAGTTTACGGTCGAGTTGTCCGATGGCACAAATCTCGAAGTAGTATCGGTACATGCGTCTGACCGGCATCGTGACCTCGCCGTTGTGAAAGTTGATCCCAAGGGTAAGGAGCTTCTGCCGCTTGAACTTGGCGGTGCGAGTTCGCTAAGCCAAGGACAACCCGTGGTGGTAATGGGCAATCCCCTTGGGTTGAAGCACAGCGTAGTGAGCGGTGTCGTCTCGGCAGTACGAGAGGTCGAGGGGCAAGAGATGATCCAACTGGCGATCCCGATCGAGCGCGGTAACAGCGGCGGACCCGTCGTCGATATGCAAGGTCGCGCACATGGCATCGTGAATATGAAGTCTCTTCGCGAAGCAAACGTTGGGTTCGCGATCGACGCCAAGCATCTGCAACTGTTGCTAGACGAACCAAATCCGATTTCGTTGTCACGGTGGGCAACCATTGGAGCGATCGACGAGCGTCAATGGACTCCGCGGCTCGGCGCTCGCTGGCGACAACGCGCTGGAAAGATCTTCGTGACGGGACAAGGCACCGGCTTCGGTGGCCGTTCACTCTGCATCTCGACGGTCGAGTCGCCGCAACTTCCCTTCGAGTTGGCAGTTAACGTGAAGCTTGATGACGAAGCGGGCGCTGCGGGACTGATCTTTCATTCGGACGGAGGCGAGAAGCACTACGGCTTTTACCCGACGAATGGCAAGCTGCGGCTGACTTGTTTCAACGGGCCAACCGTTTTCACCTGGAAGATCCTGCAAGACGTCGACACCCCGCACTATCGCGCTGGCGAGTGGAATCAACTGAAGGTCCGCATCGAAGAGGATAAGTTACAATGCTTCGTCAACGAACAAATGGTGCTGGAGTCGCGCGATCAGACGTATACGTCGGGCAAGATCGGCCTGGCCAAGTTTCGGCAAACCGAAGCGGAGTTTAAGCAGTTTCGGTTCGCTGACAAGCTGGCGGACACACAGCTTGGCGCTGACGAACTGGCTCGCTTCATGGAGCTGATTGACGACTTACCGGACTTGAAAGCGTTGCGCCCCGACGACATTGAACCCCTGACAGAAAGGGCCGACGCGTCGGCAGCACTGCTGCTGCGGCGAGCTGAGGAGCTAGTCGGCAGAGCCGAGGAATTGCGCAAAGCGGCTCGCGATGTCCGAGTCCGTGGGATCGCAAAAGAGTTGTCGGACTTGGTCAATACGGACGGTGGGGACTTCGACTTACTTCGCGGCACGTTGCTTTTGGCCAAGCTCGACGAGTTGGATATCGAAGTCGACGCCTACCTTTCGCAAGTTGATCAGATGGCCGAGGAAATCAAGAAGTCGCTCGCCCAAGACACCGACGACGCAACGCGATTGGACAAACTGAATGATTATTTCTTTGTCGAAAACGGTTTTCATGGCAGCCGAAGCGAGGAGTATTACCACCGCGCCAACAGTTACATGAATCGTGTGATCGACGATCGCGAGGGCATTCCGGTTACACTTTCCGTCCTCTATATGGAACTCGGAAAGCGAGTGGGACTCGATATCCAGGGCGTCGGACTTCCAGGCCACTTTGTCGTCAAACACGTACGGCCCGACGGCGAAGATCAACTTGTGGACGTCTTCGAACGTGGAAAGTTGCTTTCGAGTGACGACGCTGCGGCGTTAGTTCGACTGCACGCAAATCGGCTGATCACTGAAGGCGACCTGGCGGCAACGGCCAAGCGAGACATACTCATTCGCATGATTCGCAATCTTGGCGGCCTGGCGGAAGCCAAAACCGACGGTGAAGCGCTGCTCCGTTATCTCGAAGCACTGGTCGCGATCGACCCGGATTCGCCGGAGTACAGACAACAGCGAGCGGGACTACGAGCGTTCGGCAATCGCTATGCGGCGGCGATCGTTGATCTCGATTGGCTACTGGAACATGAACCACCAGGCATTGACCTCGATCGAATTCACGGCATGCGATCGGCGCTCCTGCAACGATTGGACTGAGAGCCGTCGAATGGCGAACCGTGACGAATCGAGAGATGCTTCGGCAGAGCATGGGAGCGATCTTCCACTGGTGATCGCGCTGCGGGTCCTTGGTGGGACCGATATGCTTGCGTTTATCGCTGTCGCCATGCCAACGGCGTGGCTTCAGCTTGGTCATCGATTGAGTGGGCTCGAAGAGTTTCCGGATGCACCGATTGCAAGCTATCTCGCCCGATCGGCGTCCGCTCTCTATGCGTTGCACGGCCTGATGGTTGTGTATATGTCGTTTGACGTACGTCGTTACTGGCCCTTGATTCGATTTCTGGCTCGCATTGCGATCGTTCACGGCATCGTAATGTTGGGCATCGATTTGGCGGTCGGGATGCCCACTTGGTGGACCGCGTTGGAAGGCCCCGCTTTCGCACTAACTGGACTGATCGTCCTCGTCGCGCAATACTGGGGACAGCCAGAGACGCTCCAAGAGACGGCAGGGGTAGAGACGTAGCGGAGAGAGAAAGTCGCCATGCCCAACATTTTGACCTTCACGAAGCGAGCTTGCCCCCTGGCGGTTTGCGCACTCGTGACAATCGCCTGGCAATCAACAGCTGTTGCACAACAACAGCCATTTCCGTTCTCCGATCCACAGAAGATGTTCGAACAATTCTTCGGCGCGGCGCCGGAAGAAGATCGAGCCAAAATCGACGAGATCAAGGTCCCGACACGCGAAGAATCGCAGATCGGAGAAAGAGCAAGTCGCGAGTACTTGGCCGAGGTTCGTCGAAATGGGACCAAAGTCTTAACTCGCGGTAAGGACGTTGAGTATCTTCGTCAGCTCATTGCTGAAGTCCACCCCAAGATGGAAAACGCGAAACGCTACAAAGCGATCCGTGTTTACCTTGCCGACTCGAGCGAAACCGACGCACGTTCCTTTCCAGGCGGAACGTTGATCTTGTATCGAGGCATGTTGGAATTCGCTGAGAACGAAGCGGCCCTGGTGGGCGTCATCGGTCACGAGCTGTCCCATCTCGATCATGGGCACCAGTTGTACGATGCCAAACGCATGAAGCTGATGCAGAAAACGTTCACTGGCGCAAACGGGTTTTCGCCCGATCAATTTTTCCGTAGCGGTGCGATGTTAGTGCGAAGTTTTAGCAAACCGTTCCGCCCAGAGGACGAGTCCGAAGCCGACAACGATGGAGCGACCTGGGCGTACGAGTTGGGCTATGATCCGCGCGAGATGGCCAAGTTGTTTCTGCGAATGCACGAACGTGACGGGAGAGCCAAGGCAGGCCTCCCGTCCTTCCTGCGAACGCATCCGTTCCACCTCGATCGTTACAAGGCTTTGACGGATCGATACGACGAACTCCAAGCGGAAAATCCGAAAGACGAACTCTATATCGGTCGTGAAAATCTCGACAATCGCGTCCCGCGTTCGGCAAGAGAGTTCTGACGAACGAGAAGTTGGGCCGTCCTTCGTCTAGCTACCCTGTGAGATATGATCCGCGATCCAAGCTTCTAGTTCATCGAGATCGACTGGCGGAAGCTCCGCCAAATCGGGACGCAGCTTTTGGGCACCGCCGAGATAGACGTGCGTGATGTCTTGCTGAGTCTTCTCTGTGTTCCAATGAACAAGAATTCGAATGCACTTCTGCAGCGAGCCAGGAACGTTCAGTTCGTACGAGCAGAGCAGCGGCACTTCGCGCCATCCGAGCTGTCGAGCGGCAAGGGCGGGAAACTCCGCATCGAGATCGCGAGTTAGAGTGAACGTTGCGCTTGCCACATCTTCGGACGCGATATCGTTAAAGCGAATCATGAGGGCGAGGAGCTTGCGAGTTTCCTCCAAAATCGCTTCCCGTGAATTCGACTCCACTGTCGTCGCACCTCGGACACCACGGCAGTACATTCTCGTCCTTTCTCCGAAAACTCAATCTCTCTACGGCAGAGTTTAACTTACCGTCCAAATGCATCGCCCGATAGACTCCCACGATTACCTGCCACCACGACAACGGTGCGTCCAGCGACAGAAACCGTCGGTATCCGGCAGGATGATCGGCGACATCGCGATCTCCTGAGGGTTCGCATAGCGATAGGTGAAGGCCTGCCGCGCTTCGCCTTGCAAAGTACGACAAGCAACCACCTCGCGGACGTATAGATCGTCATCGTCTTGACTGTAGCCTTCGATCTCGTCCAGCATGGCAAGCGTTGCTTCGATATCGGCCTCCACAAACGACCATAACTCACCAAGAATCAAGCTCTCGCCAATGACTAGCGCCGGATATTCACCCAAGTCACGCAACTCGCCTTGGATCGCGCCCCATTCAATTTGCGAGGGCTTGCGAGGCCAACATCGCTCGCGCTGTTCACCCCGCTGGAGCGTTCCGTAAACAAAGATCGCATTGACCATTTGCAACATCGAGGTGAACTCTCCGATTCACGCCACGCGAACAATCAGTCCGCTACTGACTAACACGAGCCGAGCGATGACTTGCTCGGGCGCAAGTCCCGACATGCGACAAACGGCGTCGCGATAGGACTCCAGCTGGGGGCGATAATACTCTCGCTTCTTGCTCAACGCGTTGTCACTTTCGACCGCGTCAGTTTTGAAGTCGATGATGTCGGCGGCAACGAGTTGTTGACCTGCGTAAATCCACACGATGCGATCAATGCTGCCGTTGAGCAATTGGCAACCGTTGCGCACAGCAAACGTTCGCTCATTCTCGACGACAACGCGGGGCTTATCCATCGTTAGCGCGTCGCAAACTGACTTGCCGAATCCGATTTTCGCTGGAGCGGTGTATGCGGCTTGCGATAACTGGTGCAAGACGGACGGCTGGGCAAGCATCTCGCGGAAGGCAGCCAACTCGTGCTCGATGTCCAATACCGACGCCTCACTTCGACGAAGTTCACTCGCAACGCGTCGCAGTCGCTGCTCGTCTGGCGTTCCTTCTTCGATCCAGGTGATCTGTTCAAACCACGCATGAATCAGCGTGCCGCGAGCCAGGGCCGATGACTGTCGAGGCCGGAGCAACTCATTCATATTCACACGCGCTCCGCCCTCGAAGCCAGAAGGGCTCTGTCGATCGAGCCCCCGGCGGCGGTGTTTCCTCGTGCGAGCCAGTTGGATCGCGGCTGGCAGCGGTTCGCGGGTGGCGACCGTCGCTGGCTCTTCGCGAGTGACCTGTGAAAACCAATCTTTGTCTCCACGCTCGTAAAGCAATGTGTCCGGCAGGGCCGCCTCGTTTCCGCGCAACGCTGCTCGTAACAACCCCGCCGATGTTAGCGGAACGACACGTTCATTCTCCTTTGAAGGAGCAATGATCATGTGCAGCGCATGAACGGCTCTCGTTAAGGCCACATACAACACACAGAGGGATTCGGTGACGGTCCGATCTGTTGCCTCCTCGAACATCTGCTGAAACTTCTTGGGGAGGAGCTGCTGCATGTCGGAGTTGACGTAGCGGCAAATGCGATTTGCTGGACTAACCGGAGTTTTTCGATGAACCACAAATGAATCGGGCTGCCCAATTAATCGGCCTTCCAGCTCAGGCAGGACAACGATATCGAATTCCAGTCCCTTTGCCTGATGGATCGTCATGACTCGAACTTGCGCACTCGTCGGGTCAGCTACCCGCTGCTGCTCGACGAATCGAACGAAATCATCAACGCGATTCGTCGCGCGCCGCTGATAGGTGAATGCCAATTCGACTAACTGTCCAAGCCGACTGCATTCTCGCTGCGTGATTTTCGGCGACAGGATCTCGGCCCAGGAGGCGATCGTCGGGCCGTACCCGCGATCAATTAACGAACGCCGAACTTCTTGGCTGATTCGAAAGCAACTCTCGTCGTCCTCGTGATCCATGAGATCAAGACTGTTTCGGAGCGGGCTGGCCGCTACGTGAAACCTTGCGATGGTATCTCCCGGATGATCAGCGAGTCGCAGGAGCGAGAGAACCAACTGTACGGCAGCCGAATCGGTAAGCGGGTTGCCGCCCTCCTCGCTCGCTAACACTTGCTGCTCTCGCAGTAGTCCGATCAATTTCCCCACCGTGTCGTTGCGTCGCACGAGGACGCCGACTGTGTGACTTGGCGACCGCACCGCAAACTCCGCCACTCGTTCCGCAGTGAACTTGAGCAATCCATCGCTGCCCGATGCAGTTTCCAATGCTACATAGCCAGCCAAATCCTCGCGTTTTGTCGAGTGCCGTGTAAACCGTTGACACCACTTTTGTACGGCGTCTTCCGCTCGCCCTAGATTAGAGTGCTGACAAGCATTCGCAAACACTTCATTGACGGTTTCGATGACGGGTTCGGAAGAACGAAAGCTTGCGTTCAAGCCAGTTTCTTCGAGTGCCGGTAACTCCGAACTGATAGCATCAAAGATCTCGGCGACGCCGCCTCGCCAACCGTAAATCGCTTGCTTCGTGTCGCCGACACAAAAGAAGGACGCGTCGGCTTCGCCGGTGACACGTTCGGCAAACGGTCGAAGTACGTCCCATTGCGCCGGTGCCGTGTCCTGAAATTCGTCGAGGAGGAGATGCTGCACGCTGGCATCAAGTCGAAACGACAGTTGGCGGTAGGCTCCATTCCCTCTGTTGTCACTCAAGGCGTCTGGCAACGAACGGGCCAAAAATCGTGTGACGTCATCGAATCGATTCGCGTGTTGCTGGCGTTTACGAGTGGCGTACTCGGCATCGAATTTCGCCAGCAGGTCGTAAGAAGCTTCCGTCTGCTTTGCAATTCGGCCAAGGAGTAGCGAGCGACTGTGCTTCAGCAACCGCTTATAGATCGCTACGGCGTGGTCGGGAATGGGCTTTTTATAGTAAGTCACCTCACCGGCGAGTACCTTGCCCGCAAGCCCCTTGGCGATGAATGTCTCCCAGTCACCGACCAACGCTCGTGTATAGTCTTCGTCTCGTGCTCGCTCGAATCGCTTACCCGGCATGACAAGGGTGCGTAGATCTTCAAGCACTAGCACGAACTCGTCGTCCGAAAGCGGCTTCTCGAAGCTTAGCGCATGCCAGGCGTCTGCGTCTGTCTCTTGGAATAAGCTCTCCAGGTCATTCACCGTCGTCCGAATCATCTGACCAATTGACCGATTTGCTTCGCCCTTCGTCAACAAATGCGTCAACGTGAGTAACTCATTCGTGTCCTCCCCATCGATCACCGCTTCGATTGCTTCGTCGCGTATCACGGCGTCCTGAAACTGGTCGACGATCTGCCAAGCCGGTGATAAACCAATCTCGAGACTCACGCTGCGAGCCATTTGGCCGAAGAAACTATCGAGCGTACTGACTTGCAACCGATGCAGACTGCGAAGCAAACCAATCAATTGCTTGCGACATCGCTCGCAAGTTAGTGAAGTATCACCGATGAACTCGCCGAGTTGTTTGCAGGCCTTCCGGTCACTGGCCGCGTCCGCCAAACGCACGACGATCCGATCGAGAATTTCCGCCGCTGCTTTACGCGTGAAGGTCGTCGCAAGGATCTGATCGGGCGTTACACCGGCGTTCAACAGCGCAAGATATCTGTTCGACAGTTGAAACGTTTTTCCAGTTCCGGCAGACGCTCGAATCACTTTATTCGGAAAGTGTTCCTTTGCTGCGTTGCGGGTCATCCGTGATGGTCTTTCCGAGGAGCTACTGACTGAATGGAGTGAGGTTAGACGAGTGTCCCGATTACAGAGTCACACCAGTTCTCGAATTGGCGAACCGCTGGGAAGGATCGCGATCGGACGCCCCGCGAAATCAAGGAAGGTGTGATCCGGACTGATGCGAAGGTGACGATAGATCGTTGCCAGCAAGTCTTGTGGTGAGTAGGGACGATCGGTCGGATACTCGGCTTTGGAATTCGTTGAACCGACGACTTGCCCCATTCGCATTCCACCTCCCGAGATGAGTGCTGAGTAAGCCTGCGGCCAATGATCTCGTCCTGTTCCGTTCGCGTTATGCGACAGCCGTGGCGTTCGGCCAAATTCGCCCATGACAACGACCATGATTCGGCGGTCGAGATCACGTGCGAATACGTCTTCGATCAAAGCCGAAAGGGCTTGATCCAAATATGGCAAGCGCACCTTCATGTAGTCTCCGAAATGACCGGGACGCCCGGCGTTCATTATGTGATCGTCCCAATTCGTGAACTCCTGGCCGTTTTCCGGCGTGTTGATGTAAAGCGTTGTTACGCCAACACCGGCTTCGGCCAATCTCCGAGCCAGCAAACAACCTTGCCCCCAAAGGTGTCGCCCATAGCGATCCCTTAGCGACTCTTCCTCGCGAGATAGATCGAATGCAGCAGCAGCCTGCGGGCTTGTCAGCATGTCGAACGCCAAATCGTGAAAACGATCGACGGAATTCATCGCTCCAGATGCATCCAACCCAGTGCGATACCGATCGAACATCTTCATCAACCGGTGACGTTCTTCAAATATCTTCGTGTCCGTACCAGGTGCGAGCGAAATCTGCGGTGGGCGGTAGTTGTTGGCGTGTGGATTGTTGATCTCAAAAGCACCATGATGCGCACCTAGATAAGTCGGGCGCGTCATATATGGCTTCTGCGGAATGGCTACGGAGGGAGGGATCGCGTTCTGTCCGAATCCTCGCATGTGACTAACAACGGCACCAAGATCAGGATGCTCACTTTTGGACTGGGAGGTCGGATCAAGCACCGTCGGCCGCTTGCCCGTCAGGACAATAATGCCGCCGTCACTGTGAATGCCGACGTCATGATTCAGTGATCGGACCAGCGAAAACTTGTCGGCCAATTTGGCTTGCAGCGGAAAATGCTCGCAGATGTCCATGCCAGCTATATTCGTGCTGATCGGCGCGAAGACGCTACGGTATTCGATCGGAGCATCGGGCTTCAGGTCATACGTTTCGAGCTGCGACGGGCCGCCATGTAAGTAGAGAAGTATGACCGATGTGTCGACCGAAGCTTCGCGAGCGGCGGCCAGTCGCGCCAGATTCAAGCCGCCGAGTCCCAAGAGTCCGGCGCGCAAAAACGCACGACGCTCTATCGATTTCGGGCTGGGCAAGTCATTTAGCATTCGATCTCCATTTAACAGCCGTGCTTGTCCTTGGTGGCCGGTCGAGGTTGGGTCGTCCGTTCTGCAGAACAATCCACGTTTCCGACGGCCTATCATAGCCGGTTTGCTGCCCATCACACCACAACATTTTAGCCAGCGGTTCAGCGCTCGGGCCGCTCCCTTCAAGTAACAAGGCGCGTTCGCACGCGTTATCGCCCGAAATGGGCCGAGGCGATGCCCGGATAACCGGTACAGAGCGACGCCGATCTAGAGTTGCCCGGCCCGATAAGCCCTAGCTATTCTCCTGGCGATCGCTAGTGCGTGACCTATCTTTTCGCGTAGTCCAGGATGATGTGTAGCGCATGTCACTGCATTGACCAAGTTCACTGAACCGATTTCGAAACTGATCGGGAGCAATTGATGACGACTCAAGTACCGAAATACCGTTTACTGACCCGCAGCGACTTTGACGGCCTTGTTTGCGCCGTTCTGCTGAAGGATCTCGGTATCCTGGGCGAAATCAAGTTTGTGCATCCCAAAGACGTTCAAGATGGAAAGATCGATGTCACGGACAACGACATCTTGACGAATCTGCCTTACGTTGCGGGATGCAAGATGTGCTTTGATCATCATGCCAGCGAGGGCATTCGAAACGGGGGAGCCGACCGCGATAATCATATCCTCGATCCTCATGCCATGTCCGCGGCGCGAGTGGTTTACAATTACTTCGGTGCAGCGGAACAGTTCGCCGGCTTTCCGCAGGACATGCTCGAAGCAGTTGACAAAGCCGATGCCGCACAGTTCACCCGAGACGACGTACTGGATGCCGATGGATGGGAGTTGCTCTCGTTCCTGATGGACGCACGCACCGGGCTCGGTCGGTTCCGTGAATTCCGCGTGCCAAATTATCAGTTGATGATGGATCTGATCGACTATTGTCGCGATCATTCGATCGAACAGATTCTCGCCCTGCCGGACGTCCAAGAACGCGTGGAACTCTATCGCGAACACGAAGGCAAGTTCGTCGAACAGGTGATGCGTTGCTCGACGGTGCATGGCAACCTGGTCGTCCTGGATCTTCGTGATGAAGAGATCATCTACGCAGGAAACCGCTTCCTGATCTACGCCCTGTTCCCTGAGTCCAACATCTCGATGCATGTGCTTTGGGGACTCAAGAAGCAGAATACGGTCTTTACGATCGGAAAGTCGATCTTCGACCGCAGTTGCACTACGCACGTCGGTGAATTGTGTTTGGCGAACGGCGGTGGCGGACATACGGCGGCGGGAACTTGCCAAGTGCCAAATGAAGATGCGTCGCGGATTCAAGGGGAACTAATCGCTCGTATTAACGCGGACGCGGAAGAGTTCGTCGGAAGCTGAATTGAGATTCATCGGTTGGCGCATACGTAAGGGAGACCCGCTTACTCGAGCCTCCCTCGTTGTGATTCATCAGCGCGGGAATCACTAATTAAGGCGATTGCGCTTCCTGATCCGCCTCGTAAGCCTTCATCGCGGCAGCTTCGCGAGACAGCTTAAACTCCGGCCCCGGGGCGAAGTATTGGACGTCGTCAGTCAAGTAATGCGGGCTTGGCAAAGTCTGCCCGCCTACATGCACTTGGCAACCGGTCGCACTGAGTGCGGCGAGACCCACTCCACAGACAATCGCTTTGGCCCAGCTCGTTGACACTTGGTATTTCATCGTCGGCATGCTCCGTAGAACCGGTGTAATCGTCACAAGTTATCGGGCCTCAAGCGAACGTGGCTCCACTTAATCAGTACAAAAAGTCGGCAACGTGAAAAAGTTTGCTGGTTACGGTGTGAATTGTCGCCCGTTGCGGGGTGATGCGTTATGATGAGAAAAGCTAGGCAAGGCGAAATCTAACTTTTTGACATCGGCCCATCGGCTAAGTGCTAGCAGCCGCGTAAAGCGGCATCCGCCCAGCGTCGCAACCTCTCGGAGTCACTTCGATGTCTGCCCACTCTTCCCGCAAGCGTTTTCAACGCTCGTCACGTCGTTCGATTTCTGGCGCAAGCAGCCTTGCCATCTTCGTCTGCCTGGTCGTCCTGGCAGGCCGCAGCGAAGCACAACTACCTCAAACGCGCGAGTACCCACCCAACGAATACTACCTCGCGCTGAACATCTATCAGTCCGGTGATTTCAATGACGCAGGACGAGCCTTTCGCTCCGCCGCACGCTCCGGGATCCGCAGCAGCGAAGGGCGCTGGGTCGATTCGATTTGCTATCACACTATGCTGGGCGAGTGCATGTTCCAGATGGGTGAACTGGGGCAAGCTGCCGATGAGTATACGGCGGCGTTGAATCTGTTTTTGGCTCATCGGAACTGGATGCTACGCGTTGATTTTCCGCTGACTTTGCAACCCGATCAGGCGGGATCTCGGCGTTTGCCGACGTGGGGAGTCTCGACACGTCGCACGGTCCCTGCACGCTTCCCAAATCGTTATCAGATTCTGCAAGGACGCTTCGACAATGAGCGAGTCTTGCAGCAAGGTGGAATAGTTGCGCTGCCCGAATTCTATTTGATCAATGCCCATGAGATCATGCGTTGCACGGCGCTCGCGGTGCGACGTCGGCACGAAATCATGGGACGTGCTGCCGCCCACGACCCGCTCACGACTCAACTTGTGTCCGCGTTCGCCATTCGTCCCGCGCCGCCAAACCATTGGTCCGGTGCGTGGTTCGATTCGTTGTTGGGGCTCGCGTACGCATCCTCCGGTCGAGCGCAAGAGGCGGCGACCGCGCTGACGAAATCGCTGGTGATGGCTTCGCAATTCGATCATCCACTTACCGCAACTTCGCTCCTCGCGCTTGGCAAGATCGCATTTGCACAAGAACAATATGGCGTCGCGAGCAAAATGTTCCATGAAGCGAGTTTGAGTGCCGCCTGGTTTTCACAATACGCTTTGATCGAAGAGTCGCTGCGTTGGGGAACCGTCACGCATTTAGTCGCTGGTCAGAAGGGAATGTATGCGCCGCTGGAGCCCGCGACCGCTTGGGCGCGACGCGAATCCGATTTCCTGGAGACGTCGTTGGTTGTTTCAGCGGCGGAAGTTGCCGCGACCGTCAACGAGACAGCGACGGCCATGACGCTGCTCGAGCAAGCTCGCCGATCAATGGCACGCGCTGACATGCGATTGGGAACGATCGGCGCGCGCTATCAATACGTGTTGGCATTGGCCAGTTACGAGGCCGGAAATGTCAAAGCGGGCGATACCGCGTTCGCTGATCTGATGGCTTATCAACGCAAGAGTTCGTCGCGATTGTTCGAGATGGGATTGATCGATCAGCTTGTCACATCGGGAGCCGTGACCGAGCGCGTCGGAAAGCAACTCTACGACTATGCCCTGCGCGAACCTGACTCCAAAGACTGGGCCATCGATCCTGTCGAGACGCTCTCGGTCGTGTTGACGCCACACTTAGCTCCATTGGAGCATTGGTTCGAAGTGGCGCTCAAACGCAAAGAAGGCGAGCGCGCGATCGAGATAAGCGATCGGATACGTCGTCATCGATTCTTCACCACCTTACCGATGGGCGGTCGCCTCGTTGCATTGCGGTGGGTGTTAGAAGCGCCAAAGGAAGCGATCAGCGAGCGGGCATTGCTACAACGCCAGGACTTAGTTGCGAGATATCCGAAATACGCGGCGTTTGCTCGCCAGGCAGCAGCGCTGCGCAAGCAGCTCGACGACCTCCCGCTGGAACCGGAAGAAGAAGACGTTCGTCAAACGCAGAAACAACTCACGAATCAATTGGCTCAGGTCAGTACAGCCCAGGAAGTTGTGCTGCGGGAGATTGCCCTGCGTCGCGTTCCCGCCGACTTCGTCTTTCCTCCACGATTGGATATGAAGACGTTCCAAAAGAACTTGGCTCCCGGTACGCAGGTTATGTCGTTTCTCGCCACCAGTCGCGGCATCCATGCGTTCTCGTTCGGCAAAAATGACTACAAATTCGCGGCCATCGAAGGCGGCGTCAAATTGAGAAAGGGTATCGCCGATGTTCTGAGATCGATGGGACACTATGACAAGAACCAACCCGTTGATCTCGAACTTTTGGCCGGCGACGACTGGAAGGAATCCGCGCGTGCGATGTTCGCGGCGGTAACGAATAACGCGAAGGCAAAGGACTTTGAGGGGATGGACGAGTTGATCATCATTCCCGATGGCGCGCTTTGGTATCTGCCTTTCGAAGCGTTGCAGATCGGTACGCCCGAAGCATCCAGTTCGCTGATCAGCAAGGTTCGCATTCGTTACGCACCAACGATTGCGTTGTCTCAACATGATCGACGCGCTAACGCAACGACGGCCGCAAAGACGGCAGCGATTGTCGGTTCACTGTTTCCTCGCGATGATGAGAAGATTGGTTTGGCAGCGTTTGCAGAATTGCAAGATTCTATTCCCGATGCCACGCGATTAAACGAGCCGCTTTCGATTCCGTCGAGAATGCTGGCTCCCTTCTGTGATCGTCTTGTCGTTCTCACCGACATTCAACGCGAATCGCCAAGCCCCTACGGTTGGGCTCCGATGCAGCTCGACCACGGCAAGCCCGGTAGCACGGTCGGAGATTGGGGAACGCTACCTTTCGGAAGCCCAGAACAAATCATCCTGCCAGGTTTCCACACGGAAGCCGAAACAGCTTTGAAACGACCAGCAGGCGGCGAGGACGTCTTTTTGTCGCTCTGCGGTCTCATGGCAAGTGGATCGCGGACGATTCTGCTCAGCCGGTGGCGGACGGGCGGCAAGACGAGCTACGACCTGACTCGTGAGTTTGCGCAAGAGCTGCCGTACACCTCGCCAACCAGATCTTGGCAACGCAGCGTCTTTCTAGCGATGCAAAGCGACTTGGTGGCGGCACGTGAACCGCGCGTCACAGCGAGCGACTTCGACGCATCCATTCAATCGAACCATCCGTTCTTCTGGAGTAGCTATCTGCTTGTTGCCCCAGGACCGATCGCCACAGCGGTCGAAGCTCCCAAGAAGAATGAGGTAGCGGCCGAGAAGAAGAAGTGAGCCAGTCACGCGTTTGTCAGCGGTGAAACAAGCCGCTTTCCCATTCGTGTCAGACGCGTTCGGAATGGAATTGAGGCCACGTGTCGATGACAAACGGCGGGCAACTCACGTGTGCATGCTAGGCTCATTACAGCACTTTGCCTGCCGAGAAAGTCGATGCAGCGGTCTTCTCGCGAATAGCTATCTCGCAGCATTTGTGACGTAAGCACGGCCTTGGGATCGAACGCGAGTGGTGAGCTGCTAGCGCCAAGGCAGATCTGTTGGATGGCACGGTCGAAGTGAACGTTAAACGAGAATGCGATCAAGCGATTGTCTTGCCTCAATAAATTCAGATCGAGCATCCCGCGTCGCATCGCTGCGGCGAATGCGTCTCGCAAGAATCCTTCGGACAGTTCCGGTGTCGCCCCGGCTGTTGATGCTCCTCGCCAGTGAATCTCAATGCATTCATCGATCAACAACGCGAGCGATTCGTCTTCGCCGTACGTGTTTCCGAGCGGGCGATATCGTTCGAATGTCACACACTCCCCAAGCTTCGCATCGTGATCCAGTGCAGCGAGACATTCTTCAAGCCTTTCATTCAATCGAATCCTCGTAGCGGCAGTTACAGCATTCTCGTTGGGGTGGAACCCTGCAAGCTCCATGGCGTTCGCGGTACGACCGTCGTCGAGATCCTTGATTGCTGGAAGCGCGAGAACGTCCCAGTCTCGAGCTAGGCGTGACAGATATCTCAACGAGGCCATTAAGGTAGCGGTTGGATTGGGCCCGACCGGTCCGCACGCATGGCTCGGCGTGAGTGTTGGGTAGGTGAGTGCAACGACGTTGCGCGCCGCAGTGGTCTGTTCGCGAGCGACAAGGGGCATGATCCCAAAGACGTTGCCACCACGGTGAACGACGAGGACGCGCAATCGATGCGAGCCGCCGAAGTGCTGCCAGTAAACTTTGAGCCAGTCCAGTGTATGAAAGAACGACGCGCCGGGCGTGTTGTACTGCAATGAAGTCCAGCGGAGGTGGAGCGACTCCAGGTGTTCAACGGCGTTGATTTCGACAACTTGTAACATCAGAATGCCCTTGGGTCGTTGCCCACGACGAGCTACGTTGGTTCGAGGCGACGAAGTCGCCGTTTCGAGGTATATTCTCGAAGTGCAAGCAACGTGCCCGGCGAGATTGCGGACAGCCTGATCCGATTGCACCGATCGAACGGCGATGCGCTGTTGCCAAAATGCAACGCGTTGTTGTTCACCGTTGTTAGCCGCCCCCGTGCCTTTGGGAGTCGCGATTCGCCAAAAAGTGGCCTAACGCAACCGAAACTTTCGCGGGACGGGAGTGTTAGTACAGTTCAGACGATGAATGACACACCTAGCACTTGCGAATTCAGATACCATCGGAGCCCAGTTATGTTGCGACTCCTGCTAAACGGTCGTTTGCCACGTTCGCGGTGGCAGTATTCTCTTTTTGCGATGTTGGGAATGCTGTTGCTTCAAAGCGTGGTTGTCGCGGCCGCGCCAGAACCTGCCGCAACCGCGGTTGAGATTGATCGTAAACTCGCCGCCGAGATTGGCTCAAACGCTGGTGAAGCCGTTCCTAGAACGAGTGACGAGACCTTCTTGCGGCGTGTCTTTCTCGATCTCCTCGGCGAGACTCCAACCGCAGACGACATCCTCGCCTTCGCGTTCATGAGCGACGAATCGAAGCGCGCCGAGATTGTCGAGCAGTTACTGGATGACGAATCGTTCGGAACGAATTGGGCTAGATACTGGCGAGACGTCGTTCTGTATCGACGCACGGAAGAGCGGGCATTGATTTCCGCGAATTCAATGGCTCAGTATCTATCTGAAAAGTTAAACTCGAACGCCCCGTGGAGCGAAATTGCTACTGACTTTATCACGGCGACAGGCGACATCCGCGAAAACGGCGACACCGCGCTGATCATGGCGCAGGCCGGACGCCCGGAAGATGTAACCGCCGAGGTCTCACGAATCTTCCTCGGAATCCAGATTCAATGCGCGCAGTGCCATGACCATCCAACCGACCGCTGGCAGCGACAACAGTTTCACGAACTGGCCGCATTTTTTCCTCGGATCGCAGTTCGGCAAGATCGAAGCGGCGACGTTCCAACGTTCTTGGTAACCGTTAATGATGCACCGTTTCAGTTTCGACGGCAGACGAATAACAACAACCGCTTTCGCGGAACTCCAGAACACTTTATGCCGAACCTCGAAGACCCGACCGACAAGGGAACACAGATGCAACCTGTGTTCTTCGTTAGCGGAGATAAGCTCGCGAAAGGAACGAGGGACGCTGACCGTCGAGACGCTCTGGCCGCTTGGATTACCTCGCCTCGAAATCCCTGGTTTGCAAAGGCCTTCGTCAATCGTATTTGGTCAGAATTGGTCGGGGAAGGCTTTTATGAACCAGTCGACGACCTGGGTCCGGACCGCGAATGCTCTGCCCCCAGCACGATCGATTACCTTGCCTCGACGTTCGCCGAAACTGGCTACGACGTAAAGTGGTTGTACCAAACGGTGATCGCCACTGACGCCTATCAACGCGAAAGCCGCTCGCGTCGAGACTACGAAGAGCTGCCGTTCCAAGCGAACTGCTCCCAACGACTTCGCGGCGATCAACTGTTTGACTCGCTCGTGTCGGCGCTCGACCTGAGCGATCGGGTGACGGACGCTGGTCCCGCGCGAGGCGGGTACATGCGACGAGGAAGTCCGCGTGCGGTATTCAACGTCGCATTTGGCTACGATCCAAGTTCGCCGCGCGAAGAAGTTGGCAGCTCAGTCCAGCAAGCACTCGCCATTATGAACGCTCCGTTTATTAACCAATCGATTAACGCACGCCGCAGTGATGGATTAGGTGCAATTCTGCGAGACAACTCAGACAACGAAGATGTTCTGGTCGAGCTATATCTGAAAACGCTCTCTCGCGGTCCGTCCAGTTACGAGACGCAGACTTGCTTGAGCTATGTGCGTCAAGTCCGAGATCGTAACGAAGCTTTCGAAGACATCCTCTGGTCTCTAATCAACTCGACCGAATTCTTACACCGTAAATGAGAGTTCGCTTAACGCAGTCGCATCGCGGCGGCAGAACCGCAAGCGCGCACGATAGGATGAAGTAAGGAATCCCGAATATGAACTTCAGCATGCATCATCAAGTGGACGTTGCCGTCAACCGACGACAGGTTCTGCAACGACGTGATTTCTTTCGGACGGTTTCACTCGCAGGAGCAGTGGCGGGCACGTTAAGCTGGCCCGAATTGATGGCAGTTAAGGCTGACGATCTTCGCAAACGCGGCATGTCATGCATCCTGCTTTGGATGCAAGGTGGTCCGAGTCAGTTTGAAACATTTTCGCCGAAGCCCGGTCACAAGAACGGCGGCGAGACCAAAGCGATCTCGACATCTGTATCTGGTATCGAAATCTCAGAGCACTTACCCAAGACGGCCACCGTCATGGACGACATCTGTGTCATCCGCTCGATGAATGGTCGCGAAGGCAGCCATCCGCGAGCAAGCTATCTGATGCATACAGGCTACTTGCCGACGGCGAGCATCAAGCATCCGACGCTTGGCTCGAATGTCGTGCATCAAATCGGCGACCCGACGTTCGATTTGCCTGGTTTCGTAAGAATTGGCAATGGTCGCGGCTCGACTGGAGCTGGGTTGCTCGGTGTCGAGTTTGACCCGTTCGTGATGACGGATGCCACTCGGAAGCCGGATAACACAGAGCTAATGACAGACGAGCGTCGTTATCGCCGTCGTGTTGGGCTGCTGGGCAAGCTCGAACAAGAATATGCGAGATCCGGAGGCGAGCAGGAAGTCAATAACCAGCGGAAGATCTACGACAAGGCTTCCAAGCTGGTTCTGAGCCCGAAGATGAATGCCTTTGACATTCAACGCGAGCCTACCGACGTCCGCGAGGCGTATGGCGATTCGGGTTTTGGAGCCGGATGTTTGCTCGCGAGACGGTTAGTCGAGACAGGCGTTTCGTTCGTCGAAGTTTCACTTGGCAATTGGGACACGCATCAAGACGTGTTCGAAAGAGCCCCGGAACTCTGCCAGCAGATGGACCAACCTTATGCTGCTCTGCTTCAGGATCTGCGCGAGCGGGGCATGCTCGACAAGACGCTTGTCATTTGGGCGGGCGAGTTTGGCCGCACGCCGACGATCAATGCTCGCGGTGGACGCGATCACTATCCACGGGCCTTCAACATTGCGTTGGCTGGCGGCGGCGTTCGAGGAGGGCAGGTCATTGGCTCGACGGACGCCGGTGGGGCCGGTGTCGAAGATCGCCCCGTTGGCATCTCGGATCTGCTTCGTACGGTCTGTCACAGTCTTAAAATCGATGCCGATCACGAGCACATGAGTAGCATAGGGCGTCCGATCAAGATCGTCGATGGCGGCGAATTGGTAACCGAAGCGTTCGGTTAGTCATCGCGAAATCGGGTGGAGTTCTGCGGTCAGTAAATGTGTTAGACTCTTGATAGCGTGTCGCGCGATTGGATACGCTCGCTTTCAAATCACTTCGTCTAGCATGAGACGCAAGCCGTGACGGAAACACCCGATGCGCAGCACGAAGTCCGAGGAACGCTGAGCACACTTCGGATTATTGTCATCTCGCTGGTGATGGGTGTGTCCATCTTCCTCGGCTATGCATTGGCCACCGCGTCAGGCGACGCTGAAAAAGAGCCAATGCTCTGGACAATCATGGCGGGATTCGCTGGCATGGCGTTGTTGGCGCGGGCCGTTGTTCCTGGCTTCGTCTTTAGCACAATCCGCCGAAAGATCTCGCAAGGGAATTGGCAGCCTACGTCGAAGAATCGCGGACCGGTTCCGAAAACCGATGAAGGCCTACTAATGGCGGCGTTACAAATGAAGACCATCCTTGGTTGCGCGATACTCGAAGCACCGGGTTTTGCAAACGGCTATGCTTACATGACGGAGCGTCAGCCAGCGAGCTTCGCGATAGCGCTCGCGTTGATTCTGCTGATCGCCGCGCATTTCCCGCTTCGGTTTTGGCTGGACGGGTGGCTCCAACGACAGATAAAGTGGATCGAAGAAGATCGCCAGTTACGACCAGCTAGCGGCAACAACACTTAGCCGAGTACTCTGTTAATGCGAACCATCACAGTGGCCCGTGCCGGAAAGAACGAAGCGCGCGAAATCGCGAACCTTGGCCAACGGCCTTGATGCTGCTGGTAGGGAAAGCGAACGAACCATGCCCGGTGTGTCGAAACCGCGATTCTTCAAAAACGCCGCCGCGTTTCGAGAATGGCTTGAGAAGAATCATGCGACTGCTTCGGAGTTGTTCATCGGTTACTACAAGAAGCACACGGACCGGTTCAATTACTCCTGGGCCGAGACGGTCGACGAAGCATTGTGTTTTGGCTGGATCGACGGTATCCGCCGGCGCATCGACGACGATCGCTATATGATTCGCTTTACGCCTCGCAAGCAGCGCAGCATCTGGAGTGATGTGAACTTCCGGCGCGTCTCCGAGCTGAAGAAACTGGGTCGGATGCACGCCGCCGGCATCGCCGCGTTCAACGCGCGAGACGCCGCGAAGTCAAAGCAACAGGAAACAACACGCCGCGACCCGAAGCTTGACGCCGACTACGAAAAGACATTTCGGAAGAACAAAAAGGCGTGGGAGTTTTTTCAATCACAGCCGCCCGGGTATCGCCGCACCGCCATCTTCTGGATCATGAGCGCGAAGAAACCCAAAACGCGCGAGAAGCGACTGAACACACTCATCGAAGACTCGAAGAACGGCCGTCGTCTGCCCGCCACCATGTAACCGTTCTTGATAGTACTTATTTCGCGGCAGGAAAGTCTTTCCGCTTGATCTTTGCCCTACGTCCGTCGGGATGATGGAACACGATCCCCTCGGCGAGATGCGCTGGCGAATACTTGCTCTCCAATTCTGCCAACGCTTTGTGCAATCCGTCGTATGTTCGCGGAACTTCGTCGTAGGTCGGTATCTCCAGATTGAACGGCACACAAAGATGCTCTTCCAATCCCAACGGATTGCCTTGAATCTTTGGCCCCAAGACTTCGCATGAATGTTCTCCATCAGGCCAATTCGAAAAACCTGTGTTCTTCACCGCCTCGAATACCCACTTGTCTTCTTGCCCGTATTCGTCGGCATCAACATACCAACCATCAATGATGCCGTTCTTCTTCTGAATCTTCGTCGGGTTGCGGCGCTTCTCCACACGAACACATTGCTTGGCTCGAATGGTCAACCGCACATTGGTCCCGTCCACCTTTTCCGTCGGGATGCCTTCACCTTCAAAAACCCATTCACAACCTTCACGAACTTGATCAACCACTTTGAAATGCTCGCCACGATCAAAGATTGTCGGAATCTTCTCCATGACTTCGGCTCCCTTTCTGATTTGATGCAATAACTCGTCGTATGCGATGACGCCCTTGTCCAGTCCGCCCGCCAGCGACCTAATCAATTCTGCCACCGACGAATCCGCTTCAATAGCGATGCGCTTTAGCGCCTTCCGTTCTTCTGGCGATACCCACGCAACGACGCGCACCCAGCCTTTGGGCGGCTCCCACCGCGCTAGCCGATTTGCATCTTTTCGGGGCCTTCCGCGTTTCGGTTTCTCGCCTGCCATGCTCAAATTCTACTGCGACAATAGTGAGTTGTCAATTGGCAAAGTATAAAATGATAGGCATGTTTTCAAAGTGTTTACGTCGCTAGAATTCTGAAAACCCGTCGAATGTGAGCAGGTTGGATGAATGCGTGGTTAACACATCGCATGAATCTGAAAGCGAAGCCGTCAAGCGAACGCTTTAGTCTGCCTATTTTTCTGAACCCATTAGATCTGAACCCATTAGACAGGCTCGCGAGAAGCAAGACAGCATACTCCGTGACCGAATCCGGCCCGAGGACTACGACATCTCTCCCTCTGGCCGCTGGGAGAGGCGACAATCCACTTGAACTGCTAGATCAACAAAGGGCAAAACATTAGGGTGCGCCGCGATAGCTTACTCAGCGTGCGATTGCTAATCTTGCCACCAATCGTTCGTCGCTAGTTCGGCAAAGAGATTGTCTCCGTTCAACATCTCCTTTGACTCGGCTGCCGATTCGGTTCGCAATTCGCTTGCGAAGTCGATCGATTCCGCGAGGGGGAAGACGTCGTTAACGGCAGCCGTTAGCAATGCATCGATGCGATGCTCGGCAGACGATTGCGGTCGTGTATACGGTAAGTTCGATGAGGCGGCAAGGGGCGGGACGAGAATCGAGTCCATTACTTGCTCATATTTGAATGCCGAGGCTTCCCCTTCGGCGAAAACGCGGCTTCGCGCGTCGAGAGCATTAACGATCATCAACACATCGATCGGAGATATGAAGCCGTCGCGGTTCACGTCGGCGGCGAATTGAGGTGCGGCTGCTTCCAAGGCGGCCGATCGTAAGGCGAATGTTGAGAAGGCGTTGACTCGACCGGCGCCATGGCGATTCAGATGGTTCATGATGACTAACGCATCGAGCGGCGTCATCTCGCCGTCCATGTTCGCGTCCGTCGGATCATCGGCGTTGTGCAGGAATTCCATGATCTTGACAACAACTTCGCCAAACTCAATTCGATCGAAAGGAATCCGCGAGTTCACTCCTAGCAACAGCGAGTCATTCGCCGGAGTGATGTCTGCAGCGTCTGTCGTAAACCGCAGCTCGCCGGGACTGTTTGCAACGAACGGAATCGATACGACAAGCGTACTCGCCGGATTCGCTTCGCTGTTGAACCCTCCGACTTCGTCGATCAGTCCGCCATCGTCGATCGTTCCCGATACCCCGTGACTGAACTCTGCGTTGTGATCGATGAGACTAAGGTCAAGAAGCCGCTTGGCGTCGTAACGCACGTCGAAGTAGGCGGCAAACACTCCCAACGCATCGGCGCGAAGGTCATCCGCGTGAATTCGCAGCGTCGCTTCTTCGCCAACAATCAAGTTGGTTGTCGGTTCGCCAGTTGCGTCCAGCACTTCTGCTCGGATTCGAATTAAGTCATCTGTTTCTATCGCGGGATCGACAACGGCGATGAAGCGATTTGATCGGTCGGTGTGATAGACGAAATTCGTGAGAGAGTGCTCCAGGATGATCTTGAATCCTGGCGTAATAACTTGAGCACAGGCCACGCCCTCACTTGGCACACCGAGGCAGCTGTCCGGCCACTCCTGCCGTCGAACGGAGGCAACCTGAATCTGGTGCGAGCTGCCAACGATTCCCAGGCGTTCCGCCAAATCCCGCTTGACCAACCGAATCATTCGGTCGATATCTGCTTCGCGAGTAATGTTGACTCGCACGGTTGTCGTTTCGCGGCGATTACCGGATTGGACGGTATAGCTGATTAAGTCACTTCTGGCTTCCGAATGGTCAGCCGCCGTGTACAGCAGCGTCTTGCCGTCCGGAGCAATTTCGACGCTGGCTCCCGTTTCGCTCTCACCGACCTCGACGATCGTCGCGTCTTCTCCGACGCGGTCGTTGTGCAAGACGTCCAACTTAACTTCGTGATCCCGGACATCGACCGTCAAGTAGTCCATAAACGTCATTTGGCCGAAATACAGCTCGTCAATCAACGACTCCGGTTGCAGTAGCTCCGTCACTTTGACGCTACCCGCCGAAATCGTGAATAGGTTATCGCCGATCCTCAAACTGCGTAGCGGGGTGTCTTCATGTTCGATTGTGCCGAGCAACTGTATCGACTTATCGTCGGAAGTCGTATCGACTTGAATCACCCAAAACGCGCTCGCTTGGGCGGGATAACATTCGCCAAAGTCGACGCCGTCGATGCAGATCCCAAACGAACCCTGGAACGGGACGACAGCAATCTGCGAATCCGGAAAGTAGCTGATGGCGTGATGATTGTAAAACGCCTCGGACCACGTCGCGCCATCGAATACGAAATTGTCGACGCGTTCAGGAAGACTGAAGTCGGAAACGTCAAACAGCGACAACTGAGGCGAGCCGCGAAAACCACCCTCGTCGCGACCGAGCCCAAACAGTAAATCCTCCGAGATCGGATGCAAGTAGTTCGAGAAGCCAGGTATCTTCAATTCACCCGCGATGGTCGGATTCGCTGGCTCGCTCAAGTCGATCGTGAACAACGGGTCAACAACGCGGAACGTCACGACAAACGCTTCGTCTCCGACGAATCGAACCGCGAAGACAGATTCACCAGTCGCGATCTCATCGATCGATCCAATGATGTCGAGGCGGGTGTCGAGTTGTTCCAACACGAACAGCTGGTTCGTTCGATCAGCACTCCACCCGATCGATGTCACAACTCGCAGAAAACCCTCATGCTCGTCGATCGAAAACTGGTTTAACAACGATCCCGCGATGTTTCCAACTGCGGCCAGGCCGACATTAGCGCCTCCTTCTGCGATCGTGAACTGCTGCAGGATCGTCGACACATTTCCGTCACCAGAATACGAAATCGTGGCAACGTAGATATTTTCTGCGGCGGCATACACCGTTGAGCTATAGCCGGTCATCACACCGGTTGATGCCGAGATGCCGGGCGCGACAACCGCGAGATCAAAGACGACAATCGAAGTCAAGTTCGACGGATCATCGACTAGCGGTTTGTAGATATCAGTGGGTTCGCTGATCATACCCGATGCGACTACTTCGCCGGACGAATCTGTCGTCTCGAACAACGGCATGATCAAATCGAGAAAATCGACTTCGACTCGTTCGAGATACTCTTCCTGCGTTTCGTAAACGCAAGTTACGGGTGGTGCGTCGGGCCAATATGGGGCCGGAGCGAATAACTGATGGGTGACGATCGTGCCGCCCTCCGTACTCGCGTGCGGTGTGCCACTTGTGGGCGCTTCGCATTCAATGTTCGGGACAGGTGACGCGAGACTGTCAGACGTAACGAGATAGACGAGGTCGTCGATCCGTCTCGATGCCGTAACGCTTCCATCGAGAATTGTTTCCTGGATCAGTTCAGGAGATGTTCGGTCGGCAATGTCATAGATCGCGACGGAAGTCTGCGGTCCAGAATATCGACCAGGGAACGAGGCGTCTGCGAGATTGATGACATCGTAGAAGACCAGTGGTTCATTCGATAACACCACAAGCCGATCACCACTCACGTACAGTTCGGCTGCATGCGAATCGAGGGGAAGTTCGGCGGCCAATGACAACTCGGATGGATTCCTTGCATCGATGATCGACAGTCGTCCGTCATTCGCGATGTACAAGTACTCGCCGTCGGTCTTCACGAGGTCGGCCTCGTCGACGCCAGTGACCTGAACATTGGTGCCGTCGATCTGTTCGGCAACTTGAATTGCATTCAAGTCCGCATTCCGCAAAACGGTCTGCGGCACAGGCGAATCGAGGGCACCAAAATCATCGAAGTAGACTGGAGTATAGGGCCAACGTGTGAACGAAGTTCCAAACACATCCTTCCACTGATCCACCGCCTCGTCGACCAGAAACTGCTGCAGTTCGGTCGCCGATTCGAATCGTTCAAAGTCCGAAATGTCACTGGCAGTTTGGGCGACTTCGACACCCAACTGGGCGTCCAGGACAACCCGATCTTCTAGTACTTCGAGCATAAAACGGCGTCGGTGCGGGCGATTCCGCGCGCTGGCCCGTGTCCGCATTGATTTCATGACGCCTTTTATCCTGTTGCTGCATAAAGAGTTAACTACTCAAGCAGCGTCGCCCAGATAAACGCTGTTTCCATGCCTCCAGGATAGCAGGCAATCGCAAACCCAACAATAAAACTGCGGAGTTGCGAAGTTTAATTCGGCTATGCCGGATTTTCTGCCCAGAGGGAATCTTACGAAATCGGAGAGACCTTCGCTGCGTCGGATTACGATTTCCGGCGGCGTGTTCCTTTATCCGCAGATGCAGGCGTCCTCGATGCAGATGGTGCCGAGTTTGGAGCGGGTTTTTGCTTTCGTACCGCGCCAACTGGCCGACCACGAACGGGAGCATTTTCGGCATGAGGATTCTCGGCTTGGCCAATCAGTTCAAACAGGAACCGGCTGGGAATCGTGTCGCGTGGCTTGCCCCATTTGCGACGCGTCAATGCCATCGAGAGAGTGAGATAGTCTTGCGCCCTGGTAACGCCGACGTAACACAGACGGCGCTCTTCATCGATCGCCTCGCCTTCGACCGCGATGCTACGATGATGTGGCAACAAACCCTCTTCCATTCCCACCATAAAGACGTGCGGGAACTCCAGGCCCTTTGCACTGTGCAGAGTCATCAGCACGATTGCGTTTCGCTTTAGCTGGTGGTCTTTTTCGTCATTGAAATCCGGTCCGCCAAGAGCGACGTCATCGAGGAATCCCGCCAGCGTCGGCTTCTTTGCTTTGGACTCGTACGCACCGAGGGCGTTCGCAAGTTCTTCGATCGCAGCCATCCGCGTCTGTTGATCCTCGGGCTTGTCGTACAATCGGCGTATTTCGCTCTCGTAGTCGACTCGCGCTAACATCGCACGCATGGCATCAACCATCGACTCGTTTTCGAATCGTTGTTGAAACAGAGCTACCAACGAACGCAACTCCTCACAGGCGCGTTGCCCTGCATCCGGCAGTTTTCCGACGACGCTCGTGTTCCGCATGACGTCCCAAAGTGGCTTCCCTTGCTCGACGGCTTCCTTCGTCAAGCCCTCAATGCTCTTCCCACCCATTCCACGTGGCGGTGTGTTGATAATTCGCAGCAGCGAGACTTCGTCGGTCGGCGAATCGATCAGCTTTAGATAAGCCAGAACATCGCGAACTTCCTTTCGGTCGAAGAACGACATGCCGCCGATCAAGACATACGGCAAGTCAGCGCGTCGTAGTTCCGTCTCGAACGCGCGAGGTTGCTCGTTCGTACGAAATAAAATTGCGAAATCAGCCGGTTCCCAATCGGGCTGCCGGAGTAACTTGGCGATGGCAGCGACAACGCCTTCGGCTTCTTTCGTTTCGTTTGGGTATTGCTCGATTCGCGGTTGCTGTCCGCCGGAACGAGCTGCCTTTAGCTCCTTGGGATGCCGTTTCTTGTTGAAGGCGATCAATCGGTTCGCCACCGTTAGGATCGCTTCGGTCGATCGGTAGTTGTTCTCGAGCCACACGACCGTCGAGTCGGGCCAATCGCGTGAGAACCGCAGAATGTGTTCGACCTCAGCACCGCGCCAACCGTAGATTGATTGATCGTCGTCTCCTACGACACACAGATTCCGATGATCCTGTGCCATCGCCTTTACGATTCGATATTGGCTGCCGTTTGTATCTTGATACTCGTCGATCAGCAAATGATCGAACATCGATGCCTCTTCGCGGCGGACTTCCTCGAACTTCGTGAACAGTTCCTCGGTCAGAAGCAGGAGATCGTCGAAGTCGACCGCCCCACGTTGCTTCAACCCACTTTGATAGCGGCGATATGCCATCGCCGCGAGATGTTCCTTGTCAGTACTCGCCGTCGTAGCCGCGTCGGCAGGGCGAATACACTTTGTTTTCCATCCGCCGATGAAATAGAGCAAGTCGCCAGGACGTAGTGTTTCGTTCGGCACTCGAATTTCGCGGAGTACACCGCGCGCCAGGCTCTCCTGATCGCTGCGGTCATAGATCGAGAACTTGTTCGGATAACCAAGATGCTGAATCTGACGGCGCAGCACGCGAACGCAATGCGAATGAAATGTCGATGCCATCGGCTGCTTGTCGGATTTCTTTCCGAGCAGCCCGCCGATCCGTTCCTGCATCTCGGTCGCCGCCTTGTTCGTAAAGGTGACGGCGAGAATGCGGTCCGCTGCAATCCCACTCTTGATCAGCTTCGCGATGCGATAAGTGACCACGCGCGTTTTGCCCGTCCCCGCTCCGGCGAGAACGAGCAGCGGCCCCGAGAGTGTATTTACCGCCTTCTGCTGAGGTGCGTTCAATCCATGAGCCATGTCGGTGATCGTAACTCATCCTAGTAGCATGCTAAATAGGGCCTCGACGATCGGGACCGTGCTGGCTAGCCCAAGTTTTTTCGGTCGAATGTTTGCAGCTTCACAGACGCGCTCCTAAGTTCTTGACGATTATACAAACACCCGGAAGGATCTTCGGTGCAGTACTCCCAAGCAGGGCGTTCCCAAGGAGGGCGAATTGAATGAACCGCTCGAAACAAGTCACACTAGGATTGGTTTGCACGCTAACGATCGTTGGCGCATACGCGACTCTTAAGAAGCCGATCGATAAACCGAATGCGTCTCCTCCGACACTGGAAATAGAGGATCTACCTAGCCAATCACAGCAGCCGGTTGGTTGGGTCTTTGGTCGAATGGCCGGGGTTCCAGGTGCCGATCGTCCGCTGACGTCTGCATCGGGCTCGCTCGGAGGCAATGCAAGCTTACCTATGGGCCACGGTCGCTAGACTACGGCGGCTTTCGAGGCACTGATCACGACCATATTGAGTCACAACTGGGAAATGTCTCTCCGCGAAATCACACCGCTAGATTCTAAGGAACGTCACATGGCACCATTCATTCACTCCGAACGCACCGTGCATCAACACATCTTTTTCGTCGTGGCTCTTCTATCCAGCTTTGTCGTTGGAAGCGTTGCGCAGGCACAATCGAGCACTCGCACGCGGCGCGGTACTGTCAATCAGATTCCACAAGGTTCGACCAATCGAGCCGCCGCCACAAACACCGCTTTAGGTTTGAACGGGTACTGCCCCGTTTGCATTGTTGAAATGAAAAAGTGGGTCAAAGGTTCACCAACGATCCGAGCGACTTATGATGGTACGGCATATTATTTTCCCAGTGCCGATCAACGCGACACGTTTCTAGCCGACCCCGCCAAGTACATACCTGCGCTTGGAGGCGACTGTACGGTCTGTCTGGCGAAGATGGGAAAGCGCGTTCCCGGTTCGATCTTTCATGCGGCGATGAGCAAGAAGCGTTTGTTCCTGTTCCCAGGGAAGGATCAACGTCAGGAGTTTTTGGATAACGCTTCGAAGTACATCGACACTGACTTGGCTTACGGTGGCAATTGTGTTGTGTGCAGTGTCGAGATGGGTAAAGAAGTTCCGGGCAAGCCAGAATTCGCTGCTTATCACGATGGCTGGCGTTATCTATTTCCTGGCAAGGATCAACGGGAGATGTTTCTAGCTAGCCCGGCAAAATATGTCGCACCGCCCGCTCGAAACACCCAGTCGTCTACTTCAAGCACAAACGAAACACTCATCACCGTCACGGGCAAGAGCGGCTGTGCAGCTTGCGATCATGGGGTCTCGCCAATCAGTTCACCTAATGAGTTGGGCCTCGCAGTCAAAGCAGCCGATGGGAAAATCTATATCGTGGAGAACGCCCATCAACTGTACCCAAAGGTGTACGAAGATCGGTTCTCAGGGCTGCGATTATCCGTGGCTGGGACGGTCGTAAAGCAAGCTGGCAAGATATCTTGGATAAGCCCGAAGGAACTCAAGATACTCAACTAAGCTTGGGGAAGAGTAATCGCGGCAGCCGAGTTGAACACGACGAAGGTCACGATGTCAAAGGTCCAGCGCAGACAGACTACATCCCAGAATGCAAAAACTTGCCACCATTGGCTAGAACTTCGCTCGGCGCAACGTGCCCAGATGTAGCAAATTCGACGTGAGTTGTCAGTTTCAGCTGCTTATCTACTGCTGGGGGGATACTCGCGTCGCGCCATCGGACCCACCATCCATCGCCCCACCATTGACTAGGCAAGCACGCATGTTAGACTGACTGCAGTTTGGTGCGAGACCAACACACGTATAAGTGTTGTGTTCATTCAACTTCGAGACTGCGGCCACTGGGACGACAATCGGGCAAGCCATCTGACTTGTACGCCCTGGTATCTTACTTTCGACCGCGACTGATTCTCTTGCATTACCGTGCTGCCTGCGGATGGGTGTATATCCCTTTCCAAGATCGATCCGATGTCAGACAGATTGCCCCGTTCTGACAAATGCGAGTTGGCAGCAATTACCGGGTGGTGGCGCTGTGGTACCACTCAACGCAAGCCTACCTCGAAAGTTACTAACATTTATGAAGTTTGAATCTCTCTCGCTCTGCGATCCTTTGCTCCGCTCTCTCCAAGCTGCCGAATATCACAAAGCCACTCCAATCCAAGAAAAAGCCATCCCCCAAATTCTCAAGGGGCGCGACTTGATTGGTTGTGCGCAAACAGGAACTGGCAAGACTGCGGCCTTCGCGTTGCCCACCCTACAGCAATTGATGGAATCCGCCACCGAGCCCACGGGCGCGGCTCGGCGTCGGCAACGCAGCGGACGACGAGTCATTCGTACGCTCGTCCTTGCACCAACTCGCGAATTGGCCGGTCAAATCGGCGACAGCTTCGCGACCTATGGAAAAGGGACAGGGATACGTAACACGGTCATTTTCGGCGGAGTGCGACAAGGGGCCCAGGTCCGAGCCATAGAATCAGGCGTTGATATTCTTGTTGCGACTCCGGGACGTCTGCTGGATCTCATCGGGCAAGGGATCGTCGAACTTGGTTCGGTCGAAATCCTAATTCTGGACGAAGCCGATCAGATGCTCGACATGGGTTTCATTCATGACCTTCGAAAAATAGTTGCCCAGGTACCCAACAGACGCCAAACGTTAATGTTCTCTGCAACGATGCCACCGGCAATTCGCAAATTGGCGAGTCAGTGGTTGAAACGACCGTTCGAGGTGCAAGTCGCGGCTGTTGCATCTACACCTGATCGCGTATCGCAGGTTGTCTACTTCGTCCAGCGACAGCATAAGGCAGCTACCCTGTCACGGTTTCTTCGGGAAACTCAGCGTTCTCGAACGCTCGTCTTCTCTCGCACGAAACATGGTGCCGACAAAATCGTTCGTCTAATGCAACGCGATGGAATTCGAGCCTTAGCGATACATGGGAACAAGAGCCAAGCTAGACGACAGGCCGTCATGCGTGAGTTCAATTCTGAACGGCCTCCCGTGTTAATTGCCACCGACCTCGCCGCTCGCGGCCTTGATTTTTCGGATGTGTCGCATGTCATCAACTACGATTTGCCCGATACGCCGGAAACGTACGTCCACCGAATCGGACGCACGGCACGCGCCGGTGCTTGTGGCCAAGCGGTCTCGTTCTGCGATGACGACGAACGCGGTACGCTTCGCATGATCGAAAGGCTGACAGGACTTGCTGTTCCCGTGGCGAAGTTGCCCGCCGGATCGGGCCAGCGACGATCGCAAGTGACCAAGCCCAAGTCGGGCCGTACGGAAGCGTCGGAGTCTCGCCCGGTGGCAGTTCGTCAAGGCGAAAAAACGCGAACCGCCAAGCAACGTACGCGACGCAATTCACGACCGCCGCGTGGTGGCTCGTCCAACACGTCAACTGGCGCGAAACGCCACAAATCAGCAAAAGCATCAGGCAACCGCCGCAAAGTCCAGCCAGGAGCCACGAACGGTTGATGACCAGACTAGCGAGCGCGGTCGTAATCTCGGCTCCATGTAGAGACAGAACTAAATCAGTCAGTCAGTATTTCTAATTTTGAGAGGAAGTGAAAATGCCACAAGGCACAATCAAAAAGTTGATCACGGAAAAGGGATTTGGATTTATCGCTGGTGACGGTGGTGAGATTTTCTTTCATCACTCGGGCTTGGTCGGAGTCACGATCGAAGAGTTGAGTGAAGGACAAACCGTTGAGTATGAAGAAGGACGAGGCCCGAAGGGTCCGCGAGCCGAGAATGTTCGCCCCGCGTAGTTCGACAAAGCGGCAAGGGGAAGGTAACGCTAGGTGACGGATTGCCTGAGCGACTTCCCTTCGCCGACGTCGGTTGCGTCGCTCCACACCGTGGAAAAAGCGATATCGTACGAACCTTTACGCAGGAGCAGAGCCATGTTGTCGCCATCCGAGAAAACGGTCATGCGTACGTTTCGTCAGTACTTGATAACGCCGGGTGAGATGTTGTGTTTCTTCGGTCCGAACCTGGAGCGACATAAATCCGCCCTCAAGCAATTGACGCAAAGAGACCTGCTCGTCAAAGAGCACTTTCAGGGAGCCTACTCGCTAACACACGCGGGATTCGAGGCGATGAAGGCCTCAGACAAGTAGTGTTCCGGCGGTTGGAACTTGTGGCTTTTTATGACTTGTCGCCGAGCAAGGATCCGTGCCCGCAGCGTGTGTGAAGCAGCTTCTTGAGCCCAGGTGACTCTATCTTCTTGCGCACGTAACCGACGTATACGTCAACAACATTGCTCTGCGATCCCGACTGATCATGGACGTGTTCCCAGATGTCGGTTCGCCATCCGACCGGCCTGACGCTGACTGAGTCGCTAGTAAGTCTCGAGGTTTTAGCGATGTTGCTCGCCGTCTTACTCCCCGCTGTGCAGCCAGCGAGGGAGTTGGCGAGACGGATGAGTTGTCGGAACAACCTCCGACAATTCGGCATCGCCTTGCATTGCTTTCAGGCCGCCAACGGAATCCTTCCACTTGGCTCGACGGCAGCCGTCGGGCTTTCGTCGGGAAGCGTTCATGTCGGTGAAGCGAACTTCGTCGCGGCGGAATCGACGCTTGGGTTTACATCGTGCTCTGTAGACGCGGTAATGGCGAAGTCAGCAACTAGCGACGTCTCGGCAACGCATGTTCCACCCACGGTCGCGGTGCGGCACGGTGTTCATCGCCAAATCGTCAGATCAATGCGTTACATTGGTACTTGCGACGCATAGCCCAAAGGTATTGCGGTTTGTACGCGTCGGAATCATTCGCAAAGAAGGTGTACTTTGTTAGTTTCCCATAAGGCATTGCGATTAATCTTCGTCGCCGTTCTGGCTTGCTTCGCCACATCGTCAACACTTGCCGCGCCGCCAAACGTGTTGTTCATCGCCGTTGACGATCTTCGGCCGGAACTTGGGTGCTACGGCGTACCGGTTCAATCGCCGAACATCGACCAGTTCGCCCGTGAAGGGACGCTGTTCGAACGCGCGTATGTCCAGTGTGCCCTCTGCATGCCGTCGCGAGCATCCGTCCTCACCGGCAGACGACCCGACACGACTGGCGTCGTCGACTTTAGTGTTCGCTTTCGCGACGTCTTAGGAGATGTCGTCACACTGCCCCAGCACTTCAAGAACAACGGATACCATGCCGCAGCTTTCGGAAAACTGTTTCATCATGATGACCCGGCATCGTGGAGCGAGCGACTGTGGCAATCCAATCGCAAGCCGTATCATACCGAGTTTGGCAATCAGGTCTTGGGCTGGATCAAGGAAGATCATCGTCGATTGACTTACGTGTGGGATCTTGGCGACGGGGTCGAGAAAACGAAGCGGCCAGGTGGACTGGCTTGGGAAGCGCCCGACGTGTCAGACGACGCGCTGCGCGACGGTGATATTGCCAATGCGGCGATTGGAAAGATGAGCGAACTAAAGGACCAGCCGTTCTTTCTAGCGGTCGGCTTTCACAAACCACACCTCCCCTTCATCGCGCCGAAGAAGTACTTCGATCTTTACGATCGAGATGAGATCGCGCTCGCAACGAATCCGTTCCCGCCGCGCGACGCTCCGAAATTTGCGACCTATAACTGGAACGATCTTCGCCACTACTACGGTATCCCCGACGTAGGGCCCGTTTCGGAGCAGCAGGCTCGAGAGTTAAAACACGCCTACTACGCCTGCGTGAGTTTCATGGACGCGCAGGTTGGACGTGTCCTGAAGAGTTTGGACGACTTGGGACTACGAGACAACACGATCGTCGTTCTCTGGGGCGACCATGGCTGGCAACTCGGCGAGCACGGAATGTGGGACAAGCATTCTAACTTTGAAACGTCGACGCATGCACCGTTAATCATTCGCACGCCCGGGCAAACACCTGCGCGAACGAAGGCGCTCGTCGAGTTCGTTGACATCTATCCCACGCTGTGTGAGCTATCCGGGCTGAGCGTCGACGAAGGACTCGAGGGTCAAAGCTTTGCGCCGCTGATCGAAAACCCCAATCGAGCGTGGAAGGACGCCGCATTCAGCCAATATAAGCGAGTGATTCCCGGCTACGGCCAAGTCGCACCAGGAATGGGTTATTCGATGCGCACTGATCGCTATCGATTGACGGAATGGCTCGTGCCGGGAACGGAGTTTCGCGCGTATGAACTTTATGATCATCAGTCAGACCCCGATGAAAACGTCAACCTCGCTGGTGCGTCGAAGCATAGGATGCTCGTTGATGAACTGAAGACAAAGCTGCACGCCGGTTGGCAGGCTGCTAGTCCCTAGCAAATCGTGGAGACCCACATTGCAGATGAGTCACGCGCGCCTGGTAGTTGGGAACGATGGTCGGTGCGACCCGAGTTGATGCCGAAATGCAAAGAGAACTAGCTCCGTTCGTCTGTTGAATCGACGGGTGCCCAGTTGTGACGGCGGTCGGGACTTGCATTGCAATTATGTTGAGCCCGGGAAGTGCCACGACGTGTCTCCAGATAGGGCTCTTCCCACCACGATCAATGAGCGAGTTGACCGCTGTCGTCCGCTTGGTAGCTGATGCAAATGCATGCTAAACGTTGTCGACAATTGCACATTCGACCGCGCCGAATCTGTCCGTCGTGACGGCGATTCGGCTGACAGGGTGTACGGGAAACAAATCGGCTATCGAGCCGCAGAGAATCGTTTGTCCACGTTGTAGACCTTGACCGTGTCGAAGAAGTTCCCTGGAGAGCCAACGGAGCGAATCGAAGATGGTTTGCGTCAACGCTTGACCAGACACCGTTGCGATCTCGGCCTCGTCCATTTCGATGCGCAGAGTGGCCGCCTCGGAATCAAGTTTCGTTGTAAGCTCTTTCGCGGAGACGAATCCAGCGTGAATGGCGTTGTTTGCGACCAATTCCTCGACAGACGGGTCGCCTCGCCGAAAAACCAGGTTGTGCAATTCGATCACTGGGAAGACCGAATGGATCGCAGCGGCGACATCGGCGTCGGGCATTTCGACCGCAGGCAGATCACACGCGAGCCGCACGGCTAACTCCCCTTCGATTGCCAATCCTGTAAATCGCTCTGCCGGCAGATTCACTCCCGACGTCCAGCAATCACTTTCGAACAACCGTCCGAAGACAGGATGACCGGCTCCCAATCGCCGACGAATTACTGGCGACGTGCATCCGACCTTGTAGCCGATCACTCGTTCTCCGCGCGCCTCGCGAAGCTCCGCCACCAGCGATTGAATGCGATAGGCGTCATCGATCGACAGCGAGAGTCCGTCGGCAAATGCCGTTCCCGGATCGTGTCGATCGTAGTCCGCAAGCATGCGCCGCGCAAGTTGCTCCAGATCATGCGACGCGTTCATTTGCTTGCTCAATAGACTGCATCAGCCACTTGTGCCAACGCTGCATTCGGCTCCTACACAAGCTGCCTGCACGCTGTTTCGCTCGGCACCTTCAAGGGCAGTGCGTAGAGTGACGCCAGCATTGACGGCAGCGGCGAGATCGATTGCGGCACGAACGGTTTCGTATTCGATACCTACCTTGAGTGCGGTTTCTATCCGCCCGCCAGTACATGCAACGCAACCACGAGTCGCGGTCACGGCCAAGCCGATCAGGTGCTTTTCGCGGTCGGTTAAGGATGCTGTGGCACTGGTTGCATCGAGTAGCTCCTTGACTTTGAATTCACTCGCTTCCATCTGAATGTTCCTTATCTAACAGCATCGATTATTTCGTGGGACTTCGCCGGCTCCGCGATCAGACCGTAACGTACACGACCATCCAAGTCGATCGCGTGGCCAGCCATTAGATGCTTTGTATCGGATTCCGCAAGCAAGTTGAAGTGAGTGTTTCGCCAACTTAGGCGTTCGTCGCCGTTTGCTATCATCGTTAACTTGATCACTTGGCCGTCTTTCAGATCGACGTAACCTTGCCATTTGAGCTTCACACCATGCTCCCAGACAACGCGGTCTGGACGGGCGTTCCGTCCAATCTCCTGGTGGCCTTCAATTTCCGACTCGCCATCAACGCGAACTCGGATGATCTTCGCGCTGCCTGAAGGAACTGCTTCTCCAGAGAATTCAAAGCTGCGGCCGTCGTTTCGACTGCCAGGGACACTGCCCATCGGATCGACGTCCAGCTGTCCAAGGAAGGCTGGAGCAACCAGTGCCTCTGCGAACGCGCCGGGTACTCGGAATCGCTTGCCCGCGGCCCTTTCGATTGACACGGCAAGTTGCTTTTGCAAGGCGACTGGAACCTCGAATCGAGCTTCCATGTAATGCTCTTGGAGTGTCGTGTCTGCGAGCGGGTTGCCGCTGCCATCAAGCGGTCGACCGATGATGCGACCGACTAGCGTGCCTGGCTGTAGTGCGGGGCGGGCGGGGCAACGCTCTTGATCTCCGTGTCCGGCTGGAGGCGTTACGTGTTGTCCGTTGTCTTCGATGTCCGGCAACTTATGGCTAGGAAACATCCGGTACCGTTCGGCAGTCACAAATCGCTCGGCGTTCGGTGATTGTTTGTACCGCAACACAACATGATCGAGGAACTTGAGGATGTTTGCGTCGTCGTCAAACGAGAGCGACCACGTGAGTACCTTGCCGGCCGAATTGACGGTGCAGATTCCCTGCGGAGCGGGCTTCGATCGACCGATCTCGGCATATAGCTTGCCCTCGATTCCGCGCGGCGGGTTATTCACCATGGCGGCTTTAAGTGCGACGGGAATGAACTCTTCGTTGACGCGACGGACGACTGCGGGATTCGAGAAAACCACCTCACGGGTAGCGGCGGCAAACACTCAGCAGCGTTCGTCATCGATCGGTCGGTCGATGAAGATCCAGAGCATGACGGGTTTATTCTGTTCGTGGGAAGCTTTCAGCCCGTCGAGCAGGCACGTCTTCCATTCGATCTTTCGCCATGCAACGTCTTGCTTCTTTAGAGCGGCAACTTCGGTCTGGAGTTCCGTAGGCGAGTAAGGCTTGAGGAAAGTCGCCTTTGGCGCTGGCCGAGCTTCTTCTTTGTCCGTCGGCGCATCGCCCTTCGGCTTTGCGCCACCGCCCATCCGCTTGAACGCCTCATCAACGAGCTTCTCAGCCTCTTCTGCCTTGCCCTGTTGGACAAGCGGAGCCAGTTTCTGCATCAATTGCTGAATCGCCGAAACATCCTCGCCATTCTTCTGCATTGCCTGTGCCCGCTCTTGAAGTCTCCGGAGCTTCTCGGCGAGCTTAGCCGGCGCACCCGTCGAATTGCCGTTGTTTCCCTGGTTGCCAGATTGTTCAAGCGCGAGGATCTTCATGACTCGATCCAACAACGCTTCCGCCTCTCTCGCCTGACCATTTTGCATCAGCTCGGGGAATTTCTGCATCAGACCGACAACGTCGAACGGAGGATGTCCGCCTTGGGCTCGCGTCTGAATTTCCTTCTCGATACGAGAGAGCTTTGCCTTCAGCCGCATTTCCGGGTTGTCGGCTGACTTGTGAGCCTGCTGAACTTGGATCGCGATCTTCCGCTGTTGGGACGACAGCTCGTTGCGAAGTCGGATCATGACTTGCATGTGCAGCCGCTTTAAGTTGTTTTCGGCACTTAGCAATACGTCCAATTGCTTCAGCGTCGCGTCTTCGTCGACGTCTTCCGACGACAGTAACTCGGCCAGCCGCCCGGTCGCTTCGTTAACGGCTTGCCGCGCCAGATCCACTTTTGGCTTAGCCTCTTCATAACCCGCTCGAATTCGAGCGGCTTGCTCTTCGGTAACACCAATCTGCTCCCGGAACCTCATAACAACGTCGGGTGATATCAGCAGCGCATCGACTGGGCTGCGCTGCGGCGATTCAGCAGATGCAACGCAGGCAATCACGAACGTTAACAGTCCAGTGCACAACAATTGGCTTTTCAGGTACATGATTTACTCCGGAGATAGGTCAGATTGAAAGTTCACAGCAAGCAGTGATTCGGTACGGCTGGACCAAACAGACATTTGGCCGCTCGCGGGTTGATCGGATGCGGCATAATGCTCATCAATCACACGACGCATGTGGTCGAAGTCGATATGCAGCAATTGTTCGTGTCTGGCGTCAGCTGTTGGAATCGAAGGCGTCTCATCCAAGGCAATATGCGGCGACGGGTCGCCCACCGGGTGATTCTGTCGCGATCGAATAGTAAGCACAACCGCGAACGCCAGCACAGTACAGCAAGCGGCAACCACTTTGAGCCGCCGCGCAGGTCGTTGGGTCCGCGCACTTACCGCCCGGTTTAACACGTCGTCAAACGCCGGCGCAGCTCGCTGATCGGCATCTCTCACTCGCTGAACCGCGTCACGCATTTGCGAATCATCTGACGATGGATTCATTTGTTTCACTCCACAATGGTCTCAACGAGACGCGAAGCGCCTCCTTTGCCCGGGCGTAGTGCTGTCTAGCCGTCCCAACAGTCACACTCATTACCTTCGCCGCTTCCGCAACGGTTAGCTCTTCGTAAAACACAAGATGAGTAACTTGCCGTTGCCGCTCCGGCAGATTACCGAGTGCGGAACGTACGACTAACAGCTCGTCTCTATCGTCGAAACCTGATTCGTCGCCTTGATACGAGTCGGCCAACTCCGACAATAACTCGAACTCTAATCGCACCACGCGCGACCACCACTGCCTTCGCCGCTGGTCGCGCGCCGCATTTCGGATCACCGCGAACAGCCAAGTCCGAAACGACGAACGCTGTCCATATGAGGCGTCGCCGCCAAGTACCTTCACGTATACGGACTGCAATACATCCTCCGCCAGTTCACGATCGCGACAACAAGTCATCGCCCATGCAAAACTCGCGGAGTGCAATGCGGTCAGTGAGTTGCGAAGATCGGTCTCGTTCATTACATCCTTAGACGCAGTCGACAGTCCCGTATATGACAGGAATCGAATGATAAAGTGATAGTTTCTCCAAAGTCATTGTGACCGCCTCGGGATCGTGCAACAATCCAACGATTCCCAATCAACATCGAGTCACGCGGCGAGCACAGGAATCGTTGACGTTCCCGCGACGGAGCTTAATCAATGCAAACGATTCGTCTGGCAGCGGTCAGTATGAACAGCCCGTTGGATCAGCAGGAAGAGACGTTCCGCCGAATCGCCGAATTCTGCGAGCGTGCTGCGAACGACGACACAGATCTCGTTCTCTTTCCAGAGCTTATCATTCACGGCCACTGTACGCCAAACACTTGGGAGATTGCGGAAGCCATACCGGAAGGCCCGAGTACCCGGCGGCTTGTCGAATTGGCGAAACAGTTCGGAATGTTCATTTCCGCCGGGATGAGCGAAAAAGAAAACGACATCGTCTTCAATACGCAAGTCCTGGTCGGCCCGAACGGTTACATTGGCCGACAACGCAAGCTGCATACGTCGCGGGATGAATCTTTTTTCTACAAAGGCGGTCGCGATATCGAAGTGTTTGATATCGGGAAGTGCAAAGTCGCCAGTGTGATTTGCTACGACAACCAGTTCCCTGAGATTGCGCGGATCGCGGCCCTTAAAGGAGCCGACGTGATCCTCATGCCACATGCTGCGCGCGAAGGCCGCTGGGATGACACGCCGGAATCCGAGGCAGCCGCACGGCGTCACGTCTTCGATTTCTTCAGCGGATATCGAATGCGTGCCCGAGAGAACGCGTGCTTTTGTGTCTATGCAGATCAGGCGGGTGTCGCGGGCTATGTCGATTCATTACCACGCGAACACTCCAACCAGCCGCATCATCCCGGTGGTGCAATGATCATCGATCCCGGCGGAACTATTCTGAAACACACACAACTCGACAAGATTTGTGACGAGATGATCGTCGAACAGTTGGACGCTTCCGATCTCGCGAGATTCCGCAGCCATCCGAACTACACGCTTCGCACTCGTCGTCCGGAGCTGTTTAATGAACTTGTGCGTGACCAGCTGACCGGCTAATCAGAAACCTCCGCAAGCAAATTCAGGTGTCTTATGATTCGCTCGCTCATTGTGTCTCTTGTACTGTTGCCGCTTACGGCAGCCAACGGCGCTGACTGGCCCCATTGGCGAGGACCGACTCGAAACGACATTTCCACCGAGTCCTCTGGTTGGGACGGCAAGACGTGGCTCAAGGGTGAACGCTGGAAGGCGTCGGTCGGCGAAGGCAGTTCAGCTCCTGTTGTCGTCGGCGACAAAGTGTATCTCACGGGTTGGTCGGACAACCGTGACACACTCTTCTGCCTAGATCTGAATACGGGTAAAGAGCGTTGGCAACAGTCATATGACTCGCCTCGTTATGGTCGTCACGCGATAGGCGATCAGTCACTCTACTCGGCCGCGTGTTCGACTCCGGAATATGACTCAGAATCGGGCGTGCTGTTCACATTGGGTGTCGATGGCGATTTGAACGCTTGGGACACGCGTGACGAAGGCAAGCAAATCTGGTCGCTAAATCTTTACGAACGTTATCAGGCACAACGACGCCCTGAAGTCGCCGTTCGCCGAAAGACGCAACGCGATTACGGTTACATGAGTTCGCCGCTTGTTATTGGAAAACAACTGATCGTCGAAGTCGGCGGGAAGAAGGGCAACCTCGTTGCGTTCGACAAACGGACCGGCGCGGAGTTGTGGCACTCGGAGAATCAAGACGAAGCCGGGCACACAGGTGGCCCGGTGCCGATCGATGTTCAAGGCGTTCCCTGTGTCGCGGTGCTGACACTCCGCAACCTCGTTGTGGCGCGAACTGATGGCTCAAAAGCCGGTAAAACTGTCGCGACTTATCCCTGGACGACGGACTTCGGTAACAATATTGCAACTCCCGCCGTGTTTGGCGACTCGGTGATCATCACTTCGGCGTACAATCACGTTGCAATGTGCCGACTAAAAGTGACGCTGAACGGTGCGACGAAAGTCTGGGAGAACGAAATGGCGTCAGGTGTCTGTAGCCCGCTCGTCCATGATGGTCGAGTTTACTGGGCCTGGAACGGCGTTCATTGCGTTGACTTTACGACGGGCAAGGAACTGTGGTCGGGCGGGAAAGTCGGTTCGCAAGGCTCGTGCATCTTGACGGCCGATGACCGTCTGATCGTATATGCAAAGAAGGGTGAACTGTCACTAGTCGAAACTTCCAAGCGATCGCCAAAGAAATATACACAACTTGCCGCCGAGTCCGTGCTTTCGAAAACCGATGCTTGGCCGCACGTCGTGTTGTCAGGCGGTCACGTCATTTGTCGTGATCGAAGTGGCAGCGTCCGTTGCATGGCAGTAGATCCGCGCGACTGAACGGAACTCAATGCTCCCTTTTCGAGTTTAATGCGAGCACGGCGCGCTTATCGTCGACGATTCCTCTTCGAGGCTTCCGTAGTTCTGCTGGATCGGCGACGTTAGACTGTGGTTATGTCAAAGTGCATGACGATTCACGGTGCGTTCCTTGGTATGGCAACAATTGTGCTGCCCGTACTTGGGGCGGCGCCACCGAAAGATCCGCAATACAACCGCGACGTGCGACCGATTCTGTCAGACAAGTGCTTTCGCTGCCACGGACCTGATGCAGCAACTCGCCAAGCCGAATTGCGACTCGACAAGAGAGAGGATGTAACAGCAGACCGTGGCGGGCACCGCGTGGTCGAGCCGGGCATGCCGGCAACGAGCGAACTGATCCGCCGAATCACCTCGACCGACGGCGACGAAAGGATGCCACCGCCTGATTCCGGCTCGACGCTTCGCGCTGATGAGATCAGCACGCTCCGCAACTGGGTCGAGCACGGAGCGAAGTATCAACGGCACTGGTCGTTTATTTCGCCACGTCGTCCTGCGCTCCCAGAACTCACGAACGAGGAATGGTCACGAAATGCGA
Source organism: Planctomycetota bacterium (assembly GCA_014381825.1). Lineage (GTDB taxonomy): Bacteria > Planctomycetota > Planctomycetia > Pirellulales > Pirellulaceae. The sequence goes on from JACNKX010000062.1 coordinate 58,194, forward strand.
TCGACCACTTTGTTCTGGCGAGATTGGAACTCGAAGGGCTGGAACCAACTACCGAAGCCGACACCGCGATGCTCATTCGGCGGGTCACGCTAGACCTGACGGGCTTGCCACCAACGATCGAAGAAATCGACGCCTTTGAACAGGCCCTAATTCGCCATCCACAAACTGCGTACGAAGACCTCGTTGATCGTCTGCTTCAATCACCGCGATATGGTGAACGCATGGCGTCTGGGTGGCTCGACGCAGCTCGTTATGCCGACACCAACGGCTATTTCACAGACAACGACCGCACGATGTGGCCCTGGCGAGATTGGGTGATCGACGCTTTCAACAACAACATGCCGTTTGACCAATTCACGATCGAACAGATCGCTGGCGATCTCTTGCCGAACCCGACGATCGCCCAGCGAATCGCGACGGGTTTCAATCGCAATCACATGGTCAATAACGAGACCGGTATTATCGAAGAAGAGTTTCGCGTTGAGTATGTCGTTGATCGCGTCGATACGACCGCAACGGTCTGGATGGGCCTGACGCTTGGATGCGCACGATGCCATGATCACAAGTACGATCCGATTTCACAGAAGGAGTTCTATCGATTCTTTTCCTTCTTCAACAACGTGCCGGAGCGAGGACTAAGCGGCAGCGGTGGCAATTCGGCTCCGCTGCTGAAAGTTCCCGTCGCTGTTCTGCAGGAGCGACTCGACGTGGTGCGGCGTGCTGTGTCTGAGGCCGAACAACAGTTCGCATTGCTCGAACAGGAACTCGACGTCGCACAATCCGAGTGGGAGACGACGGCTAGCGAGAATCTGTCCGTAGCTACGGCGAAGGGCTTAGTCGCACATTACACCTTGGACGAGAGTGCGGCAGAAACCGGGAAGACTGGTTCCGTCAGTACCGTTGAAGGAGTATTCGGTGAAGCCGCAAAGTTCGAAGGCGATGGGTGTATCAGCATTGCTGAAAGCGTCGACTTTGAGAGTACCGATGCGTTCACCTTCGGTGCTTGGATTCAGCCGGCGAGTGCTGGCTGCGTGGTCTCCAAAATGGATGACGAAAACGACATGCGAGGCTTTGATGTCACGCTGAGGAAAGGGAAAGCCATTGTCAACCTTGTTCACCGTTGGAACAGCAACGCGATTCAGGTGTCAACCGTCACGTCACTGCCGATGGGACAGTGGCAACATCTGCTAGTCACCTATGACGGCTCCGGAAAGGCTGCGGGCGTAACAATTTACTTGGACGGACAACCGCAATCGCTCACAACCGGCCACGATAGTTTGACAGGCACGATTCGTAACAAGCAACCACTGCGAATCGGTCGTCGGCAAGCAAGCGCGTCGTTAAGGGGATTGGTTGACGATGTACGTTTCTACGCCCGACGACTCCCCAGCGACGAGGTATATCGGCTGGCGACCGACCAACTCGTGCGTAGTATTGTCGTGCTGGACGAACGAAGCGAGTTGCAGCAACGAAAACTGAGATCTTGGTTCATTCAACAGCACGCGGACAAGCGTTTTCTGGCTGCCGCTTCGAAGCTGAAGACACTTCGCGACGAGGAGCAGTCACTAGCGAAGAGCATGCCAACGATCATGGTGATGCAGGAATCAGAAAAGCCTCGTGAAGCGTTCCTTCTCATTCGTGGCGAGTACGATCAACTCGGTGAACAAGTGACCGCCGGAGTACCGTCGTTTCTTAACCGTAGCCAGCTCTCTCCGAGAGATGAGGCATCTTCGGCAAGTCGCCTCGACTTGGCGCAGTGGCTTGTAGGTCCGTCGCATCCACTCACAACTCGTGTCACGGTGAACCGGCTGTGGCAGCAATTGTTTGGCACGGCTATCGTCAAGACAGTTGATGACTTCGGCACGCAAGGCGATTGGCCCAGCCATCCAGAATTACTTGATTGGTTGGCCGTTGACCTGATCGAAAGCGGTTGGGACGTGAAACACATACTTCGCTCCATCGTCACTTCGGCCACTTATCGGCAATCATCGAACTGCTCGCCGCAGCAACATGCCAATGATCCAGAGAACCGTTTCCTGGCGCGAGGCCCGCGATTTCGGATGGATGCGGAGATGCTACGTGATAATGCATTGGCAATTGGCGGTCTGCTCGTTGAAGAGATCGGTGGACCCGCGGTCAAACCGTATCAACCTGCGGGACTCTGGGAGGACGTGACCTACGACAGCGATAGCACTTACGAGTCTAGTGGCGGGGCATCACTCTATCGTCGAAGCCTGTACACCTTTTGGAAACGCCAATCTCCACCACCGAACATGCTTGTCTTCGATGCACCAACGCGCGAGACATGCGCCGTCCAACGTTCACGAACCAACACGCCGCTACAGGCATTAGCGATTATGAACGACCCGACATTTGTGGAAGCTGCGCGGAAGCTGGCCGAGCGAACAATGAGTGTGTCACCAGGTGACGTAAACGAGCAAGTCATGTTCGCGTTTCGTTCGGCGACGGCTCGTCGGCCGTCCGCGGAGGAACTGGATGTCTTGTTGAACGTATTTCGCCAGCAAAGAATGATTTACGAGCAGAACCTTAGTGCAGCGATAGATTTATTAAGTGTTGGCGAATCGGAGCAAAACGAATCACTGAACGTCGCTCAACTCGCGGCCTGGACCACGGTGGCAAGTATGATATTAAGCCTTGACGAAACGATCACGCGACCATGACGCACGTTGAACAACACGCTTCTATTGCAAGACTCTTAGCGACACGACGGCAGTTCTGTGCGCGTGCGACAACAGGCATCGGGACCGCCGCCCTCGCATCGCTACTAAACACCAACTCGCTGGCAGCGCCAAACCAAGTAGCTCCTCGAGCCAGACGGATTATCTATCTGTTCATGCACGGCGGCCCGTCACAAATGGACCTGTTTGATTACAAGCCGATGCTGACCAAGCTGCGAGGAACGGATCTACCAGACTCAGTGCGCGGGAACCAACGGTTGACTAGAATGACTGCCAATCAGGAGTCATTTCCGATCGCGTCGTCCGCTTTCAAGTTCACACAGCATGGCCAATCCGGCGCTTGGATTAGCGGGCTGCTACCGAATCTGGGCAAGGTCGCGGACGAGTTATGTTTCATCAAGTCGATGCATACCGAGGCAATCAATCATGATCCCGCAGTCACGTATCTGCAAACCGGGCATCAGCAACCAGGGCGTCCAAGCATGGGTTCGTGGTTGAGCTATGGATTGGGTAGCGAGAACGCGGACTTGCCTTCGTTCGTCGTTCTTTTGTCTCGTGGCAGTGCCGCTCGCCCGGACGATCCGCTGCACGCGCGGTTGTGGGGATCAGCATTCCTGCCGTCCGATCATCAAGGTGTCAGCTTTCGATCCAAGGGGGATCCGGTACTCTACCTTTCCAATCCACCGGGAATCGATGATGCCACGCGCCGGCGCATGCTTGACGGGCTCAGTACACTCAACAAGAAGCAATTTGAAGCTGCCGGCGATCCAGAGATCAACACTCGTATCGCGCAGTTCGAACTGGCGAACCGCATGCAGATGTCCGTTCCGAAGCTAACGGACTTGAGTGACGAGACGGACCAAACATTCGATATGTACGGAATCGATTCTCGTCAGCCCGGCACGTTCGCGGCCAATTGTCTATTGGCCCGACGCATGGCAGAACGCGACGTCAGATTCATCCAGCTCTATCATCGAGGCTGGGACCAGCATTACAACTTGCCCAGCGATCTGCGTCTGCAATGCCGCGACGTCGATCAACCGTGCGCCGCGCTGATTGCAGATCTTCGGCAGCGGGGATTGTTGGACGACACGCTGATCGTTTGGGGCGGCGAATTTGGTCGCACAATTTACAGTCAGGGTAAGTTAGAAAGTAACAACTACGGACGCGACCATCACGGACGATGCTTCACGATGTGGCTGGCGGGTGGTGGGATCAAGCCGGGCATGACATTCGGTGGAACGGACGACTTTTCGTACAACGTCGCGTACGATCCGGTCCACGTTCACGACCTAAACGCTACGATCCTGCACTGCCTGGGCATCGATCACAAAAAATTGACTTTCAAATTCAAAGGCCGCCAATACCGTTTGACCGATGTCCACGGCGAAGTCGTCACGAAGCTGTTGGGATAATTCGTGATGCCTCAAGCTGTCAGGACAGAACTTCTGGAATGGTCTCGCCATCACGGACGAGAGTGATTGGCCGACCTACGTTCGCCTCGTATTCCGTTTTGGGATCGATGCCGATGTTTTGGAAAAAGGTTGCGGCCAGGTCGTCGGGCGTGTAGCCGTCGCTTACTGGGCCTTCAGCCTTTTGGTCGGTGGCACCGGTCACTCGACCGCCAACTACATCACCGCCGGCCATCAAGGCACACATTGCCCGAGCCCAGTGGTCGCGGCCAGATTTGTTGTTGACCTTCGGTGTGCGACCGAATTCGCCAGTTACGAGAATCGACGTGGAATCGAGTCGGCCTTGCTCATCGAGTCGGTCGAGCAAGGCCGACATTGACTGATCAAATCGCGGAAGCAGTTCGCGCCCGAGCGTGTTGAAGTTGTCCGCGTGAGTGTCCCAACCTTCCAGCAACACAGTGACAAAACGCACTCCCGCTTCGACGAGGCGAGTCGTGAGCAACATGCTTTGGCCGAAATCATGTCTGCCGAATCGCGCGACTTCCCTCTCTGATTCGCGCGACAACTCGAAGGCATCGCGCGCACGCGGTGAACTAATAATTCGATAAGCCTGCTCCGAAAAGCGGTCTAGTCCGCGGACCGAATCGTCCAATTGCCGGAAGCCGTCGAACGCGGTGTCGATGTCCGTCAACAGCTCACGTCGCGATTGGTATTTGTCGACCGTCAGACCATCGCCCAACGTGATGCCTCGCACACGGAACGGCTGTCCATACCTTGGCTTCTCGCCGGTGGACAGCGGTCCGTACTCTGGGCCTAAATACCCGGGACCTTCGACAGGACGATCAATAGAAACGAACGATGGCAGATCTTCAGGGGCGGGAAACTCGCGACTTACGACAGAGCCGTACATGGGGTAATTCACCACGGGAGTCGGTCGATTTCCCGTCATCAAATAGCGCGTGCCGAGTCCGTGCGCGGCTAAGTTATGAGTTATTCCCCGAAGGACAGCATACTTGCCCGCTCGACGAGCAAGTCTTGGCATGTGCTCACAAATTTCGACCCCCGCCGCCGATGTTGCGATCGGTGCGAATTGCCCGCGGTACTCGGATGGAGCGTTAGGTTTGAGGTCAAACGTGTCCTGATGTGACGGCCCGCCGCCAAGAAAAACGAGAATCGCGGAACGACCGGTGTCTTGCTTAGCTGCCGCGGCGTTCAGCCGCAGATAGTTGCTCAGCGAAAGTCCATTTCCTAGTACGCCAATCTTGAGAAGCTGGCGGCGTGAGAGGAGTGTTGTCGATGATGCCATCCGATGATTCCTGGTGGAGGACCAGCTTTTAATCTGTTGAGGATGCAATGCCATCCAACTGTTGACCGCAAACCTTACTGATTCAATATAAACTCTTTCGTGTTGATCAACGCCCAGACGAGATCGCGCATTCCCTCGCTCAAGGAATCCACTCCGGCAAGATGTTTCTCGGCCTTTTCTGTTTCCTCAGCGGATGGAGGACGGTTTACGGTACGCAGCCAAGCGGCTCGAATGAGCTTGGAACGGTCAACCTTGTTACCTGCCCTTTCCGAATCTGCAATCTCTTGAATCCAGCCGCTTTCGTTTATCCGTTGCTCAACGAGTGGATCGTTCTGCAGAAACACGGATTGCAACAAGGTCGGTTGATTAACGCGCTCACAGTCGCAGTTGACTGCACGATCGGGTTTGCCGAACACTTGCATCGAATACGTTCCCGCCAGCCGCATCGACAAGTGGCCGATCGCACGCCGAGTCAAATCGTTGCGAACTTCGTCGAGTTGGTCGGAGCCCGCGACAGCTTGCTTCAAGCCGTCGTAAACAACTTCGGCGGGGATGCGTCGGGGAATCGCACGGCTAAAGTTGCGACGGTCTTCGCGGTTGGTGTCGTTCGGTTTCCAGCTTCGCTGATAGGCCTGACTCGCAACGATCTGGCGATGCAGCCACTTCATGTCGTAATTGCGGTCCACGAAACTGGCTGCCAGCCAATCGAGAAGCTCTGGATTGCTCGGCGGATTTGCGGGATTTAGATCGTCTGGTGGGTCAACGATTCCGATGTGGAAATAACTGGCCCAAACGCGGTTAACAAACGCGCGAGCAAACCAAGGATTATCCGCTTCGTTCATCCACCCCATGATAGCAATTCGAGAGTCACTTTTCGGCCCCAGTTCGACGATGCCAGTTCGCAGAAGATCGAGACTCGCAGGCCCTGATCGCTCGGAGACGTACAACTCTCGCCACGGAACCGTTCGTCCCGCTCGAGCGTGTTTCAGGACGTCTCTTCGAACAGGCGATCCGTTCTTTCCGCGAATGCTCAATCCAACCTGATTCGCAAGTTCGCGATAGCGCTCTTTCGCGCCTGGAGCGACGCCGTATTGGATATTGTTGAAGAACGCAGCAAACTGTTTGAAGTCCTCTTGCGTCCAAGGAGCGAATGGATGCTTGTGACACTGAGCGCACTGCAGGCGAATGCCGAGAAAACTGTGGGCGAACGCGAGTGCCTTCTCTTCCGGTTTCTGTTGCGTTTGTCGACTCCAGTAGTGCGGCATGGTCTCGCGCCGCGTGAAGTCGATCGGAGATTCGTCGCGAAAGTATGCAGAACGCTCCGCCGCGTAGTCGTCGTACGACTGTCCTTCGTGTCGCCCCTTCGCCAGAACGATTCCTTCAATCAATTCGTCGTACGGCACGTTTCTCCCCAGACGGTCGTAAATCCACGTGTACCACTGAAGTGAAGTCTCTTGGCCCAGTTCCGCCTGTCGATTCGGATTGCACCCCGTGAAATCGCACAGCTTGTTGGCCCACCAGGCTGCGTACGCGGGACGACCCAAGAGTGCGTCGATCTTCTGATGCCGCTTGTCACTGGATGGATCGGCCAGGAATTGCTCGACTTCGTCAGGCGTCGGCAGAGTCCCCGTTAAATCGATACTTGCGCGGCGCAGGAACTCGGCATCGGAGCATATGGCCGATGGCGCAATGCCGAGCTTCCGAAGCTTGGCCGATATGAAGCCGTCGACTTCTGTAGTCGCAGACAATGGCGCTGATTTCGTTTCAGCCTGTCCCGACATTCCTCTCATCACAGGCACAGCCTTCACTCCGTTGTCATAGAAAGCAATGACGTGCGTATCGCCATGTCCCGTTGAATGCAGCCGACCTTCACGGTCCACGGTAACGATCGCGTCGTCGTTGGTGCGGAAGCGGCAGAGCCCTGTCACATCTTCACGAGTACCATCTTGCCAAACGGCAACGACTCGCAATTGCACCGAAACAGCTTTGTCGCCGAAGACGATCTCCGACGGTTCGATCTTGAGAGTCTTCAATTCACGCGGACGTTCAACGCCCAAGTTCCCGGACGCAACCCAACGCATCAACAAGTGATGTTCCCAAGAACCTGCGACGAACCGCTGCCCACCTTCGTGGTCAACGTCCATCGACGGTTTTCGCACGATCAGGCTCTCGCCCGGTGACTCCTGGTTGACTCGCAATCCGTCTTTCGAAGTCGCCCGCCCCGTCAACGCCGCGTGATCCATCTTGAAGTCATAGCCAAACAGGGACAGTCGGAATCCGCCGCGTCCTTGGAAAGAACCGTGACACGCCCGACCGTTGCATCCCAAGCGACCGAGCAGGGGAACGACGTGCTGCTGGAAACCGGGCACTTCTTCAGTATCCGCTCGAGCGAATCGTTCACTCGCAGGTGGAGCCGTCACTTCTGCCGCTGCGAACGTCGCCGTTGACAGCATGCCAACGAAGAGACAGACGGCTGATGTGCTGATATCGGTTTGCATCGCGGGCCCTAGCGTGGCCGAGTATTACTCGGCGTCCTTTTTCACCCCTTTGGATTCCGCTACCTTGCGGAACTCACCGACCGTCAAATGGTCGCTGCGAATCTGGACGTGCTGGAGCGCGCACTCAATCGAATCTCCGACCTTCAGGCCGTGATATGCTTCCTTACGTCGCCAGAACCCAGCAAGCATTGCTTGTTCACCGACGATACTGCTAGGCTTCTTCGCGCGATTCTTTTCCGATACGTTTTTCACTTTGTCGACCTGGACAATCAGCTCCATCAGGTCGGCGTCTTTCCTGACGATCTTGCCAACTACAAAACCTTGGAAACCACGGAAGGCCTTCGGCAGTTCGGGATAGTCTCCGGGCTTGACCGGAGCTACTTTGCGCAACAGTTCGCCAGGAAATGTCAGCCGATCACCGTCGTCATGCCTTGCCTCGAACTCGAGGGTTTCGCCTACTTTTACCAATAACAACACGTCGAGAAACTTTCCAAAGACGCCGTCAACTTCGATGTTCTTGCTAATCAAACTCTTCGGATTCTCCGCTTTGCTATTGCGCCACACGCGCGGAACGGCATCGACGTTGACGATGAACGTACCTTTTTCAACATCCTTCTTCACAATGCGTCCGACGAGCATGCCGTTGAACCGAGCCGCTCCTTCTGGTAGATCATCGCGAGTGTTCTTGGTTTTAGTCGAACGATTCGGTTGTTCTTTCTTTTGCTGTTCATCTTCTGCGGCAGCAGGAAACGTCAAGGTAGCGAATACCGCGATCGTTGTAATAAGTCGTCGCATAGGTTCTTCCCTCTAATTCAATTCTTGTTTCGTGGCCGACTAGGATGTCGCTGGACCGGCGGAGCCTGGAATGACCCTTGTGAGATCGTCGCCAAGAATTGACGGACACCAATACTTCTCGATGTGTTCCACAACCAACTCCAGTCCACGCGCGTGGCTCACGTAGGGTTTGTCGCGTGGGTCGTATAAGGCGTCGGTGAGATCGCGACACAAAACCACGTTCTTGCCGAGGTACTTCTGCTGTCGAATGCCGAACGGTCGACCGAGTACACACATGTTGGTATGCACACCCATCAGCACAATGTTGTTTCGGCCCTCTTGTTCGAGAAAGTTGAAGATCTCCTGGCCGTTGTCGCTTATGCCATCGTAGCCAATGATGTCAATGTCCGGATGCTGGTGTCGATCGGTCGGAACGTGTGGCATGGCGATTGGATCGTCGCAGCCCGAGACTTTCGCTTCACCCCGTTTGATATCGTCGACAATTGGCCACGGCCCCTCGTGCTCTAAATTGAGGTAACACCAGCCTTGAATCGGCACGGACGGCTTTGCCGGCCGAGCGTTCTTCATGCGTTCACGATAAGGCGTAGCTTCATAGTGCTTCACTCCACTGCTCGGCGCGTGAATGATCGCTACACCTTGATCGCGAGCCAGTGAGATAACTTCGTTCATGCGAGGTGCCATCCGCGCGACTCGCATGGCAGCGAGCTTGCAAGGATGGTCCGCCCACATGTCGCAGATGATGATCGCGGTTTCAGACGCGTTCCATTCAACGGTTTCTTCGATCAAGCGGAACTCATCACCAACCTGCTCGCGTCGCCGCCAGTCAATTGCAAGCAATCCTGGAGTAGCTGGAACGGTGCGCCTTGGTTGCTCTTCGGCACCGATTGCGACGTCCGACAAGGCAAGGGCACTGGCCGCATGAGTTGCCGCAATAAGAGCTTCGCGTCGCGTCAGTGATCGTCGTTCGTTCATTGGGTTTTCCCCATTCTTGCGGTGACTGTTGAGTATTCATTTCGCGGGTGAAAGATATCGATCGCAACAACTACTGATACTGCTCACGTACTACCAGATCGCTCGGCAACGCTTGACATCATGATGAGTTATACTACCGCGAGCAAACAAACGCCAATAACGCGAGTGCAGACATGACGAACAAGCTGATTTCATGGTTGGCGGGTGCTGCTTCCATTGCGTTAATCCACGTTGCGGTCTTCGCGCAGGACGCGAAACTTGCTGACACAGTTCTCGTCGGAGGGAAGATCCTCACGATGGATGCGGACGCACAGATCGTCGCCGCCATCGCGATTCGCGACGGTCGCATTATCGGCACAGGAAGTAACCGAGACATCAGCGAAGTCATCAGCGCTGACACGAACGTCGTACAACTCAATGGCAAGACAGTTATTCCAGGAATCATCGCGGCACATTGCCACGCGATCGGCGTTGCTCGAAACTCCCTGGACCAACCACACGTCGAGTTGTTGACGATCGCGGAAGTTCAAGATTGGATTCGCGAGCGAGCTAGTTCGCGGCCGCCTGGAACATGGATTCGCGTTCCGCGGGCTGACATTACGCGGCTGAAGGAAAGACGGCATCCAACATCTCGCGAACTGGACGCGGCTTGCACAACACACCCGGTCATCTTCACCGCGGCGCGTAAATCGGCGCTCAATTCATTAGCGCTCAACACGATTGGAGTCAAAGAAGACTCAGATTCGATTCCCGGCGGCGAGCTAATTCTCGACGCTGAGGGGAAGGTCCGCTTGATTGCTGGTGCTAACTCGCATTTGAGAACCTTCATGCCTCGCCCAACATTCTCGCCGGAACAAGTGCAAGCTTCTCTGCAGAACGTGCATTGGCATTACAACTCGGTTGGCATAACGAGCATTTTCGAACGCGCCGGCAGCATCGATGACTTCTTGGTCTATCGCAAGCTGCGCGAAGAAGGCAAACTTACCGTCCGTATGACACAGACACTTCGATCCGGCTTTAGGTCGGCAGAGGATGTTGCGGCGTACACGAAGCGATTGGGAATGAAGACCGGTGACGGAGACTCATGGGTTCGCGTCGGTCCGCTCAAGATCACGGTCGACGGCGGAATCCACTGGGGCAACACGTATTTGCGTGAACCCTACGGCGAGAAGCGGGTTCGCTTTTACGCTCACAAAGATCCTGCGTATCGAGGAGACTTGAATTACTCCGTGCCGCAGATGACGGAGATCTTCCGCGAAGGACATCGGCTCGGGTGGCAGTGGTGTTGTCATGTAACGGGTGACGCGGGAGTCGATGCTGTCCTGAATGCGCTTGCAACCGTCCACCGTGACCAACCCGACATCGTGGAACGGCGATCCAGTCTCACGCATGCCTATTTCCCCGCGTTGGATTCTGTCGCGAAAGCAAGGCGGTTGGGAGTATGCGTCGACACGCAGCCGTCACTCTACTTCAAAGATTCGGCGGCGATCGCTGAAGTTTATGGATCCGATTGGGCCGCGCGGTTTATCGGGCTCGGTGATTGGGTTCGAGGCGGCGTACCTACGGCGATCGCCGGTGACCACATGATGGGTCTTGATCCGAACCACGCGATGAACGCCTATAATCCGTTCCTCATGTTGCAAGTTGCCGTCACACGGCGCAACCGCGAAGGAGACGTATACGGCGAGCATCAAAAGATCAGTCGTCTGGAAGCGCTCCGTTGTCTGACGACCAGCCCGGCTTACTTGTCTTTCGAGGAAGCAACGAAGGGCTCACTGGAGAAGGGAAAACTGGCAGATCTTGTCGTTTTGGATCGCGATTACTTGATGTGCGCCAATGACGAGATTGCCGAGATGAAAGTGTTAAAGACCATGATCGAAGGCCGTTTTGTGTATGATGGCGAGAAGTGAAAAATGGCAATCCTCCTCAGGTAGTCGGCATGCGTGTCTGGTTGATCTTGAAGTTCACGCTCGCTTTTTCGTTCATCGCTGCTTCGTCTTCGGCAGACGACGCAAAGACAGTCGCGAGTGCCGACGCTCGCTGGGCGAGTAGTGAGACGAACGAGATTCCCGAGTTCCGACGCCACGTCGTACCGTTGTTCTCGAAACTGGGCTGCAACATGCGCAGTTGTCATGGTTCGTTTCAGGGGCAAAACGGTTTTCGGCTGAGCTTGTTTGGATTCGAGCCGGAACTCGACAGACAGGAATTGCTGGAGGCAGATGAACTGAGTGAAGGTGGTGGCCCGCGTGCCAATTTGGCGATGCCTGCTGACAGTCTCGTGCTGCGCAAGCCTTCGTCAGAGGACGAGCACGAAGGTGGACAACGGATGAAAATTGCAGGCTGGGAGTACAATGTCTTTCGCGCATGGATTGCCGGCGGGGCGAAGTTCGATCCAGAGAATGAATCGAATCTGGTGCGACTCGAATTGCAGCCGGCGGAGCTTGTCGTCACCGATCGCAATCAGGCTCAACGTGTCCGGGCGGTCGCTTGGTTTGATGATGGAACGACAGAAGATGTCACGGCGCTAGCGGCGTTCTCCAGCAATGACGATTCGATCGCGGCCGTCGAGCCCGACGGGGCGATTCGCATTGAGCGAACGGGCGATACGTCGGTGATTGCGCAATACGCTGGCGGCGTTGCGAGTTGCCAGGTTCTCGTTCCTGCGGCCGACAACCGCGACGTGTTTCCCGCATTCCCACATCACAACCGAATTGACGAGTTCGTATCCGCAAAGCTGCGGAAACTGAACATCCATCCGTCCGAACTCGGCAGCGATGAAGACTTCCTGCGGAGAGTATACCTTGACGTGATCGGAACGCTCCCCACGCCAGACGAAGCTCGGGCGTTTCTCGCAGATCGTGATCCAGAGAAGAGACAGACGCTGATCGATCAGTTGCTCGACCGACCAGAGTACGCGATGTACTGGGGAATGAAGTTCTCCGACTGGACGGGAAACTCCAAATACATCTCTCGAAACCCACAGCAGTGGAATTGGGTCTGGCAGCAGTGGATCGAAGAGAAGCTCACACGAAATGTGTCGTACGACGAGTTCGTGTACGGTTTCATTTGTGCGACGAGCTTGGAAGGGCGTTCGCGTAAAGACTTTCTCGATGAGAAGCGAACTGTGCTGAACAATATCGCGGGGCGTTACAACTACGACGATGGAACCTACGCCAAGCGGCGTACACTTGACCTCTATTGGATCAACGTCGAACGTCGCAAACCAGAAACGCTTTTGTTGCAGACGGCGAACTCATTTTTGGGGCTGCGGCTCGAATGCGCCCAATGTCACAACCATCCGTTCGATCGCTGGACGCAGAAGGACTTTGAGGGTTTTAAGTCCTTCTTCATGCTCACTCGCTATTGCGATCCGGAAACCGGGAACGAGGAGAACACGAACGGTCGCGGCTACGGCGTCGAAGATGTCCAAGCAGGTGTACTGTCGCGATTTGCCAACACGGTGAAACAGACTCCGCCCAAATTATTGGGCGACGAAGTGGTGCCGTACATTGAAGGTGGCGAAGACGGACGTGTGCGACTCTGGGAATGGATGCGTTCGCCAGACAATCCGTACTTTGCACCGGCCATCGTCAACCGCCTTTGGGATCATTACTTCGGAGTCGGAATTGTCGCTCCGGCCGACGATTTCAATCTTGGCAACCCGCCCTCCAATCCCAAATTACTGTCCTGGCTGACCCGTGACTTTATTGAACATAGCTTCGACTTGAAGCATGTACACCGCACGATGTTAAACAGCCGCACGTACCAACTATCCTGGAAGCCGAACGATTCGAATCGGTTTGACACGAGGAACTTCTCGCATGCCAAGTTGCGTCGGATGCCGGCGGAAGTCCTCATTGATGCCATCGCCCATTCGACAGGTGTTTCCAACAACCTTGGTCGGCTGCCGGAAGGTCGCGGTCAACGTGCAGTTGGCCAGGCGAGTCCACCAGTTCGCTACTCAGTCAGAAGCGGAGGCTACCCAATGCAGGTCTTTGGACGGCCGGCGCGCGAGAAGACGTGCGACTGCGAGCGTTCGAACGAGCCATCGGTTGCACAGGCACTGTATTTGGTGAACGACGAAGAGATCCTGACCAAGCTGAATGATCCGAACGGCCGGCTTCCGCAGTTGTTAAACTCGACCGAGGACAATGGCCAAGTCATCAAGGAGCTATATCTCGCCGCGTTATCACGATTCCCAACGGACGAAGAGTTGCGAATTCAATCCGAGTACGTCGAACAGGCTTCTTCGCGCGCCGGCGGAATGCGAGATGTCTTGTGGAGCCTGTTGAACGTCCGCGAGTTTGTTTTCATTCACTGATCGAACAACCACCATGCATAAATACTGTGACGGGATTACCCGCCGAAACGTTCTTCAAATCGGTGCCGCAGGAGGTGTCGGCCTGGGTCTCGCAAATCTCCTCCATCTCGATGCCGCAGAAGATTCCAAAACGAACGACCGCAACGCAATTCTTATCTTTCTCACTGGCGGCCAATCGCATATCGACACATGGGACATGAAACCGGATGCGGGCGAGACGAAGGGTGAGTTCGAATCAATCGACACCATCGTTCCCGGATTCCGCGTCTGCGAGCACATGCCCTATTTGGCGAAACAAGCGGACAAGTATGCAATCGTTCGTAGCGTCAGCCACACGCAGGGAGCTCATAGTCCCGGCCAGCGATACTTGCAGACTGGGAACCGCCAGATCCCGTCGCTCGCGTATCCCGACTACGGTGCTGTCGTCGCCAAAGAGCATCGCGCACCTAAAGGCGTACCTCCGTATGTGCTGGTCCCTGGCGGAGGCAGTAACTCCGCGACGTACTCGTCCGGCTATCTCGGCGTCGCACACGGACCGTTTGCGGCGCTGGGCGATCCCAACGCAAAAGACTACAGCGTTCGGGCACTCGCCACGCCTGCCGGATCGTCGCTCGCTGCGCTGGAATCTCGCCACAAGCTGCTCGCGCGTGTTGACACAGCGTTTTCGGGCGTCGACGTCCAGAACGCCGAACTGACAGGAATGAACAGTTCGTATGAGCAGGCGTTCGAAATCCTACTGTCCGAGCGGATTCTCACGGCGTTCCAGATCGACAAGGAATCGCTCTCGTTACGTGAGCGTTACGGCCGCAACACATTTGGTCAGCAGTGCCTGTTGGCTCGACGCCTTGTCGAAGCCGGTACGAGGTGCGTCTCGATTTACACGGGAGGTTGGGATACGCACCAGAACAACTTTACCGAGTTGAAGAATCAACTGCTGCCGCCATGGGATCAGGGACTGGCGGCTCTGATCGAAGACCTACACGGCCGCAGTTTGCTAGAAAACACAGTCGTGTGGTGTACGGGCGAATTTGGTCGGACGCCAAAAATCAACGACATGGGAGCGGGTCGCGATCACTGGGCGCGAGCGATGAGCATGTTGTTCGCGGGCTGCGGCATCAAGAGTGGAAACGTGATCGGCGAAACGGACACGACTGCGTCAGAGCCGGTCAGCACGCCGTATTCGCCTGACGACGCAGCAGCCAGTTTCTACAAAGCGATTGGGATCGACAATCACAAAGAATATCACACACCGGATGGTCGGCCGGTGATGATCGTGAAGAACGGGACGCCGATTGATGAATTGTGGAATTGAGGACGAACGTGACCACTTGGGAGACATCGATGTTGCGTTCGCTGGTGTTAGTTTTGTCTCTTTGCGGATCTGTCGCTACGGCGGGAGACATCTTCAACAGTCCCACCCTCGCCGACGTACCGGCGCTCATTCGCAGCTTCGAGGATTCCAATATCCGCCTTGGCGCATCCAAAGCGATAGTGGCGATTGGCGAACCAGCGATCCCACAGCTCAGCGACGCGCTGCGATCAGATCAGCTTGATGTACAGATTTGGTCTGCGTATACAATCGGTAAGATCGGACCGAGCGCATCTGCCGCCGCACCCGCGCTGGCAAGCCTGTTACATTCGGCGGACAGCAATCTTCGCGCCGTCTCCGCCAGGTCGCTGGGGCAGATCCATAGTGACAATGCAAACGCAATCGCGCTGCTTGCCAAATCAATAACCGATGACGACTCGCGCGTTCGCCGATCGTCTGTTATTTCGTTGGGACAGATTGGCACGACTGCCGGCCTGGCTGTCCCGCAACTCGTAGATGCTCTGGACGATCAGCCGGTTTGTGCGGACGTGATTCGATCACTTGTCCAAATTGGCGAAGATGCGATACCGCGGCTAACGGAGGCACTGGCGAATGACAGCGTACGTCTCGAAGCCGCCGAAGTACTGCGGCAACTTGATCCAGCGGCGGCGAAACAATTGGGAATCGAAGAGACGACCAAAGCCGATCTTAATGCGCTTCGGATGTCGATTCACGATGTCGATAGAGGCATCCCAAGTCGCACGAGCGCGGCCGAGCGGCTCGGGAAACTCGGCCTGGATGCAGCCCCAGTTCTGATTGCTGCCTTTGCGGACAACGCCAACGAAGTCGTGCGCGCCTCGTCGGCCGCGTTTCAGGCGATTGGGCCGGCGGCAGTTCCATTACTACGAGAGGCGCTAAAGCACGAGTCCGGGCGAGTCCGTGCCGCGGCGATTGATGCGTTGGCAGCAATTGGCTCGGACGCGAACAATGCTCTGCCGGATCTTATGACCTCCCTCACCGACGCTGACCGCGAGGTCCGTCATCGGGCCGTCAAGACGCTCAGTGTATTCGGCTCAGCCTCCGAACCCGCCATTCCCGCCTTGATTGCCGTCATGCACAACCCTCGCGATCTGGAAGCAACGCGCCAGCTGGCAGTGAAGACGCTCGCTCGCATCGCGACGCCTGAACACGAACAGATCATCAATGCTCTTCGCGAGTCGACGAAGGACACAAATTATGGCGTCAGCAGTCTCGCGAAACAGATGCTGAAGACGCTAGAAACCAGCGCAGGACAATCGCCATGATGAACTTTAGGTTGTTGAGATCAACACTGACGATATGCTTTCTTTTGGGTGCAGTGTGTGCTGGCGCGGATCAGGCCACCAATTCAAAGCCGCTTGTCCGTGTCGTCGACTTGAACGTCGGAGAGTCACAGACTATTCGCTTGTGTAACGGAAAAGAGGTCTCGGTCAAACTGATCGACTTACGGGAGCGTCGGGATTCCATTCGTCAGGCCATTCGCGAGGCGCGGGTGGCGATTGAAGTCGACGGACAGGCCGTCGAACTTACGTCCGCGACCTATCATTTACCCATTCGAGTTGGTGACGTGCAGATCGATTGCTCGATCACCGGTGGCTACAACAGCAACGGTTCTCCGGAATCATGGGCGTTAGACAAGGATGCTCGGCTTCGCCTGTGGCCGGCGGACTCGCCGCTGCTACGACCGGGAACCTTTGCCTATCCGGTCAAGCAACGCTGGTTCGCGTCCTTAACACAGATGTGCAACGTGCCAACCTATGTAGACGGCTGTGAACGACCATCGCGAAAGGATGTCTACTATCACAACGGGCTGGACATCGGCGGTTGTGAAGGCTTAACCGAAGTCGTCGCCGCGACAGACGGATTGGTTGTGTCCACCGGAATAGATGTCCTGCCGGAACATCGCAAGGAGAAAGACACGCCGGTCAGCCCTCGATATGACGTCGTTTACGTGCTGGACGCGCGTGGTTGGTACTATCGTTACAGCCACTTGAACACGATTGACGACGCGATCAAACCCGGTCGTTTGATCAAGATGGGGGATCGGATCGGGCTGTTAGGTAAGGAAGGAGGCAGCGGCGGTTGGAGCCATCTGCATTTCGGAATCAAAGCGCGCCAGCCTTCGGGTCGCTGGGGAGAGCAAGAGGGCTACGCCTTTCTTTGGGAAGCGTATCTTCGGCAATACAAACCAAAAGTGATCGCTGTCGCTCGGCCCCACCGCTTAATTTGGGCTGGCGATACGGCGACGCTCGACGCTTCAAAATCGAGGAGTGTTGCGGGACCACTCGACAAGTTCGAGTGGCAATTCACGGATGGCACGACAGCAGAGGGTGCGAAGGTTGAACGAATGTACGAGAAGTCGGGTTGCTATAGTGAAGTACTAAAGGTCACCGACGTAGAAGGCAACACCGCATACGATTTTGCCGTCGTGCAAGTAATTGACGGCGAGCACCCTGATCGCCTACCTCCGATGATTCATCCGAACTACTGGCCGACGCAAGACATCCGCGCCGGCGATTCGATCACGTTCAAAGTCCGCACTTTCGGTACAACGGATCGTCGCGAGATCTGGGACTTCGGAGACGGCAGCCCAAGAATCGAAGTCCAATCAGACGGCAACATCAAGAAACTCGATCCCGACGGGTATGCGGTGACAACGCATTCATTCAAAGAGTCTGGCGACTATGTGGTGCGAGTTGAACGGACCAATCGCGATGGTGTCAGCGGGATTGGCCGCCTCCACGTTCGTGTAGGAGCGGCTCTTTCACCGTAATGTAAATCACAGAGGTACCCCAACTCGAATGGGAACGGAATTTCGGCCAAGTCATCGCGCATTCCAACGTCAGAGACAGGCTTAAAGTGAACCGATTAAGTGAATTCTCAAGTGGCAAGTGACCGTAGGAGGTGAGAATCACGTCGAGTCTGGCGAGGAACGGGCTATTCTTTCTTTCCGCCTCAGTCGAAAACGCGGTCGCCGCGACGGAAAGCGATCGGCATCAACGTCGCGTCCTGTCCGGATACCGGCAACTGGGACAACAACATTCGCTACGACGCGCTATCCAGATCGTTTCCCCACGCAGCGAGTTGTGACTTCAAAGTATATGACCTTGACGCGAATCGTCATCATGACAAATACGACATTCGCCGCTGTTTTAATATTGGTTGGAAAGCGGGTTTTCGAGGCCCGTGGGCGATTGAACACTGGAATGAAGACACTGCGGCTTTCGCCCGCGAGACATCGTTTCTACGAGATCAGCTGATCAGTTGGATGGCCAACGCCGTTTGAATACTTTCGAAATCGCCTCACACGTCCCGCGAACAAAAGCACAATGTAGCGAGCGCAAGCGAAGCTAAGGTCAGAGTGCCGTATCCCAAGAGAACGCGGCGCAGCGAGAAGTCTTCGTAATCTCCCTGCTCGAAGAAACTACGCTCTTCCGGTTCGGGGTTGGAGTCACCGCCCAGCGAACTAAAGAAACTGAGGGCATCACGAAGTGCGGCATCCATTTCTGGATCGGACTCTTCCACCGCAGTTTCATCCCACGGCTGACGTAATAATGTCGGGAGTGCCTGGGTCAGGCTGATCGGTGAAAACTCTTCCAAAGAGAACACGTTGAGCACAATGTTAACCGGAAACCAGAGGAAGACGAGCACAACAATCGCCAGTAGCGTGTTACGAAACAGCGTGCCCAACAAGAAGCCGACGGAAACGAGAAACGTCAGCACCAATCCGACGACGGCCATCGAAGCGATGATTCCGTAGAGAGTCACTTCGTCCGCAGGTGCTGGTCGATCGGCCAGGGCCGCAATCGCAATCGCCGGCACGGTGACCACCAGATAGACACTCAACACTAGCGTTACGCGTGCCGTCCACGCAGCGAGCAAGTAGGCATAGCGGGTGACCGGCCGGCTCAAGATACCGTCGGCTGCAACTCCGGACTGAGAGCC